>NZ_CP147250.1:2045000-3269546 GCF_017316305.2 Enterococcus sp. DIV1094
CAAATAGTTCAAATTCTCGTGATTTAAATAATTACTTGAACAAATTATTGCGTAAAGACGCGATCAAATTGCGTCAATTAGTGGCAGAAGGAAAAACAAGTGAAGAGATCCAAGTAGAAAAAGAAAAAATGCTAGCTGGCATCTATCAGTTTCTAACGATCTCATTGGGAACACCGCCAACTGAATTTGATTTTGAGTATCGTGATGAAGAAAAAAATTATCATATCGATCAACAATTGACGCCTCAAATGTTTTACGACAAATATATTGGTGTAAATTTGGATGATTATGTAAGTATCATCAATGCACCTACAGCGGACAAACCTTATGATCGTTCTTATACGGTTGAAATGCTAGGGAATGTCGTTGGGGGCAAAGAAGTCAAATATCTAAATGTCGACATGACGACTTTCAAAAACTTGGCGATTGCTCAACTGGAACAAGGAGAGTCTGTGTGGTTTGGTTGTGATGTTGGTCAATCTTCTACAAGAGATAGTGGGATCATGGCAACAGATGTTTATGAGATGGATGAATTATTCGATTTAGATTTTTCTATGACAAAAGCGGAGCGTTTAGATCATGGAGAAAGCTTGATGACTCACGCGATGGTCTTGACTGGTGTGGATTTGGTTGATGGAAAATCGACGAAATGGAAAGTGGAAAACAGCTGGGGAGAAAAAGTCGGAGATAAAGGATTCTTTGTGATGAGCGACGAGTGGATGGATGAATACACGTATCAAATCGTTGTCCGCAAAGACTTATTGACGGAAGAACAACTAGCAGCTTTCAATGCTGAGCCAACTTTATTAGCACCATGGGATCCAATGGGGGCATTAGCTTAATTACGAAATCAGTAAAAACAGATACAGAAGCCTCGATGGTTTTCTGTGTCTGTTTTTATTTGTTTTCTTGATTTCAGGTTTTTATAAATACCTGTGTTATACTTTTAACTAATAAAGGAGTTGTTGTGGGCGTACTTGATCGATGAATGATCGATCTTGCGAAATAGCAAGGAGGAGCGAAAATGGATATTCAAGAAGTGTTGGCAGAGATTCGTTTAAGTGGGAAAGTTATACCAATTACTGGGGGAGATGTAAATCAAAACTATCGAATTGAAGAACAACAGAAATCTTATTTTTTAAAAATCCATCCTCATGTGACGAAACGCTTTTTTGAAGCAGAAGTGGATGGCTTAAAAGAGTTGGCACCACATGTACGCGTACCTGAAACGTATATGTTAGGGGAAACAAATGAAGGTGCATATCTATTGATGGAATGGATCGAACCAGGAAAAGGTGATCCACGTGAACTTGCAAAAGACTTAGTAAAGATCCACCGTTCGACTGCACCACAGTTTGGGTTTCGCAAAGATAATTATTTAGGCAGTTTACCACAAATCAATACGTTCGAAGAAGATTGGTGGACGTTCTTTTTTAAAAATCGTTTGGAAGCTCAAATTGATGTGGCTGAGAAAAATAATCGGTGGAATGACACCCGCCAAAAAGAGTATCGGCGGTTGAAAGAAGAAGTATTGAGTCGTGAAGTTCATCAAAAGATCATTCCTAGCCTCTTGCATGGAGATTTATGGAGTGGTAATGTTTTCTATGATAGACAAGGAAGACCAGTGTTTATCGATCCAGCAGTTTCTTATGGGAATCGTGAACAAGATATTGCGATGAGTCAGTTATTCGGCGGATTTCGCCCAGAATTCTTGGAAGCTTATCAAGAAAGCTGGCCATTGGACGAAGGGTGGGAGACTCGCCTGCCACTGTACCAACTCTATTACTTGTTAGCCCATCTCAACATGTTTGGCGAGAGTTATGGCACACAGGTCGATCATATATTAATGAAGAAGTAACTGGAGGTTTTTTCTTTTGACACAAAAATATACAAAAAAACATGAAGTATCTTACTATGAATGTGATATCAATCAAACAATGACGTTTCCGTCGATGTTAGGAGTTGTTATCAAAACTTCGGAAGATCAAAGTGATCATTTAAATCGAGGAACCGATTTTGTTAGCGGATTTGGTTTGACTTGGGTGATCACAAATTATTCAATGAAAATCAATCGCTTGCCTCATGTAGGTGAAAATATCGCTATCACTACACAAGCGATGCAGTACAACAAATTCTTCTGTTATCGTAATTTTTGGATCCATGATGAGGAAGGCAATGAATTAGTTGAGATCGAATCAGTATTTGTCTTGATGGATCTAGTGAATCGTAAGATGAGCAGCGTTAATGAAGAGATCATTGCACCTTTTGAGAGTGAAAAAATCAAGAAAATCAAACGTCAAGAAAAAATTGAGCCAATCGAATCAGGGTTAATGTTACCTTATCGCGTGCGGTTTTACGATATTGATAGTAATCAACACGTGAACAATGCAATGTATTTCAACTGGATCATTGATGTTCTTGGGTATGATTTTCTTACTACGCACACACCTAAACATGTGTTGATCCGTTTTGATAAAGAAGTTGAATATGGCAATGAGATTGAAAGCCATTATGAACAAGTCGCTTCTGGAACAGAGGTAAAAACAAGGCATGAAATCAGAATGCAAGGACAACTGTATTGTGTTGCGAATATCTTGTGGGAGAAAAAAGAGGTAACAAAATAAATCGAGTAGTACAAGTTTATGACAGAAGTGTTTCATCCTTTTCTAATAGGATGAAACGCTCGCTGCTATCATCTTGTACTACTCGATTCGTCTTTTATTGGGTCATAAATTGAATGAGATTTTCTTCTGCTAAGCCACCATTGATGGCGATCAAAAGTTTTAGTCTGGCTTTTTGACTATTGATACTATTACAAAAAATAACCCCCATGTTTGCGAGGTCTTTTCCGCCACCTTCGTAATCGTAGACGGGTTCAGCAATTCCATTGAAACAACGGGATACTAACACGACTGGGATTTTTTGGACCAAAAGTTTCTTTAGCGCAGTCAATGCCTGTGGTGGAAGATTCCCAGCGCCTAATGCTTCAATGACTAAGCCATCAACTTTCGTGTGTGCAAGTGCTTCGAGTAAATCACCTTGCATACCGGCATAGGCTTTGACGATTGGGATCGTTCCTTCGACTGACGCGATATCTAGTCTTTGTACCTCAAGTAATTCTTGCATAAACAAAATGCGATTTTTAGTGATCAAGCCGATTGGTCCTAAGGTAGGGGTACGAAAGGTAGCGACATTTGTCGTATGGGTTTTAGTGACATAACGTGCGGAGTGGATCTCATCGTTCATCACGACCAAAACGCCTTTGTCTTTTGCCTCATCACAGCTGGCTACACGAATGGCACTTTCAAAATTATACAAACCGTCACTTCCTAGCTCATTGCTTGAACGCATGGCGCCTGTCAAGACGATCGGTAGTTTGTCGCCAATGGTTGAATCCAGGAAAAAAGCTGTTTCTTCTAATGTGTCCGTCCCATGAGTGATTACGACCCCTTGGATGTCAGAAAGAAGTGCTTGGTTGATTCTTTCTTTGAGTTGTAACATATGTTTAGGCATGATGTGGGGAGAAGGAAGATTAAAAATGTCTTCCATGATCAGATCCACATTCTCAGGGATTTTTACTTCTGCATCTAATAGTGGGTTTGCTACGTCTGGACTGACGCCGCCTGTTAAAGAATTTTCTTTCATGGCAATCGTACCGCCTGTGTGTAAGATAAGAATTTTTTTCATTTTCAGAACTTCCTCACGAATAATTTTGCATAGGGTTTCTTGATTATTGTATACTATATAAAAGAGTTTTGCTACGAATGAATCAATTGAAATCGATCGGCTAGGAATATAAAATGAAGATAATGAATTTTAAACGAATGGAAGTGATTCGCCGTGATCAAAATTGGCTTGACTTCATTTAAAGAACATGACAACTTAACAGGAAAAAAGAATAATACGCTTTACGATTATGCGAGTGTGCTTTCATTCGTCGAATTAGATACAGCATATTATGGGATCCCTAGGAAATCATCGGTGGAGAAGTGGGTGAATGAAGTACCCGCATCTTTTCGCTTCGTGATGAAAGCTTATCAAGGTATTAGCGGTCAAGGGGACTGGCAGAAGTACTATCAATCAGAAGAAGAGATGATCGAGCGTTTTTTAGACGTCATGGCGCCAATGTATGAAGCAGGGAAACTTTTTTGTTTCCTCGTTCAATTCCCCGCTTCGTTCAAGTGTACGAAAGAGAATGTAGCGTATTTAAGAAAACTAAGAAAATGGTTTGCCGGCTATCCGATAGCGATCGAGTTACGTGATTATTCTTGGTATAGTGAACAGTTTCTATCTCGAACAAGACAATTTATGACTAAAGCAATGTTTTCCTTAGCGGTCATTGATGAACCACAACTATTAAATACGACGATTCCTTTTGATCCTTATGTTACAAATCCGGATTTTACGCTTTTTCGTTTTCATGGAAGAAATGAGCAAGGTTGGCAAGCGAATGATCAGGATTGGCGAAAAAAAAGAACGTTGTATCGATATTCTGAAGAAGAGTTGCAAGAACTAGCAGCGGCAATCAAAAAAGTAGAAGGATCAACAAAACAGATCGGTGTGATTTTTAATAATAACTCTGGTGGAGATGCGGCCGAAAATGCCTTGGCGTTACAAAAAATCTTAGGAATCGAACCAGAGGAGCTTAATCCAAAACAAATCGATTTGTTTTGAATAATTGGTTTCTAGCCAATTTTTGTCAATATATGTAAAATATGAACGATGTTTATCAATCAGAAATGATAGTATTGGACCATAAATTTAATCAACGAATAATCGAAAGAGGTGATGGAACTACATGATCAAAGCAGTTTTTTTTGATATCGATGGCACATTAGTCAATAATCAAGCTAAAGCGTTGGCTTCAACTAAAGATGCGATTGGACAATTACAAAAAAAAGGCATATTGTGTGGTGTCGCCACTGGACGTAGCCCCGTTAAAATCAAAGAAGTGATTGATGAACTTGAACTAGATATGTTTGTTGTCTACAATGGGCAATTAGTCTTTGATCGTGATCACACGATCGTCGACCAGCCATTTGACAAAAAAGTATTGAACGATATCGTCCACTTTTCGGATGCGTATCATCGACAAATCATTTTTGGTGGACGGGAACAACTGGATGGTTCAACGACGATGATGTTAGGGCAATCGATCGTCATCAAAAAAATAGTGAATCATTTGCCTAAAAAATTTCCGGTACGTCTATTGAAAAAAATCTTACAAGTCTTCAGTCCACATCGGCAACGAAAACGGTATGAAACATTAGCGATATTGAACGAGCCGATCTATCAATGTATTTTATTGAGCCAAACGTCTGAACAAGAAAAACTTGTCCAACGATTTCCAGAATGCTCGTTCCAACGCTCAAATCCTTATACGGTCGATATTATTCCAAAAGGCGGTTCTAAATTGTTAGGAATCAAACAGTTTGCGGAAAATAAAGGTATCGCATTGACCGATATCATGGCATTCGGCGACCATTACAATGATGTTGAGATGCTAAAAGGTGTGGGGATCGGTGTTGCAATGGGTAATGCCCCAACTGCTGTGAAGCAAGAAGCTGATTTTGTTACGGCGACAAATGAAGATGATGGTATTTATAAAGGATTGAAGCATTTTGGTGTAGTACACTGAACGAGTGTCTGTTAGGAGGAAGAATTTTAGTATGGAACCAGAAACACCTTATCAAAAAGTGGAACGATTTCATCGGACGTTTGATCCGAGAATCCCAGATCGACCAACTGCTTTTACTAAAAAACATGCGGATGATCGAGCAGGTTTCAAAATCGAAGAGTTAGTTGAATTTGTAGCAGCAGCGAGTGGTGGCGATGCAGAAAAATTGCATGATTCCGTCCAATATTTGCATCAAGCACTCGATCAAGCAGAGAAAAAAATGCTTACAAAAAAGGCTTGGGGAGAAGAAAGTTTAGTCGAGCAAGTGGATGCGTTGACAGATTTACTTTATTTTACCTATGGCTCTTTTTCGTTACTTGGCGTTGATCCTACCAAGATTTTTGACATCGTCCATCAAGCGAATATGGGAAAACTGTTTCCAGATGGCAAACCTCATTATGATCCGATCACGAACAAAGTAATGAAACCGGACAATTGGCAGAGAGATTACGCGCCAGAAGACAGGATCGCAAAAGAAATCCAAAAGCAAATAAGTAGGGCGGATCAGCTAAAATCTTTCGCAGAAAAACCGTCAGCAAGCGATTAGTTGCTAAAAATATAGATTATCCACGTGCAAAAAAGATTTTTTACGTAGGTAGTGTATGAGTGAACAGAGTGTGTTATAATATAAAATAGATGTCTTTTTGCACGAAAGACGTATTAACAATGTTATGCAAAATCAGATTCGTCTGATCATAAACAAATATAGACAGTAGATGCATATTGAAAACGGAGGAACCTTAAATGGGAAATAATGTTATCATCGGGATCGTCATTGCAATCATTATAGTCGCCATTCTGGCTTTTTTGGTTAGTTACGTAATGAAGAAAAAAAACCAAGATCGATTGGACGTCTTAGAAAAACGCAAGGAAGAATTATTCGACTTGCCTGTGATTGAAGAAGTTGACGATGTCAAAAAAATGCATCTAGTGGGGCAAAGCCAAAATACCTTTCGTGAATGGAGTCAAAAATGGAATGACATCTCTACCTCATCATTTGCCGAGTTAGAAAGTCAAATCTTTGAAGTCGAAAATCTCAATGAGAGCTTTAGATTCTTAAAAGGGAAAAAAGCAGTCGAAGAAGCCGAAGCAACAATGAACCAAATGGAAAAAGAAGTTGCTGAGATTCGCGATGGTCTGAAAGAGTTGCGTGAAACAGAAGAACGTAATTCCTTGGCTGTTCAACAAGCTTTAGACGTTTATGAGGAATTAAAAGCAACGATTCGTGAGGAAGAACAACAATACGGACCAGCTTTACCTGAGTTACAAAAACAAGTGAAAACTATTGAAAATGAGTTCACACAATTTGTTACTCTAAACACTTCTGGTGATCCAGTTGAAGCGCGTGAAGTGCTAGATAAAGCAGAAAAACACACGTATGAAGTAGATGCTTTAATGAAAAAAATTCCTCCATTATTCGAAGATTTGAATACGACTTTCCCAGCGCAAGTTGAGGAGATCCAAGAGACGTATGACCGCTTGATCAAAGAGGAGTATGTTTTTCCAGAAGAAAACCTAGTTGGCGATATCGAAACGATCAATCGTCGAATCGAACGTTCGTTGATCAATATTGAGAAAACGGAAGTTGAAACTGTAGAATTTGAAAATCGTGAAACGGCCAATCTGATCGATGCACTATATGATATATTAGAGCGTGAGATGGAAGCACAGGCTTTTGTCGCTAAAAACCAAGCAACGATCGAACAATATATCAAACATGCGACGAAAAACAATCGTCAATTGTTGATCGAATTAGATCATACCGCTCAAAGTTATACATTGAACCATAATGAGATCGGGCGTGTCCGTGGTTTCCAAACAGAAGTGGAAGAGATCGAACGTCAAAACGAGCAGATCAAACCACAGCTGCAACAACACGAAGTTCCTTACTCAGAAGTGAGAACGTTCTACAAAAAAGTTTTCAAAGTGTTAGAAGATATTGAAAACCAACAGGTTGAAATCAGCGATTCTTTACACGAACTAAGAAAAGGTGAAAAAGAAGCGCAAGAAAAAATCGATACATTCGAATTTAAATTGCGTAGTCTTAAACGGTTTGTTGAAAAACAACGATTACCAGGTTTGCCAAATGATTATCTAGAGTTTTTCTTTGTGGCAACAGAACGCATTGAAGAATTGAGTACTGTGTTGAATAAAATCAGAGTCAACATGGATGAAGTCGAACGTCTTGTCGCATTATGCGAAGAAGACTTAGAGTTACTAGATAAGAAAACTCACGATCTAGTGGATGCAGCAGCATTGACCGAACAAATGTTGCAATATGCGAACCGTTACCGCCACACACACGAAGAAGTGAAAGAAGCGATTGAAAAGAGTTATTACTTATTCAATAAAGAATATCACTATCAAGAAGCTTTGGATGAGATCGGCACAGCATTAGAGCGCACAGAACCAGGTGCATTCAAACGAATTGAAGATTTTTACTTCAATCATCCTGATTTAGTATGATCGCGTGATCAAAAAAGACAACACAGGCAATTGCCAAGTGTTGTCTTTTTTTCAGGAACTGAGCCATCAAGACCGATCAGTGAGGAGTGTTCAATTGTTTTTATCTTGTCTCAAACAAACGCCTCTTGAAAGCGTAATGGACAACCGTTATAATAGAAAAGAATTTCAAAAAAGAAGGGTTTTATATGATATATTTCGATAATAGTGCGACAACACCGATCTATCCTCAAAGCTTGGATGCATATGTCAAAACAAGTCAGCGGATCATCGGCAATCCATCAAGTCTACACGATTTAGGGAATCAGGCAAATCGCTTGTTACAGCAAGCAAGAAAACAAATCGCTGAATTAGTTTCTGCCTCTCCTGAAGAAATTTATTTTACATCAGGAGGAACAGAAGGAAACAACTGGGTACTGAAAGGAACGATGCTGGAAAAACTTGGCTATGGCAACCATATGATCATTTCAGGCGTTGAACATCCAGCAGTCAGTGAAACAGCTGAACAATTAACGAAGCTCGGTATCGAAGTGAGTATTGCGCCTGTCGATAAAAGAGGGATCGTACGCGTAGATGAGCTGAAAAAATTAGTACGTAAAGAAACGATTTTGGTTTCAGTTATGGCGGTCAATAATGAAGTCGGTGCGATCCAGCCAATCAAAGAAATCAGTACCTTTTTGAATGATCATCCTAAGATTCATTTTCATGTGGATGCAGTACAGGCAATCGGTAAAGTACCTTTGGCGGAGTGGTTGACTGAACGAGTGGATTTTGCCACTTTTTCTGCACATAAATTCCATGGGCCTCGTGGTGTTGGCTTTATTTATTGGAAAAAAGGTCGTCGTTTATCGCCGCTATTGACCGGTGGTGGGCAAGAAAAGAATCAACGTAGCGGAACAGAAAATGTGCCAGGAATCGTCGCGATGGCTAAAGCTTTACGATTAGCATTAGATATCAAAGCACAAAAACCAAACCAAACAGCGTATCTTAAACAAGCATTGATTGAAGCTTTACATACGTATGATAAAGTAACGATTTTTTCTGAGGGTGACGATTATGCACCACACATTTTGTGTTTCTCACTAAAAGGAATCCGCGGTGAAGTACTGGTCCATGCACTGGAAGAAAAACAAATATTTGTTTCTACGACTAGCGCTTGTTCTTCTCGCAAGCACATGGCAAGTAGCACACTACATGCGATGCAAGTTCCCAATGATCTAGCTACTTCCGCTATTCGTGTCAGCTTGGACGAAAGTAATACGATGGCAGAAGTTGAGCAATTCATGATTATTTTCAAGCAGTTGTATAAGAAATTTTCAGTCATCAATTAAGAATCAGAGGAGTGTTTTTTTGAAGTACAGTGAAATCATGGTTCGCTATGGTGAACTTTCAACAAAAGGAAAAAATCGTAGAAGTTTTATTATGCAGTTGGCACAAAATGTCAGACAAGCATTGAGCGATTTTCCTGAAATCAAGATTCATGCAGAGCGCGATCGTATGCATCTCCTTTTAAATGGAGTAGACGGTCAGCTAGTCATCCCTAAGTTAGCAAAAATCTTCGGGATCCAAAACTTTTCACCGAGCGTGCGAGTGGAAAAAGACGTACAAAGTTTAAAACAAGCAGTTCAGGAGATCATGCAAGAAATCTATACAGGAAAAGAAACATTCAAGATCATTGCAAAGCGTAGTGATCATAGTTTTGAATTGAATAGTAATGAACTGAATCAAGCCTTAGGAGATGCAGTCATCGATGTTTTTCCTGATATCCAAGTACAAATGAGAAAGCCAGATATTGCCTTACGTGTGGAGATACGCCGAGATGGTGCTTATCTTTCCTATGAAACGATCAAAGGTGCCGGTGGTCTGCCGGTTGGTACAAGCGGTAAAGGCATGTTGATGCTTTCAGGAGGGATCGACTCACCTGTTGCTGGCTATTATGCTATGAAACGTGGGGTTGAGATCGAAGCGGTCCATTTTGCTAGTCCGCCTTATACAAGTGAACAAGCGCTACAAAAAGCCAAAGATCTAACAGTCAAACTAACGCCTTATGTGGGAAAAATCGAGTTCATCGAAGTACCATTTACAGAAGTGCAAGAAGAAATCAAACGAGTGGTACCACAAGGTTACTGGATGACGATCACTCGTCGTATGATGCTTCGCTTAACAGACGAGATCCGCCGTATTCGTCATGGCTTGGTGATTTTAAATGGGGAATCTTTAGGGCAGGTGGCTTCGCAAACACTTCAAAGTATGGTAGCCATCAATGAGGTTACGAATACACCGATCATTCGCCCTGTAGCGACGATGGATAAACTAGAGATCATCGAAGTAGCGGAACAAATCGATACGTTTGATTTGTCCATCCAACCATTTGAAGATTGCTGTACGATTTTTGCTCCACCGCAACCCAAGACACGTCCGCGACTTGAAAAAGTCCATCAATATGAAGAACGATTGGATATCGATGGCATGATCGAACGTGCATTGGCAGGATTGAAGATCGAAACGATCCACACGGAAACAACGAAGCAACAAGCAGAAGAGTTTTCTGACTTACTCTAAACGCTGGTAGCAGGCAAAAAAGTCCAACTTCAAGAAATAAGTAAGAAAATCAAAAAATAACTTTTTATATTTTTGATTTTCTTGCTTATTTTATTTGTTTTTAAAAGGAGTTGAGCGTCCGCCTATTGCGAGGTTCCTCGTTCCATGCTAAACTGAGATTATGTGAAATGATTAACAAGGAGAAGCGATATGCGAGAAAAATCAGAAACGTTACCCAAAGCAACAGCCAAACGGTTGCCTTTATATTTACGCTATTTGAATATGTTGAATGATTCTGGTGTTCAACGGATCAAATCAAATGAATTCAGTGAAATCACGCAAGTACCTTCCGCAACGATCCGCAGAGATTTTTCTCATTTAGGGGAATTGGGACGAAGCGGTTATGGGTACGATGTTCCCTATTTGATTGAAGTGTTTGATCGGATCTTGAATACAGAAGAAGAAAAAAGAATCGCCTTAGTTGGTTTTGGTAATTTAGGAAAAGCATTAAAGCATAATAATTTCAGAAGAAATGCGAATTTGAATATTGTTTGTGTCTTTGATAATGATCCAGCCATTGCAGGGAAAGAGATCGAAGGCGTGATGGTATACCCTATGGATCGTTTTAGTGAAATCGTTGAAAAAGAAGGCATCAAAGTGGCGATATCAACTGTGCCGAGTAAGTATTCACAATCAGCCATCGATGAGATCGTCAAAGGTGGGATCACTGCGATCTTGAATTTTGCGCCCGATCGTGTCAGTGTCCCGCCACATGTCCATATGCAATACATCGATCTGACTACTGAATTACAGACATTGATTTATTTTGATGAGAATTATTCACAAGTCTTTTCTTCTAAATAACAGCACAGAGAGCACATCAATGAACGTTCTAAGGTGGAGTCTTTCAGCAAATCAATCAGTGATTCATTAAGAGCTTTTATTGACTTTAGATTCTAACCATTGTAAAATGAGTCAAGATGTTGATCAAGAGGAGTAACTAGTCCGACGTTTAGAGAGAGAGAACGAATGGTGGAACGTTCTTAACGAAAGCTAGTGAAGGTAGCTTGGGAGTTTTTATCTTGAATCGAGTAGAGATGAACGAGTAGTGATCGTTAACTCACTTTGAGAGGTAATAGGCAGCTATTACAAATTAGGTGGTACCGCGTAATCTATACGTCCTAAATACGAAAGTATTTTAGGGCGTTTTTTTATTTTAAAGGAGGAACACAGTATGACGGAAGAAAAGAATCTCTCCACAAAGTACAATCCGCAAGAAGTTGAAGCGGGACGTTATCAAAACTGGTTAGACGAAGATTTATTCAAACCTAGTGGCGACAAGAAAGCAAAACCTTATTCGATCGTTATCCCCCCTCCCAACGTGACTGGTAAACTCCATTTAGGTCATGCTTGGGATACAACATTACAAGATATGTTGATTCGCCAAAAAAGAATGCAAGGGTACGATACGTTATGGTTACCAGGAATGGACCATGCGGGGATCGCGACACAAGCAAAAGTAGAAGAAAAACTACGTGAGCAAGGCGTTTCTCGTTATGATCTTGGTCGTGAAAAATTCATTGATCAAGTATGGGAATGGAAAGAAGAATATGCGGGTCATATCCGTGAACAATGGGCAAAAATGGGCTTATCTTTAGATTATAGCCGTGAACGTTTCACTTTAGACGATGGCTTATCTGAAGCGGTTCGTAAAGTATTCGTTAGCTTGTACGAAAAAGAGTTGATCTACCGTGGCGAATACATCATCAACTGGGACCCGCAAGCACGGACAGCCCTTTCTGACATTGAGGTGATCCACAAAGAAATCGAAGGCGCCTTTTATCATATGAGCTATGAATTAGCTGACGGTTCAGGTGTGGTTGAAATCGCAACGACACGTCCGGAAACGATGCTTGGTGATACAGCGATTGCGGTTCATCCAGAGGACGAGCGATACCAAGCACTGATTGGGAAAAAAGTTATTTTACCTTTAGTTAACAAAGAGATCCCGATCGTAGCCGATGAATATGTCGACATGGAATTTGGAACAGGTGTTGTAAAAATCACACCAGCCCATGATCCAAATGACTTTGAGGTTGGTAATCGTCATGATCTTCCACGAGTGAATGTCATGAACGAAGATGGCACGATGAATGAATTAGCAGGGAAATATCAAGGGATGGATCGTTTTGCAGCACGTAAAGCGATTGTCGCTGATCTAAAAGAGATCGGTCGTTTGATCAAGATCGAAACGATGATCCACAATGTTGGTCACTCTGAGCGTACAGGGGTAGTTGTTGAACCTCGTTTATCGACACAATGGTTTGTAAAAATGGCGCCTTTAGCTGAAAAGGCAATTCAAAACCAAGAAACAGAGGATGCTGTGGAATTCTTCCCACCACGCTTCAACCAAACGTTCTTACGTTGGATGGAAAATGTTCATGACTGGGTAATCTCACGTCAATTATGGTGGGGACATCAAATTCCTGCGTGGTACCACAAGGAAACTGGTGAAATGTATGTCGGTATGGAAGCACCAGCGGACAGTGAAAACTGGATACAAGATCCTGATGTTTTGGATACTTGGTTTAGTTCAGCGTTATGGCCTTTCTCAACGATGGGATGGCCTGACGAAAACAATGAAGATTACCAACGTTACTTCCCAACAAGTACATTGGTAACAGGATACGATATTATCTTTTTCTGGGTAAGCCGAATGATTTTCCAAAGCTTGGAATTTACAGAACGTCGCCCATTTGAAAACGTCTTGATCCACGGATTGATCCGTGATGAACAAGGACGCAAGATGAGTAAATCCCTTGGAAATGGGATCGATCCAATGGAAGTCATTGAAAAATACGGTGCCGATGCGTTACGTTGGTTCTTATCGAATGGTTCAGCACCAGGACAAGACGTACGTTTCAGTTACGAAAAAATGGATGCTTCTTGGAACTTTATCAATAAAATCTGGAATGCTTCGCGTTTTGTTATTATGAACGTAGAAGGGATGACAGTAGAAGATATTGATCTTTCCGGTGAAAAAACAGTGGCTGATCGCTGGATCTTGACTCGTTTGAATGAAACGATCGCTAAAGTGACTGACTTGTTTGAACAATTTGAGTTCGGTGAGGCAGGTCGTCAATTGTATAACTTTATCTGGGATGATTTCTGTGACTGGTATATTGAGATGAGTAAAGAAACACTTTATGGTGAGGACGAAGCAGCAAAACAAACCAACCGTAGTATTCTTGTCCATACACTCGATCAGATCTTACGCTTATTGCATCCAATCATGCCATTTGTAACAGAAGAAATTTGGCAACACATTCCTCATAAAGGAACTTCTTTAGTGGTTGCTGACTATCCAGTCGTTCAACCGGAATATGATGATGAAGCAGCTTCAAAAGGGATGGAAGTACTGAAAGAACTGATCCGTTCTGTTCGTAACATCCGTTCTGAAGTAAATACACCATTATCAAAACCGATCACGTTATTGATCAAAACAAATGATCCGAAGATCGATCAATTCTTGATCGAGAACACTAATTATATCGAACGCTTCTGTAATCCAGAAGAGCTAACGATCTCTAGTGAAGTGACAGCACCGGATCTAGCAATGTCTGCTGTCTTGACTGGCGCGGAAATCTTCTTACCTTTAGCGGGATTGATCAACATTGAAGAGGAAATCCAACGCTTAGAAAAAGAATTAGCGAAATGGACAGGTGAAGTCAAACGTGTACAAGGGAAATTGAACAACGAACGGTTTGTTTCCAATGCACCTGATGACGTCGTTGAAGCAGAGCGTGCCAAAGAAAAAGATTATTTAGAAAAACAAGCAGCTGTAAATGAACGTATCGAACAATTAAAATCGATCAATTAGACCGATTAAGAGAGGTGACGAAAGTTGCCTCTTTTTTTTTTTGAGAAAAAAACTCTTCTGGATTTCGTTGTTTCTTACGTGGGCTTTTTTGTTATAATGAAGAGGAATGGGGGAATGGAAACGTGAAAATCGAAGAAGCAATCAATTGGATCCATAGCCGATTACCATTTGGCTCACGTCCTGGGTTAGACAGAGTAGAAGCCTTATTAGAGGTAGTCGGGCATCCAGAAGACAAAGTCAAAACGATCCATATTGCAGGAACGAATGGCAAAGGTTCAACAGTAACTTATTTAAGATATTTATTGGAAGAAGCCGGTTTAACAGTCGGAACATTTACATCCCCATACATTGAATCATTCAATGAACGCATTTCCATCAATGGTCAAGGCATCCCTGATGAATCATTGATCCGACTCGTAAAGAAATATCAACCGCTAGTCGAGCAAATGGATCAATTTGAAGCGGTAGCCGGCATTACTGAATTTGAAACATTGACTGCGATGGCGTTTGATTATTTTCTGGAAGAACAAGTCGACGTTGCGATCATCGAAGTTGGCTTAGGAGGTTTACTCGATTCGACAAACGTTGCAAAACCTTTGTTGACGGGCATCACGACGATCGGCATGGATCATACGGATATCTTAGGCGATACGATCGAAGAGATTGCCGCTCAAAAAGCGGGCATCATCAAACAAAATGTGCCACTAGTCACTGGGAAGATCGTACAAGAAGCGATGGCAGTGATCGAAAAGCAAGCCAAACTAAAAAATGCGCCACATCACGCATGTGGAGAGGATTATACGGTTACCTACAAACATCCGGCAGAAGAATGGGGCGAGATTTTTTCATTCCAAAATGAGTATGGTAAGATCCCCAAGTTGATGATCCATATGATCGGGCAACACCAAGTAGAAAATGCCGGTATGGCAGTTGAAATGTATCAAGTGTATTGCAAATTGATGAATCTCCCATTCCGCGAAAAAGACGTGATGAATGGCTTGAAAAAGGCGCAATGGCCTGGACGAATGGAACGATTAAGTGAAGAACCATTAGTGATTTTAGATGGGGCGCATAATACGCATGCCATGGCACGTTTAGTCCAAAATCTAAAAGAAGAATTCAAAGGGTATCATATCCATCTTTTGTTCTCTGCTTTACGAACAAAAGAGGTTGATAAAATGTTACACCAATTACAAGACATACCAAACGCAACGATCTATGTCACCACTTTTGATTATCCTAAAGCCATCGAGCTGACGGATATCGAAGCAAGCACGGAAGATCAAGTCACCATTGTTTCAATGTGGCAATTTGGACTTGCGGAGATTTTGGAGAAGATGACGGATGAAGATGTTCTTGTAGTAACAGGTTCACTCTATTTTATTTCTGAAGTGCGACATTTACTTGTACAGTTGGGAGGAAAAAATGAAAGTTAATGCAGTGATTTTCGATATGGATGGCTTATTATTTGATACAGAGATCGTATACTATGAGGCATCTCAGACAGTAGCGGATCGAATGGGATTTCCCTACGATAAAGACCTTTATTTACGATTTTTAGGGGTATCTGATGAAGAGGTTTGGGCAAACTACCATACTATTTTTGCAAGTTTTGGTCGAGAAACTGTCCAAAAATTTATCGACGATTCTTATCAAGAGACACTTGAGCGTTTTGCTTCAGGACAAGTGGAATTAAAGCCAGGAGTGTTGGAATTTTTGACCTTTTTGGAAGAACAGGATATTCCAAAAGTGGTAGCATCAAGCAATCAGCGCCATGTGATTGAGCTGTTACTAGAAAAAAATGATCTACGCCATCGTTTTGACACGATCTTCTCCGCTGAAAATGTCAAACGTGCAAAACCAGATCCAGAAATTTTTTTACGTGCCCATGCTTATTTGGGAACAGAAAAAGCCGAGACTTTGATATTGGAAGACTCTCAAAATGGCGTACTAGCCGCTCATGGTGCTGGCATCCCAGTTATCATGGTGCCAGATCTATTAGCACCTTCTGATGAATTAGCTGCAAAAACAACAGCGATTGTGTCTTCACTTCATGAAGTTCCGTCATTGATCGCAAATAAATAAAATAAATGACCTCTTTTTCCGTATCTTATTTTGAGCGCACGGGAAAGGAGGATTTTTTATGGAAACAAATTTACTTCATACAGTTCCATCGACTTCTCTGCCTAGAGAAAGAATGGAGATTTATGGCGAAGATGCATTATCAGACCAAGAGCTTTTAGCAATCTTATTGCGAACCGGTCAGCATCCTTATAATGTATTAGAAATAGCAGGTACGTTATTGAAGAAATTTGGTGGGTTAGCGCTCTTGAGACAAGCAACGTTAGCAGAATTAGAGGCTGTTCGTGGGATCGGTCGCGTCAAAGCTTTGGAAATCAAAGCGTTGATCGAGCTTGGTCGGCGCATCCAAGTTGATCAACTAAGACAAACGAAGACGGTCCATGCCAGTTACGCATTGGCAAAAGAATTGATTTTAGAGCTAAAAGATCAAAAACAAGAACATTTAGTTTGTATTTATTTAGATACAAAAAATCAAATCTTGCTAAAAAAAACACTATTTATTGGTTCGCTGGATCAGACGATCGCACATCCGCGGGAAGTGTTCCATTACGCGGTTCGCTATTCGGCTGCACGGCTTGTGATTGCACACAATCATCCAAGCGGCAACGTTCTTCCGTCTAAGCAGGACATGCGATTGACTCGACGCATCCAGGAATGTGGAGAGATGATGGGCATCGAAGTACTTGATCATCTGATCATTGGGCGCAAACAATATTTTAGTTTGAGAGAAGAAGGATTAATGGAAAAAGAATGATGTAGCTTTCTTGCAAAAAAAAACAACCAAGTGTACAATTATAATGTAATTTTGTTTGGGAATAGAAGTTGAAACATCTGTTGCACCTCTATCGTACACGAGCAATGTTACAATCAAATTAGTGCTTTGGCACGAGGAGGGTATTATTAATGGAAAAAGGAACAGTAAAATGGTTCAACGCTGAAAAAGGATTTGGTTTTATTTCACGTGAAGACGGCAGCGACGTATTCGTACACTTTTCAGCTATCCAAGGTGAAGGATTCAAAACATTAGAAGAAGGTCAACCAGTTACTTTTGACGTAGAAGATTCAGATCGTGGCCCACAAGCTACAAATGTTGAAAAAGCATAATCCATACGAAAATACACTGACATGACGCTTGCTTTCTCATGGAGCGAATCAATTAGTTGATAAAAGGGACTGTGATTACACAGTCTCTTTTTTTTTCATCACAAAAAAACCACCAGACGATTGATTTCGTTTGGTGGTTTTGAGTTAGTCTTGATCCGGAGTCATCACCATAGGGATGATCATTGGATGTCTTTCTGTGCGGTCGAACAAGAAAGGTTGCAGTGCGCCGACCATCGCTTCTTTTAGTTTGTGTTCCGAACAATCGGGTGCATTTAGCACATCACGTAATGCGTGGAACAAGATACGTTGCGCTTCATTGATCATATCACCTGATTCTCGCATATAAACGAAGCCGCGAGAAAGGATATCTGGACCAGCAAGGATCTCTTTTTTCTTGATATCGACTGTCGTCACAGCAAGGACAAGTCCTTCTTCAGAGAGCAAATGACGATCTCGTAAAACAACGTTACCGATGTCGCCGATTCCACTACCGTCGATATACACATCACCAGCCACGAATTTACCTGCTAAACGAGCAGAATCACTTGTCAAAGCTAAGACATCACCATTTTCCATGATGAAACAATTCTCCGCTGGGACTCCTGTATCTTGTGCAAGAGAAGCGTGGATCTTCAACATCCGAAACTCACCGTGGACCGGAACAAAATATTTTGGCTTCATCAAACGAAGCATCAGTTTTTGTTCTTCTTGTCCACCATGACCAGAGGTATGGATATTATTGATTTTTCCATGGATCACTTCAGCACCAGCTTCAGACAACAAGTTGATCAAGTGGTTCACGCTTGTTGTGTTACCTGGGATCGGAGAACTAGAGAAAATCACTGTATCATCTGGTTGGATCTGGATTTGACGATGGGTCCCATTCGCAATACGGCTCAAGGCAGCCATTGGCTCTCCTTGAGAACCTGTACATAAAATCATTGTTTCGTTTGCCGGTAAGCGATTGATCTCATGCGCATCAACAAATGTACCATCTGGTACTTTGATGTAGCCAAGACGTTGTCCGTTGACGATCGCATTTTCCATGCTACGACCAAAAACAGCGATTTTTCTGCCAGTTGCTACAGCTGCTTCTGCTGCTTGTTGCAGACGGAAGATATTGGAAGCAAAGCTGGCAAAGATGATACGTCCTTCGATTTTTTCGAAAATCTTCAAAATTGAAAGGCCGATCGTTTTTTCTGATTTTGTGAACGTTGGGATCTCTGCATTGGTACTATCTGAGAGTAGGCAAAGCACGCCTTCTTCTCCGATACGAGCCATTTTATGCAGGTTAGCTGGTTCTCCTACAGGTGTGAAATCAAATTTGAAATCTCCAGTGGCAACCACGTTACCAGAAGGCGTTTTGACAACGACACCCAAAGCATCAGGAATACTATGAGTTGTTCGGAAAAAGCTGACTGATGTTTTTCTGAAACGGATCACGGTATCTTCATTGATCTCATTGAGTACAGCATCACGAAGCAGACCATGTTCATCCAGTTTGTTTGTGATCAGTGCTAAAGCTAAAGGCCCAGCATAGATCGGGATATTTGCTTGTTTCAGTAAGTAAGGAATCCCACCGATATGGTCTTCGTGTCCATGAGTGATCACTAATGCTTTTATTTTGTGTATGTTTTGTACGATATAGTTGTAATCAGGAATGACGTAGTCAATGCCAAGAAGTTCATCTTCTGGAAATTTGATTCCAGCATCGATGATGATGATCTCATCTTGGAATTGTACCCCATACGTATTTTTCCCGATTTCACCTAATCCACCAATCGCAAAGACGCCTGTCTCATTATTTTTGATGGAAAGTTTCATCTTAAAACTCCACTAATGTGAATGCTGGGTTTTCTTTTTCGTAGTCTAGATGGTTGCCTTCTAGAAGTTGTACGAATTCGATATTGTATGGGGTATTTTCTTCCACTCGTTGACGTGCTTCAACATCGCTATTTGCCTCGATGTATAGCGACTGTGTTTCTTCACGTTTTGGGTTACGGATTTTTGACTCTTGATAATAAACTTTGTAAATCATTATATATGTCTCCTTTATCTGCATCATGCAGTAATTTAGCGTAGTATTTTTGGACAACACAAAACGAGGGGACTAGCCACCTGTATTTTTTATACTTTAAGAAAAATACTTGATTCTCCTTAAAGAGACAAGCCTCGCATTTGCTTATCCAATTGGAATATTTTTTACTCGGATCCTCTGTATGAAACATACAATAGTTAATTGCTATTCTAGCATAAATCAAGAGATAAGTATAGAAAACGGTCACCGTAAAATGAAAAAAGGTAGCAAAGAAAAATATTTTTCAGAAAAGTTTCTTTTAAAAAAATAGAAGTGTTCTCTAATGGAGGAGAGTGTGCTACTATTGAAAGTAATGGCAAGATAGTTAGAATATTCAAAGGAGATGATAAAGTGAAGTTAATGTGGCATTACACCATGCGCTACAAGAAATATTTGGTGTTGAATTTTATATGTGTATTCGGTTTTATTTTGATCGAGTTAGGTTTACCAACTATTTTAGCACGCATGATCGACGTCGGGATCCTCAATGATGATTTTGACTATGTGAAACAACAAGGGATATTAATGATCGTGATCACGGTGATCGGGATCATTATGAATATATTTTTAGGTTATTTTGGTTCTAGGATCACAACGAATATCGTGGCTGACATTCGTGACGATCTATTCAAACATATCCAAACTTACTCACATCAAGAGTATGAAACATTAGGTGTGTCGTCATTGATCACTCGTACGACCAATGATGCGTACCAGATCATGTTGTTTCTACAAAATATTTTGAGAATCGGTTTTATGGCACCGATGATGTTTGTTGTTAGTTTGTATATGGTTATGCGTACCAGTCCATCTCTTGGGCTGTATGTTATTGGCGCGTTGCCATTCTTATTGTTGGCTGTTATTGGGATTGCTAAGTTCTCTGAACCTTTATCAAAAATCCAACAAAAGAATCTAGATAGGATCAATAGTATCTTACGTGAAAATCTATCAGGTTTGCGAGTGATCCGTGCGTTTGTAAATGAAAAATTCGAAGAAAAAAGATTTGAAAAAGTCAATGAGAATTATGCATCAAGTTCTAAGAGTCTCTTTCGTTTGATGGCGGTTGCGCAACCCGGCTTTTTCTTCTTATTCAATATCGTGATGATCTTGATCATTTGGAGTGGTACGCTGCAAATCGCAGATGGTCAATTGCAAGTAGGGAATTTGATTGCTTTTATTGAATATATTTTCCACGCATTGTTTTCATTTATGTTGTTTGCCAGTGTGTTCATGATGTATCCACGGGCAGCAGTATCTGCTAGTCGTATCCAAGAAGCTTTAGATTCTTCACCTGCTATTGTTGAAGATGCCACTGGGGTATCAGAAACAAAAACAAAAGGATACATTGAATTTAAAAATGTAACGTTTGCTTATCCTGGTCATTCGCAAGAACCAGTGATCCGTAATGTGAGTTTCACCGCTTCACCTGGCGAAACCGTAGCATTTATCGGTAGTACCGGTAGTGGTAAATCGACGTTGATCCAATTGATTCCTCGTTTTTATGATGTTACACATGGGGAGATTTTGATTGATGGTGTCGATGTACGTAAGTATCAGTTGAGTAAGTTGAGACAAAAAATCGGTTTTATTCCACAAAAAGCATTATTGTTTACGGGCACGATCGCTGAAAATTTGAGATACGGTAAGGAAGATGCAACACAAGAGGAAATGGAGCGTGCGGCTGATATTGCGCAGGCAACTGATTTTATTTCCAAAAAAGCAGATGGATATGATGAACATCTTTCTGAAGGTGGGGCAAACTTCTCCGGTGGACAAAAGCAACGGTTAGCGATTGCTCGAGCAATTATCCGCCGTCCAGAAATCTATATTTTTGATGATAGCTTTTCTGCACTTGATTATCAAACAGATGCAAAACTTCGCGCAAGGTTGAAAAAAGAAACCACTGACTCAACCGTACTGATCGTGGCGCAACGTGTGGGTACGATCATGCACGCGGATAAAATCATCGTAATGAATGAAGGAGAAGTAGTGGGCATGGGAACACATCGTGAGCTATTGGAAAATTGTCCGATTTATTACGATATCGCCGCTTCTCAATTATCGAAGGAGGAATTAGCATGAAAAAAACCTTCGCTTCTTTTAAACGTTTAGCCCGCTATATCCGTCCGTATCGTTTGACGTTTATCTTAGTACTGTTATTTACATTTTTGACGGTGGCATTCAACGCAGCGCTTCCTTACGTCGTAGGTCTTCCAACGACAGAAATCAGTAAAAACCTAGCAAATAATGAATCCATCAATTTTTCTTATATCATTAACTGTTTGATTTGGATCGCAGTAGTTGGTACAGGGTACTGTATCTCTCAATTACTTTCGGGTGTATTAATGACAAATGTTGTTCAAAGCGCAATGAAAGACTTGCGTAGAGATATTGAAGAAAAAATCAATCGCTTGCCGGTTTCTTATTTTGATAAAAACCAACAAGGAAATATTTTATCTCGTGTAACAAATGACGTAGATGCAGTCAGCGGTGCTTTACAACAAGCATTTATCGGTGTCGTGAATGCGATCTTAGGAATTACGATGGCAGCGGCGATGATGTTTTATATCCAACCAATCATGGCGTTGATCTCAATGATCATGATCCCAGCATCGATTTGGATCTCTAAACGAGTGATCAATGCTTCTCAAAAGTATTTCCAAGAAATGCAAAACTCTTTAGGAGAATTAAACGGCTATGTTCAAGAAAACATGACTGGTTTTAGCGTGTTAAAAGTATATGGCCGTGAGAAAGAAACGTTTGAAGGCTTTCATAAAGTCAATCATAAGTTAAAACATTTTGGATTTAGAGCGGCCTTCATTTCTGGATTGATGATGCCTTTAGTGCAGTTGACGGCGTACGCTACTTACATTGGTATGGCGATTTTAGGAAGCTTTTACGTTATCTCGGGCGTCATCGTTGTTGGGCAACTACAAGCGTTTATCCAATACATTTGGCAAATCAGCCAACCAATGGGAAATGTAACGCAATTATCATCTGTGTTACAAAGTGCCTCAGCAGCGACAAAACGGGTCTTTGAGATTTTAGATGAACCTGAGGAAAAAGAAAACAAAGTCGATGTTCCTTTGCCAGAAACGATTCAAGGAAATGTGTCGTTTGAACATGTCGATTTTGCTTATGATCCGAAGAAACCATTGATCCAAGATCTTAATTTTGAAGTAGCTGCAGGGCAGATGGTGGCAGTTGTTGGACCGACAGGAGCTGGGAAAACAACATTGATCAACTTATTGATGCGTTTTTATGATGTCACACATGGCGCGATCAAGATCGATGGAATCGATACGAAAGCGATGAGTCGTAGTGATGTCCGTTCATTATTTGGCATGGTGCTACAAGATGCTTGGTTATATGAAGGGACGATCGCAGATAATATTCGTTTTGGTAAGCTGGATGCAACGGATTATGAAATCGTTGATGCAGCAAAAACAGCGAACGTCGATCATTTTATCCGGACGATGCCTGACGGATATGATATGGAAATCAACTCAGAGGGAGAAAATGTTTCTCTCGGACAAAAACAATTATTGACGATTGCTCGTGCGGTCGTATCAGATCCGAAGATATTGATTTTAGATGAGGCGACTAGTTCCGTTGATACGAGACTAGAGGCGTTGATCCAAAAAGCCATGGATAAAGTCATGGAAGGACGAACGAGTTTTGTGATCGCTCACCGTCTATCAACTATTCGTGAGGCTGATTTGATCTTGGTCATGGATCAAGGACAAATCATTGAAAAAGGAACACATGAAAGTTTATTAGCAAAAGGCGGTTTCTACGAGAAACTTTATAATAGCCAGTTTGCTGAATCTGCGGAATAACGGAAAGAGGTTTCTAGGGGCAGACAGCCTTCTAGAACCTTTTTTCTTCAATAAAAATGAAAAGAGGGAACGAGATGGCAAGGTTTATAGCAGAAAATGCGACAGTGATCGGTGATGTAGAATTAGGAGAAGATGTCACGATTTGGTACCAAGCAGTGGTTCGTGGTGATAGCAATTGGATCAAGATCGGCAATGGAACCAATATTCAAGACGGAACAGTCATCCATGTTGATCATGATGCACCAGTCGAAATCGCTGAAAATGTCACAGTTGGTCACCAATGTATGCTCCATGGTTGTAAAATCGAAAAGGGTGCGTTGATCGGTATGGGAGCGACCGTGTTGAATCATGCAGTCATCGGTGAAAACAGCTTGATCGGTGCCGGGTCACTTGTGACCGAAGGAAAAATCATCCCGCCGAATGTTTTAGCTTTTGGCCGACCAGCCAAGGTGATCCGTCCTTTAACAGAAGAAGAAATCCGCAAAAATAAACAGAATATCGCGCATTATATCGAGATGGGACAAAAACATGCGGACGGATTTTTCAAAGAATGGCAAAACTAGGTTGATCGCCTGTTTGTATAGCGAAAAAAGAAGGACTGTCATGTGAATATGACGGTCCTTCTTTCATTGGTCTTATCGGTTGATTAGCTTAATGAAGCACTGTTTTCCATGACTTCATCGATCAAACCGTATGCTTTTGCTTGTTCAGCAGTCATATAGTTATCACGATCTGTGTCTTTTTCGATCACTTCGATTGGTTGACCAGTACGTTCAGCCAAGATTTTATTCAGGCGTTCGCGCGTTTGTAAGATGTGACGTGCAGCAATCTCGATCTCTGTTGCTTGACCTTGAGCGCCACCAAGTGGTTGATGGATCATGATTTCAGCGTTTGGTAAAGCAAATCGTTTGCCTTTTGTTCCGGCAGTCAATAAGAAGCTTCCCATTGAAGCAGCCATCCCCATAACGATTGTTTGAACATCTGCTTTCACAAAATTCATTGTGTCGTAAATCGCCATTCCGGCAGTTACAGAACCACCAGGTGAGTTGATGTAGATGTAGATGTCTTTTTCAGAATCTTGCGCATCAAGAAATAGTAATTGCGCGATGATCGAGTTTGCAAGATCATCTGTTACTTGTCCGCTCAACATGATGATGCGGTCTTTCAATAAACGTGAGTAAATATCATAGGCTCTTTCCCCACGTGAGGATTGTTCAATAACTGTAGGAATTAAATTCATAATAAGGTTCCTCCTTGATTTGTTTAGAAATAGTGTAACATAAATTGATTTTGATTACCTACAAAGTAGTATACATTTTTGGTCAATAAAGGTCAAATGAAAAAACTTTCCGATAGCTAGTCTCATAAAGTCAGTTTATGTTATGATAAAAAAAGAAATCAATAAGAAGGAGGAACCATAATTGGTAATTGCTATCACAGGTTTTATCGGTGTATTAGTAGGAGCGATCTTAGTGTATTTTGGGATGGCGATCCAGATGCGTCATTTAGAGAATAAAGAGCAACGTAGACGCGAATTGGAACTAAAAGTCAAAGAAATCGAAACGTTGAATCAATTGAATAAAAAAATCAATGAGATCCTCCAAAAGCGCGCAAGCTTATTAGAAGAATATGTCAGCTTTGATGCTTTTGACGATTGTTATATCACAATCGATGATTTTGCGTATCTGCAATCATTTTCTGCACAAAATAATTTTTATTTACCCAATTATATTTTAGACGAATTATTCCAAAATATCGCACATCGCAAAGTGATTCTTTCACCGGATGAAACAATGAAGATCGGTGGTTATGCTTACAAAGGTGGTCGTGTGATTTTAGAAAACTTTACAGACAACTTGACCGCAATGATCAATGAGAAAAAATCCCAGTTGAAAAATACGACTAGACAACCGATCGGCTTTTTCTCAAAAGATGATGTATGGAGCTAAGTAAATGCTCAAATATCGCTTGTTCAACTAAATAGCAAGCAGATACTAACGATAATAGAAAAAGTTTGGACATTCATAATGAGTCCGAGCTTTTTCTTTTTTGTTCCTGTGGTAAAATAGGGATGATCGGAGTGAGGACTATGGTACAGATTTATGCACATCGAGGAAGTAAGGGAACGCATCCAGAAAACACCTTACCAGCTTTTTCTGAAGCAGTAAGAGTAGGGGCTGATGGGATCGAGCTTGATGTTCATCTGAGTAAAGACGGACAGTTGATCGTGATCCATGATGAAACAGTCGATCGAACCACGAATGGTAAAGGTCTGGTGCGAGAAAAGACCCTTGAAGAATTAAAGAAGTTGAATGCAGGAAGTTGGTTCAGTAAAGAATTTCCAGCAGCGAAGATCCCAACCTTGAAAGAAGTACTCTCGTTGCTTCTCCAAAAAAACTACCGAGGCACATTGATGATCGAAATCAAAACAGATAAGTATGAATATGAAGGAATCGAAGCGCGAGTATCTGAACTAATGACGAAAAACGAATGGCCGTTTCATCATGCGTATTGCAGTTTCAATCTTCGTTCATTAGAACGCTTATCCGTCATCGAACCTGATGCACAGTTGGACCTTTTGATGAGTGATTCAATGGAGAAATTCGAATTAGCTAAGACATTGCCTTTTATCGAAGGGCTTCATCCTAAAGCGGCTTGGGCATTTAAACACTCTCAGGAACTACAAGAGTTTCCAAAACGTATTCGCCTTTGGACAGTCAATACGACCGAAGATCTTGAAAGAGGCTTCAATGAACCTGTTGATGCGCTCATCACAGATTTTCCTGAACGTGCCTGGTATGTGAAACAATTAAAGAAAAAGTAGGAGTCATATGGAAAAAGTATTAGTGATCGTAGGACCCACAGCAGTTGGTAAAACAGCATTGAGTGTGACACTTGCCCAAAAATTCAATGGCGAGATCATCAGTGGGGATTCCTTACAAATTTATAAACAACTAGATATCGGTACAGCAAAAATCAAGCCGAGTGAAATGATGGGAATCCCACATCATTTGATTGATGTGATCGAACCGGATCAACAGTATTCGGCAGCGGATTTTCAGCGAACAGGTAGAGGACTGATCACTGAGATCACCAACAGGGGCAAGTTGCCGATCATCGTTGGCGGTACAGGTTTATATATTCAATCGTTATTGTACGACTTTCAATTAGGAGCAAATGAAGAAACAGACCCAGACGTTCGAGCGAAATATGAACAAATGGCGGAACGACTAGGAAAAGAAAAGCTATGGGCTTATTTGAACGATCGTGATCCGCTTGCAGCAGAAAAAATCCATTGGAACAATCAACGAAAAGTGATTCGAGCGTTGGAAGTATTCGAGACAACTGGCTACAGTATCATGGCACCAAAAGAAACACCAGCGTGCTTATATGATTACTATATGATCGGTCTGGATACCGAGCGTGAGTTCCTGTATAGCAGGATCAATCAACGAGTGGATCAAATGTTGGTAGAGGGACTGATTGCAGAAGCAAGAAAAGTCTATGAGCTTGGAACAGTTCAAGCAAGCCAAGGAATCGGCTACAAAGAATTATTTCCTTATTTTGAAGAAAAGATCACTTTAGATGAAGCAGTCGAACAAATCAAACTGAACTCGCGGCGGTACGCGAAACGTCAACTGACTTGGTTTCGTAATCGCTTGACGGCGAATTGGTTTGATCTATTAAAAGAACCGACAGATCTTGCAAACATCGAAAGTGCCATCGAAGGTTGGCTGAAAGAGGTGAGCGCGTGAAAGAAGCAAAAGAAAAAGTGATCATCGTTGGTGTAGAAACAGAAGAAAATCAACGGTATTTTGCTGAATCAATGAAAGAATTAGCACAATTGACAGATACGGCGGCGGGTGAGGTCGTCTATACCCTTACGCAAAAGCGCCCTCAAGTAGATCGGCAAACGCTGATCGGTAAAGGAAAACTCCAAGAATTGACACAATTAGCAGATGCTTATGAAGCAGAGCTAGTCATTTTCAATCATGAACTGACTCCGCGTCAAAGCCAACTGATCACAGATGCGGTAGGCGCCCCAGTGATTGATCGAGTCCAATTGATTTTAGACATCTTTGCCATGCGTGCGCGTTCGAAAGAAGGAAAGCTTCAAGTCGAGTTGGCACAATTGGAATACTTATTACCTCGTCTAGCTGGGCAAGGAAAGTCGCTTTCTCGTCTTGGTGGAGGAATCGGTACAAGAGGCCCAGGGGAAACAAAATTGGAAACAGATCGTCGCCATATCCGTAATAAGATCTTAGGCGTAAAAAGAGAATTAAAAACAGTAGAAGCGCATCGAGAACGCAACCGCCAGAAAAGACAAAGCAGTGATGTGTTTCAAATTGGGTTGATTGGTTATACGAATGCCGGTAAATCGACGATCCTCAATTTATTGACGCAAGCAGAATCATATGCAAAAGATCAATTGTTTGCCACGCTAGATCCACTCACTAAAAAATGGCGTTTTGCGGAAGGGCTTGAGCTGACTGTGACGGATACAGTTGGATTTATCCAAGATTTGCCCACACAGTTGATTGATGCGTTCCATTCGACCCTTGAAGAAAGTCAAGGCATGGATCTGTTATTACATGTCGTTGACGTGAGTTCTTCTGATCGGATCTTGCAAGAACAGACGGTTTTAAAATTAATGGATGAGCTAGAGATGAAAGAAATGCCTGTTTTGACGGTCTATAATAAATCTGATTTGATCGATCCAGCTACCTTCACGCCAACGCTATTCCCGAATGTCTTGGTTTCGACTCAAACACAAGAAGGGAAAGAACGCTTGATTGAAGCAATCAAACGACAGTTGATGGAGCTGATGGTCCCATATACAAAACTGGTACCTAGTGATCAAGGACAACTGCTAAGTGAGTTGAGAAGACAGACGCTTGTACTAGATGAGCATTTTATTGAAGACGAAAATAGCTATGAAGTACGAGGGTTTGCGAATAAAAACTCTAAATGGATAAAAAAAGATGAGTTATTTTAAAAAGTAAATAGTAAGAATAAATATACTTGGTTGGCTTCATTTAGGAGTTGACCAAGTTTTTTTATAAAAAAACTTGGTTTCTATGTAAGAAAACCTTACATGAGAGGTTGACAGCATTTTTTGTGATTGGTATACTTTAGTCAATTGATAGGACGAAAGGAGACGTCAGATGGGAGAAAAGGAATTACGTCGTTCAATGTCGGTTTTTCCAATTGGTACAGTTATGAAACTAACAGACTTAACCGCTCGGCAAATCAGGTATTATGAAGAACAGGAATTTGTTCATCCTGAGAGAAGCGAAGGGAATCGGCGCATGTATTCTTTGAATGACATCGATATTTTACTAGAAATCAAAGACTATCTTTCAGAAGGACTGAATATGGCTGGGATCAAACGTGTCTATGAAATGGCACAGGCGAAAAAACAAGAAGAAAAAAGTAAAAAACCGCTGACCGATCACGACGTTCGTCAAATTTTCCGTGATGAGATCTTAGCTCAAGGCGGGTTAGCGAAAACAGGACATTATCAGTCACAAGGGTTGCAACAACGTCAATACTTTGACTGAATGGAATAAAAAATAGAAAGAGGGATACAGATACCATGGTAAAGAAACAAATCACAGGCGAAGAGATTAAACGAATCATTGAGGATGAAAACGTACGATTTTTACGTTTAATGTTCACAGATATTTTAGGAACGATCAAAAATGTTGAGGTTCCAGTGAGTCAAATCGACAAAGTGCTTGAAAATAAAATGATGTTTGATGGTTCTTCGATCGAAGGATTTGTCAGAATCGAAGAAAGTGATATGTACTTGTATCCTGATCTTTCTACTTGGATGATCTTCCCATGGGAAAGCGACCACGGGAAAGTGGCACGCTTGATCTGTGATATTTATAATCCAGACGGTACACCATTTGCTGGGGACCCTCGTGGCAATCTAAAACGTTCATTGAATGACATGAAAAAACTTGGTTTCACCTCATTCAACTTAGGCCCTGAACCAGAGTTCTTCTTATTTAAGTTAGACGAAGATGGCGGGATCACGACGACTTTGAATGATAAAGGTGGCTACTTTGATTTTGCCCCAACTGACTTGGGCGAAAACTGCCGCCGAGATATCGTGTTAGAATTAGAAAGCTTAGGCTTTGAAGTAGAGGCTTCTCACCATGAAGTCGCTCCTGGACAACACGAGATCGACTTCAAATATGCGGATGTCGTAGACGCTTGTGACAATATCCAAACGTTTAAATTAGTAGTAAAAACCATTGCACGTAAACATGGCTTACATGCGACCTTCATGCCAAAACCATTATTCGGAATCAATGGTTCTGGCATGCACTGCAATATGTCTTTGTTCAATGAAGAAGGAAACGCCTTTTATGATAAAGATGGCGATTTAGAGTTAAGCCAAACGGCATACCACTTCTTAGGTGGTTTATTGAAACATGCACGCGCGTATACCGCAGTCTGCAATCCAACAGTCAACTCTTACAAACGTTTAGTTCCAGGTTATGAAGCACCTGTTTATGTAGCATGGAGCGGACGAAACCGTTCACCATTGGTACGTGTGCCTGAATCTCGTGGTCTATCGACTCGTCTAGAATTACGTTCTGTGGACCCGGCGGCGAATCCATACTTAGCGATGGCTGTGTTATTACAAGCAGGATTAGACGGAATCCGTAACGAATTGACACCACCACCAGCGGTTGATCGCAACATTTACGTGATGAATGAAGAAGAACGTGAAGAAGCGCAAATCCAAGATCTCCCATCAACGATCCACAATGCGATCAAAGAATTGCGTAAAGATAAAGTGATGATCGATGCGTTAGGCAATCATATCTTTGCAAACTTTGTCGAAGCGAAACGCCTGGAATGGGCAGCCTTCAGACAAACAGTTTCTGAGTGGGAAAGAGAACAATATTTAGAACTTTATTAAGCAACGATTTCTAATAAAAGTGTACAATGCCGAATCTATGGGGTAATAGCCATGGTTCGGCTTTTTTTGTAATTATATTCGTTAGTTTTGCGATGGATTCTAAAGAACTAATTTACTGTCATTTGTTTAATGTAATATGTAAATATCAATTGATTGTATGTGTGTGTTTCACTCGCCATTGTTCTAACTTGATATTTACCCAGAAACCATATATTCCTAAAGTGATGATAGTGAGTAAGAACCATTTGATCCAATGACCGAATAATTGCATTGCTGTACCATCAAAGTAAAGCCTTTTTCCATTTATTACAGTATGTTTGATTTTCCAATTATATAAGAGACAAAATCCCCAAGGTGCGCAGATACCTAATGTTAGAATGGTGATAAGTGAAGCTAAAATCGATGTACCAATATAAGTGGCAAGTCCACCATCAAAATAAGATTCTTTCATAAATGTTCCTCTTTTCTAGATAAATTTTTTTTAGTTCAATATTATAGTAACATTTTCTTCTTGTATTTTCCTAATAATTTCTCAATATTTCCTATATTCTGTTTTACTTCTTATTTTAATCAATCGAATAATAATTAAAGTCTTTTAAGAAAGTGAGCGGATTCAATCACAATTGAACACTTGACTTTCTCCTAGATAGCTTGTAATATACACCTTGGGCACCCTTTTAGAGGGTCAGAAGTTTACAGAAATTACCGCTCCCTATTCTTTTGAAGGATAGGGAGCCTTATTTATTTTCTTAGACTTTTCCTGCAGATAAAACAAGAAGGAGTTTTTGAACATATGACAAAATACATTTTTGTGACAGGCGGCGTTGTTTCATCGATTGGTAAAGGGATTGTCGCAGCATCTTTAGGCCGTTTGTTGAAAAATCGTGGATTGAAAGTAACGATCCAAAAATTTGATCCATACATCAACGTGGACCCAGGAACAATGAGTCCTTACCAACACGGAGAAGTTTTCGTCACAGATGATGGAGCAGAAACGGATTTGGACTTAGGCCACTATGAACGTTTTATTGACATCAACTTGAACAAATACTCCAATGTGACGACAGGAAAAATTTATTCAGAAGTCCTACGTAAAGAGCGTAAAGGGGAGTACTTAGGAGCAACTGTCCAAGTTATTCCACATATTACCAATGAAATCAAAGAAAAAATCATGCGGGCAGCAAAAATGACCGATTCAGATATCATCATCACTGAAGTTGGAGGAACAGTTGGGGATATTGAGTCACTTCCGTTCTTAGAAGCTTTACGTCAGATGAAAGCGGATGTTGGTTCTGATAATGTGATGTATATCCACACAACCTTGATCCCTTATTTGAAAGCGGCTGGTGAAATGAAAACTAAGCCAACACAACACAGCGTAAAAGAATTACGTGGTTTAGGTATCCAACCAAACATTTTAGTTGTTCGAACAGAGCAACCTGTTTCTCAAGATGTTAAAAATAAATTAGCTCAGTTCTGTGATGTGGAACCAGAAGCAGTGATTGAATCGCCAGATGTGGATACATTATATTCAATCCCATTATTATTACAATCACAAGGAATGGATCGAATCGTTTGTGATCATTTGAAACTATCAACCCCAGAAGCAGACATGACAGAATGGAAAGCGTTAGAAAATCGCGTATTGAACTTGAAGAAAAAAGTACGTATCGCTTTGGTCGGAAAATATGTTGAATTACCAGATGCCTACATCTCAGTTGTAGAAGCATTGAAGCATTCTGGCTTTGCGTTTGATGCGGATATCGAATTAGATTGGGTAAAAGCCCATGAGCTAACGAGTGAAAATGTCGACGAACGATTGAAAGATGCCGATGGGATCTTAGTACCAGGCGGATTTGGTGACCGAGGTATCGAAGGAAAGATCGAAGCTATTCGTTATGCACGTGAAAATGATGTACCTTTCTTAGGAATCTGTTTAGGAATGCAAATGGCTTGTGTTGAGTTTGCACGTAATGTCGTTGGTCTAGAAGACGCTGCTTCAGCAGAAACTATTCCAGGAACAGAACACAACATCATCGACTTGATGGCAGATCAAGAAAACATTGAAAATCTGGGTGGTACGTTGCGTTTAGGTCTTTACCCATGTAAAGTCAAAAAAGGTACGACAACTGCTGCAGCTTACGATAATGCAGAAGTTGTGCAAGAACGTCATCGTCATCGCTATGAATTCAACAATAAATACCGTCAACAATTTGAAGAACATGGCTTAGTGTTCTCTGGTGTCTCTCCAGACAATCGTTTGGTTGAGATCGTTGAGATCACAGAGAAAAAATTCTTTGTAGGATGTCAATTCCATCCAGAATTGATCTCACGTCCAAATCGTCCGCAAAAATTGATCAAAGCGTTTGTTGGTGCTTCATTAGCAGAACGCGAAACAAAATAGGCCGATGAAATTATTTGATTCGTCAAAATCGTGCGGTGTCAAATAATTAGAATTGTTATTAATAAATAACTAAAAATGTTCGTGGCGAACCTTTTACCAATGATATTTCAGTAGTGGCTGTTTTTTAAATGAAAAAAGCTTCTTGAAAATTTTCATTTTTATTGATTTTAGTAGAAAACTACTGAAATGTTTGGTAAAATAGGTTCGTTGGTTAAGGAATGTCTTAACAAATTTAGTTATACAAAATTTAGGAGGAATTTATTATGCCAGTAGTATCAGGAGCTGAATTTTTACAAGCTGCTCGTAAAGGCGGTTATGCAGTCGGCGGGTTCAACACAAACAACTTAGAATGGACTCAAGCGATCTTAGAAGCAGCTGAAGCTAAAAAAGCACCAGTACTTATCCAAACTTCAATGGGTGCAGCTAAATACATGGGTGGTTATAAAGTATGTAAAGACATGATCACTAATTTAGTTGAATCAATGAACATCACTGTTCCAGTAGCAATCCATTTAGACCACGGTGACTACGATGCAGCATTAGAATGTATCGAAGTTGGCTATACTTCAGTTATGTTCGATGGTTCTCATTTACCATTCGAAGAAAACTTGAAATTAGCTAAAGACGTTGTTGAAAGAGCTCATGCTAAAGGAATCTCAGTTGAGTGTGAAGTAGGTTCAATCGGTGGAGAAGAAGATGGAATCATCGGATCAGGCGAATTAGCAGACATCGAAGAATGTAAACAAATGGTAGCAACAGGTATTGACTACCTAGCATGTGGTATTGGTAACATCCACGGTCAATATCCAGAAAACTGGAGCGGATTAGCATTTGACCACTTACAAGCAATTGCTGATGCTGTAGGTTCAGACGTACCTTTAGTATTACACGGCGGATCTGGTATTCCTCAAGATCAAATCGAAAAAGCAATCTCAATGGGTATCTCTAAAGTAAATGTTAACACTGAATTCCAATTATCATTTGCTGCAGCAACTCGTGAGTATATCGAAGCTGGTAAAGACCGCGAAGGTAAAGGATTTGACCCTCGTAAATTATTAGCACCAGGTAAAGCAGCAATCGTTAAAGATGCTGAATCTCATATCGACTGGTTCGGTTCTGCTAACAAAGCATAATCGATAAAAACTAGATCGATTCCAAGAATTGAAAGAAGAGAGCAATGTGCCAGTCAGGCGTTTGTTCTCTTCTTTTTTGTTTAAATAAAACGAACGATGCTCGTTTCTTCGTTTCATCTATGATAAAATACAAACATATGTATAAAATTTGAGGAATAAACAAGGTGGGGAACAAATGAAAAAAATAATTATCGAAGGAAATCGTCCATTGACCGGTGAAGTAACGATCAGTGGTGCTAAAAATAGTGCAGTTGCCTTGATACCGGCAGCGATTTTAGCAGATTCTCCGGTGATCTTGGAAGGTGTACCTGATATCCAAGATGTTCATTCATTGATAGAGATTTTAGAGATCATGGGCGCGACTGTCCGTTTTGCAAATAATGTCTTAGAGATCGATCCTCGTGGCGTTGTTTCAGTACCAATGCCAAGTGGAAAGATCAATAGTTTGCGTGCGTCTTACTATTTTATGGGAACATTATTAGGTAAATTCGGTGAAGCAGTTGTCGGTTTACCAGGTGGTTGTTACCTTGGTCCCCGTCCCATCGACCTTCATATCAAAGGATTTGAAGCATTAGGTGCGAAAGTAACCAATGAACACGGTGCGATGTATTTACGAACAGAAAACAAAACACTTAACGGAAACCGTGTATTTATGGACGTGATTTCTGTTGGTGCAACGATCAATATCATGCTAGCCGCAGTAAAAGCAAAAGGACAGACAACGATCGAAAATGCAGCACGTGAACCTGAGATCATTGACGTTGCGACATTATTGAACAATATGGGTGCCAAGATCCGTGGAGCTGGTACGGACGTCATTCGTATCGAAGGGGTAGAAGAACTACATGGTTGCCGTCATTTTATGATCCCTGACCGTATCGAAGCAGGGACTTATTTAGCTGTGGCTGCTGCGGCAGGAAATGGCATAAAAATCAAGAACGTGATCTATGAGCATCTTGAAAGTTTTATTGCAAAACTTCAAGAAATCGGCGTAAGTATGAAAATCAGTGAAGACGAGATCGAAGTCTATCCTTCAAAGGATTTGAAAGCAGCAAATGTGATGACTTATCCGTATCCAGGTTTTGCCACAGACTTACAACAACCGTTGACACCGTTATTATTGATGACCACAGGAACTGCTGAAATCGTGGATACGATCTATTCGAAACGAGTAAATCATGTTCCTGAGTTGGCACGAATGGGTGCTGATATTTCGGTAGAAGGCAATATGATCATTTTGAATGGCCCAAATAAACTCCATGGCGCTGAAGTCGTTGCTTCAGATTTACGTGCCGGTGCTTGTTTAGTGATCGCAGGATTGATGGCAGAAGGCACGACAACGATTTATAATGTCGAATATATTTTGCGAGGCTACGATCATATCATCGAAAAGTTAACTGCAATTGGAGCAAGTATTAAAATGGTGGAGGAAGTGGAAGCCGAATGAGCGATTATTTGACAATGGCCGAACTGGAAAACAAAACGCTAAAAGATGTTTACAGTTATGCAAAAGAATTCAAGATTCCTTATTACAGTAAAATGAACAAAAAGGAATTATCCTTAGCTGTTATCCGGGCACAGGCTGAGAAACAAGGCTTCTATTATATGGAAGGGATCTTAGACATCGTAGGACAAGATGGTTATGGCTTTTTACGGCCGATCAATTATGGTCCAAGTGTCGAAGATATCTATATCTCTGCTTCTCAGATCCGTCGTTTCAGTTTAAGAAACGGGGATAAAGTAGCTGGTAAAGCGAGACCGCCAAAGGAATCAGAACGTTATTATGGGTTGATGCATGTTGAAAGTGTCAACGGTAAAGATCCAGAAGATGCGAAAGAACGCCCGCATTTCCCAGCATTGACGCCTCTTTATCCTGAGAAACAGCTTCGCTTAGAAACAACGCCACAACAAATAGCAACTCGCATGATCGATATTTTTTCCCCTATTGGATTTGGCCAACGTGGTTTGATCGTTGCTCCTCCGAAAGCAGGAAAAACATCCATCCTAAAAGAAATCGCCAATGGCATCACTGAAAATCATCCAGAAGTTGAATTGATCGTCTTATTGATCGATGAACGACCAGAAGAAGTCACTGACCTTGAACGCAGTGTCAAAGGTGATGTGGTTTCTTCTACGTTTGATTTGCAACCGCAAAACCATACTCGGGTTTCTGAATTGGTGTTAGAGCGTGCCATGCGTTTAGTTGAAGACAAACGAGATGTCGTTATCTTGATGGATAGTATCACACGATTAGCACGCGCATATAACTTAGTCGTGCCGCCAAGTGGTCGAACATTAAGTGGAGGGATCGATCCAGCTGCCTTGTACAAACCGAAAAAATTCTTTGGTGCTGCCAGAAATATCGAAGAAGGCGGTAGCTTGACGATTTTAGCAACGGCATTAGTTGATACAGGGAGTCGGATGGATGATGTCATCTATGAAGAGTTCAAAGGAACAGGGAACTTAGAGTTACAATTGTCACGTGAATTATCAGAGCGACGTATTTTCCCAGCGATCGACATCAAAAAATCAGGTACGCGTAAAGAAGAGTTATTGATGGATAGCGAGCAACTAGAAGAAATCTGGAAATTGCGTAAGCATATGATTGGCGATTCATTAGAATATACGGAACAATTGATTCGTTTCTTGCGAAAAACTAAAAATAACCAACAATTTTTTAAAGAATTCCAAGATGTTTCTTTTGGCAAAAAAAATCCCACAAGAAATTTAAAAAGATAATTGCAAGCTCATAGGAAACATGGTAAGATGTAAATGTTGTAAATCGACAAATCAACTCTGGTTCAGCAAATGAAGCAGGGCAAAGGAGCGAATAGCATGAAAGAAAATATCCATCCAGATTACCATCCAGTAGTATTTTTGGATTCTACAACTGGTTTCAAATTCTTGTCAGGTTCAACAAAAACTTCACAAGAAACAGTTGAATGGGAAGACGGTAATACATACCCAGTCATCCGTGTCGAAGTAACTTCTGACTCACATCCATTCTATACTGGACGTCAAAAATTCACACAAGCAGACGGACGTGTGGACCGTTTCAACAAAAAATACGGTCTCAAAGACGCAAACGCTGCGGAATAATAAAAACGTTGTTAAGTCAAGGTTTAGCAGACTATCCCATGAGGATAGTCTGTTTTTTTTATTTTTTGTAAATTTCTATGTAAAGCTCATGAACTGGGTATCTATTAAAAATAATCTCTAAATAGTATCGTTAGCCGTTTGATGTATATAATTACTGATTTCTTGAGCTTTCGCAAAATAATAATATGCTTCTGGACTAAATTTTTTAATCTTTCCCATCTTTTTAAAGAGGAAAACACCGGTTAGTTCAGGCAAAGATTTAGATGAGTCGTAGTGTTCGATAGTTGTATGATTAGATTTTATCAGACAAGCTAAATATGCAGCTTTAGAAGCACTCACCACAGCTTCTTCTAATATATAGTTTTTACAAATGATATGAGACTTGATTCTCCGGATTCCATCTTCTAATTTTAAGAATGTCTCTTTATAACTACTACCACGTCCTCCAATAACACATGCAGTTTTTAGGATATCATCTAAGACGTCATCAGGACCCATGTTACTTAATTCGCGATAGATAAGTTCTTGTTTCGCGCATTTGATGAAAGCGGCTCTTATTTTATCTAAATCATTTGCTTGGTCAAATAAGCTTTCAACGTCAAATAACTGTTTAATAATTTCCATTTCTTTTCCCTTGTTGTAAGGAATACCAGTAGTATTTGGGGCGAATGCAGTTAACTTATCGCCTAGAATGTTTTCGATATCAGGGACGTGAACTGCTTTGTTTGGTGGTGAAGTAACTACGAAAGGACTATTGATTGGCAGTTCTATTACCTGATTGTAGGGAGAGGACTCAAATAAAATATCAAGTAATACATAGGATTCTGTACCATCTAATGGTGATGGATAAAAAAACTTAAAATGCGCCTTGGGAATCTCTGTTTGATAGCGTGATTGTTCTTCAAATCGGGTAAAGAGAGAACAATCAATAATTGTTTGTAACGTATTAGAAAGTTTTTCTTTGGAGATTGTTCTAGTAATAACAATATCGATATCAATAGAGAATCGTTTAATTTCTTCAAGCAATAAAAGTAAACAAGTTCCGCCTTTAAAAATAAACTCTAATTGAGTATCTGTAAGCTTTTCTAGTAAATATAAAGCGTGTGTTACTTTGTCCAATAAATTATGGTCTAATTTTTGATAGTCCTTTTCTACAGATGAATACCAGTCAGCAGTAAAACTAGATTCTTTAATCATTCTTCTTCTCCTTTTTTAGCCAATATTTGTTTTAGTTCTTGGTTTACATTTCTTTTTTTTGCGTAACGGGTAAGCGTTGAATAATTAATATTATACGTATTTAGAATAGTAGAGATAATTGTTTGGATTTCTGCAGAGCTGATTGGGAGAATAATGGGATTGTTTACTAGTAAATCGACAATTAATTTTTCTATTTTAGGAATGTAAAAGTTTCCATCAAACTTATTTAAAGGAGCATCAACATATAAGCGATTGATAATAATATTTTCTTCTGAAGGACTAATATAGTAGTCATACATCTTTTGATCCGGGGACACAAAAGTATTAGGGAACTGATCCTTCAAAAAATGAAAGGAAGCATCTAAGGTATCAATTTCGATTTCGATGATTAGATTGTTTGTCTGGTACACGTGATTAGACAGATTACCAATATATCGTGTGGAATATATGCTAAAGTCCACATAAGGAAATTTAGTTTGTAAAAGGTTAGCTATGTGTAAAATTTTATCATTAGGTGCTGGAGTAAACGTCTCCTTTTCGCTGAGTGCATAGACACCTCTTTTGGGACTATAAATGAGTCCTTGTTGCTTAAGCGTATAAATCCGCCAACGTAATGTATTCATTGGTAAATTAGGAGTGAATTGTCGATAAAACATGTGGAGTTCTTCCGTGGAAATTTCTGATTTATTTTTCAAATAGTTAATTAACTCATTTTTATATAGATTACTAGACATAATAATTCTCCTAGGCAAATAATTGGGTATAAATAATCATAAAACCCGAATGTTTGATTTATTTTAACAAATAATTGGGTGTAAATCAAATTATTACCCTAATATTTGTTTAGTTATCCAATTTCTAATTTAAAAATTTGAACTTATAATAAAATATTCAGTAATAGAATTAGCGAGCCTTCTTTTGAACGTAAAACAAATGTTACTAATCTAATGAAAAAGCATTAAGCTATGAGAATACCTGTTAGTTCAATGATGAAATTATTTGTTTTTTATCCGTACAACTCTATTATAGGATCGCTTTGTTTGCTGTTTAATAATCAAACGTGGGAAGCTCTATTGCCAACTGCAACCGCTTCCTGTAAGATTTTATTTAAGAAAATAATCGTTTGAACCGGAACATTATTAAAAAAAGGCGGGAAAAACCATGACAAAAAATGAACTGTTGCAGACTCAAAAAGAATCACTTCACGAGATACTAAAACAAGATACTGCTCTTTATCAAATCATCCAAATGGTTTCTACCATGGCGATACCAGAACTATATGTGGGAGCGGGATGTATCGTGCAATCCGTTTGGAATCGGCTTTATGGCATGCCAATCGGCTACGGGATAAGTGATGTCGATATTGTCTATTTTGATGAAGACTTGAGTGAAGGAAAAGAACTAGAAACGAGTAAAAAGATCGCAGGAGAAATCGAATCTTCAAACTATTCGCTGGATATCATCAATGAAGCAAGGGTCCATCTTTGGTATGAAGAACGATTTGGCTTTCCGATACAGGCGTATGGTTCTTCAGAAGAAGCTATTTCTACCTGGCCAACTACAGCTACAGCAATCGGTGTTTCTCTAAATGAGAATGGACAGTTACAGGTTTTTTCTCCTTATGGACTGGATGATCTATTTGAAGGAATCGTGCGACCGAATAAAAAAATGATCACGAAAGAAATCTATGATCAGAAAGTAGCAAAATGGAAAAAGAAATGGCCAGACCTCAACGTTATTCCTTGGTAGTGGCTGTTTTTAGGAAGAAAAATATGTTTGAAAAGAGTAAAAGATACAATGAATAGTGATGATGCTATTCATTGTTTCCTCTGGTTGAAGGAGATAAAAATGAAAAATAAGAAAGCTTTCCTGTGCTTGATACTCGGTCAAGCGGTAGCGAATATCGGTGATACGATCTACACGGTAGCAGTCATCAGTGCTGTTTATTCTTGGACAAATTCGGCATTTGCTTCAGCAATTGTGCCAGTTATCGTTACAGGAGCGATGATGGTGGCGGGATTTTTGACTCCTTTGTTATCAATGAAATTATCGCTTGATAAAATGTTGAAGCTGAGTCAGCTAATGAAGACTATTTTTTTGTTTATTTTAGCGGGCTATCTTTCCTACTTGTCTGAGCAAATTGAACTAGGTGTGATCTATCTTTTGATTGCTTGCATTGCATTCTTAGATGGGTGTGCAGAACCGGTTAGTATGGCGCTGATTCCTCAATACGTAGAAAAAGAGGCGTTGATTCGTGCAAACAGCTTATTCAGCACGATGCTTCAAGTTGTTAACATTGGTAGTTGGGCGGTGGGCGCCTCTTTGCTTGTGTGGTTCTCGGTTTCTGAACTAGTTTGGATAGATGTGGGGCTTTTTTTACTTTGTTCTGGTTTATTTTTACTGCTACCTCGGACCGTTCAAAAAGCAACGCAAGGTTCAAAGTGGAAAGAGCTTAAAAAAGGGTGGCAATATGTGTGGAAAGAACCGTTGATACGGACAGTCGTGGTCATGGACACGTTGGAAGGAATCGCTAATACTGCTTGGGTTTCTTCTCTTGTTCTGGTATTTGTTTCCGAAGTGTTGAAGCAATCAGATAAGTGGTGGGGCTACATCAATGCTTCTTATTTTGTTGGTGCGTTACTCGGAAGTGTGATCGTGATGAAAAATCCAGACTGGTTCGATCGAAGTAAAGGAAAAGCAATCGTAGCAGGTTCTTTTTTTGGCGGAATTGCCACATTACTAGTCTTATCGACTGAATATGCGCCATTTATTTTGATGTGTACTTTTTTGATCGGAATATTTTTTCAAGTCAAAAATATTCCGCAAGCAACGGTCATTCAGCAAAGAGCAAAAGAAGAAAAACTCCTCGCTGTTTATGCTGCATCAGGGATGATTTACATGGGAACTTTCTCTATCGCAATGCTGTTCATGGGAAGAGTTGCGGACGTGTTTGGTGTAAAACTCGTCTATCTTTTTTCGGGTATACTTCTTCTACTTGTTTCGGCTATTGGACAAAAGAAGAAAAATTTATTTACTTAGAAATTATCGAAATCGTTTATTTCACAGACTGCATGGTTTATGTGGTCTGTTTTTTTATTTCAGTGAGAATTTATGGAAATCACTACTTTTTTTAGATGATCAACTGATCGAAATAATTAATGTGAATCATCTAATTATAGGCATTTGCTAATCAATGCATAAATGGAACGAATCTTCCTCCTATTTTTTCCGAATGGAAGAAAAATTGGAAAATAACATATTCAGATGGATGTTATAGTTATTTTGTAACAAATAATAATTTTAGGAGTGTTATTTTAGATATGAAAAAGACTTTACTTTTTAGTGCGGTTTTGTTAGGGATGGTTATGTATTCAGAGATAAATCATGCAGATGAAGTTATTGATAAAAATGAAACTTCCACAGCAATCCAAACGAATCAAAATGTTTCAACGAAATTAGAAATCAAGCAAAGTGAGAATTTGAACGCCTATAAGGCAAATATTTTAAACAATACATATGGACCAAGTTCCAATCAATCAACAGGGATTTATAAACGTGCGAATGATGTGATCGAAATTTACGTTGATGAAAATACAGATCAATCGAAACTACCGACTTATTCGATCACTGGCGCTGGATTGACCGACTACCTTGAAGGTTGGACAAGAGGAATTCAATTAAATAGAGGAAGAAACGTGATCTCAGGAACACAAGTTGGTATTATCCATATTCAAAATGAACAAGATCAATTAACTTCTTCTGGAAAGGTAAATATTGAAATCAAAGGTGGTATCACGATTCCACGCTTTATTCTTGGTGAAACAACGAATGCACAATGGGATCAAATCGTAGCAAATCATCCAGGAGCACCAGGATATGAATTACTAGGTGAACGTGTATTGATTACAGGATCAAGCAGATCGATTCATTTGGTAAGGAATCCGACCAATATTGTAGAAACGCAAGATAAAGTCATCAAATCACACGATAAGATTTCCGGTCTTGATAATAGTGCCTCGAATCACCGTACTCCTGTTGGTTTAGTCCAACATATGCGTGAAACGCATTCTGCTGGTGCTTATATGTATGCTTACTTGCAACATACTGGTTATCATGCGGATACGATGTATGCTTTGTTGATGCCTGAACGTCAAGAGCAATGGGGCATGTATCATGAAATTGGACATACGTATCAAATGAATCGGATGAATTGGAATGGTTTGACAGAAGTGACAGTCAATATCTATTCTTTACGTGCGGAAAAGGAATTTGGTATTCGTAGTCGTTTGGAAAGAGATAATCGTTATACATCTATTTTCAATTATTTGAATAGCACTGGACAAAAACAATTTGATAGCCAAAATGTTTGGACAAAATTAGCGATGTTCTGGCAATTGGAACTAGCCTTTGGTGAAGATTTCTATCCAAACTTACATAAAATGTACCGTAACGAGCAACGCTCATTACCATCAGAACAGGATAAACGTCAGTATTTCGTTGTAGCTGCTTCTAAAATCAGTGGCAGAAACTTGCAGCCTTTCTTCCAACAGTGGGGAATCGATGTAACAGCAGAGAGTAGACTTGAAATGGAAAAACTACCGAAATTAACGAAAAAAATCTGGGAATATCGCGATGAGATGACTGGTGACGTTGGCAATATCGATGGTGAAGATAATAACAGCGATGATAAAGAAGCACCGACGATCCCAACTGGACTTGCTACAGAAGAAGTAACAAGCAATTCTGTAAAAATCAAATGGAATCAATCAGTTGATAACACAAAAGTCAAAGGCTATCGTATCTACCGAAATGGGGTACGAGTTGGGACGACTGAAACATTGGATTACACAGATAAGAATTTAGCGAGTGATACTGCTTATGTCTACCAAGTAAGTGCTTTTGACGAAGCAGGTAATGAGTCTGAGAAAACACAATTTATCACGGTTGTGACAAAGCAAGAGGAAAAAGATACACAAGCACCAAGTATTCCGACAGGCTTGACTGCTGGGACAGTGACTGCTAATAGTGCGCAGTTCAGCTGGGGACCATCAACGGATAACAACCGAGTAGCAGGATACAATGTATATCGTAACGGCGTTAAAGTCAATTCAGTAAGTGGTTCGACGTTTACAGATACAAATTTATCGAGCAACACAGCATATACTTATCAAGTAAGTGCTTATGATGCAGCGGGGAATGAATCAGAAAAAAGCCAAGCAATCACGATCACTACAAAAGATCAAAGTGTGTTGGAAGATACATGGCGCATCGACCAAGTGTATACGACAGGCAATTTAGTGATTTATAATGGGATCCAATATCGTGCCAAATGGTGGATCAAAGGAGAACGCCCAGATATTTCACAAGCATGGGAAAAAACAGATAAAACACAAATAGAAGAATGGGTAGCAAGTAAGGCATATTCTGGTGGCGATCGAGTAAGTTACAAAGGGAAAACTTATGAAGCAAAATGGTGGAATACCAATGCGAATCCAGAAACAAGTGATGTCTGGGTACTCAAATAGTTCAGTAACAAGAAACATAAAAATACCAAATGGGAGAATTTCATAAAAATGAAAAAATATGTATTGTTTAGTACCGTGTTGTTGGGGATGGTTATATTTTCGAATACAGTAAGTGGAGAAGAAGTAATCAAAGGTGAAACGGGACAAGCGACAGTAGAAATTAATGCAACGAATCAAAATGTATCAAAGAAATTAACGATTAAACAAAGTGAAAATCTGGACGCATATAAGGGGAATATTTTAGATAATCCATATGGGCCAAGTACGAATCAATCAACGGGAATCTATAAACGTGCAACTGATGTGATCGAGATCTATGTGGATGAGTCAACGGACCAAACAAAGTTACCGACGTATACGATTACTACGCCTGCGTTAACTAATTTCTCGGATGGTTCTGCAAACGGCACACAGTTAGTAAAAGGGCGTAATGTGATTTCTGGCTCTCAAGTGGGCCTTATCCATTTTCGAAATGAATCAGGTCAAACAGCACAAGGGAAAATAAGCATTGAAATCAAAGGTGGAATAGAGATTCCACGGTTTATTCTTGGAGAAACAACGCAACAGGAATGGACCCAAATGCTTGCCAATGATCCGAATGCAGTAGGTTATGAGTTAGTAAGTGACCGTGTATTGGTGACTGGTTCGAATCGAACACTTCAAGATGCAAAGGACCCTAAATCAATCTTAGAGGCTCATGAGAAAGTCATCTCGCTACATAACCAAAGCTCTGGTTTGGATGGCAGCTCAGCAGCGCATCGTACGCCTATTGGAATGGTCCAGCATTTGCGCGAAACCATTCAATCGGGCTATTACATGTATGCCTTCTATCAACATACTGCATATAGTAGTACTTCTGATGCTATGAGAACGGTATTAAATCCTACGACTATGGGACAGTGGGGAATCTGGCATGAGCTCGGTCATACATATCAACTGACCCGTATGAATTGGAAAGATTTAGCAGAAGTAACTGTGAATATCTATTCTTTACGTGCAGAAAAAGCATTAGGTCAACGTAGTCGATTAGAAAGAGAAAATCGTTACACGCCTATTTTCAATTATTTGAATGGCACTGGACAAAAACAATTCGATAGCCAAGATGTTTGGGTAAGACTAGGGATGTTCTGGCAATTAGAACTTGCTTTCGGTGATGACTTCTATCCAAACTTGCATAAAATGTACCGTAACGAGCAACGCTCATTACCATCAGAACAAGATAAACGTCAGTATTTCGTTGTAGCAGCTTCTAAAATCAGTGGCAGAAACTTGCAGCCTTTCTTTGAAAAGTGGGGAATCGAAGTGACGACAGCAACTAAAACAGAACTGGCAAAACTTCCGAATTTAACAAAGAAAATTTGGGAATATCGTGATGAGATGACTGGGGATGTTGGGAATATTGAGGGAGAAAACGGTGGCGATGAAGTAGCGCCAACGACCCCAACTGGTCTTACGTCAGAAGAAGTAACAAGTCATTCTGTGAAGTTGAAGTGGAACCCATCAACAGATAATACCAAAGTCAAAGGCTATCGCATTTATCGGAATGGTGTGAGAGTAGGAACAACTGAAACATTGGATTACACTGACCAGAATTTGGCGAGTGACACCACGTATGTCTACCAAGTAAGTGCTTTTGATGAAGCAGGTAATGAGTCTGAAAAAACACAATTTCTCACGGTTGTGACGAAACAAGAGGAAAAAGATACACAAGCACCAAGTATTCCAACAGGTTTGACGGCTGGTACAGTGACTGCTAATAGTGCGCAGATCAGCTGGGGGCCATCAACGGATAACAACCGAGTAGCAGGATACAATGTGTATCGTAATGGCGTGAAAGTTAATGCAGTAAGTGGTTCGACGTTTACAGATACGAATTTAGCAAGTAACACGGCTTACACTTACCAAGTAAGTGCTTATGATGCGGCGGGGAATGAATCAGAAAAGAGCCAAGCAATCACGATCACTACAAAAGATCAAAGTGTGTTGGAAGATACATGGCGCATCGACCAAGTGTATACGACAGGCGATTTAGTGATTTACAATGGAATCCAATATCGTGCCAAATGGTGGATCAAAGGAGAACGTCCAGATACTTCACAAGCATGGGAAAAAACAGATAAAACACAAATAGAAGAGTGGTCTGCGAGCAAAGCGTATTCTGGTGGCGATCGAGTAACATACAAAGGAAAAACGTATCAAGCCAAATGGTGGAATACCAATGCGAATCCAGAAACGAGCGATGTTTGGGCATTGAAATAGCAAAACATTTATCGTAAACAGTAGTTTTAGACGATTATTAAAAAAGGCAGTACTTACTTTCAAATGAAGGTAAGTACTGCCTTTTTGTTTGACGTGAATCTAAGATTATAAACTAGTTAGCAACTGTACGATCCTTTGAAGTTTCTTCTAAAGCTTGTTCTTTTGCTAATTCATTTTTATCATAAATCTTGACGAATGGGTAATACATAAAAATGGAAAGAATGATCAATAGAATGTTTAACACAGCTGCCCGCCAGTCTCCGCCGGTTGCTAGATATGCGCCGATCGGTCCAGGGAGTGTCCACGGTGCGGTGATCGTGACTGCACTGACTAAGCCGAGTTTTGTCGCAAACCAAGCAATAGTTGCACAAACCATTGGCGCAAAGATAAAGGGAATGATCAATGTTGGATTCAATACGATCGGTACCCCAAAAATAACTGGTTCATTGATATTGAAAAGGGAAGGAGTAATAATCGCTTTCCCTAGCTTTGAAGCGTATTTCGACTTGGCAGTAAAGGCGAGCAGGATCGCTAAACCAATCGTACAACCTGCACCACCGATCCACACAAACCATTGATAAAATGGCTCAGCCGCAATATTTGGCAACGCCTCTCCAGCTGCCGCCGCGGTCGTATTCGATTCTAAGATCTGTAACCATAGTGGACGAGCAAGTGAACCGATGATGGAGACACCATGGATACCGAACGCCCAGAAAAAGGTGATCAGAAAAATAAGTAATAGTACACTCGGTAACGTGTCGGTAGCGCTGATCAAAGGGCTGACAACTTTTGAAACGGCTGTATGCCAATCAAAGCCGATATAATAGCTGATCGATGCCATAACTAAAATCACGATCAACGTTGGCGTCAATGCTTCGAACGATCGAGCAACTGCTGGCGGTACTTGTTCGGGCATGGTGATTTTGAATTTAGATTTGTCTGTTAATCGATAAACTTCCACAGCAAAAATAGAGGTAATGATACCAACGAACATTCCGCCGCCACCTAAATTTGCCATTGGCAAAACAAAACCAGAAGTGCCAGCAGCTTCCGCAGCCTCAAGAGGAATGTTGACAGGGATGAATGTTAATAAAAAAGCAATCGTTGCTAATAACCCCCCAGAAACGACATCGAGTTTATAGGTTTTTGCCAAACTAGCGCCAATTCCAAATGTGGCATAAAGAGACATGATATACATGGTCATGCGATAAGGTAGTAAAATCGTTGCGGCATTTTCCGACAAGAACTGATAGATTCCCCAGCTAGGTGGTAAGGGAGGAAAAGCAATGATCAAGAAAAATGAGCCTACGATGATCAGTGGTAAAGTGGCGATGATCCCATCACGAATAGCGCGTAAATGACGTTGGTTTGCAATTTTTGCCATTGGACCAGCTAAATAACGCTCAATGACTTCTGTGAATTTCGTTAACATTTCAACACTCCTTTTTATCAATAAATTCTAAAAGATGATCCCTTTGTACAACCAAAGATAGGCGACGATCATCAAGCAAGCTGTGGCAAAGAAAAATGTGCGGATACAGCCTTTAGTGATGCCTTTTTTCGTAGAAATAAAATAATGATTGCTGGTGATGACAGTAGCTAAAGAGACGGGGAGGAAAAGTAAGATACCAAGTCGAACTTCCCAGTGCAATAAATAGAATAAATATGGAATGAAGATTCCCCCGAACATACAAGCAAGAAGCAAATAGCAAGATGATTTGATCCCAAAATGAATGACCGCTGACGATGTTTCTTTGTTGTTCATTTTAATACCTCCTTTCTTTTTTTGAAGCGTTTACATAATTTAAGTATACCTATATGAAATTTAAAATCAATATATTTGTTGTAATCAAGTAATTTTATTTCTAATGATTTGTTTTAACAGAGAAAAATAGGAGTTAGTGTAAAATAAACGCACAAAAAAACGAGCCTGAAACATTAGTCACCTTGTATCCCTTAAAACCGACTACAGAAATAAGCGTGAACCCCCGAAAAATTGAAGAACAATTTTCGGGGTTCACGCTTATTCTTGGAGATGAGTATTTTCGTCATAATCTTGAGAGCGCTAGTTAAAAGCTTCGACCACCGCCACCAAAGGTCCCACCACCACTCGAATGAGTCGTGCTGCCACCGCCACCGCTTCCTGGTGGTGGTGCTTTAGGGATACGACGGGTCGTAACAAACGAATTCGTCAAACGATCCGTTTTGTCCGTTAACTTGATACTAGCCTTTTCACGAAATGGGTATTTGTATGTCCCTGATTTCAATTGGTAGCGAGAGACGTTTATGACATAAAAAGCGATGCCCAATACAGCAGCTAAGACAAGTGCAATCACTATCTCGATCGTAGTTAGTACCTTGTATCGAGTGATTTTACCTGTCGCTTCATCTACGCGGTAATGACCACCAGGCACACCTTCATCCACATAGCCAGAAGCTTTAGTCAGATAAGCCTGAGCTGCCGCGAAATAATTCGCATTCGTCATTTCGTCATAAACATCGTCTAAGGTCGAATCGATCCGGCGATCCGTCAAATAGTCGATCATATTCCCAGAAGTAGAGATATAGATTTCTCGTTGACCCATATCTAAAAGTAAAACAGAACCATTTTGATCGTTTCCTATTGCGTTTCGCAGATAGTTGTCAGCAAAGTCTCTAGGCTCTTCAGAGTTAGAGTCAGTAGTTACGATAAATACCTGACCTTTGATCTTTTCGTTGATTTCTTGTGCCTGTTGGTTCAATGTTGCGATTTGGTCGCTTGTAAATAGACCTGCTTCGTCATTGACCGTTGGAGTAGCTGCACCTACGATCGGTGTCCATAGTAAACTAACCGCTAATAAAAAGAAAAGATAAAGACTATTTTTTGTCTTGGTCATATCAAGTAGCCTCCAATCATAAAGAGGATGGCTAAAACGGCGAATATGCCAAAAGAGGTCAAAGCTAGCTTTTTATGACTGATTGGTAATACACCACTGACCTTACCAGTTTGACCATTCATGGCATAATAGTAGACTTTCTTATCGGAGTCATTGCTACGGTAAGTAACTAGCCAAACAGGTAACAGCACGTATTCATTTTTTTCGCCGGTGATCTGAGTAGAAGTTCGTACCCCGGTCAACGTAGTATAGCCATTTGCTGTATCCCGCAACAATTTTTCCGAATAGTCACGTAGCTCATTTTGGATATCTGCTTTGATCGCTTGGTACTCAATGTCACGTTTTTCTGCTTGGAAACCTGCCAGATATTGACTCTTGAAATCAATCGCTTTGTCTAATGGAAATGGCTGGACCGCTTCCACCATCTTTTGCTGAGTATTTTTTGACAAGGCATTTTTCACTAATTCTTTAAATGAAAGTTTCCCTTCACGTTGGACAGCATATTGTTTTGTTTCGGTGTATTCGATATCGCCGACACGCCAGATCCTGATAACTGTTCCATTGGCTTGCAAGGAACCGTCCAGTTCAGCATCGGTCGCCCAATAAGGGAAATAAACGCCGGTCAATTTATCGATTTGATCTTGATTGAAAAAGGCTTTTGGCACAAACCATTTTTTCTTTGTCCAGGCGAGAAATTGTTTGATTGCTTCTTCTTTTTCTACCGCAAAAGGTAAAACTTTGTTTGGTAAAAAGTCACCGCTCAGACGTCCAGATAACACAACTGGGTTATGGCAGTAGTAGCAGTAGGTAGCAGCAGTCGTTGCCTCTGTAACGATCTCTGCACCGCAACTCGGGCATAAAAATAGTTCCATACTGCTTTGTTCGCCAGTAGTTGTCTGTTCAGCGGTTGCTTCTGCATCAGACACTCCGCCAGCATCTGCAAATGCTTGTCGTTCCGTTTCATCCATTTGATCAAGTTGTTCTTCAGCAGTAAAAGTGAAGTCATCACTTGCAGCTGGTTGCTCTTGATTCCCATCGATATTGCGGGCCGCTTTTTGTTCCTCTTCATATTGACTGACTTCAGCTTCTGTATAGACATTCAAGCAATAGTCGCAATGAAATTTTTGATCTTTTGGATCGAAGGTCAATGGTCCGCCGCAATTGGGGCATTTATGTGTTAAAACATCCATTCGGGCACCCCTTTCAACTAGTCGAGTGGGATACCTTTGAATGGTTTTCCACAATTAGGACAAAACTTAGGAATACCATTTGAAAGATCCACCACTTCATTACATTCGCTACATTTCATTTCAAGCTTTGGTTGGCTATTCGCTACAGGTTTTGCCCCGCCACAATTTGAACAGAACTTCCCTGTATTTTCGGTGCCACAGACAGGGCAAGTCCACGTATCATTTGTGCCTTGAGCGGTTTGTTGATTTTGTTTTTCTTGTTGTTGTTTGATTTGGTCTTGATTGTTTTGTGAGGATTGTGCCAGATAAGAACCATTGGCATTCATCCCCATGCCCATACCCATGAAGCCTGTCATTGCACCGGCATCATTTTTACCAGCGGCTTCCATCCCACGAGCAATCGAGCCTTGGACATAACCTTCACGGACACTTGGATCACCTAACATTGCCCCTTCATTACGCATGTTGATCAGTTTGACTGAATCATCTGTATAAGAGATGCTAGCAACTGCGACAGAAACGATTTCCATGCCACGAAGCTCACGCCATGAATCATCTAAGGCTGTTCCCATGTATTTGCTTAGTTCCAAGCTTTTTGATGGGACATAAGAAATCCGTTGCCCATCAGCAGACATTTGGTTGATTGCTGATTGTAAAGCAGTTAAGAATTCTGCTAAATACTGTTCATTGATATCTGCGATTTCAACTTGTGTTTTGTTTTTAGGGATCGCATTTGTATAAAATAAAATCGGATCAGTGATGTGGATAGAATACGTTCCATGTGCACGTAGGAATAGCTCTGCATTATAGAAATTATCAAAGTAATTCAATGGCGCGCTTGTGCCAAATTTGATTCCTTTGATCTCTTGGAGATTGATATAGAATACTTGTTGTTTTTGTGGTGTGACGCCACCAAATTTAAAACGGTCGAAGGTTTCAGCGATTGCACCTTTCAATGAACCATTGAACATAGAAGGAGCGGCATCGTTTTTCACCGTATAGTAGCCTTCTTCAGCCGTATAATCGATGATTTTTCCGCCATCCACTAAGAGCATCATCATATTTGGATAAACATGAACGACAGTACCATCTGTCAATACGTCATCTGTTCCTTTTCGATTTGAACCACGTTTGTCATCTTTTCGTACTTTGACACCTTTAGTCATGACTGTTGTATCGCTCATATTATCTGGTTCAATGACCTCGATCCATTGATCTGCCAATCCGCCGCCGATCATACTAGTTGCTGCTTTAATAAGTCCCATAAAAAGTCCTCCCTTTGATCAATTATTTGTTACTAAGTATATGTTTGTATTATACCATAGGAGTATGAAAATGCTCTCAGTCGAAAGATGTAGAAAAAGAGAGGGGCTATTTTCCCACATTCCCTATTTATATATGAAGTTGACCATTTTTTTACAAGCTAGATAAAAGATGTCCAAAAGCAACTCCTTCAATGTTCCGTCTTATTATTCGAAGCTGCCCGGCTTTCTCACAACCTCTGATAAACGGTGTTCAAAAAGCTGACCTTCAACATTAAGCTAAAAAATTACAAAATATGAGGAGCTATTTTGCAATTTTCTATCTTACTGCTCAGGTCAAGGCGCTTTTTTCACAACCTCTGATAAACGGTGTTCAAGGAGCAGCACTTCGGTCATAAGCCAAAAAAATCAAAAATGAAAGAGCCATTTTCGATTTTTCTGTCTTATGCCTTAGTGCTGACCGCTCCTCTCACAACCTAGATAAACGGTGTTCGAAAGCCAACTCCTTCAATAATAAGCCGCAACGTGAAAAAATATGAGGAGCTATTTTCCCACGTTCCGTCTTATTATTCGGAGCTGCCCGGCTTTCTCACAACCTAATAAACTATAGTAGTTTTTTTATCCTAAATCACGTATAATAAAAGATAGTGAATTTTTCAAAAGAAGGGGGATCCTTATGGCATATCAAGCACTTTATCGTGTGTGGCGTTCACAGCGATTTGAAGATATCGTTGGACAAAAAGCTGTGACACAAACATTGAAAAATGCGATTGTTTCCCATAAAACCTCACATGCCTATTTGTTTACAGGACCAAGAGGGACAGGGAAAACAAGTGCGGCAAAAATATTTGCCAAGGCGATCAATTGCCCAAACAGTAAAGATGGTGAACCTTGTAATCATTGTGAGATGTGTCAGTCGATTACGACTGGAACGCAAGAAGACGTCATTGAAATCGATGCGGCAAGTAATAATGGTGTCGAAGAGATCCGTTTCATCAGAGACCGAGCAAATTATGCACCGACAAAAGCCGCTTACAAAATTTATATCATTGATGAAGTCCACATGCTTTCAACTGGGGCATTCAATGCCTTACTAAAAACACTGGAAGAACCAAAAGAAAGTGTTATTTTTATTTTAGCAACGACCGAACCGCACAAAATACCTGCAACGATCATTTCTCGAACACAACGTTTTGACTTTAAGCGAATCAATGCAGCGGATATCACCGAACACTTAGAATATATCTTGGATCAATCAGAGATCACCTATGAGGCACCTGCACTGACTGTCATCGCAAGAGCAGCAGAAGGTGGGATGCGCGATGCGTTGAGTATTCTTGACCAAGCGATTTCCTTTAGTAATGGGACGATCACGTTGGATGATGCGATGCAAGTCACAGGTAGTTTGACAAATGAGATGATGGATGCGTATCTGTCGGCTTGTTTCAACAAAGAGATCCCACAAGCCTTACAAGAATTGAATCAAATTTTAGCGGCAGGAAAAGAGTCGCGACGCTTTTTGGAAGATCTGCTGTCTTACTGTCGTGATTTATTGATGTATCAACAAGCACCGAATTTGTTAGAGGAAACTTCACATGTCAAAACAGAAACATTTACGACATTAGCGAAGGAGATTCCAGCACAGCGGTTGTTCCAGACGATCCAAATTTTGAGTGATACACAAAATGAGGTACGGTTTACGAATAGTGCGACGATTTATTTAGAGGTTGCGACTGTGAAACTGGCACAAGCTTCAGCAGCTGTCAGTCAACAAGCGCCAAGTGAAACCGACCAGCAACAAGTGAAGCAACTCCAACAAGAGATCCAAGAACTAAAAAAAGAGATCAAAGAGATCAAAAATGGTACGGTGAAAGTCGCGACCAATCAGCAAACGACACAAGCACCTGTTCAGAAAAAACAGCCAAGTACGTACCGTATTCCGACTGAACGGGTGTATAATGTATTAAAAGAAGCAACAAGAAAACACTTGAATGATGTAAAAGAAGTCTGGGATGATCTTTTGATGAGTTTGTCGGTCACGCAACGAGCAATGTTAAAAGCGAGTGAACCAGTTGCGGCTGGTCCAAGTGGGCTTGTCATTGCGTTTGATTATGAGATCGTCTGTCAACGAGCAGCAAATGATGAAGAACTGCAATTAGCGATCCATAATCAACTTAGCCGAATGATCAAAGACTATGCGCCTGAACCTGTGTATATCACAAGGGAAAGCTGGCCAGGTCTAAGAAAGAATTACCTTGTTCAAGTAAAAGACGGAGGAGCAGAAGAATCGTTTGCGTCTGATGATGAGTCGGATGAGATCGAATTGATCCCTCAAGAACAAACAAACCAAGAAAATGTAGTGACGAAAGCTGAAGAACTTTTTGGTTCAGCAGTCACAGTAATCGATGATTAGAAAAGGAGAGCGATAACAATGATGCGCGGAATGGGAAATATGCAAGGGATGATGAAACAAGTCCAAAAAATGCAAAAAGAAATGGGACAAGCCCAAGAAAAACTAAATGAAACAGAATTTACTGGTAGCTCTACGAATGATTTAGTCAAAGTAGTTTTCACTGGAAATCGTCGAATGAAAGATATCCAGATCAAAGAGGAAGTCGTTGATCCAGAAGATACAGAAATGCTACAAGATTTGATCGTGATGGCTGTCAATGACGTATTAGAAAAAATCGATACAGAATCAGAAAAAACAATGGGAAAATATACTAAGGGCTTACCCTTTTAAGTTTTCCTGAAGGGGAAATGAACATGCAATATCCAGAACCAATTGCAAAACTGATCGACAGTTATATGAGACTACCAGGTATTGGTCAAAAAACAGCGACAAGATTGGCTTTTTATACGATCGATATGAAGGATGAAGTAGTCAACGAATTTGCTAAGGCATTATTGAGCGTCAAACGTGATCTGCATTTTTGCAGTATTTGCGGAAATATCACAGAAGAGGACCCTTGTGAGATCTGTAAAGATCCATCAAGAGATCGTGGCATCATTTTAGTCGTCGAAGAACCAAAAGATGTCATGGCGATGGAGAAAATGCGGGAGTATCGCGGGTTGTATCATGTACTACATGGGGTGTTGTCTCCAATGGAAGGCACTGGGCCAGAAGATATCAATATTCCTCCTCTCTTGCAACGCCTGCATGATGCAGAAGTCCAAGAAGTGATCATCGCCACCAATGCAACAACTGAAGGAGAAGCAACAGCAATCTACCTTTCACGCTTGATTAAACCAGCGGGGATCAAAGTCACACGTTTAGCTCATGGCTTATCTGTTGGTTCCGATATCGAATATGCGGATGAAGTGACTTTATTAAAAGCGGTCGAAGGTAGACGTGAATTATAATTTTTTGACATACATTTGAGTATGTCAATTTGATCGACAAGACTTTTCCGATACAATATAGAAGCAAGAGAAGAGATGGAGGCAAAAGTGTGAACGGCTTATTTATTACGATCGAGGGACCGGATGGTGCAGGTAAAACAAGTATCATCAATGAGTTATTTCCTCTTTTACAAGAAGTAGCAAAAACAGAGATCATTCAAACTCGAGAACCAGGAGGAATACCGATCGCTGAACAAATTCGTGCAGTGATCCTTGATCCGAAAAATGATCGCATGGACGAACGGACAGAAAGTTTGTTATACGCAGCTGCGCGAAGACAACACTTAGTCGAAAAAGTTTTACCCGCACTTTCAAGTGGGAAAATCGTTTTATGTGATCGCTTTGTCGATAGTTCTTTGGCTTATCAAGGTGCTGGTCGACGGATCGGTATCGATGAGATTGCTGAGTTGAATGAATTTGCTACAGAAGGGACAACGCCTGATTTTACTCTCTATCTTGATGTGGACTCTGACACAGGGTTACGTCGCATCGCAAAAAATCGACAAAACCAAATCGATCGCTTAGATTCAGAAGGATTAGAGTTCCACCAGCGTGTGCGTCATGCGTACTTGAAACTGGCAGAGGAACATCCGGAACGTATCCATAAGATCGATGCAAGAAATAGTTTTGAAGAAGTGTTACAATTGAGTTACCACGCAATTATCAACCAATTTCCACAATATTTTGAAAGTCAGGAAGGTGAACGTAAATGAAAATCATTTTAGCAATCATTCAAGATAAAGATAGCAACCGTTTGTCCAACGAATTGATCGATGCCAATATTCGTGCCACTAAATTATCTTCGACTGGTGGGTTCCTTAAAGCCGGAAACAGCACATTTATCGTGGGTATCGAAGACGATCGTGTCGAAGAAGCATTAGAGATCATCAAAAAAACGTGCGAGTCAAGAAAACAATTTGTTTCTACTCCAGTAACGTTAGATATTTCAATGGACGGTGGCGTTCCTTATCCTGTAGAAGTTGAAGTAGGCGGAGCAACAGTCTTTGTCTTACCAGTTGAAGGATTCCACCATTTTTAGGAGGAAGTATGGCTGAAGAAACTGTACTTGCGCAAATGCAACCTCTCGTGTATCAACAACTTCAACGAAGTTTTGAGCATGGGCGTCTCGCTCATGCTTATCTTTTTGAAGGTGAAAAGGGCACAGGAAAACATGAGATGGGCATTTGGTTAGCGCAACATTTATATTGTACGCAAATGAACGAACAACAGCCTTGTGGCGTATGTAATAATTGTCAACGAATAAAAAATCAAGAGCATCCGGATGTACTTGTTCTTTCACCGGAAGGTCAATCGATCAAGGTCGAACAGATCCGACGCTTACAGACAGAGTTTAGTCGAAGCGGATATGAATCAAGAAAAAAAGTATTCTTGATCCAAGAAGCAGAGAAAATGAACGCGAGTGCGGCAAACAGCTTGCTGAAATTTTTAGAAGAGCCACCAGGTGATTTTCTGGCGATTTTAGAAACGGAAGCGATCGGTCGCATCTTACCGACGATCCAATCTCGTTGTCAAACACTCCATTTCCAAGAATTATCAAAAGGTTCATTGATCCAAAAATTACAAGAACAGCAAATTTCTGCGGAAAAAGCGAAACTTTTAGCGTTCTTGACGAACAGTTTAGGAAAAGCAGTTGAAATCTCAGATGATGAATGGTTTAATGAGGCTAAGGACTTGATTTATCAATGGTTTGTCTACTTGGATAAACGAGATACACAAGCATTTATCTATGTCCAAAAACGATTGGTGAAAGCATTTAAAGAGAAAAGCCAACAATTTACCGGTTTTTCAATCTTGATGTATTATTATCAGGAAGCTCAAAAACAGGCGATAACATCTGGGGAGTATGGTAAAGTCAAACGGCTGAATCAAACGATTGAACGCATTTTGGTCGCAGAACAAAAACTGCGTAGCAATGTGAGTTTTCAAGCCGTCGCTGAGCAATTCGTATTACAAACGATTTTTTGATTTGTCAATTTATATTTTGCGAAATCAAGGAGGCCGCAAATGGTAGAAGTAGTAGGTGTCCGTTATAGAGATGCTGGTCATGTCTATTATTTTACACCCGGAGATTCAGAATATTCATACAATGATAAAGTGTTAGTCGAGTCTCAGCAAACTTTACATATCGCAACGGTTGCTATTCCCAAAAGAGATATTGATCTGGAAGATTTACCTGAAACCATCAATCCCATTTTGCATAAAGCAACGACTGCTGAGCTGAAAAAAAGCCAAAAAAACGAAGAAGATTCAAAAAAAGCTTTTTTGATTGCGAAAGAAAAGATTAGATTTAGAAAATTAGAAATGAAGATCGTCCACGTTGAATACACATTTGACCGAAGCAAATTGACTTTTTATTTTGCGGCAGATGGGCGCATCGATTTTCGTGAATTAGTGAAAGACCTTGCTGCTGTTTTTCGTACAAGGATCGAATTGAAACAAATTGGTGTTCGTGATGAAGCGAAGATGATCGGAAGTATTGGGCCTTGTGGGCGACCGCTATGTTGCTCGTCTTTCTTGGGAGATTTCGTTCCTGTTTCGATCAAAATGGCAAAGGAACAAGGTTTATCACTGAATCCAACTAAAATATCTGGCTTGTGTGGTCGCTTGATGTGCTGTTTACAGTATGAAAGTGAAGCATATGAAGCCGCAAAAAAAGAACTCCCTGACTTTGGGAAAATACTTGAAACTCCTGATGGTAAAGGGAAAGTCGTAGGGTTAAATCTGCTCAGTCGCTTAGTGAGTGTGCGACTGAACGGACGGGAGAATCCTGTTGAATATGAATGGGATGAACTAAAAAATTTCATCCAAGTAGGTGAGATGAATGGATAAGAGATCATTATATGATGGGTTGAACCAATTGGAGTCAGAGTTACGAAATACATTGACTGAACTAGTCGAGATGAAACATGCACTGCATGAGATCGTTGAGAAAAATACCACGTTAGAAATGGAAAATCAACGATTACGTGAACATCTACGTGAATTGAACCAAGTGGCGCAAGCTCCAGCTGAAAATGCAAAACAAGAACTATCAAAATCCCGAATGAATCTGGAAAAGATTTATGAAGAAGGATTTCATGTTTGTTATGATTTGTATGGTTCAAGACGTGAAAATGATGAACCTTGTGCGTTCTGTTTAGAAGTGATCTATCGAGAAAGTGGACGCTAGATCATTTGATCTAGTTGCTTTTTTCACGGTTGGTGAATACCGCAAAGCATTCTTGTTTTGCGGTATTCGTCGTTGAACGATCCATAAAATTTTAAATGAGAGTAACTTCCTTTACTCTGTTTAATAAGGAGAATCATATGCATAATCAAAAGAGTTTTAAAGGGAATCATGTAGTTGGAACGCTCTATCTTGTTCCTACACCGATCGGGAACTTAGAGGATATGAGCGTCCGTAGTGTGCGAACATTACAGGAAGCTGATATGATCGCGAGTGAGGATACACGCAATACACAAAAACTGTTGAACCATTTCGAGGTCTCAACACCTCAAAAAAGTTTGCATGAACATAATTATAAGGAACGTATTCCACAATTGATCGACTGGTTAAAAGAAGGCAAAACGATTGCACAAGTAAGTGATGCGGGAATGCCGTCAATCAGTGACCCGGGACATGAGCTGGTTGTTGCTTGTATCAAGGAAGATATTCCAGTCGTTGCGTTACCAGGACCGACAGCGGGAATAACTGCATTGATTGCTTCAGGACTGGTGCCACAACCATTTTTATTCTATGGTTTTCTTCCTAGAAAGAAAAAGGAACAGCAAGAGGTACTGACCTCTCTTGGCGCTCAAAAAGCAACCTTGATTTTTTACGAATCACCTTATCGTGTAGCCGCAACGTTGACTAATATGTTAGAAGTATTTGGTAATCGTCAAGTTGTACTTTGCCGTGAATTGACGAAAATCCACGAAGAATACTTACGTGGAGACATCGAAGAATTACTGGCTTATTTAGAAAATCAGCCGATCAAAGGAGAATGTTGTTTACTCGTTGAAGGAAGCAATGAAGAAATTGCACCGACTGAACAACTTCAAGGTACGTTGAAAGAGCAAGTTCAACAATTGATTGATCAAGGTGAAAAGCCGAATGCGGCAATCAAAACGATCGCAGTAAAAAATGGGATCAAGAAACAAGAAGTTTATCGTCAGTTCCATGAACTAGATGAGTAGAAATTTAGCGAAAAAGATTGTTCAAAAGTTTGAGGTTGGGACAGAAGTGTTTCTTCGAAGAGGTTACTTCTATTCCAGATACCTTTTGAATAGTCTTTTTTGTTCTCAGAAAATAAACAGAGTAAGATAGACATAGTTAGTTACAGAAGTACCACCTCACTTGAAAGGGAACAAAGGTTCGTGTATAATGGAGTGGGGTGAGTCTGATGGAGCTACAGTTTCCGTTACATAATGATACGTCTAGAAAAATCATTCATATCGATATGGATGCTTTTTTCGCGTCTGTTGAAGAACGGGATCATCCTGAGCTTCGTGGGAAACCATTAGTGATCGCCAGACATCCCAGTGATACAGGTGGACGTGGAGTAGTGACCACGGCCAACTATGAAGCACGTAAGTACGGTATCCATTCTGCTATGAGTGCCCAAAAAGCCTACGAGCTTTGTCCAGATGCGATCTTCAAACCGGGAGATCATCAAAAATATAGTGAGATATCAAAAGAAGTCAGAGAGATTTTTTATCGCTACACGGACTTGGTCGAGCCGGTAAGTATTGATGAAGCCTATTTAGATGTCACGAATAATAAAATCGATTGTAAATCGGCGATCAAGATTGCTCGCATGATCCAACTTGATATTTGGCAAACCGTCCATCTGACTTGTTCTGCTGGTGTCAGTTACAATAAATTTCTAGCGAAGCTTGCCTCAGATTTTCAAAAACCTAAAGGCATGACAGTTGTCACCCCCGAAGAAGCGATAGATTTTTTAAAAGCTTTACCAATCGAAAAATTTCATGGTGTTGGCAAAAAAACGGTCCCTAAAATGCACGAATTAGGTATTTTTACAGGGGAAGACCTTTATAAATGCAGCGAAATGATGTTGATCCAACAGTTCGGTAAAATGGGGTATTCATTGTATCGAAAAGTGAGAGGTATCCATGATTCACCAGTCAACGTCACACGAGAGCGTAAGTCAGTGGGAAAAGAGCATACGTATGGCCAACCATTACGAACAGAAGAGGAAGTTCTCGGGCAGTTGAGGCAGTTAGCTGAGAAAGTCGAAGCCTCGTTAAGACGTGTCCAGAAGCATGGAAAAACGGTTGTTTTGAAGGTACGCTACACTGATTATTCCACGGTAACGAAACGAGTGACATTGCCAGAATATGTTTATAAAAAAGAAGCGCTGTTTTATCAAGCAAGCTTGATATGGGAAGAAATCTTAGGAATCGAAAAGGGGATTCGTTTACTAGGTATCACGTTGACGAATTTAGACCCGATGACGTATGAGAATATTGTTTTACCTTTGTGGGAGACGAATGATATGGAATCTGAAATAGAATAGGAAATGCCCCAGCTAAGCTAAAATAAAAGTGTATTTAGGCTTAGTTGGGGCATTCGCTATTTATAGAAAGCAATAGAGTATGTTTAAATTAACTCTTGTTTTTTTATTTGTTCATACGTTTGTGTCGCATCTGTACATTTGTCCCAGATGACTACTTGTTTTTCAGCGAGTGATCGTTGGACGTCAATGATTCGCTGATTACTGCTTCCACGAAATTGCAATTTGAAATCTCGTTTTGACCATTCGAAACGACCATCGACTAAAATGTCGATTTTCGAGAGCAGTTCAAGTTTATCTTCAGAATCCTGTAATAATTCATCAAATGTATAGCCGGTCCATGACCAGATATCTTTGCGATGACCGAATTCTTGGCGAATCCGATCGACTATACGTAGACAAACATTTGTATTCAAAAAAGGTTCACCGCCCAAGAGGGTCAATCCTTGTACATAATCATTGCGCAGATCGGCCATGATCTGTTCTTCTAATTCTGTAGTGAATGGTTTGCCGTAACGGAAATTCTGAGCAGCTTTATTAAAACAACCTTCACAAGCAAATAAACAGCCACTGACATACAAACTGTTACGAACACCTTCGCCATCCACAAAGTTGAACGGTTTATAATCGGCGATATAGTCATGACTATAATCTTGGGCCAGCCATTCTTTTGGTTTAGGATTTCTCATAGTAAAACTTCTTTCATTATAAAATGGTATTCGTTATAAAGGTTCTTTAAAGTTGTAGAGAGTGTAAGAAAATCGGATGCACTGGTCTTATTACTCAGTGCTGAACGCTTCTTTCACAACTTTATCGACGGTGTTCAAGAAGCAACACTTCTTTCACAACCTTACTTCATATGTTTGACGCGTGACGAGATTTCTTTGTGTCTGCCGTGGACCATTGGGCGGGCTTGTGGGTTTCCTAAGTAACCACATGTTCGTTTGACTACGTCACATGATTTTGGATCATGATTGCCGCATTCTGGGCATTCAAAACCGCGTTCTGTTGGTTGGAAATCTCCTTCAAATCCACATTGGTAACAATGATCGATTGGTGTATTGGTACCTAAGTAGCCGACTTTATCATAGGCAAAGTCCCAAACAGCTTCTAACGCTTTAGGATTTTGTTGTAAGACTGGGTATTCACAGTAATGGATAAAGCCGCCTGAACAGTATTTTGGATAGTCTTTTTCAAACTCAAGTTTTTCAAATGGTGTTGGATTTTTACGCACATCATAATGGAAACTATTTGTGTAGTATTCTTTGTCAGTGATATTTTCAACGAGTCCGAATTTTTCGGTATCTAATCGACAAAAACGATCGGTCAAACTTTCACTTGGCGTAGAGTACACGCTGAAGTGATAACCGTATTCATTGCCCCAATCATCTGCTTTTTCTTTGAGTTTTTTCACGATATCAAGAGTGAAGTTTTTGGCTTCGGCATTGTTTTCCCACTCACCGCCAAAGAAAGAAGCAGCAACTTCATAAAGTCCGATGTAGCCCATTGAAACTGTTGCACGACGATTTTTGAATAATTCGTCTACAGCGTCTGTCCGAGATAATCGTTTGCCAAATGCACCATACATATAAAGGATCGGAGCGTTAGCAGGGATGGCTTCTTTACAGCGCTCAACACGATAAACTAAGGCATCTTTCATGATCGATAAACGATCTGACAGTAATTGCCAGAATTTTTCTTGGTCGCCATTTGCTTCTAAAGCGATCCGTGGTAAGTTCAATGTAACGACACCTAGGTTCATTCGTCCTACATTCACTTCTTCGCCATTTTCGTCTTTCCAGCCTTGTAAGAAGGAACGACAGCCCATTGGCACTTTGAAGCTGCCAGTCAATTCAACGATCTTGTCATAATTTAGAATATCTGGATACATTCTTTTTGTGGCACACTCTAATGCGAGTTGTTTAATGTCATAGTTTGGATCAGTCGGTTTCAAATTGATGCCATCTTTTAGCGTAAATATCAATTTAGGGAAGATCGCCGTTCTTTTTTCACTGCCGAGTCCGTTGATTCGAATTTGTAAAATTGCTTTTTGGATTTCTCGTTCAAACCAGTTTTCACCTAGACCGAAGCCAAGTGAAGTAAAAGGGGTTTGTCCGTTTGAAGTGAATAGCGTATTGATCTCATATTCCAAACTTTGCATCGCATCAAAAATATCTTTTTTCGTTTTTGCTTTTGCGTAGGCTTCTTGACGTTCTGATGTTTCGATCCATTCTTTGGCTTCGCTCAGATGCTTTTTATAATTTAATTCTGCAAAAGGAGCAAGTAATTCATCTGTTCGATCGGCAGAGCAACCACCATATTGGCTAGATGCAACATTTGCAATGATCTGTGAGATCTGGGCAGTTGCTGTTTGGATCGATTTTGGTGATTCAACTTCAGCATTACCGATTTTAAACCCATTGTTCAACATCCCTTTGAAGTCGATCAAACAGCAGTTTGTCATCGGAGTATATGGATGATAATCCAGATCGTGATAATGGATATCGCCTTTTTGATGCGCATTTGCAATATGTGGTGGGAGTAGTTTTAATCCGATTGATTTCCCTACGATCCCAGCAGTCAAGTCACGCTGTGTATTGAAAACATTGCTGTCTTTATTCGCATTTTCATTGACAACACTTTGATCCTTATTGATCAGTTTCTCGATTGAAAAGTTGATATCTGTCGCCTTGCTGCGAGCAAAATCGCGTTTTGTTCGATAGTTGATATATTCTTCTGCTAAGGCATATTCGTTTTTTTCTAGCAAGATATGTTCCACGATGTTTTGGATCTCGTAGATTTTTACGTTATGTGCGAAGCGATCTTTGATTTCTTTGATCACAAGTTCAGCGATGGATTGGATCTTTTCATACGTAATAGGAGATAAGGAACCATGAATTTTCTTTTCTGCTTTGATCAGTGCGGCATTTATTTTCTGCTCATCAAAAGGTACCTCGCGTCCATCACGTTTGATGACAGTCATTTGTTTTGTTTCAGGCTGTTTTTCGAGTACAGCCATTTCTTGATCTGTTCGTTTCATTTTCTTCAGCTCCTACAAAATAGTTCTTGTCTATCATAAAACAAATTGAAGAAAGGAGCAACTGATTATCTGCTACATATAGTGTTTTATCACTGCATAATTGAATGAGTATACTATATATGGTGTATATTATCTTGTGAAAAAAAGTGAAAACGTACGGTATCAGCTTTTGAAAAATACGAATTATTTTTTTTTGAATAAAAAAATTGAATAAAAAAATTTCAAAGGTAATTTTCGTGTGTGATGGGGTGACAAAATCAAAAGGGAAAAAAATGGAAGGATATGCTACTATTCAATTAAGGATAATGGTGGAGGACAAAATGATGAATAAAATAATCGAAGTAAAACATCTAAGTAAAAGTTATGGAAGTAGTAAAACACCAGTCAAAGTGCTGGATAATATTTCTTTTTCAGTTGAAGAGGGAGAGTTTATTGGGATCATGGGGCCAAGTGGTGCTGGAAAAACGACCTTGATGAATATATTATCAACGATCAATCTGCCAACGATGGGAAGTGTGTTGATCCAAGGGAATGAACTCACTAAAATGAAAAAACATGAACTAAGCGATTTTAGACGTAAAAAAATTGGGTTTATCTTTCAATCATTCAATCTCATCGATACATTGAACGGTAAAGACAATATTTTGCTTCCTTTAGCTGTTGAAAATATTGCCAAAAATGAAATGGAACGTAGAGTATTACATGTTGCGCAACTTTTGGGGATCGAAGAATTAATGAAGCGTTATCCGGATGAAATGTCAGTCGGACAAAGACAACGGATTGCGGCAGCAAGAGCTTTAGTGGTGAAACCAGAGGTGATTTTTGCGGATGAACCAACTGGGGCTTTGGATTCAAAATCAGCGACAGAATTGCTGAATTACTTGAAAACGATCAATGAAGTAGAAAAAACAACGATCTTGTTAGTTACGCATGATCCTTATACTGCTAGTTACTGCAATCGGATTTTATTCATCAAAGATGGGGTGATTTTTTCAGAAGTCATCCGTCGAGGAACAAGAAAAGAATTTTTTGAAAAGGTCATCGACATGCAGGCGACGATTGGAGGAGGCGGTAAAATCAATGCTTTATAAATTAGCCGCAAAGAGTTTTCTAAAACAGTCAAGAGGCTACCTTGTTTATTTCTTTAGTTTGACCTTATCAACGATGATCTATTATTCATTTAGTGCAATGACTTATGACCAATCATTGATCCGCCGGGCGAGTCAAGATGTTTCTATTGATAATACATTGAATCTAGGTAGCTGGATCATTACTGTTGTTTTGCTCTTTTTCGTTCTCAGTGCGAATCGTTTTTTTCTCAACCGAAGGCAAAAAGAAATAGGTATCTATCAATTGTTTGGGATCAATAAGTTTCAGATCTCCTCGATTTATGTGTTGGAAACGATGATCATTGGTTTTTTTGCTTGTGCCTTAGGGATATTGTTAGGCAGTATTTTCTCAAAATTGTTCCAAATGATTTTAGTACGAATGATGAAGATGGACATCACGAGTCGCTTTTTTGTTTCTATTCCTTCGATCGTTGAAACCGTCGTTGTCTTTTTCGTCATTCTTGCAGCGGTCTCCCTTTATTCGTTATGGAAGATCTGGAGTTATCCAATGACTCGCAGCTTTGGGGAGAAAGAACAAGTCGAAAGTTCGATGATGCGTATACGGACAAGGCATCGTTTATTAGGGGTCGTTGGTCTATTGATGATCTCTAGCAGTTATTTCGCTGCATTGAATTTTAGAGAAGTATTGACCCGGTTATATGAAACAAGAGTCAGTCTCGGATTGATCATCGCTTTTCCATTTTCGATCCTATTTGTCTGTTTGCTAGGTACGTACCTGTTCTTTTGCTATTCTTTTCGATTATTGTTCCATTTATTGAGTGAATCGAAATTCAAGTATAAAGGAACTAATTTTTTATTGATCGGGAACACACAGATCCACCAGTTAAAAAATTGGCGCATGAATTCTCTGATCACTTTAGTTATCGGTTTATCACTGGCCATGATCGGTGGAATGACGGGGATATCGACACTTATTGCTCACGGTGAACAAATCGCGACGCCTGTTGCTTACCAATTGGATACTCAAATAGCTAGTAAGTTTCGACCGATTTTAGGAGAAGAAAATCAAAAAATCACAGACGAAATCGTCTTTCATTACAAAGTAGTAGGTAGCTATTATGACATGAATATTGGTTCGTTCTCTGCGGGTAATGAAATCAAACCGGTGAATTTGATCTCAGAAAATGAATATCAGGCTTTTCGTGAACTCAAACCTAATTTGCCAGAGATCAAATTAACGGAAACTGATCACGCTGTTATGTTAGATGCAGTCGAATCGATGTTTCGCAATTTTTCCAGTTATGGGAAAAAGATCCATCTACCTGATCAGCAGGAATTAGTGATCCAACAAGTACTTCCTGGATTTTTAGGAGATGAAAGCATGACCTATTATGGACCGACCTTAGTCGTTAATCAGGAAATCTTTGAACGTGTCGATGGATTAGAATATCAGATCATCAACTGGAATGTGACTGGTGGGAATGAAGAAGAAGTTATCGACCGAATCAATGAGGAATTGCCGACCAATTGGACACATACGATCTATTATAGTTACGAGATCACTGATCAAGGGTTGATTGGAAACATTCACGCGGACCCTTCTAAAGCTGAGGCTAGTGTGTATTCAGAAACGAAATTGACTGGTCAGTCCTCACGCTTGAATTATAATGCGCGCTATCCTAGATTGCGTGCAATCGATCGCCAAATTGGCATCAATATTTTTGTCGCCTTGTTTGTAGGGATGATCGTGATCGTCACTACTGGTAGTATTTTAATGGTTCGGCAATTATCGGAGGCTGAAACGGAACGTAGTAATTATCAGTTGTTGACAAAATTAGGTATTGCTCAGCGTAAAACCAATCGGATGATCTATGAACAAAATGCATTGATGTTCTTTCCGCCGATGATCTTAGGGATCACACATGCAGTTTTTGCAATCAACGTGTTTTCCCAATATGTCGAAGGCGCAGATTATTGGTTGGCATATTTTGTCAGTGGCGTATTGATCGTCATTTATCTGCTCTTTTACGTGGTGACGAGTCGCTTATATTGTCGGATCATTGAGGAATAAGAAGAACCATCAAAAGCACATCTAGTGGAGACAATAACTATTCAACTTAAAAAGTGAGCGATACGAAATGATTTTCGTATCGCTCACTTTTTCTATTGGTTATTTTTGCGCAATTGCTAGTTAGTGACAAAACTGTTAGCTATAAAGCGCATTCTGTTAGTAAAACAGATGTATTTTTTTCACATGGATGAGTAGAATTTGACTAAGGATTTGATTAGGAGGAAAAAGAGATGAAACAATGGTGGCAGCGACCGCACGTTCGATATTGGCGAACATTTATATTTCGGACCCTTGTCTATTCTGCAATACTATTGGTACTCATTTATTTGTATCATTACAAAAATATCCAAGGTGGAACTTTTATATATAACGAATTCTAGGAGGGAAACGATGAAGAAAAAAGGAATCGTGGCAGCGATCGATTTTTGGGGAGTATCAGACCCGGAGAGAATCGCGTATCAGACATCAGAAAAAAATTACACATATAAAGAGCTGAAGCAGTCCTCGGACGCATTAGGTTATTACTTAGAAAAACGATTGCTGGAGAAAGGCCCGATCGTGGTGTTTGGCAATCTGGAGTTTGAGATGGTCGTGGCTTTTTTAGGTGCATCAAAAGCAGGACATGCGTATTTACCGATTGATGCCCAAACACCGAAGGAGCGGATCGAAGCCATTTTAAGAGTGGCTGAACCTAGTATGATCATTAGTTTAAATGATTGGGAGATTGAGACAGAGATACCAGTCATTCATAAAGATTGTTTACATTCAATCATTACGTTGATGGTCGAATATCCATTTGAGCAGCCGGTAAAAGAGAATGAAAATTTCTATCTGATTTTTACTTCCGGTACGACAGGCGAACCAAAAGGCGTACAGATCAGTCACGATAATTTAGTCAGCTTCGTGGATTGGGTCTTGACGGATTTTCCCATCAAAGAAGGGGAACGTTTTTTAGCACAAGCACCTTTTTCTTTTGATCTCTCGGTATTCACGTTATATCCGGCATTGGTTTCTGGTGGGATCATCAGTCCTTTATCTAAGGAAATCGTTCAAGATTTTCAAAAACTATTTACAGTTTTACCACAACTAGAACTGAATTTTTGGGTATCAACCCCTTCCTTTGTCGATATGTGTTTGATGGACCCAGCATTCGATGCGATACATTTGCCAGAACTGTCTACATTTATTTTCTGCGGAGAAGAATTGACGAAGAAAACTGCCCAAGCATTAGTAGCTCGTTTCCCTTTAGCTGATATTTACAATACGTATGGACCGACAGAAGCAACCGTGGCGATTTCTAGTGTATTGATCACCAAGGAGATATTGGCTCGCTACGAACGGTTACCGATCGGCTATGTCAAATCAGATACGGCTGTATCGATTTTGAAAAAAGGAGAAGGCGATCGTGGGGAGATTTTGATAACCGGACCTAGTGTTTCAAAAGGCTATTTGAATAATCCAGAAAAAACGAAAGAAGTGTTCTTTCAAACAACAGGTGGGCGGCAAAGCTATCGAACTGGCGATGCAGGCTATTTAGCAGAAGATGGCTTACTTTTTATTGAAGGAAGAATCGATCAACAGGTAAAATTGCACGGGTATCGCATTGAGTTGGGAGATATTGAGCATGCGTTGCTAAAGGATGAGCGGATCAATCAAGCAATCGTTGTTCCTAAATATCAAGGGTCAAAAGTCCAACAATTAGTGGCGTTTGTTGTGCTAAATGAAGAGACTCCAGATGCCAACTATCAATTGGCTCGTTCGATCAAGCAAGGATTATCGGACTTTTTGATGGATTATATGATTCCGCAAAGAGTGATTTTTATTGACCAATTGCCCCAAACGAACAACGGCAAGATCGACCGTAAAGCACTGACTGCTGAGGTGAATAGGTGATGAATCTCCCACATATGATTCCTTATGCGGAGCCGTATTACTTTCTAATGTTGGGTTTCGCGTTAGCACCAATCATTTTTTCTTTGCTATTTTTTCAGAAACGTTTAACGATTTATCAAGCCGTCGTAACTTGCTTTTTCTTATTCATCAGTTTTGGAGGAACGTATTGGCAACAAGGACTTGCCTTGATTGGCTATGTAGTCTGGCAATCGATACTTGTCTGGTGCTATTTCACTTATCGAAAAAAAAGTAATCAAGGTATTTGGTTTTATTTGGCGGTAGTTCTCGCAATTTTACCTTTAGTGATCACAAAGATCACACCGTTTGTCTTATCAGGTAAAGAATCTCTGTTTATTTTTTTAGGGATTTCTTATTTAACATTTAAATCGGTACAAATGATCATGGAAATAAGAGACGGCATGATCAAGACCTATCATCCGTATCGTTATATCCAGTTCTTACTATTTTTCCCAACCATTTCTTCAGGACCGATTGATCGTTATCGAAGATTTGAGAAAGACCAAGTGCAACCACCAACAAAAGAACGATATCTGGAATTGTTGGAGAAAGGAGTCCACCATTTGTTTATGGGCTTCTTATACAAATTCATCATCGGTTACTATCTTGGACAGGTATTGTTACCCATCGTATCAAAAGGAGCCTTAGCTCATGGTGGGATCTCCTGGTCGTTACTTGGCTACATGTACGTATATAGTTTGTATCTCTTTTTTGATTTTGCCGGTTATAGCTTCTTTGCGGTCGGCACAAGCTATTTGATGGGGTACGATACACCAATCAACTTCAACAAACCATTTTTAGCTTGGAACATCAAAGAGTTCTGGAATCGATGGCATATGTCGTTATCCTTCTGGTTTAGAGATTACGTTTATATGCGGTTGATGTTTTTCTTGATGAAGAAAAAATGGTTCAAGAGCAAAATCGTGACGTCCAATATCGGTTACTTTGCCTTGTTTCTACTGATGGGTGTCTGGCATGGTTTGACATGGTACTACATTTTGTATGGCATTTATCATGCGACGTTGATTTGTTTGACAGACGCATGGATTCGCTATAAGAAAAAACGGAAGAAGAAACTTCCTTCGAATCGTTTTACTCACGCATTTTCTGTTTTTATGACATTTCAAGCAGTATGTGTTAGTTTATTGATTTTTTCAGGATTTTTAAATCAACTATTTTTCAAGTAAATAATTAACTCAAAGGAGAGAATAGACATGGAAGAACAAGTTTTAACGATTTTAGCAGAAATTACAGGGACAGATGAAGTGAAAGAAAACAAAGAAATGGATCTATTTGGGGAAGGTTTATTAGATTCGCTAGGCTCCGTCCAATTATTAGTGGAGCTTGATGGCCAACTTGATGTTCAGATCCCTGTATCAGAATTCGATCGAGAAGAATGGGCAACACCAAATAAAATCATTGACCAAGTCAACGAATTGAAGGGATAGAGATGAAGAAAAAGCTGTTTGTGATTTTTGGACCTGTGATACTGGCATTTCTATTGATTGCGGTATTTTTCACCTCATCTTATCGCGTGAATGTATCTGATCCGGAAATCATCCATAAAGCAGCCAGTTCAATGTCAGATAATGTGTTGCGAGGGGACATAATCAAAAACACAGCTTTTGCTGAGAAGCAGTATGTCCCTTTTCTTGGATCGAGTGAACTGAGTCGAATCAGTCCTTTTCATCCTTCAGTATTAGCCCAAAAATATGAACGAAGCTACGAGCCATTTTTATTAGGTGCGCCTGGAACGCAATCACTGAGCCAATTCATGATGATGCGCTCAGCCAGTAAGGAACTTAAGAATAAAAAAGTCGTGGTGGTCGTGTCGCCTCAATGGTTCGTAAAAGAAGGTGTGAAGGAAGACTATTTCAGTACACATTATTCGGAGTTACAGACATTGGATTGGTTGTTCTCAATAAAAAAAGTCACACCTACAGATCGTTACTTGGCCAGACGATTATTAAGTTTTTCGATCGTTTCCGATGATGAGGAAATCGCACGAATTTTAAATACAGTGAAAAAAGGACTCACACCAGGAGATAAAGAGCTTGCAGAGTTAGAAGACAAATGGAATATCTTGAAACGTGAGGATGAATTGTTTAGTGGTATTGGTTTGACAGACAAACAAAACAGGATCGATCAAGCAACAAAACCATTACCTGCGAGTTATGAAAAAGAGCAATTGGCAAAACTTGCGACGCAGATTGGTTCCAGCGAAACGAAAAATAATCCTTTTGCCCTAAAAAACGAGTTCTATACTACTCGGATCAAAAACCATTTAAATGAGTTGAAAGATTCGCAAAAAGATTGGGATTATCGTTTTTCCAAAGAGTATTCTGATTTCCAATTATTGTTGCAACAATTAGCGAATGAACAAGCGGAAGCCCTATTCATTCTTCCACCAGTGAATGAAAAGTGGAGTGAGTATACTGGCTTGTCGCAAGAGATGTTGCAAGGATTTGCGAAAAAAATCAAGTATCAATTAAAGGAACAAGGTTTCCAACATATCGCCGATTTGACAAAAATGGCGAGTGTTCCTTATTTTATGGAAGATACGATCCATCTTGGTTGGCAAGGCTGGTTGACGGCGGATCAATACATTCAACCATTTTTAGAAGAAAAGCAAGCGAAGAGTAGCTATCACATGGATGATGCTTTCTATAGTAAGGATTGGCAATTGCAATCCCCAGAAACGCTACCAGAAAAATAAGTCAAAATACCAACACGGTAGTATCATTCATGTAAGTAAGATCAAGTTATGACCCGTAACATCCAAATAAAAAGGATGTTACGGGTCATTTTTGGCATGCTGGACAGACTAAATCAATAACATAAGGCGGAACAAATCAAACAAATATCCTGCCCAAAAACGAATGAAAAATGATATAATTCTACTATTAAGTATAGAAAAGAGGGAAAGCGTTTGAATAAAAATGAAGAACAATTATTGATTGATTTAACAGCTGCGCGTGGTGTACCAGGAAATGAAGAAGAAGTACGAAAAGTCTACAAAAAATATGCAGAGCAGTTCGCTGACGAGATTATTTATGATGGCTTAGGTAGTATCATCGCAAAACATGATTCTGGCAACGGTCCTAAAGTATATATCTCAGGACATATGGATGAAGTTGGTTTCATGGTTACGAAAATCACAGATAAAGGATTTATTGAATTTCAAACACTTGGTGGCTGGTGGGGTCAAGTGATGTTGGCACAACAAGTAGAAATCAAGACTCAAGCTGGAAAAATCATCCATGGAGTGATTGGTTCAAAACCACCGCATGTCTTAACAGCTGAAGTCCGAAATAAACCTTACGATATCAAAGATATGTTTATTGATATCGGTGCGACAAGCAAAGAAGAAGCGACAGCGTGGGGCATTCGTCCTGGAGATATGGTCACTCCTTACATTGAATATCGTCGAATGAATGATGGAAAATTCTTGTTAGCAAAAGCCTGGGACAATCGCATTGGAACTGCTGTTTCGCTACGTGTACTTGAAAATCTAGCCAAAGAAGGCCATCCAAATGTCTTGTTTGCCGGTAGTGATGTCCAAGAAGAAGTCGGCTTGAGAGGCGCTCGTACAAGTACACATTTAGTTGATCCTGATATTGCGATTGCTTTAGATACAGGAACTGCTGGAGATACACCAGGTATGTCACCTAAGGAGGCAGACTCTGTTTTAGGTAAAGGACCACAGGTTTTGATTTTCGATGCTTCAATGATCCCACATAAAAAATTATTGAATTTTGTGATCCAAGTGGCAGAAGAAATGGACATTCCTTTCCAATATACAGTGATCACAGGTGGAGGGACAGACGCTGGTCAAATGCATGTGTCACGTAACGGCGTGCCATCTATTGCTATCACAGTTCCAGTTCGTTATTTACATTCTCACACATCGATCATCCATGAAGAGGATTATTTCAATACAGTGAAATTAGTTACTGAAGTAGTTAAACGTTTGGATAGTGAAAAAGTAGCAGAAATCCGGAGTTATGAGTAATGAAAATCAAGGTATCTGAGTATCGGAAAAAGGCGCGGGCATCACTAGAAGGTCAGTGGGGGATCAATGCCTGGATCATCTTTCTTTCAATCGTGATCGGGATCGTCCTTCAAGAGATTTTTGGCGGCTTTTTCCCAACGGGTAGCACACAATCTAATATTTTCAATTTTTTGCTCCAGCATGTGTTGGTCTTTGCGTTCACTTATGGGGTCTATTATATCTCGTTGGTGGTGGTCAGAGGTGGGCAAGCAAAACCGAATCTGTTGTTTGCTGTTTTTCAGAAAGAATATTTTGTGCCGATTTTACTTATCAATCTTTTCAATGCAGTTGTGAATTGGCTGATCAACGGCATCATTTTTTTACCGGGCTTTTTGATTGGTGGCTTCAATACGTATGTTGATCTACTTTTTAATGGGAATACTGCGCCTCAACAAATCATGCCTGATTATACGATCGATTTGAGTTTTGCGGTCCTTACAACCTTATTGTTCTTCGTATCTTTATTTGCGATGACGGTCGTTATGGGTTTATTCCAGTTTGCTGCATGGACAAAGTTCGACTATCCAAAATTGACAGTTATTCAAAGCTTGAGATATGCCTGGTTTTTATTGAAGGATCGTATTTGGACCTATCTGCTTTTACAACTGTCCTTTATTGGTTGGTATATTCTCGGATTCATCGCCCTATTTTTCGGTTTACTTTGGGTGATTGTTTACGTCAATGTGTCGATTGCAGAATTTTATGAACAAGCCCGTATCGAAAAAGGAAGCCCTATGGAATATTTTTCCTTAGGATAAGCAGTTTTTCTTATGAAAATAAGAAATTGTGGTAGCATAAGTTTTTGAGGGGGAATCAGTCATGAAATTAACCGTTTTAGGTTGCTTAGGTGCATATCCTTACAAAAAACAAGGAACGACGAGTTATTTGTTGCAAGCCGATCAATTTAATTTAATGATCGATGCAGGCAGTACGACACTTGTAAAATTGGAAGATCATCTTGATCCACTTGATTTAGATGCAGTGATCATCAGCCATTACCATCACGATCACATCGCAGATCTAGGCGTTTTACAATACGAGTGGCAATTGAATCCAAACAGAGACAAGGAAAAAATATTGCCGATCTATGGGCACGCAAAAGATACTAGTCATTTTGAACAATTGACGATGCCTGGAGTTTCACAAGGATTCGCCTACGATCCAGCAAAAGAACTTGAAATTGGTCCTTTTTCTATTACTTTCATGGAAACCATTCATCCAGTGGTATGTTATGCGATGCGCATTGTCGAAAGAGCAACTGGTAAAGTATTTGTTTTTACAGGAGACTCCGGTTATTTGGAGAGCTTCATACCGTTTGCTGAAGAAGCTGATTTATTTTTGGCGGATACGTATCTTTTTGCAGGAAATGAACGACATCAGGCGCATTTTACTTCAAAAGAATCTGGAGAAATCGCAAAAGCGGCAAAGGTCAAAAAACTGGTTTTAACACATTTACCACAATTCGGTGACTTAACACAATTAAAGGACGAGGCGAAACAAGCAGCTGGAGAAGGAATCGAAGTTGCTTTAGCGGAAGTCGATAAAGTGTTCGATATCTAGGAGGACGAGAAGAATGATTTTTGTACCAAATGAAAACCATGATCCAAGAGTAAATTTAGCAATCGAAACATATTTACTACAAGAGATGCCATTAGAAGAACCAATCTTGCTGTTTTATATCAATGAACCGTCGATCATTATCGGACGAAATCAAAATACGATCGAAGAGATCAATCGTGAGTACGTGGAAGAACATGGTATCCATGTGGTACGTCGGTTAAGCGGCGGTGGCGCAGTATATCATGATTTTGGTAATCTGAATTTCAGTTTTATCATGCCGGATGACGGAGATTCTTTCCGGGACTTTGCGAAGGTGACTAAACCAATCATCCAAGCATTACACGAGTTAGGCATTTCTGGTGCGGAATTAAAAGGACGCAACGATTTAGTCATCGATGGTTTGAAGTTCTCAGGAAATGCCATGTACGCTACAAACGGACGAATGTTTGCGCATGGAACGATCATGTTCGATTCAGATATTGACGAAGTAGTGAATGCGTTAAAAGTCAAAAAAGAAAAGATCGAATCAAAAGGAATCAAATCCATTCGTTCCCGTGTCACAAATATCAAACCTTTCTTACCTGAAGAAAAACAAGGAATGACGACGGAAGAATTCCGTGAAGATATTCTTTTGAAAATCTTCGGTGTGTCTTCGGTAGAAGAAGTAAAAACGTATGAATTGACAGAAAAGGATTGGGAGAAAATCAATCAAATTTCTGAACAATACTATCGAAACTGGGACTGGAATTACGGAAAATCACCAGATTTCAACTTCTCACGTCAAAAACGCTTCTCGATTGGTTCGATCGAGGTACATTTAAATGTTTCAGAAGGAATCATTGATGACGTAAAAATCTTCGGCGATTTCTTTGGTCTAGGAGATATCAAAGATGTTGAACAAGCATTGACTGGCTTAAAGTATGACAAACCTACTTTACAAAAAGCAGTTGAAACGATCGATATCAAAAAATACTTTGGCGCGATCGAAGCCCAGGACTTATTAGAGCTCTTGTACTAAATGAGTGTATGATAAAATCTAAAACATCAAATAAAGACCTTCGAAAACAGTCTATTGACTGCTTTTGAAGGTCTTTATTTAGCTAGGAGAGATATTGATTTTTAAACGATCGACCCATTTATCTTTTTCTTGGATCAAGGTGCTGCTGTATTTATCGAGCGTAGTTTGGATCATCATCAAGTCATACTGCTCCTGTCGCATCAATTCTTCTGTCACATCTTTTGAAAAAATATTTTTCTCATATTGTATGCTGTGTTCACAGTGGATCTGGATTTGAGAATTGATTTCTTGGATCGATAAATAGATTTCTCGATGCAAAGGATTCTCAATGGCTTGAGTCTCTCGGAACGAGTGCTCGAGAATATGAATAAGCAGTTGCGTGAAATCTTCATCTTGGATCGGTAACGAAGCGGGAATGTGTGTATGGAAATCGACTTTGATATTCTTTTTAGTCGCCACTTCTTGATATCTCGCCAGAATCAAATTTGTCAGTTGGTGCCCTGTCGGAAATAGGGACAGATCCAATTGTTTTGTTTCTTGTACGATTCGCTTTAAGTAAGCTTTTGCTTCATCTTGTTCATCTGCATCGATCAACTGACTGAGTGCTTCCATCCGGGCAACAAAGTCATTTTTAGCATGATCGATTTGCTGGATCTGTGCTTGGATTTTCGCGTAATGTGTTTCAATCAAATCAGTTTTAGTTTGTAAGAAAAGCCGTTCTTTATGATAACTATCGATTTTCATGACATTTTCCATGATGTTGTATGCAACAATAACAATCAGGATGATCGCAAATAAAAGAGTGGACCAGTTGATGATCGTATGCCCGATACCTAAAGCTGTTTGGATATAGAACATACAATGAAAAATAGCGATCAAAACGATCCAAGGACTACAAACAGTGAAAAATCGATTTTCTTTATATGCTTCTCCGATACTTGCGATGGAAGTAACTAAAGTGCTGACCACACTGACGACACTTGCAAATGGCATCAATTCAGGCAATTCAAAATCGGACAATAACGAATAAAGAATGATATTGGCAAAAAGAAATGCTTGGAAATAGCAGAAGTAGCCATACCATTTCTGGTAGCTCGTCATTTTTGATTGATAGTAAAAAATGATCAGTATAGAAGTCAAAATAGCGAATAAGTGAGAAAAAATTGAATGAACGATTGGCTCAAAAAGAACCCCACTCAAGATATCCTCCGAAATAGATTCAAACCCAAGAACTAAAGAAAATAGACTTAAAATCAATAATGAACGATCCAATTTCTTGTGTCTATAGAGAATATAGCTCGTCCAGATCAATAATCCGATGGCGATAACGAAAGCCAGGATCATCGCAATGACTTGAGGGATCGACTGTGAAAAAATAAAGCTGATCATAGGACTGGTTGTTCCTAAATAAACTTTTGGTGTCAGTCCTGAATAATTCTGGTAGGGGGAGGAAACAACGATTTTCAATGTCTTACCAACATAAGATTCTGGAAGATCAATGATCGATAATGATAATCCAGGGTTGTTTCTTTCACTATCTTTTGATCGACTGTAGAGTAGAGTATCATCTAGTGAAACACTTAGCCATTGGTGATTACCTTTGATCAACAGATTGGCATCATCCAAATCTTTATGTAGAGTCGTCTCCATTATAAATGGTTCATTTTTATCGATCGATGGCATGTAGTCGATATGGCTGCTATCGAACTGGAAATATGGATCATACTCAGAATAATACACCCATGAGTCTTCGATCTGTGACATTTGTTTGCTGTCAACTGGAGTGAAAATGTAATGGAAAAAATAAGTAATGCTGATTATAAATAACGTAGTTAATGTAATGATTATACTCCATTTGAGTTTTATAGAGAATGGTGCATTTTTATTACGAATGTTATTAAAAAGAACCATAGACGAATCTCCTTTTGTAAGTACTCTAATTCAAGAGTAAACTTTTTTTATTTTAGAGTCAATTTTTATCTGCGTCAACACATTTTTTTGTCAATTAGTTTTATTTTTCTTTAATAAGATAATGCTTGAGTGTTAATGTTGTAATAAATATCTTGTTATTATATTATGTATTTAATGAAATGTTACGAAGGAGGTCCGATGTGCCTATCTATAAAAAAATAACCTTTATTAGCTCAATTACGTTAGTGTCTTTATTAGCAATGATTTTATGTGTCGTGTTGCTTCCTCGTGTATTTGGATTGACCCCACATATCATCGACGATCAAGCAATGGGCGCAGCCTATTCAGAAGGAAGCTTGATCTATGTACAAAAAAGAAAGGTGGATACGTTATTAGTTGGCGATGTGATTACCTACTATGAGAATTCTGGTAAACATATTGTGACAAGAAGAGTCGTTGCTATTGAAGACCAACATCGCTATTTTTATACGAAAGCCGATGGGAAAACGCAGATTGAAGTCGAAGCCGTTCGAGACCGCAATATTATTGGAACACCTGTGTTTAAGATTCCTTACATCGGATTGCTGTTTTCACGACATGCATTTAATTGGATGAAATGGGTTTTCTTAGGCATTGCTGTTTGCTTGTCCTCAATTACTGCTTGGCACACTTACCTTGAATTGAAGAAGCGCCGAGAGAAAGAAACTGATTTCTTTTCTGATATCCAATAGATTGATTTTTTAACGATCGATTCTTCCTCTTGTCGAAAGATAGGTTTCTTCGTATAATGTTTGGAAGAGGAGTGGAAGTATGCGTAATGAAATGATGCATCGTCCCGTTGTAAAAGAAGAATTATTGGACTTTATGCGGACAGAACAAAAACAGTTGACCGGAGAATTAGGGAAAGTTGAAGAGGAAGCACATGTGGCAGAAGTGCCGATCATTCCTCATGAAACAGTCGTATTTTTACAGTTTTTATTAGGACAGATCAAACCAAAACAAGTGCTTGAAATTGGAGCAGCGATTGGTTTTTCATCTAGTTTAATGGCACAAGTGATCGGAAAAGATGGTCATGTGACAACGATCGATCGCTTTGATGTGATGATCAGAAAAGCGAAAGCGACGTATGAGCGTTTAGGATTGACCGATCAAGTGACATTATTAGAAGGGCAAGCAGCCGATATTTTGCCAACCTTGACTGGCCCTTATGATTTTATTTTCATGGATAGTGCAAAATCAAAATATATCGAATTTTTACCAGAATGCTTACGCGTGTTGAAAAAAGGTGGCGTCTTGATGGTTGATGATATTTTCCAAGGAGGAACGATTCTTTTAGCTGATGAAGAGATTCCGAGAGGGAAACGAGCAATCCATCGTAAATTGAATGAATTTTTACGTGTAGTTATGGCACATCCAGATTTGACCTCTACGTTATTACCTTTGGGAGACGGTGTGATTTTGATCACGAAAGAGGCTGAAACAATCGATTTATAAATTGATATAGTGTAATTAAGCGTGAAGCACCTATCCGTTCGTAACCGAACCTAGGTGCTTTTATAGTATTTCTTTAACAGATGGAGCCTAAAGGATTGATCAAGCGCTATGTTGATAGTTGGTGTCGAACTACTCTCTCGTAGCCGAAACTTAATAATGACAAATGTTTTTTTAGGTAAAGGCGATGTGAATAAAGTACGATAAAAATTTTTGTTTCATAAAATAACTATTTTGTATTGACAGAAGCTGTCTATTTATCTATAATTATTTTTGTTCCGCTAAAGCTGTCATAGTAGCTCAGCTGGATAGAGCATCCGCCTTCTAAGCGGACGGTCGGGGGTTCGAATCCCTCCTGTGACGTAAAAAACCGTTAGAAACTTTTGTTTCTAGCGGTTTTTCTTGTATATTGTGCCAAATGAGTGCCAAAAGGTGAGAAAAGTATAAGAGTATGGAGCAGCGATTCTTAAAACCACGAAAATGTTGTTCCAGAATCACTCCTTCAGAAATAAGTGTGAAACCCCCATAAATTCGTCGAGTAATTTTCGGTTCTTCATGCTTATTTTTTGGAGCTGCCCCACCCGTCATCCCCTCTTTCTGTACATATTTGTAAGAAATCAACATGCTAAATACCAAACAATAAAATGATAAAAAGCAAAATCAAATCATATAAGATATGCGCGAGCATCGGGATCCATAAGTTTTGTGTTTTTAGCCATGCGTAGAGGGAAGGTGCATGAGCTAAGCCGATAACAAAAATACATTGATAGAGATTGCCACCATATACTGCATAATGGCTGAGACCGAAAACGAGTAGAGAAATCGTACTAGCGGTCAAAATAGAAACTTTAGTAGGCATAAATCTGGAAAGTAATAGAAAAGTTAGGACGAAGATCGCTGCAATATAAAGTTCTTCACCAATCAGGCTCACACTAAGTTGAGATAGATATAGGATTCCTCCGCCAATACTTAATCCTTCGTACCAGTTGGCTCCACCAGCATTCGCAGCCATTGTTTGATTGAGCAGTTTTCCGATCAAGATAAAAATATCTGAAAGTAGAGAACCACTGATAATAACAAAAATGATCCAGCTCCAATCTTTCTTTCTTAGTTTTTCAAATAAGGACTGTGTATTTTTCCAACCAATCAGCGAGATCAAAGCAAGCAGACCTCCGATAGGTAAAAAGGTCCAATCTAGAGCCCCTGAGAAGACCGGATTAGCGGTCATCATGCCCCAATCAGCCAAAATCAAAAGAATGAGTGCTAAGAGCGACCGCCACGGATTGAACGTGACAGCTTGAAACATCGTGAACATTAAATAACTCCTCCTATAATAAAATCAACAAAGTGCGATTGTATCATTGATCTAAAAGATATTGAAATCATTTGCTGTTTTTTTTAGAGCTAGATGAGAGAGCTTTTTTCTTGGTGTAGGAAAACCAGATATCTATGATAAAATAAAGTATCAAAAGAAACTGTCTGAGCAGATAGTGACTAGCGTTTCTTGAGTCGAAAATCGAATGGGCATATTTTAGGAGAGGACAAAGGAAAAACGAATGTTAATCACAAAAAAATGGATGGATCGTTTGACACGTCCATACAGGTCACAAGGAATGGTCCGTTGTTTAGCGGAATCGCAGAGTATGGATAGTATTAGTAGTAAAGTGATTTTATTGATCAATGAGAAGAATGTGACGATTTTATTTTTGAATTTTTTTCAAACGAAAGTCATTGATCATCTCACCTATGAACGAGCAGAGATTGAAAAGGAAGATGTGGCTTTAGGTGGTGGACTATCTGTTGTCTGGCGTTTTTCTGCTGGAGGGAAGAAGTGGCGCTTTCGAATCATAAAAAAAATCATTCCTTTAGGGGATGAACAAAGAGAATTTTTAATGCAAATCCAGTAAGGTATGTATTTACGGGTTCAATAAAGAAAAGAAGAACGACTATACAACCGTAGGTGATAGTGTTCTTCTTTTTTTGATCAGAATCGCGTGATGATGTCATCTAAAATAGTGATCAGTTCGTCTTTTTCTACTTTTAAGTGACCACTGCTCCATTCAGCTAAGACGTTTGTGATTCCTGAAATCGAGAAAAGAACTTCTACTTTGTTTTTGATATCCTTTTCATCTAATTGTTCTTCGTCCAGGACTCTTTTTATCAAGATGTGTGTCAACTGAGCGGAGAGTTCATCATCCATGAAATCATTGAAGAAAAAGTGGAAAACAGCTTTGTTCTCATCTACATGATTGACTAAAGCATGGACAAAGTTGCGAAAGTCATATTGCTCTTTTTTTGGGTAAGTTTGATCGAAGATATCTGTCAGTATACAGATCGATTCTTCAATGATTTTTGAACGAAGATCATAAATATCTTCATAATGAGTATAAAACGTTCCTCGCCCGATATCTGCTTGTTGTGAAAGCTCCGCGATCGTGATTTTATTGATTGGTTTTTCTTTCGTTAAATCCAAAAAGGCTTGTTTGATTGCTTGTTTAGTTTTGGCGCTTCGACGGTCCATGCGTATCTCCTTTTTTAGACAGTATCTTCCTAAATGTTCATTATTGGACAGATGTTGAACAATTGCCTATAGGAAGTGGCTTTCTGAGTAATTATAATAAAGTTACATCAAGAAATAAAGTTTTGTTTTAAAGGAGAAGATGAACATGGAAAAATTAACGATTCGTTCAATCGATAAAAAAGACTTAGATACAGCAAGTAAATTTGCGGCGCAAGGGATGAACTATTCGAGTTATACAGAAAATCCGATCGCGCTTTATCTCTATCGCCAGTACGCATTGTCAGCAATGTTGATGAAATCAACAGTCACCCTGGGTGCTTATTTGGATGGAAAATTTGTTGGCTTTATATTTGCTCGCTTCGATGGAGAAAAGAAAGTACCTGTTTCATGGGGGAGACGGTTGTTTGTCAACATGGTAGAAAAAATGATCGGCTTGACTGGTTACCAAGGTGCGATAGGAGCATATGACCAAGCCAATCAAAAAATGTATCATGAATTTGCATCGAATCATCCAGAGGGTGAAATCACTTATTTTGCGGTTGATCCGGCTTTGAAAGGTAAGCGGATCGGTTCACGCTTGTTAGAAGAAATCAAGAAACGTTACAAAGATAAACGTGTATATCTCTATACAGACTCTAATTGTAATTACCAATTTTACTTGAAAAAAGGATTCCAGATTTTCGGTCGTCAACCAATCGATCTAGGTGAAGGAGAACCAATGACTTGTTACTTACTAAGCACAACTTTATGATCGAATAAATGACGTTAATATATATGCTACTCTTAACGTTGACTCATTGATGAGTCGGCGTTTATTTTTCTTTTACCAATCATGAGTCACGAGCAGAAGTTAAAGTAAAAAAACAAGAGTTCCTTTATAATCTAAATGGAGATCGTTTTAGTTGGCGGAGAATCACAGCGAGCCAACTAAAAATAGGATCGATCACTGATTTAGAAAGGAAGAAAATAGATGACACTTTTATCTCAGATTTTAGTTACCCTTGTTGCATTGGAGTTTCTTTATATCATGTACATTGAAACATTTGCGACAGTCTCTGCAACAACTAGTCGAGTATTCAATATGCCAAAAGAAGAATTACAACGGCAGTCAGTGCAGACTTTATTTAAGAATCAAGGGATCTATAACGGTTTACTTGGCGTGGCTTTGATATACGGTGCTTATTTTTCAAATGCACCGAAAGAAATCACAGGGCTATTATTGATTTATATCTTACTTGTTGCGGCTTATGGCAGTTTTACGAGTGATCGCTTGATCATTGTCAAACAAGGTGGATTAGCGCTGATTGCACTCATTACGCTATTTTTTTAAGAATGATGCGGAGAATTCAATGTAAAAAACATGAAAGTTTGTGAAAAACCTTACTTTGGTCGCTAGAATATGCTATCCTATAACGTGCATTTTATAAATTTTTTATGAAAATGGGGTAGTAGTGTTGTTGAAGAATTATATGCGTTTATTGAGAAAAGAATTTACTGGTTATGATCTTTCAAAATTCCAAAAAGATGTATTGGCAGGAATCACCGTTGCTGCGGTTGCTTTGCCTTTAGCATTGGCGTTTGGTGTTTCAAGTGGGGCTGATGCGGCCGCTGGGTTGATTACAGCTGTCATTGCCGGTCTAGTCATTGGTGGTTTGTCAGGTGGGTTCTATCAAATCTCTGGTCCGACTGGTGCGATGGCGGCTATCTTGATGTCTATTGCGGCTAAGCAAGGGATGCAAGGGGTTTTGTTAGCCACTTTCTTAGCTGGCGGCTTTTTACTAGTTGCGGGTATTTTTAGGCTTGGAACGTTGACTTCGTTTATTCCAGCGCCAGTCATCACCGGATTTACTTCTGGGATCGCGATTATTATCGCATTGGGGCAGGTGGATAATTTATTCGGAGTCTCGTCTAAAGGTGCGAATGTCATGGAGAAGTTGACTAGCTATCAAGATTTAGGCTTTGCTATCTCTTTTCCAACGCTTCTAATGGGGAGTTTGGTGATCATCGGGATGGTGTTCTATCCTAAAAAATGGGGACAAAAAATACCAAGTTCATTACTAGCGATCGTCATTACAACTGCTTTGATGATGCTTGTTGATTGGCCAATCGCAACGGTAGGAGAAATTCCTCAAACATTGATCAGTAACAATCGGTTGTCCCTTGGCGATTTTAGCCTTTCAGCGTTCCAAACAGTACTTGTCCCTGCAATCAGTATTGCGTTATTAGGGATGATCGAAAGTTTGTTGTGCGGTGCTTCGGCAGGACGTATGGCGAATCGTCAATTAGATAGCAACCAAGAATTGATTGCACAGGGGATTGGCAATCTACTGTTGCCATTTTTTGGTGGGATTCCGGCGACAGCAGCAATCGCTCGAACGAGTGTAGCGATCAAATCAGGTGCGCAAACAAGATTAGCTGGGATGATCCACGCCATCGTCTTGTTTCTATCTATGCTGATTTTTGCTCCGATCATGTCGAATATCCCAATGCCAGCACTAGCAGGTGTGTTGATCGTTACTGCTTGGCGTATGAACGAATGGGAAACGATCAAAGAACTATTTGCTAAAAAATACTGGTCAGCGATCCTCTTATTTTTCTTGACGATGGGGTGTACAGTGATCTTTGATCTAAGTATAGCAATCGTTATCGGAATCATCAGCGGATGTGTATTTTTTGTTGCTAAGAGCGCAGCCATCACGATTTCGATTGAAGAAGTCGATTGGCAACGAGTGAACTTACCAGAAACAAGACAGTTAGATAATTGGGCGGTGGTTTATATCAGTGGGCCTTTGTTCTTCATGTCTGCTGAACGCTTGAAGGCAACCTTAGCACAGTTACAAGAAAAAGAAGGAATCATTTTTTCGATGCGTGGGGTACCGAGTATTGATTTGACGGCTCAAAGCTTATTTGAAGAATTTCAAGAAAAAGCTGTTTTACAAGGGCAGACGATCATTTACACTTCGTTACAGCCAGAAGTTGAAAAGCAATTGGAACATCTCTGGGAAAAACAAAAGACGGAACAGCATCGCACTGTAGCCCATGCATTATCCTCCTTGCACAAAAAATATGTGATCGACGGTGAAGCGTAGTCGGATGATGTGCGAGACAAAAAAGATTTGTGACTGTTACAAGGGGTAAGGTAAAATAAAGTAACAGATTTCTGGGAGGCGGAGAAATAAAATGAATATCAAACAAGTCAGTGAAGAAAAAGGCATCTCTGCGGATACATTGCGTTACTATGAGCGAATCGGACTGATTCCACCGGTAAATCGAACAACCGGGGGCATCCGTGATTATACCGAAGAAGATTTACGCTGGGTCGACTTCACACTATGTATGCGAAGCGCGGGTTTGTCGATCGAGTCCTTGACCGAGTATATCCGTTTATATGGTGCAGGTGAAGAAACGATCCTTGCTCGTAGAGACTTGCTGATGGAAGAAAGCGCCCAATTGGAAAGAAAGATGGCAGAGATGCAAGCTTGCTACGATCGTCTTCAAAAGAAAATCGCCCATTACAACGAAGACTTGGTAAAAGGCGATAAAATCTTTGCCTGATCGGGTAGACGAAACAAAGAACCAAGCAATTGCGCCTAAAATAAGGGATTGGTTGGTTCTTTGCTGTCTTTATATTTTTTGGTGAAGTAGTTCTCCGAGTGTTTGCCAATCCGCTAAAATAGTGTCTGTCAATGTTCGATTATAAAAAATAGCAGCTGGATGAAAGAGTGGCAGTACCTTATATTGCTTGTTGGAGTACTGGTAAGCATCGTGTTGTTGATTCAACTCTAAGACTGGGCCCGTATACAATTTCCCGTGATTTTTTGAAATCGTATAGTCTTTTCCTAACAAGCGCTGCAACCCAATATTACCTAATGTGGCAATCAATTGGGGACGAACATGTTGCAATTCATAATCCAAGATCGGTGCGTGGGCAAACACTTCTGCTTTACTAGGCGTTCGATTCGGATAGACGATCTCTGATTTTTGAGTCCGTCCATTGATCCGTTGGACGATACGGTAGGGGCGACTTCTAACAGCACTCGTGATATACACTTCTTCTCGAGATAAACCGACTGACTGCAGGGCATTCATCAACTCTTTGCCAGCTTGACCGCTAAATGGAATATGGTTCTCAATTTCTGTTTTTCCTGGTGCTTCGCCGACTAGCATCAACTTAGGCTGCATAGGACCTTGGCCTGCAACAAACCCTTCTACGTGATACCCTTGGATACGGCGCGTGGCTTCGTCAATCAATTGTTTTGGATAATCCATCTCATCAACTCCTGTTCTTATCCATTATAAAAAGAAATCGATCAATTGACGAATGATTGGCAACATAAAAAAGTAGTTGACGAATAAAGCCAGATTTGGTATTCTAGTAATGTTGTAATTGTGGTCTCCACAGCTACAACCGCACAGAACGAGTTAAATGAAGCACAGGTCACCCTGTCACTCTGGATGGCGAGTCTAAGTATGAAAATAAGGAGGTGCTTTAAAGCATGTACGCAATTATTAAAACAGGTGGTAAACAAGTTAAAGTTGAAGTTGGACAAACGATCTACATCGAAAAACTTGACGTTGAAGCAGGCGAAAAGGTTGTATTTGACGAAGTTATTTTAGTAGGTGGCGAAACTACGAAAGTAGGCGCTCCAACCGTTTCTGGTGCAACAGTTGAAGGTACAGTTGAAAAACACGGCAAACAAAAGAAAGTCGTAACTTTCAAATACAAACCTAAAAAACACTCACACCGCAAACAAGGTCATCGTCAACCATACACAAAAGTGGTTATCGACGCGATCAACGCTTAATCTGCGTTTGAGAAAGAAGGCCTAAACAATGATCAAAGGGACATTTAAACGAAATGACGCTGGTCAAATCGTTTCATTTACTTTGACTGGGCATGCTGATGCCGGTCCTTACGGAAGTGATATCGTCTGTGCAGGTGTTTCTGCATTAGCGATCAGCACGGTCAACGGGATTGCTTCATTAGCAGGTTTCGAACCGATTGTTGAAATGAATGAAGAAGAAGGCGGCTATTTGTACGTCGAAGTAATTTCACCATTGACACAAGAGCAAAACAATATTGCTGAAATCTTATTGGAGAATCTCCTATTAGGTTTACAATCGATCGAAGCTGACAACCCAGAACATATCCAAACAAAAACAATCAAATGAAAATAGGAGGTGCAGACCATGTTGTTAACAATGAATCTACAATTATTCGCCCACAAAAAAGGTGGCGGTTCTACATCTAACGGCCGTGACTCAGAATCAAAACGTCTAGGTGCTAAACGTGCTGACGGACAAACAGTTACAGGTGGATCAATTCTTTACCGCCAACGCGGAACAAAAATTTATCCAGGTGTGAACGTAGGTATTGGTGGAGATGACACTTTATTTGCTAAAGTTGACGGTGTTGTTCGTTTCGAACGCAAAGGCCGCGACAAAAAACAAGTGTCTGTTTATCCAGTAGCTCAAGAAGCTTAATGAACAGTTGGCTCTATTCCTTGCGTAGCAAGGGATAGGGTTTTTTTATGATTTAAATCAAACTATTCTCATGAGGGCCGGTTTCGACTCAGTAAGAGGTGGTTTTTTTGTCTCTATAGAATGAAGGGCATCTATCATTAGTGGTTTAGCAATGTTCTTCAGCTATATATGGAAAAGAGAATGCGAAAAAAATAAAAATATCCAGACAGTTATTAGTGATATCTAAAAGATCTTAGTATTTCAGAAGTGCATTATTTTCTCGGAAAATAAATAACGAACGTTCTTTGTCGTTTTGAATGTATCTTGCTTCCTTTTTGATATAAATAGTTGACGAATAGTGATTAAATCAATAGTATTAAGTTTCAAGGACAAGAGAAAAGGGGCGAAAAAATTGGCAAAACGAATTGACCGAATTTATACGTATGTCAAAGAAAAGACCGCTCATTTATCAATAGAAGAAAATGATCAAGGCGTAACGACCCAAGAGATTGCTGAAGTTTTGGGTATCCAGCGTACCAATAGCAGTAAAGATCTTAACAAACTAGTACGCGAAGGAAAGCTAAAGAAAATGGATGGTCGTCCGGTTCGGTATGTCTACCAAGAGAGTCCAATCACAGAAAAACCATTAACCAAATATGTACCAAGTTATAAAGAAGAAATGACTGGTGTGAAAAAGCCGAGTCTTCAAGTAGATACGAAGGATATCTTTGCCAAGATCATCGGGGCAAATGGCAGTATGAAAAACTCAGTGGAGCAAGCCAAGGCGGCGATTTTATATCCGCCAAGAGGACTGAACTGTTTGATCACTGGGCCAACGGGATCAGGAAAAACCTATTTTGCTCATGCGATGTTTCATTTTGCTAAAACGAACCATGTAGTGGAAGATGATACAGAACTGATCGTCTTCAACTGTGCCGATTACGCGAATAACCCTGAATTACTGATGAGTCATCTTTTTGGCTATGTCAAAGGTGCATTTACAGGTGCAGAAGAAGAGAAAATGGGGATCATTGACCAAGCAGATGGTGGAATGCTTTTCTTGGATGAGATCCATCGCCTGCCTCCTGAAGGACAAGAAATGATTTTTTACTTTATGGATCATGGCACGTATAGTCGATTGGGTGAAACAACAAAATCTCATGAAGCGAATGTTCGGATCGTCGGTGCCACGACGGAAGATCCAGGTTCGGCACTACTTGAAACGTTCGTTCGTCGTATCCCTATCAACATCAAGTTGCCTGCTTTTGATCGACGTCCAGCAAATGAAAAAATCGATTTAGTCAAAATCATGATTGCTCACGAAGCCAATCGTACACAAAGAAAAATCTCTTTGACAGAAGATGTTGTGAAAGCGCTAATAGGGAGTGTCACTTACGGGAATATCGGACAGCTGAAGTCGAATATCCAATTAGTTTGTGCGCGTGGATTTTTGAATCACATGAATAAACCTGAAATATCGATCACGATCGATGATTTGACGGAAGGGATTCGTAGTGGGTTGATCCAATTGGCAAGTAATCGGAAAGAGATGGCAGAGTTATCTAAGATTCTTGACCCAAAAATCACAGTATTTCCGAACGATGATGTGATGCAGTTACAGGCGGACTCTTATGAGTTACCTTACAATTTATACGATATTATTGGCGATAAAGCAGCATTGCTGAAGTCAGACGGATTGGACCAAGAAGCCATCAATCATTTTATCTCAACGGATATCAATATCCATTTAAAGTCATTCTACAAAGATCATGGATTTTCATTTAATGCTGACAATAAGTTAGCAGAGTTTGTCGATCCTAAAATCATTGAAGTAACGAATCAGATTTATATGATGGTCAAACAATCATTACCTTATGAATTTCAACAAAACTTTATTTATGCGATGAGTCTTCATATCAGTTCTTTTCTAAAACGAATCCATTTAGGGGAAGAGCGTCATACGAATGATAATATTCGTGAAATGGCGATCGATTTCCCTGAGGAATATTCGTTGGCCAAGGAAGTACGGCAACATATCGAAGCGTATTTCCAAGTGGATATCCCAGAAAGTGAAGATTACTATTTGACCGTTTTACTTGTCTCGTTACGAGCGAATCAAGCAAGCGGTCGGATCGGTGTCGTTGTAGCTGCACATGGCAATAGTACGGCGAGCAGTATGGTCCAAGTGGTGCAACAGTTGCTTGATGCGGATAATGTTCGTGCAGTGGATATGCCGCTAGATATGGACCCGAAAACGGCATTGAGTCGGATCGAACGTAGTGTGCAAGAAGTAGATGAAGGAAGTGGAACGATTCTTTTAGTAGATATGGGGTCACTTGCGTCCTTCAATACACAGATCCAACAAGATACTGGTATTCCAGTCCGAACGGTCGATATGGTCACGACTTCTTTAGTTTTAGAAACGGTGCGTAAAGTTTCTGTACTAGGAACAGACCTTGATCTACTTTATGAATCCTTGAAGAATTTTCGAGGTTATGCTGAGGTTTCATCTGGAGAGGTCAGTAAAGAAGTGACGGATAAACAACGAAAAGCAGTAGTGGCGATCTGTGCGTCAGGCGAAGGAACGGCACAACGGATCAAATCTTTGATTGAACGAGCAGTCAGCAAAAGGCAAGAAGCCCAATTAGAAGTGATTGCATTGTCGATCGTTGATTTGAAAACAAAACTACCAGAGATTCAAAAAAACTATCAAATCATTGCAACGACAGGAATCACTGATCCACACATCGCTGCACCATTTATTCCTTTAGAGCGATTTATTGATCAAAATATTGAAGTGATTTTAGATCAACTATTATTGGAGTCAGAATTAGACGAAACGGAAGATGTGTTGTTGAATGAAGAGACAGCTAAAACGACATGTGTGTCATTTATCGCTGAGAATTTTACATTTATCAATGGAGAAAAGTTGATCGATCCTCTTTGGAGATTTGCAGATGGCTTAATGGATTCAGCAGGTATCGACGTCAAAGAATACGGATTTATGATCAACTTGGTCTTGCATACAGCAGGAATGATCGAGCGTGTCATTTTAGATGAGCCGCTTTCTGTCGAAAGACAAGAGGATCATTTGATTGAAAATGACCCGTTGTATGTAAAAGTAATTGAGCCGTTAAACGATTTAGAAGAAAAGATCAAAGTGAAATTTCCGTTGGAAGAAGTGTATTATCTGTTGAAGATGATCAACAACCATTTAGAGAAAAAAGAATACACTAATGAGGATATACACAAAAAAGATACACTATTGTAGTGTATCTTTTTTGTGTATTGTATAAGAAACCATTAAATAAAGCAGTGTATCTTTTTAAAGTTGGCACGGTTCTTGCTTTTAATAAAGTGTGCTTAACGGAGATTCTTCCTATACGAGTAGGAAGATGTTTTGCGTAGTGATTTTAAAAGAAGGAGATTTACGAATGGATATTCGATTAGCACGTATAGATGATCGTTTGATCCATGGGCAAGTTGCAACTGTCTGGTCTAAATTGACTGGCGTTGAACGTATCATCGTCATCAGTGACGTAGTAGCAAAAGATAAGTTACGAAAGTTTCTTTTAAAAGAAGCTGCTCCTCCAGGGATCATGGCAAATGTCATCACAGTCGAAAAGATGATCCAGATTTTTGAGAGCGGACTCTTAGCGAGAACGAAAGTGATGCTTTTGTTTACGAATCCTAAAGACGTTGAAAAAATTGTCCGAAGTGGTATCCGACTGAATTCTCTAAATATCGGAGGAATGAGTTTTTCTGAAGGGAAAACCATGATCACAAATTTTGTGTCCGTCGATCAACGAGATATTGAAGCCTTCCATTTTTTGGATGGACAAGGTGTCGAACTGGAGATTCGGAAAGTACCCGCAGATCGGAAAATCTTTTTGATGGAATTGCTGACCAAAGCCAAAAAAGCATAAAATTGTTGTTGCGTAACGGTCAAATGTATCTGTTGTAAGAGGAAAGCACTTATTTTTTTATTTTTGATTTTGTTACAACAAAAAGAAGTAGGAGGTATAAATATGGTAGGGATTATCCTTGCAAGTCATGGGCAATTTGCTGAAGGAATCTTACAGTCGGGTTCAATGATCTTTGGCGAACAAGAAAACGTCAAAGCTGTTGTTTTACAACCGAGTGAAGGTCCAGATGACTTGAGAGCCAAATTAGAAGAAGCAGTCGCTTCCTTCGATAACCAAGACGAAGTCTTATTCTTAGTTGATTTATGGGGCGGAACTCCGTTCAATCAATCAAACACATTATTTGAAGAACACAAAGATAAGTGGGCAATCGTAAGTGGTTTGAACTTGCCTATGCTGATCGAAGCATATGCTTCACGTTTTTCAATGGAATCAGCGCATGAAATTGCTGCTCATATCATTGAAACAGCAAAAGAAGGTGTGAAAGTCAAACCAGAAGAATTAGAGCCAGTAGTAGAAACTAAAGCTGCAGGACAAGAAGCTAGTACTTCAGGAGCACCTGGTAAATTCACTTATGTATTAGCACGTATTGATTCACGTTTGTTGCACGGACAAGTAGCAACTGCTTGGACAAAAACAACAAAACCAACACGTATCATCGTTGTATCTGATGCTGTAGCAAAAGATGAATTACGTAAAAAATTGATCCAACAAGCTGCACCTCCTGGGGTAAAAGCTCACGTTGTACCAGTTGAACAAATGATCAAACTTGCAAAAGACGATCAACATTTTGGTGGACAACGCGCATTGCTATTGTTTGAAAATCCTCAAGATGTCGTGCGTGCAGTTGAAGGTGGCGTACCACTAGAAACAGTGAACGTCGGTTCAATGGCGCATTCTCCAGGTAAAGTACAACCAAATAAAGTACTTGCTTTCAGTCAAGATGATATTGACTCATTCAATAAATTGAAAGAATCTGGCGTGAAATTCGATGTACGTAAAGTACCGAATGACTCTAAAGGAAACATGGATGAAATTTTGAAAAAAGCGCAAGATGAATTGAAAAATCGTGCTTAATTAATTATCAGAAAAAATGGAGGATTACTATCATGGATTTAAATATTATTCAAGTGATCTTAGTCATCATCGTCGCATTTTTAGCTGGTATGGAAGGAATTCTTGATGAATTTCAATTCCATCAACCAGTTGTTGCATGTACGTTGATCGGCTTAGTAACTGGAAATCTAGTTCCTTGTCTTATCTTAGGTGGTACATTACAAATGATCGCGCTAGGTTGGGCAAATATCGGTGCCGCTGTCGCTCCCGATGCTGCTTTAGCATCTGTTGCATCTGCAATTATTTTAGTTTTAGGTGGTCAAGGTTCAGCCGGCGTTTCTTCAGCGATCGCGATTGCTGTGCCACTAGCTGTTGCTGGTTTATTGTTAACAATCATTTGTCGTACGATTGCGACAGCGTTTGTTCATTTGATGGATGCTGCTGCAAAAGAAGGTAACTTTAGAAAAGTTGAATTATGGCACATTGTTGCAATCTGTATGCAAGGTGTTCGTATTGCAATCCCTGCTGGTTTGATCTTAGCAATCGGTGAAGGTCCAGTAAGAAGCTTACTTGAATCTATGCCAGTTTGGTTAACAGACGGATTAGCTATCGGTGGTGGAATGGTCGTTGCCGTTGGTTACGCAATGGTTATCAACATGATGGCTACAAAAGAAGTATGGCCATTCTTTGCAATCGGTTTTGTTTTGGCAACTGTATCAGAAATCACTCTTATCGGTCTAGGCGCAATCGGTATTGCTTTAGCTCTTATTTACTTGGCACTTTCTAAACAAGGTGGTTCAGGTAACGGCGGAAGCTCAAATACTGGTGACCCACTAGGCGATATCATCGATAACTATTAAAGGAGGCGTTCACGAAATGGCAGAAGAAAGAATTCAATTATCTAAAAAAGATCGTATTTCTGTTTGGTTGCGTTCGACTTTCCTTCAAGGATCTTGGAACTACGAACGTATGCAAAATGGTGGTTGGGCATTCTCAATGATCCCAGCGATCAAGAAATTATATAAAACAAAAGAAGACCGTGCGGCTGCGTTGACACGTCATTTAGAGTTTTTCAACACACATCCATACGTTGCTTCACCAATCATCGGGGTAACTCTTGCACTAGAAGAAGAACGTGCAAATGGCGCACCTGTTGATGATGTTGCGATTCAAGGGGTTAAGGTTGGTATGATGGGTCCTTTAGCTGGTATCGGTGATCCAGTCTTCTGGTTTACAGTAAGACCGATCCTTGGTGCTTTAGCAGCTTCTCTAGCGATGGCTGGTAACATCTTAGGCCCAATCATTTATTTCGTTGCTTGGAATATCATCCGTATGGCATTTATGTGGTACACACAAGAATTCGGCTACAAAGCTGGTTCTAAAATCACAGAAGATTTATCTGGTGGATTGTTGCAAGATATCACTAAAGGTGCTTCAATCTTAGGGATGTTCATCTTAGGTTCATTAGTTAACCGTTGGGTATCTATTGGTTTCGCACCAGTAGTATCAGAAGTTAAACTTGACGATGGCGCGTTCATTGACTGGAGCAGCTTACCTGCAGGTGCTGAAGGAATCAAGAGTGCTTTGGAACAACAAGCAGCTGGACTTTCTCTATCTGAATACAAAGTAACAACATTACAAGACAACTTAGACAGCTTGATCCCTGGATTAGCTGCATTGTTACTAACATTGTTCTGTATGTGGTTATTGAAGAAAAAAGTTTCACCAATCGTTATCATTCTTGGATTATTCGTAGTGGGTATCGTATTCCACTTGATCGGTTTAATGTAATCTAAAGGAATAAAAGATAAGCTGTGACAGAAATCAATCATTGATTTTTGTTGCAGCTTTTTTCTTGAAACGTATCGAGATTGGTCTCTTCAATCGTCCTGTTACATCAGGGAGTGAATGGGAGAAACTGTTCGTTGAAGGTAGTGTCTATGCTCGAAAAGGCATATAATTTATGATAAGATGACCTTGATATAGAAGCGAAAACTTGTGAGTATAAGTGAGGTCAACCGCTTCTGACCTACCTTCTTTTACTTAATATAACTTTAGATTGATTAGAAATGGAGTGATTGAAATGGTCCAATCGCTGAATACAAAAGTGGACTTAACGATGAATGCCACCTCTTATCTAGGGGTAGCAGAATATGGAAAAATCATGATCGGGGATAAAGGATTTGAATTTTACAACGATCGCGATGCACGTAAATTTGTGCAGATCCCTTGGGAAGAGGTCGATGTAGTAATTGCCTCAGTGATGTTCAAAGGGAAATGGATTCCCCGTTTTGCGATTCGAACAAAGAAAAATGGGACGTATTCATTTTCTGCTAAGCGCCCCAAGGAAGTTTTACGAGCAGTTCGAAAATATGTCGACCCAAGTCACATGGTGCGCTCTCTCAGTTTGTTCGACGTAGTCAAACGAGGTGTGATTGGTATTTTTAAGCGTAAATGATCTGTAGCGAACCCTCATCGTTTGCTTGGTTTTTATTTCTTATGATAAACTTAAGAAGTAAAGAGGGAGGTTATACGATGAGTTGGTTATGGACATTGATTGTTGGTGCGATCATTGGAGCGATTGCTGGAGCAATCACAAGTAAAGGAAATTCAATGGGATGCATCACAAATATTATTGCTGGTTTGATTGGTTCAACGATCGGTCAAGCGATTTTTGGCAACTGGGGACCGAGCGCTGCTGGTATGGCACTTATTCCATCTATTTTAGGGGCAGTGATCTTAGTTGCAGTTGTTTCATTTTTCTTTGGCAAAAGATCTTAGAAATAAAAGTATGAAGCGTTTTGACTTGAGTGAAAGTTCAAGTCAGAACGCTTTGTTCGTTTCTATTGAGGGAATTTATCTTTCTTATGCCTATAAAAAAGAAAGTTTGCTATAATGATAAAAAGAGTGCAAAGAAAGAAGGAATTTACACATGATGTTACGAGTAGAAAAGTTACGCAAAAAAATGCGAGAAGCGAATCTAGATTCATTTTTAGTGACAAGTCCTTACAATCTCCGCTATTTGACAAACTTTACCGGAACGACTGGTTTAGCTGTGATCACATTAGATAAAGCTTTTTTTATTACGGATTTTCGTTATACAGAACAAGCAGCAGCACAAGCACAAGGCTTTGAGATCATCAAAAATGTTGCCCCTATCTTTGAAGAAGTAGCAGATTTGACGCACAAAGAAGGTTTGAAAAATCTAGCGTTTGAAGAACGTACAGTATCATTTTTAGAGTATTCGGTATTAGAAGAATTACTTGATGCAGAATTGATCCCTGTTTCTGACATGATCGAAGAATTGCGTGAAGTAAAAGATGACGATGAATTAGTGATCATTGAAAAAGCATGTAGTATCGCTGACATGGCGTATGATCATATCCTAAAAATGATCCAACCAGGCATGACAGAGATCGAAGTTGCGAACCAATTAGATTTCTATATGCGCTCACTAGGTGCATCCGGTGTATCTTTTGAAACGATCGTGGCAAGTGGCGTTCGTTCCGCAATGCCACATGGTGTTGCTAGCAAAAAGATCATTGAACAAGGGGATTTGATCACGATCGACTTTGGCTGTTACTACGAAGGCTATGTTTCTGATATGACTCGTACTTTTGCGATCGGTGATCCAGGAGAAAAGCTGAAAGAAATCTATCAAATCGTCTTGGATGCTCAATTAGCAGTGTTAGAAGCTGCTAAACCAGGTGTGACAGGAATCCAGCTTGATGCAGTGGCTAGAGACTATATCAGTAAACATGGTTACGGTGAAGCATTTGGTCATTCGACTGGCCACGGTATTGGGTTAGAGATCCACGAAGGGCCTAATGTATCTTCTCGTGCAGAGAAGCCGTTTGTTGTTGGTAATGTCATCACAGATGAACCAGGTATTTACTTACCAGGAATTGGCGGGGTCCGGATCGAAGATGATCTGTTGATCACGGCTGAAGGAAATCGGGTGTTGACTCACTCACCAAAAGAATTGATTATTTTATGATCGATTAGCCTTTTTCAATAAATGTAAATGTCAAAACTCAGACTTTGTTATAGAAAATGGGCTCATTTAATGATACACTATAAGAGAAATCAAGCGATTGTAAACGGCGCGTTTTTCACGCATGACTGATTTACAGGCGACAGTTTTCCTAGGTACATGAACGGAGCTTATTGAAGTGAGGGATGTACGTAGGCAAAAGGAGGAATAAATAAAAATGGCAGACGAAAAAAACTTAGTCTTACATGCTAATCAAGATTTAGGAGAAATCGTGATTGCACCAGAAGTAATCGAAGTCATTATCGGTATTGCAGCTTCTAAAGTCGAAGGTGTCTACGGGATGCGTGGAACTTTTGCTAGCAATGTCACAGAATTGCTAGGTCGCGCAGCGCATGGTAAAGGTGTATATTTAGTCAATGATGAAGAAGGTTTGAAAGTTGACTTATATTGTTATTTAGAATATGGCGTTTCAGTACCAAAAGTAGCGATGGAAATGCAAGATCGAGTGAACCAAGAAGTACTTTTCATGACCGACATTGCACTAGCTGAAGTCAATATCCATGTCGTAGCAGTTGTGCCAGAAAAATTGGAACAACCAGCAATCGATGAACTTTTTGAGGACGAAGAGGAAGAAAATGAATAAAGAGTTATCAAGACACGAAATCCGCGAGATGGCATTACAGGCATTGTTCCCATTAGATTTCAATACTGATCTGACGAAAGAAGATGCGATTTTCAATGCGATCGAGTTGGATCACCAAGAGATGATCAATGAAGAGCAATCAGAATTTGTTCCGGTATATCTAGACACACTAGTAGGTGGCGTCTGTGCAAAAAAAGAATCGTTAGACACGATCATTGAAAAGCATTTAAAAAATAATTGGCGGATCAACCGTATCTCCAAAATGGATTTGATTATTTTAAGAATCGCGATTTTCGAAATGATGTACGTGGATGACGTACCTGCAACCGTTGCATTGAATGAAGCAATCGAGTTAGCGAAGACCTTCAGTGACGACCGCTCACGTAAGTTCGTGAATGGTATGTTATCGAATGTGTTGAAAGAATTAGAAGCTGGGGCGTAAGTCCTAGCTTTTTTCTATGATGGTCAAGAAATCAGGTTATGTTACAAGAGATTTCTATGGTAGAATGAAAGCAAAAATATCTGGGAGTGATCGTATGTCAGAACTGATAAATGGAAAAGAATTAGCAGAAAAAATGCAAGCAGAACTTGCTTTAAAAGTAAAAGAGCTTAATGAACGACAGATCAATCCCGGATTAGTTGTTTTATTAGTTGGCGAAAATCCGGCAAGCCAAGTCTATGTTCGCAATAAAGAGCGAGTAGCCAATCAATTAGGCATTTATTCAAAAGTAGAACGCTATAATCAAACAATCTCAGAAGATGAACTATTGAGTGAAATCGAGAAATACAACCGCGATCCTCTTTTCCATGGCATACTGGTACAGTTGCCATTGCCAGAGCATATTGATGAAGAAAAAGTATTATTGGCTATCGATCCTAAAAAAGATGTCGATGGTTTCCATCCATTAAATCTAGGACGCTTGTTTGCAGGAAATCCGGATAAGATCCCTTGTACGCCTTATGGAATCATGAAAATGTTTGAAGCTTATAATATCGATTTAACAGGCAAACGTGCTGTAGTGATCGGTCGTAGTAATATTGTTGGTAAACCAATGGGACAACTTTTATTGATGGCGGATGCGACAGTCACGATCGCTCATTCAAAAACGAAGGACCTTCCAGCATTAGCGCGAGAAGCAGATATCCTCGTGGTAGCTATTGGTCGCGGTCACTTTGTAACGAAGGATTTTGTCAAACCTGGTGCAGTCGTTATCGATGTCGGTATGAATCGCGATAAGGAAGGCAAATTGATTGGTGATGTCAAATTTGATGAAGTCGCTCCTCTTACAAGCTTCATCACACCTGTTCCTAAAGGAGTAGGACCAATGACGATCACGATGCTGATGGCACAAACGGTGCAATCAGCTGAAGCGGAGCGAGGCGAGTTATGACGCAAGAGTATCTCACGGTCACCACGTTAACCAAATATTTAAAACGAAAATTCGAAGCAGATCCATATTTGGAAAGAGTTTATTTAACTGGTGAAATCTCAAATTTCCGTATGCGAGCAAATGCGCATCAATACTTCAGCTTAAAAGATGATCATGCAAAAATTTCTGCGATCATGTTCAAGGGGGCTTTTCAAAAGTTACGTTTCCAACCAAAAGAGGGCATGAAAGTATTAGTGATCGGTCGTATCTCTCTTTACGAAGCCAGTGGTTCTTATCAAATCTACGTAGAACATATGGAGCCGGATGGTGTCGGTGCGCTCTACCAAGAGTTAGAGGAACGAAAAGAGAAATTGATGAAAGAAGGCCTATTTGCCGGACCTAAACAGGCGCTACCGAGATTTCCCAAAAGGATCGCCGTATTAACAAGTCCGAGTGGTGCGGTCATTCGTGATATCATCACGACGGTCAAACGTCGTTATCCGATTGCGCAACTTGTTTTGTTCCCAACAGTTGTCCAAGGAAATCAGGCCGCAGATGATGTCGTTCGCAATATCCAACGTGTAGAAGAGCTAGGGAATTTCGATACGATGATCATAGGGCGCGGAGGCGGCTCGATCGAGGATCTTTGGCCTTTCAATGAGGAACGAGTGGCTCGTGCCATTTACCAAGCCAAAACGCCAAGTATTTCCTCTGTCGGACACGAAACAGACACGACGATTGCCGACTTAGTTGCAGATGTTCGAGCAGCGACACCGACTGCGGCAGCTGAATTGGCTGTACCAGTGCTATCTGAAGAGTTGATGCGGATCAAAGAACGACAAGCACGCTTAGAACAAGGTTTTTTACGTCAGATCCAAAGAAAGCAAGAACGATTTGCTCGAGCGCGACAATCTTATGTTTTTCGTCAACCTGAACGACTTTACGAAGGACAAACAATCAAATTAGATCAATTGCGGCAACGTCTGTATCAAGCGACGCAGCAAATTTATCATGCAAAAGAAAAACAAACGTTGAATTTAAGTCATCAGTTGCAACAAGTCGCACCAATTTATCGAGTGAAAGCAGCCAAGCAAGAAACAAGCTACTTAGAAAAACGATTAGCAGAAAAAATCCAACAATATATGCAACAACAGCAACAAAAATTTCAACAAGCGGTTCAATCACTTGATTTACTTAGTCCTTTAAAAATCATGGGTAGAGGATATAGCTACACGACGTTGAATGATCAAGTAGCAAAAAGTGTCGAAGAGATCCAAGTCGGTGATGAATTAGTCATTCATTATGCAGATGGACGGGTCAAAGGCAAAGTGGAACAGATCGAAAAGGAGACAGAATAAGATGGCAAATCCAACATTTGAAGAATCATTGCAAGAATTAGAAAAAATCGTCATGCAATTAGAGCAAGGAGATGTCCCTTTAGAATCAGCGTTAGATGCGTTCAAAAGAGGAATGGAATTGAGTAAGCAATGTCAAGATACACTTTCGAAAGCGGAAGAAACATTAACAAAAATGATGACTGAAACGAATGAAGAAATCACTTTTGACGAGAAAGAGGGAGCATGATGGAACTAACTGATTTTTCTGAGATCCACCTGCCTTTGGTAGAAGAAGAAATGGTTTCTTTCATTACGGAATATACGTCGGATGAACGCCTGAAGGAAAGTATGGTCTATTCGATCCATGCGGGCGGAAAAAGAATCCGACCACTTGCTTTACTAGCAACTGTCTCTTCATTTGGTACCAAGATTGACACTTCGGTTTACCAAGTGGCAGCCGCATTAGAAATGATCCATACCTATTCATTGATCCATGATGATCTTCCTGCGATGGATAATGATGATCTGCGCAGAGGCAAGCCAACGAACCATAAAGTTTACGGAGAAGCTTTAGCGATTTTAGCAGGCGATGGTTTACTAACAGGGGCCTTTCAGTTGATCAGTATGACTCACTTAGCCAATTCACCAAAATTATTGTTATTGCAGCAATTAGCTGTTAGCGCTGGAACCCAAGGAATGGTAGCAGGTCAAGCGGCAGATATCGAAGGTGAAACGAAAGAGTTGACGCTAGAAGAATTAGCACTGATCCACGAGCGAAAGACTGGACGTCTTATACGCTATGCTTTGCTAGCTGGGGGTATTTTAGCGGAACAACCAGAAGAAGTCTTGCTTCAATTACAAAAAATCGCCGCACATCTCGGTTTAGCATTTCAAATCCGCGATGATCTATTGGATGTAACCAGCACGACTGAAGCGTTAGGAAAAACAGCGGGCAAGGATGAGCGAGCGGATAAAAATACGTACCCTCGTTTATTAGGAATCGAGCAGACAAGAGCTGCCTTGCAACAAGAAATCCATTCCGCTAATGAGATCATTGCCCAGTTAGAACAAGAAGTTTGTTCATTTGATGGAGACATCCTTCGTCAATTGGTCAAACGATTCGATGAGAAGTGAGGAAAAGGATGGAAAAAGAACGAGTAGATGTATTAGCTGTCAAACAAGGGCTATTTGAAACGAGAGAACAAGCAAAACGTTCTGTGATGGCTGGTTTGATCTATAATGAAAAAAATGAACGTTTTGACAAACCAGGAGAGAAAATCCCTGTGAGCAGTGAACTAAAAGTCAAAGGAAAAAAACTGCCGTATGTATCTCGTGGTGGGTTAAAATTAGAGAAGGCATTAAAGCAGTTTGATCTGACAGTAAAGGATAAGGTATTGCTTGATATTGGGGCATCTACTGGAGGCTTTACAGATGCAGCACTGCAAAATGGTGCAAAGATGAGTTATGCGTTAGATGTGGGCTATAATCAGTTAGCATGGAAAATCCGCCAAGACCCCAAAGTGGTAGTGATGGAACGCGTTAATTTTCGTTATGCAAAACCAGAAGATTTTGATCAAGGTGTTCCTGAAGTGGCAGTTATCGATGTTTCATTCATCTCTTTGAAACTGATGTTACCACCTTTACATGCGATTTTAAAACCAGAAGGTGAAGTGATCGCATTGATCAAACCACAGTTCGAAGCAGGCAGAGAAGCTGTTGGCAAAAATGGCATCGTCCGTGATGCTGCAACACATCAACAAGTTATCGAAGACATTTTGACTTTTTCTACAGAACATGGTTTTGATGTATTGGATCTAAGTTATTCTCCAATCACTGGTGGAGAAGGAAATATTGAATTTTTAGCGCACTTGAAAAAAGTATCAGATAAAGGAACAATCTATGCGAACGTTGATCCAGTTCAAATCGTTGAAATGGCTCATGAACAATTTACGCATAAGCGATAGTCTCGAAAAATGATAAAAAAAGACTATGAGTTCTTCTTTATTAAGCGCTTGAAATAAGCTATCATTGATAGAAGAAGGATTGGCGAAGGAGCGGATTGAGCATGAGAAAAAAAGATCGACATCGTTTGATTACTCGATTACTGAATGAACAAGATATACGTAAACAAGAAGAATTTGTAGAAATACTAAAAAATAGAGGAATCTCTGTCACGCAAGCGACGATTTCAAGAGATATCAAAGAGCTGAAATTGATCAAAGTTCCAGCTGTAGATGGCGGCTATCGTTATAGTTTGCCTGCTGAAACAAGTGAAGATGTGAACACAAAGTTAGAAAAATTATTGAAAGACGCATTTGTAGCTGTTGACCAGATGGAGAAATTCGTTATTTTGAAAACTTTGCCGGGTAATGCTTCAGCTGCTGCAAATCTGATCGATAAGCGTTACAAAAAAGAATTATTCTCGATCATCAATGATGATGACAATGTGTTGATGATCACACGATTGGAAGAAGATGCTGTTCAATTAAAGAAAGATTTTCTGCATTACCTTTAATCTAAGGAGTGATTGCAATGCTACAAGAAATCAGTATCACCAATTTTGCGATTATTCCTGAGTTGCGGTTGTCGTTTCATGAAGGAATGACTGCTTTAACAGGAGAAACCGGTGCGGGTAAGTCAATTATCATTGATGCTTTAGGCTTATTAGCAGGGGGTCGCGGATCAAGTGATTATATCCGTCAAGGTGCGGATAAATGTATTCTTGAAGGATTATTCGAATGGCCAAAGCAAAAGGGTTTTGAATCATTGATGGAAGAATTGGGGATCGAGTCGGATGGCTCAAACCTGATTGTTCGCCGTGATATGTCATTGACAGGAAAAAATGTCTGTCGGGTCAACGGGCATATTGTTACATTGGCGAATCTAAGACGTGTCGGTGGTTACTTAGTGGATATCCAAGGCCAAAATGAACACCAAGAATTACTACAACCTGAATCGCATCTTGTTTTACTTGATCGTTTTGGAGATGCGACGTTCCAAGAGAAGAAAAGAACGTATCAAGAAGCTTATGAAGCATATCGTGAACTAGAAAGAAAAGTACGTAAGATCCAACAAAACGAAAAAAACTATGTGCAACGCATCGATATGTTGAACTTTCAACAAGAAGAAATCGCAGCTGCACAACTAGTAGTTGGTGAAGAAGAAAAACTAAAAGAAGAGCGCGATAAGTTAAGTAATTATCAAAAAATCGTTGATGGCTTGGCTACGGGTTACGGCGCATTAAGTGAAGGGGAACAAAGCAGTCTTGATGGTGTCGGGATGGCTGTTTCTGAAATACAGAGTATCGCGCATCTTGATCCAGAATACGAAGCGATTTTTGAGAATATCCAGAGTGCCTACTATTTGTTGCAAGATGCAGTAGGGGATATGAGCAGACAAATCGATTTACTTGAACTGGATGAAAATCGTTTAGAAGAAGTAACGCAACGTATGGAAACGATCCGACAATTAAAACGTAAATACGGTGATTCAGTTGAAGCAATCTTAGCCTACTACGAAGAAATTTCAGAGGAACTAGATTCTTCCGACTTTACAGAAGGTCAGCTTGATAAAATGAAGCAAGAACTCACTCAAAAAGAAGAACGAGCTTTTCAGTGTGCGAATGAGCTTCATCAAGCAAGAAAAGCCATTGCAAGTGAGTTGGAGCAATCGATTTTACGTGAATTGAAGAGCCTGTATATGGAAAATACCGAATTTGAAGTTCGTTTTTCCAACCGAGCAGATGGACGATTAGACGAGCAAGGGATTGATGTCGTTGAATTTTATATCACGACGAACCCAGGAGAACCATTGAAACCGCTGGTCAAAGTTGCTTCAGGCGGTGAGTTGTCCCGAGTATTACTTGCATTGAAAACCATTTTTTCTTCTGAGCATGGGGTGACTAGTATCATTTTTGACGAAGTAGATACTGGGGTCAGTGGCCGAGTGGCACAAGCCATTGCAGATAAGATATTGAAAATCTCTAAGTATTCTCAAGTACTCTGCATCACACATCTACCCCAAGTAGCTGCTGTAGCGGATTATCAATACTACATTGTAAAAGAAGTAGTCGGTGGAAGAACACGAACATCCGTTGCCGAACTAGCTGCGGCTGAAAGAGAAAATGAAATTGCGCGAATGTTGGCAGGTAGTGAGATCACACCATTAACGATCGAACATGCCAAAGAATTACTGCGCTTAGCGAAAAAATAAAACGATGCAAGAAGCATTCAACTAAAAAAGCAGAGCTTGGAAATCAGAAATGATTTCCAAGCTCTGCTTTTTTTATCATTAATCATAAAGAGACTAAGGTTATTAGCAGTTATCTACATTACACTGATTACAGCAGTTAAAACGACTGAACCGATTGTCAAAATCAACATTGTCCAAATCACTAATTTGGTCACTTTCGCAAAAGTACTCGTTTGTTTTTTTTCTCGCATCGTGATTACCTCGATTTATTATTGTTAACTTAATTTTACATGCTTTTCGCCTATTCTACAAGAGGGCATCTCTATAAAAACTTCCCTTTTTTTAAATAATAAGTGGTTAACAGGGAAATGATCACGGTCAATAAGATCAGCCAGAGAAACGCATCATCCCTTTCAGCAATTGGTAGTTTAATGTTCATCCCATAAATACTTCCGATAATTGTAGGGATTGTTAAGATGATCGTTAAAGAAGTTAAAATTTTCATAATATTATTCAAGTTGTTGGAAATGATTGCTGAAAAAGTTTGGTTCATTTGCTCGACTAGCTTTAAACGGATACGAGCAGTTGTCTTCGCTTGTTCGGTTTCGATGATCACGTCTCTTAGATGATTCATCAAAGCGTGATTATTTTGGACAGCTTGATTTTCGGCTAAGTGTTGTAAGGCTTCAAGGTTGGAGGCTGTCGCTTCTTTGAAGTACACTAAACTTTTTTGGATATCCATGATTTGATATAGCTGTTTATTTTCAGTTGAAACTTTTAATTGCGTTTCAAGCAAATCACATTGAGCAAGTAATGAAGATAAGTAGGTGTTAAAAGATTGAGTAATTTGCCAAAGCATCTGCATAAAAATATTTAGATTTGCCGAAAGGTCATTTTTATGAAACGTTTGTTGGAACACTTTCTTCAAAAAAAGTGGTTCATGATTGGTAATTGTGATAAGCTTCTTTTTGGGCGTGAGAATAATCGAGAACGGATAGGTGTCTACTTGGAAATACCCACTAGGACTTGTCTTTGGAAATGGGTATTGTAACAACAATAATGCTGGTTTCGTTAATTTTTCTTGATTGAATTCTTCTACCCGTGAGTTTTCTGCATCGTCTAAGACAGACGTAAGGTAATCTCTAGGTATCTGAAATTGTTTGATCAACTGATCGATCTCTTCTCCTGTAGGACGCTCGACACAATACCAAACGGTTTCAGCAGTTTCTTCCGATGAGTCAATCAATTTTTGGTCTTCGAGTGTGAAATACTTTATCATTGGGAACCTCCTCAATACTTCTTTCTTCTATTATAACTAATTCTTGAAAAGAACACATTGAAAGAGACTATCCTTTGACCAGCAATGAGTTGATTTGTAAAAAAGGGCTATAGTAAAGTAATAAAACAGTATAAATTTAAACTAAATGAAATCGTTGTGTAAACTAAATCACGTATACTTAACGCAACGATTAAAAAGGAGATTTGTCGTATGGGCAGTTTTTCACCACTTGTATTATTTTGGTACATCTTTCCGGCAATCGTGATTTTTGGTTGTCAATTTCTAGTTAAAATCTTTGCTCTGACTCGCCGTTTTAAAGTCAAAGCACCTGATTTAGCCGTTCCCTTTTTGTGGGGAGGTATCCACGCATTGTCTCGTAATACCGCTACGTCTTCATTTTTGCCTTTTTTATTGATCACAATCCTTTTGATGGCAATCTGTATTGCGTTATTCCAAGCTTATTACTATGACGAAATCGTGTATTCACGTTATTTCAAAATGACTTGGCGACTTACTTTTTTGGTTACCTTAGTCATGTATGTCGTATTGATCGTCTTGAACATCCTTTCATTTCTCTAATATGACGCAATCAGGCTGTTAAAAGACTTTTAAAAATCTTTTTGCAGCCTGATTGTTAAAATTTTTTTTACTAATAAAAAAGTTATTCTCAGATTTCCCATAAAAGGTGGTAGAAAGTGGGGGATTGTGGTAGACTGATTTTAGTTAGTGGAGGATTGGGGGTAGTTTCGATGTTAATGGGCGAATATCGGCATAATATTGATGCAAAAGGTCGCTTGATCGTGCCTTCAAAATTGCGCGAGGAGTTAGGCGAACAATTCGTGTTGACTCGTGGTTTAGATGGTTGTCTTTTCGGCTATCCAATGAGTGAATGGAACGAATTAGAATCGAAACTAAACGATATGCCTCTAGCAAAGAAAGACGCTAGGACGTTTGTGCGCTTTTTCTACTCAGCAGCTACAGAATGCGAGCTAGATAAGCAAGGACGTATCAATATCCCTAATACATTAAGAAACTACGCAACAATTACGAAAGAGTGTGTCATTGTTGGTGTGTCAAACCGAATTGAGATTTGGGATGAAGCCAAATGGCAAGAATTTTCAGAAGCTGCAGAAGAAAACTTTGATGAAATCGCTGAGAACATGATCGATTTCGGATTATAAGAAATAGGAAGAGGCTGACTAATGACTGAAACATTTCGACACTATACAGTCATGTTAAAAGAAACGGTAGATGGACTTGCGATCAAACCGAACGGAATATATGTGGACTGTACACTCGGCGGAGCCGGACATAGCGAGTACTTATTAAGCCAATTGAATACAGAGGGTCATCTTTATGCGTTTGATCAAGATCAAAAGGCAATCGATCACGCAAAAATCCGTTTGGCTGAGTATGTCGAAAAAGGTATGGTCACTTTTATCAAAGCAAACTTCCGTGAACTTGAAGAGCGTCTGACGGAATACGTTTCTAAAGTCGATGGGATCCTTTACGATTTAGGCGTGTCCTCGCCGCAACTAGACGAAGCGGAACGTGGGTTCAGTTATCATCAAGATGCGCCTTTAGATATGCGGATGGATCAATCGGCACCATTGTCAGCTTATCATGTGATCAACGAATATCCATACAACGAATTAGTGAAGATTTTCTTTCGTTATGGAGAAGAAAAGTTTTCAAAACAAATTGCCAGAGAAATTGAACGGGTGAGAAAAGATCATCCGATTGAAACAACCGGGGAGTTAGTAGAGATCATCAAAAACGTGATTCCTGCCCCAGCAAGACGAAAAGGCGGTCATCCTGCAAAACGTATTTTTCAAGCTGTACGAATTGCAGTCAATGATGAATTAGGAGCTGAGGAAGCTTCCTTGGAACAAGCTATCCGTTTATTGAAGGTCGATGGTCGGATCAGTGTGATCACTTTCCACTCATTAGAAGACCGGATCGTCAAAAACATGTTCAAAGAATATAGTACAGTCAAAGATCTACCACCGGGTTTACCGGTCGTACCTGATGAGTTCCAACCGGAATTAAAAGTGATCACGAGAAAACCGATGTTACCGTCTGAAGAAGAATTAGCAGAAAACAATCGTTCTCGTAGCGCAAAACTGCGTATCGCTGAAAAAATAAGAGAGAAAGAGGAGTAGAAGAATGGCAGAATTAAAGAAAGTCCAACAATATCCATATGATTTACAAGAAATTGAACTACCAGAGCAACCTCTGCCAGATTCACCCTCTGAGAAAGAAATCATTCTTCCTCAATCGCCAGCTAAGCGCTTGAAGCAAATCTCTATTTTTGAAAAGCTTGCAGTAGTGTGTATTGCTTTTTCCGTCGTTGCACTTTGTGTGTTGACAGTCATGTTAAGAACCAATATCAGTGGCATGGAAAAACAAATCGGTTCAATACAAGTTGAAGCCAATGAGAAGAAACAACAAAAAATAAGTTTGGAACAAGAGAAAAGTGAACTTTCTCGTACCGAACGTGTCAAACAAATCGCAGAAGAAAAAGGGTTGTCAATCAATGACGACAATTTAAGGAAAGTGAAGTAAATGAGTCTTAAAAATAAATTCCGGCGGTTTATGGAAAAGAAAAATCTAAATCCGATGAACAATCGCAAAAAAGTAGGTATCATTTTATTTGCTACGAGTATTGGATTGTTCTTTTTATTTGCCGTTCGTTTTGCATACATCGTGATCGGTGGTCATGTGGCAGGCACTTCATTAGAAGAAAAAACGAACCAGCTTTACCAAGGAAGTGAAGTGGTCAAGGCAAAAAGGGGCACGATCTTTGATCGTAATGGGGTAGCTTTAGCAGAAGATGCTACTTCTTACTCGATCAAAGCGATTCTTTCCAAAACCTATACGTCTGGAGACAAAAAATTATTTGCACAAGAAAAAGATTTTGATACGCTTGCTGATATCATCAGTAAAAACCTTTCAATGGAAAAAAGCAAAGCATTGAAGGTCCTCCGTGATGGAGCCGATCAAAATTTGTATCAAGTAGAATTTGGTAATTATGGGCGCAATATCACCCAAGAAACCAAACAAAACATTGAAGATGAAATGAAAGCGGCCAATGTTACTGGCCTTTATTTTGATAACCATCCAGCACGTATGTATCCAAGTGGTGTCTTTTCTTCCCACTTTATTGGGTACGCTGTACCTGATGAAAAAGAGACTGGTTTAGTCGGACGTCTGGGAATCGAATCTGCTTATGATGACATCTTAAGTGGACAAAATGGAAAGATCTACTATCAAAAAGATAACTTCCAAAATCCATTACCTGGAACCGTAGCAGAAGAAGAACCGGCAACCGATGGGAAAAATATCTATACGACCCTTGATAGTCGTCTGCAAACTTACTTGGAAACGTTGATGGACCAAGTGAATGAAGAATACCAACCCGAAGAATTGACAGCTGTCTTGATGGAAGCTAAAACAGGTGAAATCACTGCCATGGCTCAACGCCCAACGTTCAACCCTGAAACGATGGAAGGATTGACGGGGGAAGATGCTGTATGGCGTAATATCCTTGTACAAGATTCTTATGAACCAGGTTCGACGATCAAAGTATTCACAACAGCAGCTGCGATCGAAGAAGGTAAATTTGATGAAAATGAATCGTTCTTATCTGGACAGATCAAAGTGGCTGATGCAACGATCAATGACCATGACTTTGGTAAAAAAGGGATGCTGACGATGCGTCAAGCTCTTTCTTGGTCTAGTAACGTTGGTATGGTGATGCTTGAACAGCGCTTGGGTGGTAAATGGTATAACTATTTGCAGAAATTAGGATTTGGTCAAAGCACTCACTCTGGATTAGATGATGAAGTAGCTGGTGCTTTACCGACGGCCAATATCGTTGACCAAGCGATGAGTGCCTATGGTCAAGCGATCGGTGTGACTAATTTCCAAATGATGAAAGCTTTCAGCGCAATCGCAAATAATGGCACGATGATCCAACCACGTTATATCAGTAAAATCGTTGATCCAAATACCGGAGAAGAAGTATCTACTGAAACGGAAGTGTTAGGACAGCCGTTTTCTAAAGAAACGACAGAAAAAGTACGTGAATATATGCGCGATGTCATTGAAGACGAAAATTATGGTAGTGCGTATGGCGTGTATAGTGTTCCAGGATATAACATCGCAGCTAAGACTGGTACTGCTCAGATTGCCTCAGATACAGGAGGCTACCTAACAGGAGAAACAGCTTATCTATATTCGATCGTCGAAATGATACCAGCTGAAGATCCTGAATATGTGTTATATCTGACAATGAAACATCCTAAGACATATGACCGTACAGCTTTAGCAAAAATCGCAAACCCATTGTTAAAACGAGCGATGGATTTCAAAGAAGCTGAAACAGCTACACCAGAAGAAAAGCAGACTGGCAATGTGACAGTCTCTGATTACCGGAACTTAAATCCTGATATTGCGGCCGCAGATGCACAAAAAAGCGGGTTGCAACCAGTAGTCATCGGTGATGGAGACAAGGTGCAAGCACAGTCCACAGCAAATGGTGATGAGCTGATATCTGGAGAAAAATTGATTTTATATACTGGTGGTACTGCACTGATGCCTGATGTAACAGGTTGGTCAAAAGCAGATATCATGAAACTAGGAAAAATACTTGGTGTAGAAGTGACGTTCCATGGCGATGGTTACGCAACGGAACAAAGCCTTGCACCATATGAAAAAATATCTGATGAAACCTTGAGTTTCCATCTAAAAGAATAATAGGAGAGAAGAGAGCATGGATTTGACACAAACATTGATCCCCATTGCGAGTAGTTGTGCAATGACGATTGCAACAATGCCGTTATTTATTGGTTATTTTCAAATGAAAAAACAAGGCCAAGCCATTCGTGAGGAGGGACCTAAATGGCATAATGTAAAAGCCGGAACTCCAACGATGGGGGGATTGGTGTTTTTAGTCAGTGCGATCTTGACAGGTATCTGGGTAGGTGCTTGGCAACAACAGTTGACACCTACTCTTTTCATCTTACTTTTTGTCCTTGCTTTATACGGGGCAATCGGCTTCTTGGATGATTTTATCAAAATCTTCAAGAAAAGAAACATGGGACTGAATTCAAAGCAAAAACTGATCGGACAAATCGCAGGTGGAATCATCTTTTATCTCGTTTATCGTGGGGAAGGTTATCCAGGAACACTGAACTTTTTTGGCATCGATCTGCCATTAAGTTGGTTGTACGGAGTATTTGCGATTTTTTGGCTAGTCGGCTTTTCCAATGCGGTCAACTTGACAGATGGGATCGACGGCTTAGTGGCTGGATTAGGCAGTATTTCATTTTTGACCTATGCAGTGATTGCTTGGCACCAACAACAGTATGACGTATTAGTCATCTGTTTAAGTGTTTTGGGCGGTTTACTAGGTTTTTTCGTTTACAATCGTAAGCCAGCCAAAATTTTTATGGGTGATGTCGGTTCTTTGGCTTTAGGTGGCTTATTAGCGGCAATCTCGATCATGCTCAATCAAGAATGGACGTTATTGCTGATCGGATTGATGTATGTCATTGAAACAGCTAGTGTGATGTTGCAAGTTTCTTCTTTCAAATTGACGGGGAAAAGAATCTTTAAAATGTCACCGATCCATCATCATTTCGAGATGAGTGGCTGGTCAGAATGGAAGATCGACACTGTCTTTTGGATAACAAGTGTAATTACTTCATTGATCACATTATGGATCGTATGGTAGGAGATGACGAGAATGAAAAAAATAACAACTTATGAAAATAAAAAAATCCTTGTTTTAGGATTAGCAAAAAGCGGATTTAGTGCGGCCAAGTTATTACATGAACTGGGCGCACTTGTCACCGTTAATGACGGTAAACCATTTGATGAAAATCCTGAAGCACAGGAATTGCTATCTTTAGGGATCAAAGTCGTGACCGGTAGTCACCCCATCGAACTATTAGATGAAAAATTTTCGATGATTGTCAAAAACCCTGGTATTCCTTACACACAACCATTAGTTGCAAAAGCTCAAGAAATGGGTATTCCGGTAATTACGGAAGTTGAACTAGCTTACGAAGTAGCGGAATGCCCAATTATAGGTATCACAGGAACCAACGGAAAGACAACGACCACTACGATGATCGGTTTATTGCTGAATGCAGGGAAATCGGCGGGTGTTGCACGTTTAGCAGGGAATATCGGGTTTCCTGCAAGTAGTGTGGCACAAGAGGCTGGTCCAGAAGATAAAATCGTCATGGAACTATCAAGCTTCCAGTTGATGGGAATCACTGATCTTCGTCCACATATTGCAGTGATCACGAACATCTATGAAGCCCATATCGACTATCACGGCTCTCGTCCAGCTTATGTCAAAGCCAAATGGCATTTGCAAAAAAATATGACAGCAGACGATTACCTCGTGTTGAATTGGAACCAAAAAGAATTACAAGAACTCAGTAGAAAAACGAAGGCAAAAGTATTGCCTTTTGCGACAGATCAAGTTTTGGAAACAGGCGCTTATTCTTTTGAAGGAGTCATTTATTACGATAAAGAAAAAGTGATGGATACCTCAGAAATCGGTGTTCCAGGCGCCCATAATGTTGAAAATGCACTAGCAGCGATTACAGTGGCAAAACAACATGGCATATCAAATGAGGAAATAAAAGAAACGTTGAGTCATTTTCATGGCGTGCCTCACCGTACACAGTATGTTGGTGAAGTCCAAGGACGTAAATTTTATAATGATTCGAAAGCGACTAATATCTTAGCAACGAAGATGGCTTTAGGTGGTTTCAAACCAGAAACAATGATCTTGATTGCTGGTGGACTTGATCGTGGAAATTCATTTGATGAATTGATTCCATCGCTTGAAGGAGTCAAAGGCTTGATCACGTTTGGTGAGACAAAAGAGAAATTGAAAGACGCGGGTGAAAAAGCAGGGATCCCGACGATCTATACGGCAGAATCTGCGGAAGCAGCGGTTCCATTAGCTTTAGAAAATAGCGACCCGGGAGACGTGGTTTTATTGTCACCTGCTAATGCAAGCTGGGATCAATACCCTAACTTTGAGATCCGAGGCGATCGCTTTATGGAAGCCGTAAGAAAATTAAAATAGAAAAGTAGAAACGAGCGATAATAACTATGAAAATTTTGGTAACAGGTGGAGGAACCGGTGGACATATCTATCCCGCGCTAGCCTTCGTCAATTATGTGAAAACACAAGAGCCGAACGCCGAGTTTATGTATGTAGGTGCAAAACGTGGTTTGGAAAATAAAATCGTCCCAACCACTGGGATTCCTTTTCATACCTTAGAGATCCAAGGATTTCAGCGAAAGTTTTCACTAGGTAATGTCAAAACGATCCATTTATTTTTAAAAAGTATCCATCAAGCAAAAAAAATACTAAAAGAATTCCAACCGGATATCGTGATCGGGACGGGTGGCTATGTATCGGGGGCAGTTGTCTATGCTTCTGCTAAGTTAGGGATTCCGACGATCATCCATGAACAAAACAGTGTTCCGGGAATGACGAATAAATTTTTAAGTCGCTACGTGGATCGGATCGCCCTTTCTTTTAAAGATGCAGCAACATTTTTTCCAGAAAATAAATCGGTTTTGATCGGTAATCCACGTGCCCAAGAAGTTGCAGATACGATGAAAACTGATATTCTAAAAAAATTCGACCTTGATCCTGAGAAAAAAACAGTTTTGATTTTTGGCGGGAGCCAAGGGGCATTAAAAATCAATCAAGCTGTTACTTCTTATTTAGACACGTTTACTGCTACTGACTATCAGATTCTTTACGCATCAGGTGATCGCTATTATCAAAGCATTAAGGAAACACTTGGAGAAGCGAAAGCAAACATCAGCATCCAACCTTATATCAATGATATGGCTGAAGTGATGGCGGCAAGTGATTTGTTAGTTGGTCGAGCAGGAGCAACATCGATTGCTGAATTGACTGCCTTAGGGTTACCTTCGATCCTTATCCCGAGTCCCTATGTGACGAACGACCATCAAACTAAAAATGCGATGAGCTTAGTTCGAGTTGGGGCAGCCAAGATGATTGCAGATGGAGAATTGGACGGTGATTCATTAGGCGCCGCGATCGCTGAGATCATGACAGATGAAACATTACAAAAGAACATGTCAACTGCTTCTAAAACATTAGGTATACCGGATGCATCGGAGCGCTTGTATCAACTGGCAAAATCGTTAATCAAAGAGTAAGGTGGTGGTCATAGATGAGTAAGAAAAAAGAAACAAAAAAGCCGGAGCAGTCAAACGACGAAAAAAAGTTGACGCCTTGGCAAATGGCCAACCGTGAATACTTAGAAGAACATAAAGAGCAGTCAGAGAAGCCGCTGGAAACAAGTGAAAAAAGCGATCAAAAGGAAGAGCAACAAGAAGCTACTATTCCTTCTAAAGTCGAAGACCCGCTTGTTGAAGAAGACTTCTTGGACTATGAAGAAATCGAACATAAGAAAGACGGCGCACCATATAATGGTTCGTTTATCGATCGTTTACCTAACTTGAAGAATTACCGAAACAAAGTTTTATATCGTAGGCTGAGCTTAATCATTTCCATTCTGTTGATTCCTTTGTTATTTTTGATTTATTATGTTTCTCCTTTAAGTAAATTAGAGGCAGTTTCTATTTCGGGAAACGAGGTCGTCTCCAAAGAAGAAATATTGAATGATACGCAATTAGAGATGAACCAGCATATCTGGGGACAGTATTGGCACCGCCAAACTTATATCGACCAGTTGAAAAAAGAACAACCACGGATAAAATCTGCTACGATCGCTTTTAGTGGCATCAATACATTTGATCTGTCTGTCACTGAATACAAAGAGATCGCCTTGATTTTAACGGACGGGAAATATCATCCTGTGATCGAAGATGGCACGGTGTTAGATGAGACGGTTGAAAGTCCTACGAAGAACTTACCGATCTTAGAAGGATTCACAGATTCAACAAAAATCAAAGAATTAGCAACCGAATATAATAAGCTATCACCAGAATTGCAAAAAGCCATTTCAGAAATCAAGTATACGCCTCGTGATACTAATAAAAATTTGATCCAGCTAAATATGAATGATGGCAATCAGGTGATCGTCAACATTAGTAATTTAGCGACACAAATGAATTTTTATGCGCAAGTAGCAAGTGAAATGGAAGAAAATGGCGTGATCGATATGGAAGTAGGGATTTTCTCTTACCCATACTCAAATAACGATGAAGAAGAATCAGAAGAGGGAACAGAAGCAGGAACAGAAGAAAGCACAAACCAAACTTCTGTACCGGAAACAAGCGAAAATGAGCCTGAAATCAGCGAGAATCAAGACGAAATGAATCCGACAAATGAAAATACGACCCCATCTTCGTCAAGTTTGGATGAAAATTAAGAAAACCATTGTAAAATGTGATAATCTACTTTCTAAAAACTGGTAATTTATGGTAAAATTGGAAACAGTGAATATATCTATAAAGTATATTTTTAAAACGGACGTTATTTGTTCGCATGTATATGGAATAGTTAAGTAGGAGGGAATCCCATTCATGGCAAAAACAGGAATGTACGTAGGCCTTGATATTGGAACGACATCTGTCAAAGTTGTCGTGGCTGAATATATCGACAGCCAAATGAATATTATTGGAGTAGGGAACGCAAAATCAGAAGGGATTAACCGAGGCATCATCGTTGATATCGACAAAACAGTTCAAGCGATACAGCGAGCAGTGCGTCAGGCAGAAGAAAAAGCCGGCATCCAAATCAAAAGTGTAAGTGTGGGTCTACCAGCAAACATGCTTGAAGTAGAAAACTGCCAAGGGATGATTGCAGTAAACGGAGATTCAAAAGAAATCACCGATGAAGATGTCCGTAACGTGGCTTCAGCTGCACTGGTTCGTTCAATACCTCCTGAACGTCAAATCGTGTCAATTTTACCACAGGACTTTACGGTAGATGGATTCGAAGGCATCAAAGATCCTCGCGGGATGATCGGTGTCAGATTAGAAATGTACGGTCTATTATTTACAGGACCAAAAACAATCATTCATAACATCCGCAAGTGTGTTGAGAATGCAGGGTTGATCGTGAACGAATTAGTGATCACACCTTTAGCATTGACTGAATCGATTCTTTCAGATGGAGAAAAAGATTTTGGTACGATCGTGATCGACATGGGTGGCGGACAAACAACCACTGCTGTCATGCACGACAAACAGTTGAAATTCACAAGCCTGGATCAAGAAGGCGGCGAGTTTGTTACAAAAGATATCTCTATCGTTTTGAATACGTCATTCAACAATGCAGAAGCATTAAAAATAAATTATGGGGATGCTTACCCAGAACGTACTTCAGAGCAAGAAGAATTTCCGGTAGATGTGATCGGCCAAACAGAGCCTGTTAGAGTCGATGAGCATTATCTATCAGAAGTGATCTCAGCTCGTATGGAACAAATCTTCAACAAAGCAAAAGAAGCGTTGGATCAAATCGAAGCGTTAGAACTGCCTGGCGGCATCGTTCTAACTGGTGGGGCAGCAAGCCTTCCAGGTGTAGTTGATTTGGCACAGGAAATATTTGGCGTAAATGTAAAACTTTATGTACCAAATCAAATGGGTCTAAGAAATCCGGTATTTACAAACGTGATCAGTATCGTTGATTACTCTGCGAATTTAAGTGAAGTCTATCAATTAGCTAAAATCGCTGTAATGGGTGAATCAGCACCTGTTCATTATACAACCAATGAGCCGGAAGCTCACACATCTTATGAACAATATGATGTGGCAGAAGAAACAACGTATAACGAAGAACCAGAAGAAAAAAAATCTGGGGAAAACGTTACAAGTAAAATCAAAGGATTTTTTACCAATATATTTGATTAATCATCGTGGGAGGAAAAAAACATGGAATTCTCAATTGATAATAACATCAATGACGGCGCAGTAATCAAAGTCATCGGCGTCGGTGGCGGAGGCGGAAATGCTGTAAACCGTATGATTGAAGAAAACGTTAAAGGTGTTGAGTTCATCACTGCCAACACAGACGTACAAGCATTAAAAAATTCAAAAGCAGAAACAGTGATTCAATTAGGCCCTAAATATACACGTGGCTTAGGTGCAGGTTCACAACCAGAAGTTGGTCAAAAAGCAGCAGAAGAAAGTGAACAATCTTTACGTGAAGCACTTGAAGGTGCTGACATGATCTTCATCACTGCTGGTATGGGTGGCGGAACTGGTACTGGTGCAGCACCGATCGTTGCGGGTATCGCTAGAGAATTAGGCGCATTGACAGTAGGTGTAGTGACTCGTCCATTCACATTTGAAGGACCAAAACGTGGTCGTTTCGCCGCTGAAGGAATCGCTCGTTTGAAAGAAAACGTGGATACATTATTGATCATCTCTAACAACCGTCTTCTTGAAGTCGTTGATAAAAAGACACCGATGCTTGAAGCATTCCGTGAGGCAGATAATGTCTTACGCCAAGGTGTTCAAGGTATCTCTGATCTGATCACTGCTCCAGGTTACGTAAACTTGGACTTCGCTGATGTGAAGACAGTTATGGCAAACCAAGGAACTGCTTTGATGGGTATCGGAGTAGCAAGTGGCGAAGAACGCGTGATCGAAGCAACGAAGAAAGCTATCTCTTCTCCATTATTAGAAACATCGATCGATGGGGCAGAACAAGTCCTATTGAATATCACTGGTGGCTTAGATATGACATTGTTCGAAGCACAAGACGCTTCAGACATCGTCGCTAATGCAGCAACTGGCGATGTAAATATCATCTTAGGTACATCGATCAATGAAGAAATGGGCGATGAGATCCGTGTAACGGTCATTGCTACAGGTATTGATGAAACAAAAAAGGAACGAAAGTCTAGTCGTCCAGCTAGACAAACACCAACACAAACGCAATCTTCTGCTCAAAGCAATCGATTAGACATGGACCAAGCAAAACCGATCACTGCTGAAGATGAAAGCAGTTTTGGTGATTGGGACATCCGTCGCGAACAAAATGTTCGCCCTAAAGTGGATGAGTCTAATTATGAAACTATTGAGAAAAAAGAATTTGATACATTCAATCGTGAAGAAACAAAAACAAAAGGTGACGACGAATTGAATACACCGCCGTTTTTCCGTCGTAAAAAATAAAAGGAGGAAGAGCACATGATTGCTGACAACTTGCAGAATATCAAGCAAGACATTCAGGATTCGTGTGCTCTTGTTCATCGTGACCCGAAAGAAGTTACACTAGTAGCTGTTACAAAATCTGTTGGATCGCCCCAAGCAGAAGAATTGATCACTGCTGGAGTGACCCATTGTGCAGAAAATCGTGTCGATAAATTGTTGCAAAAAAAACAAGATTTGCTTAAACATTCTGAAGTAAAGTGGCATTTAATTGGTAATTTACAGCGCAGAAAGGTAAAATTGATTGTAAATGAAATTGATTACTTTCATGCGTTGGACAGTTTAAAATTGGCAGAAGAGATCCAAAAAAGATTAGAAAAGCAGTTAGCTTGCTTTGTGGAAGTGAATGTATCTGGTGAAGCCTCTAAGCATGGTATCTCACCAGATGAACTTCTACCTTTCTTAGAATCTTTAGCAGCCTTTCCTGATATTCAGATAGTGGGACTTATGACTATGGCCCCTAAGGATGCTTCTGCTGAACAAATTCGTAAAGTGTTTGAAACGCTGAGAGAATTGCGTGATCTTGTCCAATCAAAAAAATACACACATGCACCATGTACCGAACTAAGCATGGGGATGAGCCAAGATTTTCAGCTTGCAATTGAAGAAGGAGCTACATTTATCCGTGTAGGAACAGCGCTATTCAAAGACGAGGAGGAAGAATAATGCCACTTTTAAACAGAGGAGCAATTGCTAATTTTTTCGGATTAGCTGATGAAGAAGAGTACGAATACGAAGATTATCCTGAAACACAACAAAAGGTTGCCCCGCAACCAACTAAAACAAAAACACAGTATCAACAACATTCTCCAGCTGTTTCACAGCCGATTGAAAAACAACAACGCTCAACTACGACAACTCGTCCTGTTGGTCGTGAGAATGTGCCGACGAACGAAACAAAGAAAGTAATCGAATTACATCAATCTTCTACAAAAAATACGCAAAAAGAGCAAAGACAAACGAGACCATCCGCGCAACCTAAAACACAATTAGCGGGAAAAATCACAGTGATGGAACCACGTGCTTACTCTGAAGCAATGACGATTGCCAAAAGAATCATTGCAGGAGAAGCAACGTTAGTCAACTTTCGGTTAGTAGAAGAAAAACAGGCGAGACGTATCGTGGACTTCCTAACTGGGACAGTCTATGCATTAGATGGCGATATTAAACGAGTAGGGGATGAGATTTTCTTATGTACCCCTGCTGGTCTGGAAATCGATAGTTCGACGGCTCAATCTTTCGCAGATGGAAGTATGTTTGATCTGTAATGAGGAGGAGCAAACATTTATATTCTTTTTATGTTACTTAATTTAATTTCACGAGCTGCGTACTTTTATAGCATGATCCTAGTAGTCTACGCGTTATTATCTTGGTTTCCTGGTGGATACCAGTCTAATCTCGGACGTATATTAGCAAAAATCTGTGAACCATATATCAGCCTATTTGATCGTTTGCCATTAAGATTTGGACCAATCGATTTTACGATCTTAGCATCGATTGTGATTTTAAATCTGGCCGTGCAAGGATTGGCACATATCGTTGACTGGATTTTGATCATGGCTTTTTAATGTAGAACAAACAGGGATATAGGAGGGAATCAAGTGGATGCGAATGTGTATCAGCATTTCCGAGTAGATGAACGTTCTTTTATCGACTCTGTCGGAGATTGGATCGAACAGGTCCAGAGTCAGTATGCACCTTATCTGACAGAATTTCTTGATCCGAGACAGTGCTACATCTTAGAGACCCTGATTCGCCAAAACAGTGACTTGCGTTTTCAGTTGTATGGTGGATATGAGCAAGCGGAGCGAAAACGTTGCTTGATTTTCCCAGATTACTATGAACCTGTTGACGATGATTTTGAAATGTCATTATATGAAGTCCATTATCCGAGTAAATTCGCCAATTTAAGTCATGGGAAAATTCTAGGCACGCTAGTAGGTACTGGAATCAAACGTTCTTACTTCGGTGATATTATTTCAGATGATGAACGATGGCAAGTGTTCATTGCAAATGAAGTCGATCACTTTGTCGTTAATCAAGTGACTAAGATCGGAAAAGTAGCTGTTCGCTTAGAGGAAATCAAGTATACAGATATGGTCTTGCCAAAAGATAGTTGGACGCAAGAAAGAGGAACAGTGACTTCACTTAGACTGGACAGTGTGATCTCGGAAATCTATAATATTTCCAGACAGCGTTCGAAGCAACTGATCGAAGCAGGAAAAGTAAAAGTCAACTGGACAGAAAATACCAAACCGGACTTTCTACTTGAGTTATTAGACATTGTTTCGATCAGAGGATATGGTAGAATACAAATCCAAGACCTTGAGGGGAAAACGAAAAAAGACAAGTGCAGGGTGTTGTTTGGTGTATTACGTAAATAAAACAAGAAGGTGGTTTACTCATGGCTTTAACTCCATTAGATATTCAAAATAAAACATTCCCAACTAAAATGCGGGGATATAATCAAGACGAAGTAGATGATTTCTTAGATTTAGTTGTTCGTGATTACGAAGAAGTGACACAACGAAACCGTGAATTAGAAAAAGCAGTGAAGCATTCAGAGGAAAAACTTGAATACTTCAATGAATTGAAAGATGCCTTGAATCAATCGATCATCGTGGCACAAGATACAGCGGACAAAGTAAAAACAAGTGCAAGTAAAGAATCAGAAGTGATCGTTACTTCTGCACAAAACAAAGCGGACGAAATGGTTGCAAATGCTGAAAAGCGTGCGCACCAATTAACTACAGATGCAGAAGAAAAAGCACGCCGTATCTTGACAGATGCGACTGAAAAAGCAAGACAATTAGCTACAGAAACAGAAGATTTGAAGAAGAAAACTCGTGTCTTCCATCAACGAATCAGCTTGATGTTAGAGTCACAGCTTGAACAAGTAAAAAGTCCAGAATGGGATGAGATCTTACAACCTTTCTCTAGTTATGTAACAGATAGCCATGAAGTAATCAAAGAAGTTTTGGCAAAACAGCTTGACAATGAAAATGAAAGTGATGTACACTCTGAAACAGGAGTATACGAGTCTCCAGTGACTGCTTTTGATACTCAAGCAATCGACCTTTCGATCATTCCTGGAGAATACGAAGAAGAGTAGAACAGAAAAGCATTTTGACATTCTTAAAGCGAGCCGATGATAGTGTAAGATTGGTAAGACCCTGCAAAGTGAAAGATCCTCTACTTGATTTATTTCTGAACATCAGTAAGAAATAGCGGCTGACCTCGTTATCGGTCTTTGAGAGTTACGATCGTAACTAAATTTGGGTGGTACCACGGCATGTTCGTCCCTAGGATGAGCATGCTTTTTTGCGTTCTGTAAACTATAGTTAAGGAGTGTTTGTATGAAAATGAAAGAAACCTTGCAACTAGGAAAAACAAGTTTTCCTATGCGTGGGAATTTGCCAAACCGTGAAGGTGAATGGCAAAAAGAATGGGAAGAAAATCAAATCTATCAACAAAGACAAGCGTTGAATGAAGGCAAACCAAGCTTCATTCTTCATGATGGCCCTCCATATGCAAATGGAAATATCCATTTAGGGCATTCGTTAAACAAAATCAGTAAAGATATCATCATCCGTTCAAAATCAATGTCAGGTTTTCGCGCACCATACGTACCCGGCTGGGATACACATGGTTTGCCGATCGAGCAAGTATTGACGAACAAAGGGATCAAACGAAAAGAAATGACGATGGCAGAATACTTGGAGAAATGTCGCGAATACGCACTTTCACAAGTAGACAAACAACGTGAAGACTTTAAACGATTAGGAGTAGCTGGGGATTGGGAAAATCCTTATGTGACGTTAGATCCTTCATATGAAGCTGCGCAGATCCGTGTATTTGGTAAAATGTCTGAAAAAGGTTATATCTATAAAGGATTAAAACCGATTTACTGGTCACCATCTAGTGAGTCTTCTTTAGCTGAAGCAGAAATTGAATATAAAGATGTCAAATCTCCTTCAATTTATGTTGCTTTCACTGTCAAAGATGGCAAAGATCTTTTAGGTGAAGACACTGCATTTGTAATTTGGACAACTACACCATGGACATTACCAGCAAACCAAGGGATTGCTGTAAATCCAACATTTACGTATGTTTTAGTCGAAGCAGATGGCCGCAAATTTGTTGTTGCGAAAGATTTATTGGAAACTGTGCAACAAGCTATCGGCTGGGAAGCAGTCAACGTCTTAAAAGAATTCGCTGGACAAGAAATGGAATACATGACAGCGACACATCCTTTCTATGATCGTGAATCTTTAGTGATCTTGGGAGATCATGTAACGTTAGATGCCGGTACTGGCTTAGTTCATACTGCACCTGGACACGGGGAAGATGACTACATTGCTGGAAATCGCTACAAGTTACCTGTAGTTTCACCAGTTGATTCTAAAGGTGTATTCACAGAGGAAGCACCTGGCTTTGAAGGAATCTTTTATGATAAAGCAAATCCAATGATTACTGATTTATTGCAAGAAAAAGGTGCTTTGTTGAAATTGGATTTCTTCACACATAGTTATCCGCATGACTGGCGTACTAAAAAACCTGTCATTTATCGTGCCACACCACAATGGTTTGCTTCAATCAATGACTTCCGTCAAAACATCCTTGATGAAGTTGAAAAAGTTGATTGGATCATTCCTTGGGGTAAAACACGTCTTTTTAATATGGTACGTGATCGTGGCGATTGGGTAATCTCACGTCAACGTGCTTGGGGTGTACCACTACCGATTTTTTACGCTGAAAATGGAGAAGCGATCATTACGCCAGAAACAATTGAACATGTTGCTGAGTTATTTGCGGCCCATGGTTCAATCATTTGGTTTGAAAAAGAAGCGAAAGACTTACTTCCAGAAGGCTTTACGCATCCAGGTTCACCTAATGGCGAATTCACCAAAGAAACAGATATCATGGATGTTTGGTTCGATTCAGGTTCTTCCCATGAAGCAGTTTTACGTCAACGTCCTGAATTATCTTTCCCGGCAGATATGTACCTTGAAGGTTCCGATCAATATCGTGGCTGGTTCAATTCAAGTATTACGACAAGTGTAGCGATCAATGGAGTTGCGCCATATAAATCAGTTCTTTCTCAAGGGTTCACATTAGACGGCGAAGGTCGGAAAATGAGTAAATCTTTAGGTAATACGATCGTTCCAGATAAAGTAATCAAACAATTCGGTGCGGATATTCTACGTCTATGGGTATCTAGTGTGGATTATGAAGCCGATGTTCGTGTATCAATGGATATTTTAGGTCAGGTTGCGGAAGTTTACCGTAAGATCAGAAATACGATGCGCTTCTTATTAGCAAATACGGATGATTTTGATCCGAAGAAAGATGCAGTGGCGTATGAAGAGCGTCGTTCAGTCGATAAATATATGACAGTTCGTTTAAATCAAGTGATCAAAGAAATCCGTGAAGAAGGATATGACAAGTATAACTTTATGCAAATCTATCGTACGGTAATGAATTTCTTAACAGTTGATCTATCTTCTTTCTATCTTGATTTTGCCAAAGATGTGGTTTATATCGAAGCAGAAAATGATTATCAACGTCGTTGCATGCAAACTGTATTCTATGAGACAGCAGTTGCCTTGACTAAATTACTAACGCCGATCATTCCTCATACAGCAGAAGAAATCTGGTCATTCTTAAAAGAAGAGGAAGCATATGTTCAATTAAGTGAATTACCAAGCTATGTTGAATATGCGAACCAAGATGAGTTGTTGGACACATGGACAGCCTTCATGGATTTCCGTGACAAAGTCTTAAAAGCGTTGGAAGAAGCAAGAAATAGTAAATTGATCGGTAAATCATTAGAAGCAAAATTAACGATCTATCCGAATCAACAAGTGGCACATTTATTAACAGCAGTTGCTGCTGATATTCCACAATTATTGATCATCTCACCAGATTACTTTACGATCATGCCAGAAAATACGGAAGCATCTGAAAATGCTTTAGTCTTTGATGATGTGGCAATCTTAGTCGAAAAAGCAGATGGGGAAACTTGTGATCGTTGTCGCCAGATCCGTAAAGATGTTGGTTCCCATGAAAAATTACCACACTTATGCGGACGTTGCGCACAGCTTGTTGAAGAGTTCTATCCAGAAGCAGTTGCAGAAGGTTTTGAAGAGAAATAAGTCAAAAACGACCAAACACATTTTGTGTTTGGTCGCTTTTTTGTATAAAGATTAAAAGTAGCAGACAAAGTGGCTGAATGATCAATCCAACTTGCCACGTTCACGGTACCAATGATCAGGCTGCCAAATCCATTCGAAGCCGTCTTTTTCTAAAAGTTCGAAGGCTGCTTGAGGACCCATGGAACCAGCTTTGTAATTTGGAAAATCTGGTTGTACTTGATCCCAAACTTGACGAATGATATCAACGATATGCCATGATTGTGCAACTTCTTCCCAATGAGAGAAATTGGTACTATCGCCATTTAACGCATCTAGCATCAGTTTTTCATAGGCTTCTGGACTATTTTCGACCATTTCAGCACTATTACGGTATTCTAGTTTGATTGGATCAGTCGCAAAACCTTGGCCGACTTTTTTACCATTCAATGTGAATGAAAAACCTTCTGTTGGTTGGATATAAATCGTCAAGACATTCGGTGGTAATGTCGTGTCATTACATGGTTCATCGATCGATGTTTTAAACACATTGACAGGAACTTGTTTAAAGACGATATTGATACGTGTTCCTTTTTCAGTTAGACGTTTCCCCGTACGTACATAGAAAGGTACACCAGACCAACGGAAATTATCGATCGTGAATTTTCCGGCAACAAATGTTTCAGTTGTCGATTCTGGATCAACATTATCTTCTTCTCGGTATCCTTTGAACGTTTGATCGTCCAATTGTCCTGCGGCATATTGACCTCGGACAAAGTTTTCTAAAACTTCTTCTTTTTCATAAACACGAATCGCTTTTAAGGCTTTGATTTTTTCTGAACGAATTTCTTTTTCAGAAAAAGCGACAGGCGGTTCCATTGCTAATAGCGCCAGTACTTGGAGAATATGGTTTTGGACCATATCTTTTAATGCACCGCTATGGTCGTAGTATCCCCCACGATCTTCGACACCTAAACTCTCGCCAAAAGTGATTTGGATATTATCGATATAGCGGTTGTTCCATTGAGACTCAAAAATATTATTGGCAAAGCGGATCGCAGAAATATTTTGGATCATTTCTTTTCCTAAATAATGGTCGATGCGGAAAATGTCGTCTTCTGGAAAGACTTGACGGATTTTCTCATTTAATTCAAAGGCAGATTGGTAATCAGAACCAAAAGGCTTTTCGATGATCAATCGATTGAATCCAGTCTCTGTAACGATTTTCTGAGATTTCAAATGAGAAACGATCGTACCGAAAAATTGGGGAGCCATTGCTAAATAGTACATCCGATTGCCATTTAAGTGATATTGTTCATCTAAACGATCTGACAATTCTTTCAATGTTTGATAATGAGAAGAATCGTTGACATCATGAGATTGGTAATAAAAATGGCTAGCAAATCGTTCGGCTTCTTCTGGCGAAGGATTCAATGATGCAATCGTTCCTTTGACTACTTCACGGTAGTGTTCGTCACTCCAAGGGCGGCGTGCTGTACCGATCACAGCAAAATGTTCACTCAGGTTGCCTTTTTTGTATAAACGAAAAAGCGAAGGATACAATTTACGTTGTGCTAAATCTCCAGTACCGCCAAATATAGTAAATAATACGTTTTTTTCATTCATTATTTGCGTAATCTCCTTTACAGTTTGTCGACAAAAATTGTACTGGCGGCTTTAAAGCTGACAGGAATTTTTTTGGTTTTATTTTGGATAGTGATTGGCCCTTCATAAGCGGCTACATCAGTTATTTCATAAGTTTCATCAATGTTGACATCAATTGTCACTAAATAGTCTAACAATTCTTTTTCATCAAGGACACGTGCGATCCGTATTTTTGTACCGACGGGGTATGATTCAAGTGTTTGTCGACGCTCTTCATGAACAACTTGTTCCTTCTCAGGGATAATCCCCCCATGAGGACAATGTTTAGGATGATTTAAATAACTTTCTAAATGATCCGCAAGCTGTTCAGAAGTCACATGTTCTAATACTTCTGCATCATCATGTACCTCATTCCAGTTGTAATCTAAATGCTCGACTAAAAAAACTTCCCATAGTCGATGTTTACGTATCAGACTGCTTGCTTTTATCAGCCCGCTGTCAGTTAATTGTACACCTTGATAAGGAGAGTGTTCGACTAATTTTTCTTTTACGAGTTTAGAAATCATTTCGCTTACTGAAGCAGGGGACACTGCTAGGCTAGAAACGATTTGTTTATTGTTGACTTTAGTTGTGTCACCGCCTAATTCCAGAATGATTTTTAAATAATCTTCTCGGTTTGGTGTCATATGCGATCATCCTTTCATGGTAAGAAACCATCACTTGTAAGTGTAACAAAAAAAACACGAATTGACTATTTTATGAGAAAAAAAGTAAGAGCAAATCGAATGATTTTTTTCAGTGATAGTAGCCAATCGATTTCCTATAATTCTAAGGTTTTGTGTGAGGTCATAGATCTAAAAATAAAGCATTCAGCGAACGATTTCTTTTCTCCCATCATAGCATAATCTGATGGGTGATTGTTATCATAAGGAAGTTCTATAAAGGAAACTTGCAAAACAAGACAAATGGTTTAGAAAATGGGGGAGTTTCTAAATCATTTGTCTTGTTTTTATAGTGGAAAAGAAATGCGATTATCTACTGAAGGGATAGAGGGAGAGCGAGCGTCGTATTCAGTCAGCCAGTCTAATTATGATTTTTTTGATAACAAGTAAGCTGAATCATTTGCTTCATCGTACAGTAACATATCATTGTAAGAAAAGGTCAGATAAAAGCCATACTGGTCTCTAACGATCAGTTTTTCAGAGGTAACTTCGACTAACAGCGTACCTAAAGAACGGTCATCAAGCCAAAAAGAATAGTCAGAAGTAATGGTTAATTCATGGTATGTTTGATTTTTATCAACGAATGACCAAGCCCCACAGTATTTAGTCAGGTCATCGACGTGTGCTTCTTTTATTTTACGATCAAGTACTTTTTTCCCAGCAAGTGTCGCGACACCGGCAAGCAGGAAATAGAGGATTCTTTTTTTCATGTGACCACTCCTTTGTCTTTACGTATATTGGAAGCATATTTTGCCTGTTGCTCCTTTTCTTATATTTTACTAAAGAAAGTGAATGATTTCTCTAAGACTTTCGACTGGTTTTTTAAGTGTTTTTAGCAAAATTATGGTAGGATACAGTAGTAGGGAGACAGGTGATGAATATTGTACTACCAAGATGTTGAAATTGCTTACTTTATTGAACGACCAAATCGTTTTATTGCGTTCTGTTTAAACCAAAAAGGCGAAGTACTCAAAACCCATGTTAAGAATACAGGTAGAGGAAAAGAACTGCTACTACCTGGTGCTGAGGTTGCATTGGTACACATTCCAGGAACGAAGCGTAAAACAGCATATGATTTGATTGCCGTCAAAAAGGGACAACACTGGTTCAATATCGATAGTCAGCTGCCCAACCAACTAGCAATCGATGGGATTTTAGCTGGAACGATCCAATTACCTCACTTAGACGGAGAGATTGTGACTTACAAACGTGAAGTGACTTTTGGCAAGTCTAAATTTGATATTTATTTAGAAACAAGCTGTGGTCAAAAAGCGTTTGTTGAGGTCAAAGGAATGACGTTAGAAAATAAAGCAGTCGGCGCGTTTCCTGATGCGCCAACGATCCGCGGACTTAAACACGTCAATGAATTGATTCACGCCTATCAAGAAGGCTACAAGTCCTATATCGTATTTATTGCACAATTCGAACACTTACATCGAGCAACGATCCATGAGCAGATGCAGCCAGAATTAGCTGCTGCTTTTCGTGCTGCTCAACAGGCAGGTGTAAACGTAGTCGTATACAACTGTCAAGTGACAGAAAATCAAGTGCGTGTGAAACAAGCGATCCCATTTGATTTGGAGACAGTTTTTGAAGATCCTAATTTATAGAAAGAAGGCGGAAAAATGATCCATTTAGGTATAATCGGCACAAATTGGATTACCCATCAATTTGTACAAGCGGCTTTAGGTACACATAAATATGAATTGACAGCAGTTTATTCAAGACACTTAGAAAAAGCTCAACAATTTGGTGCAGAGTATGAAGGAGACATCGCTTTTGCAACAGATTTAACTGTCTTTTTTGAGTTAGAGCATATGGATACGGTTTATATTGCTTCCCCGAATAGTTTACATTTCCAGCATGCAAAGCAAGCGATTCTGGCGGGGAAAAACGTCATTGTAGAAAAACCAGCATTCAGTACACCTAAAGAAATGGAAGAAATCATCCATTTAGCGAACCAAGAGAAAGTCTTTTTCTTTGAAGCTGCAAGAAATATCCATGAAGCAGGTTTTAAAAAGATTGCAGAATTCCTACCATTGAAAAATGAGATCATTGGTGCGAATTTCAGTTACATGAAATATTCTTCTCGTTATGATCAAGTGTTAGACGGCGAAGAACCGAATATCTTTTCGCCACATTTTTCTGGTGGAGCAATGATGGATCTAGGTGTTTACCTTGTGTATGCAGCGGTAGGTTGGTTTGGCAAACCACAAGAAGTCCATTATTTCCCAAGAAAAATAGCAACTGGTGTCGATGGACTTGGCTGGGGGATTTTAAGATATGCTACGTTTGATGTAGCGATCCAACCAGGTAAGATTGGTGATTCGTATCTACCTTCAGAAATTTATTTTGATAGTGGAACGGTGATCATGAATGGTGTCAATGCGATCGAACAAGCAGAATATCATGATCGTAATCACGAACAAATCGAAAAATTAGATATCGTTGCTTCTGAAAATCCAATGAGTGAAGAAGCAGAAGATTTTGCACATGTGATCATGAATCCAAAAGATCCACAATGGGGCCTACATTATGAAGAATGGGTCGAGCTTGCACGAAACGTGAATCAAGTCGTTTATGATTTACGGATCAGTGGTGGAATTGAATTTGATGCAGATAAAGAGGGAACGACTGAATGAACGATTTTTTAAAACATTTTCCAACTAATTGGCAAAACAAATGGGCAGACAAAGGTTTCACTACCCCATCGTTTATCCAACAAGAAGTATTTACTGATTTGAAAGACGGTAAAAGTTTGATTGCCGTTTCTCCAACCGGCTCGGGCAAGACATTAGCCTATCTATGGCCTTTATTGTTGAATGTGAAGAAAGGGGAGGCAAGTACTTTGCTGATCCTTGCCTCTTCACAGGAGTTGGCGATCCAAGTCGCCGATGTCACACGGGAATGGGCGAAAGAATTAGCGATCTCTGTCCAATCTGTCGTTGGTGGCGCAAACGTCAAACGACAAATCGAAGGACTAAAGAAGAAACCTGAAGTGTTGATAGGTACACCAGGTCGTGTATTAGAGTTGATGAAAGCAAAAAAAATAAAAGCATATCAAATCAAAACGATTGTTTTTGATGAGGCGGATCAGCTGTTTGATGAAGGAAATCGACCATTTATCGATCAAATCATGCATCAAGCACCAACAGACTACCAATTAGCTTTCTTTTCAGCTACAGCCGATCGTTCGATCGAACAAATCGAAGCGTTGACTAAACAATCGCTGAAAGTCATCGATGTCACTAAAATGGATGATTCAAGAAAAGGACTTAGTCACTACTTCATTCGTGTTCCGGCACGAAAAACAGAAGATTATTTAAGAAGACTAGCCCATGTGGAAGGTTTCCAAGCTCTTGTGTTTTTCAACCAATTGAGTGAACTAGGTGTGATGGAAGAAAAAATGAGTTATCGAGGGATTTCTGTCGCGAGTTTAGCCTCTGATCAAAACAAGTTATTACGAAAAGCGGCATTGAATCAATTTAAAGATGGCACGATCAGCATGTTGTTATCAACAGATGTTGCAGCTAGAGGGTTAGATATCGCTGAACTTCCTTATGTGGTCAATATCGATGTTCCAGTCACGGAGGAGTCATACTTACACCGTGCTGGCAGAACTGGCCGAATGGGTCAACAGGGACAAGTGATCACTTTTGTGAATGATCACACGCTGAGAGACCTCAAAAAAATTACTCGACAGACAGAAACAGAATTAACAGAACTATATATATATGGGGGAGGTCTGCAAACAGAAGCGCCTGAAAAAGCCCCAACAAAAACGCTCCCTAAAAAGAAAGAGGCTGGAAAGAAAGATACTAGTGACGGATCAACGAAAAAAACAGCTGTTTCCCCTAAAGTAAAACGTAAAAACAAGCAGAAAAAGGACAAAAATAAAGGAGCAAGGCGCAAATAAGCGCCTTTTTGTGTTAATATATTGAAAATGGAAACAGGTCGTTTGTTTAAAGGAGTAACTAAACAGCAGTCATTTTTATACACCGAAATACACAAAGGTAGTTTTATATGCAATGGTTTTTTCTTAGGTGAGAAATCATGCTCAAAGATTAATACGACTATTATCGTATGGAATAACTCAGATTTCTCGCCACAACAGGAATTAATTGAAAGTGTAATTTCAATTATTCACGTTTTTAATTGCCGTCTTTATGGACTACATAAGTATAAAAAGAGATTGAAGGTGATAAAGATGTTCGTGGCATACAAAACAGGAATTTTTCCAACAGAAGAACAAAAAGAAATCATTAATCGAACCATTAAATCGACAACAACGCAAGCTGTCGAGGAAATACGAAAGCGAAAAAAAGCGTGTCAACGAAAATCAAGGGGAGAGAGGAGAAGCTACTCGCAAAAATATTGGAAAACAAGTCTTGAAAGTACAAAAACTTCATAAACGGTTTACAGATATCCGTAGGGACAGAGCGAATAAAATTGTGGCAGAGTTAGTAAAAACCAAACCAGCTTATATCACAATTGAAGACTTGAATGTCAAGGGGATGATGAAAAACCGGCATCTTTCAAAAGCTGTGGGAGAGCAATCTTTCTATGCTTTTCGTAAAAAATTAGCAGATAAATGTAAAGTCTATGATATTGAGTTAAGACTGGTCGATCGATTTTATCCTAGCTCAAAACTATGTTATAAATGCGGGCATAAGAAAGTAGAGTTAAAGTTATCAGAGCGTACCTATCATTGTGAGAACTGTGGTTATGTAGCAGATAGGGATCATAACGCGTGCATGAATTTGAAAGATGTGAAGGAATACAAAGTAATTGTATAAGCACGCAACTTTGTATATGTACCGATGGCTTAGTCGGGAATTAACGACTGTGGAGAATGAGACAAACCGTAGTAGTGTGGAAGTGACGAGGCGGCATTCGATGAAACAGTAATTCTAACTACGTGAGTAGTAGAGAAATCTCGATATAGGTATTTTTGTCTATATTTTGAGTAGCAGAGTTAGCATGAACGAAAGACAGGAAGAAATCTTGGATTTACTCACGGAAAATCATCAAGGATTGACAGCAACAGATGTTGCAAAGCAATTAGAGATTGACCGTAGTAATGCAAGTCGTTATTTGAGTGATTTATATAAAGCGCATTATATTGTAAAAAGTACTGGCAGACCTGTAGTTTATTCTATGCCTCCCAAAAAAACAGCTTCAGACAAAGTTCATGTAGACGCTTCTACACAAGTTACTTTTGAAACCTTAGTGGGAGAGAATGAATCGCTAAAAGTAAGTATCCAACAGGCCAAAGCCGCGATTTTGTATCCGCCGCGAGGATTGCATACGATTATTTTTGGTGAAACAGGAACAGGGAAATCGATGTTTGCTGAATGTATGTATCATTTTGCTATCGATTCGGAGATGCTTTCCCCTGATGCGCCATTTATTTCATTCAATTGTGCGGACTATGCACAAAACCCGCAACTGTTGTTTGGCCATATCTTTGGAATAAAAAAGGGTGCTTACACCGGGGCAACACAAGATAGTCAAGGATTGATGGCTAAAGCAGATGGCGGGATCTTATTTCTAGATGAGATCCACCGCTTACCGCCAGAAGGACAAGAGATGCTCTTCACATTTATCGATAAAGGTGTTTATCGTCCTTTAGGTGAAAGCGCTCAAGTCCATGAAGCATCTGTCCAGATCATTGGCGCAACAACAGAATCATCTGAAAGTTTTTTGACTACATTCAATCGTAGGATCCCAATGGCGATCACTTTGCCCAATCTAGCCTCTCGTTCACTCGATGAGCGTTATGAAATCATTTCATTGTTTATCAAACAAGAAGCCAATCGATTGAATCAACGGATCGATATCGAAAAAGAAGCAATTCTAGCCTTCATGTTATACGATGCAGAAGGCAACATCGGCCAAGTAAAACGTGACTTGAAATTAGTCTGTGCCAAGTCTTTCCTCCATTATCGGATGCATCAGGAAGAAAAATTAGTCATTCGTAAAGAAGAGTTGTCCTTACAAGTCCAAAAAGGATTATTACGCATCAAAGAGGTTCCTGAACGATTGGATCGTTTTATGGATAGTAAGAGTCAATACTTGACGTTTGAGCCAGGGTTTGCTGACGTCGTTTGGTCTCGCGATCCAGAAAGAAATATGCAAGTATACAATGACATTGAAGAAAAGGTGATGTCGCTTTCTGAATCAGGCAGAGAAAATATTAATTTAGAATCTTTGATCTCTAAAGATGTCGATGAATATTTCCAAACCTATGTCAAAGAATTGACGAAAAGTACGATCCCGAAAGATTTGATTCCAGAAGACATCTGGCGCTTGACGAATGAGTTGTATGACTTAGCTGAACAAAGACTAGATCGGATCTATAATCAAAAAGCACGCTTTGCATTTGCCTTACATTTACAAAGCACATTGGATCGTGTCAAAGATGGTCATATGATCGTTCACCCTGATTTGAATAATATAAGAAAGAAATTTAAAAAAGAGTTTCAAGTTGCCATCGATTTATCCACGATCATTGAAGAGGATCAACAAGTGGAGATACCTTTTGATGAAATTGGCTTTATCAGTATGTTTCTTTCTATCAATTTAGGCGAAAGTGAGCCAGTTAAAGAAAACAAAGTCGATGTGTTAGTTCTGATGCATGGCAGACAAACCGCTTCAAGCATGCTGGAAATGGCGCAAGATCTTCTCGGAACAACGATTGGTCAAGCGTTCAATATGCCCTTAGAGATGGAAGTCCAATCGATGTATGAAGAAGTATTGCGATATGTAAAAAATCGCCAAAGCAGTTTGACAAATGGATTGATTTTACTAACTGATATGGGGTCGCTCAACACATTCAGTGATCTGATCTATGAAGAAACTGGCATACGTACAAAAGCAATCACGATGACGAGTACCATGATCGTGATCGAAGCCATTCGTATGGCGAATGTTGGCCGAAGCTTAGAAGATATCTACCAAAACATTCAAATGTCATTTGAATCGATCGTTAAGGACCAGTTCAAGATCGAAAACCAAGAGCAGCTCGAACGGAAAAAAGCAGTCATCGTGACTTGTTTTACTGGAGAAGGAGTGGCTGCAAAACTCTATCAACGTATCGTGCCAGTGATCAATCAAGACAAAGTGGAAGTAATCCAAATGCAATTTTTAGAACGAGAATCATTTAAACGGCATATCGATGCATTACTGGAAGAATATGAAATCAAAGCGATTGCAGGAACGGTTGAAGTGGACTACCAAAATATCCCATTCTTTTCTGCCTATGACGTATTTGATGATGATAAACTCAATACATTGAAACGGATTGCAGATGATGAAGTACCAACAGCTAAAATCGTTGATTCGTTAAAAGATTCTTTGAACGCTATTTCATCTGTCGAGCGATTGATCCAATCCCTACAGAAAGCCGTTCAGCAGATCCAGACCGATTTATCGATCATCATTGAGCCTGGGGTAGACACAGGAATCGTGATCCATGTCGCTTTTCTGATCGACGGTCTTATCAAGCATGAAAAATTGCGGACATTCGATGATTTTGCGACTTTTGCGAAAATCTATCGGTTAGAGATGGACATCGTACGAACGAATCTAATCGGGATCGAACGTAAATATGGGGTTAAAATCCCTGAGCATGAAATTGCTTTTATTACACAAATGTTTATAGAGAATAAAATAAAAAAATAATCAACAACGCACAGTGCACACACTAATCGTTAGTGTGTGCACTGTATTTGCTTATTTATAGTTATGAAAACGCTATTTTTGAGATTTAGTGTTTGGCATGCTTCTTGCGTTATAGTTATAGTGTAAAACCAAATTTGAAGGAGTGGAAAAAATGGAGAAAAAAACAATCATGTTAGTATGTTCTGCAGGAATGAGTACAAGTTTATTGGTAACAAAAATGCAAAAAGCAGCAGAAGAAAAAGGAATGGACGCAGATATCTTCGCGGTTTCAGCTTCAGATGCTGACAATAACCTTGAAGCTAAAAATGTGGACGTATTATTACTTGGACCACAAGTTCGTTTTATGAAAGCACAATTTGAACAAAAATTAGCACCAAAAGGAATTCCATTAGATGTGATCAACATGCAGGATTATGGCATGATGAACGGCGCGAAAGTACTTGAGCAAGCTGAAAAATTAATGAAATAATCAATTGGAAAGCTGGAGGTAGAATAGTGGAAGATCAACAGAATCTAGAAGCCATCATGGGATTGATCATGTATGGCGGAAATGCAAAAAGCGATGCAATGGAAGCGATTGCGGCTGCGAAAAAAGGCGACTTCGATTTAGCGGAACAAAAAATCCGTGATGCTGAAGCCTCTCTTGTCGAAGCGCATCATTCTCAAACTCAAATGCTCACACAAGAAGCACAAGGAAATCATATGCAAGTGACACTGTTGACGGTGCATAGTCAGGATCATTTGATGACATCGATCGCATTCACAGACCTTGCAAAAGAGATCATTGATTTATATCGTAGAACTTACGTTGAATAACTAAGACCCTTCTTTTTTGAACGGAAGAAGAAAAAAATTTTTGAACGGATTTTTTTTAATTTGATATAAGGAGTTATTCTTTATATAAAAAAACTTATAGGAGGAAGTAATAATGAATGGATTAACAAGTTGGATGGAAAAATACATCCTTCCAGTTGCCGGAAAAATCGGCGCGCAAAAGCACTTAGTGGCATTGCGTGACGCTTTTATCGGTACAATGCCTGCAACAATGGCTGGATCAGTAGCTGTAATGATCAATGCAATTATTCGTGATTTACCACAGCAATTTATTAGTACGTATGCTGACAGCTTAGCAGCAGACAAAGGTTTTTTTGCCGTATTGAATGTGATCATCGGCATCAATGGGTTCGTTTGGAATGGGACATTAGCAATTGCCGGACTGATCTTTGCCTTCTCATGGGGATATAATCTAGCCCGTGCATATGGCGTCAATGACTTAGCTGGAGGGATCGTTGGGTTAGCAACACTGATTCAAGGAATCGCTTTTGGCCCGTCATTATCAGCTGCGTTAAATGTCAATGTACCGCAAAATGTTGCAGACGCGATCAATGGTTCAGAAATTGGCGCAACGATTGCTGATGGTACACTATCAGTTGGTTTATGGGGTTGGTTGAAACTAGATCATTTAAATGGTAACGCCTACTTTACAGTAATGATCATGGGCGCAATCTCGGTTATTATTTTCTGTAAATTGATGCTTGCAAATATTACGATCAAAATGCCAGATTCAGTACCACCGGCAGTTTCTAAAGCATTTGCAGCAATTTTACCAGCAACGATTTCATTATATGTCATCGCTATCATTAATTATGTTGTTGGACGTGTTGCGGATGGTCAATTGATCATTGATTTAGTACAAAAATATATTGCAGAACCATTCTTGGGCTTGTCACAAGGTATCGGCGCAGTATTGATCGTTACAATTTTCGTTCAGATTTTCTGGTTCTTTGGTATCCATGGCCCGAACGTATTGGCACCAGTATTAGAAGGTATTTGGGGTCAAGCACAATTGATCAATATCGATATCTTCCAAAAAGGTTACAATGGTAAAACAGGAACTCCCGCAGTATTGGATGCGATCGAAGATGGTAAAGCATACATGTGGGTACGTGGTTCATTTGATGCATTTGCATGGTTTGGCGGATCAGGTGGTACAATCGTTCTATTGATTGCTATCTTACTATTATCAAAACGCGCAGACTACTTGACTGTAGCAAAACTTTCGATTGGACCTGGTATCTTCAATATCAATGAACCAGTTATGTTCGGTTTACCAATCGTCTTGAATGCGATCATGTTCATCCCATTCTTAGTTGCACCAGTTGTTGCGACAACCATCGGATGGGTAGCAACTTATCTAGGATTAGTCGCACCGGTGTCCCAACAAGTAACTTGGGTCGTCCCACCGTTCTTGCTATCATTCCTTGCAACAGGAGCAGACTGGCGGGCACCGATCGTTACATTAGTATGTATGGTCGTGACCTTCTTGATCTGGGCACCATTCGTCATGTCGGCGAATAAGATGGATCCAGCAGCAGGGGAGCCAAAATAATCTGCTAAAAGGAGTAGGGGCTATGGGCGATGACGATCCGTCAAATCCCTAGCCCTCACTTCATTCAGAAGGAAATCGAGTGAATATGTATAGAAACTAGAAGAATAAAACCAATAGAAAAAGAAAAGAGGAAAACAAATGATTTCAATAGCTAGTGCGATGCAACAAGATGCAATCAAAGAATTATTAGAAGGATACAATGAAGACGGCATGTCCTTTACATTCAAAGAAAAACAAGGAATCAAATTATTCTTTGAAACAAGTGCAGAAGATAAAGAAGCAGCTGCAAAAACAGCAAAAGAATTAATCAAAGCTCAACCATGGGGCACGGTATTATATTTCCAAGCAGCAGCAGTCTAAGAAACAAGATAAGGGTGGTTCAAATGATAAAAAATGGATTGTTTTTATGTAGTATTGGTTCACTGATCATACTATATAGTTTAAATCCCGGAACACAACAATATGATATTTATAGTATGGTCACTGGGTTGTTTTTTGCAGGACTAGGAATCTACTTCTTTTTAAAAGGTAAGAAAAAAGAAGAAGCAAAGGAGAAAAAGAACTAATGGAAATCGTTAAAACACTAAATATTCCGGCATCGTTTTTCTATGATAAAGTGATGGATTCTGTTCTTTTCGATGTCCGTAAAGCCACTGGGAAATCAGTGACACGCAAACAGTTAAAGAATCTTGAATACATCAAACAATTCTCTCAAAATAATCGTGCACGCATTATAATTGAGGAAGTCATTGATAACCAATCTTATAAATTTCGTACCTCAACAACAAAAAATGATTTTGTCGTTCATTATCAAATCAAGCCGATCGATGAGAAATCTTGTGAAGTCCATTATACGGAACAGATGGAATCACACGGAATGTTGCAGAAAATGAATGATATGATCTTAGGAACAATGTTGATGTACTTTAAAAAGAGACGTTTTAAAAAGATGCTAGGAATGATTGAAGAATCCTATTAAACGGGTAGCGAATCTGACCGTAGCACAAAGAGGATAACTGATGATCAAAAAGAGAATAAGTTGTGAAAGCAATGCTCTGATCCAAAAAAATAAGCGCTAAAAACCAAGAATCGGCTATTCTATTTTTTGGTTTTTTAGCGCTATTTTTTAGAAGCGTGTTTTTGACAAGTATACTTTTTAAAGCGATGGTAATCCACCTACTATTATTATTAAGAAAATAATAGTACAATTGGTATAGATATTTAAAGGGAGAAGGGGAAATATGACGGATGTTATAAAAGAATTAGGAAATGGATCGTTAGAAGAAATGTATGCTTTAGCGACCTATGCCTTTAATTCGCAAGATACAGAAGAACGACGTGGACGGTTCAAGCTGATCGTTGAAAATTCATGGAACTATGGCTTTCTAGATCCAGAAGGGCATTTGACAAGTCAAGTGATGGCGACACCTTTTTCAGTGGATTTCCACGGAAAAACTTATTTGATGGCTGGGATCGGCTATGTTGCTTCTTATCCCGAAGCACGTGGACAAGGTGGCATCAATCGGATCATGGAAAAAATCCTTGAAGATTGTCGCGAAAGAAATGTCGCACTTTCGTATTTAGCCCCATTTTCTTATCCTTTTTATCGTCGCTACGGGTACGAGCAATTATTTGACCGAATCAGCTATGAACTAGATAGCCGTGATATGCCGGCAGTAAAAAAAACGACGGGCTTCATGAAACGCACAACGTTTGAAGAATCTGTGGAAGCGATACGTTCCATCTACGCAAACATGCCCGAGAGTAAAAGAGGCGGTTTAGTCCGTGAAGATTGGTGGTATTCTTACAAGTTCAAGCAACGAGAAGAGAACCATTATGCACTGTACTATGACCGTGAGGGAAATGCTTCAGGTTATGTTGTTTATAAGTTGGAAGCGCCCACTTTTGTCATTGTCGAAATGGGTTACTTGAACCATGAAGCGTTGAGAGGATTGATGCGATTCATCGGTTCCCATAATGGCGCATTTGCTTCATTTGAATATACTTGTGGTTTTTCCGGACACAGTAAAAATTATTTATTAGATAATCCATTTGCAAAAACAACGGTCACACCGTATATGATGGGAAGGATCGTCGACATCGAGAAATTTATGCAAACCTATCCATTTGAGCAGGACATCAACTTTGTGCTCCATGTAACAGAAGATCCATATGCAAAATGGAATGAAGGCTTTTTTGACATTACTTATGTCAATGGAGTACTTGAAGTAAAGAAAGTCCAACAGACGGAATTACCTGTGGTCAGTGGAACAATCCAAAGCATGACACAATTACTGCTAGGATATCAAACAGTTGAAGCGCTTGCTTTTCATGAAAAAATCAGAGTTGAAAACAAATTGATTGCTGAACTCAGTCAAGCTTTGCCGAGTCAACAACCAATTTTAAATGATTATTTCTAAGTTGTAAGAATAGTTTGATAGGGGGATTAGGAAGATGCAAGAGATGAAGTATTGTCAAAGTTGTGGCATGCCGCTTGATTCAGAGGAAGTTTTAGGGACAAATAAAGATAAAAGCAAGAATGTCGAGTATTGCAGCTACTGCTTCAAAGACGGTGCCTTTTTAACTGATTATACAATGGAAGAAATGATAGACGTGAGCGTGAAACATATGAGTGAATCAGGAATGCTTAAAGAACAAGGCAAGACAAAAGAAGAAGCCCGTGAATTTATGCAAGGCTTCTTCCCAGAGTTAAAAAGGTGGAAAAATGGCTAAAGACCAGTCCGCTTATGATCCAACGATATCCTCTTATTTCTGAATCGATGTTTTGCATAAAAAAATAAGGCCAAAACCTCAAAAAAGTTAAAACGAGGGTTTTGGTCTTATTTCTTATAATCGAATACTTTTGGCGCAAACTTTGATAAGTTCTTAAACGTTCCTGACTGGAATTGAACCAGCGACCTATCGCTTAGGAGGCGATTGCTCTATCCTACTGAGCTACAGGAACAAGTAGTAACACTATTATTTTAGCGTTTTAAAGGAATAGTTGCAAGCTGATTTTGAAGCAAAACGTTTCCAATAAAGGAATCTAGAGTGGTAGAATGAGGGTGTTGAAGGGGGTTTTGATTATGACTGAGAAACCAAAAGAAGAAGTAATTGCGGAACGTTTGGATGAAACAAAAAAAGAACGGGAAGAAATTACGAAAGATGCGATACAAAAACATGAAGAAGACAAACCAGAACACAAAGAAAGTCGCAAATTTACGTTTACTAAAAAAGAAGATTTATTGTAAAGCGTGTATACACAAACAGACCTGGACATCATGTCCAGGTCTGTTTGTTTTTATCAAGCCCAGTCGCCGTTTCTGAAAATCGGCACTCTTGAGCCATCTTCACGAATACCATCGATATCCATTTGATCAGAACCTACCATGAAATCGACATGTGTTTGGCTTCGATTCAAGCCTGCAGCTGCCAATTCGTCATCGGTCATTTCTGTTCCGCCTTGGACACTAAACGCATAAGCTGAACCAAGTGCTAAATGGTTTGACGCATTTTCATCAAATAATGTGTTGTAGAAGATGATTCCTGATTGTGAAATCGGTGAAGGGTCAGGCACTAAAGCAACTTCGCCTAAACGTCGTGCGCCTTCATCTGTATCTAAAAGTTTTGCTAAGACTTCTTGCCCTTGTTCTGCTGAGAAATCAACAACTTTTCCTTCTTTAAAAGTAAATTTCATTCCAGTAATAGTCGTTCCTGCATAACTCAAAGGTTTTGTGCTTGAAATGTATCCATCAACACGATGGCTATCAGGTGCAGTGAATACTTCTTCGGTTGGCATATTTGCCATGAATTTTTCTTCACGAGCATTATAGCTTCCAGCACCCTCCCATAAGTGGTTTTTCGGTAAACCGATCACGATGTCTGTTCCTGGGGCAGTGTAGTGTAAAGCTGAGAATTGTTCTTTGTTCAATTCTGCCGCTTTTGCCGCTAATTTTTCGTCGTGATTTTTCCAAGCAATCACTGGATCTGCTTCATAAATGCGTGTTGTTTTGAAAATCTCATTCCATAATGCGTCGACTTGTTTTTCCTCTGGAAGGTCAGGGAAGACTTTTGCTGCCCATTGTTTTCCAGCAGCAGCTACGACTGTCCAACTTACTTTATTTGATTGCGTTGCTTTTCTTAGATTCATCAATGCTTTGCCAACTGCTGATTGGTAACTTGCTACACGGTCGTTGTCGACACCTGCGAATGCGTCTGGATCAGAAGAGACGACGCTGATTCTGCTCGCGCCTTTTTCAATCCAATCATCTGCTTGATCGATTTTGTATTGTGGGACTTCTGTGATTCGATCATCTGCTGCATGAGTCAGGAATTCTTTTTGGATGATATCATCCGTCCATTGAACGATCACTTCAGCTGCTCCTAAACGGTAGGCTTCTTTCGTGATCAGGCGAGCTAAATCAGCTTGTTCTACATTGATTTGTAAGACTACTGTATGCCCTTTCGACACGTTTACCCCTGTTTCTGCAATTAAACGTGCGTATTTTTCTAAATTTTCATTAAAATCAGGTGACATAATTAAATTCCTCCTCATCGTATTTTTGGTAATTACTCATTATATAATAACATTTAATTAGAAGTGAAACAAATAAACATCTGATAAAATAATCATTTGTTTTTAATTAGAAAACAAAAAAATGCGTTAATATCCGTCAATAAAGGCAGAAAAATTTGCAAAAAAATAAAAAAACAAGTTTTGCTTATTAGAAAAAAATGGTACAATAGTACTAATCAATGGTGGAAGCGTTATAAAAAATTTCAAGGAGATTAGAAAATTATGGCAAGAAAAAAAACAATAACGAAAGAGCAGATTTTGGCCGCCGCCTATGAAGTTGCAGCCAATGAAGGATTTTCAAAATTCACTGCGAGAAACATTGCAAATAAAATGAACTGCTCTACACAACCAATCTATTTAGAGTTTAAAAATATGGATGATTTGAAACATGCGTTGTTTGAGCAAATCTACGATTATCTAAAATACGAAGTCTTTCCTGTAGAACATACCGGCAACACGATTGTCGATCTAGCGCTGAATTACATCCATTTCGCAAATCGTGAAAAGAAATTATATAGCTCCCTTTACTTGGAAGAGTATGGTGGCGGAAGAGAGATGCAAAATTTCTCCTATAATTACTTTATGGACGTAGTGAAAGAAGATCCAAAGTACATGGACTTGCCAAATGATAAACTAGTTTCGCTTCTCAACGGGACTTGGATCATTGCAACAGGTATCGCAGCCTTGATGTCATCGAATATCATCCATCCGACTGATATACAGATCGAAAAGATGATCCAAGATAGTATCAATGCCATTCTAAGCTTAAAAGATCCGATTGAAGTAGACTGATTCGTTTATTTGAAAATTGATCGACCCCATTTGATAGTAATGCCTTGATTTACAAAACGTAATGCTTCTAAACAAAAAGAAGGATGTGGTAAACACATCCTTCTTTTTGTGATTAAGATAACTTGGATACAAGAGATTTCGCGAATGCTTCAAGATTTTCAATGTCTTCTTCTTCCGCATTTAAATCAACTTTGACACTTTCAGCACCCTTGACAGCACCAGTTTTTGCAAAGGCAGCATCAAAATCGTCAACTGACTTACAAAACTCATCATAGAAAGTATCTCCAGAACCACAAACCCCATAGATTTTTCCAGGTAGTTCAAGTTCTTGTAAATCTTCATAGAAGTCAACGATTTCGTCAGGTAGATCACCGTCATCGTATGTATAAGTAGCAACTACACAGATATCTGCCTCTTGGAAATCTTCCGCATCTACTTGTGTACATTCATTGATTTCGACATCGATATCCATATTTTCTAGAGCCTCTGCAACAATATCAGCGATTTCTTCCGTGTTACCAGTCATACTTGCATAAACGATTTTTGCTAAAGCCATAAGGCGCCTCCTAAATTTTAATGAATAGCATTTCAACAATTATCAATTATACCAAAAGTTTGAGAAAAAGGAAGCAAGATTTGTAAGCGTACTAAGGTGTTTGGCTAAATACTTACTACTATGTTAAAATAAAAAGGATTTGTAAAAAGGAGACGAGAATAGATGATAACATTAAAATCAGCACGTGAGATCGAAGCAATGGCAGAATCTGGTGCATTATTAGCAGATGTACATAAAAATCTGCGAGATTTCATTAAACCAGGAATTACTAGCTGGGATATCGAAGTATTTGTACGTAACTATATTGAGAGTCATGGCGGAATCGCTGCACAAATTGGATTTGAAGGATATGAATATGCGACATGTATCAGCATCAACGATGAGATCTGTCATGGATTTCCTCGAAAAAAACCACTTAAAAGCGGTGATTTAGTAAAGGTAGATATGTGTATTGACTTAAAAGGCGGAATCTCTGATTCTTGTTGGGCATATGTAGTTGGTGAATCAACCCCTGAGATCGATCGCTTGATGGAAGTAACTAAAAAAGCGCTATACATCGGTATCGAACAGGCACAAGTCGGTAATCGCATCGGTGATATCGGACACGCGATCCAAACATATGTAGAAGGGGAAAACCTTGGCATCGTTCGCGATTTCATTGGTCACGGTGTCGGACCAACGATCCATGAAGAACCTGCTGTTCCACATTATGGTCAACCAGGCAAAGGATTACGATTAAAAGAGGGCATGGTCATCACGATCGAACCAATGGTTAATACCGGAACGTGGAAAATGAAAATGGACCCAAATGGCTGGACTGCATATACTAGAGATGGTGGATTATCATGTCAATATGAACACACATTGGCCATCACCAAAGACGGTCCAAGAATTTTAACTTCTCAAGGTGAAGAAGGAACTTACTGATTCGTTCCCAAAATCATCAGTTGAAAAACTGTTTGAGTAACTAGAGAATGTTTTCGGTGACCAAATTTTTCAAGAGATAAATAAAGTAGTTCAAATACTGACGCCTACAATATTAAAGTAGAGATTGAACGATAGATAAAACAATCGATTCGATTCCTATTTGAAGTTTAGAATTGGAGGTGTCTTTATTAGATAAACGGTGTTCAAGAAGCAACACTTCAATAATAAGCCAAAAAAAATCAAAAATGAAAAAGCCATTTTCGATTTTTCTGTCTTATTACTCAGTGCTGAGCGCTTCTTTTACAACCTTGATAAACGGTGTTCGAAAAGCTGACCTTCAACATTAAGCTGAAAAATCAAAAAATATGAGAAGCTATTTTCTGATTTTCCATCTTACTGCTCAGGTCAAAGCGCTTTTCTCACAACCTAGATAAATGGTGTTCGAAAGCCAGCTCCTTCAATATTAAGTCAAAAATTGAAAAAATATGAGGAGCTATTTTCTCAATTTCTGCCTTAATACTCGGAGCTGAACGGCTTTCTCACAACCTATGATAAACGGTGTTCAAGAAGCAACACTTCAATAATAAGTCAAAAAAATCAAAAATGAAAAAGCCATTTTCGATTTTTCTGCCTTATTACTCAGTGCTGAGCGCTTCTTTCACAACCTTGAACAGGAGATTACTATGAATATTTTGGACAAAATAAAACAACATAAGAATTTAATGCGTTTTATTGAGACGACGCAAAAGAGGATCGTTGATTCGGAAATGGGGACGACTTCAGTAGTTGTTGCTTATTATTTACTATTATCTTTGTTTCCATTGATCATTGCGTTTGGAAATATTCTGCCGTATCTTCAAATCGATCAAGAAACTGTATTGACTTATATTCGCCAAGTGATTCCTGAAACAATCTATCAGTTTATCGGTCCTGCGGTGAAAAATTTGTTGACGCAAAGTTCTGGTAGTTTGTTGTCAGTTTCGGCAATTGCGGCATTATGGTCAGCAAGCCAGAGTATCAATGCATTACAGATTGCAATGAATAAAGCTTACGGAGTAGAAAATAGGAAAAATTTTATCATTGTCCGTTTCTTTTCTTTAGTGGTCATCTTGTTATTTATGATTGCCATTAGTGGCGTCACATTAGTTCTTGGATTAGGACAAATGATTTTAGAGGCGATACAACCGATATTTAAAATACCTGTTAATTTTATTGACCAATTCCAAACATTGAAATGGCCGATTACTTTGGTCGCTTTGTTCGTGATCATGTTTTTGATTTATTTGATCGTCCCAAATGCGCAATTGAAATTTAAAGCAGTGATTCCAGGGGCTGTCTTTGCAACAACTGGCTGGATGTTACTATCGCAAGTTTTTGGGATCTATGCTCGTTATTTCGCTACGCGTGTTAGCGGTTATCAAATCATCGGAAGTTTTATCGTTTTGATGCTTTGGTTAAATTTTGCTGCCACGATCATTATTCTTGGCGGAATCATCAATGCTGTTGTGCAAGAGTACATAACAGGAAATGAAATAAAAGAACGTAAAAATGTTACGTCAAAATGGTTTAATAAACTAAAAAATAAATTTTCTCATAAAAAAAAATAGAAACACGAGTTCTTATTGTAAAATAGCGACAGTGTTTTATAATTATTATTGACTCTTTAAATAAAGTAGGTGCCCATATGCTGGTTTCTTTTAGTATGGTAATAAGGATTTTTTTGACAATTTTATTGTCTTTGATATTGACCCCCATCTTCAAAATCATTTCAGTACAAACTGGGATGGTCGATAAACCGAATGAACGACGAATAAACAAAGTGCCGATGCCTTCAGCTGGTGGTTTACCTATCTTTGTTACTTTCGTGATATCTAGTTTATTTTTGTTCAAAGATATTATCCCTAAATTTTATATTCTTCCGATTTTATTAGCGGCATCGGTTATCGTTTTGACTGGTTTGCTTGATGATAAATACGAATTATCACCAAAACAAAAAAGTATTGGGATTTTGTTAGCGGCATTGATCGTCTATTTCATTGCGGATATCAGGATCGATTCTTTTACGTTGCCGTTCATCGGTTATGTCCAATTAGGTTGGCTTAGTTTTCCGGTCACCGTGTTTTGGATTTTTGGTATCACCAATGCAGTCAACTTGATTGATGGTTTAGATGGCTTAGCGGCAGGAATATCATTGATTGGCTTAATGACCATTGGCATTATTGGCTACTTTTTTTTACACGCATCAACAGTATATATACCTATTGTTATTTTTTGTTTAGTCGCGAGTATCATAGGATTTTTCCCTTACAATTTTTACCCAGCTAAAATTTATTTAGGGGATACTGGGGCACTTTTCTTAGGTTTTATGATGGCTGTATTATCACTGCAAGGATTGAAGAATGTTACGTTTGTTTCATCTATTTCTTTGTTGATCATCATGGGCGTGCCTGTAACTGATACTTTTTTTGCAATCATTCGTAGGAAAGCGAACCGTGTGTCGTTTTCTACGGCAGATAAGAAGCATTTGCATCACCGATTGCTCGCTTTAGGATTTACCCATAAAGGGGCTGTTTTGACGATTTACTCCATTGCTTTGATGTTCTCGTTCACTGCGATGATCATGAATTATACAGGAAGCTTTGGTACGATCGCCTTGTTCTTAGTGATGTTATTTGCTGCTATTTTATTATTTGAATTGATCGGATTGATCAATGAAAAATACCAGTTTATTCTAAAAACGTTACGCTTTTTAGGAAATAAAGAATATCGTACACAAGTGATGCAGAAATACTTTAAGAAATGGAAAAGACCTTAATGGAGAACAATAAAAATAAGCCGATTTTAATCAGCATTGTCACAGCAAATAGTAAAAAAATATTTCAGACATTGGATACGATCATTGCAACGATCGGTGAACAACCGGCAGTTGAATTTCAAATTTTTGATAATAACTCGTCACCTGAGTATCAAGCTCGTTTACGCGAGTATTTAAAATATCCGTTCATGAATATTTATTTCAATAACGAAAATCGCGGCTTTGGCTATGGGCATAATCATACATTACTTCAAAGCTCTGCACGATATGCGGTGATTTTCAATCCCGATATCTTAGTGGATGAACAGACGGTGATCGATCTTGTTGCACGATTAGAAGCACACCCTGAATGTGCGATGTTGGCGCCTAAAATCTTGAATGAAGATGGGACGACCCAATACTTAGTTAGACAGCGTTTAGCGTTATTTGATTATATCTTGCGCTTTATCCCTTTTGATTTTGTTAAAAAAATGTTTGATCGTCGATTGACTCGTTTTGAATGCCGTGATTTACCGGACGATCATGATTCTTATGTTCGAATGATTTCTGGTAGTTTTATGGTAGTAGATGTTGCAAAATTCCAATCAGTCAACGGCTTCGATAACCGTTACTTTATGTATTTTGAAGATAATGATCTTTGCTTGAGTTTTGAAAAAGCGAATGAAAAAATACTTTATACACCTCTTTCCACCGTCGTCCATTTGTATGGAAAAGGAGCACATCGGAATTTTAAGCTTTTTCGCATCTTTTTAAGTTCAATGATGAAATTCTTCCATAAGTGGGGGTGGACTTTTTTCTAATGTCACCTGAAGTAGCAGTAGTGATCGTTTTGTATCACCAAAAAATCGACCAATCTCCTTCTTATGATTGTCTACAAACAGCTGTACAAGCTGGAAAAATTGAACTAATTATTTTCGATAATAGCCCAGTGGCGCATGATGATTTACTTTATTCTGAAAAAAATGTCCAGTATCACCATGATCCATCGAATCCAGGTCTTGCTGTTGCCTATAATTATGCTATTGACCATGTTTCTGATGAAGTGCAGACATTGGTGACGTTGGATCAGGATACAGAGATCGATGCAACTTATTTTGAAACTGTTGCACAAATTTCTTGGAATAAGGAACAAGTCGCTGCTGTTCCTATGGTGTTTTCTGGGCCAAGACAGATTTCGCCAGTTTGGGCTGACCAATACATCAATCGTCATTTCGAAGTGATCGAAGAACCTGTGACGACACCTCGGCGAATCATGGCGATCAATTCAGGTGCTGTTTTTTCTCTCACTTTTTTAAGAGAGATCAATGGCTATAACACAGAATTTCCGCTCGACTTTTTAGATCATTGGCTCTTTTGGCAAATCAAGCAATTGAACAAGCAAATAGTCGTTCTAAATACTAGAATGAACCATGATCTCTCAGTATTAGATTATAAAAAAGTGAACGTAACACGCTATCAGTCGATTTTGACTGCTGAATCAAGATTTTATCAGAAATATGATCAACAGCACTTGGCTCAACATCGAAAGCAGTTAGTATTAAGGATGGCCAAGCAATTTTTGACTGTCAAGAATCGTCAAATTTGGCGAATGACTTTACGTTCGTTTGTTGAGAATTGGAAGGTGTGAAATGATGCGATCGGTTTGTATAGCAACTTTTAATGGTAGTGCGTATTTAAAAGAACAGTTAGATAGTATCTTAAAACAACTTTCTCCAGAGGATGAAGTGATTATCTCAGATGATGGCTCAGTTGATGATACTTGGTTGATTTTAACGGAATATGCAAATAATGACCCGCGTATCAAACTTTTTGAAGGACCTAAACAAGGGTTGATCAAAAATTTTGGCTTTGCGATCGAACAGGCTCAAGGAGAGCTGATTTTTTTAGCAGATCAAGATGACGTCTGGTTAGATGGAAAAGTAGAGAAAATCACACGATCTTTTCATTTACATCCTGATCAATTAGTAGTTGTTTCAGATCTAGTGATCGTAGATAGCGAATTGAATGAGATCCATCCATCTTACTTTACTTTTAGAAAATCAAAAGAAGGTTGGTTGATCAACTTGATCCGTAGTAATTACATTGGTGCCGGTATGGCATTTCGTTCTTCATTAAAAGAAACGATTTTACCGATACCTGATAATGTACCGATGCATGATATGTGGATCGGGTTGCTTGCTGGTAGCCATACTTCTTTTATTCGAGAACCTTTGACTCTTTATCGGAGACATGATTTCAATGCAAGTGAAATTGAAACGAAGAGTAGCTGGCGACAGAAAATCGCATGGCGATTGCATTTGATCCAAGCACTCGTTCAGCGAAAATGGAGAAAACATCGCTAAAAGATATTGTTAAATTCGCAAGAAATCCATGACAATTAGTTGGATTGATGAGATAATAACAAAAGTAAAAATCAAAAATAAAGGGGCGCTTATATTCATGAAAGGAATCATCCTTGCGGGAGGAAGCGGAACACGCTTGTATCCTTTAACAAAGGCAACATCGAAACAGTTGATGCCAGTATACGATAAACCAATGATCTATTACCCAATGTCTATCTTGATGTTGGCAGGTATTAAGGAGATATTGATTATTTCAACCCCTCAAGATACCCCACGCTTTAAAGAATTATTTGGGGATGGGCATGATTTAGGTATCCATCTTGAATATGCTGTTCAAGAAAGTCCAGATGGATTAGCCCAAGCCTTCATCATTGGGGAAGAATTTATTGGTGATGATAGTGTTTGTCTTGTTTTAGGAGATAATATCTATTATGGTGGTGGACTATCAAAAATGCTGCAACGTGCTGCCTCAAAAGAGAGTGGAGCGACTGTTTTCGGTTATCATGTCAATGATCCCGAACGTTTTGGTGTAGTCGAATTTGATGAAAATATGCAAGCTCTTTCCATTGAAGAAAAGCCAGAAGAGCCAAAATCAAACTATGCGGTTACTGGACTTTATTTTTATGATAACGATGTGATTTCAATTGCAAAAGAAATCAAACCATCTGAACGTGGTGAACTTGAGATCACAGATGTCAACAAAGCTTATTTAGAAAGAGGCAAGCTTTCTGTAGAAATCATGGGACGTGGCTTTGCCTGGTTAGATACAGGTACACACGAATCCTTACTTGAGGCTTCTACATTTATTGAAACGATCGAAAAACGTCAAAACTTGAAAGTTGCCTGTTTAGAAGAGGTTGCTTATCGAATGGGCTACATCGACAAGGAGCAACTAGCAGTTTTGGCAGAACCACTGAAAAAAAATCAATATGGTCAATACTTATTAAGATTGGCTGCTGAATAAGGAGTTTTTAGTGATGAAAGTGACGGATACTAAATTAACAGATGTTAAAATCATTGAAATGGACGTTTTTGGCGACCATCGAGGTTTCTTTACAGAGAGCTATTCAAAAGCAAAATTTGCAGAACATGGCTTAGATTTTGATTTTGTTCAAGATAATCATTCTTTATCAGCTGAAGCAGGTGTGATTCGCGGCTTACATTTTCAAAAAGGAGCATCGGCTCAAACGAAATTGATCCGTGTCACTTCAGGTGCAGTCTTAGATGTGATCGTCGATATTCGTAAAGGTAGTCCAACCTATGGACAGTGGGAAAGCTACATCCTATCTGAGCACAACCATCGTCAATTACTTGTGCCTAAAGGATATGCCCACGGTTTTGTGACGTTGACACCAAACGTGAACTTCCTTTATAAATGTGACAATTATTATGATGCAGCAGCAGACGGTGGCATCGCATTTGACGATCCGGACTTAGCAATCGATTGGCCGATCGATCTTTCAAAAGCAATCATGTCTGAAAAAGATCATAATCATCCTACGCTGAAAGAATTTGAAGCAGAAAACCCATTTGTTTATGGTGAAATCTAACATTTGATGAGGAGAAATATTAAATGAAAAATATCATTGTTACTGGTGGAGCAGGCTTCATTGGATCAAATTTTGTTCATTATGTTGTAAAAAACCACCCGGAAGTACATGTGACAGTTTTAGATAAACTAACTTACGCAGGAAACAAAGAAAATCTAGCTGGGTTACCAGCTGACCGTGTGGAACTAGTGGTCGGAGATATCGCTGATGCGGAAGTAGTTGATCGATTAGTTGAAAAGGCAGACGCAGTCGTTCATTATGCGGCTGAGTCACACAACGATAATTCGTTGAAAGATCCGTTCCCATTTGTACACACAAATATCATTGGAACGTATACGTTGCTTGAAGCTTGCCGAAAATATGATGTTCGTTATCATCATGTTTCTACGGACGAAGTTTACGGTGATCTACCATTACGTGAAGACTTACCAGGTCATGGTGAGGGCGAAGGTGAGAAGTTTACTGCGGAAACACCTTACAATCCTTCAAGCCCATATTCTTCAACAAAAGCTGGTTCTGATCTATTAGTGAAAGCATGGGTCCGTTCATTTGGCTTAAAAGCGACGATCTCTAATTGTTCAAACAATTACGGGCCTTATCAACACATTGAAAAGTTCATTCCACGTCAAATCACAAATATTTTGAGTGGTATTCGTCCTAAGTTGTACGGAGAAGGGAAAAATGTTCGTGATTGGATCCATACGAACGACCACTCATCTGCCGTATGGTTGATTTTAACCAAAGGAAATATTGGCGAAACGTATTTGATCGGTGCTGACGGTGAGGAAGATAACAAAACTGTGATGGAAATGATCTTAGAGTTGATGGGGCAACCAATGGATGCTTATGAACATGTAAAAGATCGTGCTGGTCATGATTTGCGTTATGCAATCGATTCAACAAAGCTTCGTCAAGAACTTGGCTGGCAACCAGAATTCACTAATTTCCGTGATGGTTTAGCAGAAACGATCAAATGGTATGAAGAAAACCAAGAATGGTGGAAAAAAGAAAAAGAAGCAGTTGAAGCAGCTTACGCTAAAAATGGACAATAAGAGGAGAGCATTCATACTCCCTCGGACGTGCTGCGTTGATTAGAGCGGATGATCTTCTCTGATCAGATGTTTTTCTTGCTTGAATGGCTAGCTAGAGAAACTCAACCTCTTTTAAATAGTCGTTGAAGGGGCACTGCGTTTAATGGACGCTGCCCCTTTTTCCATGCAAAAGATTTTTAAGTACGCTTGGTGGATGCTCATCCTCTCGAAAAGCGAGAACCGATATGGTAGAATAAGTTTGGTTCTGAACACATAACAAACATCTATGTCTTCGAACAAACAGATATATATGAACCAAGCATGTACAAAAAGAAAACAAGATAACTACTCACACTTTTTTACAAAGAACACGTTAAAAATAATATTCAAGGAGCGATAGCGTAATGTTTTTATTAACAGGTGGAAATGGTCAACTTGGTACAGAGTTACGACATTTATTAGATGAAAAAGGGTTATCTTATGTTTCAACAGATGCCCAAGAATTAGATATCACAGATGCAGATAAAACAATGGCTTATATCACAGACTTAAAACCAGAGGTCATCTTCCATTGTGCAGCTTATACAGCCGTCGACAAAGCAGAAGACGAAGGCAAAGAATTAGATGAAAAAATCAATGTGGACGGCACGAGAAATGTGGCGCTGGCAGCAAAAGCAGTAAATGCTAAATTGATTTACATCAGTACGGATTATGTTTTTGATGGTAAAAAAGAAAATGAAGAATACCAAGTGGATGATGCAACGAATCCATTGAATGAATATGGACGTACAAAATTATTAGGTGAACAAGCAGTTCAAGAACTTTTAGAAGATTATTATATTATTCGTACTTCATGGGTGTTTGGCGTATATGGTCATAACTTTGTTTACACGATGCAACGTTTGGCACAAACGCATGATCGCTTAACTGTGGTCAACGACCAATTTGGCCGTCCAACATGGACGCGCACATTAGCTGAATTCATGGTCTATGTGATCGAACAACAAGTGCCATATGGCGTATATCATCTTTCAAATGAGAATAGTTGTTCATGGTATGAATTCGCAAAAGAGATCTTAAAAGACGAAGCAGTAGAAGTAGCCCCTGTGACTTCGGCAGAATATCCACAAAAAGCGACACGTCCACAATATTCCGTGATGAGCTTGAAAAAAACAGAAGATCTTGGTTTTGAGATCCCAACGTGGCAAGAAGCACTTGAACAAATGTTACAAGCTTCTGAAAAATTGAACAAATAAGGTTTTTCCTTAGAAAAAAGAAACAACAAAGAAATTGGAGAATTTTATGGAAAAACAAACAAGAAGCGCAAGGCGAGATAAGTCACGGCAAGATAAGTCAAGGCAAGTAGAGAAGGAACAGACGCATCCATTTTTGGATATATTCTTGAAACTACGTTATCTGATCGGGTTACTAGTAATCGTGATTGTTGTAACCTTCAACTTGAACGGCAGTTCGATCGGTAGTTGGGATACTTACGTATCGCAAAGAGATGATGGAAAAGAGACGGACGTGATATTTGGTCAAAACCGTGAAGTACGTTCGGATGAATGGTTAGTACAAACGCCTTTTTATCTCTCTCAAGCAGAAACAGGCTATCCGGTCATAAACGAAGACTATTCTTTGAATGGACAAAATATGATCATTGCCTACAATTCACCGGTAAAAGATATTACTGTGATAGGTAAACCATTCAACTGGGGCTTCTTCTTTTTAGGAAGAGATCGAGGGTTATCTTTTTATTGGGCAATGAAATTGGTCGTTATGGTCTTGTTAGGATTTGAACTGCTGATGATCCTAACAAAAAGAAACAAGCCACTTTCATTGATCGGTGCTTTTGCTTTGACATTCGCACCCGCTGTTCAATGGTGGTTCATGCAACACGTTGGCGATTTGATCTTCTTTACGATTGGACTGATGGTCGCCTTTTATCATTACTTTTATCAACATGAAAAAAAATGGCTGCGTGCATTGATGATGTTGCTGGTGGTCATATTCGGTATCGGCTTTATCCTAGTGATCTATCCGGCCCATCAGGTCATGTTAGCCTATTTGTTAGTTTTTTATTTTATCGGGTTATTGATCTATTACCGCAAAAAAATAAAATGGGATTGGTTTGACGCTGTCTTGATCACTGCAGCGCTATTGTTTATTGGCGTTGTCATGTGGCATTTTTGGTCAATCTCAAAAGATGCATTGATGGCCGCTTTGAATACGTTGTATCCAGGAAATCGAGTGAGTACGGGTGGGAAATTCAAATTTAGTGAGTTTTTCTATTTCTTAACAAACTGGAAAATCTCCTTTGAGGATATCAGCTTCTCAAATAATTCAGAAGTGGCACTCTTTTACCATTTCTTCCCGACTGTCTTGTTGGCAAGTCCATTCGTATTGTTTGGGAAAAAAGACGGAGATCGAAAAATCATCGGTCGCATCTTGATGATCTTTTGTCTCTTCACCATTTTTTGGATCACTGTCGGCTTATCTAGAACGATGGCTCAATTGACCTTGTTATCATTTGTGCCGCCTTTCCGAGCGATTTTGACGTTCAGTTTTGCTGCTTGTCTATTATCGATTTGGTTCATTGCTTATATTTGGAAGCATGATGTCATCCCTACATGGTATAAATTTGTCTTATTGATTGCGAATGCTGGTATTTATTACTATGCATTACAAGGTTCTAAGATGGAAGGATACTTTTCTGAGATCGAACTGATCAGTGTGATTGCGCTGGGAACCCTTCTTTTAGCATTTGCACTGTTTCGACAACGCGTGCTTTTCTATCTTTCATTTAGCGCGTTGATCATTGCTTCTGGTTTCTTTGTGAATCCAGTTGTCCAAGGAACGGGTGCAATCTTTGAAAAAACATTGGCGAAGGAGATCCAAAGAATCGATCAACAAGATCCTGGTCAATTATGGTTAACAGAAGATGAACTGTATAATTTCACGCCGACGCTAGGAGTGAAGTCATTCAATACGGTACGTTTCTATCCAGATAAAGCCGCTTGGCAATTGATTGATCCAGAAGGCGAATATGAGAGATTCTACAACCGGTACGCTCATACGAGAGCCTTTATTGCCAAAGAAGATACAGCCTTTAAACTCGATCGTCCAGACATGTTCTCAGTGACACTGAATTTTGATGATGCTGAAAAATTAGGTATCAAATACGTTGTAACGAAACGTCCTTTAGATGACTATAACCAACGTAATGAAGCACAGTTTACTAAATTATATGGACCAGACGACGATGGACACATGATTTTTGAAGTAGCATACCCAAATTACGCTACTTGGCAAACACAAACAACAGGTCAATAAAAAAACTTGTTGATTGAATAAGATGTGTGCGATTAAGCTGATTGTTGGATCAGTGATAAACCATTTTTGGTGGCATTGATCCAACGATCCTTTTTTAAAAAAACTTCTTAGAAGAGGAGGTGGAAACCATTCAAACATTTGTAGAAAAATTCATAAATAAAATGAGTACTGGGATCTTGTTACTTATGCTTATCGCCCTTTTTTCTGTCTGGACGATCGGTATAGGGACACCAGCTACTTTATTTTTATATGAACATAGCGCACAGTTTGTAACATTTGGCGTATTTGTTTTAACTGGCTTGAATATCTATAAAGCAAGAGGATTTGACTTTTTTTATTTAGGAGCAGCAGTCGTAATATTTTGCTTTTATACGTATTTTAGTGAGGTACGAGAAGGTTCTTTGGCTGGCAATCTTTTGATCCCAATACTTATTCTATTTGGATTGTCTGTAAAGTGGATCGAATTCGACAAAGTAGATCGCGCAATCTATTTGCTTGTATTCTCATTTTTCTTAGCTGTGACAGTCTATCGAGTTTTCACAGAGATCCAAGTTCCTGAAGGACAAAGTATCTGGAATCAAGATAATAAATTATCAGATATATGGATCAATACGAATACGATCGGTAGCACATTGATGATGCTTGGACTATTGATCAGCGGTTTCGCTAGTTCATTTGAACGTTGGTATATTCGGATTCTTAGCATACCAGCGATTATCGCTGCATTTCTAGGTATCTGGGTCTGTCAATCACGCTCTGCCTTGATTGCCATTATCCTTTTTGTACTACTAGATATCTGGCCTAAGAAATTCTTTAAATTTATTCGGGCACCTTTTATCGGCTATTTAGCCATTTTTAGTTTAGCACTACCGATTTCCTATTTAGCAGCAACTTCTGAAGATGTCAATCTTTTCACCGGAAGAGAAGAAATTTGGCTGAAATTCTACCAAACGATTTCTGAGAGGTTCGAGCAATTGATGGTTGGGATGAAACCTTTTCTTTTTTACCGTGGTGAACAAGTTCTAGGAAATCATAACAGCTATAACTCGATTCTGAACTTATACGGATTGATAGGTATAGCGATTACCGGTATCTTGTTACTTGTGTTTATTGGTAGACTGACCTTAAAGGCTAATTTGTCAAATGGACAACTGACTTTCTTATGGGCTTTCATGGCAATCATGATCCAGTCGTTCATGGAAGATACATTGACTTCTTTCCCTTGGGTTCCTATCGGCTATCTATTGTTAGCCATGGCAAGTCATCGTTACGACAAACCTAAAGAAGAGCAAATAAAAATACACGATGAAAATCAGTTTGCAACCTCGAGAGTTGCTCGTTATCACTAAACACTTGAACGAGATGAAGGGATTCAACCTAGAGATCAAGTTTCATTCAATCAATAAAATAAACGTGGGTCAGCCATTTTTTTGGCAGATCCACGTTTTTTGCTTCATTGCAATTAAGTATCATCTTTTGTAAAATAGTAACGTTGACAAAAAGTTTGCTTAATAGAAAATTAAGAAACGACGAATATCGCAGTCCTCGGCTTAAAATGTGGTAAAATGGCTGTTGACTGTAATTAACTGAAACTGCTTGGAGGAACACAAATGTTTAAAGATTTGTTTTTATTTATGAAGGATATCTATCAAAATCGAAAGCTATTACTTCAATTCTCGCTAAACGATTTTAAATCACGTTATGCGGGTTCATTTTTAGGAATTCTATGGGCGTTCATCAATCCCGTCTTTACGGTTCTTATTTATTGGTTAGTCTTTGGTTTCGGGTTAAGAGCGGCAATGACAGATGGCAAGTATCCGTTCATCGTTTATCTGATCACTGGGATGGTGCCATGGTTCTTTTTCTCAGATGCTTTTACCTCTACGACATTGGTTTTCCGAGAATATACGTATTTAGTAAAAAAGGTAGTATTCAATATCCGTATTCTACCAACAACTAAAATCCTTTCGAATTTGTATACACATTTATTCTTTATCTTGATTGGATTAGTCGTAGCGATGGGGCATGGTATTTTTCCAACAGTCATGTCTTTCCAATTGATCTATTATCTATTTTGTATGGTGGCCTTTTTGACCGGTCTAACGTGGTTGACTGCATCTATCCAACCGTTTTTACCTGATATCATGCAATTTATCACGATTTTATTACAGCTGATTATGTGGACATTACCGATTCTTTGGAGTACTAGTCAATTTAATCCAGCAATCATAAAAATCTTGAAGTTGAACCCATTGTATTATATTGTCCAAGGTTACCGTGAATCTTTCCTAAGTGAAGCTTGGTTCTGGGAACATGGCACGTATACATTATATTTTTGGGTAGTGACATTGATTATGTTCGTAATCGGTTCATTAGTGTTCCGTAGATTGAAACCACATTTTTCAGATGTGCTGTAAGGAGTATAGTTATGACAGAATATGCAATTAAATTAAACAACATCACTAAATCATACAATATGTATGCGAAACCGAGTGATCGTTTTAGAGAAGCATTGAATCCGTTCAAGAAATCATACCATGATGTTTTCTACGCATTGAAAGATATTAATGTAGAGATCAAAAAAGGTGAAATGATCGGTTTTGTCGGTGAAAATGGATCCGGTAAGTCCACGATGCTCAAAATCATTACAGGCGTGCTGACGCCAACTAGTGGCACGATGGAGATTGAAGGGAAGATTTCTGCTTTACTTGAATTAGGTTCAGGCTTCAATCCCGAATATTCAGGATATGAAAATATTTATTTGAATGGGATGGTCCTTGGCTTTTCTCGTGAAGAAGTCGATGCGATGGTTGATGATATCATTGAGTTCGCTGATATCGGGGATCATGTCTACCAGCCAGTTAAAACTTACTCAAGTGGGATGTTCGTCCGTTTGGCTTTTGCGGTTGCGATCAATGTCAATCCAGATATTTTGATCGTCGATGAGGCACTTGCAGTCGGAGACTTGGAGTTCCAATTGAAATGTATGGAAAAATTTACAGAAATCAAAAATTCTGGGAAAACGATTTTATTTGTTTCTCATGATATCAGCTCGATCCGTCGTTTCTGCGATCGTTCTTACTGGTTAAAAAATGGAGAAGTCGTCGAATATGGCGATACGATGGACGTGACGACCAATTACGAAAACTTCTTGAAGAAAAAATCAGTCAAAACCGTTGATCGGAATAAAAATCAAGTGGAGCGTTTTGCTGCACCAGATATCGTGGATGTATTAAGTGCTGAGTTATTAGACAAAAACAAGCAACCAATCGATATGTTAGAACAAGGGGAAGATCTGTATGTCAAAGTCACTTATGACGTGAAAGACGATACGATCAAGAAACCTGTTCTAGGGATCGCCTTGCGAACGGTTGATAATTTCTATGTCTGTGGATTGAATACTTTATTGGACGATATCACGATCCCTTGGGAAAAAGGGAAAAATGTCTTTTATCTCAAATACAATAAGTTAGGGCTGCTTGCCGGCGAATACTATTTCGATGTGGCTGTTTTTGAAGAAAATGCGACCGTTCCTTTAGTTTATAAAACCAAATATATGAACTTATTTGTGACGGGTTCTTATATTGGTGAAGGAATCGTGGTCTTGGATCACCATTGGAAAGAAGGAGATCAAAACAATGAAGTATGATTTCGAGATGGACTTAGATGAACAAAGTAGCGTAGGCAAGATTGTCGGCCAAATCAAACCGGGAAGCAAAGTCTTGGAATTCGGTCCAGGCAATGGCCGCATGACGAAACATTTGATTGGTGCTAAAAACTGTGAAGTAAGCATCGTTGAATTAGACAAAGAACTATTTGATTATGTGAATGAAATCGCCCAAGATGGTTTTTATGGCGATATTGAAAGTTTTGAATGGGCAAAATATTATGATGGTCAAACATTTGATTATATTTTATTTGCTGATGTATTGGAACATTTAGTTGATCCTTTAAAAACTTTGAAAAAGGTCAGAGAATTTCTAAATGAAGATGGCGAGATTTTGATTACGTTTCCTAATCTCGTGCATAACTCTGTATTGATCCATCTCTTTAATAATGAGTTGCCATGGGCTTCGTTTGGGTTACTTGATGAAACACATAATTCATTTTATACCCACGAAGGCTTTCAAAAAGTATTTGAAAAAGCTGATTTGCATATCAACATCGAAGACTATTTGTATCTAGCGGTGGGAGATACTGAATTGAAGTCAGCCTATACAGACTTACCAAAAGCAGTTCGTTATGACTTCAAAATGCGCCCATTTGGCGAAGTGTATCAGTATTTCTTTTCATTGAAAAAACAACCGAATGTGGAAGCTAAGATCAACATGCCACAAAATTCAAATTACGTTAAAATGATGGAAATCACCAAAAAGAATACACAAGAAGAAACGTTACAGATCCCGTTCAATAATCATACGGGAGAAAACCAAATATTGACTTTTCCATTGACAGAGGAGCCTACAAGTTTTGTTTTTCAATTTGAAAAGCAACCAAGTTACCTAGAATTCAGTGTTGAAATAGATGGAGAAAAGCTTGACTTCATTGCATCGAATGCAATCATCAAAACAACCACAGATTGCTATATCTTTGACGGATCAGATGTACCCAAATTTGAATTGACCGGTATTAGTGGAGAGTCTATCAAAATCTCTTGTCACTATCGGTTTATCGGTGAGCTACCAGAAACGATGGCTGAAGTACTTACTGTGATCAAACCAATGGCTGATGTTCAAAAAGAACTGTCTGCGAAAAACGAGGCACTCACAAAAGAAAATGAACATTTACAAGCGGAGAATAAAGAGTTAACGAATGTCTTACAGATCATGACTGAACGATATTCTGAGTTATTGCAAGCTAACAATTGGGCGATCAAGCCTAAAGGACGTTTGGTGAAACCAAAAGAAACTGCGAAAAAAGTCCAAGCGAAAGACCTTTCTCTTTGTATCGACGAAAAAAGTTGGGATCCAGAAACAAAATTACTCAAAATCATTGGATGGGGAATTTCAAATGCAGAACGCAAACCTTTATCTTATAAGCTGTCTGTCGATCAATCACCATTCTTCGAGGTTCAGCAAATCGAGCGTATCGAAGTAAATGAAGCCGAAAACCTTCCTCCCCACACAAAAGCTGGTTTTGAGATCCAGATAGCGTGTGAACAAGAAAAATCATTTTTGATTGAATTGATTGCAGAAAATGGGCAGTCTTGGCTAGTTGAAATGTAAATAACTTATTAGGTAAAGGAGTACTAAACCAGTGCAAAAAAAAGAAATTGCTGTATTTATCGATAAGATCACTCGGGAGCGGGCAACTGGCGATTTATTGATCGTTGGTTGGGCAATCGATGAAGTATCAAAAGAAATTCCGACGATCCAAGTCGAAAAGGAAGACGTCATAGCGGAAAATACGCCAGTCGTGCGTTTGGACATCAATCATCTCTATAATCTAGATGTGAAAACTCAAAGCGGGTTCAACCTTCGATTATCTGGAAAGCTAAAGGGGAAAGCAATTTTAGATTTTCGAACAAAAGATCATCAAAATGGGATCTCCGTCAAGTTGAATGGGCGCTATCCTTATGATGATGGTATTGAATCAAGTTTAGAGATGAAAAAACGTTTATTGAAAAAAGGGTTGAATTATGCACGGACATACGGGTTTAAAAAAGCGATCCGTCGTGCAAAAATGGAATTGAAACCAGGTTCGATCGATTACGCACAATGGATTGCAAAGCACGAACAAATCGATTTAGAAGAGCAAAAGGCAAAAGCGCAGGCATTTGGGTATCGTCCATTGATTTCTGTCGTCATGCCGGTTTATAACGTTGAAATCAAATGGTTAGAAAAATGTATCGATTCAGTGCTTGCTCAAACGTATGATCACTGGGAGTTGTGTATCAGTGATGATGCTTCAACTGATCCTAAAATCCATAAGTGCTTAGAACGTTATCAGCAAAAAGACTCACGGATCAAAGTCGTTTTTCGTGAAGAAAACGGACATATCAGTTTAGCAACAAACTCCGCACTTGAGATCGCAGAAGGAGAATTCATGGCATTACTTGATAATGACGATGAACTTCCTGTAAATGCGTTGTTTGAAGTAGTCAATGTGTTGAACGATCATCCAGAACTTGATTTGATCTATAGTGATGAAGATAAGATTGATGCCGATGGCAATCGTTTTGATCCTCACTTTAAGGCAGATTGGTCACCAAATACCTTAATGGGAAATAACTATATTTCTCACTTAGGTGTTTATCGATTAAGTATCGTCAAAGAATTAGGAGGCTTCCGTAAAGGCTATGAAGGGTCTCAAGATTATGACCTAGTTCTTCGTTTTACAGAAAAGATCCCAGCAGATCATATTTATCATATCGATCGTGTACTTTATCATTGGCGAACGATTCCAGGATCAACAGCAAGTAGTGGTGAAGCGAAAAGCTATATCTATGATTCTGGCGTGAAAGCTTTAACAGATGCGTTAGCTCGCAGAAATATCAAAGGTCAAGTGCGTCCAGGGCGAATTTCAGGATTCTATGAGATCACATACGATGTCTTAGAAGAGGATCTAGTCAGTGTCATCATCCCAACCAAAAACGGGTATGATGATTTGAAAATGTGTATTGATTCAATCATTGAAAAAACGACCTATCCAAACTACGAGATCATCGTAGCGGATAATGGTAGTACTGATCCTAATATGCAAAATCTTTTTGACTCATACAGGGAACAGTTAAAAGAACGGTTTATCGTCGAACTGATCGATATCCCATTCAACTATTCTCGTATCAATAATCTGGCTGCAGAAAAAGCCAGCGGAAAGTATTACTTATTCTTGAACAATGACACGGAAGTAATCGCACCTAATTGGATGACAACGATGGTTTCTTATGCTCAGTTTGATTCAATCGGCTGTGTGGGTGCAAAACTTTACTACCCAGATGATACGACGCAACATGCAGGCGTATTAGTTGGGATCGGTGGAGTTGCTGGACATGCACTGAACAATTACGAGCGCACACATTGTGGTTATTTTGGACGCCTAGTGATCGATGTTGATTATTTAGCAGTAACAGCAGCTTGTATGATGGTGAAAGCAGAAGATTTCCTTGCAGTAGATGGCTTTGACGAAACATTACAAGTAGCATTCAATGATGTTGACTTATGTCTGAAAATCTATGAATTGGGTCGAAATAATGTATACGCCCATCAAGTCGAGCTATATCACTTTGAGTCGAAATCTCGCGGGTATGAAGATACACCAGAAAAGCAAAAGCGCTTTGCTGGTGAGATCAAAAAAATGCAAGATAAATGGCCAAAATATATCGCACACGATCCTTTCTATAATGATAATTTGACAAAACAAGGAATCGGCGATTTTTCATTACGACCAGATTGATGCTTGTATCCTATACCTTCAGCAAATCTTGACCATGTGTCAAGCTTTGCTGAAGGTATATTTTTATCGATGCAGTTTTGGCTCGGACATATTGCTGAATCTACCATCAGTTACTTTGAAATTAGGTTACAATTTGGTTATCCACTATGTTTTTAAAGAGGGCTATGGTAAGATGATAGAGGTATTATTTTGTGGTTAGGAGTGTATACATGAATAAAAATGGAGAATGGAATGCTGCCCGTCGGATATTTATTATCATGATGGATGTCTTGGTATACAATGCAGCAGTGTATATAAGTTTCTTATTGAAATTTCAAGGAGAAATCCCAATGCGGAATTTTGAGACCTTTCAACATTCTGCAATATTTATTTCCATTATTTTTATCGCGTTGAATATTTTGTTAGGGGCGTATGTCTTTTATAATCGAATGATCAGTGACATTATATTTGTGACCGTGATCGGACAAGTATTGATATCATTCGGTGTAATGATCGTGACATTTGCTGGTCGCTGGTTTGCTTTTCCACGGGCAGTCATCTTGCTATCCTTTGTAGTAGGGACGATATTACTGAGTCTGTATCGCATTTTGATCTACAAATTATATTTACGAGTAAGTAGAGATAAAAAAGTAGTGATCGTAGGCCTTGAAAAAGATGTCGCTCCAGCGATCCAAAACTTTCAATCTAAAAAGAACAACAAACATAAAGTCGAAGCTGTGGTCATCGATAATTATTATGAGAATATCAAAAAGATGATCGATGAGATCGATATCGTGTATCTATCTTCCCATATCGAAGAAAATGAAAAAATCAAGATTTATCAATTGATCACAAAAAAAGAAAAGAAACTATTCTTGAATACGACGTTTGAGAATCTAACGATGATCAACCCGAACATCATGAACTTTGAAGATGAAAGCATCATTGAAGCTTCAGGATTTAGGATCCAACCTGAATATGAATTATTCAAACGCTTATTCGACATCGTCGTTTCGCTTATTTTATTGATCCTTGCATCACCATTTATGTTGCTCACAGCAGTCCTAGTCAAAGTGACTTCGCCAGGACCAGTGATCTATAAACAAGTCCGTATCACTAAGAACCAAAAAGAATTTTCTATTTACAAATTCCGCTCGATGGCAGCGACAGCAGAAGCTAAATCTGGACCTGTCTTAGCTAAAAGCAACGACGCACGGGTGACACCTGTAGGTAAATTTATTCGTGCTGTGCGTTTTGATGAATTGCCACAGATTTTCAATGTTTTAAAAGGGGATATGTCTATCGTGGGACCACGTCCAGAAAGACCTTTTTTCGTGGATCAATTCAATGCAGAAAATCCTTATTACTATTTGAGACATAATGTCCGAGCAGGTATTACCGGATATGCGCAAGTGTATGGTAAATATGTTTCCGACTACAATAGCAAATTGCGTTTCGATTTGTTATATATCAAAAAATATTCATTGATGATGGATTTAAAGATCCTATTGCAAACGATCAAGATCCTTTTTGATAAAATGTCTTCTCAAGGATTAGAAGAAGATGAAAATGCTAACTCATTAGCGGAAATCGATTTTCCAAAAGAACGAATTTATCAGTGAAGTGGGAGGCACATAAAATGATAGAACCAAAATTTAGCATTATTGTGCCGGTCTATAATGCGCAATCCACGATAAAGAAAACGATTGAAACATTACAAACGTTGGACTACGATGATTACGAAGTGATCATCGTCAATGATGGCTCAACCGATGAAACTGAAACAATGATTCTGACATTGACTGAAGAAAATCCGATCTTTCAGTTGATCACCACGGAGAATAATGGCCCTGGTATTGCGAGAAATATTGGAATCGAACAAGCAAAAGGAACGTATATTTTATTATTTGACGCAGATGATGAACCGAGCCGCTCGATTTTAAAAAATTACGATCAGTTACTGACTGATCATCCAGAAGCAGATTTGATCGTCAGCTCGTTTCTTTTTCGAACGATGGATAATGAAAAAGTCGTATCCGAAAAAGTGAATCAAGTATCCGAAGCCATTTACCGAAACCATGAAACATTTATTAAAGACATGTATCATTTGATGAATCAGCAACTCATGTATGTTGTATGGAACAAATGCTATCGCAGAGATATTGTAATGGGACAAAATATTCGATTTAAAAATTATCGTAGCTGTGAGGATCGTATTTTTAATTTGGACTACTATCGACATTGTCAATATGTGGTCATGAATCCAACCGTTGCATATACCTATGAGTTTGTTGGAGGGCAAGGCATTACTAATAAGTATTACCCTAATAAATTCCAAACCTTCAAAGAATTTTATCTGTTAGCAAACACCGTCACAAATTCGATAAACAAACCCGGAATGGCTGCACTTTTATTAAAAGGAACTACCTCAGTGATTTTTTCCATTTACGGAAATTCTGATCAAACTTCTAAAGAAAAGACTAGTGAAGCCAAAAGGGTTTTGGCAGATCCAGTGATCGTAGAAGCTAAAAATATCGCACTGACAGATTCTACAGCCAAAAAAGTCACAAAACTTCTGTACAACTTACCTGCGCCGATATTTTTATCCGCTGTTCGTTTAGGTAGTTTTGTAGAGGAAAGAATGCCAGGATTGATGGCTTTCTTAAAACGATCGTATTAAAAAGCACGCTCAAACGTTTGAGCGTGCTTTTTCGTAATGTTGTTTAACTAATTGACAACTTGTAAAAAACACGAGCTTATGCGAAAATATATAAGAAATTAAAAATAGATGAGGCTGTAATAATGTATAGTAATGATGTAGAACTAAAAAATGTGCAAAAAGTCGTACTTGAAATATCAAAATATTTTGTTGAATTTTGTAATGAGCATGGTCTTGTATGTTATTTTTGTGGCGGTGGATGTATTGGTTCGATTCGTCATCAAGGATTCATACCTTGGGACGACGATTTAGATTTTTTCATGCCGAGGCAAGACTATGAGAAATTGAAGATCCTATGGGAGAAATATGCAAATAAGGATCGTTATCCATTGTTGTTTGCTACTTTAGAATACAATGATCATAATTCATTTATGACTATTCGTGATATAGAAACAACATTTGTAAAAACGTATCAAGAAGATCTGGATATCCCACATGGTATCCCCATCGATATATTTCCATTAGATGGCGCTCCAGAAAGTGGGTATAAACGAAAAATCCAAAAAATATGGGCATTGATCTATGCTTTATTTTGCTCGCAAGTAGTACCAGAAAAACACGGCGGACTTTTAGCTACTGGAAGTAGAGTCCTTCTAAATATCTTTAGCTCCAAAAAAGCGCGGTACAAGATTTGGCGCTTTGCTGAGAAACAAATGAGTAAATATCCATTTGGCTCAACTCAATATGTGACCGAGTTGTGTGTAGGACCCAAATATATGGGGAATATCTATGAATTAGCTGATTTTAAATCTGCCATTTTTGTTCCTTTTGAAGATACCGAGATGCCAATTCCAGTCGGCTATGATCGCTACTTAAAACAAGTCTTTGGCGAGTATATGGAGCTACCTCCAAAAGAAGACCAACAACCGCATCATGAGGCGGTTGTTCTTGACACAAAAACATCATACAAAAAAAGACATAATAAAAACGAGGAGAAATAAATGGTAAAGAAAAATACAAGAATGTTGCCCAGAAGAATCAGCATTAAAAAAATCTTATCCGGAACACTTTTGTGCACGATGCTATTGAATGGTTTTGCTCCCGGTATGTCTGCGAATGAAATTCAGTTTTCAAAGGCTAAAACGGGTAAAGATATATCAGCTGTACAACAAAGTGATACTACTACGGAAGAGACAACAGGTAGTACTTCGAGTAGTTCAATTGAGGATTTAGAGGAAAGTACAACCACTTCAGAGACAGTATCAGAAAGTTCGGCAACGACAGATGAAACAAGTGATTCTGTAGAGGCTAGTTCTACTACTGCCGACAGTGAAACCAGTTCTTCAACAACTGAGAGCAGCTCGACAGATCAACCGACGACAGAATCAACTGATGATAGTACAGAGCAACAGTCCACTGAAGATGTCGAAGTGGGGAAACAAGGAACAAACCATAAAAAAGGCACGTATGCCATGCAATCTGGTGGAATCTCTCTGCGTGCCGCATCAGTGATCGATAAAGTCTATGCGAACAATCCTAATCTTCCAGGCAAACATTTTATTGATGTGGCTAGTTGGAATGGGAATATCTCCGTAGCGGAATACCAAAAAATAAAAAGTTATGGTGTGACTTCAGTATCGGTGAAATTAACGGAAGGGACCTCTTATACGAATCCTTACGCTGCTAGTCAAATCAACAACGCAAAAGCTGCTGGATTAACAGTCTCTGCTTACCATTACAGCTTGTATACATCAACTCAAACTGCACAAGCCGAAGCAAATTATTTTGCTGACGCTGCCACTCGGCTGGGACTTAATAAAAATACGATCATGTTCAACGATGCAGAAGATCCTACATTGATCAACAATGGGAGAGATGCCCATAACAATTCGTTAGCATTTAACAGACAACTACAGGCAAAAGGTTTTTCAAATGCAGCTTTATATGTAGGAAAATACTGGATCACTAACGGCTATATCAACACTTCGGCGTTTGGGAAAGATCGTGTATGGGTCGCGCAATATCCTTATTCTCCAGATAAATCGATGCAATGGAACAATGACCATGGGGCATGGCAATGGTCCTCTAATATGCATTTCCCAGGACTTGCTAATTATGAAAACAGACCATTTGATATCTCCATGAGTTACAGTACGTTTTTCAGTGCGCCAAATCCTGGTCCTGATTTGAGCAAATACTACACGACTAATCCTGGTAGAGTCATTGTCAAACAAGATGATAACTTTTACAATGATGTGAATTTTACTGATCCAGGCCTTAGAGTCAAAAAAAATACGCTAGTGACTGTTAAGAGTATTCAGACAACTGCTAGTGGTATTCCTCGCTTATATACAGATAAAGGGTATTTGACGGCGAATAAATCATATGTTGTTGCGGCTCAAAGCAATATTGATTCTTATTTTACAACGAATCCTAAAAAAGTTCGTTTAAAAGCGGATGATTACTATTATGCAGATACAGAGTTCAAACAACGCTTGAATAAAGTGGCAAAAGGGACGGTCGTACAAGTAGAAGACTTAGCGTATACGCAAAGTGGCATTTTCCGTCTTAAAACCAAGAACGGCTATTTAACAGCTAATAAAAGTATAGTTGAGCAATTCTTAGAAGTGTCTGATTTGTATTATACAACGAATCCTGGACAAATCATCACTTTAAAAAATGATCAATATTATAAAGATGTTGCATTTACTTCAGCAGGTGAATCTGTTCCAGCCGGCACAGTTATAAAAGTTACAGGTATCGAAAAAACGAAGAGTGGTATCCCGCGACTTAAAACTAATAAAGGCTATTTTACTGCGAATAAAGACTACGTGATCGCTGCAGTATCAAACATCAATAATTACTACACGAAACGACCTACACAGGTTGTTTTAAAAGCGAATGACGCTTATTATCGTGATCCTGAGTTCTTGCATAAAGGGGCTTCAGTCAATAAAGGAACATTAGTCAATGTAACTGGTGTCGAATATCGTGAAAATGCTGTTCCACGCTTGATCACATCAAAAGGCTATCTAACGGCAAATAAAAATTATGTCCAAGAAGTACCAAGTAACATCAATAATTATTACTACAGTAATATCAATCAAGTAGTTATGAAGAAGAACGATAGCTACTATAAAGATGTTGCATTTAGCCAAAAAGGCGACCCTGTCTTAAAAGATGAAGTCATCCAAGTACAAGATGTCGTCTTTACTAGCAGTGGCATTCCACGTTTAAAAACAGCGAAAGGTTATGTGACAGCAAATAAATCTTACGTCACTACCTTAGTTTCTAATAGCGATAATTATTTCTTGGAAAATCCAAGAAAAATCATCATGTTAAGAGAAGATCGCTATTATTCTGATCTTGCTTTTAACAATCCTGGGGCGACTATTCCAAAAGGCAGAATCATCGATGTATCAGGCATCGAATTTACAGCGAATGGTGTTCCTCGATTAAGAACAGCAAACGGCTATATCACAGCAAATAAAACGTATGTGACAGCTGCTGCAAACAGTAACAATAATTACTTTGTAACGAACCCTGGTCGCGTACAACTTTTGACAGATGATTGTTACTATAAAGATCTGAACTTCACTCAAAAAGGAAGCGCCATAAAAAAAGGGACGATTTTAACGATCCAAGGCATCGAATATACTGCGTCAGGTATGCCAAGGTTGAAAACAGCTAATGGGTACGTGACAGCAAATCAAGCATATGTAAAAAAAGTAAACTAATAGGATAAGACCAGGAATATGAAAAAGATCATCTATTTTATGTTCCTGGTTCTTTATTATGGGTAAAAATCGATTGAAAAAAATTTGAGTTGATCGGACATTTTGTCTGGCGTACTATAGAAAACATTGAAACTTGTTGGTAGTTGTGAGAAAATGTAAAAGGTTGAATGCAGTTTAACACTGGATTATTATTAGAATATTAAATATGACAAATACTTCATGTACTTGTAAAAGGAAGGAATTTAAATCGAATGATTACAGCTGTTATTATCGCCGGTGGAGTGGGCAAAAGAATGGGACAAGATATCCCAAAACAATTTATCAATATTGAAGGAAAACCGATTATTATCTATACCTTGGAATCATTCCAACACCATCCACAAATTGATCGAATATTAGTGGTTTGTAAATCAGGTTGGGAAGAAACAATGTGGGCGTACATCAAAGAATTCAATATCAGCAAAGTTCAGTGGGTGATCACTGGTGGTTCTAAAGGGCAAGAATCGATCAATAATGGCGTACAATTCTTGAAAGATTATTCTGAAGATGACGATACGATCATCATTCATGACGGTATCCGCCCATTAGTAGATGAACTTGTTTTATCTGATGTCATCGTAAAATGTAAAGAGTTTGGAAATGGTGTAACTTCACTTCCATATAACGAACAAATTTTTATCAAAAAAACAGAAGAAACAACAGAACAATATGTGGACCGCAATACGTTACGACGTGTGTCAACACCGCAAGCCTACCAGTACGGTAAATTGCTAGCTGCATACGATCGAGCAGTAAAAGAAGATATTGGTATGACTGATTCTTCTTATACAAATACCATGATGGTAGATCTAGGAGAAACACTTTATTTTGCTGCTGGTTCAGATAAAAACATCAAGTTGACAACCAGAGAAGATTTAGATTTGTTCAAAGCATATTTAAAGATGAAAGACTAGGTGGTGTGATAGATGGCTTTAAATACAAATCCGCTATATATAAAAGATTTGCAAAAAGTGATCGACCACGTCGAGGCGATCAAAGACTTAAATGGGAAATCACTTTTGATGATTGGCGCCTCTGGAATGGTAGGATCGTTTCTAGTCGATACGATCATGTTAGCAAATGAACGGTTAGGCATTGAGATCAAAGTATATGCGATGGGACGAAATCGCAAAAAACTAGAAGAACGATTTGAAAAGTACCAATCAAGTGATAACTTTGAGATCGTAGAAGGAGATGTTACTGAGCCTTTAGATCCTTCTATCAAAGCCGACTATATCATCCATGGAGCTAGTAACACACATCCAAGGGCTTATGCAACCGATCCAATCGGAACGATCATGACGAATTTGGCTGGTACGGAACAAGTCTTAAAACATGCAGTAGCTACGAATGCTACAAGAACGCTATTTTTATCGACCGTAGAAATATATGGTGAAAATAGAGGCGATGTAGATAAATTTAAGGAAGACTACTGTGGTTATATCGATTGTAATACGCTAAGAGCTGGTTATCCTGAAGGTAAGAGAGTCAGTGAATCATTATGCCAAGCGTATATCGCAAAACATGACTTAGATATTGTCATCCCAAGACTATGTCGTACATTTGGACCTACGATGCTGTTATCTGATTCTAAAGCTTCTTCACAATTTATTTTGAATGCAGCTCGAGAAGAAGATATTGTTTTAAAAAGCGAAGGCAAACAGTATTTTTCTTACATTTATGTAGGGGATGCAGTATCTGCTATTCTTCATTTGATGATCCACGGGAAAAGCGGAGAAGCGTATAATGTGTCAGAAGAGGCTTTTGACCTACAATTAAGAGATCTTGCTGGAAAACTGGCAGAAATAAACAATAAAAAAGTTATCTTTGAACTACCTGATGAAACTGAAAGCAAAGGTTTCTCAAAAGCAAGTACAGCAATATTAGACAATCAAAAATTAAAAGCAAATGGTTGGGATTCAGTATTTACACTTGAAGAATCGCTAGCGCACACAGTACAGTTAGTTAAGGATGAAGTTTGATGTGTGAAATCAGTATAATCGTTCCTGTATATAAAGTAGAGAAATATCTGAAAAAATGTGTCGATTCTATTATTGCTCAAACATTTACTGATATTGAAATCATTTTAGTCGATGATGGTTCTCCAGATGATAGTGGGAAAATATGTGATGAATATGCAGCTCAAGATAAACGAATAAAGGTCATCCATAAAAAAAATGGCGGGTTAAGCAGCGCACGTAATGCAGGTATTGAGATTGCCAAAGGGAAATATTTAGGCTTTATTGATAGTGATGATTATATTGCTGAAGATATGTTTGAAATATTATATAATCAGTTATTAGATTATGATGCTGATATAGCTACCATAGGTATGATCGATGTGTATGAGAACAAAGAAACAAAGGTCAATCATTTAAAATTAGTTGAAGTTCTAGATCAAAAAGATGCGATACAAGCTGTTCTAGACAGTACCGATGTGTATGCATATGCGGTCAATAAACTTTATAAAAAAGAACTTTTTGATACCGTTCGTTATCCTGTTGGCAAAATCGTAGAAGATGCCTTCATTATCATTGATCTATTACTTCAATGTAATAAGGTAGTCACGAATACTGAGCAAAAATATTATTATTATCGAAGAAATGATAGTATTACTGGATTATCTTTTTCAACTAAAAATTTTGACGTCATTGAAGCATGGGAAAAAAATGGTGAGTTAGTGAAGAAAGCTTATCCAGAACTATCAGATTCCATCCATCGCAGGATTTGTTGGGCGTATTTTGATGTTTTAGATAAGATAGCAATCAGTGAGAAGAGTGAATCGAAAGAAGTCAGAAAACCTATAGTGAAGTTTCTAAAGTCAAATTTCACCTTTGTAATGAAAAATCCAATATTCACAAAAAGTCGAAAACTATCGATGCTTGCATTAATGATAAGTAATTTATGTTATGATACATTAGCTAAGATAAAGTATAATTATGTAACAAAGAAAAATGGTTGATGGCTGAAAAATGAATGTGACAGGAGAAGAATGAGTTTTATGGAAACAAAAAGAGATGATTATCTTCAAAAAGGTAAAAATATTTTTATAGTAGGATTATTGGTCATGCTCATCAGTAGAGCAGTAGGTGCGTACAGTTTACTCCCTTCTACAATTGATAGTGTATTGTTTTCTATATTAGCGATATTTGGTTCAATTGTATTACTAGCGGATTTTATTACGAGAGTATTGAAAAAAAATCGTTGGACGTATGATATATTACTACTTTTATTTATCGTGATCATGTGTATTTCGAGTTTGATAAATATGAAGTATGGTTTATTTGGTAATATCAAGTTTATTGTATGGCAAGCGTTGTATTTCTTTGTTGTATATGATAATGGCATCAGTCGTGATAGAAATAAGACCGATCAATTATTATCGATCGTCAGTGGGACTTTGATCGTGATTTGGACAAGCTTAGTGATCGTTTCATTAGGGATGTTCTTGACTCAGTATAACTATTCAGTTCAATTAACCAGAGTCAATCCACTGAGAATAGGTATGTTGGAAGGCAGATTGTTTGGTGTATTCTCTGATCCAAACTATGGTTCAGTTATGTGTGTCGTAACGATTTTTCTTAGCTTGTATTATATCTTTAGTAAGAAATATTCAAACAAATGGTTACTGACTGGTATCTATTTTTCAATCTTCTTAAATATCAGTTATATCATTTTATCAGGCTCTAGAAATGGTTTGATCACGCTATTAGCGACGACCTTTGTTTTTGTTTTCTTTTCGATGTATCAATATCAATTAAATAAAAAAATGAATCTTCTTTTAAATATTTTTCTTTCGATTTTAAGTGGTGTAGCTGTTATGGCTCTTGTTTTTGGCGCAGCTCAGTTGATCAAAATCGGTTGGTCATATTTCCCGCAATTTTTTGAGAAAAAACAAACTGGAACTGCACCAGGTAGAGTCAACTTGACGAGACCAGACGTGGCCGAAAGCACAGATGTATCTAATTTACGTTTCACCATTTGGAAAAGTGCGGTAGAGATTTTCCAATCAAGTTGGTTATTTGGTACTTCTCCTAAAAATATGATTGCTTACGCACAAGATGTTTTGCCAAATACGTATATTGCGCAACGTAATTTTTCTGTACACAATGCATATTTGAACACGTTAGCATCAACTGGGATACTAGGCGGTCTAACATTCGTCGCTTTTATTGTGAGTAAAGCAGTTCGTGTGATCGGCTTCTTATTCAAGCCAATCACTAATTTGTTGAATACACGAATGATTTATTGTATTTGTGGTGTATTCGCATTAGCATTTTCTGGATTCTTCCATAATGAAATGATTCTTGTTAATATTTCTGGCGCGTTCTTATTCTGGTTTTTACTTGGTGAAGTTATCGGCAAGCTAAAAGAAAGCGATGGAATGAATCAATAAGAATGTGAGGAAAAGTTATATGATAGCGTCGCTAAAAAATAAAATCACTCGAATGATTTTTGTAGTTAAAAGTCTCTTCTTACGAGTAGGAAGATATGCTATTTTTTATTGTTGTTATCCGTTTTTAGTCATGCGACCTTTAAATAGAAATAAAATTGTTGTTTCTAGTTATTTTGGAAAAGGTTATGGAGATAATCCTAAGTATATTTGTGAATATTTATTATCTCAGAAAGATGATTTAGATATTGTTTGGTTATGTAAGCCAGAAGTTCTTCAACAGCAGGCGGAACTCTTTCCAGATACGATAAGGTTAGTGAAAAACAAATCGGTTCGAGCATTGATTGAAATGTTTACTGCTAAGATCTGGATCGATAATTGCCGTAAAAGCTTTTATCCACCTAAAAGAAAAGGACAATTCTATCTTCAGACTTGGCATGCAGGGTTTGGATTAAAACGAATCGAGAATAATGCGGCCGACAAATTAAAACCTAGATACGTGAAATTGGCAAAAAAAGATTCTCAAATGTGCGATCTATTGGTTTTTGAAAGCTCTGATCTATTTAAAGATATCGGCAAAATGTTCTGGTATGATGGAGAGATCTTTAGAGAGGGCGTACCTAGAAATGATGTGATCGTCAATAACGACCCAACGATCATCCGTAAAGTCTATGATTATTACCAGATTCCAGCAGATAAAAAAATTGTTTTATATGCACCGACATTTAGAGCAGGGGAACTGATAAAAGTCAGTCCAGATTTTTTAGAGCAGGTAAGAAAAGCTTTCACAGATAAATTTGGTGTCGAATATATGATGCTTATCCGTCTTCATCCCAATGATACGGAGAATAAAAAGCAAATTTTAGGAGAATTAGACAACTCCAATTTGATTGATGCTTCAGATTATAATGATATGCAAGAATTATTGTGTGCCACAGATATATTGATCACGGATTATTCTTCCACTATCGGTGAAGCTTTAGTATCGGATAAAAAGTGTTTTATCTATGCCTATGACTATGACCAATATTTAGAAAATAGAGGTCTGGTGATGGACTTAGCAGACTTGCCATTTCCGTTGATCAGAAGTCAAGAAACATTCATTAGAAGTATTGAGGATTTTGATTTGGAAGAGTACCTATCTAAAATGCAAGAATTTAAAAAGGACTTAAATATTTCCGAATCAGGTCATGCAAGTAAAACACTAGGAGATCGTTTGTTGCTTGAGATGTCTAAATAGTTATAGATAAGATAGAGTTTGAGATTGTTACAACCGTCACCTAAGTCACCTATGGACCTCTAAAAACGAAATAAAAAGAGGTTCAAAGGGGCTTTTTTAAACTTGATCCACGGGTGTGTCAAAATGATTTCTTCGGAAATATACTGAACAGTCATAGCATAAACTCAAACTCAAATTTATTCTGAAAGGTCGTATAAGAAGTATGAGTAAATACAAAAAATTAGTCGGAAATTCTTTTATATTTGCAGTAGGTAATTTAGGAAGTAAACTGATATCATTCGTATTGGTCCCGCTTTATACATATTATCTAACTACACAAGAATACGGGAAAGTTGACTTAGTAACAACGACAGTCAGCTTGATGATCCCAATTGTATCAGGAGGAATTTCTGTCGCAGTTTTAAGATTTGCATTGGATAAAGATGTAGATAAAAAATCAGTCGTAACGAATGCGACGATCATTGCGATAATCGGTATCATTATTACAGCTTTATGTTATCCATTAATGGCAATGACTGGTGCTTTTGATCAGATACTTCTAGCTTTTATGTTTTTGCTAGCGTTTCAAGTATTTACACAAATCATTGCACAGTTTGCCAGAGGAAATGGCCAAGTACGTATTTTCGCTTTTAATGGGATGATCAAGACATTAGCAATCGGATTATTGAACATCTACTTCCTTGTAGTGCTAAAAATGGGATTGAATGGGTATTTGATATCATTGATACTTGCAGAAATAATCTCATTCATCTATTTAGCAGTGACTACTCCATATTTCAAAGATTTTTCCGTTAAGCTTATTAATAAATCATTTATGAAAGAAATGCTGATTTTCTCGATTCCGACTATTCCTAACGACGTGTTATGGTGGTTTGTAAATAGTGCGAGTCGATACTTTATTTTGTATTTTCTAGGAGTCAGTGCGAATGGTATCTATGCTGTCGCTAATAAAATACCTTCAGTTATCTCTATGATGCAATCTGTCTTTTCACAAGCATGGCAAATTTCCCTTGTGGATGAACGAGACTCAGAGTCTCGTGGAGAATTTCATGCAAACATATTTAAGTATTACTCATTTTTACTGTTTTTCACCGCTTCATCAATCATGGTGATTTTAAAGTGGATTTTAGGTAATTTAGTCCAAAGTTCATTTTTCATCAGTTGGCAAGTTACGCCATTCCTATTGATTTCTGCTATTTACTCTGGGTTTATTGGTTTTTACGGACAGTTTTATATTGCAGAAAAGAAAACAAAGGGATTAATGAATACTTCGTTGATCTCCGGGTTACTGAGTGTCATTCTTAATTTCCTATTTATTTCATCTTTTGGCTTGATAGGTGTCGGATTTGCTTCAATGATCAGCTTATTTGTTGGTTGGATGATTCGAATTTATGATACAAGCAAATTCATCACTGTAAAAATAAATGTATGGAATATCGTGGTCAATCATGTAGTTTTAGCTGCTCAAGTGGCATTGATCTTTTTATTTGATGGTTTGTTGTTGATTGGATTAGAATTGATTTGCTTAATTGCTTTATTATTTGTTAATATGGACATCGTAAAAGGTCTTTTAAAGACGGCTAAACGCATTGTGCATTCAAGAAAATAAACTATCAGAAATAGAGGAGTGAGTTCAAGTGAATTCTATTTTAGTAACAGGAGGAGCCGGCTTCATCGGTTCTACACTAGCCAATCATTTGAGTGAAAATAATAAAGTGGTTGTCATTGACGATCTATCTATGGGAAATAAAGAAAATCTTGATTTCACTAAAAACATTGCCTTTGTTGAAGGCGACGTAGCTGATGAAAAAACAATGGAAGAACTATTAAGCACGCAACAATTTGATTATATCTTCCATTTAGCAGCTGTAGCCAGTGTCGCGGATTCTGTTGAACGTCCATTGGAAACGCATCGAGTGAATTTTGATAGCGTCTTGATGTTGTTGGAATTGATCCGTAAATATCAACCAAATTTAAAACGGATCGTCTTTAGTTCCTCCGCAGCTGTCTATGGAGATGAGCCAACACTACCGAAAAAAGAAGAATCAGTCATTCGTCCGTTGACACCTTATGCCATCGATAAGTTTGCTGCAGAACAATATGTATTAGATTATTGTCATCTGTATAATGTGCCAGGAACTGCGGTACGTTTCTTCAATGTATATGGACCAAATCAAAATCCAAATTCACCATATAGTGGTGTGATCTCGATTTTAGTTGACCGCTACAAAAAGCAACTGGCTGGTGAAAAAGCGTCATTTACTTTATTCGGAGATGGCAGTCAATCAAGAGATTTTGTCTACGTAGAAGATGTCGTGCAAGCTTTGTTACTTGTTTCAAAAGAAGAAAAAGCATTAGGACAACAATTCAATGTTGGAACTGGGAAGAGTACAACGCTACTAGAATTGATCCAGACGATCGATCAAATTCTTGAAGTAGAATTATTGTTAGACTATCAAGAGGAACGAGCAGGAGATATCCACGATTCTTTAGCCGATATCACGAAATTATCAGGACTGGGTTATCATCCTGAACACGGTATACTGGATGGCATGAGAAAATATTTAGCTACAGAGATCAACTCAATTGAAGCATAAAACGTAACAGTTTAACGAATGAAATGAATAGAACCTTGTATCAAGAAACGCTGATTGATATAAGGTTCTATTCGTTCTTATTTCACTATGATTGATGATACTTAAATAGGCTATTCATTATTTCCCATCAATTTACAAATTTGATCTCTTAGATCGGTGGCGGTTGTTTTATATTTTTTATCTGCTTGGATATTACTTTCCATCACGACCGCGTCAGACGTATCTTTTTTCATTGCTAATACAGCATGGAAACGATTGATGTTTCCTTGCGCAAATATCGTATCCTTTGCACTATAGACTCCGCCATTATAGGGACGCCCACTCGAGTTCTCTCCCCAAAGAGAAAAGAGCAAGTCTTTCGGGATCAATTTCCCTTTTAATACTTTTGTAAAAAATTCATTTAAATCATAGACAGACATACTGATATTCCCAGTGCCTAATTCATTGCGAATATCTGTCTCTGATTCAGTCAAAGCTTGATGATAATCATCGTCTGGACTCATTTGATAAGAGACCGCATGTTCTGAAGTGTTTTTGACTTGATCATAAAAAGAGGTTTGTTTTAGCTGTAAAGGAGTAATCAGTTCATCATAGATCAGCTTTTCATATGGTTGATGAGTCAGTTTTATCAAAATACCTGTTAATAAAGTGAAATTCAAAGGTTCATATTTATACGTTTGGTCATTGGTATATTCGAGATGATTCAAAGCGAATTGAATCACCTCTTGGTCATTCATCGGTACGGTCGGCGAAGCGGTTCTTTTTAATCCTGACCGCATGTATAGTAAATCTTTGATCGTGATTTTTTTACTACCATTGATTTGAGGATAAAATTCAGCTAACTTCGTATCTAAAGAAAGCTTTCCACTATTCACTTGTTTTAAAATCAGCAGAGCAGTCATCGCTTTTTGGATCGAACCGATTTGATAGTACAAAGAGGGAGTATTAGGTTGCTGTGCTTCTTCGTTAGCGTATCCATAGCCCTTTTCCAGAATCACTCGATCGTTTTTACGAATGTAGACAGATCCAACGTATTTATTTTTTTGTAATAATTGATCGATCTGATCAGCAAGCGCTTGTTCGTTATCAGTCAAATCAAGTGAATCATTCGTCACTTGAATCGTAGCTGATACTTTCGCTTGGATTTTTTCATAGACAGTCCACGAAATGATTCCAATAGTGATGACTAAAACAAATAGGCATATTTTTTGGGGAAAGGAAAATAAAGTAGTTCTTTTTCTTTCCACGTGTTTTCTTTTTTTCAAATGTATCAATCCTCTCTTTTGTAAGAGCTTATTGATGAAAATAAGCAGATTACTGTTATTTTGTGAATAAAAATCGTTTTATTTTTTTATTTTAAGTCGAATCGAGTTGATTTACTACTTACAATTTTGACATAAGAATTGTTAAAAATAATTCACCTCTGCCTAAATTTCATGTATAATGAATAAAGTTATGAAGTTGATAGTAAGGAGGAGTTGTTTTGTCAGAAAACAAACAACATCCAGATGAGAAGAAACGAAGACAAAAGGATGCAACTGATTCGACAGATGTAGTCAGTAAACGAAAAGACCTGCGTAAAAAAGAAGATAAAATCGTAGGAAAGATAATTTTAGTGATTGCGCTTACGTTGCTAATTATTGGATGTGTATTTGGTTTTACGGTATATCGCTATATCGATAGTGGATTAAAACCTTTAGATTCAAACAATGATCAATTGGTTTCGATCGAAATACCTAGCGGCTCTTCAAATAAGCAAATTGGAGAGATTTTAGAACAAGACCAGATCATCAAAAGCGGTATCGTATTTAATTATTATACAAAATTTAAGAATATGACTGGCTTCCAGGCTGGCTTTTATCAACTGGCGCCGAACATGACATTAGATGAAATAGGGAAACAGCTCCAAGAAGGTGGCACATCCGAACCAACGGAAGTAGCAGATGGGAAGATCACGATACCTGAAGGGATCGATGCAGAACAGATTGCAGAACGTGTTGCTAAGGTCACTGGTAAAGATAAACAAGAGTTTTTGGATCTGTTAAAAAACGAATCATTTTTCAATGAGTTGACTCAAAAATTCCCAGAACTATTAGAAAGTGCAGCGAAAGCAGAAAATGCTAAATATCGCTTAGAAGGATATTTATTCCCTGCGACCTATGATTACTATAAAGATATGTCACTCAAAGACTTGATCATCCAAATGGTCAATAAAACAAATACAGTGTTGCAGCCTTATTTCTCAACCATCAAACAGCAAAACCATACTGTTCAAGAAGTGTTGACACTTGCTTCATTGGTCGAAAAAGAAGGGGTATCTGAATCAGATCGTAAAAATATCGCAAGAGTATTCTATAACCGGATCGATATCGGGATGCCATTACAATCAGATATTTCTATTCTATATGCGTTGGGCGAACACAAAGAATTTGTGACGTATGAAGATACAGCTGTTGATTCGCCTTATAATCTTTATACGAATACGGGCTATGGACCAGGGCCATTCAACAGTCCGAGTGAAGCAGCTATCCAAGCAGTGATCGAACCAGCAGAAAACGACTATTATTATTTTGTTGCAGATATCACTACAGGTGAGGTTTATTTTGCAAAGACCTATGAAGAGCATATGGAGTTAGTACACAAATACGTAAATAGCTAAAAAAGAACGCTAAATAGATCTTTATTTATTTTTTAGAAAAACATTTACATTTTAGAAAAAGCATGGTAATCTTTTTTGGACTGTAGTCCGTAAAAGATTACCTTTTGCGGTATTCCATAGAATAAAGGAGAAGAGTTATACATGGCAGAAAAAGTATATCCTATGACGCTTGAAGGAAAAGCGAAATTAGAACAAGAATTAGAAGAATTAAAAACAGTTAAACGGGGAGAGATCATTGAACGAATCAAAATCGCCCGTGGCTTTGGTGATTTATCTGAGAACTCAGAATATGAGGCAGCAAAAGATGAGCAAGCCTTTGTAGAAGGACGCATCACAACAATCGAGAATATGATCCGTTTTGCACAGATCATTGATAACGATGGCGTCGATTCAGACGAAGTGTCTATTGGTAAAACAGTGACCTTCATCGAATTGCCAGATGGCGAAGAAGAAGAATACACGATCGTAGGAAGTGCCGAAGCAGATCCATTCTCAGGAAAGATCTCAAACGACTCACCAATTGCACAAGCTTTGATCGGTAAATATAAAAATGATGAAGTAACGATTTCAACACCTGGTGGCGATATGCAAGTAAAAATCGTCAAGGTCGCGCAAGCATAAGTAAATTTTCAGGCACAGATCCATGCGTCTGTCTAAACAAAAAGGTCTGGGATCATGACTCAAAGTCCCAGGCCTTTTTTGTTATAAGAAGGATATTACATCTAAAGTCCTATAGCATATCGAAACAAAAATAGGTATGATAAAAAAGAGAATGAAATAGAAAGGAAAATAGCGATGAATAGCTCTTGGCGCTTTTTTATAGTAGTAGAAGCATTACTTTTGATCTTTGCAGTTTGGCAGATCGTAAATAATGTTGAGTTATTACTATTAGTTTTATTTGGTATTTTTAATATCTATCTTGCATTGCGAAAATCACCGAGATCTGGTTTTCAAAATTTTCAATTTGTACTAGGTGGATTAGTTATTTTCTTCAGTTTGATCAACAGTCCAGCGCTATGGGTAATGGCAGTCTTTGCTGTCTTGTTCATTGGTCTTAAAGGTGTGGAGATTTCAGGCATCGATCTAACGAAAAATGCTTTTTGGCGAAAAAAGCAAATCGTGATGGTCCAAACAGAGCAATTAAAATCTCACAATAATGAACGAAAAAAACAACAATTATTTGGTAACCAACGGATCGGCAATGATGTGTATGAATGGGATGATATCAATATCTCTCTTATTTCAGGTGATACGATCATCGATTTAGGAAATACCTTATTACCTAAAGATGATAACATCGTTATTGTTAGAAAAGGCATTGGCAGAACGCGTATTTTGGTTCCTCTAGGGATTGCGATCAGTTTAGAACACGCAACGTTAGTAGGAAACGTCCAATTTGAAGAAGAACAATTCTCATTGAAGAATGAGTCGATCAAAATCTATAGCAACGATTACGATGAAAATCCACGTCGTTTGAAGATCATTACGAACACACTACTTGGGGATATTGAGGTGATTCGAGCATGATAGAGAAACTCTCTCGACCGATGTTAGCTATTTATGCTTCGATTGCCTCATTTATCGTCATTTTATTTTCGTTTTTTACTTATTTTTACGCAAGCAATCAAACTCATTTTTGGCGTACTTTGTTAAGTGCTAGAATTTTATACGTCCCATTGATATTTCACTTATTAGCGATTTCTTCAGGTGTCGGTTTGATTGTTTTTTTGATCGTTTCTATTTTACAAAAAGCACGGTATGGTAAAATCGAAGAACAATTGCGAGCACTCTCTTCTGGTAATTATGAGGCAAAAGTGTTAAACGATTCATTGCCGAGCGCATCGGACGATATATATGTCAAAGAAATTGAAAAAGAAATCACTAAGATCAAAGAAAAAATGATCGAGGTTTCAAGTGAGCTCCAAATATTGACGAGTCGTCCTCAGTATGTGGATGGACAAACGAAAGAAGAAATCTTAGAATTAGAAAGACATCGTTTAGCTCGTGAATTACATGATTCGGTTTCCCAGCAATTATTTGCAGCCATGATGATGATGTCTGCGTTGACAGAACAGGCTGAAAAAAGTGATACGCCAGAAATGTTTCGTAAACAATTAAGGATGGTAGCGGATATCATCAATGCTTCACAGTCAGAGATGCGTGCGTTGCTTCTTCACTTGCGTCCAGTCAATCTTGAAGAAAAGAGTTTGAAGCAAGGAATCGAACAACTATTGAAAGAATTACAAAACAAGATCCAGATTGCATTGAAATGGGATGTTGAAGATATTTCGTTATCTGTTTCCATCGAAGATCATCTTTTCCGGATCGTGCAAGAACTACTTTCCAATACATTACGACATGCGAAAGCAAATGAGCTAGAAGTCTATCTGCATAAGATCGATAACAATCTTTTATTGCGAGTGATCGATGACGGTACGGGCTTTAACATGAATGAAACAAAAACCGGTAGCTATGGTCTAAATAATATTCGAGAACGTGTAGCGGGTATTGGTGGAACAGTAAAAATCATTAGTTTTAAAGGACAAGGGACAAGCGTAGAAATCAAAGTTCCTTTGATGAAGGAGGCGGAAAAATGATAAAGGTATTGCTAGTCGATGATCATGAGATGGTACGCTTAGGCGTTTCTTCCTATTTGTCGATCCAAGGAGATATCGAAGTGATCGGGGAAGCTGAAGATGGACGACAAGGCTATGAAAAAGCGATGGCACTTCGCCCAGATGTGATCTTGATGGATTTAGTGATGGAAGAAATGGATGGGATCGAATCGACCAAAGCGATTTTAAAAGATTGGCCAGAAGCAAAAATCATCATCGTTACAAGTTTTATCGATGATGAAAAAGTATATCCAGCCATTGAAGCTGGTGCCACAGGTTATTTACTCAAAACATCCACAGCGCATGAGATCGCTGATGCGATTCGCGCGACCCAAAGAGGGGAACGTGTACTTGAACCTGAAGTAACTACTAAAATGATGGAAAAAATGAGTCGACGCAATGAGCCGATCTTGCATGATGATTTAACCAATCGTGAAAATGAGATTCTTATGTTGATCTCTGAAGGAAAAAGCAATCAGGAAATTGCCGATGAATTGTTTATTACTTTAAAAACGGTCAAGACACATGTATCTAATATCTTGGCCAAGTTAGAAGTAGAAGATCGCACGCAAGCGGCAATTTATGCGTTCAAACACGGATTAGTAAAGTAAAAGTATAGATGAAATCAGCGGAACTTTACTTTCTGGGAAATTGATTAGCTATATTTGAGATTATTTTATCAAATGCTAATCCTCTTATTGACAAAAACCAATTTTACCTGTAGGGTTTAATTATAAAAACTTGTTAGGTGAGGCTCCTAAAAGAACACAGGCTACTGCCCTTAAACGTCGAGAGACGCCACAGGGTATAACAGGCAACGTCGGCTTAAGGCGTGCTTAACGTAGCTATCTGGATGATATTCCAGAATTACGTCTTTTAGTGCTAAAGCTCAGACGAGAAGTTCGTTCAGGTAAACACTAGAACCACAATGATGGGATCTTATGAGACGGCTTCTTTTGGAGGCCGTCTTTTTATGTATTCTATGTTTTCCCAGACGAATCCATCTATCCAACAAGTTTATATCGAAAAAACGATGTAACAAAGGAGAATGCGATATGAGAACATTGAATGATACAGCCAACCAGGAAACACAATTGACGATTCTTAATTATCTTGAGCAGAAAAAACTGGAAGAGTTGAAAGAGTATTTAGCAACGATCGAGAAAGTAGAATTGATCCAATTATTTGTGACATTACCTTCAAATAAACAAGTAATTGTCTTTCGGTTATTGTCAAAAGAAAAAGCGCTCGAAATCTTCGAAACATTTGAGCCAGCTGTCCAACAACATTTACTTCGTTCTTTTACAGATGAGGGCGTCATCGATTTTGTCAATGAGATGGCTCCGGATGATCGGGTAAGATTGTTTTACGAATTACCAGCAAGTGTAACTAAAAAATTATTGGCAGAGCTTTCTGAGGAAGAGCGCACAACAACGAATCTATTGATGGGCTATGAACAGGAGACAGCCGGACGGATCATGACGACTGAGTTCATCTCGATCAAAAAAGAAATGACCGTAGAAGAAGCACTGCATAAAATCAGAAGATTAGCGAAAGAAATGGAAACAATCTATATTTTGTATGTGACAGATATGGCGAAAAAAATTGAAGGTGTTCTTTCACTAAAAGATCTAGTCATTGCAGAAGGGGATCAGCTTATTGAAGAAATCATGATCAAGCATGTTGCTTATGTAACTACAGATACAGACCAAGAAGAAACTGCCCATTTACTGCAAGAGTTGGATCTGATTGCTATTCCGGTCGTCGATAAAGAGAAACGGCTAGTCGGTATCGTGACAGTAGATGACGCCATCGATGTCTTAGAACAAGAAACAACGGAGGATATCTTCAATGCAGCGGGTTTAGCAGATGTCGCCTCTGTAGAAGCCGACCGTAGTACCGTGCTGATCAATGGTAGCTTATGGCAAATCTGGAAAGTTCGTTTGCCTTTCTTAGCCATCACATTGGTTGCAGGGATGCTAGCAGGTCTAGTCATCGATGAGTTTGAGCAAACGTTAGAGTCAGTTGCAGCTGTTGCTATTTTTATTCCTTTGATCATGGATATGGGAGGAAATGTTGGGACTCAGTCCTCAACGGTTTTTGTTCGTGGATTATCTTTAGGTCACATCGATCTCAATACATTTGTTAAGCACTTTTTAAAAGAAACAGGCATTGGTTTAAGTTTAGGGGTCGTCGTAGGAATCGTCTCTGGAATCGTTGCTTCCGTATGGCAAGGGATTCCATTATTAGGTGTAGCTGTGGGCATCTCACTGGTCTTTGCAATGACCTTAGCTGCTGCACTTGGCTTCTTGATCCCATTCATTTTGCTGAAATTGAATATTGATCAAGCAGCTGGTTCTGCACCGATCATCACATCGATCAAAGACATTGCTGGATTGTTCATTTATTTTGTTTCAGTCAATGTATTCTTAGGATACTTGTTGTAAAAAATCAACTGGTGATTGTCCGTACTTTTTAGAGCATAAAGAAATTAGACCCTTTGATTCATAAATAGTCATCTTCTCAACTAGGAATAAATTGAAATCATTCTTTTCTGATCGAGGCAAAGCTGGAGTACTTTTGTTTTTAGAGTGGCTTTGCTATACTTGAAGCGTAATGGAAAAAGGAGGGAAAAAGTGAAACAGAATTTTGCAATCGTAGGGCTTGGTCGTTTTGGCGGCAGTATCTGTCGTACACTTGTCGAAGCTGGTCAAGAAGTATTAGCCATCGACAGCAGTGAAGACCGAGTGAATGAATATATGAATATCGCAACACACGCAGTTGTTGCGAATGCACAGGATGAAATGACCTTACGTTCTTTAGGGATCAGAAATTTTGATCATGTGATCATTGCAATTGGCGAAGATATCCAAGCAAGTATTTTAGTGACTTTGATGGTCAAAGAAATGGGTGTGCCGAATATCTTAGCCAAAGCACAAAATGAGTACCATGCCCGAGTGCTTGAAAAAATCGGGGCAGATCGAGTCGTTCATCCAGAAAGAGATATGGGAATACGGATCGCCCACAATCTCGTTTCCAAAAATATCTTGGATTATCTAGAGTTATCAGATCGCTTTTCTCTTGCGGAGATTCGCGTATCAAATCCGAAGTTTTTCAACAAAACGTTAGCCGAATTAAATTTCAGACAGCGTTTTGATTTGACTGTAGTTGCGATCCGTCGCTTCGACGGTTCCGTTGTTGTTTCACCAGCCGCAGATGAATATGTGCGAGAAAATGACAACTTACTAGTTATCGGAGAAACAGAAGATGTAGATATACTCGATGATAAAATGAATCAATAAAAAGGGGATCATCACATGCAATTAACAGTAACGGACAAAGCAAAAAAATGGTTTCAAAGTGAAGTAGATCTACCTGAAAATTACGGCATCCGTTTTTTTGGGAAAGTATACGGAAAAACAGATGTGCATGAGGGATTTTCAATCGGTATGTCTGTTGAGTCACCGGAACGTCCAATCAAAAAAGAAACGATCGATGGTCTATTATTCTTTATTGATGAAGCCGATGATTGGTTTTTCAAAGGATATGATCTGATTGTTGATTATGATCCGCAATTAGATGAACCAACGTATCATTTCCAAGAAACAACAGATATCTAAGGTGTGAAGAAACGTTCAGTCTTAAAAAAGATAAGTCTAACTAATCAAAAGGCATTTTTCAAATGCTTTCGGAGTAGTTAGGCTTTTTTTGCAATCAACATAGGCTCAAGTCCGTATCGTCCAATTTGATTATAGGAAAAAGTCGTTCAAGCGACGAAGTGCATCCTGCTTCATTCTTTTGTCGGTTTAAGCTAGACTGATAACTAGAGAGGATGGGGTGTGATGACAAAAAAAATTATTTATTCAGTACGTCCGTTTCGGGAAGAATTTATCGAAAAAATGAAAGAAATAGCACCGGACTATTCATTTCAAACAGAAGTAGCATCCGACGAACTTTCTGAGATAGAGGTTAGTATCGGTTGGAATCGAGAGTACCAAGAAGAAGTATTCGCTTCTGATCACTTAAAATGGGTCCAATCGATTTCTGCTGGGGTAGATAATCTTCCGTTGAATGAATTCGCGGATAAAGAGATCTTACTTTCTAATGCTAGCGGTATCCATGTAGAATCGATCAGTGAGCATGTGATGGGCATTATTTTAGGTTATTCTCGTGGTTTGTTCCAGGCCCAAAGAGCGCAGCTCAAAAAAGAATGGCTAGGTTCAGCGATCCATTACCAAGCATTAGAAGACCAGAAACTACTGATTATCGGCACTGGTCATATTGGGAAAAAATTAGCACAACATGCAAGTGTCTTTGGTTTGGAATGTATCGGAATCAATACTTCTGGACACCCAGTGGAGGGCTTCAAAGAGACATACCCACTTGATCGCTTAAAAGAAATCTTGCCGAAAGCAACGATCGTGGTGAATATTTTGCCTTTGACAGATCAAACAAAAGGTTTATTTGATGCAAAAGTATTTGAAGCGTTTGACGAAGAGGCGGTGTTCATCAATGTAGGTCGTGGTCCTTCTGTAAAAACGGCTGATTTGATCACAGCGTTAGAGCATGGAGAATTAGCTTTTGCAGCTTTAGATGTATTTGAGGAAGAACCACTTGCTGAAGACAGCCCACTATGGGAAAGAGAAGATGTCTTGATCACCTCTCACATTGCAGGTCAGACACCGCATTTCCAAACAAAGTTCATGGATATTTTTCTGAAAAACCTACAATCTTATATTGAGAACAAAGAGTTGGAAGTAAATGAAATCGACTTGAATGAAGGGTACTAAAAAAATCGCTGGAAGAGCTTCTCTTCCAGCGATTTTTTTATTGTTTTGGTAATTGCATTTTTGGCCAACCTTTGACTGCTTGAGCAAAAATGAATATGCCGGCAAATGCAATAAAGGCTGTTGTATCAAAAGCCGGTAAAAAGATCATTAGTACTGTTGCGATAACCGTTGGTAATGAAATCGCGTAGATCATCGTTTTTAGACAATCAAGAAAGGTTACTTTAGCTAAACGCAATCTTGCATAAACATACGCTGCAAAGTTTGCCATAAGTAGAGTGATGATCAAATTTAAAAAGCTAGGATAGATGGAGATCAAAAACACTAGTGCTTTGATCCAAAAAGGGATCGTTGCTTCACTTAATGTACTACGTAAACTGTCTCCGGTCAGATTTTTTAATGCGCTATTCGTATATTCGAGTTCAAATTGATTATTGTTCAGTAATGCTGAGGTCGTGCCAGAATTTGGTAAAGCTAACACTAATTTATCTTTTAAAAGGCCGACACTTAGGAAATTCCCTATCAAATCAGAAGAGATATCTTCGGGAGTGCGTTTTCCTTCTGGGTCAAAGGTAAAGATGATCGAATCTGTTTGATAAATGAACCCTTCATTTGTTGTGGAATCGATTTGTCCATCATGGATCGTAAAATCTGGTATTTCAGACGCAATTTTTTGCCCATCTGATTTGATCGTGTCTAGTACTTGAAAAATTTGGTATGAAATAGGTAATGCCATCAGTATACTTAGGCATAAGAGGTAAACTAATGATTTACCAAATGATACATTTTTAGCATTTTTAAGCTCTGTGAATCGAGCAAAAGAGCTAACGATTAATTGTTTTGTTGTCATAATTACTCCTTCTCTAGAATTGTCATCACTAGCAATTCTAGCGGAGTATGCTATGAATTACAAGAGTTCTAAAACAATCTCTCACGATAGATAAGGTTAAATTTCTATCATTCATTGTTTCCCAAAGATGAAAATTATCAGCAGATAGAGTATGATAGGAAAGAATGATATGTAAGGTAGGTAGGAAAATGAAGGTTTATGTTCAGTTTAAAAGCTATTTAGAAAGTAAAGGATATTGGGAAGTTTTTATCTATCTATTTTTTGGTGGATTAGCGACAGTTGTCAACTTTGTCAGTTACGCAATCGTGCAGCAACTCTTCCATTTATCTATGCCAGTATCAAATACGATCTCATGGATCTGTTCAGTATTATTTGCTTTTGTCACAAACAAGATTTGGGTATTCCAATCAAAATCACCGAGTTATACGCATTTTTTTATTGAGTTTGCAAAGTTTGTTTTTTATCGCATCGTTTCATATGGCCTTGATATGGGTGCGATGATCTTGATGATCAAAGGATTGGATATGAATGACTATGTGGCTAAGATCATTACGCAAGTATTAGTCGTATTGGCAAATTATATCTTTAGCAAATTATTTATTTTTAACAAGACAGAAATTATCGAAGAGCCAATAGAAACTAACAAAAAGTTAGAAGACTAGGCATAACAATTGAAGAATTCCCCTCACTTTGTTACTCTTTTAATGTAAAGATATGTAACAAATTTGAGGAGGAATTTTTTATGACTTACACATTACCAGATCTACCTTATGCATTTGATGCATTGGAACCATATATCGATGAAGAAACGATGCATTTGCATCATGACAAACATCACAATACTTATGTGACAAACTTAAATGCAGCGATTGAAAAATATCCTGAACTAGGTGAAAAAACTGTGGAAGAACTGGTTTCTGACATGGATGCGATCCCTTCAGATATCAAAACTGCGGTACGTAATAATGGTGGTGGACATGCAAACCATTCATTCTTCTGGAAAATCATGGCACCAAATGCTGGCGGCGAGCCAACAGGAGCAATCAAAGATGCAATCGACGAAGCATTCGGAGATTTTGCTACATTTAAAGAAGAATTCAAGAAAGCAGCAGCAGGACGTTTCGGTTCTGGTTGGGCTTGGTTAGTACTTGAAGATGGCAAACTTGCAATCACTTCTACTGCGAATCAAGATTCTCCTTTAATGGAAGGTAAAAAACCTGTCTTAGGTTTAGATGTATGGGAACATGCTTACTACTTGAAATACAAAAATGTACGCCCAGACTACATTGAAGCTTTCTGGAATGTTGTAAATTGGGATGAAGTAAACAAACATTTTGCAGGATAAAACAGCCTCTTTCCTTTATGATCGAATTTAGAAAATTAACGGGGCAATGCTTGCGAGCGTTTTCTAAATTCGGTATAATGTTTTTGCAAGGTTACTTGCAAGAACTTTTTTGGAGGCTATATATCTATGGAACACGGAACAGTAAAATGGTTCAACAATGAAAAAGGATTTGGGTTTATTACAGTAGACGGCGGAGACGATGTATTCGTACATTTCTCAGCAATCCAAGGCGATGGCTTCAAGAGCTTAGAAGAAGGCCAAGAAGTAGAATTCTCTATCGTTGAAGGTGCGCGCGGTCCTCAAGCTGCTGAAGTATCTAAATTATAAGAATTTGTTGAAGAAAAGGCTATATGTACTATAGTCATTTCAGAAGATAGAACGATGTTCTATCTTCTTTTTTTGTACTCTTTTTCCCGGGATGAGAAAAAGTAGTTCGATTGCTACAGGAAACATGAAATAGGTCATTTTTGGTAAAACATGCTTTTGATTTGTTCAATCAGTTTATGATCGACTTGGATCGTCGATGTATTAGTCAAAGTAATTGAAGGTATATCTTCTTCGAGTATCGTCAATTGAACTGTTTCATCATTTGTCCGGATAATCAAATCAGGTTGTAGCAAAAGATCATTTATGAATAAAACTTTCAAATAAAGTTTCAATTGTTCTTGTAAGGCATTCATATACATAAGCTCAATACTTAGAGGTAAGTCTGTTTCCAAAAGTATTTTTATTTCTTTATCAAAAAACGTAGGTGGAATCACAATAAATAATGCTTCGAACAGATTCCAAAGCTGTACCCATTGAAGGGAGGGTTTCTCACTCTTTAACTCTGACAACATCTGAGAAACTTTATCGTAAAATAGCGGATAGTTTTGCTGAACAGAAGTTGTTACTTCTTTTTTCTTACTAGACTTAGGGTGAAAGAAATAATCATTGATCCCATTGGCAATCAAAGTGGCATTTAGCAAGCTTCTTTTTTGATTGATTTTATGAGGACTTAACCCTATAGCTGATAGAATTTTATAAAAATGATCTTGATATTCTTTGATAGGGGTTTCATGTTTCGAATGTATTTTTATAGCAAGTAAAAGGATTTCATTCCTAAGATAAAATGAAGGACGCGTTTGAGCCCATAAAAATAGGAATTTTAATTCCTCTTCTGGAAGATCTAGAACGGAATATAAGTATTTGAGATCTTTTATTTCATCATTGAATTTTTTCCATAACTCCTCTGAAAAAGCAGGAAGCCGGTCCTTATCGATCGTATTTCCTTGAGAATAGCGGCATAAATTAATTGCTAAAATAAAACACCATTCGATCAGTTTGATTTTGTTCAATTTTTGTTTTACAAGCTTAAAACAATTCTCCATAACATAAAACACATCGTCAAAGTTAATCGTTGAAAAAGGCCAGTCGATTCCTTGGTATACTTCCCACAAAAGCGTGTAGATCATATACCGAGTGGCGTCCTCGGTTCCTGAAATAAAGATTTCCCCTCTTTTTGTTTTGAGTTGGAGATCATATTTTTTGATTAGTAAATTGATCTCGCCGATTTGTTTTCTTAGAAACGATTCACTTAGTTGATATCTTGCAGAATACTCACTTAAATTGATCGAAGAGTTGAGACAAACGGCTTTAATGATTTGAAAAATCGATGAGCTTTCAATGATCGCTACTTTCAGACGGCGATAATCTTTCTCGTTGCCAATGAACTGATAGTTGTTCTTTTGTTTCTGAATACATTTATTTTCTGAGAGTTCGCTAATGCGAATACAGTAATTGTTGACGGAACGTTTGTCAGATTTTGCAAAAAGTGCGAGTTCTTCTATAGAGCAGCTAGTTTCCGACTGGTACATTCTACATAAAATTTTTAGTTGGGTTTTAATATTTTTTTCCAATAATCTATAAATTTTCAAATTATTTCCCACCTCATATGTTAATAGAATAGGTAATCAATCAATCAAAAAATATTGCTATTTGATTGGTTGAAATACAAAAATAAATAATAATTTATTATTTTATATATCGTTTATGGTTAATGGAAAGGGTTTTTATTTATTATTTTAGTTATTTTAAATTTACTTTTTTAGATAATTTCGCCAATTAAATAAACAAAATTATTTAATATTTATTTATAGAATAGTATAAAATAATCAATCGAAAAAATGAAATTTTATGCAAAATATAACTTGATTTATTTTTGTTGAGAAAATTTTTTTTGATTTTCTAGTTATTTAAATTTCTATAAGAGCTTAATAATAGATTTCTTATTTATCGGTTGCTAAAATTCAAAATAACTTAAGTTGTAAATACAGAAATGATTGAAAAAGGCGTCTTTTGATAAAAATTATTTGAGGGAGTGTTTCATTAGAAAGCATATTTTGTGTTGATTTAATCTGTGGGGGAGAAAATGGATACGCGAATCTGCTCTAGGAGGAATAAGGATGAAGAGGGACTATAGAAAGACGATGGATCAAAAAGCACGAGCAAAGTCTCGTTCTAAAAAATCCATTTTGGTTGGTACATCGATTGCTGCCGGAATGATGTTAGGTCTTACTCCTATTTCGGTCACCACTCCGTTATTTACGATCGGTAGTCACCAAGTGCATGCCGATATTATCAGTGGACAATTATTTAATAATTTAACTACAACGAACTCAAGTGGAACGACAACAACAGCCCCATATACTCTTGAAGGGGCAACAAGAAATGTGAATTTTACGATATCTGGTGATAATGGGATCAATGTTAGTCTCTTAAATGGGAATCGACGGGCAGTATTAGCAATTCCTGAAGAAATGCAAGGGTTGGTTGCGCCAAACGGGAATGCAACCGTCCGGACAGATATTTTATTGCCTACAGATGAATTAGCTCCATTGCTCAATGCAGTGAATGGCGCAGTTACACCATTGATCCAGACAATTGGAACGTTGGTAAATGCAAATCCGTTAGCTAGTGTGAATTTGGCTCAAGTTTATCAACAATTAAACTTATTGCAAAATCTAAGTACACTGACATCTGCTGAAGTACAAATACCATTGCAGATGCAAGGTGATGAGTATATTTATGGTGAACTTGATGGCGCATTAGAAACGATAATCAGAGAGAATTTAAGTAAGATCTTAACTGATTTGAACAGCGCCGTCCAAGCATTGCAAGCCACTCCTAATAATGGTGGTATTTTGGCAAGAGTAGCTGCTACGACGATCAATACAGCACTAGCTGCTACAGTAAAACCAGTATTTAATGTTGCTTATGCTGCACTTCTTCCATTAGTGAATGTTGGCTCTTCCTTGATTGGATCAGTCGCAGATGCAAGTATCTTAGGCGGAACAACGGTGATTATCCCAACAACGATCCAAGACCCTTCATACGCGGACCTTACCGCTGCGGGTGTAGATCTTTCTGTGCCATATGAAGCAGGATTTGTAGGAACAGTCGTAAAATCTGATTTATTGAATATTAATGTTGCTTCAAATACTGACGGCTATACTCCTGTTTTTTATCAGGCAGCAGAGGTAACTGCACCGTACAACGTTGAGGTCACAGGTAATTCGACGGATGGGTATGAAGTGACAGGGATGGCTGATCCGAATGCAACAGTTAGGATCTATGACGATGCTGGAAATTTGATTGCTGAAGGTCAAGCAGATGCAACTGGAAACTTTACGATACCAATTTCTCAAGAAGATGTAGCTCCATTAGATGATATTCAGTTAATTGCTTATGACCAAGCTGATAATCCAAGTTTACCGACAGCTGCAATTATCCCTGACGATGAAGAAGCCGACGCGGATGCCGACGCCGACGCGGATGCTGACGCCGATGCCGATGCCGACGCTGATGCCGATGCCGACGCCGATGCTGATGCGGACGCCGATGCTGATGCCGATGCGGACGCTGACGCTGATGCGGATGCTGATGCGGATGCTGATGCCGACGCTGATGCCGATGCTGACGCGGATGCCGATGCCGACGCGGATGCTGATGCTGATGCCGATGCTGATGCTGACGCGGATGCTGACGCCGACGCTGACGCTGACGCTGATGCTGATGCTGATGCCGATGCAGATGCCGATGCAGATGCCGACGCCGACGCGGATGCGGATGCTGACGCCGACGCGGATGCCGACGCTGACGCGGATGCCGATGCTGATGCGGATGCGGACGCTGATGCTGATGCAGACGCTGATGCCGATGCCGATGCTGATGCCGATGCTGATGCGGATGCGGACGCTGATGCTGATGCAGACGCTGATGCCGATGCCGATGCTGATGCCGATGCCGACGCGGATGCCGATGCGGACGCCGATGCGGATGCTGACGCCGATGCTGATGCCGATGCCGATGCCGACGCTGATGCCGATGCTGATGCTGATGCAGACGCTGATGCCGATGCCGACGCCGATGCCGATGCGGATGCAGATGCCGACGCTGATGCGGATGCCGACGCTGATGCGGATGCGGACGCTGATGCCGATGCGGATGCAGATGCCGACGCTGATGCGGATGCAGATGCTGATGCCGACGCCGATGCCGATGCTGATGCAGACGCTGATGCGGATGCAGATGCCGATGCGGACGCCGATGCCGATGCGGATGCCGATGCGGATGCCGATGCGGATGCCGATGCTGATGCGGATGCTGACGCCGACGCTGACGCCGATGCCGACGCCGACGCGGATGCTGATGCCGACGCTGATGCCGACGCTGATGCGGATGCAGACGCTGATGCTGATGCTGATGCCGACGCTGATGCTGATGCAGACGCTGATGCCGATGCCGATGCCGACGCCGATGCCGATGCTGACGCGGATGCCGATGCCGACGCCGATGCGGATGCTGATGCTGACGCCGATGCCGACGCTGATGCCGATGCGGATGCCGATGCGGATGCCGACGCCGATGCGGATGCGGATGCCGACGCCGATGCCGACGCTGATGCCGATGCGGATGCCGATGCGGATGCCGATGCGGATGCTGATGCGGATGCCGACGCCGATGCGGACGCTGATGCCGATGCCGATGCCGATGCGGATGCCGATGCCGATGCTGATGCTGACGCCGATGCTGACGCCGATGCCGATGCCGACGCTGATGCCGATGCCGATGCTGATGCTGATGCGGATGCTGACGCCGACGCTGATGCCGATGCGGATGCCGATGCCGATGCTGATACTGATGCGGATGCTGACGCCGACGCGGATGCTGATGCCGATGCCGATGCTGATGCTGATGCCGATGCTGACGCCGATGCCGACGCTGATGCTGATGCTGATGCTGATGCCGACGCCGATGGCGATCCTGGTGTGGGCGGTATTGATGGACAAAGTGGTGGTGCAGGCGGTTTAGGTGGCACAGGCGGTACAGGTGGCGCAGGTGGTATAGGCGGTTCAGGTGGAAACGGCAATGGTCCTGGTTATGGAAGTTGGGGTGATCCAGGAAATGGTTCTGATAGTGATCCAAACGGAATCTTATCTGGAACTCGTGGATCAGGAACGTATCCTTCTGGAATGTCTACTAATGGAAATAGAACAAATGCCGGACAAATGACTCCAAAAATGTATCCTAAAACAGCCGAGCATTCGTCTATCGCAACATCTTGGTTAGGCGCAATCACAGCGATGCTTTCAGGGCTTGGTATCTGGAAATCTAGAAAAAACAAAGAAAAAGAATAACTACCATGAGTTAGAAATAAGCTATGGCAATCAGAGTATTGTCTGGTTGTCATAGCTATTTCTTATAGGGGTGATAAAGTGCTAGTACAAACACGTAGTAGACTCTCGATGTTAAAAGATATTTTGGATACGACTGAAATGGAAACAGAAAGAAAAATTGCCATCATTACTACTGGTGAGAATAAAGAACGTGGAAAAACGATGGAGTTTTATGGGAAAAGTGTCTCTCAGCTGTGGAATAATCTTCTAACTGCTTATCAAACGAATCGATGGGATAATAATGCCTATCTAAGGGTAGATCTTGTTACGGAAGAAGAAAAAATCACCTTTGAATTACTTCAACAACAATTGAAAAAAATAAAACGCAATAATTATATCGACTTTAATTTACGATTTGATGGGATAAGAAAACGTTCTTTTTTAAAAGAAGAATTAGTAGGAAACGCTGTTATCAAACCGGATAATAAACATATCGTTGGAAAGAATCATCCGAATCTCCACATTGATCCACAGAACTATCGAGGTTATGTCAAGCGAAAATATAATCGCGAGGAGTCGGATCTAAGTTACTTAGAGCGTTCAAATGTCTATCTATTTAAAACTAAAGCTTATTATATCGAAAATGATCAAATCATTCCTCTTGAAGATTATGGAAATGGAAATCGTGTGCGAACGATCACGGAAGAAACATTGAACGAGATGACTGATTTAGTTATAGCTAAAGGAAGCGAGTATTTGAAAAAACAATTGATGGATACTGGACAATTCATCTACGGCTATTATCCTTGCTATGATCAACCAATCAAAGGCTATAACTCAGTTAGACATTTTTCATCATTGTATGCATTGGTTGAATCGGCTGAATATTTCTCAGATGAGGAAATGTTGCTAGAGGCAAAAGCAGGTCTTATTTGGGGAATCAAGCAACTCACAATCAATGAACAAGGTTATTTTTTGATCAAAGATTTCCTAGGAAAAGAAGTCGAATACAAATTAGGCGCTCAGGCAACTGCGATACTAGCAATCGCAAAGTATATCCAAGTTTCTAAAGATGATTCTTTCGAAACGTATTTGAAGCAACTTGTTCGTACGATTTCTCAAAAATTTATTACAAAAGATAATCAAACGATCCATGTTCTAGATAAAGACCTAGCAATCAAAGAACGTTTCCGTATCATCTATTATGATGGAGAGGCGTTATTCTCGTTACTAAGGGCCTATGAGATTTTAAATGAACAAGCTATTTTCGAGACATGCGAAATCTTAATGGAACATTTTGTTACTGAAAACTATCAAAAATATCACGATCATTGGTTGAGTTACGCAACCAACGAGATGTTGAAGCACAAAGAAAAAATCACGTATTATCGTTTTGGGATCAAAAATGCCCTTGTGAATATCGACTTTATTGAGCAACGTGACACCGCCTATCCGACGATGTTGGAATTACTCGTTGCAGCTTCTAAAATGATGAAAAAACTGGAAAAAAGTGAATTTAAAAATGAACTGTTCAAGACACCAACAGACTTTTTAGAAGTCAAAGAAAGAATTGATACAGTCATGAAAAAGCGTGTGTCTCATGAAATAAAAACGGGGGTCATGTTTCCGGAATTTGCTGTTTTCTTTAAAAAACCTGCGACTATCGATTATGGTTTTTTTGCAAGACACGATCGCTTCCGTATGCGAATAGATGATGCAGAGCATTTTTTATCTGGCTTGATCAACTATCGTAGTCATTATAAAGATTAGGAGGGAATACAATGGTCGCATTTATTCGTTTTGCTGCACTGGCGTTGATTGGGATTTCTTATTTAGGTTATCGTTTAAAAAAGAAGAAACATCATCAAGCAGACTCATTCGAAACGGATTTAAGCCAATATGAGAAAAATGAAGAAGGACTTTACCCTTGGGAAGTTGATGCAGATGACTCACCTAAGCGGATCGATCAAAAAGCAAAAAGATATGTGAACCAGGCAAGACCCAAGCGTGGAAAATGGTGAACGAAGTAGGTGGAAAGATGAATACGATCAAACAATTGCTTAGTGAAATCGAGGGTTCATATTTCGAAGAATATACTGAGCTAGATCAAGAGGTCAATCAACTTGAATATTTTTCAGGACATTTAAAACGTATGAAGGATTATTCTAAAACGATGTTTGTATGTATAACAAATGAGCGCCGACAATATATCAATCAGATGCGTCCAGTCAAATGGGCAGATGGAAATGATCAAATCAAAGGAAAAGAAAATCAGTTTGCTTTGATCGTCACGGAACATCCGATTGAAGACCCTTCTGTGACCACACCGCAGTTTATTGTAAAAGATAGTTGGCGTTTCTTATTGGAGTTTGCTAATAAGATGCGTCAAAACTTTAAAAAACCGGTGATTGCGATTACTGGTTCAGCTGGGAAAACATCCACACGAATGATGATTACCCATGCGTTCAAAGAGGAAAAAGTTCTAGAAAATCGGGGCAATCACAATGTGAGATTTGCGATTCCTCTTTATTTAGGTCAGCTAGTCGGTGATTTTGATTTACTGAATTTAGAAGTATCGCTCAATGCGCTCAATACCTACGATACTGGTTCAATGTCTGATTTGATACAACCTGATATAGCAATCGTTACCTCTATAGGAGAAGCCCATCTCAGTTCGTTAAAAACAACCAATAATGTGGCTTATTATAAGTCTAAAATTTTTGACGGATTAAAAGAGAACGGAACAGCGATCATCAATACTGATATGGGTGCAGAAGAATTAGCCATCCTAGTTCAAGCGGCTGAAAAGAAAACGACGGATATTTTGACTTATTCATTGTATGACACTAGTAGAGTGGTACATGTGTCATCGATTGAACAGAAGAAAGAATATTGTGAAGTAGGTGTCCATTTCTTTGATCAAAAAATCAAGATCCGCTTGAGCGTTCCTTCATCCGGTATGATTTCCAATGCATTGGCGACGCTGATTGCGATTTGGAAAATCAAGGGGGATGTTTCGGCTTATATTTCTGCTTTTGAGACATTCAGACCACTACCTAAGGTTTTAGAAAAAAGCTTTTATTCGAATGAACCAACTTTCACTTTTATTGATGATACGCACAATGCCTCGTTACCTTCTATGAAAAATGCAATCGAATACTTTAAAGCAGTTCGCCCGTTTTATGAAGGAAAGTCGATCTTAGTTTTGGGACAGATCGCTGATCTGGGGAATACTTCTGCAAGTATTCATCAACAAGTGATGGAAGAACTAACAGATGTACCAGCAGATCATGTTTTTGGCTATGGGGAACATTTCAGAGAATTATTCAACGAACAAAGTAAACATAAGCAAAACTACCAGTGGTTTGAAACGTTACCTGAGTTGACACAAAGTATCCAACAACAATTGACAAATGATAGTTTAGTCTTGGCAAAGGGATCTGTCACAGGAAGTGATTTCCATGAAATCGATAAGTATATTCGTCGTTTTTCTTTCAAAGAAATGGCGTGAGCAAAGACGAAAGTAAGAATAAAGCAAGGAAGTTAGTCAAGCTAACTTTTCACTAATAGCCACTTTTAAGAATTCTTAAAAAGACGGAGAAGTCGAAAAAGGTTATTCCATTTTCGCTACTCTCCGTTTTTTTCATTGATGAAGCTTGGTTGAATGAATTCAATAAACTTCAGAAAAAAACTTTCGTCGTTTATTTATTTAGTAAAAAATCATAAAAATCCAATAAAACGTATAAAAAGAATAGTATTCTTTCTTTTCTGAAAGAGCGCCCTATGGTATGATAATTAAGAATTTTACAAAAAATACATATAAATCACGAAGATAAACACTACTTTTTAAACTTTTATTAGGATTTAGTGGGTGAATTGCTGAATGATTGGGTGTATGAGAGAATAGTTAAGAATATGTATGACAGAGGTGTATTATGAAGCGGTGGCAAAAAGTGATATTGACTTTATTAGGAATTATCGTACTACTCATCGGTGGAGTTTCAGCGTATGGGATCAAGTTTATGGGAGAGGCAAGCCAGACAGTCAATCGAATCTCAAAACAATCTGACCGTGTATCAGCAAAACGGACGGATCGAGTGAGTATCGATGACCAGGAACCTTTTTCAGTATTATTATTAGGATTAGACACAGGAGGGCTTGGTCGTACGGAGCAAGGTCGATCCGATACGATGATGGTCGTGACCGTCAATCCACAACAAAAAAAATCAACGATCATTAGTTTGGACCGAGATATCTATACGAACATTGTCGGTTACGGGACAGTCGATAAGTTGAATCACGCTTATGCATTTGGTGGCGTCGAGATGGCAATGGATTCGATCGAACAATTACTCGATATTCCTATTGACCATTACGTCACGATCAATCTGGATGGGATGAAAGATTTGATCGATGCAGTAGGCGGGATCGAAATCGACAATAAGATCGACTTTACGTTAGATGGTGTCCATGTACCAGAAGGCAAGCAAACAGTTGATGGTGAAACTGGCTTGGCTTATGCAAGAATGCGTCATGAGGATCCGGAAGGCGATATTGGCCGACAAGCACGTCAACGAGAAGTAGTGACAAAAATCGTCAACAAAGTAGTCAGCTTGGATGGTGTAAGTAACTACCGCAAACTTTTAGATGCAGCTGGAAACAATGTGACGACCGATTTAGATTGGGATGATATGCTTGACATTGCAACGAATTATACCGACGCTTTCAAGACGATCAAACAAGACCAACTAAAAGGAAAAGACGCGACGATCAATGATGTATACTATCAAATCTTAGGTCAAAATGATTTGCTATCGATCCAAAATCAACTGAAGAAACAATTAGAGATCGAGCCAAGTGATACGTTACCTAATTTGAAAAACGATAATGCCTATATGATGTTTTATGATGACTCAGAAAATGTTGAAGGAGATACCACTGCCGACAGCACAACTGGAGATGGATCTGTTTATTCACAAGACACTAATCAATACGGCACTGATACGTATGGTCAGCAATCAACATACTCAGAAGACACCTCTCAGTATTATGACCCAAATCAATATAACCAACAGTACTATGATCCATACAGTGGACAACAAAACGATCAAAACACAGAGACTTGGACAGGTAATGGTTATTAACAAAGCTTTGTGACCAACAGCGTGAATCAAATAAATCGATATCGGAACTTAGAGGAAATTTCCTTTAAATTCCGATATTTTTTTATTTTTTACGTTATTAAATCGTTATTTATAATCCTTTAAAATTATTGTTTTTAAAATAAAAAAATATTCGATATATTTAGTAGATATTTTTTTTTCACGTTTTTGCCTATTTATCAGCACTCAATTCGATTTTGTCTCTGGTTTTAATCATAATAGAGACTTGAACTGTTTTTCAGAATTTTTATTCTTAAATTAAAAAACGTTAATTCTTATAAAAAAATGTTATATTTTTATTTTTAATTTGTTATGATATCGATGTGCAAGAGAAGTACATAGCACAAGAAAAATGTTGATGGGGGAAATACATACTAATGAAAAGAAATATTCGTCTAAAAAAATTACTAGCTGGAGCTGCATTATGTAGTCTGCTCGTTGCACCGTTGTTTTTGAATGAACAACAAAGTGCAGCCACAGAACAAACACTTAAAGCAACACCTGATTTTGGCGTAGGTCAAGGAATCGAATGGCCAGAGCAAGTCGTTGCACCGTTTGTCGATATGACTGCCTACACTTCAGGTACAGACCTATCGAACAATGGCGCGTTGAATCTAGCAGCAATCGCACAGGAAACAGGACAAAAATTCTTTAATTTAGGCTTCATGCAAGCAAAAGGAATCAAAAATGGCAAGATCGATTGGGCGTGGGGTGGATTTGCCGGATTAAGTGAAAACGACAGCGATCAATGGCAATATGAAGGAATCAAGAAAACGATCCGTGAATTAAGAGAAATTGGTGGAGATGCTGCAGTTTCATTTGGTGGATTGAACACTGGTGCTTTCTGGGAAGTCAGTCATGACGAAGATATGCTGTATGATGCGTATATGGAAGTGATCCAAGGCTATGGCTTTACCCGTGTTGATTTTGACGTTGAAGCAGGTGCGATGGGTTATTCAGAAAACTTAGTGAATGCAAAAGCGGTCAAACGTCTACAAGATACAACAGGTGTTCAAGTTACATTGACATTGCCAGTAATGCCAACTGGTTTGATCTCAACTGGTTTATCTGTATTACAAGCAATGACCGTGTAGCAAAATATAACTTGAGATTATTAGGGAATGGACAAACGATCAATGTCACAACTACTTCTCTTTCATACGCATTCACAAACTTAAAAGATGATACAGAATATACTGTAGAAATCAATGCAGAAGATCGTTCTGGAAATATTTCAGATACGGCAAAAGTAGCATTTACAACTTTAGCGGATGTAGTAGATCCTGGCGAGCCGGGAGAACCAGGAGAGGCTCCTGCATGGGAAGCGACAAAAGTTTACCTAAGCGGTGATGTTGTTTCTTATAAAGGTGCATTATACCGTGCCAAATATTGGACACAAAACAATATTCCAAGTGAGTCAGGTTTGTATGGTCCTTGGGAATTGATTTCAGGAACGCCAGAAGGTGGCGATGAGATTGCCGCGTGGGATGCGAATAAAGTTTATGTACAAGGAAATCGAGTGACATATAACGGTATCGTTTATGAAGCACAATATTGGACACAAAACAATATTCCAAGTGAATCTGGGTTATACGGTCCTTGGAAACAGGTTGGATAAAATATTAAATAATAGTTAATAACAAAAAGCTACGTGAATTGCTCACGTAGCTTTTTTCATCGTTCAATGATTCAAGCGAATAAGTTGTTATCAGCTAAAATCTCTCTATTAATTCAAAATAAAAATCGCGTAATTCAAGATGGATGCGAAAAATACCCATAAATAATAAGGGATCGTCAACCACATTGCTGCGCGGTTGTGCAACCATAAATGATACAGCAAAGCGGTTAAGAAAATCATCAATAAAGTGATATCGATAGCAGAAATCAAAGTATTTTCAAGATTGAAGAATATAGCCGACCACAAAAGGTTGAAGATGAGTTGGATAGTAAAGAGCCAGAGTAGTCTAGTACGATGTTTCTGATTTTGTGTATTTAAAATGAAGTACAATGAAATACCAATTAAAACATAGAGGACTGTCCACATTGGGCCAAAAATCCAACTAGGTGGTGCAAAAGCTGGGAGTTGTAATGAGTAATAATAGCTTCCTGGGTTACCACTAAGGATACCAGATAAGAAACCTAAGGCTACGATTCCGATAATACAAACCCATAAACGATAATCTTTTAATCGATTCATAGTGTATGTCATAAGATAAACTCCTTTCTTTAAACAGTTTACCACAACATTTTATAACAACACCTATTAATGCTTGTGTATTTTTTAAGTTATTTTATTTTTAGCTAATATAGCAACCATTTTGCTAGGTAGTAGACTTGAACGATTCTTGATTCCCTTTTAAAAATGGTTTAAACGTTGATATATTAGCGTTGTTGCAATACCGTACATTGGATTTTAAATTTACCAACTTGACTAAAAAAAGAAAAGAAAACGATTAAATAACTCTAATTTCTTTTATAAAATGTTATATTATTATTGTCTGTCTGATATCATGGATTTTGTAATCGATTACGAAAAATAGGGAAATGAATTAGTTGAATGGGGAGAGTTTGAAAAAGATGAAGAAAAAAGGGTTAAAAAGAGTATTAGCTGGAGCAGCTTTATGTAGTTTGCTAGTTGCACCTTTATTTTTGAATGAAGAGCAAGGGGCAGCAACAGAACAAACAATTCGCGCAACACCTGATTTTGGTGTAGGGCAAGGAATCGAGTGGCCAGAACAAGTTGTCGCACCGTTCGTGGATATCACTGCTTACACTTCAGATGCAGAGCTATCGAATAAGGGTGCCTTGAATATGGCGGCGATCGCAAGAGAAACCGGTCAACGTTTCTTTAATCTAGGATTTATGCAAGCAAGAGGAATCAAAAATGGTAAAGTTGATTGGGCTTGGGGAAGTTTTGCTGGATTAAGTGAAAGTGACAGCGATCAATGGCAATACGAAGGAATCAAACAATCGATCCGTGAATTAAGAGAAGTAGGCGGAGATGCTGCGGTATCATTCGGTGGATTGAATTCCGGTGCATTCTGGGAAGTAACGCAAGATGAAGACATGCTTTATGATGCCTACATGGAAGTGATCCAAGGGTATGGTTTTACACGCATCGATTTTGATGTAGAAGCAGCAGCAATGGGATATCACGAGAATCTAGCAAATGCAAAAGCAGTAAAACGTCTTCAAGATGCGACTGGTGTTGATGTTACTCTGACACTGCCAGTTATGCCGACAGGTTTGATTTCAACCGGCTTAGCTGTATTACAAGCATATTTAGAAGCAGGCGTGGATTTAACAAATGTTAATATCATGACGATGTGCTATGGATCTAGCGTTCCAGATTATGCACAAGGTTCATTAGATGCAGTCGATAATACAATGGTCCAACTGAAAAATCATTACAAGCAGTATGCTGGTAAAACATTGACTGATGAGCAAGCATATGCCAAGTTAGGTACAACACCTTCTGTCGGATTTGAGAATGAACAACATCCTTACTTTACAACAGACATGTTCAATCTAGTCGTACAACATGCAAAAGAACGTAAAATCGGCATGGTTTCTTACTGGTCAATGAACCGTGATGCAAAAGTAGACGGCGGGCAAGGACAAGTGAAAAATCAATATGAGTTCTTAACGGTTGGTCAAAGATTCACAGATAATTCCGAAATGCCGGAAGATACGCAAAAACCATCAACACCAACAAATCTGAGCTCAGATTTTATTACAACACAACGCGCACGTATCAATTGGACAGCATCAACAGACAATGATCGCATCGCTCGCTATAACCTAAAATTGACAGGCGCAGGCGAAACAGTTGCAGCGACAACAATGGCTGTTTCTCATACATTTGAAAAATTAAAGAGTAATACGACATATACAGTGGAAGTCATCGCGGAAGATCGTTCTGGAAATCTTTCAGATGCAGCAACCTATACTTTTACAACACTTGAAGAATCTGAATCAACTCTTCCAACTTGGGATCCTACAACGATTTACTTAGGTGGGGAACGTGTTACATACGAAGGATTGATTTATGAAGCAAGATATTGGACACAAAATGATATCCCAAGTGAATCAGGACCTTATGGCCCCTGGAAACTTGTAACTAACTAATAGATAAATTTCATATTACTCTATAGATAAAAATGATGATATTTTATAATTTTTACTAATCGCTCGGATTTTTGATCAAGATTCAAGTTATTATTTAAATAGATGAATAAGATAGAAGAGTGCATGAAGTGCTCTTCTATTTTTTTTGAAAAAACATATTTTATTTTAAATATTAAGAAAATATTAATTATAGAACAGGTGTACTTTTAATTAATGCGAGTTAAATTACTAAGAAAACGTTGATAAAACAATCTTTTTTAATGTATTTGGAATTTGTATTCAGTCGAACAAAATTATAAAAGCATAACGTTTGTTTTATATTTAGAAAACGTTTACAATGAACCTATCAAAAAGAGGAGGTTCAATTATGAAAAAGTTTAGTGTTATGATGTTTGTTGGTATTGTTATGTTAGGTTTGTTTGGTTTCGGAACATCGGGTTACGCACATGGTTATGTAACATCTCCAGGTAGTCGTGCTTATTTTGGTACAGCTGCTGCAGGAAATTTAAATCAGAACGTTGGTCGTGCGCAATGGGAACCACAAAGTATTGAAGCGACTAAAAATACATTTATCGATGGTAAAATCGCTAGTGCTGGTGTCAGTGGATTTGAACCTTTGGATGAACAAACAGCAACGCGCTGGCATAAAAGTGTAATCAATCCTGGTTCATTGAATATCACTTGGAACTTGACTGCACAACACCGTACGAGTACTTGGGACTACTATATGACGAAATCAGGTTGGAATCCAAATCAACCATTGAAATTCAGCGATTTTGAATTGATTGCAAAAATCGATGATAAAGCAACGATTCCACCAAAAACAGTGAACCAAACAATCACTGTGCCTCAAGACAGAAAAGGCTACAACGTGATTTTAGCTGTTTGGAATATTTCAGATACAACAAATGCATTCTATCAAGTTATCGATGTCAACGTCCAATAGGCAATACTTAAAGAGAAACCTTTTTAACTGATCATATAAAAGAACACCAATGAAGAGACTATTCGTTTTCGCTTCATTGGTGTTTATTTTTCCGTTCATGATCTCATTTTTTGGCTAAGCCTCGCTTGTATTGTATGATAGAAGTAAGGATAACAAAAATGGACGGATCACGGAGGAAATCAAATGAAAAAATTTTTACGAAAATCTAAGAAAAACAAAGACGTGATTGAGGACGCTGTAATCAAAAATGAAGAACCAAAATTGGAAGAAACATTCGAGCAAACACCTGAGGAAGAGAAAGAATTTGCTTCTTTTTTTGCAGAGACGATGAAAAGACTTCCTCAAAAAACATCTGCAATTATTTTACGGAGTTTTGATTCATCAAAAAGCCGAGCAGAACAAACATTAGCAAAAAGCAAAACACAATTTGATCGTCTATTTGAAGAGTTTTTAAAAGGAGTAGACGAACCATTACGGAAAAAATGTCATGCGACGATCCATGCAGCATCATTGACTGCGGCGATCATCGGTTGTTCGCCGATTCCTTTTTCGGATGCTTTCTTACTTGTACCTGTCCAGTTGACGATGATGGGACGTCTCCACAAGTTGTTCGGGCAATCGTGGTCGGAATCTTTAGGTAAAAGCGTATCAAAAGAATTGATCGTTGTTAGTCTTGGAAGAAGTGCAGTAGGCAATATCATCAAAGTCATCCCGGCGGTGGGAACAGTGGCCGGGGCTGCGATCAATGCAACCGTTGCTAGTACGATCACGGAATCCCTCGGTTGGATCACAGTAAAAATGTTGAATGATGGCGAAGATATCTTTGATGACGTGATGTCTTTCAAAGGCCAAGTGCAAACATTGTTTACTTTATTGAAACGTAAAAAGCAAATGAAATAAGGCATGATCGGAAATAATTTGATACAAAAAAATAAGCATTTTCCTCTGAAATAGTTTTATCCTATTTTATAGAGGAAAATGCTTATTTTTATAAATTGAGGGGGTTGCTTATTTTTTTGTTAATTTCACGACGACTTCACAACGAGCAGTCTGCGGGAACATGTCGACGGATTGTAAATACTCTACTTGGAATACCTTCGCTAATTGGACGAGGTCTCTCGCCAAAGTCGAAACATTACATGAAATATAAACTAATTTCTGCGGAGGGTTTTTTAAAATTGCGTGGATCAACTGCTCGTCCAAGCCAGTACGTGGTGGATCAACAATGATCCCATCCGGTCGAAATCCTTCATTCAACCACTTGGGTAATAGCTCTTCTGCAGTTCCTACTTCGTAGCGCGTATTGTGGTAACCTAGGCGTTCTGCATTTTTTTGAGCATCTGCGATGGCTTGGGGGATCGTATCCATTCCGCGAACTTCTTTTGCTTTGTTTGCCACACTCAAACCGATTGTTCCCACGCCACAATAAGCATCTACGATCGTTTCTTCAGGTTGGATAGCCAAAGCTTTGATTCCTTCACCATATAAAACTTCAGTTTGTTGAGGATTCAACTGGAAAAATGCACGAGGTGAAAGATCAAATGTTACTTCATTGATCCGTTCTTCGATTGCTTCTTTCCCCCAAAGATGCTTCGTTTCGTCGCCCATCACAAGGGAGGTCTTCAAAGGTTGGACGTTTTGCATGATCGAAACGACTTCAGGTAGTTGTTGATTGATTTCACGAATCAGCGCATTTTTTTGTGGGAATTTTTGACTTCTAGTAATAAAGACCACTTGCAGTTCTCCAGTCTGGACCCCAACTCGGACCATGATCGTACGGAAAATGCCACTATCAGCGCGTTCGTCATAGATCGGTAAGTCGTACTTGTTCAACAAATCAACGACTGTATTCATCACTTTTTGCGTTGCAGGTTCTTGAACTAAACAGTCAGTGATCGCCACCAAGTGATGCGAATTTGCCTGATAAAGTCCAGCTTCGATTTTGTCTGTTTGTTTATTTTTTCTTAATTGGAATTGCGCTTTATTACGATAACGCCAAGGATCGTCCATTCCGATCGTCGGTAGCAATGGATAATCACGATAGCCGGCGGGTTTGAATTTTTCTAAGGACTGTAAAAGCAAATCTTTTTTGAAATCGAGTTGTGCATGGTACGCTAAATGCTGCAATTGGCAACCGCCACATTCATAGTAGACTGGACACGGAGCAGTCACGCGGTCAGTACTCGTTTTTTTGACTTTGACCAATTGTCCTTCTGCGTAGCGAGGAGTTGCTTTAGTGATTTTTACTACGACTTCTTCTTTCGGAAGGGCATACGGAACAAAGACGATCATGCGTTTAAAATAGCCGATTCCTTCTCCGTTGATCCCTAAACGTTTGATTTTTAATGTGATCGTTTGGCCGTTTTTAACAATTGCTTCTGGCATAGGTATCTCCCTTTTTATCATTATGTGGCTATATTCTACCATATTATAGCGAAAGTTGGGGATTTTCTATGTTATGATAGGAATATATGTTCGAGGAGGGATAAGTTGCTTTCTATCACAAGAATCAGTAAAGGCAAAGGGCCTTTTTATCAAGTTGATCTATCGGATGGCGAAGTACTACAAGTCTCAGAAGATATTTTAGTACGCTATCGTTTATTAAAAGGGCAAGAATTAACAAAAGATAAATTAGCAGAAATCAAAAAAAGTACAGGGTATGATTTTGGTTTACAACAAGCATTGAATTATTTGAGTTACCAACTCCGAACAGAAAAAGAGATTCGGATCTATTTAAAAGATAAAGAGGTCGGGCAAGAAGATCGACATAAGATCGTTGAAAAATTAAAAGAACTAGGTTTAGTAAATGATTTAACTTTTGGTGAAAGTTACGTGCGAACGAATATGCGTTTGAGTGATAAAGGACCGAAAAAATTAGCACAGCAAATGCAACAAAAAGGGCTCTCGCCAGAAGTGATCGAACAGTCATTAAGCCAGTACCCATTTGAAGAACAGGTAGAAAATGCCCGACAAACAGCGGAAAAGACTTACGAAAAAAACCGTGCAAAGAGTCAAAAAGATTTATTACGGAATATCCAACAGAAATTGATGACAAAAGGGTTTACCAATGATGTGATCCAAGAAGCCATGCAAACATTGCCGCAAGAAACGGATCCAGATACTGAGTACGAGCGCTTAGTGCAACAAGGGGAGAAAATCTGGCGTAAGAATAGCCGTTTTGAACCTCAAAAAAGAAAGATGAAAGTAAAGCAGAGTCTCTATCAAAAAGGATTTGATTTTGAGATGATCCAACGCTTTATTTTAGAAAAGGAAGAAGAAGCAAGTGAGTAGAGAATGGGAAAACTGGTCTTCAGAAAAAACAAAAGAATTTCAAGAACGGTTCATCGAATGGTATGAACTTGAGAAAAGGAATCTGCCTTGGCGATACAATCAAGATCCTTATCGTATTTGGATATCAGAAATCATGTTGCAACAAACTCGAGTCGATACAGTTATTGATTATTTTTACCGCTTTATGGAATGGTTCCCCACCATTGAAGCATTGGCGCAAGCACCAGAAGAGAAACTATTGAAAGCTTGGGAAGGCTTAGGTTATTATTCTCGGGCAAGAAATATTCAAGCCGCTGCCAAACAGATCATGGAAGACTTTGACGGAAAAATGCCGCAAACGCCGGAAGAAATCAGTACATTGAAAGGGATTGGCCCATATACGACAGGAGCGATCGCGAGTATTGCTTTTGATTTACCTGAACCAGCGATCGATGGGAATGTGATGCGTGTCGTGAGTCGCTTGTTCTGTATTGAAGAAGATATTGCGAAGGCATCGAGCCGGAAAGTGTTTGATCAAGCAATGAGAAAAATCATTGACGAAAAACATCCAGGTGAATTCAATCAAGCGATGATGGATCTAGGATCAGCAATCTGTACCCCAACTTCTCCGAAATGTGAAGAATGCCCGATCCAAGCATTCTGTTTAGCAAAGGAAAAAGGAGTCCAAACTGCTTTTCCTGTCAAGACGAAAAAAGCGAAACCGCGAGATGTTTACTATATTTGTGCAGCAATCGAAAATTCTGCAGGCGCGTATTATTTTGAACGGAGAGACCAACAAAAATTACTTGCTGATATGTGGACATTTCCAATGGTAGAAGTGACGAAAGAAGAATATGAAAAACTTCAGACAAAATGGCAAGCGATGAATGAAATCAGTTTGTTCGATGAAGCTCTAGTGGCTGAAGAAACTTCAGCCTTGCCTTTTGTCCAAGCTGATAAAGTCGTGTGGCAAAAGCGCCACTTAGGCGAAGTGACGCATATCTTCAGTCATTTGAAATGGCATGTTTTACTATTTTACGGTCGGTTACCTAAGAACGAAGAAGACTTGTCAGAGAGCGGAAAACAAACACAGTGGTTGCTCCCAACCTCGTTTGAAGAAGTGGTTTTTCCAAAAGTGCAAATGAAGCTAGTCCAGCAGCTCGATAAAAATCGAAACAATAGTAATCCTTTCTAGGCAAAGATGATTTTTATTGCTATAATAATTACGATGTCGGTGTAATGAACACCCCAACACAAAGCACAAAATGTTGCTAAGGAAGGATTGCGATGGGAGTTCCAAAAGAAGGAGAGTTTGTAACGATCCAAAGTTATAAACACGACGGCAAATTGCATCGAACGTGGCGTGATACTATGGTATTGAAAACAAGCGAACACTCAATGATCGGTGTCAACGATCATACTCTTGTAACAGAGTCTGATGGCCGACGCTGGGTGACGCGAGAACCAGCGATTGTATATTTTCATAAAAAATACTGGTTCAATGTAATAGCAATGATTAGAGAAAAGGGGGTTTCCTATTATTGTAATCTGGCTTCACCTTTTTTATTAGATGAGGAAGCATTAAAATATATTGATTATGACTTAGATATCAAGGTTTTTCCTGATGGCGAGAAGCGCTTGTTAGATGTCGATGAATATGAGATGCATAGTCAAATGATGAATTATCCAAGTGATATTGACTTCATTTTAAAAGAGAACGTGAAGATTTTGGTTGACTGGATCAATAATGGAGATGGCCCTTTCTCAGAAGGCTATATTGATATTTGGTATGACCGTTACAAGCAATTGTCGCAAAAGTAAACGAAAACAGTAAGCAAATGAAGTAATCTTCATTTTGCTTACTGTTTTTACTTGAGTGCGTCATAAAGTCTTTTTCATATTGACGTGTTGAATGCCAGCATCTTCAAAGATCTCGCCATATGGATGATAATCGAGTTTTTCATAAAACGGGATAGCTGACAATTGAGCGCCTAATTTTACCGTATCAAATCCTTGTTTTTTTGCGAAATCTTCCGCTTCTCTGATGAGTATTTGACCAAGTCCTTGTTGACGGTATTGGGCAAGGATCGCCATACGCTGTACTTTTATCTGACCATTTTCAAGTGGGAGTAGCCGTACGGTCCCTTTTGCCTCCTGTTCATCTGAATAAAGAACGAAATGGATACAGTATGCCTCGTCTTGATCGATTTCTCGTTCTGGAGGAACCCCTTGCTCGCCAACGAAAACTTGGTTTCTGATACTTACAGCATCAAGATAAATCGCACTCATCGTATCTTTTGTATGAACTACTTTCATCAAACAGCCACCTTTCTTTCCAGTAGTATACTGTAAAGTGATTGGAATGGAAAGTGCATAAAATAAATTAAAAATAACAGATTTTTTTAAAAGAATGTTATATACTAGCATAAAAAGGAAAGAAGGGAATTATTTGTTCGATAAATTAAGACAATCAAAGTTAATGTTTTGGTCGTTTGAGTTGTTGATTTTAGCAACGTTGATCTTGGTCTCCTCAAAAATCAACTTTATCTTCCAACCAATCGGAACATTCTTCTCCACATTATTTGCACCAGTCTTGATTGCTGGTTTTTTATATTATATTTTAAATCCAATCGTTGAATTACTGATGAAAACCAAAATGAAACGAATCTGGGCAGTCGCCATTGTGCTGTTGTTACTAGTAGCTGCTTTGGTTTGGATCTTGTTAAGTGTGATACCAAGTTTAGTGCAACAGATTTCTTCTTTGGCTTCGAACACGCCTAATTTTATTCGCCAAGTAGAGACTTGGTTATCAGAAGTTGCTCAATGGTCGGTATTCAGAGATGTGGATATCAATAAGTACTTTGAACAATTGGATATTTCGTATGGCACGATCATCCAACAATTTTTAAGCGGCTTATCCAACAGCTTAGGGTCGATCGTTGGGACGATTGCTTCAGCAACTATCGTTATTATCACCGCACCATTCATTCTATTTTATATGCTAAAAGACGGTGAAAAGCTTGTCCCGAATATCAAGCGTTTCTTCCCGGAAAAGCGAAGAGAGCAAATCGTTGAATTATTAGGACAGTTAAATAAGACGCTAGCTAATTATATTAGTGGGCAAGCAATCGAATGTTTATTCGTTGGGACATTTACTTTTCTAGGTTATTTTGCAATAGGGGTCGATTATGCTTTTCTTTTCGGTGTGATTGCTGGGTTGACTAACCTTATTCCTTATTTAGGACCATATTTAGGATTAGCTCCTGCCTTTTTAGTCACAGTATTCAATGATCCGTTTAGAGCATTATTATGTTGTGGGGTCGTTTTGATCGTTCAGCAATTAGATGGAAACATCATTTATCCGAATGTTATCGGTAAATCGTTGAAGATCCATCCACTAACGATAATCATTGTTTTATTAGTTGCAGGAAACATTGCTGGCTTATTAGGGATTTTCTTAGGTGTACCTTTTTATGCAATCTGTAAAACAATCATTTCTTATGTCGTCAAGATCGTCAAAGAAGACAAGCAAAATGAGAACAAGAAAAAAATTGCGACGACTCTTGAGTCCTAAGAAACCTTTGGCTGTTTTTATTGCAAAGAAAATAGCTTTATGATACCATTTTAACGTGGCTACCTTTAGCCACGTTTTTTTCTATAAAAATATAAAAAATATAAATGAATAAGGAGAGAATGCGATTATGAATGCTGACCCTGAGAGTCAGTCGCTGTTAGCGCAAATTTTATTATTGATCATTTTGACATTGATCAATGCTTTTTTAGCAGCTTCCGAAATTGCAGTTGTATCGATCAATAAAAATCGGATCGAACAAAAAGCGGAAGAAGGAGATGTTAAATCTAAAAAGCTTTTAAAAATATTGCAGAACCCAAATAACTTCCTATCCACTATCCAAGTAGGAATCACTTTGGTCAATATTTTATCTGGTGCATCTTTAGCTAATACTTTATCCGTAAGATTAGCCCCACTACTAGGTGGCGGTGCCGCAGCAAGAAGTATTGCAAATATTATCGTACTGGCTATTTTGACCTATGTTTCGATTGTTTTTGGAGAATTGTACCCGAAAAGGATCGCTTTGAATAAATCAGAGGAAGTAGCGAATTTCACCTCTGGTATGATCCGTTTGATCGGTGTCGTAGCGAAACCTTTCGTTTGGTTACTGTCTGCATCTACTAGCTTATTGGCACGGATAACACCAATGACTTTTGATGATGAAGATTCAAAGATGACCCGCGACGAAATGCGGTATATGCTTGAAAACGAAGGGGTATTGAACAACGAAGAGTTGGAAATGCTTCAAGGTGTCTTTTCCTTAGACACAAAAGTAGCAAGGGAAGTAATGGTTCCTCGAACAGATGCTTTTATGATCGACATTAATGACTCCATTGAAGAAAATGTCAACGAAGTATTATCTGAAAATTACTCAAGGATTCCTGTTTATAATGAAGACAAAGACAAAGTCGTTGGGATCCTCCACACGAAAAACTTATTAAAAGCGGCCCATAAATTTGGGTTTGAACATCTAGAGATCAAAAAAATCATCCAAGAACCACTTTTTGTTCCAGAAACGATTTTTATTGATGATCTATTATATGAAATGAAGAAAACACAAAATCAAATGGCGATCCTTTTAGATGAATATGGTGGGGTTGTTGGTTTAGTAACATTAGAAGATCTGCTTGAAGAAATCGTCGGAGAGATCGATGACGAATCTGATGAAGTAGAAAACCTCTACGAACAAATCGGTGACTACGAATATATCATCCAAGGCAGAATGCTGATCGATGAATTCAACGAAGCATTTGAAAGCAATCTTCATATGAGTGATGTGGATACAATGGCCGGTTATTTGATCACGGCTTTAGGCATGATTCCTGATGAAGGAGAAAAGCTGTCATTTGATGTTGAAAATATCACGTTGATCTCTGAAGAAATGGAAGGCTCACGAGTGCTTAAAATTCGTGTGATTTTCCATGATCCAGAAGAAATAGAAGCTGAACCTGATGAAGAACGTCGTTACTTCAAAAAAGATTTTGAAGATGACGAGCCTCGAAGATAACACAGCTTCAACTATTTTCTAACTAAACAAAGAGCGGATATATTACTTGTCTTATGAAGTGATGTATCTGTTCTTTTTTTGGAGATATATAATGAAAAGAAAGAGTAAAACTGTTTCGCTGACTTTTTCAAACAGAAGATCCATGCTATACTATTTGAGTTGAAGAAAAGGATAGAGGATCTGTCGAATAATCGAAGGATTTCTCTTTGATGAAGCAATAGACAAATGAAGAATGGAGTAAATTTATGAACAATCCAGAATTAAAACAGCAAGTGGACAATCGTCGTACATTTGCGATCATTTCCCATCCGGATGCAGGGAAAACAACGATTACCGAGCAACTGCTTTTGTTCGGTGGAGCGATTCGCCAAGCAGGAACAGTCAAAGGAAAGAAAACAGGGAATTTTGCAAAATCCGACTGGATGGAAATCGAAAAGCAACGTGGGATCTCTGTCACAAGTTCAGTGATGCAATTTGATTACCATGGAAAAAGAGTCAATATTCTAGATACACCAGGGCATGAGGATTTCTCAGAAGATACGTATCGTACCTTGATGGCTGTCGATAGCGCAGTCATGGTCATCGATAGCGCAAAAGGGATCGAAGCACAAACTAAAAAACTTTTCCAAGTAGTCAAAAAAAGAGGCATCCCTATTTTCACTTTTATCAATAAATTGGATCGTGACGGTAGAGAGCCGCTTGAATTATTAGAAGAATTGGAAGAATTATTAGATATCGAATCTTATCCAATGAATTGGCCGATCGGTATGGGTAAAGGACTGGAAGGATTGTATGACATCCACCATAACCGTGTCGAATTTTATCGCCCTGAAAACTATCAAGATGAACGTTTAGCTCAATTAGATGAGGACGGGCATCTGCCGGAAAATCATCCGTTAAGAAATAATTCATTGTACGAACAAGTCCTTGATGAAGTAGAACTGTTAAAAGAAGCAGGTGACGCATTCAATGAAGAAAAAATCGCTCGCGGAGAGCAAACACCAGTCTTCTTTGGTTCAGCTTTAACTAATTTTGGTGTACAGACCTTTTTAGAAACGTTTGTTGAATTTGCGCCATCGCCTTATGGCCATAAAACACGTGAAGATCAAGTAGTCAGCCCATACGAAGAAGAATTCTCTGGTTTTGTCTTTAAGATTCAAGCAAATATGAACCCGGCTCACCGAGATCGTATTGCGTTTGTACGAATCTGTTCAGGCACATTTGAACGTGGGATGGATGTTTTCCTAGAACGAACGAATAAAAAATTGAAATTAAGTAATGTCACTCAGTTTATGGCAGATGCCAGAGAAAACGTTGAAAATGCTGTAGCAGGAGATATCATTGGAGTATACGATACTGGAAACTATCAGATTGGTGATACTTTATATGAAGGAAAACTAAAAGTAGCTTATGAAGAATTGCCTTCATTCACACCAGAACTTTTCATGAAAGTAACAGCAAAAAATGTGATGAAACAAAAATCATTCCACAAAGGGATCAACCAATTAGTACAAGAAGGGGCGATCCAATTGTACAAAACCTATGTGACGGAAGAATACATCATTGGTGCTGTTGGACAATTGCAATTTGAAGTTTTCCAATATCGGATGTTGAATGAATACAACGCAGAAGTCATCATGTCACCAATGGGCAATAAGATCGCACGCTGGATCGAGCCAGAGGATCTAGATGAAAAGATGAGTTCAAGTCGAAACATCTTAGCAAGAGATCGTTTTGATCAACCGCTATTCCTATTTGAGAACCAGTTTGCAGAACGCTGGTTTGCAGACAAATATCCAAATGTGAAATTGAAAAGTTTGATGTAATAAGCAGTTCTCATTGATTTTGTGGTTTACGCGTAGTGTAATACAGCAAAAATATTTTCAAAGCCACACATCAGAACGAACACACGATAGTTCCTGTTTTCAGGGCTCTATAATAAAGTGGACTGATGAATCAATTCTGATTCGTCAGTCCACTTTTTCTTTTTGGGTATTAAAAAACATATCGTTCTCTAGTATGATTAAATCACCACAAAATAAACAACTGAGAGGACGATATGCTCTATGGAAAATTCTATCAAAAAAATGCTCCGATTAACAGATAAATATTTAACCATCCAAGATGTTTCTTACGAAACGTTCCATCAAACCAATACTTTAGTTATTGACGCAGTGTTAGCTCCTCCTACTTCTGCTTGTTTGACTTGTGGCTCTGCCGTGAGAGATTCGAAGGGGAAAACGGTCATTGTCAAAAATGGCAAGAAAATGACCTGCATTCGTTTCGATCAATTCAACCATTTACCGCTAATCATGCGGCTGAAGAAACAACGTTATCACTGTAGAAACTGCCATACCCATTGGACAGCCCAAAGCTATTTTGTTCGGCCAAATCATTCGATTGCCGAGCATGTAAAAATGAAAATCATTGCTTTACTCACCGAAAAGGTCTCCTTATCTTTTATCGCAAAGCATTGCCAGGTGTCTATTCCAACGGTGACGCGTATTTTGAAGTCGTTAAAAACCTATTTACCAAAACAAGCCAAGCGCCACCTGCCCAAAGTATTGATGGTCGATGAATTTCGTTCCCATGTATCCTCAGAAGATAAGATGAGTTTTATTTGTGCCGATGGGGAAACCGGGCAATTAGTTGATATCTTACCCACTCGAAAATTGTCTCGGTTGACCACTTATTTCCAGACATGTGTGAATCCATCTGACGTCGACTATTTAGTTACTGATATGAATGCGGCGTATTTTCAACTAACAAAAAAAGTATTTCCTCATGCCAAACTGGTCATTGATCGTTTTCATGTGATCAAACACATGAATCAAGCGTTCCAAGATTTTCGTGTCCGTGAAATGAAACGCCTGATTGCTTCGGGCAATCGGACAATGCCAAGGAAATTAAAAAGCCATTGGCGCTTACTCACCAAAAATCGGAAGAATATCAACCACACAGAATATAAAACTTGGCGTAGCTTTCGTGCCCCAAAGTATCCTTACCTGACAGAAGCCATGGTGCTTGACCGTTTATTAAGTGCTTCAACTGCCTTGAAAGTCGCCTATCAAGCGTTCCATGAACTAGCGGATGCCTTTCGTGACAAAGACCACGAGTCATTTTTCACTCTCTTGCATCAGTTACCAGAAACATTAGATAAAGAATTTCGGCTAAAACTACAAAATCTTCTGAGCTATGAAGAAGGGATTCGTCATTCTTTGATTTATCCTTACTCTAATGGGAAAATTGAAGCAAAAAACACCCACATCAAAACACTCAAACGAGTGTCTTATGGCTTTAAATCATTTGAGAACATGCGCATCCGAATCTTTTTGACGAATCAAGTCATTCACGTCAAATAACGAAGAAAATCCGGAGAAGAAGTGTTCACTTCTTCTTCCGGATTTCACTTGATTGCACTCATCAGTCCTTATTGACAAAGAGCCGTTTTCAGTGAACGATCGTGTGTTTTTTTGTTGAAGTTTAACCCTTTTTTTGGTTTTTTTGAAAAAATCAATTAAAATCAAATAAAAAAATAGATTAGAATGTTTTTGCGTACATATATAAAAAATAAGCAAAGAAAGAAGGGAAATAAATGGAAACAGATATGGAGAAAAAGCAGCGTATTGAGAGAAAAAAAGCAAAAATGCGGCGAGTGTGTCAAATGCTGGATATTGAGAATTGGGAAAAAAATGAACGCATCGTCCAAGAGATCCGTTCGATCATCCAAGCGGATCGCTCCGTGAAAGGAAGAGAAGGAGAAAATAGGAGAAACAAAAAAAGGGAATGCCAAGTGACTTCGACAAAACCCTTTTGATTCGTGATTTATTTTTTATGTCTACATAGCAATTGGTGCATCTAGATTTCTTTTTGGAATAGAGATCTCTACTAAGCCAGGTAACTCGATTACTTGGATGTCTTCAGGATGGTACTCAGCGTCATGGATTTTTTTTAAGAAGTAGTGTTGGATTTCTTCAATTTCTTTTGGTTGGATATTACGGTTTTCATTTGTTAGGACGATTTCATTATGCTCAGGAGCTTCTGTATAAATAACAGTTGTATTTCCGGCAGTATATACCTTGACCATATGTGCATCTGTATTTTCCAACTGATTTAAAACTAATCGTGAATGGCTGTTTGTTACATTAACTAGTTTCATGGCGCTCACCTCTCTTATGTATTTAAGAAATAACTTACCTTAAGTATAATTTTTTTTTAGTAAATTGAACAGCATTTTGTCTTTTTAAAAATAAAAGAATTAGGAAAATTTAGTTACTATTTTTTTCAAAAATCAAAATAAAAGCGGAGAGTGGCAAACTCTCCGCTCGATTTTTTGCTGATTTCTTAGCATGAAATTATTCTGTCGGTTCGTTGTTTGCTTCTTTGACTAAACGTTCAGGTTTAGACGTGATGACGATTTTATCGTCTTTATCTAATTTTGCTTTAAGATCATGGATCGTTGGATGGTCAAGATAGAATTCAGCAATGCCGTCTTCGATTTGTTCTTGGATCGTTCGACGTAATGGTCGTGCGCCCATTGCTGGATCGTATCCTAGATCGACCAATTTTTCTTTGACATTGGTAGGAACATCAACATGCAACTGTTGTGCAGCTAACAGTTGGTTCACATCATCAAGCATAAGACTAACGATCGTCATCAAGTTTTCTTTTGATAATGCGATAAATTCGATGATGCCGTCAAAACGGTTCAAGAACTCAGGTGTGAAGTAGTTGTTCAATTGATTCAAGACAGAACGAGTCACACCTTCACGAGCGGCACCAAAGCCGACATTTGCTTCTACTTTTCCGGTACCCGCATTACTTGTCATGATGATGATCGTATCTTTGAAGCTGACAGTACGTCCTTGAGCATCTGTTAATCGTCCATCATCTAAGATTTGCAAGAACATGTGTAAGACATCAGGATGCGCTTTTTCTACTTCATCTAGTAGTACTAAGCTATACGGATTTCTACGTACTTTTTCAGTCAATTGACCAGCTTCTTCATAGCCGACATAGCCTGGAGGAGAACCAATCAATTTAGCGACACTGTGTTTTTCCATGTATTCTGACATATCAAAACGGATCATTGATTCTTCAGATCCAAATAATTCGTATGCAAGTTGTTTCGCTAATTCTGTTTTACCGACACCGGTAGGACCGACAAATAAGAAAGAACCGATCGGACGTTTTTTCTTACTCAAACCAACTCGATTACGACGGATCGCTTTTGCTACGCGATCAACTGCATCATTTTGTCCGATAACATGTTTCTTCAAGTCGTCAGCTAAGTTTTTCAATTGTGTTTGTTCTTTTTCTTTTAATTCACCAACAGGGATTCCTGTCCGTTGTTCGACGATTTTTTCCATATCTTTTTCAGAGATCACAGGAATTTCTTCTTCTGAAAGTTGACGTTCTTGCATTTTTTTCAATTTATTGATTTGATCGCGGTAATAAGCCGCTTTTTCGAAATCTTCTTCTTTAGAAGCTAATAGTTTTTGTTCTTCTGCTTCTTCCAATTTCTTTTCGATCGTTTTTGGATCAACGATTTGGATCGTCAAGTTTTTCTTAGAGCCTGTTTCATCTAGCAAGTCGATGGCTTTATCTGGTAAAAAGCGATCTTGGATATAGCGATTCGACAATCTAGCCGCAGCTTCGATCGCTGCATCCGTATATTTGACATGATGATAATCTTCGTAACGATTTTGTAGTCCTTTTAAAATGCTGATCGTTTCATCTACGGAAGGTTCATCCACACGAACGGGTTGCATGCGTCGTTCTAACGCTGCGTCTTTTTCGATGATTCGATATTCATTCAATGTAGTTGCACCGACCATTTGTAATTCACCACGCGCTAACGCAGGTTTTAAAATGTTGCCGGCATCCATATTGCCATCTCCGGCTGAACCAGCCCCAACGATTTCGTGGACTTCATCAATAAATAGGATGACATTTTCGGCTTGTCTGATTTCTTCAATCAGTTTTTGCATACGTTCTTCAAACTGACCACGGATCCCTGTGCCTTGGACAAGTGAAACGACGTCTAAGCGAATGACTTCTTTGTCCAGCAGTTTTTGTGGGACATCGCCATCAACGATTTTTTGTGCAAGTCCTTCAACGACAGCTGTTTTACCAACACCTGGTTCGCCAATCAATACTGGATTGTTTTTGGTGCGGCGATTCAAGATCTCGATCACACGCTTGATTTCATCATCGCGACCGATAACAGGATCGATTTCGCCTTGGCGTGCTTCTTCTGTGATATTGATCCCATATTCTCCTAAAAGCCCATCCGAAGCTGGTCCTTGAGGTGGTTGCCCCCCGTTGAAATTATTGTTCCCGCCGAATTGGGTAGGTGGTGTTTGTTCAAAGTTGCCTTGTTGTTGCATTTGACGAGACATCGAACGAAATAGATCGTCCAGACTTCCAAAGCCAAATGGATCATTTTGAGCCATACTCGTTAGACCTCCATTTTGCTGATTTTTGATTTTTTGATAACAGCTCTGACAATAGTCAAGTTGTGTACGTTGCCCATTAACAGTCGCATATAAGTGAATCGTTGCTTCATTTTTTCCACAGTTTTGACAAAGCATAAAATATTCACGTCCTTTCAAACATTGGTCGATAGGTCTATTTTACCTCGCGTATTTCTTTGGGTAAAAGAATAACACTTGATCAAACCCATTGAGAAAGTCAAAGTCAATTGACCATTACTGACCATTTGTTTTAATTATACTGAATTTTTGCTGAGACGCAAGTAATTGATTCTTTGGATCGTGGAAAAAATTAAATCAGGTAGGCGTCAAGCCTCATTTGCTGATAATTTTCAGAATTCACAATACAGAAAACGAATACTTTATAGGAAGAATAGTATCATGAAGATCAAGCGAAGATAAAAAAACAAGGTTTCTATCAAAACAGAAGGAATAGAAACTAAGCATGAGATAAATCAGCAAGATACTTTACTGGAATTTCTCTCAATTTAAATGAAAACTGTTGTAACTAAGGAAAAAAAATGGTAATCTTTACAGATGAAAGGGTTCATCTGCTTAGCTCTATCATGGATTGCTAAAAAAGAAAACCCTCACATAAAAACAACACTCACTTAAAGGAGACCGATTAATATGGAAAAGAAAGAATTTCACGTAGTAGCAGAAACTGGGATCCACGCACGTCCAGCTACACTATTAGTACAAACAGCAAGCAAATTTAACTCTGATGTAAACTTAGAGTATAAAGGTAAATCAGTAAACTTAAAATCTATCATGGGCGTAATGTCTTTAGGTGTAGGTCAAGGTTCTGATGTTACTATCACTGCTGAAGGTGCTGACGAAGCAGACGCTATGGCAGCTATCGTTGAAACAATGAAGAAAGAAGGCTTATCTGAATAATGGTTGAAATGCTAAAAGGGATCGCCGCTAGTGACGGAGTAGCCGTTGCAAAAGCTTACCTGCTAGTTCAACCGGATTTATCATTCAGTAAGACGACAGTTGAGGATACTTCAGCTGAAGAAGCTCGTTTAGATGGTGCTTTAGCAAAATCAACTGAAGAATTACAACAAATTCGTGAAAAAGCAGCGCAAAGCTTAGGTGAAGCAGAAGCGCAAGTATTTGACGCACATTTAATGGTTCTTTCAGATCCTGAAATGATAGGTCAAATCAAACAAAACATCAAAGATAACAGCGTAAATGCTGAATCTGCTCTTAAAGAAGTAACTGATATGTATATCGGTATGTTCGAAGCAATGGAAGATAATGCTTACATGCAAGAACGTGCAGCAGATATTCGTGACGTTGCAAAACGTATTTTAGCACATCTACTAGGTGTGACTTTACCAAACCCTTCAATGATCAATGAAGAAGTAGTTGTCGTGGCACATGATTTGACGCCAAGTGACACTGCACAATTAGATCGTAACTTCGTAAAAGCTTTTGTAACAGATATCGGTGGACGTACATCGCATTCTGCGATCATGGCTCGTTCTCTTGAAATCCCAGCAATCGTTGGAACAAAAGAAATCACTGCGAAAGTGAAAGAAGGCGTAATGTTAGCTGTTAACGGAATCGAAGGCGATGTAGTCATTGATCCAACAGCAGAACAAAAAGCTGAATTTGAAAAAATCGGTGCAGATTATGCTGCACAAAAAGCAGAATGGGAAAAACTGAAACATGCTGAAACAGTGACTGCCGATGGCAAACACTTTGAATTAGCAGCCAACATTGGTACACCAAAAGACTTAGTCGGTGTGCATAACAATGGAGGCGAAGCAGTTGGACTTTACCGTACTGAGTTCCTTTATATGGATTCACCAGATTTTCCTACTGAAGAAGACCAATATGTTGCTTATAAAGCAGTATTGGAAGGAATGGAAGGAAAACCTGTCGTTGTTCGTACAATGGATATCGGTGGAGATAAAGAACTACCATACTTGCAATTGCCGCATGAGATGAATCCGTTCTTAGGATACCGTGCATTACGTATCAGCTTGTCAGAACAAGGTGACGACATGTTCCGTACGCAAATGCGTGCGTTGTTACGCGCCTCTGTTCATGGAAACTTGCGTATCATGTTCCCAATGGTTGCTACACTAAAAGAATTCCGTAGTGCAAAAGCAATCTTTGAAGAAGAAAAACAAAAATTAGTAAATGAAGGCATTGAAGTTTCTGATTCGATCCAAGTAGGGATCATGATCGAGATTCCAGCTGCAGCCGTTATTGCGGATAAATTTGCTAAAGAAGTTGACTTCTTCTCAGTAGGAACAAACGACTTGATCCAATACACAATGGCAGCTGACCGTATGAACGAACGTGTTTCATACTTGTACCAACCATACAATCCATCAATCCTACGTTTGATCAAAAACGTCATTGATGCAGCACATGCTGAAGGTAAATGGGCTGGTATGTGTGGAGAAATGGCCGGCGATCAAATGGCTGTTCCTTTACTTGTTGGTATGGGATTAGATGAGTTCTCAATGAGTGCAACATCGATCTTGAAAACACGTAGCTTGATGAAACGTTTAGACACAAGCAAAATGGCTGAACTAGCGGATCGCGCGCTTAATGAGTGCGATACAATGGAAGAAGTCGTAGAGCTTGTCAATGAATATCTAGCTTGATTTTTTAAAACAGGTACAGTATTTGGCTGTGCCTGTTTTTTTGTTTTTATGCAATAAGCAAAATTAAATTCTGCGCTATCTTACAACTTTGTTGGGAAAAAATCGGACTTAAGGTTGAGTGACAGGTTTCAGGCTGTGTTATAATATAAGAGTAAGGGGGCAACATAGATGAAGGTATTACTATATTTTGAAAGTGAGAAGATACTTTCTAAGTCCGGCATTGGTCGTGCACTTGATCATCAAAAACGTGCTCTTAAGGATGTAGGGATCTCCTATACTTTAGATAGTAAGGAAGACTATGATATTTTGCACATCAATACATATGGTATCAATAGTCATAATATGATCAATAAAGCGCGTAGAAACGGCAAGAAAATTATATATCATGCGCATTCAACAGAAGAGGATTTTCGTAATTCCTTTATCGGTTCGAATCAATTATCGCCGTTAGTAAAAAAATATTTAGTTGGTCTGTATGAAAAGGCGGATTACTTGATCACACCAACTCCCTATTCAAAAAAATTACTGAAAAGTTATGGGATCGATTTGCCTATCCAATCAATCTCCAACGGGATCGATTTAGAGAAATATCAACCTGATCCTGTCAAAGAACAAAAATTTAGGCAGTATTTCAATCTGTTACCTGACCAAAAAGTAATCATTTGTGTTGGACTCTTTTTTGCTAGAAAAGGGATCATTGATTTTGTTGAAATAGCAAAACAGATGCCAGACTATACATTTATCTGGTTTGGTCATGTGCCAATGTATTCGATCCCAAGCAACATCCGTAAAATCGTAAAAGAAGATCATCCTGATAATGTTATTTTTCCAGGCTACATTCGAGGCGAGATCATCGAAGGCGCTTATTCAGGAGCGGATTTATTCTTTTTCCCTTCTTATGAAGAAACAGAAGGAATCGTAGTGCTTGAAGCTTTAGCAAGTAAACAAAATGTGTTAGTACGTGATATCCCTGTCTATGAAGGTTGGCTCGAAGATCAAAAAAATTGTTATATGGGACGAAACAATGAAGAGTTTTGTGAACTGATTCAAAAAATCGTACAACAAGAAGTTCCTAGCGTAGTCGAAGCTGGCTATCGAACAGCTGAAGAACGAAGTATTGAAAGAATTGGTGAGCAGCTTCAATCGGTCTATGAAGAAGTGTTGAAAGCATCTGATTCTTCAAGTGAACAAATGGAAGAATCAAAATAAAAGGTAGTTTGGAGGCGAAAAAAGATGAAAATCGGCTTTTTTACCGATACCTATTTTCCGCAGGTAAGTGGCGTAGCTACATCGATCAAGACATTGAAAGAAGAACTCGAAAAAATGGGGCATGACGTCTATATATTTACGACAACAGACCCTAATGCAGACAAGTTAGAAAAAGATGTGATCCGTATGCCGAGTGTTCCATTTGTATCATTCAAAGAACGACGAGTCGTGGTACGTGGAATGTGGTATGCCTATTTAGTAGCGAAAGAGTTAGAATTAGATCTGATCCATACGCACACTGAATTTGGTGCTGGCATTCTTGGAAAGATGGTGGCCAAAAAATTAAAAATCCCATCGATCCATACGTATCACACGATGTACGAAGATTATCTCCACTACATTGCAAAAGGAAAAGTGATTCGACAATCCCATGTCAAATACTTGTCACGGTTATTTGTGAATCATACGACAGGTGTCGTTTGTCCGAGTGAACGTGTGATCGAAACGTTGCGTAGCTATGGCGTGACAGCGCCATTGCGAGTGATACCAACAGGGATCGACATTGATAAGTTCAAACGTCCAGAAATCACACAAGAACAAACCAACGAGTTACGTGAATCTTTAGGGATCAAAGAAAATGGTTTGATGATTTTGTCTTTGAGTCGGATTTCTTATGAAAAAAATATCCAAGCATTGATCCAAGGGTTTCCAGAAGTCATTGAAAAGTATCCTGAGGCACGCTTGGTCATTGTTGGTAAAGGTCCTTATGTAGATCAACTAAAAGAATTGATCACCTCACTGGATCTCGATGAAGTAGTTCAATTCACCGGAGAAGTCGATAATAACGATGTCGCATTTTACTATCGTGCGGCTGATTATTTCGTATGTGCTTCTACCTCTGAAACGCAAGGATTGACGTACACAGAAGCAATGGCGGCTGGTACACCATGTGTTGTTGAAGGAAACGATTATTTGAATCGTTTGTTTGATCATGCTTCTCTTGGACGAACATTTGAACGAGATGAAGACTTTGCTCCTGCACTTATTGATTATATTGAAAGCAAAGTAGAAAAAGATCCAGAAATCTTCGAGAAAAAACTTTTTGAGATCTCAGCTACTCATTTCGGCCAATCAATGATCGAATTTTATGAAGATATGCTTGTTTATTACAAAGAAGAAATGCGTAAAAAAGAAGAAGAAGCATCGATCGAACGAATTAAAATTAAATTAAATTCCTTCAAAAGATAAAAAAACAGTGAATAATTCTAAAAAAATCCTTGTTTCTAGCGTATACTAGCATAGAAACAAGGATTTTATCGTTTAGGAGGGCACAAGATGAAAATTGGTTTTATCGGCACAGGAGTTATGGGAACTGCGATCGTTCGTCATTTACAAAAAGCAGGTCATGAACTTACTGTTTATAATCGCACAAAAGCAAAAGCGGAACCACTCGTCGAAGAAGGAGCAACTTGGGCGGATAGTCCGCAACAGGTAGCTGAAACAAGCCAAGTCGTCTTTACGATGGTTGGCTATCCTCAAGATGTAGAAGAAATCTATTATGGTGAAAAAGGGATTTTCCGAGCTGGATTGAGCGGTAAGACAGTCGTCGATTTGACGACAAGCACTCCAACCCTTGCAGAAAAGATTGCAACAAGCGCGCAAGAGCTAGGAGCAGAAGCATTAGATGCACCAGTTTCAGGGGGCGATCTAGGTGCTAAGAATGGTACTTTGACGATCATGGTCGGCGGAAAAGAGCATGTCTACGAGGAAATATTACCGTTATTCCGAGAGTTTGGAACGACATTTACGTTGCATGGCTCAGCTGGAAAAGGGCAGCATACAAAAATGGCAAACCAAATCATGATCGCTGGTACGATGACTGGCATGACAGAAATGCTTGTTTATGCGCAAGAAGCTGGTTTAGACTTAGAAAAAGTCATCGCTACACTTTCAGGTGGCAGTGCAGCCAATTGGTCATTGAGCAATTATGCGCCACGTATTTTACAGGAAAATTATTCGCCTGGTTTTTTTGTCAAACATTTTATCAAAGATTTGACGATCGCTTTGGCAGAAGCAGAAAAATTAGGACTGAATTTACCGGCGACAAAAGAAGCCCGAAAACTATATGAACAGCTAGCGGAAAAGGGTTTTGAGAATGACGGAACACAAGCGTTGATCAAGCTTTGGTGGGAAGATGGAAAGCAGCCGAAAAAAAAATCTTAAAAAACCAGTTTTTTTGGAGAAAATCAATGCAAGTCGACGATGCTTTTGATACAATATAACAGAACTAAGAAAAGGAGGACCTCCGATGGCACATTCACAATTAGTCGCAATCATTAAACGACTGGAGGCTATGGTCGAATCAGCAGACAATGAACTGCAAGTTCGTCGCTTTGAAAAAGAAGGCGTAGAAAAATGTACCGTGACTTATGATAAAGCGACCGAAACATTTGAACTTACTGAGACAGACACACATCAACAATACGAATTCGACAATGTCGATATCGTTGCGATGGAGATCTATGATTTGATTCAATAAGATTTCGAGCTAGCTAAAAGAGCCTGGAATTCAGCCGATTGGTTGGATTCCAGACTCTTTTTTTATTTGTTGTTCGGCTTTGACTAATTTACGCTGATAACTGATCAAGATCTGAACAGGATCGATTTCCGCTTGAGATAGTTGACGCTTGAGTGACAACGTATTATCTTTTTCATAGTAAAAATGAGGTGCTTGTCCTGGCTCTGTAATCGCTGTATCAGCCACTTGACCATAGCAGATCAGGAAATGCTTCATCTTGGATTCATCGCTAGCTAACGGCATGCTCAGCGTGATTTTCGGCGTACGCAAAAACTTTTTTTGTTCCTGGATTCTACGTGTAAAATAGGTGACCAATTCAATATCCCTTTGAAGAATAGCCGCCTTTTCAAAATTTAGTTGTTCAATGAAATGCAATTGACGTTTTTTTAAATAGCTGATCAATTTCTTATTTCTCCCTTGTAACAACCCTTGGATCTCTTTCTTCTTTTGTTCAAAAGTCCAATCCTTCAATTCTGGAAGTTGGGCTTGTAAGGCTAAATGACTGATTTCAGAAAGCCACGGCATTTGATAGTTTTCTTCGATGATGCGAAGGATACTCGGCATTTTTTTGTAAAGTCGAAACGGACCGTAAGTTCTTGCAGTGGGCACATTCGTGAGAGAAAGGCCATCAGGTTGGATATGTAAGTAGTTGTAGTTATCGAAATAATTCATTTGTCGGTTGTAGATTGGACGATAGTGTTGGATCAATTGACACTCTAACAATAGAGCATCTAGTTCTGTATCGACGACAACGACCTCAAAATCGGCAATCGAACGAACTAAGCGCAAGACTTTTTTTGAGTGTTGTTTATTTTGATAAAAATACGTACTTACACGATTTTTTAGATTTTTCGCTTTACCTACATAAATGATTTTTCCTTCACTATTTTTCATTAAGTAAACCCCAGGTAATAAAGGGAGGTTTTTTACTTTCTCTTTTGGTTGCATAAGTGCTCCTCTAGTTGAAATTGAAATCAAAAAGATTATAACAGATTTACAAAAATGAACAATATAAGCTATGATATTTTATAAATAAATTAAAGAGATACTTTGATAATCAAAATATTTTTTTTGAACCTGATTTTAATTGTTTGATAAACAAATGCTGGTAGTAAGGCTTTTTGTCATGAAAATAAAATTAAAAAAAATTAATAATGCAAAAAAATCTAGTGAAAAGGTTGCATTTTGAAAAAAGTTAAGATATAGTTTGAACATCAAAAGATTTGATAATCAAACTAATTTTAGTGGATGGTGGAACATGGAACCTGATTTTAATACAGTAAATGATTATCTCGTTAGTGTCTTCAATGATATTTTGACGATCGAAGAATCCGAATTAAAAAAGTCACAATTCAAAGATCTGTCGATTACAGAGATGCATACGATCGAGGCAATCGGTATGTACAAGAAAAAGACAACTTCAGAAGTAGCCAAAGAACTGTCGATTACTGTTGGGACCTTGACCACTGCTATCAACAAGTTAGTTAGAAAAGGCTATGTTGAGCGTATCCGTAGTGAAGACGACCGACGAGTGGTGAAGCTGGGGTTAACAAAAAAAGGAAAGCTGCTTTACCGCGTGCATCAGCATTTCCATCGTGAAATGGTCAAAAACATCATAGACGGTCTGGCTGCCGACGAACAACAAGCTTTGCTGTCTGCATTGAAAAACTTGCATGATTTCTTGCGAGATTACAAGTGAGGAAGTTTAATGGAACAATTTGGAACGATCACAGCAACGGCAAGTGTCTTACCGGAAAAAATCATCACAAATGATGATCTCTCAAAAATGATGGACACTTCGGATGAGTGGATCTCATCACGTACAGGAATCAAGGAGAGACATTGTGTAACCGACCAGGAAACTTCCGATTTGTGTTACCTCGTTGCCAAAAAATTGCTAAAAAAAAGAGCACTTGATCCGAATGAACTTGATTTTATCATCGTAGCTACGATGTCGCCCGATTATACATCCCCATCTGTAGCGACCTTAGTTCAAGGTAGGATCGGCGCAACAAAAGCAATCGCTTTTGATATCAGCGCAGCTTGTTCGGGATTTGTTTATGCATTGAGTGTAGCAGAGAAATTGATTCGCTGCGGCTCAATGAAGGGTTTAGTGATTGGCGGCGAAACATTATCCAAACTGATCGATTGGACAGATCGTTCAACCGCTGTTTTGTTTGGTGATGGTGCAGGAGGCATTTTATTAGAAGCCGGACCAGAACAAAAATTATTGAGAGAATCGCTAGCGGCAGATGGCTCGCGTGCGCAATCCCTCACTTCCGGTTATCTGCCAAATCATTCGCCTTTATACACGGAAGATTCAGAAGGTTCTTACTATTTAAAAATGGTCGGACGAGATATTTTTGATTTTGCTGTAAGAGACGTTGCGATGAACATCAAAGAGATCATTCAAGGCACAGCTGTTGATTATCTGCTTTTGCATCAAGCAAATTTGCGAATCATCGAAAAGATTGCTCGTAAGGTCAAAGTCCCACAAGAGCAGTTTCTAACGAACATGGATAAATACGGTAATACTTCCGCAGCAAGCATCCCGATTCTTTTAGATGAGGCAGTAGAAAGCGGAGCAATCACATTAGGACAAAAACAAAAAGTGGTATTTACAGGTTATGGTGGAGGATTGACATGGGGAAGTATCCTCATGGAACTATAAACTGATAAAAATAAAAATATAAAAAAGAAACAATATCGGAGGAATTATCATATGGTATTCGAAAAAATTCAAGAAATCATTGCGGAAGAATTAGGAAAAGACGCAGAAGAAATCAAATTAACGACAAACATCCAAGAAGACCTTGAAGCAGATAGCTTGGATTTATTCCAAATCATCAACGAGATCGAAGATGAATTTGATGTGAAAATCGAAACAGAAGATGGCATCAAAACAGTTCAAGATTTAGTCACTTATGTTGAAAAACAAACTGCATAATCATCAAGATTAGGTTGGGGGCTGGGACATTTTCCGAAAAAGGAGTGTCTTAGCCTTTTTTTAAATGAAAAGAAGATATTTATCCTGAATATAAATAGGAGAACGATGATGAAAACAGCATTTTTATTTAGTGGACAAGGTGCACAATACCAAGGAATGGGTCAAGACCTCTACCATGAGCCAATCGTGAAAAAGACCTTTGATGAAGCAAGTGAGATCTTAGGCTATGATATGGCAGAGCTTTGTTTTTCAACAAATGATCGTTTAGATCAAACGGTCTATACACAGCCTGCTATTTTGACTGTCAGCATTGCCTTTTATCGTTTATTAGTAGAACGTGGAATCACTCCTCAGGCTGTCTTGGGACTTAGTTTAGGTGAATATTCTGCATTAGTGGCAAGTGGCGCTCTTTCCTTTAGAGAAGCCGTGGCGTTAGTCGAAAAAAGAGGTACGTTCATGACCGCCGCTGCACCAACAGGTAGTGGAAAAATGGTCGCAGTCATGAATGCACCAGCGGACGTGATCGAAGACTGTTGTAAACAGGCAGAACAAATAGGGATCGTTTCACCAGCAAATTACAACACCCCACAGCAGATCGTCATTGGTGGTGAAGAAAAAGCAGTGGATCAAGCGGTTGCTTTACTAAAAGAACAAGGCATCAAACGGATGATCCCACTGAATGTCAGTGGTCCTTTCCACACAGCCATCTTGGAACCAGCTGCTAGACAGCTAGCAGAAGAACTAAGCAAAATCGCTTTTTCGGAACCTAAGATCCCAGTGATCAGTAATACAACAACGGAGATCATGACAAAGGAAAGTATCCCAGCTTTACTTGAACAACAAGTGATGAAACCTGTTCGTTTCTATGAAAGTATCGAAAAACTCAAAGACTTAGGGATCGAACAAGTCGTTGAGGTCGGACCGGGTAAAGTCTTAAGTGGTTTTATGAAAAAGATCGACAAATCGATCGCAGTCACACGTGTTGAAAATCAGCAAACATTCGAAGAAACAATCAATCAATTGTCATAGGAGGCAAGTTATGGACGTAACTGGAAAAAATGTGTTTATTACAGGCAGTACACGAGGAATTGGCGAAGCCATTGCTTTAGCTTTTGCCAAAGCAGGGGCAAATATCTTCCTAAACGGTCGTGGAGAGATCCCAGCCGAAAAAATCGATGCAATCAAGGCATACGGTGTGGAGTGCGTGGGGATCTCAGGCGATATCTCCGATTATGATAAAGCAGGAGAGATGATCAAAGAAGCAGAAAAGCAATTGGGTTCTGTCGATATTCTGGTGAATAACGCTGGAGTTACTAATGATAAACTTGTCTTACGTATGGATGCAGATGATTTCAAGAAATGTTTAGATATCAATTTAACAGGCACTTTCAATATGACACAGCACGTGTTGAAAAAAATGATGAAAAAAAGAGAAGGAGCAATCATCAATCTTTCAAGTGTTTCTGGATTGATCGGTAACTTAGGCCAAGCCAATTATGCAGCGAGTAAAGCAGGTGTTGTCGGTTTTACTAAATCGGTGGCACGAGAAGTTGCGACAAGAGGAATCACTTGTAATGTGATTGCGCCTGGTTTTGTTACTACGGATATGACAGATGTCCTATCTGAGAAAGTAAGAGAGCAAGCAGAAAAACAAATTCCAATGCAACGTTTTGGCCAAGTAGAAGACATTGCGGAAGCCGCACTGTTCTTAGCGAAAAGTTCGTATATCACAGGTCAAGTCATCAATGTTGACGGCGGATTGGTCATGCACGGATAGGGAGGAAAATTAATGAATCGAGTAGTAATCACAGGTTATGGAGTCACTTCACCGATCGGGAATGATGCAGAAAGTTTTTTAGCTAGTTTAAAAGCTGGAACGAATGGTATTGCACCGATCACAAAATTTGATGCTTCAGAAACAGGTATCACATTAGCAGGTGAAGTCAAAGACTTTCCTTTTGATAAATATTTTGTAAAAAAAGACAGCAAACGGATGGATATGTTTTCAATTTATGGTATTTATGCCGCAATGGAAGCATTAGCAATGAGCGGGATCGAAAAAGAAGCAATCAACCAAGATCGTTTTGGTGTTATTGTCGGCTCTGGGATCGGTGGATTACCAACGATTGAAAGTCAAGTCATCCGGATGCATGACAAAGGACCAAACCGCGTTTCACCTATGTTTGTTCCAATGTCCATCGCTAATATGGCAGCTGGGAATATTGCCTTACGTGTAGGTGCTAAAGGCATTTGTACGTCGATCGTGACCGCATGTGCCAGTGGAACGAATGCCATTGGAGAAGCTTTCCGTAATATCAAACATGGCTATTCAGATATCATCCTTGCGGGCGGAACAGAAGCAACGATCTGTGAGATGGGAATCGCCGGATTCGCGGCATTGACTGCTCTATCCGAATCAACAGATCCAGTACGTGGTTCGATTCCATTTGACGAAGGCCGTAATGGTTTCGTCATGGGTGAAGGAGCAGGTGTGTTAGTTCTAGAATCATTGGAACACGCACAAGCTCGCGGCGCAAAAATCTATGGTGAAGTCGTTGGATATGGCTCAAATTGTGATGCCTACCATATGACAGCTCCAACACCAGATGGTTCTGGCGCATCTAAAGCAATGAAACTAGCAATGGAAGAAGCAGGAATCGATGCGAAAGAAGTAGGATACATCAATGCGCATGGAACAAGTACACCTGCCAACGACCAAGCAGAAGCAAAAGCGATCCAGATCGCTTTAGGGGAATCATTCAGAGAAACCTATGTCAGCAGTACGAAATCGATGACTGGGCATTTATTAGGGGCCGCTGGAGGTATCGAGGCACTTGCGACATTGCTTGCGTTAGAGCATCAGTTCATTCCACCAAATATCAATGTAGAGAAACAAGATCCTGAAATTGATTTAAATGTGGTGATCAATGAAAGCAAAGAAGCCGAACTATCTTATGCTATGAGTAATTCATTAGGCTTCGGTGGACATAACGCTGTGCTATGTATGAAACGCTGGGAGGAATAATGTTGAAGATCAATGAAATCAAAGAATTAGTCAGTCAATTTGATCAATCCACGTTAACAGAATTTGACTTGAAAGACGGACAATTTGAATTATATATGAATAAAAATGAAATGAGTCGAGGAATGGGACAACCCGTTCCGACACCCATGTTTTCCGAATCACAACCACAACCAGCTGCCCCAGTTGCAGCAAAAGAAGAAAGCAGTTCTACTCAGCCAGAAGTTGTAGCTGCACCAATAGTCGACGGTGTGGAAGTAAAATCACCGATCGTAGGAATCGTCTATTTACAACCCTCTCCTGATAAACCAGCTTTTAAAAAGGTGGGAGACAAAGTCACAAAAGGCGAAGTGATCTGTATCATCGAAGCGATGAAATTGATGAACGAAGTAACGAGTGACGTAGACGGTGAAATCGCAGCAATCTTGATCGACAATGAAGAGGTCGTAGAATACGGACAACCACTCTTTATCGTTCAACCAAATTAAGGCAAGGAGAACTAGACCTATGAACATTCAAGAAATCAAAAAAATCATCCCTCATCGTTATCCATTATTACTGATCGATCGAGTGGAAGAAATGGTCGAAGGCGAGCGGATCGTAGCCAAAAAAAATGTGACCATCAATGAACCTTTTTTCCAAGGACATTTTCCAGAAGAGCCTGTTATGCCAGGTGTCTTGATCGTTGAAGCAATGGCTCAAGCAGGAGCAGTTGCCCTCTTATCATTGGAACAGTTCAAAGGAAAAACTGCTTACTTTGGCGGATTAGATAAAGCCAAGTTTCGTAAAAAAGTGACTCCTGGAGATACGTTGATGTTAGAAGTCGAAATCACTAAAATCAAATCTTCTGCAGGAATAGGCAAAGGAATTGCAAAAGTGGATGGCAAAAAAGTTGCTGAAGCTGAATTAACCTTTATGATTGGATAGGTGAGTTATGTTTTCAAAAGTCTTGATAGCAAATCGCGGCGAAATAGCCGTACGGATCATTCGTGCCTGCCGTGAGCTTGGAATCCAAACCGTTGCGGTCTATTCTGAAGCGGATGCGGAGGCATTACACACACAATTAGCAGATGAAGCAATCTGTATCGGTCCTGCAAGAGCGACTGATTCATATTTGAATGTACAAGCAGTTTTAAGTGCAGCCATCGTAACAAAAGCAGAAGCCATCCATCCTGGATTTGGTTTCTTGTCTGAGAATAGTCGATTTGCTTCGATGTGTGAAGAATGTAATATCGTCTTTATTGGACCTAAAAGCAAAACGATCGATGACATGGGGAATAAAATCAACGCACGCCAGTTGATGCAACAAGCCAATGTCCCAGTGATCCCAGGTAGTGATGGTGTGCTGTCGACTGTTGAAGAAGCACTTGAAGTAGCAGAAAAAATCGGCTATCCAGTGATGCTCAAAGCCGCCGCTGGTGGTGGTGGTAAGGGAATCCGTAAAGTTTTATCAAAAGAAGAGTTACCACAACATTTTTCATCTGCCCAACAAGAGGCAGCAGCAGCTTTTGGTAACGATGAAATGTATCTAGAAAAAATCATTTATCCCGCAAGACATATTGAAGTCCAAGTATTGGGTGACCAATTTGGGCACGTTCTGCATCTAGGCGAACGCGATTGTTCATTGCAACGGAACAACCAAAAAGTATTAGAAGAATCCCCGTCTGTGGTGATTTCTGAAGAAAAACGAAATCATTTAGGATCTGCCGCAGTACGTGCTGCAAAGGCAGTGAACTATGAAAATGCAGGGACGATCGAATTTCTGATGGATGAATCCGGTGAATTTTATTTCATGGAAATGAATACCCGCATCCAAGTCGAACATCCAGTAACTGAAATGGTCACAAATATCGATTTAGTCAAAAAACAAATCGAGATTGCGGCTGGACGTCCATTAGAGATCCAACAAGAAGAGATCGTTTTTCAAGGACATGCCATCGAATGCCGGATCAATGCAGAAAATCCAGCGTTCCATTTCGCTCCTTCACCAGGGAAAATCAATGATCTATTACTGCCAGCTGGCGGTATGGGCTTACGGGTAGACAGCGCAGTTTATTCAGGCTACACGATCCCTCCTTATTACGATTCGATGATTGCTAAAGTCATCGTACATGGCGACACACGTTTTGATGCGTTGATGAAAATGCAACGAGCGTTGAGCGAGATCGTGACCGATGGGGTGATCACGAATGCCGAGTTCCAAATGGATCTGATCAGTCATCCAGCAGTGATTGCCGGAGATTACAGTACCGCATTCTTACAAGAAGAATTTTTACCGAATTGGATTCCCGAGACGGAGATAGGAGACGAATAAGATGGCTTTATTCAAAAAGAAAAAATACATTCGAATCAATCCTAATCGAGAAATCAAGCCAACAAATGCGCCGTCGGTCCCTGATAATATGTGGGCGAAATGTCCCAATTGCAAGCATATTATCTATACGAAAGATATCGGGGAAGAAAAAGTTTGTCCACATTGCAGTTACAATTTTAGGATCGGTGCGTGGCAACGATTAGCGCTGATCATCGATGAGAAAAGTTTAGAAGAATGGGATACGGACTTGGTCACCAAAGATCCACTTGATTTTCCTGATTATCAAAAAAAAATCAGCAAGATGCAAGAAAAAACTGGCTTACATGAAGCAGTTTTAACTGGTCAAGCGACCATCGAAGGCATTCCATTTGCTATCGGTGTCATGGACCCTAATTTTATCATGGGAAGCATGGGAACGATCGTGGGCGAAAAAATCACACGCTTATTTGAACGTGCCGCGGCGAAACAATTGCCTGTCGTATTATTTACTGCCTCTGGAGGCGCTCGTATGCAAGAAGGAATCTTTTCTCTAATGCAAATGGCCAAGATCTCAGCAGCTGTCAAACGTCACAGCAACAAGCAGCTATTTTACTTGACGGTATTGACAGATCCAACGACTGGAGGAGTCACTGCCAGCTTTGCGATGGAAGGGGATGTCATCTTAGCTGAACCACAAAGCTTGATCGGCTTTGCGGGACGCCGAGTGATCGAACAAACGATCAAACAGGAACTACCTGAAGACTTCCAAAAAGCTGAGTTTTTACTCGAGCATGGTTTTGTGGATCAAATCGTTCCAAGAAAAGAACTCAAGCAGACGATCCATCAATTACTAGAATTGCATACGCAGAAAGGATGGATCAACCATGAATAAAACTGCTCATGATATCGTCCAACTGGCACGTGCAAAAGATCGTTGGACAAGTCTTGATTTCTTTGAAACGATTTTTGAAGGCTTCCAAGAGTTTCATGGTGATCGCTTATTTGGTGATGATGAAGCTGTCGTTGGAGGAGTGGCGAAATTAGCCGGCAAACCAGTGACTGTCATTGGTATCCAAAAAGGCCGAGACTTGCAAGAAAACATTCGTCGGAATTTCGGTTCTCCTCATCCAGAAGGTTACCGTAAAGCACTACGTTTGATGAAACAAGCAGAAAAATTCAATCGTCCGGTCGTTACGTTGATCAATACAGCGGGTGCCTATTGTGGAATCGGCGCAGAAGAACGTGGCGAAGGAGAAGCGATTGCCCGTAATCTGTTAGAAATGTCTGATTTGAAGGTGCCGATCATCAGTATCATTATTGGTGAAGGCGGTAGTGGAGGCGCATTAGCCTTGGCGTTAGCCGATGAAGTCTGGATGTTAGAACAAACGATCTATGCAGTTTTATCACCAGAAGGATTTGCTTCGATTCTTTGGAAAGACGGCAGCCGAGCTGCTGAAGCCGCTGAATTGATGAAAGTTGCCGCTGGTGAATTATTAGAATTAGACGTCATCGATCGCGTGATTCCAGAAACATTCAACGGGGAGCCGTTAAGCAAAGAAAAAGTCGCTCGCATGATGCAAAAAGCATTGATCGAAAAACTGACCGAACTTTGCCAGAAACCCACCGATGAATTGATCGAACAACGCTACCAACGTTTTCGTAAATATTAAGAAGATTTTTGATTTAAACTGTAGAGAATTTACTCTACAGTTTTTTCTGATTTATCATATGAAGCTATAGTAATTGGTTTATGATTTGTATATTTAACGTGATTATTTGTGTGGTTTACTAGTTAAAAAAAGAAATAAATTAGGATAAACATATATTTTTTTGATAATAACTTGTTTTTATAGTTGTTTTACGAGTTAAATGATAAAACAAGTAGTTGTATGGGTGGTTAGATAATGTATTCTAATTTAGATGGACTTTTTATTGTTGATGAAATAATTGCAAATAAAAAAATGAATGATATTTATTGGAAGAATGATATTAAAGACAGAGAATATGCTAAACATCTAAGATTTAAAACTATTCTCAGGCAACTCAAAGTGTATTTAGAAAATTACATAGAATAATATGGTATAAAAAAATAAAAACTACTAGGCTATTGTGTAATCAAATATACCAGTTAAAAGAAAGTTACGGTGGGGCTGTCTGTTTTAATTTATCCTGAAGTCAAATAGCTGATTAACAACACGAAAAAAAATAATATCATCCAAAATATTTTGTTTACTATTACTCCCTTTATATTCGCTATAGATCCATTATAGTCAGTTTATTCTCTATAATCACAATCAAAATTATTTTTTGTTATTTTTAAAAAGTGTGATATCCTTTTTTAAAAGGAGTTGATAGTGTGTTTAGAAAATCATTTAATGTTCTTTTTTGCGGAGTGTTGTTTTCTATGTTGCTATTTTTTAGTGGCTGCTCTAAATCGGATGAGGATCAATTAAAAAACGCCGAGATCGTTCAAGTAACGAATGGTGGAACTTTACAAAACAGAGGAAGTTATACCCTTAAAGAGGGGAATTTAGGAATCATGAAAGAAATCCAACTGGCACAAAACCTTGATCAAGATCCCGCAGATTTAAAACTATCAAGCAGTGAAGAACAAGAAATCAAAAGTTTGCTGACACCTGATTTTACAACCGCAGAACAAGAACTAAAAACGACTGAACTTTTTCAAACGTTTGTTAAAGAAATCAAACATGTCACAGTTGAAGTCAATCAGGAGAAGAAAACGACAACATTAGTCGGGAAGGATTATCGAAAAGAATTCTCTTGGGTAGATGAAAGTGGGAATCGTTTAGCTGACTCACATAAGATTGAATATAGTTTTGTGTCAGAGGATGGGGAATAGTTGAGTAAAGAAAAAATCTGAATAAAGAGGCTCTTTGTCAATAAGGACTGATGAGTGCAATCAAGTGAAATCCGGAAGAAGAAGTGAACACTTCTTCTCCGGATTTTCTTCGTTATTTGACGTGAATGACTTGATTCGTCAAAAAGATTCGGATGCGCATGTTCTCAAATGATTTAAAGCCATAAGACACTCGTTTGAGTGTTTTGATGTGGGTGTTTTTTGCTTCAATTTTCCCATTAGAGTAAGGATAAATCAAAGAATGACGAATCCCTTCTTCATAGCTCAGAAGATTTTGTAGTTTTAGCCGAAATTCTTTATCTAATGTTTCTGGTAACTGATGCAAGAGAGTGAAAAATGACTCGTGGTCTTTGTCACGAAAGGCATCCGCTAGTTCATGGAACGCTTGATAGGCGACTTTCAAGGCAGTTGAAGCACTTAATAAACGGTCAAGCACCATGGCTTCTGTCAGGTAAGGATACTTTGGGGCACGAAAGCTACGCCAAGTTTTATATTCTGTGTGGTTGATATTCTTCCGATTTTTGGTGAGTAAGCGCCAATGGCTTTTTAATTTCCTTGGCATTGTCCGATTGCCCGAAGCAATCAGGCGTTTCATTTCACGGACACGAAAATCTTGGAACGCTTGATTCATGTGTTTGATCACATGAAAACGATCAATGACCAGTTTGGCATGAGGAAATACTTTTTTTGTTAGTTGAAAATACGCCGCATTCATATCAGTAACTAAATAGTCGACGTCAGATGGATTCACACATGTCTGGAAATAAGTGGTCAACCGAGACAATTTTCGAGTGGGTAAGATATCAACTAATTGCCCGGTTTCCCCATCGGCACAAATAAAACTCATCTTATCTTCTGAGGATACATGGGAACGAAATTCATCGACCATCAATACTTTGGGCAGGTGGCGCTTGGCTTGTTTTGGTAAATAGGTTTTTAACGACTTCAAAATACGCGTCACCGTTGGAATAGACACCTGGCAATGCTTTGCGATAAAAGATAAGGAGACCTTTTCGGTGAGTAAAGCAATGATTTTCATTTTTACATGCTCGGCAATCGAATGATTTGGCCGAACAAAATAGCTTTGGGCTGTCCAATGGGTATGGCAGTTTCTACAGTGATAACGTTGTTTCTTCAGCCGCATGATTAGCGGTAAATGGTTGAATTGATCGAAACGAATGCAGGTCATTTTCTTGCCATTTTTGACAATGACCGTTTTCCCCTTCGAATCTCTCACGGCAGAGCCACAAGTCAAACAAGCAGAAGTAGGAGGAGCTAACACTGCGTCAATAACTAAAGTATTGGTTTGATGGAACGTTTCGTAAGAAACATCTTGGATGGTTAAATATTTATCTGTTAATCGGAGCATTTTTTTGATAGAATTTTCCATAGAGCATATCGTCCTCTCAGTTGTTTATTTTGTGGTGATTTAATCATACTAGAGAACGATATGTTTTTTAATACCCAAAAAGAAAAAGTGGACTGACGAATCAGAATTGATTCATCAGTCCACTTTATTATAGAGCCAATAAAGAATGATATAAGCTGAGACCTAGTACTCGGCTTTTTTTTCATTACCTGAAGCAAAGGATGGAAATAAATATTCTTTATTCGCTAGTATTATTCATTTTAAAAGCATAAAATCGAAATAAATTAAATAAATATACAAAAAATAGTTTATTTTTGAAATTTTCATGCTATAATGACAGAACAAAATGAATAAGGGGCGAGACAATGAAAAAGATTTCAGGAATTATTTTATTTTTAGTTACAACATTCGCATTAGGCGCTTGTGGGAATGGGAATGCAGCTGAATCAACCGATCAATTGACGGCGATCAAAGAAAGTGGAGTATTGAAAGTTGCGACGTCTGCTGATTATGCGCCGTTTGAATTTCATACGATCGTTGATGGGAAAGATCAAATCGTCGGATCGGACATTGATTTAGCAAATGCTATTGCCGATGAACTTGGTGTGAAACTGGAGCTTTCAGATATGAGTTTCAATACAGTGTTAGCCTCTTTAAAAGAAGGAAAAGCCGATGTAGCGATCTCAGCAATCTCAGCGACTGAAGAACGCAAAGAACAATTTGATTTCACCGACAACTATTACAATCCGCCACAAGTGCTCGTGATCAACAAAAAAGACCAAGGTACATTAACAAGCATGGATAGCTTGGCAGGTAAGAGCTTAGGTGCGCAAAAAGGTTCGATCCAAGAAGCAGTGATCAACGAACAAATCAAAGAGGCTAAAGTAGTTACGATCGACAAGGTGCCAAATATGGTGATCGAGATCAATCAAGGTTCACTTGATGGAATGGTCGTTGAACAGACGATCGCCGAAGCTTATATCGCTCAAAATCCTAACTTGGTGATCGCTGATATCCCTTTGGAACAGTCAGACGATGAAGCCTTTGCTATTGCTTTACCAAAAGGTAGTACCGAATTACAAGAAGAGTTGAATCGCATCATCAAAAAGTTGAGCGATGAAGGCAAGATCGATGAATTTATCAAAAAAAATCATGAATTAGCTGAACAAACAGCGACAGAATAGAGGGAAGCCGTGTGAATTTTTCGTTTTTAGATAAATACTTACCCTATTTTCTATCAGGTGCGGTTGTTACGATCGTGATTTCGATTTTGACTGTCATCTTTGGAACGTTGATTGGTTTAGCAATGGCATTGATGAAGCGCTCAAAAGTCAAGCCTTTGAATTGGTTGGCTAATAGCTATATCGAATTATTGAGAGGCACACCGATGTTGTTGCAGATCATGATCGGGTTCATTCTATTACAACGTTTCTTTCCAGCTGTTGACTGGTCAGTAGGTATTTTGACGATCGACTTAGGTCGTTTGATACCTGGAATCATCGTTTTATCACTAAATTCTGGCGCATATGTTGCTGAAATCATTCGTGGAGGAATCGCGGCTGTCAATATGGGACAAACAGAAGCATCCTATTCGTTAGGGTTACGTCCCATACAAGCGATGCGTTATGTCATTTTCCCACAAGCGTTGAGAAATATTTTGCCACCATTAGGAAATGAGTTTGTCACATTGATCAAAGATTCTTCCCTGCTGACAGTGATCGGTATCAATGAATTGATGGGATCTGCTCAAATCGTGATCTCAAACTCTTATATCCCATTAGAACCTTATTTTATTGCCGCAGGGTTATACTTCGTTATGACTTTTGTGACTTCGCGGTTGTTGAGTAGTTGGGAGAAAAAACTCGGTAAAGGGTATCAACGTTAGGAGAGAACAACGTATGGAAAAATCAATATTGACGATCAAGCAGTTAAATAAATCATTTGCAGAAACAGAAGTGTTGAGAGGTATTTCTACTACTATTTCAGCAGGCGAGGTCGTGGTGATCATCGGCCCTTCAGGTTCAGGAAAAAGTACGTTTCTCCGCTGTTTGAATCTACTCGAATCTCCTACATCGGGTACGGTGGAGTTTGAAGGAACGGACATCACGCATAAACAGCATGATATTTTTAAAACAAGAGAAAAAATGGGGATGGTTTTTCAGCAATTCAATTTATTTCCCAATATGACAGTATTAGAAAATATCACTTTATCACCAATCAAGGTGAAAAAAATGCCAAGAAAAGAAGCCGAAGCGATTGCTTTGGAGCTATTGGCAAAAGTCGGATTGTCAGACAAAGCGGCTGCATATCCGTACTCTTTATCAGGCGGACAGCAACAGCGGATTGCGATTGCGCGAGCGTTGGCGATGCAACCTGATGTCATGTTGTTCGATGAACCTACTTCGGCGCTTGATCCAGAAATGGTCGGTGAGGTGCTCTCCGTTATGTTGCAATTAGCACAAGAAGGAATGACGATGGTTATTGTCACTCATGAAATTGGCTTTGCAAAAGAAGTGGGGGATCGGATCATTTTTATGGATCAAGGACAGATCCTTGAAGAAGGAACACCTGACGAAGTATTTGAACGAACGAGTCATCCTCGGACGATCGATTTCTTAGCAAAAGTCTTATAGTCAGAAAAGAGATAAGAGACAGGAAGATTTGGATGCTTGTTTCGAGTCTGCCTGTAGATGATGATTTTTGTCCTCAAGCAATCTAAAAAAATGAATACAAAGAATCCCTGTGAAAATCAGCAACCAACTTCCCCAATAATAGGAAACTATTTTGGAAGTTGGTTGCTGGTTTCTTGCCGCTGATTACTTCTGTCATAACCATACGTAAAAGGTTTGATGTATAGAGGTAGTTTTTTTTTAGATTTTACAGTATAATATGGGGTTGAGGAGTACATTTCGTGCTCCTTCATTTTTTGCAGATGAGGAGACAACATGTTTTCAAATTATAAACCTACATGGATGGTAGAAGCCGTCTATAAAATTACCCCTGCACAACTGAAAAAACTAGGGATCAAAGCCGTTTTAACGGATCTTGATAATACACTGATTGCTTGGAATAATCCAGACGGGACAGAAGAATTGTTCAGTTGGATTTTAGAAATGAGAAATGCGGGTATACCAGTAGTCGTTGTTTCTAACAACAACTCAGAACGGGTAGCTCGTGCAGTTGAAAAATTTGAGCTGCTTTATGTCGCAAGAGCATTGAAACCTTTACCAGTCGGCATCAATAAAGCGAAGAAAATGTTAGATTTGGCAGATGAGGAGATCATCATGGTCGGTGATCAGATCATGACCGATATTCGTGGCGCCAATAGTGCCGGTATCCGTAGTGTCTTAGTCAAACCAATCATTGATACAGATAGTTGGAAGACGAAGTTCAATCGGTTCTGGGAGCGTAAGATCATGAGTTATTTAGTAAAGAAACATCCAGATATGGATTGGCGAGGTGGCATTGAATGAACGAAGAATTACAATGTATCGGTTGTGGTGTGATGATCCAAACAGAACACCCTGATGAGTTAGGCTATACACCAAAAGCCGCGCTTGAAAAAGGGCTGGCAACAGGTGATGTCTATTGTCAACGTTGTTTTCGTTTGAGACATTATAATGAGATCCAAGATGTGTCATTGACGGATGATGATTTCTTACGATTACTAAATGAATTAGGGCAAAAAGACGCATTGATCGTGAATGTAGTCGATATCTTTGATTTTAACGGATCATTGATCCCTGGATTACATCGTTTTGTCGGGAATAATCCAGTCCTTTTAGTTGGAAATAAAGTCGATATCCTACCTAAATCATTGAAAAAATCAAAAATGATCCAATGGATGAATGAGCGTGCCCATGAAGCAGGGTTAAGACCTGTCGATGTCTTATTGACAAGTGCGAAAAAAGCACCTGAGATGACGACGCTACTTGAGAAGATCGAAGAATATCGTGAAGGCCGCGATGTATATATCGTTGGTGTAACGAATGTTGGGAAATCGACGCTGATCAATCAGATCATCAAAAACACGGCAGGCGTTCAAGAAGTGATCACCACGTCGCAATTTCCAGGAACGACGTTAGACAAAATCGAGATTCCATTAGATGATGGTCAGTTTTTGATCGATACCCCAGGGATCATCCATCGTCATCAAATGGCGCACTATCTAGGCAAAAAAGATTTACGGATCATTGCACCGACGAAAGAAATCAAGCCTAAAGTGTATCAGCTGAATGAAGGCCAAACACTTTTCCTTGGTGGATTAGCTCGATTCGACTTCATTAGTGGGAAACGTGGTTCATTTATTGCCTATGTATCAAATGATGTCAACTTGCATCGGACAAAATTGGAAAAAGCAGATGCTTTTTATGAAAAACATGTAGGTGGCTTATTGCAACCACCACGTCCAAATGAAGTCGGTGACTTCCCTGAACTTGTTCGCTTTGAATTTTCTGTCAAAGAAAAGACAGATATCGTCTTTGCAGGACTAGGGTGGATCACTGTGACAGAACCGGCAGTCATTGCAGGTTGGGCGCCAAAAGGGGTACACGTGTTAAGAAGAAAAGCACTCATTTAAGAAAGAAGGAAAAGCATGAGTTTAAGAGGAAAGCAAAAACGATTTTTACGTAGTCAAGCCCATCATCTACAACCGATTTTTCAAATCGGTAAAGGTGGAGTCAATGAAGCGATGATCGTTCAAATCGAAGAAGCCCTTGAAAAAAGAGAATTGATCAAAGTATCATTGTTACAAAACACAGACGAGATCGCGGAAGATGTGGCACAAGTATTAGAAGAAGCTATCGCCTGTGAAGTGGTACAGATCATCGGACGCGTACTTGTTTTATACAAAGCTTCGACCAAAGAAAAATATCAACGGATATCTAAAGAAGTACATGCAATCTAAGGAGTGACGAAGATGAAATCGCAAGCGAGATCCTTTGTTCGACCTCAAGTATTTCCAAAAGAAATGCCCCATCTTTATGAAAAAAGAAAACAGGTGGGGATCTTGGGAGGAACTTTCAACCCTGTGCATCTGGCCCATTTAGTCATGGCAGAACAAGCAGGACAGAATTTAGGACTAGACCATGTCTGTTTAATGCCTTCCTATCAACCACCTCATGTGGATGAAAAGCCAACAATACCGGCAGAACACCGCTTAAACATGCTTGAACTTGCGATCGAAGACAATCCTTTTTTAACGATTGAAACGATTGAGATCGAACGAGGTGGCAAGAGCTATACGTATGATACGATGAAGGCTTTGACGCAAAATAATCCGGATACGGACTATTATTTTATCATTGGTGGCGATATGGTCGAATATTTGCCAAAGTGGTACAAAATCGATGAATTGTTGACGATGGTCCACTTTGTAGGAATCCACCGTCGCGGTTATCAAGTGGAAACACCGTACCCAGTGATCTGGGTCGATGTTCCGGAAATCGATTTGAGTTCGACAAAAATACGGCAGAAGATCCAACAAGGTTGTTCAGTCCGTTATTTGGTCCCAGATAAAGTCTTGGATTATATTCAGAAAGAAGGCTTGTATCAACATGAATTATAGTACAGATTATACGGCATATACTCGAGAAGTCTTGATGCAAAAAGTCCAAATGCGAATGAGTGAGCAACGGTTCAAACATGTCTTAGGTGTCGAACAAACGGCGATCGCTCTTGCTGAAAAATATGGCTGCTCACCAGAAAAAGCAAGTATCGCTGCACTGACACATGATTATGCGAAAGAACGTCCTGATGATGAGTTTAAACTAGTCATCGAACGGGATCACTTTGATCCTGAGTTGCTCGCTTACGGGAATGCCATTTGGCATGGCTTGGTCGGTGCATCTTTTGTGGAGCGGGAACTAGGCATCACGGATGAGGAGATCTTGCAAGCCATTCGTGTGCATACGACGGGAGCCGCTGAGATGTCTTTACTCGATAAAATCATCTATGTTGCTGATTACATCGAGCCTGGACGTTCTTTTCCAGGTGTTAAAGAAGCTCGTGAACTTGCGATGATCGATCTTGACGAAGCAGTCGCATTCGAAACCAAACATACTTTAGCGCATCTGATTGCGCAAGAACAACAAATATATCCAAAAACAATCGAAACATACAATCATTGGGTAGCAAAATAGCTAGCCAATATAGGAGGAAATCATCATCGATAGTAAAGAACAATTAAAAATCGCTGTTCAAGCAGCTGATTCAAAACGTGCAGAAGATATTTTAGCTTTGGACGTCCGTGAAGTCTCATTATTGGCTGATTATTTCATGATCTGTTCAGCAAACAGTGAACGTCAAATCAATGCCATCGTGGAAGAAATCATCGAAAAAGAAGAAGAAAACAAGTATGAAGTGAAACGCGTAGAAGGAAAAGAAGGTGGCAAATGGATCCTGATCGACCTTGGTGATTTGATCATCCATGTCTTCCATGCACCAGAACGCGGTTTCTACAATTTAGAAAAGCTATGGTCAGACGCACCACTTGTCGACTTGAACGAATGGTTGGATTAAAATGGCATACGAAACATTTGCTTTTATCTACGATGAAGTAATGGACGACGGGTTATATGATCAATGGTTGGCTTTTTCTAAACGGCATTTACCGGAAACAACTAAAAATATCCTTGAACTTGCATGCGGTACTGGCGCATTAGCGGTCGCTTTTGCCAAAGATGGCTACAATGTGACTGGTTTGGATCTGTCAGAAGAAATGCTGATGATCGCCAGTCAACGGGCCTACGAAGAAGAAGCAACAGTGCAATTTGTGGAAGGGAATATGTTAGATCTTTCCGAAAGTGGACAGTACCAAGCAATCACTTGTTTCTCTGATTCTTTATGCTATATGCAAAATGATCAAGAAGTGCAACAAGTCTTTGATGAGGTATTTCAGGCATTAGAAGAGAACGGTCGTTTCTTGTTTGATGTTCATTCCGTTTATCAGATCGATCGAGTGTTTCCAGAGTATAGTTATCATTACCAAGGAGACAATTTTGCCTTTCTTTGGGATAGTTATGCTGGAAAAGAAAAACATAGCATTGAACATTATTTGACATTTTTCGTCGAGTCTCAAGAAAAAGAAGGTACGTTTATTCGTGAAGATGAACTACACCAAGAACGCACGTATCCGTTAGAGAATTACTTGCGTATGCTGGAAAATAGTGGCTTTGCGAAAGTTGAAGTATGTGCTGATTTTACAGATGAGACACCTAACGAAGAATCAAGACGCTGGTTTTTTGTTGCTCATAAGGACGAAAGCGATACAGACGAACTGTAGTTAAAAATAAAAAGAAGGGACGGCTGGATCATAAAGCTTTGTCTCTTCTTTTTTACTAGATGGAAGGAGGAAAGAAAATGAAAGTTTGCGGCATCATTGTGGAGTATAATCCATTTCATAATGGGCATCTTTACCATGTACAACAAGCTAAGGAACAAACTGGGGCAGACGTGGTGATTGCGGTGATGAGCGGAAATTTTTTGCAACGAGGGGAACCGGCGATCATTGATAAATGGCAACGTGCAGAAGTGGCGTTGCACTACGGAGTAGATCTAGTGGTAGAACTACCGATCGAATGGGCGGTACAATCGGCTGATTACTTTGCGAAAGGTGCAGTTCGACTATTGCAAAAATTAGGTTGTGATTATTTATGTTTTGGCACAGAGGACGAGAAGGCGTTTGATTATCAAACATTTGGAACGTTTGTCATGCAACATCAAGATCAAATCACTAAAGCTTTCCAAGCGTTGCCTGATCAGACGATGAGTTATCCGCAAAAGATGACACAAGTATTCAAACAAGTCTATCCAGAGATCTCGCTTGATTTTTCCTCACCTAATCATATCCTAGGGTTGAGCTATGCAAAAGAAAATGCGACCTATGAACATCCGATGAAATTAATCCCGATCAATCGTAAAGGGGCAGGGTATCATGATAAAGAATTGTCTGAAGAAACGATTGCTAGTGCCACGGCGATTCGTAAAGCACTAACAGAACATCGCTCGATTTCTGCCACAGTCCCCTCAGAAACAGAGACGTTTTTAACGACAGGAAGTTTACAAACATGGGCATCCTATTGGCCCTTGTTAAAATATCGACTTCTATCCTCCACGGTCGACTCGTTGCAACAAATCTATCAGATGACGGAAGGTATAGAAATTCGAATGTTAGAAGCGGCAAAGACTGCCACTACGTTTGCTGAGTTTGTCGAACAAGTCAAAACAAAACGTTATACTTGGACGAGGATCCAACGTTTGTCTTGCTATGTATTGTTGAATATCCAAAATGAAGAAATGAAGGAACAACAATTGCAAGAATATATCCATGTGTTAGGCTTTACATCAGCAGGTCGGGCATGTCTCAAAACTAAAAAAGCATGCGCACTCTTTTCTAAAATCGGCAAAAAAGAAGCGCAAGTAGCAAAACTACTCGTTCGCAGTGATGAAATCTATCGCTTAGGTGGCGAGGTAGCGGAACAAGTATTTGGGCGAAAACCAGTCTTTATTGAAACGATCGAAGAGAAAAAAAGCTTCACATAAACCTGATTCACAAGTATAATGAAACAGGACGTTTTGTGTGTTCCCGCACGAATCAAAAGTATCTATCTTATATCAAATCAGAAAGCGAAGTGAAACTATGGGACGTAAATGGGCCAATATCGTAGCTAAAAAAACAGCTAAAGATGCAAACAACAGCCGAGTTTATGCGAAGTTCGGAATTGAAATCTATGCAGCAGCAAAATCAGGTGACCCTGACCCACACGCTAACCAAAAACTACGTTTCGTCATTGAACGCGCTAAAACTTACAATGTACCTAAACATATCATTGATCGAGCAATCGAAAAAGCGAAAGGTTCAGGAGATGAAACTTACTCTGAATTGCGCTATGAAGGATTTGGACCAAATGGCTCAATGGTCATCGTTGACACGTTGACTAACAATGTGAACCGGACAGCCGCTGATGTGCGTGCCGCATTCGGTAAAAATGGTGGTAATATGGGTGTATCTGGTGCAGTTTCTTATATGTTCGATAATACGGCGATTTTCGGTTTTGCCGGCGAAGATGCAGATGAGATCTTAGAGTACTTGATGGAAAAAGACATCGATGTGCGTGATGTCATGGAAGAAGATGGACAAATCATCGTTTACGGTGAAGTGCCTGATTTCCACAGTATCCAAGAAGCACTAAAAGAAAAAGGCATCACTGAATTTTCTATTGCTGAGATCCAAATGATCCCTCAAAATGAAGTCACATTGACTGGTGACGATTTAGAAAAATTCGAAAAAATGATTGACGTATTAGAAGACCTAGAAGATGTTCAACATGTCTTCCATAATGTAGCGTTAGAAGATTAATAGAGTAACACTGATAAAAAGGGCTTGAAAGAACCATTTTCAAGTTCTTTTTTATTTTCTTTGAAAGACTAAGCAGTTGTTATCATACCCAAAAACCCAATGTCATGTTTTACTTTCGATCTTTTATCTCTCCATTTTTTCTGATAAAGGAACTTTTCGGTGAGAGTGAAAAAAGAAGCAGAGGCTTAAAAAATTTAGAAAAGACAACAAAGAAGTCGTAGTAAAATTAAAAATTGCGTGTTATTTGTTACAGTTTTTTTGTGATTTATTATCATTTCTATTTCAACCTGTGTTATTATTAAAGTATCGTGAGTAAACGAATAGTAATTTGATGTAGGCGGGGAAAGAATAATGGAAGCAAAAATTAATCTAGAGCCTTTCGAACGTATTCTAAGCGGTTACCAAAAAGTAGAAGAATTGGCAGTCAATATCGCTGATTGCTCAAAGCTTGCTCAAAAATATGCACCTTATGGCGTAGAAGGCTATCGTTTAGGAAACTATATAGGCACAGGCTATTTGAATCGTTATCTAGAATGTATGGTTGATCGGGCACCTATGCTGATCTATAAAAAAAAATATTTGATCCCATTGCTTTTTCGACGTTCTGACTCAGCATTTCAGTTGTTTGAAGAAGATTATCGAATGGAAGCTTTCTTTTTATTGTTGGACTGGAGTCTGAAGCATCAACCAGAAAAGATATTGATTGAAACAAGCACAAAAATGGCACCAAAAAAAGAGACAGTCATCGATACTGCTTATCTGGCCTTTCGTGTCTCAGAAATATTGGACAGTGGCGGCTATCCGATCAGCAATTTCCAGACGGTCGAACAATTCATGGATTGGAATCGTATTTATCGTTTGATCGATAATGGCGGGATCGGTCGACACAGCAAGGTGTTTGACCCAGAATATCCGGAAAATATCGAAGAACTGCGAATGATCGTCTCACTTGTTCGTTTGAAATACCCAAACACAGAATTGATGTTGTGATCGATAGATGAATAAAAAACAGAGATTTTCTACACGTCACGTAGAAAATCTCTGTTTTTTTTATGCAAAGAATCAATCTAAAGTGAGAGACTCATAATGTTCAGTAGCCAATGTTTGCAGAAAAGAAGCATCTTTAGCGGATGTAAAGAGGATTAATTCATGCATGGCGCGTGTACACATCGTATATAAAATCTGTTTGTCATGGCCAGAATTAAAATGTGCGTCATCCACATTCCACAAAAAGACTCGGTCAAATTCTAATCCTTTGGCTAGATAAGCCGGGAGAAGAATAATCGAACGTTTCATAAAATCAGATTCATCCGCAATCAACTGGACTTGGTCTTTTAATGAAGCAGGCAATTGTTCATAAAGAGTTTCACATTCAGCGATTGTTTTGCCAATGATCGCAGTGCGCCAATATTTTGCTTGTTCTTTCGTCTCTGTGATCGTTTGTTCCAACCACTGGATTTTACTTGAGGCTGAATCACTTTGGACGATCAATGGCAAACGTCCTTCACGAGCGGTTGTTTCTACCACATTATCATGTGCTAAGAAATGATTCGCAAAATCAGTGATCTGTTTCGTAGAGCGATAGCTCGTGGTTAACTGAAACTGTGTCACTTCTTTTTCTGGGAAAAGCGCCTCTAACGAACCAGTGATCGTTTCATTACCAAAGACATTTTGATTTAGATCTCCACAAAATGTTAGGTTAGCATTTGGATAAATCGATTGGAGCAAAGCGACTTGTGAAGGTGCGAAATCTTGCATTTCATCGATGAAGATATACCGTGCTTTTTGAGTGACTGATACAGGATGGACACGACGCATCAGTAGAAAATATAAAACGGCATCTTCTTGTGGCAGCTCTCTGGTACGTAAATTTGTCTTGACTACTTGTAGGTGTTCACCCCAAGCACTTTCGCTGACGCCATGTGACGTTAACAGCTCTTTAGGCACTGTTTGTAGAAAGTGAAGAAACTGTTTGGGTAAGTTGACAAATTGATACTGCAAGATCCCACGATGAACTCTACGAAACCTTTTTTTCACGATTTGGTTCGCTAATTTTTTGAGCAATGATCTTTCTTTTTGTTCGGTGTATTCTAAGTTTGGATCGGTGGCATATAGTTCTTGGAGTTGCTCTTCTGCAAGCTCTTTGACCCATTTCTGACGAGTTTCATCCTTTTGCAGTCCGCCTAGTTTTTTCAATAGTTTTGTTTGCAGCAAGGACAGGCGTTGATGCAAGGGGAGTAATTCATTTGTTTCTTGATACCATCTTCGAATCGCTTCTTTTGATAAAATGGTTCGACCATTGATTTTCATTTCACGGAACAAAGGACCAAAATCAGTGATTGTTTGAATGTAAGTATCGAGATGCTCAACGAAAGTCAAGCCAGATTTCAATGTTTTGATCGGATCATTGTCACCAGAGAGAAAACCGACTTCTTGTTGTTCTTCCTCTGTCAAATCAAATTCAGGCAACAACTGTTGTAAATAATTTTTGAATGTTTGTGTTGGTACACCACTTTCACCTAGAGAAGGTAAAACAGTGGAGATGTAATCAGAAAATAGATGATTCGGCGAGAATAATAAGACATTTTCGGCATCTAACCATTTTCGATTGTGATAAAGAATAAACGCAATTCGTTGAAGTAACGCTGAAGTCTTACCACTGCCAGCGATCCCTTCGATCAGCATGACTTTACTGTTTGTGTCACGAATGATTGCATTTTGGGCTTTTTGGATCGTGGAAACAATGTTCTTCATATGAGCGCTAGAAGCATCATCTAAAATCTCTAACAGAAAATCATCATTGATGACTTCGGATGTATCGACCATCGAGACGATTTTCCCATCAACGATCTTGAATTGTCGTTTCAATAGCAGTTCCACATCGATTTTTTCTACATCGGTTTCGTAAAAAGCAGGGCCGATTTCCCCTTCATAATAGAGGTTAGCGATTGGCGCACGCCAGTCGATCACGATCGTTTCTTCATCCGTATCTCTTAATGAAGCGATACCTAGATAGAGGGTTTCTTTTTCTGTTTCTTCTTTAAAATCAATGCGGGCAAAGTAAGGATTTTCTTTCATCACTTCTAAAGTTTGTAGGCGTTTTTGTTGCGATTCTAATGTGTGGTACTTTAAAAGTAGTTCTTGTTCATGTTGGCGGTATTCGACTACTGACTCGTAAAAAGATTCGTTAGAGCCACTACGTATTTTGTGATTCGCTGTTTCCTTTGTGGAATCATTCATTTTTTCTGTCAAGTCGCTTAATTTGCGATTTAATAGGCGTTGTTCTAATTGGATCATTTGAGTGGTTTCTTCCACATGCTGTTGTTCTAATTGTCTTTCATTCATTGCATCGTTTACTCCTTCCGCCGTAAATAACGAATTAAAAGTATAGCACAGATTGATTAAAAAAGGTACATCGGAGAGTCAACTAAAAATAATCGTAAAGTATTTGAGAGTGATAGTTGTTTTCATTTAGGGGTTTTTAGTTTAAATGGCCTAAGAGAACAGGTATTCTAAAGATGGAGAAAGGAGCTGAACGAAATGACACATTATAAAAAATTTGCGATGACACTACTGATCGGTGTGGTGGCACTGGTCAGTGAGTTTATGTTCGATCGTCCTCGCCTTGCGTTTATCATCATTGCTGTCACAGGTGGTTCACTCGCCTTCTTGATGTTTATTGAAATGATCAAAACGCTACGTTCAGGGAAATATGGGGTAGATATCTTAGCAATCACGGCAATCGTTGCGACGTTGCTTGTCAATGAATATTGGGCGAGTTTGATGATTTTGATCATGCTGACAGGTGGCGAGAGTCTGGAAGACTATGCGCAGAAAAAAGCGGGTCAAGAATTACAATCTCTATTAGATAATACGCCTCGAACTGCCCATAAATTGGAAGGGGATAAACAACTTGATGTTTCAGTAGATGCACTTGAGGTTGGCGATCGATTGGTAATCAAACCAGGAGAAATCGTTCCGGCTGACGGACGAGTGATAAAGGGCGAATCTACTTTTGATGAAGCATCGTTGACGGGTGAATCGAAACCGATAGTCAAGAAGATCGATGATGAATTGATGTCTGGTTCGGTCAACGGCGATTCGTCTGTTCAGATGATCGTTGAAAAGCGGGCAGAAGACAGTCAGTACCAACTCATCATCAAGCTTGTGGAGGAATCGAAAGAAAAACCAGCACGCTTTGTTCGTCTGGCAGATCGTTATGCTGTTCCTTTTACCTTGATTGCTTACGTGATCGGTGGAATTGCTTGGTGGGTCAGTGGGGATCCTGTACGCTTTGCGCAAGTTTTAGTTGTAGCATCGCCCTGTCCATTGATTTTAGCTGCCCCTGTCGCATTAGTGGCGGGTATGAGTCGTTCAAGTAAAAGCGGGATCGTGGTCAAAACTGGGACTGCTGTTGAAAAATTAGCTGAAACAAAAACGATTGCTTTTGATAAGACAGGAACGATCACCAAAGGTATTCTTGCAGTCACTGGCGTTGATCCAGTTTCTCAATTTTCAGAAGCGGAATTATTGCGCGTGGCAGCAAGTGCGGAACAAGGTTCTGCTCACATCTTAGCCCGTTCTTTAGTTCAAGCAGTTCCACAACTATTACCAGTCACTGATTTAAAAGAAATCTCAGGACAAGGGATCGAAGCAACAGTCGAGGGACGTCATGTCAAAGTAGGAAATGCAAAGTTTATCGGCGTACCTGAATCTAAAACCGATACAACTGCGATCTATGTGGCGATCGATGAAAGATATGCGGGGACGATCTATTTCTCTGACACGATTCGCCCAGAAGCAAAGGAAACGATTGCGAACTTGAAAGCACAAGGGATTCAAGATTTGTTGATGATAACAGGAGATGGGCATACGGTTGCTGAGTCAATTGCTGAGAAAGTTGGCTTGACTGAAATCCATGCTCGTTGCTTACCACAAGATAAGTTAACGATTTTAACTAGTATCCCCGAAGAAAAGCGCCCTGTCACCATGGTGGGAGATGGTGTCAATGATGCGCCTGCCTTAACAGTAGCTGATGTAGGCATAGCCATGGGGGCACATGGTTCTACCGCAGCAAGTGAAAGCGCAGATGTTGTCATTTTGAAAGATGACTTGGAGCGAGTCGCCGAAGCAGTGATGATTTCTAGAGATACGATGAAAGTAGCGAAACAGTCTGTTTTGATTGGTATTTTTGTTTGTGTCTTTTTGATGCTTGTTGCAAGTACAGGAGTCATTCCAGCATTGTTTGGTGCCATGCTCCAAGAAGTTGTTGATACAGTTTCCATTTTAAGTGCGTTGCGTGCCAAAAAATCCTCACCTCAAAAACGAAATCGGGTCATCCCGCAAAATTAAGGACAAAATCGCAAGAAGGACTTTTCAGCAAAATCTTTTTACGGTATGATGCAAAGAGAGAAGTAACACTTGATCAAACAAAAAAAGAACCGTGAGAGGAAGTTGAAAACATGCCATTCGTACATGTCGAATTAGTCGAAGGACGTAGCCCCGAACAATTAGAAAACATGATGAAAGATATTACCGAAGCTGTCCACAAAAATACGCAAGCACCAAAAGAACACATTCATGTGATCATCAACGAAATGAAAAAAGGCACATATGGTGTCAATGGTGAATGGAAAAAATAAGTTGATTCGAGACTTGATTTTTTCAAACAATAGTGGTTAAATAAATTCATAGATGATTGATGAGAAAGACAACTGAATTTGAGAGTCTTCGATAAGAGAGGAAAAGCTAGGCTGAAAATTTTCCAGAAGAAAACCAAAGGATGACCACTTTCGAAACCTTTGTTGAAACAAAGGCGGTCGTACCGTTATCACGCTTGAGGAATACGAACATCGTATTCAAAATTAGGTGGAACCACGAATTTTTCGTCCTAGTATCTGTATAGATACTAGGACTTTTTTTATTAGTGGTAAAACAAAAATTAAAGGAGGAATCCCCTATGATAAAAATGACATTTCCCGATGGTGCTGTAAAAGAGTTTGCGCCAGGGATCACAACTGCAGAGATTGCAGAAAGTATTTCTAAAAGTTTAGCAAAGAAAGCCTTGGCTGGTAAAGTGAATGGTGAACTGATCGACTTGAACCGTGGGATCGAAGAAGATGGCTCAATCGAGATCGTGACACCAGATCATGAAGATGCCCTTGCTTTGGTTCGTCACTCAAGTGCTCACTTGATGGCACAAGCAATGCGTCGCTTGTATCCAAATATCCACTTTGGTGTAGGACCAGCAATCGATTCAGGGTTTTATTACGATACAGACAACGGCGAAAACCAAGTCAGTGCCGAAGATCTACCAGCAATCGAAGCAGAAATGATGGCGATCGTTAAAGAAAACTTGCCAATCGAACGTCGTGTGTTATCAAAACAAGAAGCATTAGAAATCTTTGCAAGCGATCCTTACAAAGTGGAATTGATCAGTGAATTACCAGAAGATGAAGTGATCACTGCATACCAACAAGGAGAATTCATCGACCTATGCCGTGGCCCACATGTCCCTTCAACTGGACGTATCCAAGTCTTTAAATTATTATCGGTTGCTGGTGCTTACTGGCGCGGAAATTCAAATAATCAAATGATGCAACGTGTCTATGGAACAGCATTTTTTGATAAAAAAGCTCTTAAAGAATTTATCCAAATGCGTGAAGAAGCCAAAGAGAGAGACCATCGTAAATTAGGAAAAGAATTGGAGCTATTTATGGTAGCACCTGAAGTTGGTTCAGGCTTACCATTCTGGTTACCAAAAGGTGCAACGATCCGTCGTACGATCGAACGTTACATCGTGGACAAAGAAATCAGCTTAGGCTATCAACATGTGTATACACCGATCATGGGTGACGTTGAGTTATACAAAACTTCAGGACACTGGGACCATTACCAAGAAGATATGTTCCCACCAATGGATATGGGAGATGGCGAAATGCTTGTTTTACGCCCGATGAACTGTCCACACCACATGATGGTCTATAAAAACACGATCCATTCTTACCGTGAATTACCGATCCGTATCGCCGAACTTGGTATGATGCACCGTTATGAAAAATCAGGTGCGTTATCTGGATTGCAACGTGTACGTGAAATGACATTGAACGATGGCCACACATTTGTCCGTCCAGATCAAATCAAAGATGAGTTTAAACGTACGTTGGAGTTGATGGTCGCTGTCTACGCAGATTTCAATATCACAGACTATCGTTTCCGTTTAAGCTATCGTGATCCAAACAATACAGATAAATATTTCGATGACGATGCGATGTGGGAAAAAGCACAGATCATGTTAAAAGCTGCGATGGATGAAATGGAGCTTGAGTACTTTGAAGCAGAAGGAGAAGCAGCCTTCTATGGACCAAAATTAGATGTTCAAGTAAAAACAGCCTTGGGTACAGAAGAAACATTATCAACGATCCAATTGGACTTCTTATTACCAGAACGCTTTGATTTGACTTACGTGGGAGAAGATGGCGAAAACAACCATCGACCAGTCGTTATCCATAGAGGAATCGTTTCAACGATGGAACGCTTTGTCGCTTACTTGACTGAAGTATACAAAGGAGCATTCCCAACTTGGTTGGCACCGATCCAAGCAACGATCATCCCAGTTTCGGTTGATGCGCATGGCGATTACGCTTATGAAATCAAAGAACGTCTACAAATGAAAGGCTTACGTGTAGAAGTCGATGACCGCAATGAAAAAATGGGCTATAAGATCCGTGCGTCACAAACACAAAAAATTCCATATCAAATCGTTGTTGGTGACAAAGAAATGGCAGATGCAACAGTGAATATCCGCCGCTACGGAAGTAAAGAAACAGCTGTAGAAGATTTGAATATTTTTGTTGATGCGATGTCAGAAGAAGTTCATAATTACAGCCGTTAAGACGAATTTTTAAAAAGTTATAAGTGAATACAAAACGGGGAGGACAAAAATGTTCTTCCCTGTTTTTTTTATCTAGCTGATCGTTGCTGATGGGAAAAACGAAATCATGGTAAGATAGAAGTAGCTGAATAAAGAAGGAGAAGAGAATGTACCAGCCAATCCAACCGCATCATCTATTCCATAAAGAATACGAAGAAAAAATCAACTATACAGAAATATATCTCCCTGACTTAGCAGATGTCTTGGTGTGTATGTGGGAGTCGATTGCAATTGATTTTAGTGGCACGATGAACGATGTGATCATCGCTGATGGTTGCATCGATTTGATTGTGAATGTCTTGGAAAAATCTGTTTTTTATACCGGTTCAAGTAAAACTGACTTCAACTTTATCTCGAATTTTCCCGAACACTATATTGGTTTTCGTTTAAAGCCAGGTGCTTTTTTTGCACTGACTGGCCGAGAGGCAACTGAGGCAATGGATAAAGTATTACCGCTTGAGGAAGTGGCGCTTGATTTTGATACGACACAATTTTTTACTCTTACGATTGAAGAAATGAAAGAAACGCTGATTGGCTATTTGTCTGGTTTAGCCGAACTGATTATCAATAATGAATACATCAAGCTGTTTGAAGATTTATATGTAAAAAAAATGTCATCTACTCAAGAATTGTATGAGTATATGGGCTTGAGTCCACGCCAAGTCCAGCGCTTATTCAAAAAGCACTACGGTCTCACGCCGCAAATGGGGCTATCGATCATCAAATTTCACCATAGTTTGACGATTTTATTCACACAACCAACGGATCGAAAAGTGCTTGTTGAAAATTATTATGATCAATCTCATTTTATCAATGAGTTCAAAAAAAATATCGGCCTCACACCGAGTGAATTCATAAAATTAAGCGAGCAGCGAAAAATGTCGCTTCTATCCAATACGTTACTTCGTTGAGTTGTTACAATGAGAGTAACTTATAAAAGGAGTGGTCGATAGATGAACTTTAATCAGGCAAAAATAGGTTTAGTGATTCAAAAAGATTATGCACGATGTTATGACTTCTACACAAAAAAATTAGGTTTAGTCCCTACATGGGGAGATAGCAAAGGTCCGTATACGTCATTTGCAATGGCTGAAGGAGAACCTAACTGTTTTGATATGACTTTGGCAGAAGAAATGTCTTTAATCAATGGCTACACGCCATCTGTTGGAGAAAAAGCATCTGATACAGTAGTGATTACGCTCCCTACGAAAGATATTCAAAAAGATTATCAGAAGTTAAAGGCAAATGGCGTGATTTTTTTAGGTGAGCCACAGAAAATGGAGACTTGGGGCGGCTTTATGAGTGCCTACTTTAGAGATCCAGAAGGTAATTTATTTGAACTAAATGATGGTTTTTAGGCATTTAAAAAATGTATAAGAAAGAATCTAAAGTACAAGTGATATCTGAGTTCACGCGTATTTAGGGTTCTTTTTTTGCCGAATGAATGTTTTTGATTTTCTTGTTCCGAAGCAGATTTGTTTTCCTTTGAGTATGCTATAATCATATAGACTGATAGAAAGAAGGAAGTGTAGCAGATGAGCGTAATTAGTCGTATCGAAAGTATGATGAATGAGTATTCCTCGGCGGAAAAAAAATTAGCCGATTATATCGTGACACATGTAGAAAAAATTCCGATGATGACAGCTAATGAATTAGCAGAAGGTGCTGGGGTAAGTGCCCCTACAGTGGTTCGCTTTTCTAAAAAACTTGGTTTTCAAAGTTTGACGGCTTTCAAAATCAATGTTTCTACGGAACTACAAGCCGGTATTGTAGAAGGCTTTAGTGACATCGAACCGAACGAGTCATTTTATTCGATCAAGCATAAGTTAGGAAACAATGCGCAAGTGGCGATCAAAGAAACCGTGGATATTTTAGAAGAAGAGATGATCCAACGTGTCGTGAAACGTCTGGAAGAAGCCCAGACCGTTTATCTCTATGGAGTAGGTGCGTCTTCTTTAGTTGTGGAGGACATTCTCCAAAAATGGTCTCGTGTAGGAAAACCGATCATCTTTGAAAAAGATATCCATGTGTTATTGCCACAACTAGTAAGTAACGATACTAAAAAAGTACTATGGCTTGTTTCTAACTCTGGGAACAGCAAAGAAGTAGTGATGCTTGCTCAGTTAGCGAAAGAAATAGGGATCGAGGTCATCGCCTTGACACAATTTGGGAACAACCAATTAAGCAAATTGGCTGATGTCGTTGTCCAAACATCAAGACCTAAAGAGATCACGAATCGTAGTGCGGCAACAAACTCTTTGCTGGCGCAATTTGCAACGATCGATATCATTTTTTATTTCTACATGGCGAAGAATGAAAAATTGACCGACAAAGTCATGCAAACCAAAGAAGCAATCAAGAATTATGTCAAACGAAAATGAAATAACAGATGGTAGTTTTCCACAATGTCAGATTAGTTTCCATTGTTTCACGGTAAAAGAAAACTTTATTTTCAAAAACAACCATATTTTTTAAAGATTTTTAAAGTTGTTTTTTGTGACACATTTCTTGTTTGTGAAACAAATCGGGTTTTTTCGAGGTGAGAATTAAAGAATTTCTTGCGGATTGGGATTTTACTTTTTAATTTTGTTTTTTTTAGGTACAATGGAGGCACTATGACATGAGTTATCTGTCGTCCCCTCAAATCGAAAGAACGGTGTTCCGGAAGCAACTCTTTCAAAAATAAGTCCTGCAACGCCAAAATATAAGAAGATATTTTAGGTTTGCAATGCTTATTTTTCGTAGTTGGAAGCTTCTGTTACAACCATGCAAAAGATAGGAATGATGAAAAGTTTTATGAAAAAAAATACAAATAATTCTTGGTTAGATCGAATAAAAAAAGGGACTCAAGAACCGAAAAACAAGACGTTTCGTCGTTCACACGTTCCTTTTCGTTTAAATTTTCTTTTTTTCATTATATTTACGTTGTTCGTGTCATTGATTGCTCGATTAGGTTATTTGCAGATCGTGAACAGTGAGACATTAGAAGCGAAAGTCAAATCTTCTTCATCTTTGACGGTGCAAGTCAGCTCACCTCGTGGGATGATCTATGATGCGACTGGAAAAGCACTAGTGACGAATCAAGCCAATCAGGCGATCACATTTACGAGAGGCAGAAACATGACAGCCGAGGACTTGCTGAAAACAGCAAATAAACTGACGCAATTGATCGACATGCCAGTAGATGAAAATTTGACGACTCGTGATAAGAAGGATTTTTGGTTAGCTGATCCTGCTCACTTGAAAGAGGCGACCGAACGTTTGTCGGCGAAAGAAAAAGAGTTGAGTACTAGTGAACAATACCAGGCAACGGTAGACAAAGTGACCGATGAGGAAATCAATTTCAATGAAGAACAGTTGAAAGCTGCAACGATTTTCAAACGAATGAATAACGCTTATGAATTGAATACAGTCTTTATCAAAAATTCTGATGTGACAGATCAAGAATTGGCGATCGTAGCAGAACACGCTTCAGATCTTCCGGGAGTTTCAACAGGAACTGACTGGGTACGCCAGTACAATGCGGCGGATTCAATAAAGAGTATCCTAGGAAGTGTGACTTCAGAAAGACAAGGATTACCGGCTGATCAAGTGGAAGAATTTTTGGCAAAAGGTTATTCACGTAATGACCGAGTGGGTCAAAGTTATTTAGAAAAACAATATGAAGATGTTCTGCAAGGAACAAAGACACAATATGAAGTGACGTTAGATAATAATGGAAATGTGATCCAACAAAAAGAACTTTATGCCGGAGAAAAAGGCTCGAACTTGATGTTATCGATCAATGCAGAGTTCCAAGCGAAAGTCGAAGAGATTCTTCGAAACAATTATCAAAAATTAGTCGATAATGGCAAAGCCCAATATTCACCAGGTGCCTATGTCGTTGCGATGAATCCACAAACGGGTGATGTTCTGGCAATGGCTGGTTTTAGCCATGAACAAGGTTCAAAAGATTTGACTGAAAATGCACTTGGTACGATCACCAATGCGTTTGTTCCAGGATCTGTCGTGAAGGCAGGGACGTTGGCAGCCGGTTGGCAAAGTGGTGTGATCAGTGGCAATCAAGTATTAGTTGACGAACCGATCAGACTGCAAGGCTCTTCTGAAAAAAGTTCCGTCTTCAATCGTAGCGGTTCCGTACCGTTGAATGTCGTTCAAGCGCTAGAGCTTTCATCAAATACGTACATGATCAAAGTCGCTTTAAAAATGCTAGGATTAGAATACGTACCGAATATGGGCTTACCTAGTTTGAGTGAAGAGGCACAAGCATATGAACAATTGCGTGAGGGCTTCAAACAATTCGGACTTGGAACGATCACAGGTATTGATTTACCGAATGAGTCTGCGGGGATTTCACATTCTGTTGAGTCCATGAAGAAATTCAATGAGGATAATGGCCAAGACTGGTTCACACCAGGTAACTTTACCGATTTGGCATTTGGACAGTTTGATACGTATACACCGATCCAATTGGCGCAATATGCTTCAACCGTCGCAAATGGCGGAAAAAGAATCCAACCTCGTCTGGTCAAAGGAATCTATGGCAATGACGAGAATGGTAATCTGGGCGAAGTGAAAAAGGAAATGGAACCAGTTGTTGAAAATACAGTGGATATCTCACCTGAAAACATGGCGCTTTTACGTGAAGGTTTCCATCAAGTGGTTCATGGCACAAATGCCTACACAACTGCTCGCTCATTAGCAGATGCAAAGATGGATCTTTCTGCTAAAACAGGGACCGCCGAAACGGTTGCTGAAGGACATCCCGATATTGCAACGGTCAATAGTAATATCGTTGCATATGGCCCGACAGAAAATCCTGAGATCGCAGTAAGTGTCGTATTACCAAACCTTCTAGATGAAAAAGATCGGATGAATTCGATCATTGCAAAAGAGATCATGAATGCTTATTACGATATGTTCATGGCAAATAGATAAAAAAATAGTTCAGAAGATATGTAACGTATCTTCTGAACTATTTTTTTTATAATGAAAGGAACTTTTCAAGGTAACTTGCCAGACCATCTTCTTCGTTTGTTTGCTCAGTGACATCGTTGGCTACTCCTTTGAGTTGCTCCGTACCGTTAGCCATCGCAACACCCCAGCCGGCATACTCGAGAAGTTCCAAGTCGTTATGCTCATCACCAAAAGCAATGACATCTTTTTGTTCGATCGATAAATGATTCGCCACTTGATGGATTCCTTTTGCTTTTTCGATCCCTTTTGAAACGATCTCTAAAATCGCCATCGGACCTCCCCAAGTCCTTACATCTACGTGTTTTCCAAATTGCCGTGTCAGTTCAGCAGAAACTTGTTCGGCGTATTGTTTTTCCGTACGTACCAATAAGGACGTAGGATTAGTTGTTAGATTTCGAGGAGACAGTAGATTTTCTGGTTTAGGATTTGGTGAAGCAAAGAATTTTGCATCAAAAAAATCAAACGTATCGATAAAGAAAGTATCGCGATTCTCCGCAGCGATAAAGTCTAGGTTCAATTGATTTTTTTGCGCTAAGATCTCAAAAACGATTTCTTTATTGATCAGTGTTTCTTGCTCGCCAGCCCATTGTTGGTTTGGGATATGCACGAGCGCACCATTAAAGTTGACCATTGGGGTAGTCAATTCTAACTGTTGATAATACTGATAGCTCATTCGATAAGGACGACCTGTTGCAATACTGACATGATGGCCAGCATCAATGGCTTTTCTCAATGTTTGTTGGGTTTTATTCGTAATGATCGAATCAGGATTCAAAGTTGTTCCATCCAAGTCGATCGCAATCAATTTTTTGTTCAATGCTGTCATTCCTTTCAAACAACGATTTGTTTCAGTCTAGCATATTTCAATGAATAAACAAGGTGAAAAATTTTCTGAAAAGGAGATTCTAATGAGCGAAGAGAGAAAAGAAGGAGAAAAAAACCGGTAAAACACGAACGTTTTTAGAATAAACTAACTTTTTATATAGTTTTCTATTGAAATACGAATGAAATCTCTATATAATTTATAAATGTTCGACGGGGGAATGGATTTGGATTTATTTTACATATTATTATGTAGTCCGTTAGAAAAAATCAGGGAGTGGAAATTTTTATGGAAAAGTTTTTCCAACTAAAGAAAAATAATACAAACGTACCAACAGAAGTAATGGCAGGTGTAACGACCTTTTTTGCCATGAGTTATATATTATTTGTTAATCCGACGATCTTATCAGCTTCTGGGATGCCGTTTCAAGCAGTCTTTTTAGCAACGATCATCGCATCGATCATCGGTACTTTAGTGATGGGGTTATTTGCCAATGTGCCATATGCACAAGCACCAGGCATGGGACTAAATGCTTTCTTTACTTTTACAGTAGTCTTTGGGTTAGGTTATTCTTGGCAAGAAGCATTAGCTATGGTCTTTATCTGTGGATTGATCAATGTATTTATTACCGTTACCAATATTCGTAAAATGATCATCCATGCGATTCCTGAGAGTTTACAACATGCAATCGGTGGAGGTATTGGGATTTTTGTTGCGTATGTTGGAATCAAAAATGCTGGGCTTTTGTCGTTTTCTGCGGATCAATCAGCAATCACTAGCTCTGTCGTTGACAACGGTCAAGTAACAAATGTGACGATCAATGGCGGAATCGTACCTGAACTGGCAAACTTTAATAATGCGCCGATCCTATTAGCTGTCATTGGGTTAGTTTTGACATCGATCTTAGTTGTTAAAAATGTTCGTGGTGCAATCTTGATCGGTATCGTAGTCACAACGATCATCGGAATTTTGATGGGGGTTGTCGATCTAGGAACGATTGATTGGGAACAAAATTCTTTAGGCAATTCAATCAATGAACTAGGCACAACATTTGGTGCAGCATTTGGTGCGGAAGGGATGCAATCTTTATTCAGCGATAGCTCTAAGATCCCACAAGTACTGATGACGATCATTGCGTTTAGTTTATCCGATACATTTGATACGATTGGTACGTTCATCGGTACTGGACGACGTACAGGTATTTTCTCTAAAGAAGATGAGGAAGCTTTGGAAGACGGACGAGGATTCAAAACTAAAATGGATAAAGCGTTGTTCGCTGACGCGATTGCGACATCGATTGGTGCGATTTTCGGAACATCGAATACAACGACGTATGTCGAATCAGCAGCTGGTATCGGTGCTGGTGGTCGTACAGGTTTGACTTCAGTTGTCGTAGCCGCATTATTTGCTTTAAGTAGCTTATTTTCTCCACTGATCGCTGTCGTGCCAGCACAAGCAACTGCTCCGGCATTGATCTTAGTAGGTGTGATGATGATGGCATCTTTTGCTGACATCAATTGGTTAGATATGGAAGAAGCCTTACCGGCATTTTTTGCTTCGATCTTTATGGGATTAGCGTACAGCATCTCTTACGGAATCGCCGCTGGTTTTATCTTCTATACGATCATGAAAGTCATCAAAGGCAAAACAAACGAGATTTCATTTGCTTTATGGGTTGTTGATATTTTATTCATCCTCAACTTTGTTATTTTAGCAGTTATTTAAATGACAATTGATAGGAGTAAAGAGTCGGTTGACTCTTTGCTTCTATTTTTTTGGTCTAGTTCCTCTTTTGCAAAAACGAACGATACCGGCACATACGTTGCACACAGGTAGAAAAATAGGTATGATAATAGAGACGAAAGAAGGGTGATGAATGAAGATTCAATGGAAGAGAAATTTATTTGTAGCTTGGATAGGCTGCTTCTTTACTGGTTCAAGTATCAGTTTAGTCATGCCGTTTATTCCAGTATACGTTGAACAACTAGGTACACCAAAGGATCAAATCGAATTATTTTCGGGACTGGCGATTTCAGTAACAGCTTTTGCTGCGGCAATCGTTGCGCCTATTTGGGGGAACTTAGCTGACCGTAAAGGAAGAAAAATGATGATGATCCGAGCAGCTGCCGGAATGACCATCACTATGGGGTCACTAGCCTTTGTACCAAATGCGTATTGGCTTTTGGTCATGCGTTTCTTTAATGGGATTTTATCTGGATACATACCTAATGCGACAGCGATGATTGCTTCACAAGCACCAAAAGAGAAAAGTGGCTGGGCGTTAGGCACACTTTCTACTGGAGCAGTTGCAGGCACATTGATCGGTCCATCGATGGGGGGCGCTTTGGCGCAATGGTTCGGAATGGAAAATGTCTTTTTGATTACTGGAGGGTTATTACTGATCACCACGATCTTAACGATTTTCATGGTAAAAGAAGATTTCCAACCGGTTGAGAAGAAAGATCTGATCAGTACGAAAGAAGTCTTTGCTAAAATGGATCACTTTTCTGTTTTAGTCGGTTTGTTTATCACTACGTTGATTTTACAGTTAGGGATCACGACGATCAGTCCGATTTTGACATTATATATTCGAGAACTCAGCGGTGATACATCAAATATTTTATTTGTGAGTGGCTTGATTGTTTCAGTCTCAGGAGTATCAGCCGTCTTTTCTTCGCCAAGACTTGGGAAGCTAGGGGATAAGATAGGAAATCAAAAAGTTCTATTAGCAGGGTTGGTTTTATCTTTATGTTGCTATTTACCAATGGCGTTTGTAACGACACCATTACAACTAGGAATTTTACGCTTCATATTAGGTTTTTCAACAGGTGCGTTGATGCCATCGATCAATACATTGATTAGCAAGATCACACCTGAAGAAGGGGTTAGCCGAGTATACAGTTACAACCAGATGTTTACGAACTTTGGTCAGGTTTTAGGACCAATGCTAGGTTCAACGATTGCCCATGCGTACAATTATAGTGCAGTGTTTATTGTGACGAGTCTTTTTGTTCTAACCAATATCCTTTTATCACTGTTCAATTTTAGAAAAGTATTACATCAAAAACTATGATCAAGCAAAATAAAAAACAGATTGGAGAATACTCCAATCTGTTCGGCTTTTAGGAATGTGATGATGTCGTTTCTTTTTTAGGTGTTGCAGCAGCGCTGATCAAAATGACGATCAATCCCGCAACTAATGAAATAATAGTCGTCATAGTAAAATCATAAGGGCTACTCGTTAATGCACCACCAATATAGCCAACCACTTGACCTAAAATGACTGCCCAAAACAATGTGACGATATATCGCATATCAAACACCTCTTTTCTAAGTTCAGTTTACCAGATTTTTTTGGAATGTAAAGGGAGAAACAAGCGTCCAAAGGCAATGAGTGGCGTCAAAAAGGAATAAACGACACGTTCATCTGAGTGAAATAAGAACGATAAGGACAGAAGAACAGAAAGTTAAATGAAAAGGTGGTATGTAAAATGTTTCTTCCACAACTTTATACGATCACCTCGTATTCTTTGTTGCAAAGTACGATTCGCATAAACGAATACGTCCGAGAAGCAAAGAAACTAGGCTATCATACATTAGCGATCACAGATAAGAATGTGCTATCTGGCGCAGCAGAATTTTACCGTATCTGTATGGATGAAAAAATCCAACCGATCATTGGATTAAATCTTACCTATTTATTTGAAGAACGATACTATGAATTATTACTCTATGCAAAAGATGCTGTAGGTTATCAACAATTGATCAAACTTTCGAGTAAAAAAATGATCCAGGAGAACATTGAGCTTCATGAAATCAACGAACTCGACCATTTGCTAGTCGTTTTACCAACAAAACACTCGCTTGCTGACGATTATGGTGTGTCCGCTTCATTTGATAAGCACTGGCAAATGTTACAAGAAAAAGTACTGTCTTCCCATTTTTATGTCGGTGTGACAGAAGAAACACCAACGCAAGCGCCGGAATGGCTTGCTTATTTACGAGCAAACCAATTTAAACTTTGTGCCTTACATCCGATTGCCAGCTTACATCAAGAAGAGCTTTTTTCTTTGGAAACAATGAAACATCTTCGTGAAGGAACACAACTTTCTTTTGAGGAAGTACGACAAACAACTCGGGATTCAGGCAGAGGATTTCTGATCGCTGAAGAAGAATTACGTCAAAGATTTTTAGCAGCAGGCTTAGAAGAGGCGATAAAGCATGCGCATCAGTTAGCTGAATCGGTCACGTTTGAATTTCAATTCCATCAAAAGTTACTTCCACATTATCCTGTGCCAGACAATCGTTCTGCTGGAGAATATTTGCAAGAACTTTGTCAAAATCAATTAAAGAAACGAGTGGCACAAGTTGATAAGGCGTATCAAGAGCGTTTGGATTATGAATTGTCAGTGATCCACCAAATGGGATTTGATGATTACTTCTTGATTGTCTGGGATGTCATGGCTTTTGCTCACGAGAACAATATCGTGACAGGTGCTGGGCGTGGTTCAGCTGCGGGTTCATTAGTTGCTTATGTCCTAGAGATCACCGATGTAGATCCACTGGAGTATGACTTACTATTTGAACGATTTTTGAATCCTGAACGTTTTACGATGCCCGATATCGATTTAGACATTCCGGATAACCGAAGAGAAGAAGTGCTGATCTATGTCCGAGAGAAATACGGGCAATATCATATGGCACAGATCGCAACTTTCGGAACCATGGCAGCTAAAATGGTCTTAAGAGATGTCGCTCGCGTCTTTGGTCTATCGCAAAGCGAAGCCAATCGTTGGTCCAAAGCAATTCCTAATCAATTGAAAATGACTTTGGCTGAAGCCTATCGCACATCAAATAAACTGGTTGAATTAGTGCAGGCGAGCGAAAAAAATCAATTGTTGTTCCAAACAGCTAAAATACTTGAAGGATTGCCCAGACACGTTTCCACGCATGCGGCGGGAGTCGTTTTAAGCGATAAAAATCTTTTAGAGTTAGTTCCTTTACAAAAAGGATCAGATGAAGCATATTTGACTCAGTATACAATGAATGATGTTGAAGCAATCGGATTGCTAAAAATGGATTTCCTTGGATTAAGAAATCTATCGATCATTGATTACACAGTCAAAGCAATCAAACAAATCGAGAACAAAGAAATCCAACTAAAAGAAATCCCATTGAATGACCCCAAAGCATTACAGCTTTTTGAGCAAGGAGAAACAACTGGTGTTTTCCAATTTGAATCTGCGGGGATTCGGAATGTTCTACGAAGGCTAGGACCAGAAAACATCGAGGATATCGCGGCGGTCAATGCGTTATATCGACCTGGACCAATGCAGAACATCGATACATTTATTGCTCGGAAGAAAGGGAAAGAAAAAATCCATTACCCTGATGATTCATTGATGCCGATTTTAAAAAATACGTATGGCGTCATCGTGTATCAAGAACAAATCATGCAAATTGCTTCAACTATGGCGGGCTTCTCTCTTGGCCAAGCGGATATTTTAAGGCGAGCAATCAGTAAAAAGAAAAAAGAAGTCATCGATGAAGAAAGAGATCATTTCGTGAATGGGGCAGTCCAACAAGGATACCATAGCGAAAAAGCGAATGAAGTCTACGAATACATCGAACGCTTTGCAAACTATGGTTTCAACCGTTCCCATGCGTTTGCTTATTCCTTTGTCGGGTTTCAAATGGCCTATCTAAAAGCACATCATCCCGGCGCATTTTTTGTAAGTTTGATGAATTCTGTTCGTCACAATACTGCAAAGCTAAAAGAGTACATTGCTGAGGCGAAAAAGTATAAACTAAAACTGACAGCGCCATCGATCAATCAAAGTTTTTATGGTTTTGAGTTGACAGACAAAGAAACGATCCGCTTTGGATTGACCGCAATCAAAGGGGTTCGTAGAGATTTTGTTGAAGAGGTCATCCGTGAACGAAAAGAAGAAGGGCCGTTTCGTTCCGTGGATCAGTTTTTGATACGGATCAATAAACGTTGGCTGAAGTTGGACTTACTGAAGACGTTGGTCGCAGCTGGTGTGTTTGATGAATTAGCAGCAAATCGCAGACAGTTGATGTTGGATTTAGAAGGTAAGATCCAAAACATCTTATATAGTGGCGGTAGTTTAGATTTATTGGATATCATGGCTTTAAAAGAAGAAGAAGTTGCTGATTATACCCTCGAAGAGAAACTGCAATTGGAAGAAGAATATCTGGGTGTTTATCTATCCGGTCATCCAACAGAAGGTTACGAACGACTGAAATTAGCAAAGCGAGTCCATTTGGTCACAGAGATCGTGCCTAAACAAGCAACCAACGTCTTAGTGATGGTCAAAGAAGTAAGAGAGATCCGAACGAAAAAAGGGGCATTGATGGCTTTTGTCAGCGGCACAGATAGTAGCGGGGAACTGGCGATCACTGTCTTTCCTGAGCTGTATCGTCAAGCACGACCGCTATTCAAAGAAAATCAAGTGATTTACGTGCAAGGACGTTCAGAAATCAGTAAATATAATCAAGAGTTGCAATTGATCGCAGAAGTGGTCGCTGACCCTGAAGAACTGGAACAACAATATCCAGAGCAAACGTGTTATTTGCGGATCAGAGAAGAAGCAGATCAGCCTGATACGATGAAAAAACTGCAAGAACTGTTCAAGAAATTCCCAGGATACATTCCTGTTGTCATGTATCATGAAAAAGACCAACGAAAAGTCGTCTTATCTGAAGCCTTTTGGCTCGACGGCTCAGACAGTCTTAAGAAGCAATTAGCTTACCTTTTAAAAGAAGAAAATGTTGTTTTCAAATAACTTACGGTAAAACATACTATTTGCTTTCATTTTTTTTCATTTTTTTATCAGGAAATCAAGACAAGTGAGCAAAATAATGTTAGAATGTTAGTCGTGGTTAAGACAAAGAAGGTTATAAACCTAAGTCATGCTTAGGATAAAGTAATTTAATGAGGTGAAGATGAATATGAAACGCATCGGAATTTTAACTAGTGGTGGAGATGCTCCTGGGATGAATGCAGCAGTTCGTGCAGTCGTTCGTAAAGGTATATATGAAGGATTGGAAGTTTACGGGATCAATTATGGTTTTGCTGGACTAGTTGCCGGAGATATCCGTCGCCTAGATGTTGCAGACGTCGGTGATAAGATCCAACGCGGAGGAACATTCTTATACTCTGCACGTTATCCTGAATTTGGAACAGAAGAAGGACAATTAAAAGGAATCGAACAATTGAAAAAATTCGGTATCGAAGGACTTGTTGTGATCGGTGGCGATGGCTCTTACCATGGCGCGATGGCATTGACTAAACGTGGCTTCCCAGCAGTGGGTGTACCAGGTACGATCGACAACGATATTCCAGGAACTGATTTCACGATCGGTTTTGATACAGCGATCAACACAGTATTAGAATCAATCGACCGTATCCGTGACACAGCAACTTCACACGTTCGTACGTTTGTGATCGAAGTAATGGGTCGTAATGCAGGAGATATCGCTTTATGGTCAGGTGTTGCTGGTGGAGCAGATGAAATCATCATCCCTGAACATGATTTTGACATGGCAGTCGTTGCTAAAAAAATCCAAGACGGACGCGATCGCGGAAAAAAACATTGCTTGATCATTTTAGCTGAAGGCGTAATGGGCGGAAACGAATTTGCAGAAAAATTGTCAGAATATGGCGATTATCATACACGTGTATCGATCTTAGGACACGTTGTACGTGGTGGTTCACCAACTGCACGTGACCGTGTATTAGCAAGTAAATTCGGCGCACATGCTGTTGAATTATTGCAACAAGGTAAAGGTGGATTGTGTATCGGAATCCGTGACAACGACATCGTTGAAGCTGATATCATCGATACATTAGAAAACAACAAACACCAACCAGATTTATCATTATACGACTTGAACAACTCACTTTCTTTCTAATAAAGGAAAGCAGTCAGATAAATCACTAGATATACATGGGAGTGAGAAGCAAGTCTTCTCAATATCTAACAGATATTTAAGCTTTGAATGGCTTTAAATAAACAATTTGAATGGGAGAGTTTTGTAAAATGAAAAAAACGAAAATCGTTAGTACATTAGGACCAGCCAGTAATTCAGTAGAAACTATTTCTAAATTGATTGAATCTGGAGCAAATGTCTTCCGCTTCAACTTTTCACATGGTGACCATGAAGAACAATTATCTCGTATGGTAATGGTTCGTGAAGCAGTTAAAAAAACTGGTAAAGATGTCGGTATCCTTTTAGATACAAAAGGTGCAGAAATCCGTACAACAGTTCAAGGTACAACTGAAGAAGATTTTGGCCGCGCAGGCTACATCAAATTTGAAGTAGGCGACAAAACACGCATCTCAATGGACCCTGAACATGTTGGTTCAAAAGAAAAAATCGCTGTGACTTACCCAGGTCTTTTTGAAGACGTACATGTAGGTGGACACATCTTATTCGATGATGGCTTGATCGACATGGAAATCATCGAAAAAGACGAAGCAACACGCGAATTAGTTGTAGAAGTTAAAAATGCAGGTATGCTAGGATCACGTAAAGGTGTGAATGCACCAGGCGTATCAATCAGTTTACCAGGTATTACACCAAAAGATGCTGACGATATCCGTTTCGGACTTGATAACGACATCGACTTCATCGCAGCAAGTTTTGTTCGTAAAGCGCAAGACGTATTAGACATCCGTGAAATTTTAGAAGAAAAAGACATGACACATGTTCAAATCTTCCCTAAAATCGAATCTCAAGAAGGTATCGACAACATCGATGAAATCATCAAAGTTTCTGACGGTGTGATGATCGCTCGTGGAGATATGGGTGTTGAGATCCCTACTGAATTAGTACCAATGGTGCAAAAACGTATCATCAAAAAATGTAACGCTGCGGGTATCCCAGTAATCACTGCAACACAAATGTTAGAATCAATGCAAGAAAACCCACGTCCAACACGTGCGGAAGCTTCTGACGTTGCGAATGCGGTATTTGACGGAACTGATGCAACAATGCTATCAGGTGAATCAGCAAATGGTGACTATCCTGTTGAAGCTGTTGCAACAATGGCTCGTATCGACCAACAAGCTGAAATGGCATTATCAGAATTAGGTTCATTCCAATTAAATGAATTTGATAAAACTGATGTGACAGAAACAATCGGTCTATCTGTTGCTCGTGCTGCGAAAAACTTAGGCGTTAAAACAATCGTTGCTGCAACTGAATCTGGTTATACAGCAAAAATGATCTCTAAATACCGTCCAGATGCTGACATCTTAGCTGTTACATTTGACGAACGCACAAAACGTGGTTTGATGCTTAACTGGGGTGTATATCCAACAGTTGCAGAAAAACCATCAACAACAGACGAAATGTTCGAATTAGCTGCGAAAAAAGCAGTTGAACTAGGCTTTGCTTCAGAAGGCGACTTGATCTTGATCACTGCTGGTGTACCAGTTGGTGAACGTGGAACAACAAACGTAATGAAGATCCAAATGATTGGTTCAAAATTGCTTGAAGCTCAAGGAATCGGACAACAATCTTTAGTAGCTAACGCTGTCGTTGCTTCATCAGCAGCAGAAGCAATCAAAAAAGCGAAAGACGGTATGGTATTAGTTGTTCCTTCAACAGACAAAGAATACATGCCTGCAATCGAAAAAGCAGCAGCAGTTGTTGTTGAAGAAGGCGGTTTGACTTCTCACGCAGCAGTTGTAGGGATTGCACAAGATATTCCTGTGATCGTTGGTGCGAAAGACGCAACTTCAACAATCAAAGACGGAGAATTGATTACTGTTGATGCTCGTCGTGGTATTGTATATCGCGGAGAAACAACAGCTATCTAATCCACATCAAAAAGAGTGCCGAGAGAAATCTCAGCACTCTTTTTTTGTGTGATCCAATGTTTCGTTTGAGTAAACTATTTTTGTGTTTGCATGAATTCGTGGATCACTTCAATCACGTTTTCATGTAAGACGGTTGGCAACTGTTGCGCACGTGTAGCTAATGAGATCAAAAAACGTGGTTGATCAGTATCTGCCAGAGGAATAGCGACCAAATTATCTTCAGGGTGGATGGCGATCTCCGTCAAAAAGCCGATGCCGATATTTTCCCGGACCATGCTTTTCAAGATGTTCAAATCGTTACTTTGATAAACAATCTTTGGTTCGATATGCGTTTGCTTAGAAAGCTTCGTAAATGCAGCAGGATGGACGTAGTGCTCATTTAGCAAAACAAATTGTTCATCTGCTAACTCCTTAAAAGAAACGCTTGTGCGCTCTGCTAGAGGGTGTGAAGGAGAAACGACGATCATAAAGCATTTATCTAACAATCGTTCGACTTCAAGCTTATGATCGACAATCGGTTGTGTGGACCCGAGGATTGCGATATCGATACGACCTTGATGGATCATTCCGTATAGATCACGAGAACCACCATCAACGATATCGATCTGTGCCATCAATTGGTACTTGATAAAGTAGCTCGATAATTTTGGGAAATACTCGTTACCAATGATAGGCGGCATGCCAAAACGCAATTTTTTCTTTTGTAATTGTGCAATCTCAGCTTTGGCAAGAGTAATTTCTTGTAAGACTGATTGTGCGTGGATCATCAATTGCTTGCCAGCAGGAGTGATGATCAGTTCATGATGGGAACGATCTCTTGTAATGAGCGTAGCACCAAGTTCTTTTTCAAGGCGTTGGATGGCATAAGTGATCGTTGGCTGACTGACCTCGAAAAACTTAGCGACCTTGGTGAAGTTTTTTTGTTTGACGATTTGAACATAATATTCAAGATCTCTGGTATTCATGAAACGATTCGCTCCCTCAACATATAAATAATGTTTATTGTAATCCATAATTTTCCGACTATCAAATCAAACAAGTTAAAGAAAATCAGTGAGAACAAAAATAAGTATATCGAAACCTTGTCCCAACAAGCTAAATGTTTTTTTATGAAGTGTAAGGTGTCAAGAAAATTTCATTGACAACCGACTTTTTGCCCTGTATAATAGCTTTTGTTGCTTAGGAGTGATGAAACTATGAAATGGTCTTTATTGGAATTGAGAAAATACCAAGAGACACCGTTAACTTTTCATGAGACCCTTGACGTAAAAAAGGCTCTTATGAAGCGAGACGATTCAATTTTAGATGTTGCGCCTGTGGAAGTCGAAGGTCTAGTCTCAGTAGATAACAAAGGCTATCTCGTTCATTACACTGCGCAGACGACACTGACTGTTCCGTCTACTCGTTCATTGACCCCAGTTGAATTACCAATCAAACTGTCTGTGGATGAATTGTTTATGACGATGGAACAATACCAACGTAGAGATGCACAGTTACCTTCAGAAGAGATTCTCTTGATCGAAGGAACACATCTTGATGTGACAGAGTCGATCGAAGACAACATTTTATTGGCGATTCCGATGCGTGTACTCACAGAAGAAGAAGAGCAATCCACTGAATTACCGAAAGGAAATGACTGGGAAGTGCTATCTGAAGAAGAGTACGAAAGACGCAAAACGGAAGAAGCTGAGACAAAAGTAGATCCTCGTCTTGCAAAACTATCAGAATTTTTTGATTCAGCATCAGAAGAAGATGATAAAGCGTAAGATTGGAATATATTGTATCAAATTTTGATACGAGACTTTACAAGGAGGTGTAGCAAAATGGCAGTACCAGCTAGAAGAACATCGAAAGCTAAAAAAGCAAAACGTCGTACTCATTACAAATTGACAATCAAAGGATTGAACGAATGTCCAAACTGTGGTGAAATGAAAAAAAGCCATCACGTATGTGCAAGTTGTGGTTACTACGATGGTAAGGACGTAATGTCTAAAGAAGCTTAATACATTTTATTTAGAAAATGTAAAACCTCAAGGCTAACCATGGAGCCTTGGGGTTTATTTTTTGATTCTTAAATAACAATTGGATTTCGAATATATAAGATAAGAAACATGACCGATTCGTAGTTATTTGGTTTGCAAGTAAGCCATGTTAAGCTATAATGAGAGAGATTAGGGAGAATATCCCATATGTAGGAGGAGTTTATATGTCAAAACAACAAATCGGCGTTGTCGGTATGGCCGTCATGGGTAAAAATCTAGCCCTTAACATTGAAAGCCGCGGCTACTCTGTTGCTCTATTCAACCGTACAGGAGCAAAAACAACAGATGTGGTAGAAGAGCATCCAGACAAAAACTTCAAAGCAACATACACGATCGAAGAATTTGTTGATTCAATCGAAAAACCACGTCGTATCCTTTTGATGGTCAAAGCAGGACCAGCAACCGATGCGACCATCCAAGAATTATTACCACACTTAGACAAAGGCGATATCTTGATCGATGGTGGAAATACCTTCTTCCAAGATACGATCCGTAGAAACGAAGAGTTAGCTAACTCTGGCATCAACTTCATCGGAACTGGTGTTTCAGGTGGAGAAGAAGGGGCGTTAAAAGGACCTTCGATCATGCCTGGTGGACAAAAAGAAGCGTATGAGTTAGTTGCACCGATCCTTGAACAAATCTCTGCAAAAGCGGAAGATGGTACGCCATGTGTGACTTACATTGGTCCAAATGGTGCAGGACATTACGTGAAAATGGTCCACAATGGGATCGAGTATGGCGATATGCAGTTGATTGCTGAATCTTACGACTTGATGAAAAATATTCTAGGTCTATCTGTTGATGAGATGGCAGATATCTTCAAAGAATGGAATGAAGGCGAATTAGACAGCTACTTGATCGAGATCACTGCGGATATCTTGACACGTAAAGACGATGAAGGGACAGGTCAACCGATCGTAGATGTGATCCTTGATGCTGCTGGAAACAAAGGGACAGGTAAATGGACAAGCCAAAGTGCCTTAGACCTTGGTGTACCACTTCCATTGATCACTGAGTCGGTATTTGCCCGATATATCTCTGCATACAAAGAAGAACGTGTACAAGCAAGCAAAATCTTGTCACATACAAATGACTTTGAATTCAAAGGCGATAAAAAAGAATTTATCGAAAAAATTCGTGAAGCATTGTACTTCAGTAAAATCATGAGCTATGCCCAAGGATTTGCACAGCTACGTGTCGCATCAAAAGATTATGGTTGGGATCTGCCATTTGGTGAAATCGCAAAAATCTGGCGTGCCGGCTGTATCATCCGCGCGCGTTTCTTGCAAAAAATCACAGATGCCTACGATACTAATCCTGACATTGAAAATCTTTTATTGGATGACTACTTTGTTGAGATCACTAAGAAATACCAACAAGCCGTACGAGAAGTTGTTGCTCTAGCCGTTCAAGCAGGCGTACCAGTTCCAACATTCTCTTCAGCCATTGCTTACTTTGATTCATACAGAGCCGAACGTTTGCCTGCAAACATCATCCAAGCACAACGTGATTACTTTGGGGCACATACGTATGAGCGTGTTGACAAAGAAGGAATCTTCCATTACTCATGGTATAACGAAGATTAAACTCTTCAACATGCGAAACAAATAAGTAATAAAGAAAGAGCTGAGGTCAATTTATAGAGAACGACTTCAGCTCTTTTTAAAAATGGTATTCCATGATAAAATGATTTTAGATTAAAAAAATATATATCGGTATAATAATGGAGTTTAGAAGCCTAGGAGAGAGAAAGGATAAAATTGAATGAGTAATATTCTAATCATTGAAGATGAGAAAAATTTAGCCCGATTTGTCGAGTTAGAATTAAAGCATGAAGGGTATAATGCTGAAGTACATTACAATGGACGGACAGGTCTTGATGCCGCTTTGAATAATGAGTGGGATGCGATTTTATTAGATTTGATGTTACCTGAATTGAACGGACTTGAAGTTTGTCGTCGTGTGCGTCAAGCAAAAAATACACCGATCATCATGATGACTGCAAGAGATTCTGTCATCGACCGAGTTTCAGGTCTAGATCACGGGGCAGATGATTACATCGTCAAACCATTTGCGATCGAAGAGTTGTTGGCACGTCTGCGTGCTTTATTACGCCGTATCGACATCGAAGGAGATAAAAACGTAGCCAAACAAACAACGATCACTTATCGCGATTTGACGATCGAAAAAGAAAACAGAGTCGTACGTCGTGGCAATGAAGTCATTGAATTAACAAAACGCGAGTATGAGCTATTACTTACTTTAATGGAAAATGTCAATGTGGTACTTGCCCGTGATGTTTTATTGAATAAAGTCTGGGGTTATGAAACCGAAGTAGAAACGAACGTAGTGGATGTGTATATTCGTTATCTTCGTAATAAGATCGACGTTCCTGGTGAGGAAAGTTATATCCAAACAGTACGTGGGACTGGTTACGTGATGCGCTCGTGAGCAACTACAATAAAACAGAAAAAAGAGAACTTAAAGGTCCATCCTTGACAATCAAGTGGGCCTTTGCAAGTTCTTTCTTCATATTTGTCGTCTTTACGATCTTTGCGGTGATCACTTATAAGTCATCGATCAACTTGATCGTAGCAAAAGAACGAGCGAACGTGGAACATACGATTTCTGAAGCAGCTTCTCGTTTATCAAATTCAGACGAAGAGTTGACGTTGATCAGTGCCTATCGCAATTTAACGAATGCTGACCAAACTGGTGGCACTGGCGATGATACAGCGATCATTGAAGGAAACTTGATGAAGATCGATTCCTTTATTTCTGAACTTGGTCAAGCCTCAATGGATCTATACGTTTACGATCTTGATGAAAAGCTGATTTTCAAAACACATGAAAAAAGCCGTTCATTGATTCAAACAACGCGTAAGATTCCAACGATCGTTACCTTAGATGGAAAAACTGGTTTTTTATCGATCCAGCCTATTTATTCTAAACAAACGAGAGAAAAAATCGGGTATACTCAAACCTTTTACGAACTTTCATCTTTCTACGACATAAGAAACAATCTCTTGTTGACGTTGATCGTGTTAGAGATCGTCTCTTTGATATTAAGTAGTATCTTAGGCTTCTTCTTATCTTCATACTTCTTGAAACCGTTAAAAGTATTAAGAGACACCATGGATACGATTCGTAAAGATCCGCAATCAGATATCCACATGCCAGAGATCGATACAGATGATGAACTCGCCGACCTTGCTGAGATCTTCAATGAAATGCTTGATCGTATGCGTCTGTATATTGAGCAGCAAGAACAATTTGTAGAAGATGTCTCTCATGAATTAAGAACCCCTGTAGCAATTATTGAAGGGCATCTCAACCTGTTGAATCGTTGGGGGAAAGATGATCCTGAAATTCTAGAAGAGTCATTGACCGCAAGTATGCAAGAAATCAGTCGTATGAAAAGTTTAGTACAAGAAATGCTGGATCTTTCAAGGGCAGAACAAGTAGATGTTTATTATGCCAATGAAACGACGAATGCAAAAGAAGTGACTTATCAAGTATTCAATAATTTTAAATTACTTTATCCAGACTATGTCATTACACTAGATGATGACTTAGCTAAGGAAGTAACACTACAAATATTTAGGAATCATTTTGAGCAATTGATCATCATCATCTTAGATAATGCGGTGAAGTATTCAACGACTAGAAAAGAAGTTCATATCTCAATCTCATCAACACTTAGCGAATTTGAGATTGCCATCCAAGATTTTGGTGAAGGAATCCCTGAAGAGGACCTGAAGAAAATTTTCAACCGTTTTTATCGGGTCGATAAAGCGAGAGCACGAACAAAAGGTGGAAATGGTTTAGGGTTGTCTATCGCCAAACAACTTGTCGAAAGCTATAAAGGTCGAATATTAGCTGAGAGTGTGGTTGGTCAAGGGACGATTTTTAGGATTTTTGTACCGATCGTAAGAACAGAGGACAAGTAAAGTATCATACTTTACTTGTTTTTTTTATGGATTTATCGAACGTAGCGAGCCGTCTTTTGCTCTAATAATCAGATCTTTGCGGAGGATGTCTGAAAAAGAGGCGAACTTTAATTCTTTGATTTCAGCTGTATGCAATTAAATAACAGTAAAAAACTGTTGATTTTAAAAGAAAAACGCTGAATATTCGGCTTTAAAAATATTCATTGAAAATCGCATTTTTTCTATTGCAATTTTTTTGAGTCCTTGATATATTATTATTTGTTCTGACAAAGCAGATAAAACTACTGCAACAAATTGTTTGATTTAACTGTTGACTAGGTTTTGGAGCTATGTTATAATAACTGAGTCGCTAATTTTAAAAGTGATATAAAGCTTAATAAATCAACGAAAAAAGTTATTGACAAATAACAAACGAGATGATATATTAATCAAGTCGCTAAGGAATGACGGCAACAAACTTTCTAAATAAGAAAGAAAAAACTTGTTGACAATCTTTTAAGAAAGTGTTAAGATATAAAAGTTGTTGAAACAAGAAAGATTAGACCTTTGAAAACTGAACAAAGTAAGACAAACCAAATGTGTAGGGCGTCTTGATTCAATTCAAGACAACAAACATTTTTAACAAGCAAGCAATATGCTAGCAAACAAATTGAGCTTAACAAATGAACTATTATGATGTTCGAAAGTAAATTTCGAACTACAGTTCCACATCAGCTATCGCTGTGAGGAACTAGCATATTATGAGAGTTTGATCCTGGCTCAGGACGAACGCTGGCGGCGTGCCTAATACATGCAAGTCGAACGCTTCTTTTTCCACCGGAGCTTGCTCCACCGGAAAAAGAGGAGTGGCGAACGGGTGAGTAACACGTGGGTAACCTGCCCATCAGAAGGGGATAACACTTGGAAACAGGTGCTAATACCGTATAACAATCGAAACCGCATGGTTTCGGTTTGAAAGGCGCTTTACGGTGCCGCTGATGGATGGACCCGCGGTGCATTAGCTAGTTGGTGAGGTAACGGCTCACCAAGGCCACGATGCATAGCCGACCTGAGAGGGTGATCGGCCACATTGGGACTGAGACACGGCCCAAACTCCTACGGGAGGCAGCAGTAGGGAATCTTCGGCAATGGACGAAAGTCTGACCGAGCAACGCCGCGTGAGTGAAGAAGGTTTTCGGATCGTAAAACTCTGTTGTTAGAGAAGAACAAGGGTGAGAGTAACTGTTCACCCCTTGACGGTATCTAACCAGAAAGCCACGGCTAACTACGTGCCAGCAGCCGCGGTAATACGTAGGTGGCAAGCGTTGTCCGGATTTATTGGGCGTAAAGCGAGCGCAGGCGGTTTCTTAAGTCTGATGTGAAAGCCCCCGGCTCAACCGGGGAGGGTCATTGGAAACTGGGAGACTTGAGTGCAGAAGAGGAGAGTGGAATTCCATGTGTAGCGGTGAAATGCGTAGATATATGGAGGAACACCAGTGGCGAAGGCGGCTCTCTGGTCTGTAACTGACGCTGAGGCTCGAAAGCGTGGGGAGCAAACAGGATTAGATACCCTGGTAGTCCACGCCGTAAACGATGAGTGCTAAGTGTTGGAGGGTTTCCGCCCTTCAGTGCTGCAGCTAACGCATTAAGCACTCCGCCTGGGGAGTACGACCGCAAGGTTGAAACTCAAAGGAATTGACGGGGGCCCGCACAAGCGGTGGAGCATGTGGTTTAATTCGAAGCAACGCGAAGAACCTTACCAGGTCTTGACATCCTTTGACCACTCTAGAGATAGAGCTTCCCCTTCGGGGGCAAAGTGACAGGTGGTGCATGGTTGTCGTCAGCTCGTGTCGTGAGATGTTGGGTTAAGTCCCGCAACGAGCGCAACCCTTATTGTTAGTTGCCATCATTTAGTTGGGCACTCTAGCAAGACTGCCGGTGACAAACCGGAGGAAGGTGGGGATGACGTCAAATCATCATGCCCCTTATGACCTGGGCTACACACGTGCTACAATGGGAAGTACAACGAGTCGCGAAGTCGCGAGGCTAAGCTAATCTCTTAAAGCTTCTCTCAGTTCGGATTGTAGGCTGCAACTCGCCTACATGAAGCCGGAATCGCTAGTAATCGCGGATCAGCACGCCGCGGTGAATACGTTCCCGGGCCTTGTACACACCGCCCGTCACACCACGAGAGTTTGTAACACCCGAAGTCGGTGAGGTAACCTTTTGGAGCCAGCCGCCTAAGGTGGGATAGATGATTGGGGTGAAGTCGTAACAAGGTAGCCGTATCGGAAGGTGCGGCTGGATCACCTCCTTTCTAAGGAATATTACGGAGACTACACACGTTTGTCGATACTTTGTTCAGTTTTGAGAGGTCTACTCTCAAAATTTTTGTTCATTGAAAACTGGATATTGAAGTAAAAAATGTAAGTAATACAAACCGAGAACACCGCGTTGAATGAGTTTTTTAATAAGTTCAATTGCTTATTTTTCTTGATCGGACTTCTATCGCTAGAAGAAAGATCAAAACTCAACCGTAAGGTTGATAAGGTTAAGTGAATAAGGGCGCACGGTGGATGCCTTGGCACTAGGAGCCGATGAAGGACGGGACTAACACCGATATGCTTTGGGGAGCTGTACGTAAGCTATGATCCAGAGATTTCCGAATGGGGGAACCCAGCATCTTTTATAGGATGTTACGTATACGTGAATACATAGCGTATACGAGGTAGACGCAGAGAACTGAAACATCTAAGTACCTGCAGGAAGAGAAAGAAAATTCGATTCCCTGAGTAGCGGCGAGCGAAACGGGAAAAGCCCAAACCAATGAGCTTGCTCATTGGGGTTGTAGGACTCCGATCTGGTAGTTCTTTCAGATAGTCGAATGACTTGGAAAAGTCAGTCAAAGAGGGTGAAAGCCCCGTAGACGAAATTTGAAAGGCACCTAGGAGGATCCTGAGTACGGCGGAACACGAGGAATTCCGTCGGAATCCGGGAGGACCATCTCCCAAGGCTAAATACTCCCTAGTGACCGATAGTGAACCAGTACCGTGAGGGAAAGGTGAAAAGCACCCCGGAAGGGGAGTGAAATAGAACCTGAAACCGTGTGCCTACAACAAGTCAAAGCCCGTTAATGGGTGATGGCGTGCCTTTTGTAGAATGAACCGGCGAGTTACGATTGCATGCGAGGTTAAGTTGAAGAGACGGAGCCGCAGCGAAAGCGAGTCTGAATAGGGCGTTTGAGTATGTAGTCGTAGACCCGAAACCATGTGATCTACCCATGTCCAGGTTGAAGGTGCGGTAAAACGCACTGGAGGACCGAACCCACGTACGTTGAAAAGTGCGGGGATGAGGTGTGGGTAGCGGAGAAATTCCAAACGAACTTGGAGATAGCTGGTTCTCTCCGAAATAGCTTTAGGGCTAGCCTCGGATTTGAGAATGATGGAGGTAGAGCACTGTTTGGACTAGGGGCCCATCTCGGGTTACCGAATTCAGATAAACTCCGAATGCCATTCATTCATATCCGGGAGTCAGACTGTGAGTGATAAGATCCATAGTCGAAAGGGAAACAGCCCAGACCACCAGCTAAGGTCCCAAAATATATGTTAAGTGGAAAAGGATGTGGGGTTGCACAGACAACTAGGATGTTGGCTTAGAAGCAGCCACCATTTAAAGAGTGCGTAATAGCTCACTAGTCGAGTGACCCTGCGCCGAAAATGTACCGGGGCTAAACATATTACCGAAGCTGTGGAGTGCACCATTAGGTGCATTGGTAGGAGAGCGTTCTAAGGGCGTTGAAGGTAGATCGTGAGGACTGCTGGAGCGCTTAGAAGTGAGAATGCCGGTATGAGTAGCGAAAGACAGGTGAGAATCCTGTCCACCGAATGACTAAGGTTTCCTGGGGAAGGCTCGTCCGCCCAGGGTTAGTCGGGACCTAAGCCGAGGCCGACAGGCGTAGGCGATGGACAACAGGTTGATATTCCTGTACTCGTTGTTTTTGTTTGAGCAATGGAGGGACGCAGGAGGCTAAGGAATGCAGACGATCGGAAATGTCTGTCCAAGCAGTAAGTCTTGATAGGAGTCAAATGCTTCTAACTTTAAGGACAAGCTGTGATGGGGAGGGAAATAATAGTACCGAAGTTCCTGACGTCACACTGCCGAGAAAAGCTTCTAGTGAGAAAACAACGACCCGTACCGCAAACCGACACAGGTAGTCGAGGAGAGAATCCTAAGGTGAGCGAGAGAACTCTCGTTAAGGAACTCGGCAAAATGACCCCGTAACTTCGGGAGAAGGGGTGCTGATCGTCAGATCAGCCGCAGTGAATAGGCCCAAGCGACTGTTTATCAAAAACACAGGTCTCTGCAAAATCGTAAGATGAAGTATAGGGGCTGACGCCTGCCCGGTGCTGGAAGGTTAAGAGGAGTGCTTAGCGTAAGCGAAGGTACGAATTGAAGCCCCAGTAAACGGCGGCCGTAACTATAACGGTCCTAAGGTAGCGAAATTCCTTGTCGGGTAAGTTCCGACCCGCACGAAAGGCGTAACGATTTGGGCACTGTCTCAACGAGAGACTCGGTGAAATTTTAGTACCTGTGAAGATGCAGGTTACCCGCGACAGGACGGAAAGACCCCATGGAGCTTTACTGTAGTTTGATATTGAGTGTCTGTACCGCATGTACAGGATAGGTAGGAGCCGTAGAAATCGGAACGCTAGTTTCGATGGAGGCGCTGGTGGGATACTACCCCTGCGTTATGGCCACTCTAACCCGCACCACTGATCGTGGTGGGAGACAGTGTCAGATGGGCAGTTTGACTGGGGCGGTCGCCTCCTAAAGAGTAACGGAGGCGCCCAAAGGTTCCCTCAGAATGGTTGGAAATCATTCGAAGAGTGTAAAGGCAGAAGGGAGCTTGACTGCGAGACCTACAAGTCGAGCAGGGACGAAAGTCGGGCTTAGTGATCCGGTGGTTCCGCATGGAAGGGCCATCGCTCAACGGATAAAAGCTACCCTGGGGATAACAGGCTTATCTCCCCCAAGAGTCCACATCGACGGGGAGGTTTGGCACCTCGATGTCGGCTCGTCGCATCCTGGGGCTGTAGTCGGTCCCAAGGGTTGGGCTGTTCGCCCATTAAAGCGGCACGCGAGCTGGGTTCAGAACGTCGTGAGACAGTTCGGTCCCTATCCGTCGCGGGCGTTGGAAATTTGAGAGGAGCTGTCCTTAGTACGAGAGGACCGGGATGGACTTACCGCTGGTGTACCAGTTGTTCTGCCAAGGGCATTGCTGGGTAGCTATGTAGGGAAGGGATAAACGCTGAAAGCATCTAAGTGTGAAGCCCACCTCAAGATGAGATTTCCCATTTCTTTAAGAAAGTAAGATCCCTGAGAGATGATCAGGTAGATAGGTCAGAAGTGGAAGTACAGTGATGTATGGAGCGGACTGATACTAATCGATCGAGGACTTAACCAAAATAAAATGAAAAACTCGGAGAGTTTCTTACTGATACTTCAAATCCAGTTTTGAGTGAACAAGATTTACTCAAAAATAGATAACACCAAGTGTGGTGGCGATGGCGAGAAGGATACACCTGTAACCATGCCGAACACAGAAGTTAAGCTTCTTAGCGCCGATTGTAGTGAGGGGTTGCCCCTTGTGAGAGTAGGACGCCGCCACGCTGGTATTATTATTCCGGCATAGCTCAGTTGGTAGTAGCGCATGACTGTTAATCATGATGTCGTAGGTTCGAGTCCTACTGCCGGAGTTCTCATTTATGAGAAGAGTAATGAGCTTCTTTCACTCTGGAGAGTTGTCCGAGAGGCCGAAGGAGCATGATTGGAAATCATGTAGATGGTGCAAACTGTCTCAAGGGTTCGAATCCCTTACTCTCCGTAATTGATTTTTTACTGGCCCGTTGGTCAAGCGGTTAAGACACCGCCCTTTCACGGCGGTAACACGGGTTCGAATCCCGTACGGGTCATTAATTGGATACATTGGAGGTTTAGCTCAGCTGGGAGAGCATCTGCCTTACAAGCAGAGGGTCAGCGGTTCGATCCCGTTAACCTCCATAATGATTTGGTTCCGTGGTGTAGGGGTTAACATGCCTGCCTGTCACGCAGGAGATCGCGGGTTCGATTCCCGTCGGGACCGTCATTTCTATTCAATTAACAAACAATTTATTAATTTATTCTTTATGGCGCGGTAGCTCAGTTGGTAGAGCAACGGATTGAAGCTCCGTGTGTCGGCAGTTCGATTCTGTCCCGCGCCACCATGGAGGAGTAGCGAAGTGGCTAAACGCGACGGACTGTAAATCCGTTCCTTAGGGTTCAGTGGTTCGAATCCACTCTCCTCCATTTTATAGGGGCATAGTTTAAAGGTAGAACAGCGGTCTCCAAAACCGTTAGTGTGGGTTCAATTCCTGCTGCCCCTGCCATGGCGGATGTGGCGAAGTGGTTAACGCATCGGATTGTGGCTCCGACATTCGTGGGTTCGATTCCCATCATTCGCCTTTTTTCATTGGGGTATAGCCAAGCGGTAAGGCAAGGGACTTTGACTCCCTCATGCGTTGGTTCGAATCCAGCTACCCCAGTCCTATAAATATTAATTTATAGCTAAAAATAGTATAATGGCGGTATAGCCAAGTGGTAAGGCAGAGGTCTGCAAAACCTTCATCACCGGTTCAAATCCGGTTACCGCCTTAGTACTAATTACATTGCCGGCGTGGCGGAATTGGCAGACGCGCTGGACTCAAAATCCAGTGCCCGTTGAGGGCGTGCCGGTTCGACCCCGGCCGCCGGTATTAACTAAGATGACCACATCTTAGTTTTTTATTCGCAAATTAAATAACAGATTATTTTATCATGGCGGATGTGGCGAAGTGGTTAACGCATCGGATTGTGGCTCCGACACTCGTGGGTTCGATTCCCATCATTCGCCCTTTTTCATTGGGGTATAGCCAAGCGGTAAGGCAAGGGACTTTGACTCCCTCATGCGTTGGTTCGAATCCAGCTACCCCAGTTTCATCTATTTGCCGGCGTGGCGGAATTGGCAGACGCGCTGGACTCAAAATCCAGTGATCTCACGATCGTGCCGGTTCGACCCCGGCCGCCGGTATCACAATAACCTTTTAGTGTAGGTATATCTTACATTAAGAGGTTCTTTTTTTATATCCAAATGATAGTACCTATGTTGTAATACCATGTAAAAGTTGTATCTCTATTATAGGAGAAAGAAGTGGGCTTCAATTTTACTTAATCTTCTGTTATTCTCTTTTTAACGTAATTAGGAAGAAAACTATCTAAAGCTATTGGTTTAGTCAGAAATCCCACCAAGAAGCAAGCGTACGCCATGTGTATTTCTAAGGATAAAAGTCTAGATTTCAAGTTTGTAGGATAGAAAGAACAAGCGGGAAATTACTCTCTAATGGAGAAAGTGGAGTAACTTGAAGAAAATCAGTGATTCTTCTGTGGGCGCAGAAAACCATCTGCTTGATGAAAAGAACCTGGTTTGCTACAGTGGCTAGTAGCCAAAACGAAAAAATAATTTCTGATTGATAACTTTTCGGAGTGATGCTGGCTGTTTCAAAGAGCCGAAAAAAACAGTTATCTGGGGCACGTTTTACACGACATCGAACCTTAGACATTCCTAGCATCTATATATAGTGAAAGTCAGTTTGAACCATTCATCGAATCAATGGGAGTACAAAATAGTATAGTGTTTACAACTAGTGGAAACTCATTTAAAATCATACATATAAACAGTTCTTATTTATCAAGAGCGAGTATCTAGTTGGTGTTTTTAGGTATTTATATACTTTATTTCATTTATTCAAAATTGAGTACAATTGATGGCTAAATGTTACTAAACAAGCTAGAGAAAAGCTATTAATAAAGGAGATGATGAAATTTTTTTAGTTTTAGTGTGGTTGCTCCCCATTGTTTATCTATGTATCGCTATAGTGCAATGGATCATTACTATGGTTTTACACGATATTATCATAAAAATACATATATATGATGTACTTGAGGGGATACATAAAAAATTTGATCTAAAAAAAAGCTGGAGAATCGTTGTTGCTTTAGGTTCAACTGCTATTCTTGCTCTTGGAACCGCTCAGGTGGCTCAATTTTATTTATTGAGTGGAGCATATTTTTGGTTTGTTTACTTGTCATTCGGGTTGTATTTGCTTGTATTCTTACTGCCATGGTTAAATCTACTATTACCTTATCAAAAGAATTTAAAGTCAAAATCTATGTTCTTTTTCAATATGAGTACTGGGACAGTACTACTTTGGATTATCGTATTAATCAACTCTCCAGCTATTATCTACTTAGATGAAGGGAGCGTAAATTCAAGGCCAGCAAATGTTCCTTTAAAGTTTGTTACTATCGGATTGTTGATCATCTATTATATTTTATCACTAATATTCATGATTTTGGCGAATCACATATACATACTTGATGAGGAGAGAACAGTCGTTAGTTTATATCGAATAGTCAAAGATATAAAAATTCTAAAAGTGAGTAATTGGACTAAAGGTGGATTAGGTTATCAGAAGAGTGCTGTAGTCATCTCGATCATTCCAACAATATTCTTACTGCTAGTTTTATCAATTGAAAATCTAGTTAAGTATGATAGTATTATGCATTTTATTGATAATATACTGCTATTTGCTACTATTATAACAATAGTTGGTGGATTGATAAGCTTACTATTTTTAGGAAATCACAACAAATGGATCAAGCTCACTTCACTAATTGCTTATACGGTTGTTGTATTATTTAATTTGATGATAACATTCATGTATACTCAATCTGGTTTTACTCTTTTATTTGAGATGATAGGTGAAGGCCTACATTATGTTCCATTATATTTAATCGCAATAAAGCGGATAGTTGTACTTTTGTTAAATAGTTTAGCTTGTATAGTTCCATACGTATTGCTGTATAGAAAAAAGAAAAAATCCGTCGATTGATCTAGAGTAAAACGTATTTTAGGTCATTCATCTATGGTGGAAATAAATCATGTAATCAAACCTATCAAAGTAGATACAAGGGTGGCGATCATCTAAGTAAAACAAAAGGGTTTTAGCAAAACAAGAGTGCTCAAACTCAAAATCTACTCATCTCAGGATCGTGCTGTTTTATCCTGGATGTTGGTATTTTCTTATCAAACGTTGTCGGCATCGATACATACAAACAAACCAATAAGTTGAGCCACGAAGAATACCCAGTGAATTATTTGAGATCTCAAAATAATTCACTGGGTATTCTTCTATAAATAAAAATAAAGTGCCTAAAAATAACCTGTATTGTTTGCTGTAGAAGTAGCTGAATTTAAATAAGTGATTTTATCCATTAGAAGCGTCCAATCCTCTTTTGAAGGGATATTAGGTAGGCGGTGGATTGGACAAGGTAAATCTTCATTTAAGTGCAAATCATAGTTGCAGATGATCAGACTGGCTTGATGATCGTTGATCTCTTTTATAGTTACTGGTTGCTCAATCAAAAATTTGACAGAGATTTGTCGCAAGAAGAGTAATTCTGCTTCTTGAATGATGTAGTCATCCATCGATGGACAGCTTTGCAGCGCTACAATGACTCTAAGGGGCTGCTGTGATTTTATACGTAAAATCGTTGCATGAAACGTAGTCAAACTAGCAGCTAAGTGATCAAGATGAGTGAACTCAAATAGTGGATTTGCTTTTAAACGCTCTAATTGGCGAAACCAAAGCTGATAAATCTCCGGATATTTTTCTTTCATTAAATCAATCAAAGTAACGGAAGTCATTTCATAAGACGTACTCATATTTGAAAGTAATCTTGTATTGATCAAAAAGGCCTCCATTTTTTCTAAAGAGCCGTCATCTAGCATCTGCTTAGGGAAAACCTGTAATAAAAAACGGTGAACTGCTGCAACGACTGGCGCACTTTCTTCTCGGCGAAAAGCATATACTCGCTCTTCGTCTAAGCCTTGCCATTTTGAGTAAGAGACACAATGTAAAAAGGCGAGATAGAGCCATAAAGATTCTGATTCAGGGATTGCTAGCTTGAATAGTGAGGAATAATATAAGGCAATCAATGGTTCGATAACTTGATATCCCCGATTCTTTTTAACTAATTCGGCTGTACTTTCCTTCAAATGGCAAAATTTTTTAGCTTGCCCTCTTACTTTAGCGATGGATAACCAAAGAGTGAAACGAAAATGACTAAAATGAAGAAAAGTGATCCCACTTTTTCGACCATGTTCAATAATCGTTTGTGCATGGTGATTACTATCAGAATCAATGATCTGACTATCGCCAAAACTAGAATAAAATGAAAAGAGTAAAAAGCGAATATCTTCTTCTTTACCAATAAAGGTTAGTGGACCTGTTGCGATCGATACGCGGTATTCTTTTAGCACTTCATTCATATGGCGTATAATGTTAAAAATCGAGCTGCGAGAAATCATTAAGTGTTCGGATAATTCTTCTGTAGTGTAGGCTTTATCATGGAGCAATAAATCCATCATACGATAAATCGTCGTGTCTTTTGCTAACCGAGTGATCACTGAATCGACAGAGATTTCTTGTTGAGTGATTTGTAAGAAACCTTGGTCATTGTAGGTTAATTGAAAATCGTTCGTAGGCAAAGAACTATTGATAATGTCGATATCTTTTCGTAAAGTTGGCTTTGATGTACCTAATTCCTGAGATAGATCACTAAGCGTTAAATTTTTATTCTGATGCGTACGTATAAACTGTAACAAGTTATACTGTCGTTTGAATTGATTATCTAATTGTAATGTCATAGGTAAATTATTCATACTGGCAGCCTTTCTTTTTAGACAATGATAGGAGAAAAAATAATTACATTTTTTTTAAATAAGAATTTAGTTATTACTATTAGTGTATTCGTTATTTAAAATTTAATCAATGTTTTTATCATTATTTTCACATTTTTATTTAACTTTTTTGCAAATCAAATATTTTTTGATGATTTTGCTATATATACTATTCCTTTTTCCATGATTATCAGTATGTATTTGCAATATAATTTAGTTTTAATTTAGTAAGATATATTATTTTAATATGAAAAAACGTTATGTTGAATACGTTTTCTATTATAGTTTATAAAAGTGATAATTAGATAAATGTGATTTTAATTAGTTTTTAAGGGTTATTTATTTGTTTTTATCTAATTTTTCGAAATAAAAGAATATTCTCAGGGCGATAAATAGTAAAGTTCCATCCGATTGAAAAGGTACTGGGATACTAGCTTTTTTTAAAAGAGTAATTGGTGTTTAAAAAATGGAAAGATATGAAGGGCTTGGCTCATTAGCTAACGTGTGGCTCCTGAAATGGATATTATGAAAAACGATTTTCAATTCTCTATCTTATTATTGAGGTCAAAACGCTTCTTTCATGTGTTTCAATTAAATTACTAAATATTTAGTAAAATAAATCGTTTTCTTTTCTTGCTAGTCACGTTATAATAGATAAAAATGCTCGTAGGAGGTAGAAAATGACCAAGTTAACAGTCGCAATTTATGATAATGAGGGTGTGCCAAGAAAGCATCTTCAAGGAGAAGAGGAGATCGAGAAAGACCTGGTGGAATCTGCGGAAAATTTTGTGCATTTGTCCATGAGAAAATTTGAGTACCAAGAAGGGGATCAGATCGTTGTTGAAACGGAAGAGTCAGGGAGTTATTTATGGGTTAAATTAGATGAAACTTTAGAACCTTCGCTTGTGTATTTACCAGAAAATAAATGGACGTATGAAGTTTCGTTTCAGTCGAATCGTATCAAAGCTAGACCGGAGACTCGTTTTTCTGGAGGACGTCATTACATCAGTGTTCGCTGTGCTTCTGAGGATGAGGTCAAAATGTATCGTAATTTAGCGCTGAATCCGCATGATCAAAAAGAAGAATCTGGGGCTTATCCTCATGCAAGTGCGAATGTGGAAACGAGGAATGATGCAACTTTCTTTGCTTGCAACGCAATCGATGGTGTTTATGCCAATCACTCTCATGGCTCATATCCGTTTCAATCTTGGGGGATCAATCAGCAAGCTGATGCAGCTTTGACGATCGATTTTGGGCGAGATGTCCAGTTGGATAAAGTTGTTTTCACATGGCGTGCAGATTTTCCGCATGATAGTTACTGGACGAATGTAACGATCGAGTTTGACGATGGTACAAGTGAAACATTTGCAACAGAGAAAACTGCTCATCCACAACATTTTTCATTTGCTCAGAAAAAGACCAGAACTGTACGTTTTTGTAAGTTGATCCAAGCAGAAGATCCATCACCGTTTCCGGCACTAACGCAAATTGAATTTTGGGGTAAGAATGATCAGCCAATGAAGGGATAGATAATGAAAAAGCGCTTTTTGATGCAATTATTAGAAGCAAAAAAAGAATATCTTGTGAATCCAACAGTACCTAATTTGCCAGTTTCGGGCTATAGGGATTTCTTACGGACTGGTGAGCGATTGTCTTTTGAGACTGCCTACTTTGCCAGACGTAAACAAGTAAGTGTCTTGACATTGTCCTTATTACAACAAAAAGAAGTAGAAGTTATTGAAAAATTGGAACAAGTCCTATGGGAAATCTGTAACGAATATAGTTGGAGTTTACCCGCTCATTTACCGATCGAGGGCGATCACTTTCGTTTAGATGCCGCCACATGGATCGATTTATTTGCTGCCGAGACGGGGCAAATGCTAGCAGAAATCGTCTGTCTTTTTTCGACAGAATTGTCTGAAACGTTGACTTTTCGAATCAGGACAGAAGTTGCTCAACGTTTATTTGTTCCTTTGATAAAAGAGACATGGTCGTTTGAATCATTGGAAAACAATTGGAGTGCGGTAATCGGTGGTTCGATCGGAATGGCGGCATTGGATTTATTAGAAAGAAATGCTGAGTTACAAAAAGAAATATTAGTGAAGGTTGATCGCTGTATCCAATCTTATCTACGCAGCTTTGGAAATGATGGTGCCTGTGAAGAAGGTATCAGTTACTGGGCTTATGGGTTTGGTTATTATTGCTATTTTGCGGAAAAATATCAACAAGTTTACGAGGATGACCGCTATTTATCAGATGACAAAGTAAAAAGAATCGCGGCTTTTCCTTTTTACGTGATGATCGATGAAAAAGAGGGAGTACCGTTTTCTGATTATCATCCAGCAGAGCTGCCTAGTGGACTATTGAGCTTCTGTCATGAAAGGTTTCGTGTCGAAATTCCAGAAATCAAAGCGATGAATGAGTTGGATTTTGATCATTGCTATCGCTTTGCTCCTTTATTACGTAATTTACTTTGGACAAAGCAGTACAATGGAGATAGTTCAAAAGAAATCTTTCATTTTTTTGATGATGTGGCATGGGGTGTTCTTCAATCTGCAAAAGAAAATTTGGTTTTTGCAGCCAAAGGAGGACGCAATGATGAAAGTCATAATCATCTTGATATCGGTCATTTCATTTTCGGTACAAAAGAAACGTTGTTTTTAACAGATCTTGGAGCGGGTGAGTATACAAAAGATTATTTTGACGAAAAAAAGCGCTATCGTTTTTTAGTTAACAATGCACTTGGACATAGTGTGCCGATCATTGCTGATGCTTACCAGCTTTCGGGTACCGTGTCAGCGGAAAATACGAGTTTTCAACGAACAAGAACTGGCGGTATTTTTAAGACCGAATTAACTCATATTTATCCTCGACAGGCAAGATTGCTTCAGATGGAACGAACGTTAGAAGTAGATCGTACCAAACGACAATTAATGCTAAAGGATGTTTTCGTATCTGACAAAGAAAATCAGGAGGTAGTTGAAAATTTTATAACAATTCATCCAGTTGAAGTTAGAGAAGGAACGGTGTGCATTGTAGGGGAAAAGGAAAAGTGTGAGATGCTTTTTTCAAGACCTGTTCAGTTGATCAGACAGACATATTTCAATCATTACGGTCAAGAAGTAGAAGCTACGTTGATTCAAGCAACTTATCAGTTGGAGCGAGCAGGAACGATCCAAATCGAGTGCACGATTACAAGTAAATGACAACAACCCTATACGGAGGACGTCTAACGAGAAATAAAAAGGCATTCCAGAAGTAGCTTCGTAAGAAATAAGCCAGAAAACCCTATATTCAAACTTGGGGTTTTCTGGCTTATTCTCGGGGATGATCACTGTTCAACGTCTGGTTTCAACAGGACGTGTCGTTGAGCCCCTGACGACTAATTCTGTATCTAAAAGGATGCGTTTTGCGATGCCCGGTGTGTGGATGCGCTCATGTAAGAGATTGATCCCTGTTTCGCCCATTTCTTCTGTATAAGCTCTCACTGTAGAAAGGGGAGGCGTGATATAGCGAGAAATAGATAAATCATTGATGCCCATCACACTGATTTGTTCGGGAACTTGAATGTCGTGCGCATTCAATGTATGGATGATGCCGATAGCAAAAGCATCGTTTGCGGCTAAGATGGCAGTTGGTAAATCGCCTTGCCAATGTGCCAAGGCTTTTTCAGTTAATGCTTCACTTGTTTTAACGTCAAGTGAACTGTTTTCTTTTACAAAAAAATAGTTTTCATCAAACAAATGATGATGTTTCATCATGTCGATATACGTATTTGTTGTTGGTGTTTTGTAGGTTCGAAAACCATAGAGATTATCACTTTCTTCTGCACCGATATAAGCAATCTTTTTATGGCCTAAATCGAGCAGATGATGAAGGGCGACTTCCGTAGCTTGACCGAAGTCAGTATTGACACAATCATAATCGTGAAAAGGAAAATTTGATCCAACGACACAGAGATTCGGCGCAGTGGTATTTAATTCATCGATTTTTTCCTGTGTAAATTTACCGATTGCTAAAACGCCATCGACTGCTTGTAGTTGATGTTGTTCGTTTTGAGAGAAGTTTGTTACATGATAACCAAGTTCGACTGCGCGTTTTTCCGCAGCTAAGCGAATGGACATGTAATAAATATCTTCTAATTCCTCGTCACTCGTGCGCCAAGTGATCAAACCAATGACACCATTTTTTTTCGAAAGCTCAGTCGCTGGATTTAAGTTGCCACTTTTTCTGGCTTTCTTTTTATATTTGGTGTAATTTAGCTTTTCTGCAATTTCGAAAACTTTTCGTTTGGTTTCTTCTGTTGCTGAGAGTGTGTCGTCATAATTCAATACGCGTGAAACAGTAGAGATCGATACGCCTGCTTCCTTTGCGATATCGGTGATCGTCGCCATAAGCTACCTCCGGATAATAGACTTTATTAATTATAGTATAGGTAATTTCAGTAAAAAGGCAAGTAAAAATATTTATTTTTTACCAAAAAAATGTTGACTTTTTACTAATTTTAGGTAAAATTTAGTAAAAGAAAACGATTTCAATAAGGAGGATAGGACAATCAAACGATTTCTCTTTGGGGTACCATTCATTCTTATCATGAGTTTCTGTACGGGATGTCAAGCAAATAATCGACAACAAGAGATCGCTTTTGAGGATCAAGTCAAAGAAGAAATACAACAAAAAGCACATGTTTTTACTGAAAAAGAATATCAATCAGGAGAAGTTCCCTTACATGTTTGGGTGAAAATCGAAGGAAAAATCATTCAAGCGGATAGGGGAAATGAAATAGAAAAAGGGGATCGCTTTATTCTTCGCAGTGGTTCGAGTGATTATCAAATATTTAATGAGCAAACAGCTAAAATCGATGTGGGCGATGAAGTCATCGTTTACGGCGAATATTATGGATTTATCAAAGGAATTTTAATTGAGAGGAAGGAAACAAATGCAACAATTTCGTACAAAACAACAATGGCAAGAAAATTTCCGCCAGCTAATGACACCTTTACGTCCTTACTACAAAAATGAACCAGGTAAATTAAAACTAGGAACACATGGGACGGTTTATTCAGAGGCAACAAGGGAGGTTGAAGCTTTTTTACGACCGTTATGGGGCTTTGGACCTTACTTGGTCGATGAAGACGATGATGAATTGCTATCAGATTATTTGAAAGGGCTCATCGCAGGAACTGATCCACAAAGTGATGATTACTGGGGAGCCGTAACCGATTACGATCAATTGATTGTTGAGATGGCTTCTATAAGTACAACCTTGCTTTTGAATCCTGAAAAAATCTGGGGGCGGCTGTCTTCACTGGAACAGACGAATCTTGCGGAGTGGTTATTCTCAGTAAATGCGCGTCGAATCCCCAAAAATAATTGGTATTTCTTCCGTATTTTAGTGAATATCGCTTTAAAAAAATGTGGAAAACCATATTCACAGCAACAAATCGAGCAAGATTTTGATGTGATCGAACAGTTTTATAGTGGCAATGGGTGGTATTTTGATGGAGCTGAGACACAACATGATTACTATATCTCCTTTGCGATCCATTATTATAGTCTAGTATATGCCCATTTTATGGCTGATGAAGATCCAGTTCGCACAAAATGGATAAAGGAACGGGCGGTTCTTTTTGCTCAAACATTCAAATACTGGTTTGATGCGAGTGGGGAAGCATTACCTTTTGGTCGTAGTTTGACCTATCGCTTTGCCCAAGTCAGCTTTTTTAGTGCATTAGTTTTTGCCGATGTCGAAGCATTACCTTGGGGTGAAATCAAAGGATTGATCAGTCGCCATTTAGAAAACTGGATGACTAAAGAGACTTTCTCGACGGATGGCCTACTGACAGTTGGTTATCATTATCAAAATCTAGTCTTTGGGGAAGGCTATAATGGACCGGGTTCTCCTTACTGGGCAATGAAAAGTTTCATTCTTTTAGCTGTTCCAGACGAACACCCTTATTGGCAAGCAGAAATCCAGCCATTACAAATCGAAGAAAAGACATTGGCATTACCGGAAAGTAAAAATTTTTACCAATATAATCAGTCATTGACACATCTGCAAGCTTTTCCAGCTGGTCAGTTTGTGAATCAGCAAAGCTTTCCTCATGCAAAATATAGCAAGTTCGTCTATTCAACACGATTTGGTTTTAGCGTACCGAAGTCTGATTATTGGTATTACGAAGGTGCGTATGACAGTACGCTGGCTTTAGCAAAAGATGGGCATTATTTCCGTCCCAAGGGATTAGATACAGCTTTCTCTGTTCTACCTGATCGTATCATCCATGAATGGTCACCGTGGGAAGATGTCAAGATTCGTTCCACGATCGTGCCACTGGAAAACTGTCACGTCAGAGTACATGAAATTGAAACAAAAGATATGATTCAAGCATATGATGGCGGCTTTAGTGTTCCTTTCGAACAAAGCTTGCCCAAAGCAACTGAGCAAAGTATTGAAGCAAAAACGAGTATAGGAACATCAACCGTCAAAGGAATGATCGGCTATGAAAACGCAGATATTGTGCGAACGGAACCAAACACGAATCTCTTTTTCCCACGTACGATGTTGCCTTTTGTTTCAGCTGAGTTAGCACCAGGAAACCACTTGCTTGTGTCACTCATTTCAGGAACTTTACCTGATGAAACAGTGAACCAGCCAGTCATTGAACAAAAAGGACAAAAATTATTGATCCAACAAAAGAATCAAACGATCGAATTAACGATTAGATAATGGAGGTAGGAATGACACAATTTGAATGGTTGACACATGACATTGATTTTGTCGTTGATAAAATCAAAAAAAATCTGACACTTTTTCAAGAGACCGTACCACCTGCTGCGAGCGTAGACCTTGTCTATGCTCCAGAGGAAAATACGGATTGGACAGCTAGTTTCTGGATAGGGATGCTCTTTTTGGTCAAAGAACTGACGAACGATCCAGCAGTCGATCCAACGATTGAAAAGCAACTCGCCTCTTTTCGCCGACGTCTTGAAAAAGATATTGCGCTTGAAACACATGATATCGGCTTTTTATATACGCTCTCTGCGATCGCTGATTATCAAGTGAATCAACGGGAATCCTCAAAAGAATTAGCGGTCAAAGCCGCCGATCGTTTGATGGAGCGCTATGATCCAAAAACACAGATCATCCAAGCGTGGGGGGATTTGAATGATGAACAACAACGCGGCCGTATGATCATTGATTGCTTGATGAACTTGCCACTGCTATATTTTGCTTCAGCGATGACTGGAGAGGGCAAATATAAAGAAGCTGCATATACACACGCCAAACAAACCCAGCGTTACATCGTTCGTGATAATTTTACAACATATCATACGTATTATTTCAATCCTAAAACTGGCGAAGCAATCGGCGGCAAAACGCAACAAGGCTTTGCAGACGATTCTTGCTGGGCACGTGGCCAAGCATGGGGGATTTATGGATTTACCTTGAGTTACAATCATACTGGCGATCATACTTTTTTAGAAACAGCGAAAAAACTCGCGGACTATTTCATTGATTGCTTACCGGAAGACAAGATCTGTTACTGGGATCTGGTGTTTCATGATGGCAGCGGAGAAGAAAGAGATACTTCTGCTGCGGCAATCGCCGTTTGCGGCTTATTGGAACTCGCAAAGCAACTACCTTTGACTGATCCGAAAAAAGATGAATATCAAGCTGTTGCTGTGGCAATTATGAAAACGTTATCAAAAGGGTATACAAGTGTGGATTCGCCACAATCGAATGGCTTGTTACTCGAAGGGGTGTATGACAAAAAATCAAATAAAGGAGTGAAAGAGTGCATGATCTGGGGCGATTACTATTATGTAGAAGCCTTGGTACGACTTACAACAGCTTGGTACAGTTACTGGTAAAAACGACGATTAAATGAAACGGAGGGATTTGGAACATGAAGTTTTTGAAAAAAAGTGTTATTGCTGCGTTACTTGTTAGTGGAGGGCTTTGGTTAGGTGCATGCGGAAATGAAAATCAAGCACAAGACCAATCAGAAGGAACAGTGTTGACAGTCAGTACGTGGAATTATGAAACGACACCAGAATTTGACAAACTTTTTCGAGCATTTGAAAAAGAAAATCCTGGAGTAACAGTGAAACCCGTGGATATTGCTTCAGATGATTATGATACAAAATTGACGACGATGTTAGCAAGTGGCGATACGACAGACGTATTGACGATGAAAAATCTATTGTCTTATTCAAATTACGCATTAAGAGATCAATTGGTTGATTTGTCTACGCACATCAAAGATTTAGATACAGCCCCTGCCATGGAAAGCTACGAGATGTATAACATTGATGGAAAAACGTATGCGCAACCTTATCGTACAGACTTTTGGGTGCTTTACTATAATAAAAAATTATTCGATGAGGCAGGGATACCTTATCCAGATAATTTGACTTGGGAAGAATACGAAGACTTGGCGAAACAACTTTCAAAACCGGAAGAGCAAGTATACGGTGCATACCAACACACGTGGCGCTCGACTGTTCAAGCAATTGCAGCTGCGCAAAATAATAAAAATCTAGTCGAGCCAGATTATGATTTTTTAGATGAGTACTATGACCGTGTATTGCGGATGCAAGAAGAGCAAGCTCAAATGGATTTTGGTACAGCTAAGTCAACGAATGTGACCTATCAATCACAATTTGAAAACTCCAAGGCTGCCATGATGTACATGGGCACGTGGTACATGGGTGCTTTGTTGACAAATATTGATGCTGGTTCAACAGATGTGGAGTGGGGCATCACTCAAATGCCGCAAAATGAAAAAGGACAGGAAATCCAAACATTTGGTTCTCCCACAGCCTTTGCGATCAATAAAAACTCAAAACAACAAGAACTAGCGCAAAAGTTCCTTGATTTTTGCTCGGGAGAAGCGGGTGCTAAAGTGTTAGCAGAAGTAGGTGTCGTCCCTTCTTATCGAACAGATGCGATCAATGAATTGTACTTCAGCCGTCAAGGAATGCCAAATGATGAGATTTCACAAAAAGCATTTGAGCCAGATTATATTGCTATCGAGTTTCCAGTCGATACGAACGGCCCAGCGATTGACAGGATCTTACAGGAAGAGCATGAACTGATTTTGGTAGGCGACGAATCACCAACATCAGCGATTGATAATATGGAAAAACGAGTGAAACAAGAAAGCGAATAAAAAGGTCTGTGACTATGTGTTGTAAGTGAACAAGATTCACATCAAATAATCGAGGGTAAACGTTGATTTTCCCTTAATCGATTGCCAACTATATGCTGAAGGTGGGCATACTGCACCTTCAGTGTATAGCTGATATAAATGCCTGTCATTGCCTTTAATGAAAGGGGGAGCGTCAAAAGAACCAGTTGGTTTTTTTGATATCTAGCTATGGAAGTAACAAAGTCAGCTTCACATAAATTAAAACGTAAAAATACGTTGATTGCTTGGTCATTTATTGCGCCAAACTTTATTGGATTTTTGATTTTTACTTTAGTACCAGTTGTTTTTTCATTAGTGTTAGCCTTTATGAAATGGGATTCCTTTAGTACACCAGAATTTGTTGGTCTGCAAAATTTCACTCGAATGTTATCGGACGATACGTTTTGGATCTCGCTAAAAAATACTTTTCTGTACACGATTGGCGTTGTTCCGTTGACCTTGGTTTGTTCGTTGGGTTTAGCCATTTTACTGAATCAGAAAATAAGAGGAGTCAAGTTTTTTCGGACGGCGTTTTTCTTCCCCTATGTCACCTCATTAGTGGCAATTGCAGTGGTGTGGAGTATGTTGTTTCATCCTACGATGGGACCAATCAACCAGTTTTTACGTGTATTCATTGAAAATCCTCCAGGCTGGTTGTCTAGTTCAGATTGGGCATTGACAGCGATCATTATCGTTAGTGTCTGGCGAGGAATGGGCTATTATATGATTTTGTACTTAGCTGGATTACAAGGGATCTCGAAAGAATTATATGAAGCAGCAGCGATGGATGGTGCAAACAAGTGGAAGCAATTCCGACACATCACCGTACCTGCATTGCGCCCCACAACATTTTTTGTCACGATCATGTTGGTTATCAACTGCTTCAAGATTTTTGACCTTGTCCAAGTGATGACCGATGGAGGACCAGGTCGTGCAACAAATGTGTTAGTTTACCAAGTCTATAGTGAAGCATTCGTAAAATTCAATTTCGGTTACGCTTCAGCAATTGCTATGGTCTTGTTTGTGATCGTATTGGTGATTACGGTGATCCAGTTCAAATGGAATCAGATTCAAGAGAAAGTCTAAGGGAGGCGAACAGATGAACAATCAGTCAGACAAAAAATCATTTCAGAAAATACTCGTGTTTGTGTTGCTTGTATTTTTTTCAGTGCTCACGTTGATTCCTTTTATCTGGATGATCTCTGCATCATTCAAAGCGAACAATGATGTCTTTTCGGTTCCGATCCAATGGATACCTAAGACATGGCATCCAGAAAATTATTCAGTCATTTGGACACGCATTCCGTTACTGACTTTTTTCAAAAATACAGCGATTTTAAGTATTGTGATCACATTGATCCAACTCTTTACATCAAGTTTTGCTGCCTATGGCTTTTCGAAAATGCACTTTAAAGGAAGAAACCTCCTTTTTCTTGCATATATCGGTACGATCGCTGTTCCCTGGCAATCTTACATGATTCCACAATTTATCATGATGAGACAATTAGGGTTGTCAGATACGTTGCTTTCTTTGATATTGTTACAAGCATTTAGTGCATTTGGCGTATTTTTATTGAAACAATACTATAGTAGTATTCCCGATTCTCTTTGTGAAAGTGCAAGGATCGATGGGCTGACCGAGTGGGGCATTTATCGCCGGATCATCTTACCTTTGACTAAACCAGCTTTAGCTAGCTTGACGATCATCACTTTTGTCAATACATGGAATGACTATATGGGACCATTTATTTATCTGTCATCAACAGAAAATAAAACGATCCAATTAGGATTGAAAATGTTTGTTGGGTTGTTCGATACAGAATATGCTCTGATCATGGCGGCATCCGTTTTGTCTGTTTTACCAGTCGCAATCGTCTTTTTAGTCATGCAAAAATATTTTGTTGAAGGTATTGCTTCTTCTGGCGTCAAAGGATAGAAAGGAAAAGCTATGTTTAAAAAACAAACGTTTGAAACGAATGTTTATATGAAGCTGTTTCGTTTAGCTTATAGTTTTCTTGCGGGCAATCTATGTATTTTTCTTGTGAATCTTCCCTTTTTTCTGGTCGTAGTGACAACTGCGATCGATAGTAGAAATAGTCTCTTTTTGTTAGGGAGTATACTTTTTTTCTTACCTGCGATCTTAACAACTTTAGCTTGTTTCGCTAATGATATCCAAGGAAATGACGTACCAGTCAAAACGTTTTTCCAACTGTATCGCGGACTCTGGAAAAAAAGTATGTACTTAGGTGGTCCAGGATATCTTGTGATCGTGATTTCTTATGTCGATATCCTTTTTTTCATCCATCAACCAATGGGGAAATGGGTCATTCCTTTCTTTTTCTTATTGATCATTTTGGCGATTAGCCTGATCCTCAATAACTTTTATCTCCAAGTAAAGAATCCGAAGATCTCCATACGAAAAATCTACCATGTATCACTATATTATGTATTGAAAAAATGGTACATCAGTCTATTGAACGCTGTTTTGTTGGTTCTTTTGCTAATCGTGATGGTCGTTAAACCACAGTTTGGCTTCTTGCTCACACCAAATTTATTTTTAGGTTTGGTTTATCTTAACTGCAAGCAGACATATCGAGAGCTAAATCAATAGTTATTGAAGAAAAAAATTGAAAAGAGAAGTAGCTCCCCAAAGTTCGATCAAAATCTGACTTTGGGGGGCTATTGATTTATCCGTGGTTTGAAGAAAAACGGAAAAGGCCAATCGATATTAGCATCGAAAGTTTTTTCCGACTACTAGCCATAGGATAAGTGGCATCAGTAGTAGTCCGCTTCCAATCATTATCCAATCGATTGAAACTATATCAGATAATGGTCCCAGTACCAACATCGTAGCTGGAGAAGCACTACTGATCGCCATCGTGACTAGACTCATGATTCGGCCCATATGTTCGTTATCCGTTTTTGCTTGAAAGAACGAAACCATTGCAGTACGTGAAATGGGTACAACAAAACCAATTGCTATCATCATGGCGAAATACAGCCAGAAATTTGATGCCACACCTAACAAAATAAAAGGGATGACCAACAATGAATAGCCTAATGCAATCGTATGGATTTTATTTTTAAAGCCTCCCCATGTACTCATCACTGACCCGCCTACCAACATTCCTGAAGCAAACCCAATTTCTACTGCCGATAGTTGCCATATTCCATCATGAAAATTACGAGTGATTTGTAATGGCGCTAAATTGGCAGCAGGTGTCGAAAACACACTTCCCATAAAACCAGCAACGATCAATGCAGTCAGGATTTTGTGCGTACGAAGGTAACTGATACCAGTCTTTATTTCTGCTAAAACTTGTATTTTATTTGTTTTTGCAGATTTCAACGGTGGAACTTTTACTCGGAAAAACAGGATAGTCACACCAATAACCGCAGTCAAAAAGTCGATCAGTAGTATCGCATCTAAAGGCAAAATAGTAAGCAAACTTGCTGCCAATGCAGGACTTGCAAGCATCATCATAGCTTGGATCGTCTGATCGATTCCATTGATCCGTACCAAGTGCTTTTCTTGGGTGATTTGTGGAATGATCGAAGAGACAGCAGGCGTTTGAAATCCTTGGCCGACAGAGCGAATGAATATCAACCCCAATAATAAAAGAAGATTTTTCTCCATCGCGTTGTTCACAACGAACAGGATCGCCATGAATAAAGAAGCCAGTGCGACGCAACTATCAGATAAAATGGCGATTATTTTTCGATCGTAATGATCAGCAAGCGCTCCCGCAAAAGGCATGACTAAAACCATCGGCAAGATACCAATCGCGCTCATCAAACCAACCACCATTCCTGATCGTGTTGATAATGTGACATGCCAAATAATAGCATACTGTACCAACATCGTTCCGACCATTGAAATGGCCTGCGAAGTTAGTAAGTATGCTATGTTCTTTTTCCAATTCTTTTCATCATACATCATTTTTGACATTTCTATTCTCTCCTTTTGGATATAAATTAGGTTTCTAACAATTTATATGCCCAAAAGGGTTTTTCGGAGAATGTGTCCTAATTGCTGAGACGAATTTATCATATTTGAAAAAATTTGTAAAGAATAAATAGGAGGGAAGTACTCATGTAAACGGTTATGATACTAAAAAGATCTTTTATTAGAAATGTAATAAATAACAATACAAAAATGATAGGATGAGCTATGTAATAAATTGATCTAAGATGTAGTAGTGAAATTGAAACTTTGAACATAAAGATGGATCAATCGCATTGATTTTGGATTTGCAAAAAACGAGCAACTATTAAATAACGATTTATTTTGATAAGGAAGTAGCTGATAAAATGTTTAGAGGATGTTTCTCAGTTTTTCGTATTTTGATGGTCTTTGACGTATTTATTGAATAGAGAAGCGAAACTTTTGCTTTTGAAAGGAAAAGAGGGAGAGATGAGAAAACGAACGAACAAACAAACAAGTTCTAATAGCTATGGCTGTGATTATCAGTCTAGTAATGATTCTCATTGTAATGAAAGTATTTATAAATAAAAGTGAGGAAAGAAGAGAGCAAGAATTGTTAGTAGTTGAGAAACAATCAGTGCAAGCTCTGAAAAATACATTTGCGGATATTGCAGAGATAAAATTTGAACGTTCTGTTAAAAATGATATGACGGGTTCTTATGGGTTGTTTGTAACAATGAAAAATACCAAAGGTCAATCTGTTTATTTTTCATATGGCTTTTGGAAAGAAAATGATGATATTGGGGATTATGGATTAGAAAATGAAGAGGTTCAAAAAGTAGGGATAACTACTGAAAAAATAAAAGTGATTTATACAAATGGAAAGGAGGAAATACTTTGAGCATTACAGATGAACAATATAAAATTTTTAGTGATAGAGTTTATTGGATAGATCCGAATGATAAAAAGAAATATGATTCAACATATAAAGAAGGTTCTATAAAAGTTGTTGAAGGTTATAAATTCAAAATCCTAAAATCAAAGAAAACTCTAAAACAGAGGGTATGTAAGTAATAGCAGTCACGCCACTTGATAAAACAGTCGGTCTTGTGCATTGATAATACTTTGAAAGGGACAGGATATATGAAAGAACGAACGAGTAAGCAATTGCTAATAGTTTTAGCAGTAATGATCAGTTTGGTAATGATCGTAATCGGTGGGAAAGCATACATGGATAAGAGAGAAGAAAGAAAAGCGCAAGAATTGTTAGCGGTAGAGAAACAATCGGTTCAAGCTTTGAAGAACACTTTTGCGGATATTGCAGAAGTGAAAATTGAACAATTTGATAAAAATGAGATGACAGGATTTTATAGGGCAATGGTTACAATGACTAATACTAAAGGAGAGTCAGTCTATTTTGATTATGGTTTTATCGCACAAACCAATGAACTAGGCGCTTATGGAATAGAAGATATAGATATACAAAAAGAAGGAATAACGACAAGGAAAATAAAAGCAATTTATAGTAATGGTCAGGAAGAAGATGTTTGATCATGATGAAATAGGCAGATTGGTGTATTGGCGATAGTCTAAGAAAAGAGGACATATGAAAAAACGAACGAGTAAGCAGATGCTAATAGGTTTAGCAGTAATGATCAGTTTGGTAATGATCGTAATCGGCGGGAAAGTATACATGGATAAGAGAGAAGAAAGAAAAGCCCAAGAATTATTAATGGCAGAAAAAGAATCGGTCCAAGCTTTGAAAAATACATTTGCAGATATTGCAGAAGTGAAAATTGAACAAACAGGATATGACAATATGACAGGTTCGTATGGCATGCTCGTCACTATGAGAAACACAAAAGGACAGGCTGTTTATTTTTCGTATGACTTTTCAAAGAATAGTAGAGAAATTGATACATACGGAATTGAAGATAGAAGTATACAAGTTGAAGGAATTACTAAGAATAAAGTAAAAGTGATTTATTCCAATAGTAAGGAGGAGTATGTATGATAGTTACTGATAAGAACTATAATAAAATAAGTAATCAATATACCGACTAGATCCTAAAAACAAAAAATATGACCCTACTTTAAAAGAAGGAGCAATACGGAAATTTGGCGGAACTAGATTTAAAATACTAAAACTCAAAGAAAACTCGAAAACAGATGGCATGCAAGCTATGGCAGTCGCTCCGCTAGATGAAAAAGGGAATGTTGATACTTCCCAAGTAGTGATTTCTTATGCAGGAACAAATAAATCAGATTGTAAGGATCTAGAAACAGACTTATGAACGATTAGTGAATTTTTTTGATAAAATAGTGGTTCTAGTGTATTGATAATAGTTTAAAAGAGAGATGGATGATGAAAAAACGAATGAATAAACAATTGTTAATAGGTATCGCAGTAATGCTCAGTTTGGTAATAATCGGAATCGGAGGGAAAGTATATATGGATAAGAGAGAAGAAAGAAAAGCACAGGAATTGTTAATGGCAGAAAAAGAATCGGTCCAAGCTTTAAAAAAAATATTTGCGAATATTTTAGAGGTAAAAATTGAGCGTTCAGGGTACTTCAGCATGACAGGTTCTTATGACATGTTTGTTACTATGACAAATACCAAACAACAATCAGTGTATTTTTCATACGGTTTTGGAAAACATAGCCGTGAGATTCTTGATTACGGAATAGAGGATAGAAGTATACAAACGAAAGGAATTACGAAAAACAAAATAAAAGTGATTTATTCAAATGGTGAGGAGGATTATGTATGACAATTACGGATAAAAATTATAATAGTATAAGTAATAGGGTTTATCGAATAGATCCTAACCACCCTGAATATAATGCTGATTTAAAAGAAGGATCATTTCGCAATTTCGGTGGAGCTGAATTCAAAATACTAAAACTCAAAGAAAACTCGAAAACAGATGGCATGCAAGCTATGGCGTTAGCTCCGCTGGATGAAAAAGGTAACGTTGATACTTCCCAAGTAGTGATTTCTTATGCAGGAACAAATAAGTCAGATTTTAAGGATATAGAAACAGACTTACGAACGATTATTGGTCTTTTCGATGGCTCAGATAATCGAGTGGTTTCTTTAGTAACCAGACAAGCACGTTTTTTGGGTCAATTGACGTCTGCTACTGAGTTTGCGAAAGAGGTAAAGAATGAGTATAAAGATGCTGAAATTTCTACAACAGGTCATTCATTAGGACAGTATCTAGCCTTGTATGTCGCAGCTGAAAACCAATGGAAAAATGTTGGGTTCAATGGGCCAGATCCTTACGAACTATTATCTCCAGAAGCAAAAAAATGGGTAAAGGAAAATCCAGGGATGTTGACGAATTATCGGAACCGGGGTGATTTCATTGGTAATCTAATGGGAGATGGGACAGAGGCAGAAATAAAAGTAAGCATGGAAATGGGGTTAATAAATCCGTTTGATTATCATGGTTTAGATGTTTGGAGATTTGATAAACAAGGAAATCTGATCATTCCAGAGAACGACTATAATACGAAAGCAAGTATACAACAGGAAAAAAATAAAGCAATGAATGATTTCTCAAGTCATTTGGGTACGTTGAAAAAATGGCGTGAAAAGTTTACTGCGAGTGGAGGAAGTTTATCAGCGAATGAGCGAATTTATTTGAATCATAGTCAAACAAAGGCCGTTGTAGAGACGATGGGACGAAAGATTAAAAATGCAATGGAGGAAGTTATACGAATCAATCAGAGCAGTATTGAGCGAATCGAAATGAATTGGGCAGAAGAAGTACGGAGAGCGGAACATGCTGCACCTTCTTTGGATGCTTGGGAAGTTAAAGAAACATTGGCATCTGTAGGAGTGACATGGGAAACACACGTAATGACGCCAAAGGAAAAATGTCAACAACGAATCCAAAAAGCAAGACGAAAAGGTGAACGTTATGATGAATTGGCAAAAGAGATCAAAAATAAAATCAATGATTTAGTCGCACGAGACCAAGAATTAGCCAATCAACTAAAGGGGTGAGAAAAGAAAATGACGATTGAAGAGTTGCAAGCGGATTATCAGAGAAAACGAATCAAACTAGAAGAAGAGGAAGACTTGTTGCGTTATTTCAACCGAAAAGGAGAAGAAGTGGTTGAACAATCTGAGCAACTGTTAAGGCGAAGTCTGAATGGTTTAGCCCTTGATAACGAACCGTTGATGAGAGCAAGGAAACAATATCAGATTGCAGAAGAGCGGTATAAGTCAGCATTAAATTCAGAACGACGTCTGTTACATCAACGATTTGATGATTTAGAACGAGAGTACCAAGCAGCTTATCGAAAATTAAGCCAGTGATAAGAAAGTAATAACTACATAAAACCATCTCAACATGTCGTTGAATTGGAACAATAGCACGTATCTTCTGATTGAGGAGAAATTATACTAAAAGTCAAACCTGCTTTCCTCGATAAAAGTGGATGAGAAAAAGTGAACTAGTGACATTCGAATTTGGCCTGTTTTACGATTTTTTCATATGAAGCAGCCTACAAAAAGTATCACTCAAGGGAGCAAACTAAGAAAGATTGAGGAACGTTTTCGTCGGTTATAGCGTAAGGTCTCTCAAAAATAAGAGACAAGGAGGGGAACTAGTTTGTCAAAATATATAACCTCTATAAATTAGATGTAAGATAACTTTATCTTGAAAAACTACTTATAGATTTTTGGCAACGGGAAGTCATGGTTGATTTGGAAGATTTGTTAAATGAGTTAAGAAAAACTTTAGAGAAATGGAATGTTCAAACCGTGGGAATTGCCATGCAGGAAAAATTGACGGCAGAAAAGAAAGAAACGGATAAAACTCATAAGAAAGCGGTAGAAGAAGCAGAAAAAGCGTTCTCGAGCAGTCGTGGTCAGTTGGAGGATTCTGTCAAAGGAGGGTTCGCAAAAAGAGTAATAGAAGTATTCGATGAGCAAGAAAAGGAATTAAAAGTATTCGAATGAGCCAATCTGTTTTATCCTGAGGATGGAGAAACATTGGCGGGGAGTCTTGGTTAATCGATGTTTCTTATTAGGATTGATTTACTTGAACTAAAAGAAGATATAGCGACATTTTGATCAATAAATAGATTTTAAAAGCGAAAAACAGAACTTGAGAAAACGATTTGTTTTCCCAAGTTCTTTTTTCGATTCTGGGTAACGTAGTTGATTTCAAAACTTTGAAATAAAACGCAAAGGGTTAGTCTAAAGTATCTAGCCATTGCTTGGCGTGTGTCAACTCATCCATGGTCAATTGATGCCCTTGATCTGTGGTTTGTGTTGTTACTTTAGCGCCTCGTGAATCAAATTCGTTAACTAATTGACTAAATGAAGTGTTCGAAACGATCGGATCTCCATTGCCGTAAGATAACCAGACAGAAGTATCAGGTAGTTCTGTTTTCTCAGGATACTTGTCTAAAGACATCGGATGGAAGAAAAGTCCTTTGTTTAATTCTGTTTGTTGAGCCAACATGATGTGAGCGGCAATATTTGCGCCATTTGAAAATCCGACAACGATCCAATCTGTTAATGGAATCTCATGGGAGTGACTGATTGTTTTGATTTCATTTAACAGATTTGAGGATTCTTCAGCTAAACTGTCATAATCGAATTGATTCAATCCGTTTCTTTTAAAAAAACGATTCATCCCTTGCTCGTTGATATTCCCTCTAAAGGATAAAAGTGTACTTTCAGGTGCAAGAAACTCTGCAATTTCTAAAAGCGAGTGTTCATCTCCACCAGTCCCATGAAGTAAGATCAATTTTTTTTGTGTTGTTTTTCCTTGTCTGTAAAGATACTTCAAATGTTTCACTCCTGTCATTGATCTACCCGTTTTTGGTTGGCGTCTCGAGTGTCAAATGGACGAACATAAGCTTCGATTTCTTTTCTTTTTCCTTCTAGTAATGGGGGCAAAGCAAGGATCTCTCCAGCTGTTTCAGCAGGCTCATCGCCAAAGAATCCAGGACCATCTGTGGCTAGTTCGAATAAGACGTGAGTAGAAGCTAAGAAATATTCAGATTCAAAGTAAAAACGATCAACAAATCCAGAACTAGGTAAAGAGGTTTGGTTGATTTTATTGATCCAAAACTGTAGTGCTTCATGATCAGCTACACGTAAAGCGAGATGATGGACATTCCCATAACCTTCGATTGCTTTTGGTAGATCGGTACGATGTTCGACGATGATACTAGCACCGTTTCCGCCAGCACCCACTTCAAATAAATAAAAGTCATCTGCACGATCGATTTCTTTAAAACCGAGTAAAGCAAGTAATACCGTTCGAATGGGCTCAAGATCACTTACACGAACGATGACTGGACCGAGTCCAGTGATTGCCATGTCTATCGGGATACTACTGTTTTTCCAAGGAACTCCCGCAGGAACGCCAGTATTTTTTTCATCTGAGATCAATTGATACGCTTGTTCGTCGAAATCTTCAAATTCAAGATATTTCTTGCCAAAACGTTCTTTGATCGCAGAATGAGTGATTTGGAATTTTTCAAATCGGTCCAACCAATAGTCTAACGCTGTATCGGAAGGTACACGAAACGACGTACGAGCGATCGTATCCGTTCCTTTCGTTCCTTTTGGCTGGTTTGGGAAATCAAAAAAGGTCATATCTGTCCCAGCAGAGCCATGTTCGTCAGTGAAATACAAGTGGTAAGTCTCAATATCATCTTGATTGACTGTCTTTTTGATCAAGCGCATTCCTAGAATGTCTGTAAAGAAACGGTAGATCTTTGGTGCACTAGATGTCATTGCTGTGACATGGTGGACGCCTCGAATTGTTGTATCCATAATTCATCCTCTTTTCTTTAAACTTACAAAAAGTAAGTAAATGTTGTTAAGGTCAGTATAGGATGTTACGAGAGATATTGCAATAAATATGTCCTGCTACTTGAAAGAGAGGGGGTTTGTTTGTTTGATTTTAAAATGAGAAGACGAATAAGCTGGCTTAATAAAAAAAGCAACGGTCACGATAGTTGATGAAGTACGCCCCCTAAGTTAGACCACAAGATCTAACTTAGGGGGCGCACTTCATGAATGTGGCCGTTGCTTTTTTGAAGTGAATACTGGATTCCTCACTTCAGCTACTGATTTGCTCGTACATCTAACAGTGAATAATTGCGGACGTCGAAGCGATTGCGACTTGAGGAATACTCGATCGGTTGACCGTCTTTTAGGTAGACGACTTGTTGGACCTCAAGTACTGGGTCTGTTTCGGCGCAATTTAAATACTGTTGATCAAATGCGGAACTTTTGTCTGCTGAGATTGCACGATAAGCACCAGCAAAATGGACATTGAGTTCTTTGTGCAAATAATCATAGATGGATGACAAAAGATGTTCTTTCTTTAATCCTGGAACAAGTTGGACTGGCATAAAAGTGTGTTCTAAAATATACGGTTCATCGTCTAAGATACGCAAGCGATGAATGTTATAAACTGGCTGTTCTGCATCGATCATCAAACGTTCTTGGATAAAAGCATTAGGGAACTCGACGTCAAATTGAATGATCTGACTTGTTAGGGAGCGTTGGCGTCGTTTCATTTGTAAACTTAATCCTTCGTATTCATTCGCAGGAGAAGTATCTTTGTTTAAATAAGGATGGCTTAAAATCTTAGTTCCTGATCCTCGTTGCGAGTAAACGAGTCCTTCCATGGCTAGAATGTTGATGGCTTTTTTGATCGTCATTCGACTAGCATTGAATTCTTCGACTAGATCCACTTGATTTGGTAAAAAACTATTTGGTGGATAAGTTTTTGAACGAATTCGATCTCTTAAGATATTTGCGATTTCTTCATATTTTGGCACGTTTTTCACCTCACTTTGAGTATAACGAAAGATCATAGCCCCGACAACCAATAAAAGCATGAGAAGTGTGGATGACCGTGTACATGAATTGATTTTATAAATTTGTAAAGGGAAGAGCAAAGATCGTTAATCTACGTGATCAAGAAAAACGCTGATTTTTTTATATAGTAGGTTTTGATCATGGATGGGACAAATGAACCTATAAATGATTAAACGATTATCTAAAAAATGCTAAAGAAAAAAGTAATTGCTACCTCAATTTCCCACTTTTAAACAAGCTTTATTAAGAGTTGAATTTCAAAAAAAAACAAATGTAACAATACTCAGAAAAATCGCTATGTATGGATATTTATCGCATAAAATGTCATTTTAAAGTATTTTTAGTCAAAAGTATAAAGATTCAAAAAAAAGAAAAAATTCTAAAAATTATGTTTACATAAGAAAAAGATTAATATATAATGAGCTTTAATATTTTCAAGCAAACAATTTGACAGATTATCATTTAAGATAATCTCTGTTGTTTATTGGGGTATTGGCAAAAAGATAGCGCGTGGATTTTAGTTAAATTAGAATACGATTAAAAATATTTTGGTATCGTTATCTTTTAAATGAAAAATAGGTTAGAGAAAATAAACTGTGAAATGGAGGATACGTATGAAAAATCGTAAAACAAGAGGATTCTTATTGCTGTTAACAGGTGCATTGTTTTTAGGTGCATGTGGAACTGGTGATGGAGACAGCGCATCAGGCTCAAGTAGTCCTGATCCCAATGTCTTAGTAGTGGCTACTGGTGCAGATCCGGTGACATTAGATATTCATCAAACAAACGATCAGGCGACAAGTAGAGTGGCAAGACAAATCTATGAGACGTTGATCAAGCAAACGAACGATTTAGAGTTGGTACCTGGATTAGCTACAGATTGGGAAGAAGTGGAAGAAAATATTTATGAGTTCATCTTACGGGAAGATGTTGTTTTCCATAATGGTGAACCATTAACGGCTTCTGATGTTGCTTATACGTTACACCGCGCAACTGAATCTCCTTCGATCAGTCATATTATCGGTTCGGTTGATCCTGAGACGATCGAAGTAATCGACGATCATACGATTCGTATCGGTACCCATGATTCTTTTGGTCCTTTCTTAACTCACCTTGCTCATCCAGCTGTCGGTATTTTAAGTGAAGTTGCTGTAGAAGAAGCTGGTGAAGATTATGGGATCAACAGTGTTGTAGGTACTGGACCATTTGAGTTTACTGAATGGGTGACGGGGAGCCAACTGACGTTAGAACGCTTTTCTGATCATTGGGACGATGTTGATGGAGTGGAACGAATTGAGTTTCGCACGATCACAGATTCAAGTGTTCGTTTGATTGAATTGGAATCAGGAACCGTTGATATTGCTTATGATATTTCTCCTTCAGATAATAGTACCGTTGAGGAAAATGATGATTTGACTTTATTGAATACTGAAAACTTAGGAACAGAATATCTAGGTTTCAATTTACAAAATGACACGCCCCTTCAAGAGGTTGGCGTTCGTGAAGCAATCGCACATGCAATTGATGTTGAATCGATCATTGAGACGGTGCATATGGGGATTGGGACGCCGATGAGTGGTCCGATCAATGAACTAGTTTTTGGATTCAATGGCGATTTAGAAGCGACACCATATGATATGGACCTTGCGAAAGAACTATTAGCAGATGCAGGCTATCCAGATGGTGGGTTCTCTCTCTCTTTATATGTCGGCGATAACAACCAAGAAAGAATTCGAGTTTCTCAAATTGTTTCAGAAGCTTTAGCAGAACTAGGAATTACGGTTGAAGTTCATCAGATGGAATGGGGCGCATTTCTTGATGCGACGGCTCTTGGAGAAGCGGATATGTTTTTATTAGGATGGACGACAATCACAACAGATGCCGATTATGGACTGCACCCGTTGTTCCACTCTAGTAATTTTGGTGAATCAGGAAATCGCTCTTTCTACCATAATGAAGAGGTAGATGAATTATTAGAAGCTGCACGTTACACATCTGAACAAGGCGAACGTGAAGTGTATTATCATACAGTACAAGAGATCATCAATTCAGATGTTCCTTGGGTATATTTACAAACAAGGGAAAACGTGTCTGGTGTTCGTAATTGGGTCCAAGGATTTGAACACCATCCAACAGGAAGTTACTTCCTAAATGTTGTGTCAAAAAATTAAAGGTATGTTTAGAGGAGGAGCGGTGGCATTAGTCATCTTTTACCTCTGAAATCGAATAAACAGTGTTACAGAAGTAGTGCATGCAGAAATAAGTGCGAAAACCCAAAATCGGCAGAATCATTTTCGGGTTTTTGCGCTTATTTTCTAAAGATAAACCCTTCTGTAACTACCTCTTTAAGGAGATGATAAGATGTTCCAATACATTGTAAAAAGAATACTATGGTTGTTCCCGGTGTTGTTGGGGGTCACTTTTATTGTATTCACGATTATGTACTTATCACCTGGCGATCCAGTAACGATGGTTTTAGGTGAAGGAGCAACGCAAGAACAATATGAGGCAATGAGGCGCCAAATGGGACTCGATCGTCACTTTATCGAACAATTTTTCCGCTATATCAGGAATGTGTTCATCGATTTTGATCTCGGTAGATCGTATGTTTCAGGACGAGTGGTGCTTGACGAAATTCTTACTCGTCTACCGAATACGCTCAAACTATCGACGTGGAGTATTTTAATTGCTTCGTTGATCGGGATTCCGATGGGGGTCGTATCGGCGACTCGACCGTATTCAAAAATCGACAACGTCGTTATGTTCATTTCATTATTAGGCGTCTCAATGCCAACATTTTGGCAAGCCTTGTTATTGATCATTTTATTTACATCAACACTTGGCTGGTTGCCTGCAACGGGTTTTAGTAATTGGCAACAAATGATCATGCCTGTGTTTGCATTAGCCTCTTCTTCCATTGGAAGCATTGCCCGTATTACTCGGTCAAGTATGATGGATGTTTTAGATCAAGATTATATTCGAACAGCAAAAGCTAAGGGAGTCGGCGACTCGACGGTGACGTTTCATCATGCGTTGAGAAATGCATTGATCCCTGTCGTGACGATCATTGGGCTGCAATTTGGCGCTTTGTTAGGAGGCGCAGTTCTAACAGAGACTGTTTTCAGTATCAATGGGATCGGTACCTTGATGGTCAATGCGATCAGAACAAGAGATACGATGATCGTTCAAGGTGGGGTCCTGTTTATCGCATTTATTTTCACGTTGGTCAATCTATGTGTAGACATTCTTTATGCCTATATAGACCCACGAATAAAAACCTCATATGACTAAAGGAGGAAATTATGTTTCTTAGAAAAAATAATTTAGCAAAAACAGAATCGATTGCCGGCAAGTCTGAAGGATCTAGACAAGAGATTTGGCAAGCGTTGAAATCCAATCGACGTGCTATGTTCGGCTTATTTTTTATCTGTTTATTGATCTTTGTTGCGATTTTCGCTGATTTTATTGCACCTTATGGAATGAGAGAGCAGGATCTTAGTAATGCTTTGCAGTCTCCCAATCGTACGCATTGGTTAGGGACAGATGATTTAGGTCGTGATGTTTTGAGCCGACTGATTTATGGTACACGTGTCTCATTGACAGTTGGGGGTTGCTCGGTCTTGTTGGCTTTGTTTTTTGGCGGGATCTTAGGCGTACTATCTGGCTACTTTAGAGGTTGGATCGATACATTGATCATGCGGTTTTGTGATATCTTGTTGTCGATTCCCTCCATCTTATTAGCGATTGCGATCGTTTCTTCCTTTGGTTCAAGTTTAATGAATATGATTATTGCGATTGGTTTAGCGAATATCCCCATATTTGCTCGGATCATTCGAGCCAGTGTAATGTCTGTCAAAGAAAAGCAGTTTATTGAAGCAGGAACCGCGTTAGGTGCAAATGCCAATTTATTGATTTTCAAGCATATTCTGCCAAATGTGATGTCACCAGTGATTGTTCAAGCTTCAATGGGAGTTGCAACGGCGATCTTATCAGCGGTCGGCTTAGGCTTTATTGGTTTAGGGATGGAAGCTTCTGTAGCGGAGTGGGGAACGATGTTGAATTTTGGCCGTAGTTATATTCGTACGCATTCTTATTTAACGATCTATCCAGGAATGGCGATTGTTTTGACAATCTTATCCTTTAATTTGATCGGAGATGGTATTCGTGATGCCATTGATCCGAAAATGAGAGAGAGGTGATTGGCTATGGAAACTATTTTGCGCATCAAAAATCTAGAAAAACATTTTCCTATCAAGAAAAAAAATCCTTTTAGTATTGGGAAAGATTATGTAAAAGCCAACAAGGATATTTCAGTAGATATCCTAAAAGGCGAGACACTAGGGATTGTTGGTGAAAGTGGCTGTGGCAAGTCAACATTTGGTCGTACCATCATCCAATTACAACGACAAACGAGCGGCTCTACTCTTTATTACGGAGAAACCTTAGAGGACTTTACACCTTTATATATGAAAAAAATCTATCAAGAACTTCCACAAAAAATGAAGTCTTTTGAGAAAGCAAGAAGTGTGATAGCTGAACTTGAAAATAAGCGTAGTAGAAATAGCTCAGAAGCGGATCATGTAACGGAGCAATTACGTCTAAAAAAGGCTGTTTTTGAAAATGACTATGGCAATATGTTACGACTTGTAGGAGGATTGATTTTACACGAAGATCTAAAAAAAGTGAGTAAGACATTATTGGCTCACTATCAAGTGGCATCGAGTATTGCTAAAAGTAAAAGAAGTCTTACTTTCAACCAACAGAAACAATTAATGGGGGCATCTGTCGATCAGAAAGAAATTGACCGGATCGAAGAAACGCTTCAACAGCAACAAGAAGAGTTAGCGGTTATCAACCAAACAGTTTCACAACTGAGAAAAGAAGTAATGGGCAATAAAGATTTTGAGTACTTTGAGCAACAGTTAGACTCAGGGATTGACCTTGCTAATTTAACTTCGAAGGAATCGCAAGCATTACGCAAGGATTTACAAATCATTTTTCAAGATCCATATTCCTCGTTGGACCCACGCTTGACTGTCGGGGAGATCATCGGAGAAGGACTATTGATCCATCAGTTTTTCAAAAATAAAAAAGATCCAAAGTATGAGGCGTATATCATTGATATTATGGAAAAATGTGGGCTGAAGAAAGAATTTATTGATCGATATCCACACCAATTTTCCGGTGGGCAACGTCAAAGGATCGGCATTGCAAGAGCACTCGCTCTTAAACCGAAATTTATTGTTTGTGATGAGGCAGTCTCTGCATTAGATGTTTCTATTCAGTCGCAAATCATCAACTTGCTTCAAGAGTTACGTGAGGAACTTAACCTGACCTATTTATTTATTACGCATGACCTCGGTGTCGTGAGATTTATTTCCGATCGTATCGCAGTCATGTATTTTGGACATATCGTAGAAATAGCACCAGCAAGCATGATCTTCAAAAATCCTGTCCATCCTTATACAAGACAATTGCTAAATGCGATCCCGACACTTGATGAGGATCAGCAGCAGTGGGATCTTCAAGAAACCTACCCTGAGTTTGCCTTTTACTATTCAAAAGAGCAAGATACAGATCCCGATTGGGTCGAAGTAGAACCAGATCATTTTGTAAAATGCACATTAAACTAATGACAGAAAAGAGACAATCGATACCATTCGAAGTAGAAATAATCTGTGTGGCTGAAATCTTATAAGAAACTGGGTGGCATTGTCACAACAGATTAAGAAGGAGGTTTGGATGAAGTTACTCGAGGTAAATAATCTACACACCTATTTTGATACAAAACGTGGAACAGTCAAAGCGGTCAAAGGTGTTACTTTTTCTCTTGAAAAAGGAAAAACGCTGGGCATCGTTGGCGAAAGTGGGAGTGGGAAAAGTCAAACTGCGATGTCGATCTTGCAACTCTTTCAGCGCAATCAATACATTGCTGAAGGGGAGATCCGCTTTGAAGGTAAAAATATTCGGGATTTTTCAAAGAAAGAGCTTCTACAGATTCGCGGAAATGAGATTTCGATGATTTTCCAAGAGCCAATGACGAGTTTGAATCCGGTTTTCACAATCAAAGCACAGTTGATCGAAGCGTTGAGGTTACATCAGGATCTAAGTAAAAAAGCAGCTTTAATGAGAGCGTATGAGTTGTTAGAAGCAGTCAAGATCACCGATGTCAATCGGGTGGCAAAGCAATATCCGCATCAGCTTTCAGGTGGGATGAGCCAGCGAGTGATGATTGCGATGGCGTTAGCTTGTAATCCGAAACTATTGATTGCTGATGAGCCGACGACTGCTTTAGATGTCATCATCCAAGCGGATATATTAAAGTTGATGGATGAGTTGAAAAATAAGCTAGGAACGAGTATTTTATTCATTACGCATGACCTTGGTGTCATCAGTAAAATGGCAGATGATGTGATCGTCATGCATGGCGGAAAAATCGTAGAAAGTGCATCAATCGAAGACATTTTCAAAAATGCACATCATCCATATACACGTCGCTTATTAGCAGCGTTTTTAAGAACGGATATCCAACAAAAACAATCTGAACCAATTGATTTTTATAATAAAGAAAATAAACGATTTGATTTCACAAATTTCAAAGCAACTGAATCTGTTGATCCTGATTGGGTAAAAGTCGGCGAAAACCATTATGTCGCAGCAAGTTTGAAAGAAATCGTACCCGATTGGGAGGACAGTCGAATGTACAAGCAAGAGAAATAAGGATTTAGATACTATTTAATTAATAAAAAAGCCTCCACGAAAATGCAATGAGCAAATTTCGTGGAGGCCTTTTTGATTGTCATTAAAAAAATGTTTGTTTCGACTTCAAAAATTAGCTTCTGATCTCGTCAAATCAGACAACATCCATATCAGGTTGTTTATCTAAGATCATCAAGAACGGATACCAGATGACAGCGACGATCACAAAATCGATGACTTGTAGCAAGCCGCCTAACCATGAGTTTGTAGCTAACACACCGCTCGCAATGATCGGTACTGTCCATGGAACGGAGACACCAGTTGGAGCGGGTACGATTCCTGCTGCCATCACTAGATAGTTGAAAGTTGTTACGACTAATGGTGCGACAACCCAAGGAATCAAGATCGTTGCATTCAATACGATCGGCAAACCGAAAATGGCTGGTTCATTGACGTTGAAAATTCCTGGAGCAAGAGCTAAACGACCAACATCACGGTATTGTTTTTTCTTCAAAACAAATGCCATCAATAGAACGACTGCTAAAGTCATCCCTGATCCACCGATTCCTACAGTGAATGTTTCCATAAATGGTTTCGTGATGATATGAGGCAATTCTTGACCATTTTGGTAAGCTTCTAAGTTATCAAGCATCAACGTGTTCCAAATAGGGTCCATTACAGAGTTGACGATGATTTGACCATGAAGACCAAAGAACCATAGGAATTGTACAAAGAACAAAGCAATCAAAGTAGCAGGTAAACTACTTCCTAAACCAGTCAATGGTTTCTGGATGACTTCATAAACGACATCATGTAAGTTTGCATGGAAAACGCCAGTCATAACTGCATTGATGATCAAGAAAACAGTCAAAGTCACAACCGCTGGGATCAATGCAGCAAATGATTTTGTTACAGCTGGTGGGACACTTGCGGGCATTTTGATCTGCCAACCACGTTTTGTGATGCGGCAGTAGATTTCACCTGCGATGAAAGCAGCGATCATACCGATGAACATTCCTTTTGCGCCTAAGCGATCAAGAGTCAACACACCAGATACTTCTTCGCCACCGACAGTTGTCATGACGAAAGGCGTTAAGATCAAGAAGCTGGCAAATGAGACAGCGCCTCCAAAAATACCTTCAACATCATATGATTTAGATAAATAATAGCCAATACCAAAAGTAACAAAGACTGACATGATACTCATTGTTGCATTTTGCCCATTTCCAAATAAGCTTGATAGCGTTCCTTTAGTTGCATCACTAAAGAATGGTAAGTTATTGAAAACGACAACAATCGATCCGAACATTGTTAAAGGGAAAGATAACATAAATGCATCCCGTAACACTGTCAAGTAACGATTTTGCCCTAGAAGGTTCGCTAAAGGCATGATTTTCTGAGCTAGTTTATCCATAAAACCGTTCATTTTATTCACCTCTATTATAATTTGCAATCGATTACAAAATGAGTATAACTTCAAACTGGATAAATGTCTAGTCATTTATTTAAAAAGTATTGATTTATTTTTATGGTTTGGTATGATTACGTTATCAAAAGAAAATTAAGTGAGGGACAAAACATGACAAAATATGTATTTCCAGAAAATTTTTGGTGGGGTTCAGCTGCTAGCGGCCCGCAGACAGAAGGACGTGTTACAGGAGATGGCAAAGGAGAAAACATTTGGGATCATTGGTACGACTTGGAACCTGAGAAGTTTTTCAATCAAGTAGGACCAAGCAAGACTTCTCAAGTGTATACGAAATATAAAGAAGATGTTGCATTGATGAAAGCGACTGGTCATAATACGTTCCGCACATCGATCCAGTGGAGCCGTTTGCTTCCTAATGGTACAGGAGAAGTAAATGAACAAGCAGTGACTTTCTATCGCACGTACTTTGAAGAACTGATTGCACAAGGTATTGAACCATTCGTCAATCTTTTCCATTTTGATATGCCGATGCCTTTACAAGAAAAGGGTGGTTGGTTAGCAAGAGAAACTGTCGAAGCTTATGCTGAGTATGCCAAAACATGTTTTGAATTGTTCGGAGATCTTGTGAAGAAATGGTTTACGCATAATGAACCAATCGTACCTGTAGAAGGTGGCTACCTTTATCAATTCCATTATCCTAATCATGTGGACTTCAAAGAAGCAGTTCAAGTAGGGTTCCATGAAAACTTGGCAAGTGCAAAGGCGATACAAATCTACCATGAAACAGGACAAGATGGAGAGATCGGTATTATCCTGAACTTGACACCAAGTTACCCACGTGATGAAAATAACGCTGAAGATGTGAAAGCTGCGGCAATTGCGGATGCCTTTTTCAATCGTTCATTCCTTGATCCAGCTGTTAAAGGTGAGTTCCCACAAGAGTTGATCGATATCGTTAAAGAATTGGATATCATGCCTGTCATGGAAGAAGGAGATTTGACGATCATCCAAGAAAATAAAGTGGATCTTTTAGGGATCAATTATTATCAGCCACGACGTATCAAAGCGAAAGAAACGCCAATCGACAAAGATCGCGCACCATTACCAGATGATTATTTTGACAACTATGATATGCCGAATAAAAAAATGAATCCTTATCGCGGTTGGGAAATCTATGAAAAAGGTATCTATGATATCTTGACAAATACGCGAGAAAATTACGGCAATATCAAATGTTTCATCTCTGAAAACGGCATGGGTGTTGAAGGAGAAGAGCGTTATGTCAATGAACAAGGAATGATTGAAGATGATTATCGCATCGAGTTTGTGACAGATCATTTAAAATATGTGCATCAAGCGATTCAAGAAGGCACAAATTGTTTAGGGTACCATATGTGGACTTGTATGGATAACTGGTCTTGGACAAATGCTTATAAAAACCGTTATGGCTTTATCGCGGTCGATCTAGATCAAGATGGTAAGCGGACGATCAAAAAATCTGGTCATTGGTTCAAAGAAGTAGCGGATAATAATGGCTTTGACGCGTGATCGATCATTAAATAAATAAGAAACATCACTGAATAAATACGATAAATTGTTTGAAATAAGGCGGAAAATCCCAAAATAAGATTTTCCGCCTTATTTTTTATGTACTCGTTCACTCTTATTATGCAATATCCTTAAGAATTGTCCTTCGGTTCTAATCGTGCTACACTAAAAGTAAAGAAGGAGGCGGTTCCAATGGTAGATACGTATAAAAATATTTTAGTAGCAATCGACGGTTCAGAAAAATCAGAAAAAGCATTTATTGAGGCAATTGCCACAGCAAAACGCAATCAAGCGAAATTGCATATTTTGTATGTGAATGAGGTGTCAGGAAACTATTTTGGTGATTTTGCTTTTGTCACAACAAGTTTACAAGAAGAATTAGATGAAGTGGCAGATAAACAAATGAAGGAACACCAAAATTTAGCGATCGAAAAAGGATTGACCGATATTAAAACGTATGTATTATACGGTTATCCAAAAACATTGATCGCAAACTTCAACGAGTCAGAAGAGCCGATCGATTTGATCGTCATGGGCGCGACTGGTTTGAACGCTGTCGAACGTGCATTAGTAGGTTCAACCACTTCTTATGTGGTCAACCATGCGCCATGTAATGTGTTAGTTGTAAAATAAGTGATGTTGAAGCGAGGACTTCTACATGATCCTTGTAGGAGCAAGCTTTCCCATACGATTTATCTATTTAAGGGATGTCGCGTGACCCAACGCACATCCCTTTTTTTGTTTTCCAACAGAAAATGCGTTAGGATAAAAAAGACAAACGTATTTCAAATAGGAGATGGATAAAATGGAACAACAATATGTCCAAGTAATGACGATTGCTGGATCAGATAGCGATGGAAGTGCAGGCATGCAAGCCGATCTGCATACGTTTTTTACCAGAAAGGTCTATGGAGTATCTGTTTTGACTGCTTGTGTAGCTGGGAATTCTTATGGGATCGGTGCGAGTGTCCCTTTACCAACGGATTTTATCGACAAAGAGTTTGAACTGATCGCAGAGGATTATCAGGTCAAAGCAGCAAAGACCGGGATGTTGGCGGATGCTGCATTGATCAATACAGTGGTCAAAAATGTTCAGAAGTATGATTTTGGTCCTTTAGTCGTTGATCCAGTGATAATGACGAAGCATGGCAACCAGTTATTGGAAAAAGAAGCATTGAGTACGTTGAAAACAGCACTTTTACCACTGGCGGAAGTAGTGACACCTAATTTTTATGAAGCGGAGAAACTGACGGGTCTCAAATTGAACACAGAAGAAGATTATGCCAAAGCGGCTCAAATTCTCCAAAAGATGGGACCTAAAAATGTTTTGATCAAAGGCCATCATGCGAGCGATACAAACCAACAAACAGTCAAGGATTATGTTCGTTTGGCTTCAGGAAAAACATTTTGGTTGGAAGCTCCATTTTACGCAACCGATCGCATCAATGGCACGGGTGACTCTTTGTCTGCCTGTATTGCTGCTGAATTAGCAAAAGGTGAAACTGTTGAAGCAGCGATTCGTACGGCGAAACAATATGTCAATCAAGCAATCAAAGAAGAAATTTTTGTCGGACATAAATATGGCCCGATCAATCATTGGGCGGCTGAAGCGGTCGAATAAGATGAAAGTATGATGCGACAAAACAAGCTGGACTGCTCAAAAATAGTTTGAGTAGTCCAGCTTGTTTTGTCGCATCAAGGATTACAAAATCGGTGAGAAAAGCCTTGAAATCTGTTGCTTGAACAACAACCAATTTGACATTTCTTTGACTGTTTCAGTCGTCATCGGGATACTTGCTTTTTCATCAAGTACGAATTGATCAGCTAATTGTTGTAGGAAAGCTGGATCATAGATGATCGCACTACTTTCAAAATTCAAGCGGTAGCTGCGGATATCCTGGTTGGCTGAGCCGACCATGCAGATTTCGTCGTCCATGATCAGTGTTTTTGCATGTAAAAAACCATTCTCATAAACCAAGATCTGGATATTTTCTTTGATCAGTTGACGTGCATAGTACTGTGTCGCGCGATAGATGAATGGATGATCTGGCTTGTTTGGGATCATGATTTTTACTTCTACACCTGAAGCCGCCGCGATTTTTAACGCAGCAATCACACTTTCATCAGGAACTAAATAAGGTGTTTGGATCCAGACCCGTTTTTTTGCTGAACTGATCAGCTTGATAAATGATAACTTGATTTGTTCACGCTCATTGTTCGGTCCACTAGAAACAAGTTGGATCGATGTCTGGTATAGTTGATCCTGATCTTTTTTGTCGACTTTGTAAAAATAATCTAAATGATAACCGACTTTTTTTTGATCTGGAACAGAGACGTTCCAATCCATTAAAAAGCGTAGTTGTAGTAAAGAGGCTGCGGCACCATAGATACGAATATGTGTATCACGCCAGTAGCCGAATTTTTTTGTATGATTGACGTATTGATTGGCAATATTGAAGCCACCGGTGTAGCCGATCTTGCCGTCAACCACAATGATTTTTCGGTGATCATGGTAATTCAAACGAAAGCGTAAAAGTGCGCGTTGCGAAGTGATGAACGTGTGGACATGCCCACCATTTTCGACCAACTTCTTGAAATCTTTTGTTTTTGTGCCATGTGAACCAAACGCATCGTAAAGTAAGCGAACTTCCACGCCTTCTGCGGCTTTCTTTTCTAATAGTGTCAAGATCTGCTGTCCGATATTGTCAGTCACGAAAGCATAATATTCAATGTGAATGGAATGCTTAGCTGCTTCAATATCTTTTAGCACAGCAGTTAATTTTTCTTGGCCGTCTGTCAGCAGTGTGACTGCATTTTTTCGGGTGAGGGGCATTTGATTCAAGGATGAGAAGAAATCAACGAAATGTTGATGTTCTTCATTTTGGATGATGGGGTCATAATGTTCTAAGGTATCTCCCTTGAAGTCTTGGAAATTTTCCAGTTCTGTTAGATCACTCTGACGAAGGTGGAATTTTTTCTTGTCAGTCAATCCGCGACCAAAGAAAAGATAGAGAACGAAGCCAAAACCAGGTAAAGCGAACAAAACGAGCAACCATGCCCAGATCGCAGCGACATCTCGAGGCTTGATCAAGATAGTTACAAGTGCAATAAGTGCGTTCAGTACATATAAAAAAGTAATAATGCTTCCTACCACGAGTGAAACCTCCTTTATTTAATAACATCAGTATAGCATGAGAAAGGGGAGAAGCCTATTATCAAGAAAATAAAGATGGAAATTTTTTGAAAATATCAGGCACGATAAGCGAAAGTTGTTGCATTTTAAAAATGAATCATGTAGTATAAAAATACAGTTGAATATCTCCTTAGGGGAGTAACCGACAACATTTGTTGTGATAATATCAACAGTAAGTTAACCAAATGGTTTTCTGGTATTGTATGAAATGGTGAGACCTAAGACAAATCCGCATTTGTCTTAGGTCTCTTTTTTTTCAGGCGATAGCGGAAACACTAACTAAAATGGGGGATGAAAGTTGGAAAACAAGGAACACACTCAATCAACGGTCTACAAAGAATCGATCGACACGTTGATGCAACAAACGCAAAGCTCACCTGACGGGTTGAGTAGTACGCAAGCAAAAGAAAAATTAGAAAGAGATGGCTTGAACCAACTGAAGGAAGCACCTAAGAAGCCAACCTGGAAGCTGTTTTTGGAAACATTCAAAGATGCTATGGTCATCGTGTTACTCGTGGTTGCATTGATTCAAATGGTAATGGGCGACTACATCGAATTTTTCGTTATCTTTGCCGTGTTGATGTTGAACTCAGTGATCAGTGTGATCCAAACGAAAAAAGCAGAAGGTTCACTTGAAGCATTGAAAAACCTGTCTGCACCGGATGCAAAAGTGATCCGTGACGGAAAAGAAATGACGATTCCGGCGAATGAATTAGTAGTTGGCGATATCGTTTTACTTGATGCTGGTGACTATGTGCCGGCGGATGGACGTCTATTAGAAGCTGGTTCATTGAAAGTCGATGAAGGTATGTTGACTGGTGAATCGACATCAGCAGAAAAAGAAGTCGTAGAAATCACTCAGACTGTGCCGATCGGTGATCGCTCGAACATGGTGTTTAGTGGAACGATCATTACTTACGGTCGTGGGAAATTTTTAGTTACGGCAACAGGAAACAACACCGAAATCGGTGAAGTTGCTGGTTTGTTAGAATCAACAACGGAACAAGTTACACCATTACAGCGTGGTTTAGATAAATTCAGTAAGAAGTTAAGTTTAGCCATTTTAGGCTTATCATTGGTGATCTTAGGTATCCAGTTATTCCGTATCTACATGGGTGGCGGAACTGGAGATATGACGGCGGATATCGTTAGTGCGATCATGTTTGCTGTAGCGGTTGCGGTAGCAGCGATCCCAGAAGCATTGCAATCGATCGTAACGATCGTGTTGTCATTAGGAACAAATAAAATGGCGAAGCGACATGCGATCATCCGTAAATTACCAGCGGTGGAAACATTAGGTTCAACGAGTATCATTTGTACAGATAAAACAGGAACATTGACACAAAACAAAATGACAGTTGTTGACTATTACTTAGCGAATGGAGCAACGGGTGATTTTTCAAATGATCCGAAAAACTGGTCGGTCGATGAACGTCGTTTGATTGAAATCAGTGTGTTAGCAAATGATGCATCAATCAGTGAAGATGGTTCAAAATTAGGGGATCCAACAGAAGTTGCTTTTATTGACTTCAGTGAAAAATTGAATCAACCTTACCGTGAGATCCGTCAAAGCAATCCTAGACAAGCAGAATTACCGTTTGACTCCGATCGAAAATTGATGTCAACTGCCCATGAAATCGATCAAGACAAATTCTTATTTGTCAAAGGTGGACCAGATATCGTCTTTGGTCGCAGTACGAAGGCATTAGTAAATGGCGAAGTCGTGCCAATGACAGATGAATTGATGAAAAAATTCCAAGAACAAAACGAAGCATTTTCAAAACGTGCATTGCGTGTTTTAGCCTTTGCTTATCGTCCAATCAATAGCTTGGACTTATCATTTGATGATGAAGATGATTTGATCTTAGTGGGGATCATGGCAATGATCGATCCGCCAAGAGACGAAGTCACTCAAGCGGTCAAAGAAGCGAAAAGTGCTGGGATCAAAACGATCATGATCACTGGAGACCACAAAACGACTGCGGTAGCCATTGCAAAAGAAATCGGTATTTTTGCTGAAGGTGACCAAGCATTGACTGGTACAGAATTAGATGATCTTACAGAAGACCAATTAAATGAAGTGTTAGAAAAAGTAACGGTTTATGCACGTGTATCACCGGAAAATAAAATCCGTATCGTGCGTGCTTGGCAAACAAAAGGCCATATCTCTGCAATGACTGGTGACGGAGTAAACGATGCGCCAGCCTTGAAACAAGCAGATATTGGTATTGCCATGGGTACAGGTACTGACGTAGCGAAAGATGCTGCGGCAATGGTTCTGACAGATGATAACTTTGCATCGATCGTTAGCGCGGTAGAAGTAGGACGTAATGTTTTTGATAATATCAAAAAAGCCATCTCTTACTTGTTCTCAGGAAACTTAGGTGCGATCATCGCAATCATCTTTGCTTTAGTTGCGGATTGGTCAAATCCATTTACAGCGTTACAATTGTTGTTCATCAACTTAGTCAATGACTCGTTGCCAGCAATTGCCTTAGGAACAGAAAAAGCAGAACCTGCGACAATGAAACGTCCGCCAAGAGATCCAAATTCAGGTATCTTTACGGATAAAACATTGATCTCTGTGACTTATCGTGGGATCTTGATCGGTATTGCGGTTATTTTTGCTCAATGGTTAGGGATGCAACATTCACCTGAATTCGGTGTAGCAATGTCATTTTCTACCTTGATTTGGTGTCGTACATTGCAAACATTCCCTGCACGTTCAAACACGCAAACAGCGATCCAAGCTGGTTTCTTCTCAAACCGCAGTGTGTTGTTAGCGGTGGCTGTATGTAGCGCACTATACTGCATTGCCATGATTCCAGGATTAAAAGAAGTCTTCTCGATCCCAGCAGCATTTGGATTGACTGAAGTATTCACTTGTATCGGAATCGCGCTTGTAACGATCGTATTGATGGAAATCACTAAGATGATTTTGGTACGTGTGCAAGGAAATAAATAATCACGGACGAGAGGGATTTTTCTCGATAACGTGTAGCCGAGACTAAAACAATCGTTTCAGCTTCTATAATCAAAAAGAAATCCACGGAGATCATTCGATTTTCGTGGATTTTGGTTTATACTTATACTTGAAATGTTTCTTTTTTGCACCAAAGACATTTATTCCGAAAAGTGAAAACGAAAGGAGTAAAAACCTCCAATGAATAAAGAAGATTGGAATGAGTTTGCACAAGACTATTATGATTCGCAGAAAGAATCCAATACGATGATCGTACAGGATCTTGCTGCTTATTTACGAGATGAAGAGTTATTGCCAGCGAAATCCTTCGTAGATGTAGCGGGTGGCGCAGGGCGCTATCTTTCATTGGCAAAAGAAATAGAGCAATATGAGTTGATTGATTTTTCAGAGGAAATGCTTTCTTATGCAAAGCATGAAGCAAGACAAATGAGTATCACAAACTGTCAGTTCATTCTTCAAGAATTTACGGAATTTTTACATGAAAATAAGACGTATGAGCTTGTTTTTTCAGCAGCAAATCCTGCGTTGGTGTCCTGTGAGCAATTGGAAAAATTACGTAGAAAAGCGACGAAAGCATGTTTGATCTTACGAGTAGTTTTATCAGAAGATGATGTGTTCGTGCCGCTTGAAAGGGATTTTGATATCGAGGAATCTGATCCTAACAGTTCACCGGTTGTAATGGACCGATTTGAAGAGTATTTGTCCAAAAAGCATATTCCGTATAAGAGGAAAGAATTTACTTATGTTTCCCAAGAAGAAATAAATCTTTCATTTTTACGCGCTTATTACGCAGAAATCCAAGATGATCCACGCTTTCAATCGTATCTTCAAGAACTATTTCAATCTGATGAAACAATTCTAAGTACAAATAAACTGACCTATCGATTATTGACTATCTATTAGTCAATGATCAAGGTCAGTTTTTTTATATTAGTTATTTCTCTTTATAGAAACGAATATCATTCTCAACTTTATAGATCGAATAAGGTAGGTCTGAATGATATTCAGCTGATTCACCGTGTCCAGGTAATGTTTGGTTAAAGATTTCTTCATATTGATCAACCGTTAATGCTTCACGGTTATCTAACATTGCTTGATTCTCTTCTTTGAATAAGAAGTTTTGATAGTCTGCTTCTAGATAGCCAGAGAAAAATTCACTCACAGCACCAGAGCCATAGCTGAATAAGCCAATGCGGTCACCGGCTTTTAATGCTTGGGAGTTTTCTAGTAAAGAAATCAAGCCTAAATAAAGTGAACCAGTGTATAGATTACCTATCCGACGACTATAGGTGATGCCTTCTTCATAACGGGACATCAAACGTGTTTGTGTTGTTTCATCTGTTTCTTCGATCACACTTTGTAACGCTTTTTTCCCCATTTTTGTATAAGGGATATGGAACGTAAGCGCATCAAAATCAGCAAGTGTTCGACCGGTTGTTTCTTTATATCTATTCCAAACTTTTTGGAAAGATTCAATATAGGTAGAGTTGGATAAAGGGCCATCAACTACCGGATATTGGCTATAGCTTGGACGCCAGAAATCATAGATATCTTCGGTCAAAAAGACACTATGGTCTTCAAGGGATAAAATTCGAGGGTTTTGTGTGATCATCATCGCGACCGCACCAACACCTTGAGTCACTTCACCAGCACTTGCTAGACCGTAGCGAGCGATATCGCTGGCAATCACTAAAACTTTACGATCTGGATGATTTTTTACATATTCTTTTGCCATATGCAAAGCTGCTGTTCCCCCGTAGCAAGCTTCTTTTACTTCGAATGAACGAGCAAAAGGTTGGACCTTTAACAAATGATGGATAATTACAGCACTTGCTTTTGACTGGTCGATACCTGACTCGGTACCTACAATGACCATATCGATTTTCTCACGATCTTCTTCTGTGACGATTTTGCTGGCTGCGTTTGCTCCTAGCGTGACGATGTCTTCAAAAACCTGATTGACAGCCATTTGATCTTGACCGATCCCAATATGGTATTTGGCAGGATCATCTCCACGTCTGTTTGCTAATTCAGTCATATCTAAAAATAAATTAGGAATAAAAAAGGAAAGACGATCAATCCCTATTTTCATTTCAACACCTCTTTACTCATGATAAAAAACTTACTTTATTAAAGTATCACAAAATCCTAAAAAGAAATACAAAAAAGCTAATTTTTAAGGATTTGTAAAAAAATATAGCGCTTTTTTTAAAAGGTGTATGTTATATTTGTATTTCCGGTAAAGAATGGTATATTTTTGTAGGAGACAATCGATAGTTAGCATAGTGAGCAACTGTCCATTTTTTCCTGTTATATAGGAAGTGTCTTTTCATTTTTTACGAAAATATTAATATTTTTTCTATCCATTTGATATAGATAAACATTTTTTGAAGGACGTCTCGTCGGTTACAGCGTGACGTTTTTCGTAAATCTGAGAGAAATAAGGAGGAAATCCGTTTGCTCAAAAGATTGTAACACCTATAAATCATCAGTACATTTTAAGATACATTTAGACGATTTATAGTTTTGGCAACGGGTGGCTTAACTTGAAGGAAGTCGTTATTATAGATGCTGCACGAACACCAATTGGAAAGTATCGTGGCAGTTTAAGCAGTTATTCTGCTGTTGAGTTGGGAACAATGATCACCACAGAGATTCTTGAAAGAACGGGAGTCAAAAAAGAAGCAATCGATCAAGTCATTTTTGGTAATGTGCTTCAAGCAGGAAACGGTCAAAATGTTGCAAGACAGATTGCGATCAATAGCGGGATTCCTGTGAGCGTGCCAGCAATGACAATCAATGAAGTTTGCGGATCAGGTATGAAATCTGTGATTCTTGCACGGCAACAGATCCAATTAGGCGAAGCGGATCTCGTAATAGCCGGTGGCGTTGAAAGTATGACTAGAGCGCCAATGTTACAAGTGGCAGATCTAGAAAATGAGAAGACTGAAGAAATCTCAAGCATGGTGAATGATGGGTTGACTGATGCATTCTCCAATACACATATGGGATTGACTGCAGAAAATGTGGCACAACAATTTTCTGTGACAAGAAATGAGCAAGATCAATATGCACTCAACTCGCAATTAAAAGCGGCAAAAGCGAGTGAAGCAGGGATTTTCAAGGAAGAGATCGTTCCAATCTCAAAAAATGAAGAAGTATTTGCGACGGATGAAGCCGTACGAGGCAATAGTACGTTAGAGAAATTAAGTACGTTACGGACCGTTTTTGCAGAGGACGGTACGGTTACTGCCGGCAATGCTTCTCCTTTGAACGATGGAGGCTCTGTCTTGATTTTAGCCTCTAAAGATTATGCAATTGCGTATGGGTTACCGTATTTAGCTACGATCAAAGGAGTGGCTGAAGTCGGTATCGATCCAAGTATCATGGGCGTTGCACCAATCAAAGCAATCAATACGTTGTTGGAAAAATCAGAACTTTCTATTGATGAAATCGATCTATTTGAAATCAACGAAGCGTTTGCGGCGTCATCGATCGTTGTGAATCGTGAATTGAATATCCCAGCAGATAAAGTCAATATTTATGGTGGCGCGATCGCCTTAGGTCACCCGATCGGCGCTAGTGGTGCGCGTATCTTGACAACGTTAAGCTATGCGTTGAGAAGAACACAACAACGCTATGGCGTTGCCTCTTTATGTATTGGTGGGGGTCTTGGATTAGCGGTTCTTTTAGAAGCCAATCTGCAAGAAGCTGGTGACGATCAAAAAAAAAAGTTTTATGAGCTGACACCGGAACAACGTAGACAGCGTTTAGTTCAAGAAAAAGTGATCTCGCAAGAAGACGCGACACATTTGAAAGAATCTGTGTTAGCAGAAGACATCGCCAATCATTTGATCGAAAATCAAATCAGTCAAGTAGAGATCCCATTAGGTGTCGCATTGAATTTCCAGTTGAATGGACAGAAAAAATGGATACCAATGGCAACAGAAGAGCCTTCTGTGATTGCGGCAGCGAGCAATGGCGCAAAGATGTGTGGCGATATCAGCGTCCAAATCCCGCAACGCTTGATGCGTGGGCAAATCGTTATGACCGGACGTTGTGATTATCGAAAAATCACTGAAGTCATTGAAGAAAGAAAAGCAGAACTATTCAGTTGTGCAAACGAAAGTTACCCTTCGATCGTCAAGCGTGGCGGAGGTGTGCGTGAAATCTCTACTCGTGAATTTATGGGAAGTGAACATGCCTATCTTTCATTGGATTTTTTAGTTGACGTCAAAGATGCGATGGGTGCCAATATCATCAATTCGATTTTGGAAGGTGTTGCCCTTCGACTGAAAGAATGGTTTCCGGAAGAAGAAATCTTGTTTAGTATCTTGAGCAATCTAGCGACAGAATCTTTAGCGATCGCCACTTGTACGATTCCTTTTGAGCGGTTAGCAAAGAACAAAGAAACGGGTCAGTTGATTGCTGAAAAGATTCGTCAAGCAAGCGAATATGCTAAGTTAGATCCGTATCGGGCAACGACCCATAATAAGGGAATCATGAATGGTATCGAAGCGGTCATTTTGGCAACAGGAAATGATACACGGGCAGCTGCAGCGGCAATCCATGCGTATGCTGCCAGAAATGGGCATTGGCATTACCAAGGATTGACCGACTGGCAGATCAAAGAGGATCATTTAGTAGGAAAATTGACTGTTCCTTTGGCTGTGGCAACTGTCGGAGGGGCGTCTAGAGTCTTGCCTAAAGCGAAAGCTTCTTTAGACATGTTAGCGATCGATTCTGCACAAGAATTGGCGCAAGTGATCGCAGCAGTCGGGTTAGCGCAAAATCTTGCTGCATTACGTGCTCTTGTCAGTGACGGCATCCAAAAGGGACATATGTCGTTACAAGCCAGAGCATTGGCGATCACAGTTGGTGCAAAAGGGGAAGAGATCGAACAAGTAGCAGCAAAACTGAGAGAATCAGGCAACATCAATCAACAAAACGCTTTAGCTGCCTTAGAAGCTCTTCGTACGGATAAAAAGTAGCGGTCAGTTCACGCAAGGTGGACAGCAAGGCAATGATTGCAAATAATTATCATTATTATAACGGCTCACCTTGGATGAACAAAAACATCAACGAATACTTGGCATCAAATGTTTATCATCTGAATTTAAGGTTTTTCATAAACAAACATAACATCTTTTTTGTTTTATCATCTTTGGTGGAGTTTCAATAGTTCTGATTAAACGTAACAGTCCTTGTTATTACAAGGATTTTGTTACGTTTTTTTGGCTCTATAATAAAGTGGACTGATGAATCAATTCTGATTCGTCAGTCCACTTTTTCTTTTTGGGTATTAAAAAACATATCGTTCTCTAGTATGATTAAATCACCACAAAATAAACAACTGAGAGGACGATATGCTCTATGGAAAATTCTATCAAAAAAATGCTCCGATTAACAGATAAATATTTAACCATCCAAGATGTTTCTTACGAAACGTTCCATCAAACCAATACTTTAGTTATTGACGCAGTGTTAGCTCCTCCTACTTCTGCTTGTTTGACTTGTGGCTCTGCCGTGAGAGATTCGAAGGGGAAAACGGTCATTGTCAAAAATGGCAAGAAAATGACCTGCATTCGTTTCGATCAATTCAACCATTTACCGCTAATCATGCGGCTGAAGAAACAACGTTATCACTGTAGAAACTGCCATACCCATTGGACAGCCCAAAGCTATTTTGTTCGGCCAAATCATTCGATTGCCGAGCATGTAAAAATGAAAATCATTGCTTTACTCACCGAAAAGGTCTCCTTATCTTTTATCGCAAAGCATTGCCAGGTGTCTATTCCAACGGTGACGCGTATTTTGAAGTCGTTAAAAACCTATTTACCAAAACAAGCCAAGCGCCACCTGCCCAAAGTATTGATGGTCGATGAATTTCGTTCCCATGTATCCTCAGAAGATAAGATGAGTTTTATTTGTGCCGATGGGGAAACCGGGCAATTAGTTGATATCTTACCCACTCGAAAATTGTCTCGGTTGACCACTTATTTCCAGACATGTGTGAATCCATCTGACGTCGACTATTTAGTTACTGATATGAATGCGGCGTATTTTCAACTAACAAAAAAAGTATTTCCTCATGCCAAACTGGTCATTGATCGTTTTCATGTGGTCAAACACATGAATCAAGCGTTCCAAGATTTTCGTGTCCGTGAAATGAAACGCCTGATTGCTTCGGGCAATCGGACAATGCCAAGGAAATTAAAAAGCCATTGGCGCTTACTCACCAAAAATCGGAAGAATATCAACCACACAGAATATAAAACTTGGCGTAGCTTTCGTGCCCCAAAGTATCCTTACCTGACAGAAGCCATGGTGCTTGACCGTTTATTAAGTGCTTCAACTGCCTTGAAAGTCGCCTATCAAGCGTTCCATGAACTAGCGGATGCCTTTCGTGACAAAGACCACGAGTCATTTTTCACTCTCTTGCATCAGTTACCAGAAACATTAGATAAAGAATTTCGGCTAAAACTACAAAATCTTCTGAGCTATGAAGAAGGGATTCGTCATTCTTTGATTTATCCTTACTCTAATGGGAAAATTGAAGCAAAAAACACCCACATCAAAACACTCAAACGAGTGTCTTATGGCTTTAAATCATTTGAGAACATGCGCATCCGAATCTTTTTGACGAATCAAGTCATTCACGTCAAATAACGAAGAAAATCCGGAGAAGAAGTGTTCACTTCTTCTTCCGGATTTCACTTGATTGCACTCATCAGTCCTTATTGACAAAGAGCCGTTTTTTTGTATATTTCAACCAGAAATTATAGAACAGTTATTATTAAATTTTAAAAATAATTTATATTTAATTAAAAAAAGCTAAAGTTTCATATGGTTATTCGAGCTTTTCTTGTGAATGAATAATCAAACAGGTATACTTTTTTTCAAATAGAATAACTTGTTAGGCGAGACTCCTAAACAAACATAGGCTATTGCGCAGAAACGTCGAAAGACGCCAATGTGTAAAACAGGAATTGTCGGATTAAGGCTCTTCATAAGATAGCTAAGAGAAATCTTTACGTTGTTTAGTGTCAAAACTCACACGATGAGACTGAAAAGCCAATCGTATTTTTCGTTTGGCTTTTTTTATTCAAGATGGGTAAGTGACGTATCTCCGCTGTAACACAAAGGAGAAATATAGGATGGGTGTAAAAGATATTAAAAAATTAGACTTATATTTACTCGTACCATATCTGCTGATCAGTGTGATCGGTCTGCTGATGATCTATAGTGCGAGTACGTTTCGTCTGATGTCATTCGATCAAAGTACGAAACAGCTTTTAGTTCGACAATTGGTATTCGTAGGACTGAGTTGGGGAATGATTTTTTTCATTTATCGAATCAGACCTGCATTCATACTCGATCATCGAATCGTAAAAATAATGATGGGGATCGGTATCGTCGGATTGATGTTGACGAAAGTACCAGGAATCGGTGTCAATATCAGTGGGGCGCAACGGTGGATCTCCATTGCTGGCTTTCAATTCCAACCCGCAGAAATCGTGAATGTCGGTATGATCTTTTATTTAGCTCATTATTTTAGAACATCGAAGCAATCATTGAATGAACTGAAAAAACCATTTTTGATCATCTCTTTATGTACTCTGCTGATTTTATTCCAACCAAAGGTAACTGGTGCAATTTTATTGATTTTATTAGCAGCAATCATGATCACCACGGTGCAATTACCAGTTCGTTATATCTTAGTGTTTTTTGCAGGATTACTCAGTCTTTTTTTGGTTCTCGGAGGAATCATCTACTTGCTAGGAAGCAATGATTTATTACCAAGCCTTTTTGCACACACATATGATCGTTTGACGATTGCATTTAATCCCTTTTTAGATCCATATGGCAAAGGATTCCAGATGAGCCAATCTTATTATGCCATGTATAACGGTGGACTTTTTGGGTTAGGGCTAGGGAATAGTATTACCAAAAAAGGATATTTACCAGTAGCGGAAACGGATTTTATTTTTTCGATTATTTTGGAAGAGTTAGGGCTGATTGTTGGCCTACTGATTTTGGCATTGCTATTTTCAATCATCTTGCGCTTATTTGTTTTAAGCGCCAACGAGCCAAACCAACAAATCGGCTTGATCTATTTGGGAACAGGAATGCTGCTATTGTTACAGACGAGCATCAATATTGCGAGTATCAGTGGCATGATCCCAATGACCGGTATCCCATTACCTTTTATCAGTTATGGGGGATCAAGTTATTTGATTTTATCACTGCTATTAGGAGTGTGCCTGAAACTGTCTTCACGAGGTGCCAGAAATGAAATTTAAATTCAATGAATTCAACTACGCACTATTTTTACCGATTTTTCTTTTTTATCTATTGAGTGTTGCCGTACAATATGGTGCAGCAGTATATGATCAAGTTCCAGTCAGAAGTGTTGTGTTCAAACAAATTGTCTTTTGTCTGATGTCCTTAGCGTTGTTATTGATCATGCAGCGCGTGAAAACAGTTGTTTTTTTAAAATATTCTCCGTATTTTTATGCTTTTTCTCTAGTAGTGATGGCACTTTTGCATCGCTTTTATGACCCGGTGATGTTTCAAATCACAGGAACAAAACGTTGGCTAAGAATCGGTGGTTTCTCCTTTCAGCCTTCCGAGCTAGTAAAGTTGACGTTTATTCTAGTCGTGGTTTATGTGACGTTGATCTATGAACAAAATGTCAAGCACCGGACTGTCAAAACAGATCTGTTTTATGTCGGCAAGATTTTACTCGTTAGTGTGCCGACCTTCTTATTGATGTACATGCAAAAAGATTTTGGAACAAGTTTAGTCTTTGTCATTTGCTTGGGGGCATTATTCATGATCGCTGGGGTCCATTGGAAGATCATGACGACAATGACTGCTGTTCTAGTGATTCTCGGGGCCATTTTGATTGCATTAGTATTTACTGAATACGGCAACCAGATTTTATATCGTCTGAATTTTAAGACTTATCAGTTAGATCGGGTACGGGCATGGGTCGATCCATTTGCATATAGTCAATCAATTGGCTATCAGCAATCACAAAGTTTGCTTTCGATTGGGGCAGGCGGATTTAGTGGACGAGCTTCATCGATCAATCCAGTATACGTACCGGTTCGTGAATCAGATATGATCTTTACGGTAGTTGCTGAGTCATTTGGTTTTTTAGGAAGTGTTTCAGTACTCTTTTTATATTTTTATCTTTTTTATCAAATCATTTATAGCGCAATCGAAACAAACAATAAAGGAAACGTATATCTCGCAGTCGTCTTTGTTTTCGGGTTGCTATTCCAAGTGTTTGAAAACATAGGAGCGGCGATTGGTTTACTTCCACTAACAGGGATTCCTTTACCATTTTTAAGTCAGGGAGGAACTTCCCTTTTGGTCATTGGTTGTGGACTGGGTATTATTTTAGGGTTTAAAAAGTATGATTGAGAAGTAGAAGGGAAGTTATTATGAAACAGATACCAAAAGGAACATTGGTGGTAGCACTTGTATCATTCGTCTTATTGGCGACTTTATCCACACTAGTTATCACAGAAAATACAGCATTCAACCAACTCGATTTAGCGATTTATCAGCGAGATCATTTAATAGAAATCCCTGGATTAACCACTTTTTTCAGCAATTTTGCAAAGCTTGCAACGATTTTACCTACTTTATTTTTCACTGGCTTGCTTGCGATAGTTAGTTGGAGGAAGCAGTACCATAAACTGGCGGTTTGGTCAGTTTCTATGGTTTTAACATTGAGTTTTGTCGGTTATGTTCTGAAACAAGCGATTCATCGGACGCGACCGGATGTGGAACAATTGGTTTCTAGATCGTCTTACTCCTTTCCAAGTGGTCATTCGATTTTGTCGATGACATTATTCTTAGTTTTTTTGATCACGATGTACATTATTTATCGAGAACAAAAGGTAAGTAAATTCGTTTGGGTAGCTGCTCTTTATCCAGTATTGATCGCTTGTTCTAGGATCTATTTGCGCGTACATTATCCAAGTGATATCTTCGCAGGTTTCCTGCTCAGTTTTTTAGTCGTTTTCTTATGCTATAGTTTATTTTTCTCTTTTATCACTAAAAAAACGGTCAGAAAAAAACATCAGCAAAAACGAGTGTTCAGTAGAAAGCAAAAAGGGTTGTTAGCCTTCATGTTGGTTCTTTTTTTCTTGGTAGCCTCTGGCGTCGCCTATGGTGTTCGCTTTTATTATGATGCAAAACAGACGGTGACCTCGATGCAACAGCCATTGAAAAGAGAAACCGTCCAACGTGAAAAAGATACGCCAGTTAGTATTTTAGTTTTAGGTATCGCCAATAATTCCATCCGAAAAACGGATTATCGGGCGAATACGATCATGTTAGTCACTTTGAATAATCAAAAGAAAACAACAACGATCACGAGTATTCCTAGAGACTCGTTTGTTGAGCTTGCAGATATGGACGGGAAGATCGACAAAATCAATCACGCCCATTCATATGGCGGGATCGATAAGATGGTGGATACCGTTGAACGTTACCTCGAAGTACCGATCCATCACTATGTGTCCTTGAATATGGATGGATTAGAAGCCTTGATCGATGCTGTGGGAGGAATCACTGTCAATAATGCGTTTGAATTTACAGCAGAAGATATCCATTATCCGGAAGGTGAGTTGGAATTAAATGGTTGGGAAGGCTTGCAATATGCGAGAATGCGGGCAGAAGATCCAGAGTCGGACTACGGTCGACAAAAAAGGCAAAGAGAAGTGGTCAATATTCTCGTCAATGAGTTTCTATCCGTTAAAAGTCTGTTCAACTATCGTCAACTGTTAGAAGTAGTAGGTGAAAATGGTACGACAGATATGTCCTTAGATCAAATGATCGAAATGATGAATGACTATCATACCGCGTTATCAAATATCACCAATCATCAGTTACAAGGGGAGCAGTATATTGGCGATGGAATCTTAGGAGAAGCAGGGATCTACTATGAAAAGATTCCAGAAGAGGAACGGATGAGAGTGATGCAACTGCTTCATGAACAATTAGAAATAAATGGCCAGAGCCTCTCTTATCAAGAGTAACTCTTGATCAAACCTGTGAAAGAAAAAAAGCAACGGAAATGACCGATTTTTGTCATTTCCGTTGCTTTTTAATTAGAAATCTATTTGTTCACGTTTATCTTTCGTTGATCGGTGTAGCAGCAAATTGTTCGATCAGTGGAACGAGTGTCAATTTCACTTTGTATTTGCGTTCCAACGCTTTTTCGATCGTAAACTCATTGACTGCGGACATAGAGATCTCCGCTAGTTTACGTGTGTCATCTTTGACTGTTTCGTTGATCACGACAGCATCTGCTGTTTTTTCAGCAGAGAATTTTGGATATTCTGCTACTTGTTTGGCAAAGTCATCAAAAGTCAACGCATCTGTCGAAGCGTTTTCGTCACTTGCTTGTCCATCCGTTTTTACTTCTTCACTGACTGGTTGAGAAGCTGTCTCTACTTTATCGACTTCTTTTGATGGTGCTTCTTTTACTGGCGCTTCGTTAGTAACTGGTGTTGCTACGGGTTGAGCAGTTGGTTGATCTTTTTTCATCCGTTGATCATTCCAGTAAGAAACGATCTCAATCAACAAGTTATCACGGAAACGTTCAAAAATCGTTGATTCACCTGAACGAATACGTTTCAAGACAGCTGTAAAATTATCGTCGATCGGGACATTGATACGTGTGTCTTCATTTGCTTGTCCAGCTAAGCCAATTGTTAGGACATGACGGTTTTTGGGATCAAGCATAACTTGCAATGGTAACCCATAACGACGTAAACTTTCTTCTTCCAATGAGCGGAATAATTGTGTGCGAATTCCATCTAAAGAAGGACGGAATTGTTTTAATAATTTCTGTTTTTGTTTTTTCTTCATAAATACTCTCCTTCATTCATACCCTTTCGATTATAAGAAAAAAATGAGCAAATGAAAAGGTTTATCAAGAAAAAACTTTTATTCCTCCTATAGAAAAGAAAAAAGAACCGGGATTTAATGAAAAATCCCAGTTCCAAACGGAGCTGTAAAAAGCATGTTGACTGATTTGACAGCCCGCTAATAGAGTTATTTTTTGGGCAGTAAGACAAAGGTGACTAATTCAGGTGAATAGATGACCTCGTGTCCTTGCCATTGCATCGTCATCAATGAATGATCCAAGCGCTTTTTTATTTCCGCAAGTTTTTCATCTCTTGACCAGTTTCTAGCTGGAAAATGCTGGATTTTTTCTGGTCGGATCAAAAAGATAAAATCTGGATCAAATGTTTGGGTCACAGTTTTTGGTAAACGATTTAAGCGGTCCACGGGGTTCATAAAATATCACTATCCTTTATCTTTAGAATTGTGCAGTATCTGGATCTTTTGCTTTACCAACGACGCCATCTAATTGGTCGATCGTTTTCATTTCTTCTTCTGTCAGTTCAAAATCAAATAATTCAGTATTTTCTTTGATTCTGCTTGGTGTAACAGATTTAGGTAATGGCAAGAAGCCATGTTGTAATGACCAACGCAGTGCTACTTGGGCAATGCTCTTGTTGTGAGTTTCAGCGATTTCTTTCATTTCTGGAACATCGAAGATTTTACCCGTTCCAAGAGGGCTGTAAGCTTCAAGAACGATGTCATGTTTTTGCGCATACTCAACAACAGGTGGTTGTAATTCACCAGGTGCAAGAAAGACTTGATTGACCATCGGCATGATTTTTGCTGTTTTAGCTAATTCATCCATGTGATGAGGTAAGAAGTTGCTGACACCGATTGCTTTGATTTTACCGGCTTCATATAATTCCTCAAACGCACGCCATGTTTCGGCATTAGCTTCTTGCCAATTCTCACGGAATGAGACTGGATTAGGCCAATGGATCAAGAATAGATCCACGTAGTCTGTTTGTAATTTTGTTAAAGAGTCTTCAAATGAGGACATCACTAAATCATAGCTGTGGTTTGAATTCCAAAGCTTAGTTGTCAAGAAAATCTCTTCGCGGGGAATGCCACTTTCTTTGATAGCTTGTCCAACACTTTCTTCATTTTTGTAACCTTGAGCGGTATCAATGTGACGATAACCCGCAGCTAAAGCTTCTTTTACTGAGGAAACAGCAACGTCTCCATCAGGGGTTTGCCAAGTACCGAAACCGACAACAGGGATTTCATAGCCGTTTGATAAACGATAAGTAGATGTTAATGAATTCATACTTTCAGCTCCTTTGATTTTAGTACACTTTAAGTGTAGCTTATTTTCAAAAAAAAGAAATGTATTTTGTTTGTTATATAATTTTTTTTTGCTCGAGCTATTTTGTCTCTGGCATTTTTGGTTGAATTTCCGTAAACTAGAGCAGAAAGGAATGAAACGATGGATATCTATTTAAAAAAAGCAATTTTGCATATTATTGATCGAGAAACAGGTTCCCCTGTATTTTCACAACAAGAATTGGATCTTACGAAAGAGTTTGTCCGTGATTTCCTACAAAAGAAAATCCAAAAAATCTCTTCTGCACAAACGAAAACAGGGCAACTAACGGAAGAAAGTCCTTTTTCACAAAACTTGAAACAGTGCCAAGAAAATTTTATTGAAGAAAGCGAACGCTTGGTGCAGCGGTGGTTTGACATTTATGCGGAAAGTGAAGAAGCCCCTAGTGCGGATGTCTTCGTTGTTTTGTATGAAGTGGATACAGTGATGTATTTAGCTTTATTGAAAGTCAATTATCGGGATGCGTATACTCATTTTGTAGAAGCAGATGAAGCAGGCATAGACAATCGTTTGATTTTGAATCGAGCGATTCTTGGGTCGAAATCGCAGAAAGCAGACGAAGCATTGGCAGTCAATTTATCCGATTTGACTTATGAATTGATTGAAAAGCGCTATGAATTTTCTGGTAAAAAAGAATGGTACTTCTCTGGTAAAGTGATCGAGAGCGTGCCAGCGCCTTCTTTAGAAGATAATGTCAAAGTGATCAAAAAAGTCGCAAAGCAACTTGGCAAAAAATTTGAAGCGGAAGAGTTCGATATCATGGCTGACTTAAAAGAGGCGGTGTATGATACGATCGAAGAAAAAGGGCGACTGGATCATGAACTGATTGCAGAAAAAGTCTTCAAAGAAAATATCACCGCTAAGTTGGCATTCCAAGAAGAAGTCCAAGAGCAAGGATTTATCCCAGAAGCACCACCAGTCAGAGAAGTGCAAGAAATTTCAGAGAAAAAATTTGGTAAACAAAAATTCCGTTTATCTAACGGCATTGAATTGATCGTGCCAGTCGATGTTTATCGTAATCCGGATCTGATTGAATTTGTCAATAATCCTGACGGCACGATCTCAGTGATGATCAAAAACGTTGATGAAGTACTGAATCGTTTATAAAGCTAGCTAGCAGTCCAGAACAAAGTGTCTAGATGCAAGAAAAAGCCACCACCCACGAAATCTTCAGAATTTTGTGGGTGGTGGCTTTTTTGTAAGTGAGCGATTGCTAGATCATCATTTTTTGTTTTAATGGAGAGTTGTCGATCATTGATCTAATTGATCTAAGGCTTTCTCAGGGACGTCAGGCGCTTTTACTTCTTCCCAACTGATCACGCCTTTACGTGGATTGACGAGTAGTTTTAAATAGGCATCCATCTTCAAAGGTCGTTCTCGTGCTTCTCGTAAAGTGATTGCTTTTTCTTCCCCTTGTGCGTTATATGCATTTTGATCATAGACATATACTGATATGTCCATGCCATCATCCGCTGAATCGACTTCTTTTTCTCCGTTTGTTGTGATTTTTGTATAATAGGTTTCGCCACCCATAAAAATAATCATAGGCGATAAAGCTTCCTCCTAAGAAAATTCCTAGTACAACGAATACCCCGATTAGTTTTTTCATCATTTTTTCCACCTCAGATACTAGTTATCAGTTTACTTGGTTGCTCTCTTAATTATGAAGCATCTGACAAATGGGTCAAGTCAAATCATGAATTTTTAAGTGTTTCTTGGCTTCTTCTTCCTGTACTGGAAGAATAGGTGACAAGTTAGCAACCAGCTAGCTAATTGATGTTCAATCTCTTTAGAGTCGTGTTTTGTGAAAAGTAACGGCTTTTATAGACGAATGATAACACAGAATAAAAGAAAAGGACAATAAGCATTGTTTGCTTTTTTAACACTTATTTTTGGGGTCTGAATCCTTGGATCACTTTAGTGTTTTCAGGTCTTTGATTGCTCGAGACAACTTGGTTGACTTTGACCAAGTTTGACGTATAATAGTTTTTGTTCATAACTTACAAAAAGTAAGCTCGACTGGCTTTCGAGTTCGATCGGAAAAAGGTTGTGATGGACGATGAGCTGAAATCATTCAGTGCATAAGACTATTTAGGAGGTTTGTTAATTATGGCAAAAGAACATTTTGATAGAAGTAAAGCACATGTAAACATCGGGACCATTGGCCACGTCGACCATGGGAAAACCACATTAACTGCTGCAATCACGACAGTATTAGGGAAAAAAGGCTTAGCAAATCCTCAAGATTATGCAAGCATTGATGCAGCTCCGGAAGAACGTGAACGTGGGATCACGATCAATACGGCACACGTTGAATATGAAACGGATAAACGTCACTATGCGCATATCGATGCACCAGGACATGCGGATTATGTGAAGAACATGATCACAGGTGCCGCTCAAATGGACGGTGCGATCTTAGTCGTTTCTGCGACAGACGGACCAATGCCACAAACACGTGAGCATATCCTTTTGTCTCGTCAAGTCGGTGTGAAATATTTGATTGTTTTCTTAAATAAAGTTGATTTGGTCGATGATGAAGAATTGATCGATCTTGTAGAAATGGAAGTCCGTGAACTATTGAGTGAATATGGTTTCCCTGGTGATGATACACCTGTTATCAAAGGCTCTGCATTGAAAGCATTGCAAGGTGATCCAGACGCAGAAGCAGCAATCAATGAGTTGATGGATACAGTCGATGAATATATCCCAACGCCAGAACGTGATACAGATAAACCATTGCTTTTACCAGTGGAAGATGTCTTTTCAATCACTGGCCGAGGCACCGTCGCATCTGGTCGAATCGACCGTGGAGCTGTTCGTGTGGGGGATGAAGTTGAAATCATCGGAATCAAACCTGAAACACAAAAAGCGGTGGTGACAGGAGTAGAAATGTTCCGTAAAACATTGGATTACGGTGAAGCAGGAGACAACGTAGGAATCTTATTACGTGGTATCCAAAGAGAAGATATTGAACGTGGACAAGTTATCGCAAAACCAGGTTCAATCACACCACATACAAAATTCAAAGCGGAAGTATATGTATTGACGAAAGAAGAAGGCGGACGTCATACACCGTTCTTCAATAACTACCGTCCACAATTTTATTTCCGTACAACAGACGTAACAGGTACTATTTTGTTACCAGAAGGAACAGAAATGGTTATGCCTGGAGACAATGTGACGATCGATGTTGAGTTGATCCATCCTGTGGCAATTGAACAAGGAACCACTTTCTCCATTCGTGAAGGTGGACGTACGGTCGGTTCAGGAATGGTAACAGAAATCGAAGCGTAAGTCGTTTTCATAAAAGCAACAATTAAAAAACTTGGACATAGTATTTGCTCGAATAGTATGTCCGGGGGTTGTAACAGAAGTGTTCAGCTCCAATCAATAAGCGAGAGACCTCTAAAATTTTCGGATTTTTGGGGTTTCCCGCTTTATTTTTTTAAAAGCACAAAACGACTCGTATCAGAGCTGTTGCTTTCCATCGATTTTTCTTGTTTTTACGATGTCTATAAATTTGTTATAATAGATTTATCTGTGTTTCTAAAAAATATGACAAAAAGTGAGGGGGAATTCAATGATTTTAGAAAATAAATTAGGCTTGACCAGTCAAGTTGAGTTAGCAAAAGCTGAAGAAAAAATCAGTAAGCAAAAAAATTATATGATTCTGGAAGAATAGATGAAGTAGCGATTGGAACATTCAAAGGGCTATGCGAAATCCATGACTATTTATTTTCTGAAATCTATGATTTTGCTGGGGAAATTCGCTCAGTAAATATTGCCAAGGGAAATTTTCGATTTGCGCCGGTTATGTATTTGGAACATGCTTTAAGACATATCGATGAAATGCCCCAATCTACTTTTTGAAGAAATCATCAAAAAATATGTAGAGATGAACATTGCTCATCCTTTTCGTGAAGGGAACGGTAGAAGTACGAGAATTTGGTTAGCTATCATTTTGAAATCTGAGATACAGAAAGTGGTTGACTGGAATTTGATTGATAAGTCTGATTATTTATCTGCAATGGAACGTAGTCCGATCAATGACTTAGAAATCAGCTATTTGATCTCTAACGCGTTGACGGATAAAATTTCCGATCGTGAACTTTATATGAAAGGCATCGATGTGAGTTATTTTTATGAAGGTTATTCTGAATATACCATTGATGAGCTTTGATTGAAGATGAAACAAAATAATTTTTATGAATAAAAAGATGCCTGATTTTGCTTTAAAACGACAAAATCAGACATCCTTTTTTATTTACGAAACCATTTTTTTACGCCATTCAATGGCTTTGATTTTTGATCAACAGGTGCATTATCAATGATCAATAAGGTGATCATCACATAAGCGATCCAGCTATCTCTTGAATAAAGTGTATAGCGAGATTTCCAGTTGGTCGCATACTTGTCTTTATATTCTCTCAATCCTTGGAATGAATAAAAGTGAGAACCAAATTCATAAACCAAATAAGCGATTCGTTCTTGGATGAAACTTTTTCTTGAAGTTCCAACATTAGAAAGAGGTGCCATCCCTAAATTGAACCATTGGATATTTTCTTCTTTCATATATTCAAAGAGATGGATGAACAAATAGTCCATGCTGCCAGAAGGGGCAGTATCTGGATCGTAGCGCATCAAATCAATGGTTCCTACTTTATCATTCGTATAAGTCGGCATGATCGAAGCAAAAGCGACTAGTTCATCTTGTTCGTTTTTAACGACCGCAATCGGTGCGCGTTGTAGATAGTCTTCTGAAAAGAATCCTAGTGAAAAGCCTTTTTCTTTACGACTACCTAACCAACGGTCGGAGATTCTTTTTAGCTCAGCCATTTGTTGGGAAGAAAATGGGGGTTGTAATACTTCAAACGTAAAGCCTTCTCGTTCGATACGATTTAGGATCGCGCGAGTTCCTTTCATTTTTTTCCCAGAAGTCGTAAAGTCCGCTAACGATACATGTCCTTCTTCGCCCATTTTGATAAAGTCATAGCCAAATTCATGGAGGATCATGACTAGTTCTTGACTCGTTTCATAAAAGACTGGTAAATAACATAAGCGATCTGTTTCTGCAATAAACGCTTCAATTGCTTCAGGGAAATCTTCTTTTTTACCTGAAGGGTCGCCCATCACTACGCATTTATTGTTATAACTAGCAAATTGCAATAAAACTGTGGCTTCGCCATTTTTTTCATAAGTAAACATTCGTTTATCTTTTAAGAAAATCAATTGACTATCCGAATTACCGCCGTAAGTTTCTAAAATAGTTCGTGCAACCTCTTCATCTAATTCCTGTCCGACCTGCGCTTTTTTCCCTTGGAGATAGTGGACGAACAAAATCAGGATAAAGGTAACTGCTAAGATTGCTAGGAAACCTGACAACCAGATTTTTTCTGATGGGAACAGAAAAAATGAAATAAATCGATGATTGCGATGAGGGAAAGTCGGCATATTATACACACCGATCACGATATATAAAACGGTCAAGGCACCGACGATCAATCCATCGATCGTCAGCCATTCCCATGAGTAGATGAATTGATCTCTAAATAATTCATTGCGTGAAGCAATCACGATCCCTAACAGCAACAGTAGGAATATGATCCCAGTCGTGCTTAGATCATTCAATCCAACATAGACCAATGAAATAAGGATCAGCAAAATGGTTGGCCAATACACCCGTTTGACTCTGGCAGCGATCCCTCGTCCCATGATGACAAACAAGAAACCTAGCAAAATGCTTGGGAACTGTACGATAAAATGCAACTTTATTGGATTGAGATGATGCAACCAACGAAACTCAGCAAATGCTTGCGGGATCGTTGCCGAAAGAACCAACATGATGCCAGAAAAGTACATCAAGACGACAAGGATCTTTCGAGCAATCTGTGTCGCCAATTGTTTTGGAATACCAGAGTAACGTTGATCGATCGAAACACCGACATTTTTGAAGAAGAAAATCAATCCAATGAAAAATGGAATAAAGTAGTAGAAGATCCGGTAAAGCAAGATCCAGATCACGACGGTTTCTTTTGGAATGCCTAAAGCCGATAAACCAAAGATCATCATTACATCGAAACTACCGATTTCTCCTGGGATCATAGAGATGATCCCAATAACGGAAGCGGCGATGAATAAAGGAATCGTCTGCCATAAATCGATGGGGATCTCCATCAAATAACCAACGGCAAGAAATGACCCTAAGACACCCGTCCATTCAAGTAAGGACACAAGTAACAATTGATTTTGGATTTTGAATGAAAGGCCGCCAACGTAGCCTTCTTTTTTGAGCGTCGTAAAAAGAAACACGACTGGGAAGTACAATCCGCCGGCAATCAACCAGATCCAATATTGTTTTAGAAATGGCGCGACAGGTGTGAAAAAGACCATGAAAAAAGAAACTAAACTATAAAGGGATAAACCAGCCATCAAAAACAAAAATACTTTAGATAAAGCTTGCATGACTTTTTTACTGTCTTTTCTTTGACCATATAATTCGGAACGTAACCCGATGCTGACGAAGCCGCCAAATCCCGCAATGTTATTGATCGTGTTGATCATCCAGCTTGTTTCAAATAAGTATAATGGCTTTTGCTTTTGATCGAGTAACTTGTTGAAAATCAAATCATAACCAATCATGGGAAGTATCGAAATCAACCCAATCAAAAACATCACGCCGATTTTCCAAAGAGGGATCGTAGAAAAAGTTTGAGCTAACTGGTCAGCAGATAACAATGTGCTGATCGTCATCAATTCGCGAATAATAATAACTAATACGGAAATCAAAAAAATCGTTTTGATAAGTCTCAAGTGGCTTTTGAACCACTCGATGATTTGCTTGAACAAAAAATCACCTACTGTTTTTCAAATTTATTTTGTCAAGAAGTCTAAAACTTCCTGATTGAAGCGTTCTGGATCTTGACGTGCCAATTGGTGTCCTTGTCCTGAAACGAGGACAAATGAAGCGTTAGGCATCGTTTTCGCTAGATAAAGCGAGTGTTTCAGTTTGATCACATCTTTTTTTCCGACAATGATCAGTGCGGGGCAAGCGATATTTTCTAAATCCTGTGTTGTGAGCCCAATATCATGAAGTAATAAATCAATGACTAATAAATGCTGACGCAATTTAGGCTGGAACAACGAGCGCAGCCACACAAAGAAGTAGTGAAAAGCACTGAGTAGTCGAGAAGACCAAAGGACCCCATTCAACAGTGTATTCCCGGAATTCAAAATCAAGCGGTGGACTCTATCGGGATAATTACTTGAAAAAACTAAGGCAAGATTGGCGCCATCGCTAAATCCTAAAATATTTGCTTGGGCAATCTGTTCTACTAGCATCACTGTCAATAGATCATCTGCCATCAAACGAAAATTCAACGTTCCCGCTTGATTAGTTGAATGTCCATGGCCACGACTATCTATGAGATAGATCGTAAAATATTGTTCTAGAACAGGGACTTGCTTTGAAAAAAAATCACCACTTCCGTCATTTCCATGAAGTAGAAACAGGGGAAAGCCATTTCCACTTTTCTCATAATAGATGTCAGTTCCATCTGGCATTTTTGCAAATTTCTTTTCTCTTTTCACATTTATCACCTACTATTTTGGATTATAACGCTCTTTATCTAATTTTAGAAATCGAAACACTATAAAACGAACGATCATTTTCGTAAGATGAGAGTGGAAATAAAACATTCATTTTTTATTAAATTAAATAAGAAAAAACAGATAAAAAATAGCCAAGAATGAAAAGAAATAGTAAGATAAAAAAAGATGTCAAATAGCTAGGTGGGTTTGGATGAAGAAAAAAAGAAAATCAATCTTCCGCATGATCGTAGGTCTATTTGTCTTCACGATTTTGGCAACGATTCTTTTTCTGTTAGGTAGAACGTATCAATCGATCAAGCGTGTCGAAAACTATCAGACAGAAATTTCGACAGCGCTAGAAAAGTATCAAATGCAAGAGCACGAGAATCTAGTGAAGGCAATCATACTGACTGAATCAAGAGGAAAGGGCATCGATTTGATGCAAAGTTCAGAGAGTGCCTATGGCCAAATGGGTGCGATCACGACACAAGCGGGAAGTATTGACCAAGGGGTGAAGTACCTCTCAGAGATGATAGCTGAGGCAGAAGCATTAGGTTGCGACCTTCCGACAGCGATCCAAGCGTACAATTTTGGCAAAGATTATATTGCTTATGTCAAAGAAAGAGGCGGAAAGAATACAGTCAGTCTAGCTGAAGAGTATTCAAGAGATGTGCTGAGTCCGCTTTTAGGAAATCATGATAAAAAAACCTATCGCTATTGGCGAATCCAGTCATTACTTTATAATGGCGGATATTTATACCATAATGGTGGTAATATGTTTTATGCAGATGTAGTCAAGATGAATCAAGAGTTGCTTGAATGGTACGAAAAAATCTTTTAGGCTCTTTGATCGAACGGACTGCAAATGAAAGTATGACAAAAAGTGAAATACAATGAATAGAAAGAAGGAGTGCTTGGACGAGTGGAAGAAAATCAGAAAATAATAGAGAAAAGAGAGAATACATCGAAAGATTGGGGATTAAGATTCTTCAAAGGGATGTTTATCGGTTCAGGGTTTATCCTGCCAGGAGTCAGTGGCGGTGCTTTAGCAGCAGTATTCGGGATGTACGAACGGTTGATTTCTTTCTTGGCGCACATCACGAGAAACTTTAAAGAAAATTTCTTGTTCTTTTTACCAGTTGGTTTAGGCGGTGTCACTGGTGTATTCTTATTGTCTTTTTTAGTTAGTTTTTTACTAGGTGCCTATGAGACAACGATATTGTGGTTTTTTGTCGGTTGTATCGCCGGAACGGTACCAGCATTGTGGAAAGAATCAGGTAAAAAAGGACGAAATAAAACAGATTTACTCATCATGGTCGTGACATTTATTTTAGGCTATCTTTTCTTATTATATGGCGCACGCCTTTTCGATGGTCAAGTAGAACAAAATGTCTATACTTGGTTGATGGCAGGCGGTTTGATTGGTCTAGGAATGATCGTTCCTGGGTTAAGCCCATCGAATTTTTTAGTCTATATGGGGCTGTACAAAGCCATGGCGGATGGATTTAAGGAAGTGCGTCTAGAAGTCATCATTCCTATTGCGATCGGTGGGATCGTGTGTGTCTTAGGTTTATCTAAAGTGATGGACTTTATTTTCTCGAAAGCTTACAGCAAGTTATTCCATTTTATTCTAGGCATTGTTTTTGCATCAACGATCATGATCATCCCAACAAATTACAGTGGACTTGGGATTTTAGGTATCTTAGCTTGTCCTGTACTATTCGTTGCTGGTGCTGCGTTAGGTTGGTGGATGAGCCGTTTAGAAGAGCAGTACAAGTAAAATCATATGAGCGGAAAAAGTCGTGTATTTCGTCGCTTTTCAGATAGACGATCAATCAGCTGTAAGATCCACGTATGCTATGGTTAATTTTAAGTCATACATCATATTAGATAGAAAGATAGGAAACAGACATACTGTTTTTGATTTTTCTATCTTTTTTTAAAAGTAAAAAAAACAAGTTGTTTTTAATCGTAGAAACAGCTAGACTAATTGGAGTGATTATTTTTGAAAGTTGGCGTGATATGGATATGAAAGAATTAAAGGGACTTACAGAAAATGAAGTGAGTCAAAGACGTGCCTCTGGTCAGCAAAATGATTACCAAGAGGATGCAACGAAAAGTACGAAACAGATTTTCAGCGATAATATTTTAACGTTATTCAATTTTTTGAACTTAGGAATAGGGCTCTGCTTGTTATTAGTTGGCGCTTATTCAAATATGGCTTACTTAGCAATCATTTTTGTAAATATCACCATGGGGATCTATCAGGAGATCCATGCGAGAAATCTTGTCCGTCGTTTATCGATTGTTTCTCAAGCTGAAGTAACCGTAATACGTGATGGAAAAGAGCAGAAGATCGCAACAAAAGAACTGGTCTTAGGCGATCTTGTAAAAATCGGTGCGGGAGAACAAATCCCGTCAGATCTACAAGTAGTTAGTGGACGAGCAGAAGCGAATGAAGCCTTATTGACTGGTGAATCTGATCTGATCGTCAAAGAGACAGGGGCGGAATTGCTTTCAGGTAGTTTCCTTACCAGCGGGTCTGTTTTTGCGACCGTGATTCGTGTCGGGGCAGATAATTATGCTGTCCGATTGACTAATGAAGCAAAAACCCACAAAGAGATTCGTTCAGAACTTGTGGAATCAATCAGAAAAGTATCGAAATTTACAAGTTTTGTGATCATTCCTTTAGGGATCATCTTATTCTTGGAAGCTTTGTTCATCCGCAATGCGTCGATCCAATTGTCAGTTGTGGCCTCTGCGGCAGCCTTACTGGGAATGTTGCCAAAAGGATTAGTCTTATTGATCAGTATTGCTTTGACGACTGGTGTCACTAAACTAGCGAAGAAGCGGATCTTAGTACAAGATATGTACTCGATCGAAACCTTGGCACACGTAGATACATTATGTCTTGATAAAACAGGGACGATCACTGAAGGGAAAATGAGCATCCAACGAGTAGAACCATTAAATGAAGCTTATGAAAAGATGATCCCTACGATCATGGGTACGTATCTTGCTGAAAGTAGCGATAACAACGTAACGATGCGTGCGTTAAGAGAGTACTTCGAGATTTCTAATCGCTACGATGTCGGCGAAAAATTAGCTTTTTCATCGGACCGCAAATGGGGAGCGATGGAATTTCCTGAACTAGGTGTCATCTATGTCGGTGCCCCTGAACGATTGGTAGCAGAAGATCAATTGCCAGAAAGTTTAGTTGAAGCACAAGCAAATGGATTTCGTGTCTTGATGTTAGGACTGGCGCCGAATCAAACGTTGTCGTCAGCTGAACCTCAAGGAGTCGAACCAATTGCATTATTTGAAATCGATGACCCAATCCGTAAGAACGCACAAGAAACGTTAGCATACTTGCACGAAGAAGGAGTAGACCTGAAAGTAATTTCTGGAGACAATCCTTTTACAGTGTCTAATATTGCTCGCCGTGCTGGTTTGCCGAATTATCAATCTTATGTCGATCTGTCTGATTTGACAGAAGAAGCAGAAGTAAGAAAAGCAGCGCACCAATACACCGTCTTCGGACGAGTAAGTCCGCAACAGAAGAAATTGTTGGTCAACGAGCTGAAAGCAAGTGGACGAACCGTTGCAATGACAGGTGATGGTGTAAATGACGTATTAGCTTTACGTGAAGCTGACTGTAGCATTGCCATGGCAGAAGGAGACGGAGCGACCCGTCAAATCGCCAATCTTGTCTTGCTTGATTCAGATTTCACGACATTACCTGAAGTGTTATTTGAAGGACGTCGTGTCGTGAATAATGTGACGAAAGTTTCGGGGATCTTCTTTATCAAGACGATCTATTCATTTATCTTATCGATTTTATGTGCAGTAACAGCGATCGGATTTCCGTTTATCCCGATCCAGATCACGTTGATCGATCTTGCGATTGAAGGATATCCATCTTTCTTCTTATCGTTTGAAAATGACAAACGAAAAGTCGATTATCGTTATCTGCCTACTGCGTTGGTCAATGCTTTACCGAATGCGTTGCTTGTCGCTTTCAATACTGTGGCAATCTACTTGATTGGACATAGTCAAGGATGGACGTCTGGAGAAACGACCACACTGATGTATTATTTGTTGATTGGAATCAGCTGTCTAGCAGTTATCAAGGCCTGCTTGCCATTCAATCCATTACGGATCTTTTTGGCAGTGACAACAGTGGTCGGTATCTATGTGGCGGCACTACTTTTCCATCATCTATTAGAAGTCAACCTTGGACTAGGAAGCACTTGGCCTTACTTTATTGGCTTCATGATTTTAAATGTCGCGTTACGTTTGGGCTACTGGAAATTAGGCATTCAAAACAGATTATTGAATAAAGTAAATGCGAATAAAGCACCTCAAATCAAAGTAAAAGAAAATGTCATTTAATCCGGTATCTATCACTTGAAAAAGTATAGGATTATGGTACAATGAAACATGTATAATTGTGTCCTTTAAAATCGCACTGATTTTCGTTAGTGCGATTTTTTACCGGTTATTCTCCTGAAATGTCTTGTCAATGAGTATGAGATATCAACTAATGCAGGGGGTGAGAAGATGGCTCAAAGGATTCCTCAAGAGACCATTGAAACGATTCGTAATCAAACGAATATCGTTGAGGTGATTGGGCAATACGTCCAGTTAAAAAAATCTGGGAAAAATTATTTAGGTCTCTGTCCTTTTCACGAAGAACGCACACCGTCGTTTTCGGTTGCAGAAGATAAGCAGATTTTTCATTGCTTTGGCTGTGGAAAAGGTGGTAATGTCTTTACGTTTCTTCAAGAATTGGAAGGTTTGTCGTTTCCTGAAGCAGTGATCAAGGTAGCGGATCTAGAACAGATCCAGCTCGAAGATCAATGGCGTCAACAAACGCTGACTACTCCAACAGATACAGCAACCGGCAAACTGATTGCGGCCCATGAAAAAGCGGTTGAAGTGTATCATCACATGCTGTTACACACTAAAGTAGGTGAGCCAGCCTTAAACTACTTACTCGAACGTGGCTTGACGATCGAATTGATCGAAGAATTCAACATCGGTTTTTCACCAAATGAACGCTCATTTTTACAGCAAGTATTCCAAAATGAAGCGTACTCTGAGGAAGTGCTCAAACAATCCGGTTTGTTTGTTACGCATGATGATGGTCGGATGTCGGATCGTTTTTATCAGCGGATCATGTTTCCGCTTCGTAATGGACAAGGTCGTACGATCGGTTTTTCTGGTCGTTATTTGCCTGGTGAACATGATACGAAAGATCAACCCAAATATTTGAACAGCCCTGAAACGGAACTGTTCAACAAAAGGCAAGTATTGTTCAACTTAGACAAAGCCCGTAGTGAGATCCGCAAGTCGGGTGAGATCATCTTATTCGAAGGCTTCATGGATGTTATCGCTGCTTGGCAAGCGGGTGTGAAGACTGGTTTGGCCTCCATGGGAACAAGTTTAACAACGCAACAGATCCAACAGATGGAAAAATTAACAAAAGAATTAGTGTTTTGTTATGATGGTGACCGTGCCGGCGTCGAAGCAACCAATCGAGGAATCGAATTGCTGCGTCAAAATAGCCGAATGCAACTGTCCGTTGTGGCGATCCCAGAAAAGCTCGATCCGGATGAATATTTGAGAAAGTACGGGGAAGAGGCTTTTCAAGAATTGGTTTTACATGGACGAGAAACCATTTTTGCTTTTAAATCACGTTATTTGAAGCATGAAAAAAACCTAGAAAATGAAAAAGACAAAATCGAATATCTTGAAGCAGTATTAAGTGAGTTGAGTAAGGTTGTTTCGCCGATTGAGCAAGACATGTATTTGACGCAGTTATCAGCAGAATTTCAGCTGAGTCGTGAAACGATGCAAAAACAAATACGGGATCTGCGACGAAAGAATCAGCCAAGTAAGCAAGAGCCATCGCAACCAGCAGCAGAAGCGCCGGTCGTAAAATCTGGTACAGTCAGACAAAAACGACCATTATCGCAGGTTGAAAAGGCAGAACAGATGCTGTTGTATCGAGCGTTCAAAGAACTTGCTGTGCGTAATCTACTCAAGGAACAAGGCGTTCAATTTATTCATGATACTTACGCAGAGATTTATTTTTTATTTGATGCGTACGTATCTCAAAATGGAGAATTCAAACTTGCGGAGTTTTTAGACTTTTTGCAAGATGAAAATTTAAGGCGGATAGTGGTCGAGATCGAATATATGCGAATGGCTGAAGAAAGTACGCCACGTGAGATCCAAGACTTGCTGAGAGTGATCAGTAAATCGGGCTTAGCTGAAGAAATCATAACGAAAAAACAGATGCAGCAAGAAGCACGACGAACAGGGAACAAGCAGTTAGAATTGGAATTGACGATTGAGATCATTAATTTAACGAAACAGTTAAAACAAGCCGAATAGCTACTTAAAGGGGGCCTTCTTTTATGGCAAATGGAACAGATGTTAAAAAATATGAAGCAGCAGTGGCAGCATTCATTAAAGAAAATAAACCAAAAGGGCAAGTGATTTATGATGATTTATCAAATAAACTTGCGACACCATTCACTTTAAATGCAGATGAAATGGATAAGTTGATCCAAAAAGTGGAGGACGCAGGTATCAGCGTCGTTGACGAAAATGGTGAACCATCGATCCATAGTCTGAAAAGTGCAGAGAAAAAAGCAGAACAAGCAAAAACAGAAGACCTTTCTGCACCGACAGGCGTAAAAATCAATGATCCTGTTCGGATGTACCTCAAAGAAATTGGCCGCGTCTCCCTTTTAACTGCAGAAGAAGAAGTAGCATTAGCATTGAAGATCGAAGAAGGTGACCAAGAAGCAAAACAACGCTTGGCTGAAGCTAACCTTCGTTTAGTCGTAAGTATTGCCAAAAGATATGTTGGTCGTGGTATGCAGTTCTTAGATCTGATCCAAGAAGGTAACATGGGATTGATGAAAGCTGTTGAGAAATTTGACTATCGTAAAGGATTCAAATTTTCAACTTACGCTACTTGGTGGATCCGTCAAGCCATCACACGTGCGATCGCTGACCAAGCTCGTACGATCCGTATCCCGGTGCATATGGTCGAAACAATCAATAAATTGATTCGTATCCAACGTCAGTTACTACAAGACTTAGGAAGAGAACCAACGCCAGAAGAGATCGGTGCTGAAATGGACCTTCCTACAGAAAAAGTACGCGAGATCTTAAAAATCGCTCAAGAGCCTGTTTCATTAGAAACGCCGATCGGTGAAGAGGACGACTCACACTTAGGCGATTTTATCGAGGACCAAGAAGCAACTAGTCCTGCGGAACATGCGGCATATGAATTGTTAAAAGAGCAATTAGAAGATGTTTTAGATACTTTGACTGACCGTGAAGAGAATGTCTTACGTTTGCGTTTTGGCTTAGATGACGGCCGTACACGTACCTTGGAAGAAGTGGGTAAAGTCTTTGGGGTAACTCGTGAACGTATCCGACAAATCGAAGCAAAAGCGTTGAGAAAACTTCGCCATCCATCTCGTTCAAAACAATTAAAAGATTTCTTGGAATAAGCAAGAAATGATTTTTTAGCAAAAAGGCAAACTATTTTGCTTGAATGATCGTAAACCCTCAAAGTAGGAGATCTCTCCGGCTGTTGAGGGTTTGTTTTTTATCGAACGATTCAAATGACTTTCAACAAACGTTCGTTTAAACAGGTTAGTTTATTACATCGGTTATTTATTTTTCGTTGAATAACTTATTTGTTTTTTTATAAAATCCTCATGATATCCTATTGGCGTGTGGGTAAGATTATGGTAGATTTAATGGTAGCGAAAACCTAGTAAAGGAGCCGATCGCTAAGTGATTAAGAAATGTCCAAAATGTGGATCAGAAGAAATCAAAGATCAAACGAAATGTCCAAAATGTGACTTTGAACCACAACAAGATGAACTGACACAATTACCTGAATCAGATGATAATCAATCGTCAGATGAAACATCTGAGGAAGTTTATCCAGACAGTATCGTAAATGATCCAATCGAATGGTCAGAACTAAAAGATCTGCCATTGGAGTCTGTCATGGAATTATTTGACTCAACTGACACGAGCAATGAATCTAAGGATGAACCAACAGATAAAAAAGAAACCACCCATCTTGACGAAAAAAAGGCGGATGCAGACAGCGTTGCTACATCTGAGCAAATCGAAAAAGCCCAACAGAAAAAACGGGTGGCTGAACTAAAAGAGGCAGTGAATAGTGAAGAAGAAAATTCCATTTTAGCTGCTTATATCAAAGCACACCGAGAAGATACAACAGAAGAACATGCCAAAGAGCTGCTTCGAATGATCGAAACAGCGGCGGCAACGGGTGAGGATTCAGTCGATATTCGTTTGTCGGAAGACACAAGCGACCAAGTTGTTCCTGAAAAATCTCAAGCGGATGCAACAAAAGAGTTACCAGTAGAAGAAACAACTGAAGAAGAAACAATCATTGAAGATAAAGCGGTCGAAGATTCTTCAACAAGTACAGTAGAAAAAGTAGACGTAACGACAAACATAGAAGAAAATGATCCAGTTTCTACGGAAGAACCGACAGAAGAGGAAATTTCTAAGGTTGAAAGTACAGAAGCTGAGTTAACCGATGCGCCGCAAACGATAGAATCTCCTGAAACAACTGAGGCGGTGGAAACACCCGCTGAACAGCCAATAGTGGAGAAACAAGAAGCAAGTAGTGCATCGATCAAAAACGAAGAATCACCAAATGATCGAGGACCAAAGAAATCTAAAAAAGGTCTATATCTGACAAGTGCGGCAGTACTTTTGCTTGGTGCAGGTGGTTGGTTCTATTATGATCATCAGCAAAAAGTCCAAGCAGAAATCGCGGCAGAAACACAACGAAAACAAGATAAAATAGCTGATTTACAATCAGACTTATCTGCCTTTTATCTAGATGATGATGAACAGTTTATTCGTACAAGTATGATCAATCAAGACTTGTCAAAATTAAGAGCTTCATTGAATGAAGTCAAAGACGAAAAAGGCTATGAAGAGCTGGAAAATAACTTTGAAGACATCCAATCAAAGATCAAACAGATCCAAACTGTCAACGAATGGTTTACGACACCTGTGATCGAAGATGACCAATTGATTGCAGAACCAAAACTAAAAGCTGATCAAGCAGTCCAAACAATCGATACAGAAGATACAGCTTTTGGACAATTGATCGACAAAGCAGTCGCTGAAGCAACAGACCAATACCAACAACTACAAACAGCTAAAGAAAAGACTGCGGTTGTTTATGCAGATGGAAAAGTCAAAGATTCAGCGACGAAAGAGCAGTACGATTCTGCAAAAGCCGAAGTTGCGAAAGTGAAAAATGCAGAGTTAGTCAAAGAACTTGTGACTCAACTAGATAAAGTCAATGAAACATTAACGAAAAAAGAAGAAGCGAAAAAGGCTGAAGAAGCGAAGAAAGCAGAAGAAGCCAGAAAAGCAGAAGAAGCAAAACAAGCGCAAGCACAAGCTGAAGCACAAGAACAAGCCGACGCAGCTGCCCAACAGCAAACGGAGTCAACACAAACGACTCCAGCGACAAACGCAGCAAACCGACCAATCATGGAAACAAGGGCTAGTGACGTGGCAGATGCTTCAAATCCGGCTTGGAATTGGGCGCCTGGAGTCAAAGAACAAGTGATCGCAACTAGCATTGCCCGAGGATATATCGTTGAAGGTGGCTATAGATTAGAGAAAGCTCGCATCGAAAACGGCGAAGGCTACTATAACCTTTATGCGACTTCTACTAAATCATCCTTGATGAATGGCATCGGCGAGAGTGCGTTACCATTTTATATCGTTACGATAAATTGTAAAACTGGCTGGTTTGGCGGCAACGGGAGTAATTAGATCAGTGGTCTGATAGCCTCCAAAACGCATGAATGCTTCTGTTACAACATTAAAAATAGGCCGTAGAATCCAAAATATGAGGATATTTCGGATTTTACGGCTTATTCTGACTGAACATTGTCAACGCAACCTTTTATGGAGAATCTCTATCCATTAAGAAGCCGTTATGTTATGATAGCAAAGAAATGTTGGAATACAGAGGCCTTTTAGAAAAGGAGAAGAAAATGAACGAATTATTAGCAAACGTATTTACCGCAATGGTAATTGACGAAAATGAAAAAAACTATTTTGTCCAAAAAAACGGACAAACTTTCCGATTGAGTAAAGAGGAAGGGGAGCATACGATCGGCGAAGCAGTCGAAGGGTTTGGTTATCAAAACCAAAAACAAGAAAATCGTTTTACAACGGTGATTCCTAAAAGTCGTATCGGACATTATGCCTTTGGAACTGTCACTTCTTCAAGAAAAGATTTAGGTGTCTTTGTTGATATTGGTCTACCAGACAAAGATTTTGTTGTTTCTTTAGACGAATTGCCAACAATGACTGAATTGTGGCCGAAAAAAGGCGATCAATTGATGATTGCTTTACGAGTAGATGCAAAAGACCGCATTTGGGGAAGTCTTGCAGAAGAGAGAATCTTCAAATCACTAAGTAAGCATGGATCGGAAGAACTAAAAAACAAAAATATTTCAGGTACGGCTTATCGTTTAAAACTGACTGGTACGTATTTATTGACGGATGATTTTTATATTGGGTTCATTCATCCTTCCGAACGTTTCCGTGAACCACGTTTAGGTGAGAAACTAGAAGGACGTGTCGTTGGTGCTAGACCGGATGGCGTGTTGAATATTTCGTTGAAACCACGTGCACACGAAACGATCTCTGATGATGCACAAATGATCTTGACGATCTTAGAACGTTCAGCAGATCAACAAATTGCCTTTACGGACAAATCAGACCCAGAAGAAATTCTACGTGCGTTTGGTATTAGTAAAGGTGCGTTTAAGCGAGCTTTAGGTAATTTGTTGAAACAAGGATTGATCAAACAAGAAGATGGTGTGACAAAATTAGCAAAAAAATCTAATTGAGAATGACTTGCATGTTTTTCTCGTCTAGCTTATAATAATTTTAATCTAGAACGGTTGAATGGATATCTTAATTATAATCATTATAAATTGTCGGGGTTGAGAAAATGGGCATGAATACAATGTCAGTAATGAAAAAAACAAAGCAACAGCTACATGAATCAGGGTTTAAACTGACCCCACAACGAGAAGCAACTTTGCTTGTCCTCTTAGAGAATGAAAAAGAACATTTGTCAGCAGAAGAAGTTTTCTTTTTAGTTAAAAAGAAAAACTCAGAGATCGGCTTGGCTACGGTTTATCGAACGTTAGAGATTTTGACAGATCTAAAGATCATCGATAAAGTCAGCTTCAATGATGGCGTGGCACGTTATGATCTGCGAAAAGAAGGGGCGAAGCATTTTCATCATCATCTACTATGCTTAGAATGTGGAACGATCGAGGAAGTGGAAGAAGACTTGCTGAGTGAAGTGGAACAAGTCATCGAGCAACGCTATCACTTTTTTGTCAAAGATCATCGTTTGACCTTTCATGGCATTTGCCAAGAATGCTATAATAAGAAAAAAGAAAGAAAGACCGTCTGAATTGATAGACGGCTTTTTCTTTGAAGTGTCTACCAAAAAATAGACTACCGAAACCAAAGGCTATCTGATATGATAAAGAAGCATGAGGTGAGAATGATGGAAGAAGAAATCAATGAATATCTTCGCTATTTAAGTATCGAACGTGGGTTATCGTTCAATACTCGAAAAAGTTACGAACGAGATTTGAATCAATACTTACGCTATTTGAAAGAACACGATATAACGTCTTGGCAAAAGATTGATCGGTTTATCGTCATTCAGTATTTAGAAACGTTGCATGAAGAAAATAAAGCTTCTGCAACGATTACACGTATGATCACAAGTTTAAGAAAATTCCATCAATTTTTGCGACAAGAACGATATACAGAACAAGATCCAATGCAACACATCGAGACACCAAAGAAAGCACAAAAATTACCAAATACGTTATCTCTAAAAGAAGTCGAGCGCTTGATTGAAACCCCTGATATAACAAAAAGTTTAGGGATCAGAGATCGCGCGATTTTAGAAGTTATGTATGCGACTGGGATGCGTGTCAGTGAACTAGTCGGGCTGAAGTTAGGTGACTTACATTTATCTTTAGGACTTGTACAGACTTTAGGAAAAGGAGATAAAGAACGGATCATTCCATTAGGTGATTATGCGATCCAATGGTTAGAACGTTATTTAGATGAAGTCCGACCTTTGTTGGTCAAAAACCCATCCGAAATGCATGTCTTTTTGAATCATCACGGCTCGGGCCTCTCGCGACAAGGAATATGGAAAAATTTAAAACAACTCGTTCGAGAAGCGGGGATTTTCAAAGAAGTTACGCCCCATACGTTAAGACATAGTTTTGCGACCCATTTATTAGAGAACGGGGCAGATTTGCGTACAGTTCAGGAACTTTTAGGCCATGCAGATATTTCAACGACACAAATCTATACACATATCACGAAAAAAAGAATGACAGATGTCTACAAGCAGCATTTCCCAAGGGCATAGTTATAGGATGGTGAGAAAATGTTAACACATTATCGTAAAGAAAACCGTAAAATCGCGATGGGACTATTAAGCTTTCATAAGAAGTTGAATGCAGAATCAAGTTTACTAAAAGAGATCGATACGTATGAATCTGCTGAAGATCATGAACTTTTTTTCTATACACCTGAAGATTCCACAAATATCCAAGGAATCATTGGCGTGCAATGGAACGAAAAAGACCAGATGACGATTCATGATATTTCACTGAATCCTTCCTATCGTGGCGAAAATATTGGTTTTCAAATGTTGAATGAATTGCAAGAAAAATACCCAGATGTACTGATCCACCCAACCGATATCACGGAAGCTTATTTAAGCAGATGGATCAATGAAGGAAAGAGTGAATGATGTGACAGAAATCAATATCAAGTTAGATGTCTTTGAAGGTCCATTAGATCTACTCCTTCATTTGATCCAAGATATGTCGATCGATATTTACGATATCCCGATCGCTACGATCACGGAGCAATATATGAACTATATCCATACGATGAAAACACTTGAGTTAGCTGTCGCAGGAGAATATCTTGTAATGGCAGCGACGCTGATGGCGATCAAAAGTAAAACCTTATTGCCAATCCAAGAAGCGTTTAATGACGAAGAAGAATTTTGGGAAGAAGATCCTCGTGAGGAATTAGTCAATCAGCTGTTAGAATACCGTAAATTCAAGTATGCAGCAGAGAAACTCACAGAAAAAGCAGAAGAACGTAGTCTGTATTTCACCAAAGAACCTTCTGCCATCGATGAATTATTAGGGCAAGAAAAACCATTGAAACGCGGACAAGTGAAAAAAATCGATTTATTTCAGGCGATGCAAAAGATTTTAGAACGAAAGAAATTTGCCCAAAAAGAAGAGAAGACGATTGCGCCCGATGATGCGACGATCGAAGAACGAATGACATTCATCCAACAACGGATCATTTCTTTGAAGAGTGGTTGTTCGTTTGAATCGTTTTTTGAAACACCTTCGCGAAATGAAGTCGTTACGACATTTTTGGCCATTCTAGAGTTGATGAAAAACGGACAGATCGTGGCACAGCAAGAAAAAAATTACGAATCAATCATGCTTTATCCAGCAGTAGGAGATACACAACATGACGAAATTAAGTGAACTTGAAGCAATCCTCTTTATAGTAGGAGAAGAAGGAACCACAATCGAAGAATTAAGTGCCTTGTTGGGCCATACACGAGAAGAAACTGCTGCTTTAGTGGCGGAATTAGCAGCTAGTTATGAAGCAAATGACAATACGGCGTTGCATCTTTTTGAAACAGAAAAACAAATCGTGTTAACGACAAAAAAAGAGTTGGCGCCGATCGTCAAAAGATATGCGCAAGGGACATCGAATACTTTATCCCAGGCAGCTGTTGAAACATTAGCAATCATCGCTTATAAACAGCCGATCACGCGAAGCGAGGTCGAGCTGATTCGTGGCGTTCAAGTTTCTGGAGCAATCCAACGCTTGACGGCGCACCAATTGATCGAAGAAAAAGGTCGGGTCGATGGACCTGGTCGACCGATTTTATACGGGACAACGAATCATTTTTTAGATTATTTTGGGCTAAGATCATTAACCGATCTACCTGATATTCAAGATATCGAACGTTCACTGGAAGAAGACGCACCTCTTGATTTATTTTTCGATGGCGTGCATGAAGGAGAAAATGAATGATGGAAAGATTACAAAAAGTAATTGCTCATGCGGGAATCACCTCTCGCCGTAAAGCTGAAGAATATATTTTAGCTGGTCGAGTGAAAGTAAATGGTCAAGTCGTAAAAGAGCTTGGTGTGAAAGTAGGCAAACACGATACAGTGGAAGTAGACCAAGTGCCGATCTATCAAGAAGAATATGGTTATTATTTACTTTATAAACCAAAAGGCGTCATTTCTGCTGTAGCAGACGACAAAGGCCGTAAAGTAGTGACTGATCTTTTACCAATGGTCAAGGAACGCATCTACCCAGTTGGACGACTAGATTATGATACTTCGGGCATTCTTTTACTAACGAATGATGGCGATTTTGCACAACGATTGACCCATCCAAAACATGAAGTCGATAAAGTATATGTTGCCAAAGTCAAAGGGATCGCCACTAAATCAGCGTTGAATCCTTTGACAAAAGGGATCAAGATCGAAGGCAAGAAAACTGCACCTGCAAAGTATGCCATTTTATCTGTTGATCCGCATACCAATCATAGCATCGTAGAATTAACGATCCACGAAGGACGGAACCACCAAGTAAAAAATATGCTGCAAGCCGTTGGTTTACCTGTCCAAAAATTAAAACGTGAAAAATACGGTGAATTGACTTTACAAGGCTTGCGTCCTGGTGAGTATCGTGAGCTGAATAAAAAAGAAATCAGTCAGCTATTGAATCAATCAAAGTAACAACTTACTTTTTGTAAGACTAAATCCCTTGCTTTTTTGGGATGAACTAAGTATAATAAAAAAGTAAACAAAAATTAGATATGGTTCGTCTTCAGGGGCAGGGTGAAATTCCCGACCGGTGGTTATAGTCCACGACCTACTTTTGCGAGTAGCTGAATCGGTGAAATTCCGATACCGACAGTAAAGTCTGGATAAAGAAGATAGAGCTTATTTGGCATCCGTGTGTACAAATGACTCTAACTCTATTTTCCCCTGCGAAAATAGAGTTTTTTTGTTTGTGTTTGCATTGCTAAATAGTTCGCTGAAGAGGAATCCCAACAGGAGGATTTCAACATGAAGAACACCCGAGTACAAAAAATGGTTGCAGTCGCATTATTTGCTGCAATCGGATTGGTTTTGCAACTTTTTTCATTTCCAATCATGCCAGCGTTTAATTTCTTGAAAATCGATTTTAGTGATATCCCAGTATTGATCAGTATGTTTTTATTTGGACCATTCGCAGGAATCGTTACAGCATTTTTGCGTTCGCTCTTACATTTGATCACGACCGGTTTTAGTCCAGCGAATCTAGTCGGCGACGTAGCTAGTTTCTTTTCAACAACAGTTTTCACTTTACCGATCTACTACATTTTCCAAAGAAACAGAATGAAAAAAGGAAAAAATCAAATTTTGGGAGTAATCGCTGGAACACTTTCATTGACTATTTTCATGAGTATTGCGAACTATTTTGTGATCACACCACTTTATTTACTATTTTTTGGGTTGTCAGCGGATCAAATGTTAAATACAACGATGGCTAATTATATTGCAATCGGTATTGTACCATTCAACCTGATAAAAGGTTTCCTAGTAAGTGTTGCATTCCTAGTCTTACACGCAAAATTACTACCTTGGTTAAGTAGAAAACAACACCAACTAGAAAAACGCCAGAGTATGGCAAAATAAAAAGTAAGAAACTCTTCCAAAAGATACTTTACATCTTACGCTAGAATATACAAGTAAACTTGAAAGTGGCAGTTGCTGCTTTCAAGTTTTTTTTGCTAAAAAAGTTATCAAGTTATTTATAAAGAATATAAACAAGTATATTTTGATACAAAAAATAAGATACATAGGAGAATTTATGGCTCTTTGTCAATAAGGACTGATGAGTGCAATCAAGTGAAATCCGGAAGAAGAAGTGAACACTTCTTCTCCGGATTTTCTTCGTTATTTGACGTGAATGACTTGATTCGTCAAAAAGATTCGGATGCGCATGTTCTCAAATGATTTAAAGCCATAAGACACTCGTTTGAGTGTTTTGATGTGGGTGTTTTTTGCTTCAATTTTCCCATTAGAGTAAGGATAAATCAAAGAATGACGAATCCCTTCTTCATAGCTCAGAAGATTTTGTAGTTTTAGCCGAAATTCTTTATCTAATGTTTCTGGTAACTGATGCAAGAGAGTGAAAAATGACTCGTGGTCTTTGTCACGAAAGGCATCCGCTAGTTCATGGAACGCTTGATAGGCGACTTTCAAGGCAGTTGAAGCACTTAATAAACGGTCAAGCACCATGGCTTCTGTCAGGTAAGGATACTTTGGGGCACGAAAGCTACGCCAAGTTTTATATTCTGTGTGGTTGATATTCTTCCGATTTTTGGTGAGTAAGCGCCAATGGCTTTTTAATTTCCTTGGCATTGTCCGATTGCCCGAAGCAATCAGGCGTTTCATTTCACGGACACGAAAATCTTGGAACGCTTGATTCATGTGTTTGATCACATGAAAACGATCAATGACCAGTTTGGCATGAGGAAATACTTTTTTTGTTAGTTGAAAATACGCCGCATTCATATCAGTAACTAAATAGTCGACGTCAGATGGATTCACACATGTCTGGAAATAAGTGGTCAACCGAGACAATTTTCGAGTGGGTAAGATATCAACTAATTGCCCGGTTTCCCCATCGGCACAAATAAAACTCATCTTATCTTCTGAGGATACATGGGAACGAAATTCATCGACCATCAATACTTTGGGCAGGTGGCGCTTGGCTTGTTTTGGTAAATAGGTTTTTAACGACTTCAAAATACGCGTCACCGTTGGAATAGACACCTGGCAATGCTTTGCGATAAAAGATAAGGAGACCTTTTCGGTGAGTAAAGCAATGATTTTCATTTTTACATGCTCGGCAATCGAATGATTTGGCCGAACAAAATAGCTTTGGGCTGTCCAATGGGTATGGCAGTTTCTACAGTGATAACGTTGTTTCTTCAGCCGCATGATTAGCGGTAAATGGTTGAATTGATCGAAACGAATGCAGGTCATTTTCTTGCCATTTTTGACAATGACCGTTTTCCCCTTCGAATCTCTCACGGCAGAGCCACAAGTCAAACAAGCAGAAGTAGGAGGAGCTAACACTGCGTCAATAACTAAAGTATTGGTTTGATGGAACGTTTCGTAAGAAACATCTTGGATGGTTAAATATTTATCTGTTAATCGGAGCATTTTTTTGATAGAATTTTCCATAGAGCATATCGTCCTCTCAGTTGTTTATTTTGTGGTGATTTAATCATACTAGAGAACGATATGTTTTTTAATACCCAAAAAGAAAAAGTGGACTGACGAATCAGAATTGATTCATCAGTCCACTTTATTATAGAGCCGAATTTATTGTAGTTATCATCTATTTTCTAAAGTTTTTCTTAATATTTTTATATGAAAAAAAATTCAATAACTGACATTGTGTAAGCGTTTTATAAATCGTGTCTGAGTATTTTTTGGGTTTTTGTATAAAAATGTATTTTATACGTTTTTATGTGAAATCCTTCTCTTTTTGTTTGTTAAATGGACAAGATATAACACCGGACGAAAACGCTACAATTAGTACGAGTAAAGCATTTCAACTATTTTAACAAAGGAGGGGCAAAAAACGAGGGTTTTGAATAAAACTTCTCAAATCTACTAGTTATTATTTTTGTTCTTATCATCTTTTTGATAAAATAACGATGTATTACTGATTTTTTGAAACGAGAAAGGAAGAAGAAAATGGAACAAACAACGAAGAAGAAATTTCAAATGCCTTCAGCGTATTCGGTCTTATTCATTATTATTGCCATCATCGCTGTGCTAACATGGTTCATCCCAGCTGGACATTACAGTGTGGATGAAGCAGGAAGAATTATCGCGGGATCTTATGAAAGAGTCCCACAAAATCCACAAGGACTTTGGGATATCTTTATGGCTCCGGTCAACGGAATGTTAGGTGTGCCAGCTGGTGAATTAACAAAAGAAACCCCTGCGGCAATTCCAATTTCATTCTTTATCTTGATTGTCGGTGGCTTCCTAGGAATCATCAATAAAACCGGCGCTTTAGATGCTGGGATCGCAAGTGTTGTCAAACGCTTCAAAGGAAAAGAAAAAATGTTGATCCCTGTTTTGATGCTATTATTCGCTTTAGGTGGATCAACTTATGGAATGGCAGAAGAAACAATTCCATTTTATGCATTATTGATCCCTGTAATGATGGCAGTTGGTTTTGATACTGTTACAGCGGTCGCTATCGTATTAGTTGGTTCTCAAGTCGGCTGTTTGGCATCGACAGTTAACCCATTTGCAACTGGGGTAGCTTCACAAGCAGTTGGTATTTCAATGGGTGAAGGAATCGGTTTACGTTTCTTCATGTTTGTTGTCTTACTAGCAATCTCGATTATTTACGTTTACCGTTATGCTTCGAAAATAGAAAAAGATCCAACCAAATCTTTAGTCTACGACCAACGTAAAGAAGACATGAAACATTTTGATATTGAAGCAATCAACCGTCAAGAAATGATCACGAAGAAACAAAAACATGTAAATGTTTTGTTCTTCCTTACTTTTGGTATCATGATCATTAGTTTGATTCCATGGACAACATTGAACGAAAACTTCACGATTTTTGAATCATTGACAAACTGGATCACTGGTCTGCCAGTAGTTGGTACTGTATTAGGTAAAAACATGTTGCCTTTAGGTGACTGGTACTTCCCTGAAATCACTATGTTATTCTTAGTGATGTCAATCGTTGTAGCGATCACTTACGGTATGAAAGAATCTGATTTTGTTAAAGAATTTTTAGCAGGAGCTTCAGACTTGATCGGTGTAGCGATCGTTGTAGCTGTTGCTCGTGGTATCCAAGTAGTAATGAATAACGGGTTGATCACTGATACGATCCTACATTGGGGAGAACAAGGATTAAGCTCATTGTCATCAAGCGTCTTCTTGATTCTGACATTTATCTTCTACATCCCTATGTCATTCTTGATTCCATCAACTTCAGGCTTAGCAGCTGCGACAATGGGTATCATGGGACCAATGGGAGAATTTGCTGGTGTTGGTAAAGATCTAGTTATCACTGCATATCAATCAGCATCTGGTTTAGTTAACTTGATCACGCCAACTTCTGCTATCGTAATGGGTGCGATCGCGATCGCTCGCTTTGATATCTCAATCTGGTGGAAATTCACTGGAAAACTGATTGCTATTTTATTCGTTGCAATCTGTGTGATCTTGGGCGTAGCAGCAATGTTCTAATCCTAGACAAATAGCAAAGAAAGTTCTATGATAAATAATGAACAATAGTTATGGTTGGATAAAATGATACGAACACTTTATTCGACCTACACGATGTATCACTTATAGGTAAGCGATCGTCGATAGAAATAAGGCCTTTGAAAAAACGAGTGATCCTGTTGATGAAATGGTGACAGAAACGCTCAGCTCTAAGAAATAAGCGACAAAACCCGAAACTAGATTTTTGGGTTTTTGTCGCTTATTTCCGAAGGAGTGAGCTTTTACACATCTAGGTTTTTGGATAACTGATGTCACAATGATTCTAACAAGAGAGTATCGGAACAAAGCAGTATTTTCTAGCGTCATCTTTTTTAAAATAATGAGGAGGCAAAGTTGATGAAACAATTTGTAACAGAACAACATCATGAACAAGCATTAGAATCATTAAGTGAATTGATCAGAATTCCATCTGTATTAGATGAGTCTGATTCTGGAGAAGGACATCCTTTTGGGAAAAAAGTAGTCGAAGCATTAGATAAAGTGTTGGAAATCAGTGAAGGCTTAGGTTTCAAAACATTTAAAGACCCTGAAGGCTACTATGGTTATGCTGAAGTAGGTTCAGGTGATGAATTATTTGGAATCTTATGCCATATGGACGTAGTTCCTGCGGGCGATGAAAAAAACTGGGAATCTAAACCTTTTGATCCAACAATCAAAGAGGGTTGGTTAGTCGGCCGTGGCTCACAAGATGATAAAGGCCCGTCAATTGCTGCAATGTACGCGGTAAAAGCATTGATGGATGCTGGAGTAGAATTTAATACACGCATTCGGTTTATCTTCGGAACGGATGAAGAAAATCTTTGGCGTTGTTTAGATAAATACAATGAAAAAGAAGAAGGCATCACTCAAGGTTTTGCACCAGATGCAGAATTTCCATTGATCTATGCAGAAAAAGGCTTATTGCAAGCTTACTTGACAGGTCCTGGAACAAACGAATTCAGTGTGAATGCAGGTGGCGCCCTAAACGTAGTGCCTGATTCAGCACCATATTCAGGTGAAAAATTAGCAGAAGTAAAAGAAGCATTGACGAAGCACAACTTCGATTTTGAAGATCATGGTGACTCGATCACTGTTTTAGGAAAAAGTATCCACGCAAAAGATGCAGCCGAAGGTGTCAATGCGATTTCTCGTTTAGCGATTGCTTTAAGTGAAGTCTTTGATTTCGCCCCAATCGCGTTTTTAGGCGAAGTAGTTCAAGAAAATGCGACTGGTGAAAATGTGGTTGGCAAGACTGTCGACGAACAATCCGGTGAATTGACAATGAACTTTGCCAGCTTGGAAATCACACCTGAACAAACAAAAATCGGTGTGGACATGCGTATTCCTGTCACTTTCAAGAAAGATGATCTTGTTGAAAAAATGACAGAAAAAATCAAAGCATACGATTTATCTTATGAAGAATTTGACTTCCTAGATTCATTATATGTTCCTTTAGATAGCGAATTGATCCAAAACTTATTAGGAACATATCGCGAAATCACAGGAGATATGACGGAACCATTTGTCTCTGGTGGAGCAACATTTGCACGTACGATGAACCAATGTGTCGCTTTCGGAGCCATGTTCCCTGATACACCAGACTTCATGCACCAAGCGAATGAACGCTGGGAATTGAGCAGCATGTACAAAGCGATGGAAATTTACGCAGAAGCGGTTTATCGCTTGTGTGGGAAGTAAGCCATTCATTAGTTGAGAAACTAAGAATAGTCATAAAAAGCAACCACCACTATTTTGAGGAAGTTTATCAAAATAGTGGTGGCTTTCTTTAAGAACTAAATATCCATAATTAAGTAACAAGAATAATAGCTATTTCTCATACTTAGAAATTTGTTGGAATGTAGATACTATGATAATATGTATCTACATATTAAATGTATTATAAACAGAAAGGAAAAAGTTAATGGACAAAATTCGTAAATATAAAATCAGAAAATCTGGAAATAGTGATGTAACAACAATACCAAATGAAGTAAAAGAGTATATTGGAGTTAAAACTGGAGAGTCTATTAGTTATATATTTGATACAGATGGAGCAGTAAGGATAGTAAAAGCACAAGAGGAAATTGATATTGATACTATTGTTGACTCTGTGATGAATCAATATGATCAAGCATTGAAAGATTTGGTCGACCTATGATATATTTGACTTAAAATCATATCATAAAGATAAATGCTAAAGTAATTTTAGCATATTCTCAAGGTGAGACAATCGGTATAAAAGATGCTACTGCACTAGATATGGCAATAAATCAACCTGCACAGTCAGTTTTTGGTAAAGATTTGTATCCTACGATATTTGATAAAGCATCTATACTTACAATTAATTTAGCTACAAAGCATCCTTTTTATAATGGAAATAAACGTACAGCATTTGTATCGATGATTACTTTTTTTCAAGCAAATGGATATACAACAAATTTTAGCCAGCAAGAGGCAGTTAAATTCATTTTAGATATTACTACTAGTAAAAAAGAATTTGATGAATTAAAACGAACTGTTTCGACTTACCTAATTCAGTCAGGGAAAGTTACTTCAAAGTAGTCCCCACATCGAATTTCTAGTTGATTGATCATTTTCTAGAGTAAATGAGATGCGGTCATGCACAACAGTGAATACATAAATTGAATCTGATATAACAATGTAGGAAAGCCACCACTATTTGAGGAACTTTATCAAAATAGTGGTGGCTTTCATTTTGCATTGTTGCTCCTAACGATTCGATCCAATAATAACAACTTGCATAAAATCATTTGCATTTTTTTCGTATTTTATTTAGTGTATAGAAGTACCAAATGAAAGATGATGGATGGAAGGTGATTTTTTGAAAATATTCAAACGAGTCCTGCTGGGATTAGTGATCGTGCTTGGATTAGGTGCTGTAGGAGGGTATGTTTATTGGCAGCAAAGTGTCTACGAACCAACTGCTCAAGCAGAGCAATCGTTCAAGCAAGGAGTAGATAAAGAGGATTATTTATTATTCGAATCACAAAAAACGGAGGAACGGCCAGTCGTGATTTTTTATCCTGGAGCGCTCGTTGAACCAGAAAGTTATAGCATATGGGCAGAGCAATTGGCAGAAAATGGCTACACCGTAGCAATTGCTAAAATGCCTTTTGAATTAGCCATTCTAAGTGGAAATAAAGCGGACAAAATCAGAGAGGATTTCAAAGACCGAGATTTTGTGATTGGCGGTCATTCGTTAGGTGGCGTAATGGCGAGTCGTTATGCGAATGCAAACTTGGATGATGAGCAACTAAAAGGTGTTTATTTCATGGCAAGTTATCCAGATGAAAAGGGAACGTTGGCCGAAACAGATTTTCCAGTCATCAGTATTACTGGAAGTGAAGATGAAGTAATGAACCGAGAAGCCGCTGAAGAAGCAAAAGCTTACTTGCCTGAACAAACAGAATTTGTTTCGATTGCCGGCGGAAACCATGGTGGTTTTGGTAGTTATGGTCATCAAAAAGGTGATGGCGAAGCAACGATCAGCAATCAAGACCAACAGACAGCAATTGTGACGACCATGATGAATTGGTTGAACCACATCAAGTGAGAACGATCATGTAAAGTAAATGGATCGAACAAAAGCAGTTACTGCAAAAACAAGACGGTATCCCTAAAAATGGAAAAATAATTTTTAGGGATACCGCCTCATTGATCGAGGTTCTATTCTTTTGTCGCCAATTCGGTTATAAGAAAGGGTCACTGATTTGTCACACCCGCTCATTTAGGAGTTAGTTGAACGAAAAGTATCAATGTTCTTTTTCGAGTAAGATTGCTCGAACCGGACATTTTTGATAAGCTTTGGTTACATTGACTTCTTCTAAAGGCTGAACGAATTGTTGATGTGCTTCTGGCTCTTGTGCAAATAAGACGATTCCTTCTTCGTCATAATCGAAGATATCAGACGCCTCGATTTGACATAGACCACATGCGATACAACGCTCAGGAACTAATTTACATAATAATGACATATTCACCATCCTAACGTAAGGGGATTACTATGACTGAGTTTATTTTATCTTTATTTTCTTCGAGTGACAAGTTACGCGCAAGCTCACTCTATCAATTATTGACTGGTAAGCGTACATCATCAGTATTGCTTTTTGGTTTTTTCAATGGTTTATTGTTTGCACATGGCTGTTTTCCTTCACTCAAACAAACGGTATTTGATGCGCAAATCCAACAAATGATCGATGAAAGACTTTTGTCACGGGAGGGCAATGAATTACAACTGACAGAAAAAGGCAGACTGCGAGGAAGCAGTAAATCATTGACTGGATTACATTATGATAAGTATGGCCGCACCGCTCAGACGAGCTGGCGTTTACTGAAATTTGCTGTACAAGTAGTATCACATTTATCAGCGAATGAAACCACTTATCTACCAGCTGAGACTGGCCCCTTTTATTCCTATCAAGTCAAGAAATGGCTGAAAGAAACAAAATGTTCCAGAACGGAGTTGATCACTCGATTGCCAAGTGAGCTTTCAACTGTTTTTTCACAGATGACCGAGAAACAAGCAAATTTCTTAGCGAATCAATTTTCTGGCAAAAAGCAAACAGGTTTGCTTGCCTACCAATTGACCACATTGGAAGATGCGGTGGAACAGCAAATTTACCAAGATCAGTGTATTCATGGATTACTAGTAATCATCGAACAGCACAAAGATTTCCTGTTATACGATTTGCTTTCAACCTTGCTTTCCCAAAACTATAATCAAAGCATGCTGACAACAAGAGCATTGATTTTAGCGGGTGATCCAGTCGAAGAAGTGATGACGAAACGAGCTTTGAAGAAAGGGACGATCAACGATCACTTGATCGAATGGGCGATCTTTTTTGACGATTTTCCTTTTGAGCGTCTAATTCATTCAGAGACAAGGAAAGCTTTAGCTTCTTTAGATCGCCCCCTTCTCACACTCAAATATAAAGACCTTGATGTTCAAACGGTCGATTATGGAGAGTTTCGTTTAGCACAAATCGAGAGATTCAAAGGAGGAAGTAAATATGGAGTTAGTTGATCCACTAAAACAATACTTTGGTTTTTCCTCTTTTCGTCCAGGACAAGAAGAAATTATTTCGACTCTTTTGAATCAAAAAGATGTATTAGCGATCCTACCAACTGGAAACGGCAAAAGTCTATGTTATCAATTGACAGGATATTTACAAGAAGGATTGGTATTGATCGTTTCTCCTTTACTTTCTTTAATGGAAGACCAAGTCGGGCAACTGCAAAAGCGAGGAGAAAAAAGAGTAATTGCATATAACAGTTTACTTAGCAAAAGCGAAAAGAAATATGTCTTAGCCCATTTGTTCGAGTATAAATTTGTTTTTGTTAGTCCAGAGATGTTGAATCAATCTGAATTACTTTATGCATTGAAGCAACAAAAAATTGCTTTATATGTCATCGATGAAGCGCATTGTGTCTCACAGTGGGGGATCGATTTTCGTCCTGAATATCAATCGCTCGGACGAATCGGAAAAGAGTTAGGTTCGCCAACGACTTTAGCCTTGACCGCAACAGCGACTCTTCCGGTACAACAAGAGATTGAAAACATTCTCTTCCAAACAAAACCAGTCGTCGTCAAGCATTCAGTCAACCGAGAAAATATCGCTTTATTTGTCAGCCAAACAGAGGAGAAAGAGCAACAATTACGCCAGTTGATGGCACAAGCTGATGGCGCAATGATCATTTATTGTGCGACCAAAAAAGAAGTCGAACGTCTTTATCAATTGTTTCGTAAGGATTATGCAGTAGGCTACTATCATGGAGGCTTAGATGCTTCACAACGCCGGCAACTCCAACAACAATTCAGTAAAAATCAACTGCGATTTCTATTTGCGACGAATGCATTCGGCATGGGGATCGATAAAGCCGATATTCGATATGTAGTCCATTATGATCTGCCAGATAGTTTGGAAAACTACATGCAAGAGATTGGGCGAGCGGGTAGGGATCAACGTCCAAGTAGCGCTGTATTACTATACAAGCCAGGAGATGAAGGGATTCATTACTTTTTCCAACAACTATCCAAAGAACAACGCCAGATTTTTGAAGAACATCTGTTAGCCGGACAGTCAGATGCGACCCATTTCGATGAGATCCAACAAAAATGGCTTACTGTAGTCAATGAAATGCAAAGCCCTGATGTTTGGCTGCGAGAATTAAAAAAACAAGAGAAAGTCAAAATAAAACAGCTGCAAGAGATGCTTGCCTATATTCACGAAACGGGCTGTAGACGAGAACGACTATTGTCCTATTTCGGTGAAACGCTCAAAGACAAAACTAAAAACTGTTGTGACCGAGACGGGGCGTTATTCATTCAAAGTGAGACGAGGCAAACTAGTCCAATTGCAGAAGCAGGAGACTGGCAAACAATTTTACTAAATTTATTTTAAAAAAATGTTGCGAAGTATTTTTTTCGTACAATCAAGTTTATCCTATGGTATAATAACTGGGAAAGAATTTAGGAGGTCAATAAGGTGAGTAGAAAAGATAGACATCAATCATCAGAAAATAACGAAACACAAGAACCATGGGAACAACCAATTTATGATACAGAGGATGAAGCATCTTCAAGAAGTACTCAAAGACAGCAAAAGAAAGGGAACACATTATTCTTATCGCTATTTTTGATTTTGCTTGTTTTATGTATTGCGATTCCAGCAGGAGCTTACTTCTGGATCAGAAATGGGTCGAATAACAGTGCGACAGAAGCTTCTTCTACTGAAACGACTTCATCGATCGTAGAAAGTTCAACTGTCGAATCAACGGTGGAATCAACAACAGTTTCAAGTGAACCAACATCAGAAACACAATCTGTAGCTGGAGAAACAACACCAACAAGTGCTGTGACACCAGAAACAACACCAACTTCAACAGTGCCAGAACCAGAACAAACGACACCAACTACTGTTGCACCAGAAGAAACAACACCAACTTCAACACCAGAAGCAGGTACTGGCGTTTCAGGTTCGACAACAGTCGTTCAAGCTGGTGAAGGTCCTAGACAAGTTGCTGAACGTGCCGGCATCACAGTCGATCAATTGTTCCAATTGAATGGAATCGATCCAAACAACTACATGCTATATCCAGGACAAGAACTAAGAGTCCAATAAGCGAAGCAAAAAGATAATACTGAAGAGTTGTTTTTCCTCAGAGTATCTTCATAAAATGTAATTAAATAAGGAGCAGTGGCTTTAGCCACAGCCCCTTTTTTTTGAGAAAAGGGAGTTATGAAAAATGACACGAATTAGTATTGCAATTGATGGACCTGCCTCTTCAGGCAAAAGTACGGTAGCAAAGATCATCGCCAATGAACTAAACTATATCTATACAGATACAGGAGCGATGTATCGTGCAGTTACCTATTTAGCCATCAAACATCAAGTCGCTTTCTCTGATGAAACAGGATTAGTCGATTTGATCAACCAATACCCTATTTCATTTGAACAACAGGCAGATGGTCAACATGTCCTTGTGGCTGGGCAAGATGTGACTTCAGCGATTCGACAACCAGATGTCACACGAGCGGTCTCTGAAGTTGCTGCACATTCAAATGTACGCAAAGCGTTAGTGAGTATCCAACAAAGGATCGGGGAAGATGGCGGCGTGGTCATGGACGGTCGTGATATTGGCACAGCTGTTTTACCAAAAGCAGAAGTGAAGATTTTCTTAGTAGCTAGTGTAACGGAACGAGCACAAAGACGACACAAGGAAAACCTTGAAAAAAACATTCCGACAGACTTAGAAGAGTTGACAAAAGAAATACAAGCACGCGATGAATACGATTCGACGCGAAAAGTGTCACCGCTGAAGCAAGCAGACGATGCAATACGGATCGATACAACAGGTAAATCGATCCCAGAAGTGGTCCAAGAAATCAAAGAAGTCATCAATCAAAAGGGATATTGTCGTGATTAATGGACAAAAACGTGGGAATACGACCATTTTGGAGGAAAACAAACGAAATCGCTTTATTTTTTTTTAATAATCAATTAAACTAAAAGCAGTACCGTAGTAGGTAACGGCAGAATGTTGGTTAGGAGGACAAGTGTTATGACAGAATTTGAACAAAATCAGACAGAAAACAACCAATCAATGGAAGATGCAATGAATAGCGTTCAAGAAGTGAACGTTGGTGATGTCGTCAAAGGAGAAGTTTTAGTCATTGAAGACAAACAAGCCATCGTTGGAATCGAAGGAACGGGTGTTGAAGGTGTAGTTCCTGCAAAAGAATTATCTACTTTACCAGTCGAAGATATCAACGAAGTGGTAAAGGTTGGCGATACGTTAGATCTAGTCGTGATCAGCACGATCGGAAAAGACAAAGAAAACGGAAGTTACCTTTTATCAAAACGACGTTTAGATGCGAAAAAAGTTTGGGAGGATATCGAAAAAGATTTCCAAGCTGGAAATATCATTGAAGCACCAGTGACAAATGTTGTCAAAGGTGGATTAGTGGTCGATGTCGGTGTTCGTGGATTTGTTCCAGCATCAATGGTAGAAGATCACTTCGTTGCTGATTTTTCTGAATACAAAGGAAAAACAATGACATTCAAAATCGTTGAGATCGAACCATCAGAAAATCGCTTGATCCTTTCACACAAAGCAGTCGTTGAAACGGAAAAAGAAGCACAGAAAAAAGAATTACTATCAACGATCAAAGAAGACGATGTGATCGAAGGACGCGTCGCTCGTATCACAGATTTTGGTGCGTTTGTTGATTTAGGTGGGATCGATGGCTTAGTACACGTTTCTGAGATCTCTCACGGACATGTTGCTAAACCTGGTGACGTTTTAGCTGTAGGCGATGAAGTGAAAGTAAAAGTTCTTTCAATCAATCCTGAGCAAGGACGTATCTCATTATCGATCAAAGACACATTGCCTGGACCTTGGACAGATATCGAAACAAAAGCTCCAGTAGGCGCTGTACTTGATGGAAAAGTCAAACGACTAACAAGCTTTGGTGCGTTTGTTGAAGTGTTCCCAACAGTTGAAGGACTTGTCCACATTTCACAAATCTCTCATAAACATATCGCAACACCACATGAAGTACTTCATGAAGGTGACGATGTTCAAGTGAAAGTTTTAGAAGTCAATCCAGAAGAACATCGAATTGCTTTAAGTATCAAAGCATTAGAAGAAAAACCTACTTCTGAAAAAGAACCGAAAGAAGTTGAATCGTATGAGTTGCCTGAAGAAAATACAGGATTTACGATGGGCGATATCTTAGGTGAAGCATTAAAAGGGGAAGTAGAAGAAACAGCAACGGATGATTCTGAAAAATAAATGAATGATCGTTCCTGAAGCGCGAATTTTCAGCATCAAGGGAAGTTGTACATGTGCGAAACAAGTGGTCTGGGGATTACGCCCCGGACCATTTTCTTTTTGTAATAAACCACGATCCTGAAAAATACTTAAATGTTCACCGATCTAAGCTTGAAAGTTCGTGAAGTATTCGGTACACTAAGTGAGATTGGAAACATGTGAGGAGGAAAAAATATGGCAAATCCAACAATTGCAATCGTTGGTCGCCCAAACGTCGGTAAGTCGACGATTTTTAACCGTATCGCCGGAGAGCGTATTTCGATTGTCGAAGATACTCCAGGAGTTACTCGTGATCGTATTTATGCTAAAGGGGAATGGTTAGGTCGTGATTTCAGTATTATTGATACTGGTGGGATCGACTTAGGCGATGAACCATTTATGGATCAAATCAAACACCAAGCAGAAATCGCGATCGATGAAGCTGATGTGATCGTTTGTGTCGTTAGTGGACGCGAAGGAATCACCGATGCAGATGAAGTCGTAGCAAAAATTTTATACCGCAGCAACAAACCGGTGATCTTAGCCGTTAACAAAGTCGATAATCCTGAAATGAGAAATGACATCTATGAATTTTATGCACTAGGACTAGGAGACCCTTATCCAGTGTCAGGAAGTCATGGATTAGGTATCGGAGATATCTTAGATGAAGCGGTGAAATTCTTCGATGAAGAAGCCGAAGAAGAAGAGGACGATACTATCAAATTCAGTTTGATCGGTCGCCCAAATGTTGGGAAATCTTCCTTGATCAATGCGATCTTAGGTGAAGATCGCGTGATCGTTTCTGATATCGAAGGCACAACGCGTGATGCGATCGATACGCATTTTGTTTCTGAAGATGGACAAAAATTCATGATGATCGATACAGCCGGTATGCGTAAACGTGGGAAAGTCTATGAAACGACGGAGAAATATAGCGTGATGCGTGCCATGCGTGCCATTGACCGCTCAGACATCGTTTTAATGGTCTTGAACGCAGAAGAAGGCATTCGTGAACAAGACAAACGAGTAGCGGGCTACGCGCACGAAGCAGGCCGTGGTGTGATCATCGTGGTCAACAAGTGGGATCTAGTCAAAAAAGAAACCAACACGATGCGTGACTTCGAGCAAGAGATCCGAGAAGAATTTCGTTATTTAGATTATGCACCGATCATATTTGTTTCAGCTGTGACAAAACAACGATTAGAGCGTTTGCCTGAAATGATCGAAGAAGTCAGCATGAACCAAAACTTACGTGTTTCTTCCGCCGTCTTGAATGATGTGATCATGGACGCTGTGGCAATCAATCCAACACCAACGGATAAAGGAAAACGTTTGAAGATTTTCTATGCTACGCAAGTCGCAGTAAAACCACCAACCTTTGTTGTTTTCGTCAATGAAGAAGAATTGATGCATTTTTCATATGAGCGCTTTTTAGAAAATCAAATCAGAAAAGCATTTACATTTGAAGGAACTTCGATCCGAATCATCCCACGTCGAAGAAAATAGGCATTTTACCATAGTGGACCGTTTTTTTCAAAAAAAATAAGCATATTTTTGTATTACGTTTTTATGACTAAAAAAAGCGGTTAAATAATGCCAAAAACCTTGCTATTAAGCGATTCATATGATATCGTGATAACAGAATATTGAAACTTAATCAATATTTCTTTTAAACTTCTGGACCACTCAGAAAGTTTTTAACTAAATGATGTTCCTATCATATCTCTTGTTGGAGGAGGTGAATCTATCCATGGCAAATAAAGCAGAATTAATCGAAAAAGTTGCTTCAGCTACAGATTTAACTAAAAAAGACGCAACTGCAGCAGTAGACGCTGTATTTTCAACTATTCAAGATGCTTTAGCTAACGGCGAAAAAGTTCAATTAATCGGTTTTGGTAACTTTGAAGTACGCGAACGCGCGGCTCGTAAAGGACGTAACCCACAAACTGGTGAAGAAATCGAAATCCCAGCTAGCAAAGTACCTGCATTTAAACCAGGTAAAGCATTAAAAGATGCTGTTAAATAAGACAGTTGAAAAAAAGCGCTTGTGGCTAAGGCTACAGGCGCTTTATTGTTTATATAAAGGGATAAAAGTAGCAAAAAAGTAGCAGCTCAATATTCTGGCACACCTAATGAATGTATGTACATATAAAAAATAAACGGATTTTTACTAGAAGAATAGCTAGATTTTCTTATTCTTTTTTTATTTTACTTACTAATGGTAGAATAAAAGAAAAGGGGAGGACAACATGGAGTTATCCTATCACTACCAAGAAGAACATACAACCATTTTTTATGGCGAGACATTCGTCAGCCAGTTGAAAAAAGAAGCGATCAATCAACCGATTTTATTTTTGACGAACCAACGTTACTATGATCTGTATGCTGAAAAAATGACCCAGTCGTTTCCTAACAAGTTAGCGATTGATTGGTATATTTGTGGCAATACGCAGTGTAATCAGTTATCTGAATTGCATAGTCTCTTATCATTTGCGCAACGGTACCCCGAAAATCAAGCACTTTTAGTGATTGGTTTTGGCAATGAAGGAATCATGGACTTGGCTGGCTTTTTTCAAAAACATACCTATCTTCAGTCCACACTTTGGCTGATTCCCGTTTCGATTCGTTCAATGGCGCGGGCATTGAATCCACAACGTGACATTTTACATGGCCCGAACCAATCGGCGCTTCAAACAACGAACCTTCCAGAACGGATCATTTATGATCGAACGATCAGCGAAAAACAAATTGAAGGAAAGCAAATCGACTTTTTGATTTTTATTTGTTGCGGGCTAGTTTGTGATCATCCATTTCTCCAGAATCTTTACAAAAATTATCCGAATCGCGAAAAATTATTCAATCGTCCCTTTGCTGGTATGCTAGAAGAAATCATCTATTTTTATCAAGAAGATGCTGAACAGGTCTCAAATTATGGTAAACTATTTGAGCAAGCTTTTTATCTGACTGAAAATGGGCACTTACTTTCAGCGAGTATGAAAAAATTTCTAGGTATCTTGATGCAGCTTGTCTGGAATTCAGAAATCAAAACACTCTCATTCCAGTTGAAGAACTTTTTCATCTGGTTACAGCATCTAGGCTATCCTATCATGTGGCCTGAAGAAATACCTAAAATGGGCTATCTGGAAAATGTGCTGCTTTTAGCAGAAAAGAGCAAAAAAATTCTCGTTTTGGAAAAAATTGGTATAATAGATGGATATCAGTTGCCAAATGAGCAAGAACTATTGAAAACAATGGCATCCTATGAACGGATCGTCCAAGAGATTAGAGGGATTTAGATGATGACAAATAGTGAAAAAATGCTGCAAGCATTAGCAGACGAAAATTTGACACAAGCAAACGAATATTTGGCAAAGGCACTCCAAGATGATCCAGCAGATGTCTTACATGAATTAGGTGAAGAATTATTAGCGATCGGTTTTTTAGAAGAAGCAAAATCAATCTTTGAACACTTGCTAACTGTATCACCTGAAAATGATGAATGGAATATTCCGTTGGCTGAGATTGCCATCGAAGACAATGAGATCGATCAAGCATTTGACTATTTAGAAAAAATCCAGCAAGATAGTGAGTACTATCCACAAGCATTATTAGCAATCGCCGACTTGTATCAAGTAATCGGCATTCCTGAAGTAAGTGAAGCAAAATTAAAAGAAGCAGCAAAATTATTACCAGAAGAACCATTGATCCAATTTGCATTAGCTGAACTGTATTTTTCAGTTGATCGCTTCTCAGTTGATCGCTTCAATGAAGCTTCTGCACTTTACGAAATGTTGCTCGCAAATGGCATCGAGGAAATCTCTAACATTTCCATGCAAGAACGCTTAGGGCAATCATTGAGCATGCAAGGGAATTTTGAAGAAGCAATCCCACCGTTAGAAGCTGCGTTAGCCGAAGAACGGACAGATGATCGCTTGTTCCAATTAGCGTTCACGAATCTTCAATTGAATGAGAACGAAAAAGCAATCAATTATTTACAAGAATTACGTGAATTGAATCCACAGTATCAATCTTTGTATCTCTATCTAGGTCAGGCACTTCAAGAAGAAGAAATGATCGAAGAAGCACAACAAGTCTTAGAAGACGGGATCAAAGAAAATCCTTTCCAAGTGGAACTTTATCACTTAGCTTCTGAAAATGCGTTTCGCTTACACGACACAGAAAAAGCAGAGCAATTATTGCTTGATGCTTTGAATGTTGGTGACAAGCAAGATGAGACATTGTTGACGTTGAGTAATCTTTACTTGGATCAAGAGCGTTATGAAGACGTTGTTCAAACCGTCAATCAAATGGAAGAAGTAGCCAATCCATATGCAGAATGGAATCTCGCACATGCCTATAATGAACTCGAAGACTTTGCAGTAGCAGCAGTCCATTATGAACAAGCTGCAAATGAATTAGACCATGAACCAGATTTCTTAAAAGAATATGCCTTGTTCTTACGTGAAGAAGGTCAATTAGCGAAAACACGTGAATTACTGGCAAAATATTTAACTTATGAACCAGGTGATATGGAGGTATTGTCCCTATTAGATGATTTAACAGAGAGGTGATGAAAATGTTGATTGATGTCAAAGAAAAGAAGAATTTCTTAACTTGGATGGTTAACCATGTTTCTTTCAGTCGCAGAGAAGTATTTTGGATTTTGAACTATCTGGCAAATCATGAAGCAATCTTACACAATGTACGTTTTGTTGAAGGAGCAAACCTAACAAGACGTGGTTTACAGATCACCGATCTTTCTTATGAAGGAGAGCCGATGAAGTTATTTTTAGACGGAAAAGAGTTTACTGATACCGATCAGATTTTCCATGAGATCCGTCTGAACTGGAAAAACCCGCTCTACGTCGAATGTCTCTTTGAGAATGCGTGGCAAACGAAAGAATATTTAGCAATCATCGAAGATAATCCGTTAGCCTCGTGGGAAGATGCAATCAGCGAAGAATCAACAGAAATAGTCGAGCATTATTTCCAAGAAAAAGAGCAAGAAGCAAAGCTGAACATGCTCTATCAACAAATCGATCAAGCATTAGAAGAAGGCAACAAAGATGCGTTCTTAGAACTATCAGATGAAGTGAATCGGATGATCCTTCAATCTCCTCAGAAGAGTAAGAGTTGAGGGTGAGAAAAGGTCGAGTTACAGGAATGTATAGCTCTGACAAGTAAGTATCAACATAAAAAACTATAGAATCTATAAACCTAGCACACCTTGCATATACTTTGTAGAGGTGTGCTAGGTTTTATCATGTTTTTTAGATCATTTGAAGGCTTTCGGTTGCGAATTTCCTATAGAAGTATATATCATCAAATTTGTGTCAAAATATCTTTGATTGCTTCGCTAAATTCCTGCGGTTGATCGGTATCTACGAAATGGCCGGCATTGCTGATCCAGTAAAGATCTTTGACAGGGGCGTTGATCGTATCAAAGTATTTTTTTGCGATAACGCTTGAAGTCCAATCATCTTTTTCGCCAAGAATATAAAATACAGGTACCTGATAAGTTGTCATATGTGTGATGTCATATTGGTACTCAACTTCTGCGATTAGTTTTGAATCATACTTTGCACCTTTAGGAAATTGAAGGAAATCTTTGAAACCTAAGATGGGGCTTTTTTTGAAAATCGCCATGTAGTCGTTGTAGTAATAGCCATACTTCAGTTGAAGTTCGGATAATACATTGACGCCTTTGGTAAATTCTTCTCTGTTGACAGAAGGAAATGATGGGTTCACAGTATTAATTTTTTTGATATCTTTTTTACTACCATTTTTTAAAACATTACTTTTTAAAGTTGTATAAAAGTGCTGATCTTGTGCGTTTACATCAGTGACTACGCCATAAGCGATAAATGCCAGTACTTCCTCTGGATATTTTTCTAAGAAGCTTGCGCCTAACATGCTTCCAAAAGAGTGCCCGCATAAGATCACTCTGTCAGTTTTATATTTTCGTTTCAAGTGTCGAACGGTTTCTCGTAGGTCTTCGATCATCAATTTCCATGTGTGGTGCTTGAGTTTTGTTTTACTTTTGATTTGTGTCTTTCCAGAACCGCGCTGATCATAATAAACCACATGACAAAAATTAAGATAAGGCTCGAGATAATAGCTAATATAAGAATTTGGGGCACCAGGTCCACCATGTAGCATCAATAAAACATCTTTGCTTCCTTCTTTTGGATAGTGCAACATGTATTGTGAAAGTCCATTGATGTTTATGTACTCTGTTTGAAAGTTTTTGGTTGTCATTGCTTTTCCTCCGTATCGTCTGCATCCTTCTTTCTTTTGTGAAACGTTTTCAACACTCTGTACAAAAGTTGGTTTATTTAATTTCTAACAAAAAAATGTTGAGAAATCATACACTATAAATATCATGATAGCGGAATTAATTTCATCTGACAAATGATTTTAAAAAGTTACCACTCAGATAAATCCGAGAAACTGGCAAAAAATTATTCAAGTACAGTACCTAGTTTCGAGGACTCCCAAATAAAAAGACTTTAAAAAGGTTTTTAAAAATAAGTTAGAATGTTATGAATACTGACATAGTTGACTGTTTGAACGAATTCTAGGTTATATTCTTGGTACCTCGCACGTTAAAGATTTTTATGAGAGTTATCAATGTAGTTCATAAAGCTTTCTCTTCGGATAAAAAAATATGAATCAAATTGAAAGTACTATATGGTACGATCCTGTATAAGGAAGTGCTACTGATTTTACCTATTCATACAAAGGAGATACTACATAAAGTAAAAAAGTGTATGAATTGGTATTCCATGGTGGGAATGTCAGAGCATGTTCTATAAAGAAATATACTCCATTATTTTTATTGAGGTTATTTAAAAAAATATAATCGTGGTATCTCATCTATTTTATTGACGTATGAAAAAGATGAATTCAATTTAGGCAAATTTTTATATAAAATTAATAAGATTAGCATGATAAAGTTTTAGCCTTTCTAGAATGAAATCCCTTTTTCATACCTATTTATAGTGTTAAGTTAAATGTAGCATAAATTCTATCCAAGGAGATTTTTACAAATGAAAAATCAAAATGTTCTGATACAGCCTTTTACACCCTCAGATTTACCCCTATTCGAAAGCTGGTTGGAGAAACCGTTTATTTACAAATGGTTTTGTCCTTCTGGAGAAGCGGATAAACAAGATTGGTTAGATGAAATGGCTGATATTTCAGAAAGTGAACAGATCAATCAATTTGTGATTGTTTTGAATAATCAAAAGATTGGATTTGCGCAATGTATCGATATCTCTACAGTTCCAGATTATGTGGAGGAAGTTTATAGTGATTTAACTGGAACACTCGTAGAAAACCAAGCTTATGAGTTGAGCTATCTCATCGGGGAAGAATCTTTGTTGGGAAAAGGTTTAGGCAAAATGATGATCCAACGCTTGGTTGAAGAAGTGAAAAAGAGGGGTGGTCGTCTAGTATTAGCTGACCCAGGAGAAGAGAATACTCCTTCCGTCCGAGTTTTGGTGAGCAATGGTTTTGTTAAATTCAAAGATGGCGATTATCGGAAGGATCTTTAGAAAGTAAGCAAGTGTTTCTGTTTTTAGTTTCCACTTTCATGTTTAAAACTAAAAATCTACTTTTTCATAGGGGAGAAAAAAGAAATGAAAATAAAAGAATATACCTCAGACTACCAAGATCAGCTATTTGAGCTATTCAAAAAGGAAGGGGAGGAGTGGGGCTACTGGTTGCCAGAAAATCAAGCAAACTACGTGGAGGCTTTAGAGAAATCCGTCACGTATATCGTAGTAGAAAACGATCAAATTATTGGTTTTGTTAGAACACTCAATGATTTTGTGATTTGGATCGTCGATTTACTCGTTCATAAGGAGCATCGAGGGAGAGCTATTGGCAAACAATTGATGACCTACGTCTGTGAACAGTTTCCTAATAAAGAGGTCTATGTTTCGGGAGCGAATGATGCACTTCCTTATTATAAGAAATTAGGCTATGAACCAGAAGGTGTCGTTTATCAGGTCAAAGCGTAAGCACTTGTTTTTTACATCAAATCAAGTACGAGGAGTGAAATAATGGCTAATTCATATGGGAAACTATCCGCAGAGGTATATGAAATCGATAAAGATATTGATCGACCATACAGTGATGTTGATTATTATTATGAACGATTAAAAGATGTCCGAGGAAAAATCTTGGAGCCGGCAGCTGGAAATGGTCGGATTTTGATTCCATTGTTGGAAAAAGGTTTGGACATTGAAGGGTTTGATTTTTCAGAGTACATGTTGGCTTTATTAAAAGAAAACTGTCGCAAAAAAGGACTTGACCCTAAAATCTATCAATTAGATATGACTAATTTCTCACTGGATCAAACCTATGAAGCTGTGATTGTTCCTATTGGTTCTTTTTTGCTGTTGGATGAATTAGAGAAAGCCATGGCTGCATTGACGTGCTTCTACCAGCATCTTGAAAATAATGGTAAGCTGATCTTGGATATTTTTCTGCCGGAGAGCTTTGAAAAAGGTTTTGTTGGCGAAAGAATCTTTACGAATGCGCAAAATGATCTGATTACGTTAGAAGAAAAATTAGTAAAGGTTGATCCAATCAAGCAAGTGATAACTTACCACAATCGTTATGAAAAGTATCAGGAAGGCAAGATGACTGAATCAGAGCTTGAGATCTTTCCATTAAAATGGTACGGAGTAGAAGAGTTTCGTTTGCTTTTGGAAAAAGTCGGTTTCAAAGATATTGTGGTTTCAGCAGACCATCACTTCCGAGAATATCCGCAAAATAATTCTCAGACAATCACGTTTGAAGCTACGAAAATCATAGAATAAGCTTCGCATGAATAACGAAAAAAGCTACTATCTTAATGGTCAAGATAGTAGTTTTTCTGGCTCTTTGTCAATAAGGACTGATGAGTGCAATCAAGTGAAATCCGGAAGAAGAAGTGAACACTTCTTCTCCGGATTTTCTTCGTTATTTGACGTGAATGACTTGATTCGTCAAAAAGATTCGGATGCGCATGTTCTCAAATGATTTAAAGCCATAAGACACTCGTTTGAGTGTTTTGATGTGGGTGTTTTTTGCTTCAATTTTCCCATTAGAGTAAGGATAAATCAAAGAATGACGAATCCCTTCTTCATAGCTCAGAAGATTTTGTAGTTTTAGCCGAAATTCTTTATCTAATGTTTCTGGTAACTGATGCAAGAGAGTGAAAAATGACTCGTGGTCTTTGTCACGAAAGGCATCCGCTAGTTCATGGAACGCTTGATAGGCGACTTTCAAGGCAGTTGAAGCACTTAATAAACGGTCAAGCACCATGGCTTCTGTCAGGTAAGGATACTTTGGGGCACGAAAGCTACGCCAAGTTTTATATTCTGTGTGGTTGATATTCTTCCGATTTTTGGTGAGTAAGCGCCAATGGCTTTTTAATTTCCTTGGCATTGTCCGATTGCCCGAAGCAATCAGGCGTTTCATTTCACGGACACGAAAATCTTGGAACGCTTGATTCATGTGTTTGATCACATGAAAACGATCAATGACCAGTTTGGCATGAGGAAATACTTTTTTTGTTAGTTGAAAATACGCCGCATTCATATCAGTAACTAAATAGTCGACGTCAGATGGATTCACACATGTCTGGAAATAAGTGGTCAACCGAGACAATTTTCGAGTGGGTAAGATATCAACTAATTGCCCGGTTTCCCCATCGGCACAAATAAAACTCATCTTATCTTCTGAGGATACATGGGAACGAAATTCATCGACCATCAATACTTTGGGCAGGTGGCGCTTGGCTTGTTTTGGTAAATAGGTTTTTAACGACTTCAAAATACGCGTCACCGTTGGAATAGACACCTGGCAATGCTTTGCGATAAAAGATAAGGAGACCTTTTCGGTGAGTAAAGCAATGATTTTCATTTTTACATGCTCGGCAATCGAATGATTTGGCCGAACAAAATAGCTTTGGGCTGTCCAATGGGTATGGCAGTTTCTACAGTGATAACGTTGTTTCTTCAGCCGCATGATTAGCGGTAAATGGTTGAATTGATCGAAACGAATGCAGGTCATTTTCTTGCCATTTTTGACAATGACCGTTTTCCCCTTCGAATCTCTCACGGCAGAGCCACAAGTCAAACAAGCAGAAGTAGGAGGAGCTAACACTGCGTCAATAACTAAAGTATTGGTTTGATGGAACGTTTCGTAAGAAACATCTTGGATGGTTAAATATTTATCTGTTAATCGGAGCATTTTTTTGATAGAATTTTCCATAGAGCATATCGTCCTCTCAGTTGTTTATTTTGTGGTGATTTAATCATACTAGAGAACGATATGTTTTTTAATACCCAAAAAGAAAAAGTGGACTGACGAATCAGAATTGATTCATCAGTCCACTTTATTATAGAGCCGTTTTTCTACTTGATATAAAAATATTATTAGTCTCATATGCAACTTTTGATCAGAAAATAAAAGCTATAGGGTTTAATTCATCATTTTTTTAAACCGCTTTGTCTGGGGCTTGAGATACGTAAAACCTTCTCCTTCGACTTCATGAACATTCAAGACCGAAAGAAAGGCATGTTCATCTATTTCGTTGATGATACGTTTCACTTCGTTCAATTCACGTGAACTAACGACCATATAGATCATTTTTTTGTCGATACCAGAAAAGCCGCCTTCTCCATGTAAAAATGTGACCCCTCGTTGTAGCCCAGTCATCAACAACGGTGCGATTTCTTCGCTTTTATTTGAGACAACCAAGATTCCTTTTGCAGAATAACCGCCGTCAAGAATCGAGTCGATCACACGGCTAAAGACGTAGGAGACGATCAAGGTATACATCATGCGCTTCAAGTCGATATACGTCAATGAAGCAAGTAAAACCATGACGTCTAAAGCTAAGAGCGAACGTCCCATGGAGATCCCGTGATTTTTTTCGAGAATGCGAGCGATGATATCACTTCCTCCAGTTGTACCACCCATGCGATAGACGATTCCACTGCCGACACCGGCAATCAGCCCGGCAAGTAAGGAGACGATCAGTAAGTCATGTTCTAAGTTGATTTGTAAAGGAATCCTTTGCCAAATCCATAAAAAGACAGAGAGCGAAACGGTACCTAAGACAGTATAGGCGAGTGCGCGTCTGCCTAAGATTTTTCCGCCTAGTAGAATCAAAGGGATATTGATCACCAAAGTAGAATAAGCCGGGTCGATATGAAAAAGAGCACGTAAAATCAGTGTGATACCTGAAACTCCGCCTTCTGCTAAATTATTGGCAATGTTTAAATACACTAGTCCAAAAGCATAAATACTTGTTCCTAAAATAATAAAAAAAACTTCTTTCATCGTTTTCAATGATGTCATCGAATCCCCACTTTCTACTATTTAATATGATTGATCCTGCAACAAGCGACCTTTGACATGAAACGTTCGATCGGGAAATTGGTCTTTTTTATTTTAAATAGAAAGACTAAGTTCGCTTGGCACTAAGAATTAATTAAGTATACCTAACATAATGTAGCACGTATTCTTTGTTTTCACAATTGCACTTCTTGGGGTTTTGCTGTAAAGTTTTTTAGGAAGAGAGGATTGGAGGATTCTTAATGAATGAAGAGCGTTCACTAAAAAGTATGCAGCAAGAAGTCGATGCATACATCCAGCAATTCAAGGTTGGGTACTTTTCGCCATTGGCTCAGATGGCACGGTTAACTGAAGAAGTAGGAGAGTTGGCACGAGAAGTCAACCACTCATATGGAGAAAAGAGCAAAAAAGCGACAGAGCCTAGTAACTCAGTTGCAGAAGAATTAGGCGATGTTTTATTTGTAACAATGATCATGGCGAATTCATTAGATATTGATTTAACAACAGTATTTGAAAAAAATATGGCGAAGTTCAATCAAAGAGACCACCATCGGTTTGCTCGAAAAGATGACGAACAAACTGAAGATAGAAGGAGTAAAAATGAGACTAAGTGAATTACCGATCGAATACCAAAAAGCGATCCCAGTATTAAAAAAAATAGAAGCTGCTGGATTTGAAGCGTACTTTGTGGGTGGCAGTGTGCGTGATACTTTATTAGGTCAAAAAATCCACGACGTCGATATTGCGACGAGTGCTTTTCCAGAAGAAATCAAGCAACTGTTCCCCAAAACGATCGATATCGGGATCGAACATGGCACGGTCCTTGTCTTGCATGAAGAGGAACAGTATGAGATCACGACATTTCGTACAGAATCAACGTATCAGGATTATCGACGTCCGGATAGCGTTTCGTTTGTTCGTACATTAGAAGAGGATCTGAAACGGCGAGATTTTACGATCAATGCGTTTGCGCTGAAAGAGGATGGGGAGATCATTGATTTATTCGATGGCTTAGCTGATTTGGAAAATCAGGTATTACGAGCTGTTGGTCGACCTTTTGAGCGATTCCACGAAGATGCATTGCGCATGATGCGTGGCCTTCGTTTTGTTAGTCAATTAGGATTCAAGTTGGAAGCGGAAACCGCCAAGGCGATTGAAGATAATCATGCCTTGTTGGAAAAAATTTCTGTTGAACGAATGAATGTTGAATTTATCAAAATGCTTTTGGGGAATTTTCGTACGAACGGATTGACAGCTTTTGTTGAAACGAAATGTTACATCTATTGTCCGCAATTGAAGGAAGAGGGCGAAGGATTATTGCGGTTTGCTGATTTACCGTCTGTGCCATTAAAAAAAGAAAGCCAAGCATGGGCGTTACTGCTTAATCAAATCGGTCGTTCAGAGCAAGAGGTAGCACCGTTCTTGAAAGCATGGAAATGTTCAAACCAAATGATCCGTGAGGTACAGCGTTTGGTCAAGGGATTGACGAAACGATTAGAACGGCCTTTAACGCCTTTAGAGATCTATCATCTTGGCAAAGAAGCATCGCTTGATGTGGAAGAATTGATGATCTACTTTGACCAAACACCGGATACAACAACTGTCATCGATAGCTATGAGGCGCTACCGATCAAGTCACTGAGTGAGTTAGCGATCGATGGAAAAGTCCTATTAGCTGCAAGTGAGAAAAAACCAGGAAAATGGGTCAGTGAGGCTTTAGGACTTGCGGAATCAGCTGTAGTGAATAATCAGGTAAAAAATGAAGAGGCTGATTTACTGGCTTACCTGAAAGAGCAACAAGTCTAGTGATCATTTGTTGAGTAAGAGGGGACATGGAAGTTATCTATAGAAGCATCTTTCTTTTATTCAAGATGTTTCCCCATGCCCTCCTTTTCTTTTAGATGAGGATTGTTATCAAAAAAGCATGCAGAAAAGCAAACATGAGAGATGACCACTCTTGTTGTTTTATGCTAAACTAGTAATGGAACAGAATATAATGCGTCAAAAAAGGAGATTTTTTTAATGAGCAAAGAAATGACAGCGCTAAAATTTTATTTCCGTAACGGCGAAACATGGACAATCAATCGTCGTCATATCGGCGACCTTTGGATCAAACAAATCACAACAAGTTTTGGCCGTATCAATGGGAGCGAATTTATCGAGATCCATCCATGTGCAGGCTTTAAAATCGAGATTTTCCATGAAGGCGATTCAGTAGCTACTCATGATATCAATCTAGGTGGTTTGGAAATGGGTATGTTCAATCGCGCATTGAAATATGAAGATATCGAACGTATGGAAATCTTGTATCGCAATGGTACACCTGACCTTGTATACTTCCCTTACTTGGACAAAGGAACAGAGGGATTAGATAACCAATACCAATCAACAAAAATCAGTGAAAAAACTGGTAACCTATATATTGTGATCAACCCGGAACAACGTGTTGACGATGTTTACGGTGAGTATTTCGAATAGGATCGCTCATCAATAAAAATAGCACGTACAAAACTTTTGAATAGGTTTTGTACGTGCTTTTCTTCTATTTTTTTAAAATTACAATTGATATTTTATGGTGATTGGACTAGAATGAGCTTCTGGAATCAAAACCAATAAGTAATCGTAAAGGTAGGAAGTTTTTAGTTGCATTCTAAAAACATTTTGCTATAATTGGTGCAGTTTGAATATAGGAGATCTTGAAAATGAGAGAAAGTTTTGAAGAACAAAAAAAACGGTTGGTAGATCATTATGGTTCTTTTTCAATGGAAGATCGTCGTCAAATCTTGTGTAAATTGCGTAAAAGAAATATTTTGATGTATCGTCAATTGGAACGTTTGAAACATGACTTGTTACGTTTGGAGTCAAAACGTGTGCAATGTGAGTTAGATGGACGAGTGACTCAAGCTGAAGTTGTAGAAAGTAAAATTTTAAAGAAAAAAGAGCAATATTTGAAAGTTCTTGCACAAAATAAAAAATAAAGGGGATCAAGCATGGAATTTGCAGAGTTAGTGATTGTCTTTGCAGTCACGATCACGCTATCCAATATAGCAAGTCGTATCTTGCCGATGATCCCTGCACCACTGATCCAAATATTTCTTGGCGTGGTCTTAGGATTGACCGAATGGGGTGAATCCATTAATTTTGAACCCGAGTTATTTTTAGTGATGATTATCGCACCCTTACTTTTTAGAGAAGGAGAAAAAGCAGATATCGCTTCGATCTTGAAAAATTTCGATACGATATTATTTCTAGCTTTTGGTGGCGTGATTTTGACTTTGATTGGCGTTGGAGCAACGTTGTCCTTTCTGTTACCGAGTGTTCCTTTAGCCGCTTGTTTTGCTTTTGGTGCGGCGTTAGGTCCGACAGATGCGGTCGCAGTCAGTTCGCTCTCTACGCGCGTGAACATTCCGAAAAAAGCGATGCATATTTTAGAAGGTGAAGGGTTACTGAATGATGCTTCTGGTGTAACAGCCTTCCAATTTGCTTTAGCTGCTTTGATCACGGGATCGTTTTCTGCGGTAAATGCAGGCGTGACATTGATCTTATCAAGTATTGGCGGGGCAGTCGTCGGCTTTTTACTTGTATGGGTGAAAAGAAAGATCATTGGTTTGATCGAGAAGGCTTCTGCACGCGACGTGACTGGTTACTTATTGATTGAATTGTTGTTACCTTTCTTAGCGTATGTTTTAGCCGAAGTCTTTCATGTTTCAGGAATTATTGCAGCAGTGGTTGCAGGGGTATTGCAAGCCTCAGGATTCAAAAAAATATCGGTGTTTGATGCGGAGTTATCAACGTTGTCAAATAGTACCTGGACAACGATCGCCTTCACATTGAATGCGCTGGTATTTATCTTTTTAGGAATCGAACTAACACAAGTCTTTACGCCAGTTTGGGGAGATGGCTTATATCCGAATCACTTGTTGTTGATGATCATCTTATTGATCTCGATCATGCTGTTCGTGATTCGCTTTGTTTCGATCAGTTTGTTTTACATGTTCAAAGGCGGCTTTAAAAGCTTCAAAAAACAATTGAATGAAGTCTTGATTTTAACCTTTGGCGGGGTAAAAGGAACAGTCAGTTTAGCAACTATTTTCATTTTGCCATTCACGATCAATCAAATGGCATTTAATCAACGTTCATTGCTCTTGTTTTTAACTGCGGGAGTTATTTTAGTGACATTGATCATTGGGATCATCGTGTTGCCGATGTTGACTGAAACAGAAGAAGCAGCAACGACTGACTTAAAAGCATTGATGATCTTAGAAGAAGTCATTGAAACATTACGTGTCGAAAAAGAAGTGGAAGAACCAGGATCAAAAGAATATTTAGCGATAGAAGCAGTGATTGAGACCTATCAGGAAAGAATCAGTGAACTTTATTTATCTGATTTAAGTGGGGACGAGAAACAAGAAGTACAAGAAATCCAAGCATTGATTTTATCCATTGAACGAGATGGGTTGGATGAACGTTATCGTTCTGGTAAGCTGTCTTCCAACGGTTATCGTTTTTATTCAAGATTTCTTGCAAATTTCGAGCATTCGATCACGAGCCAAATATTGTCGTTCATTGGTTTTTGGTTCATTGTTGTACGCAGATTGATGCGTATCGTTCTTCATCCTAAGATGTTTTGGCAAAGACGTCAAACCGATCGGCAAACGATGATCTCAGAAAAAGATATTCAAGAAATCCGAGAGACGTATCAAAAGAATACACAATTGATCATCGAAAGTTTAGAGAATCTTACGGACGTGTACGATGATACGATGATTGGGTTCTTTATCGAACAAAGAAAAGCTCAAGGCATTCGGATGATGAGTGGCAACTTGATTTCCACTTGGATGATCCAACAAGATCGGTTATTTACGAAAAAACTGTTAAGAGGCTATTATTTAGAAAGAAAAGTGATTGATGAGTATGAAGTAGCAGAAACGATCACGACTTTTTCTGCGAATGAGTACAGAAGAAATATCAATCTGTTGGAGTCTTATACCATGAATCAGCCAACAGAACGTTTTTCATTCCGATTTGCTTTTCAAGCGAAAGCCAAAAAACTTCAATTAAAACAAGATCAAGAGAGGAAGCTGTGACAAAACACAGCGCCTCTTTTTTTGCTGAAAATGTGACAGAAAAAGGGTTGAACTGGGCGCGTCTGTAATCTAGTTTATTGGGTTTTAAATAGGGAGAGAGGACGAATGTCTCCGACTAAATCAAAAAATAGAATAATCGAAAAAAAAAATTATCTTTTATCCAATTGATTTATGTTACAATATCCAAGATAAGGGGGAGTACTGGTGAAAGAGCTAAAAATAACTGACCTCAAAAAAACATATGGAGAAAAAGAGTTATTCAATCAGATTTCCTTTTTGATCCATGAACATGATCGTATTGGTTTGATTGGCACCAACGGAACTGGTAAAACAAGTCTTTTGAATATTATTGCTGGACTTGACAGTGGAGATGGTGATCAACAGACTGTTTTTTATCCAAATGATTACCGTATCGGATATTTGTCGCAAACCGATTCTTTTTCAGAAGATGATACGGTCCTACAAGCTGTTTTTCAGGGCAAGAGCCCATTGATCCAAACCGTGCGACTCTATGAGGAAGCGTTGATTGCATTAGCCGAAAATGGTGATGATGAAGCAGTCCAAAGACGATACGCATTGGCAGAAGAGCGAATGAATAAAGACGATGCTTGGACAACGGATACGAATGCCAAGATCATTTTACAAAAATTAGGGATCAACCAATTAGAAAAGAAAATCGGAGAGCTTTCGGGTGGGCAAAAAAAGCGTGTTAGCTTAGCACAAGTCTTAATCGATGAACCGGATCTTTTGTTACTTGATGAGCCGACGAACCACTTAGATTATGCAGCGATCGAATGGTTGGAATCGTATTTGAAACAATATCGTGGGGCCTTATTGATGGTGACCCATGATCGTTATTTCTTAGATCGTGTGACGAATCGGATCTTCGAACTTGCTTTTGGAAATCTTTATGAATACAAAGGCAATTACGAAGCCTACCTTATAGAAAAAGCCGAGCGAGACCGTGTCGAAGTTGAACAAGAAGAAAAGCGTAAACGGTTATATAAGCAAGAGCTTTCTTGGATGCGTGCGGGTGTACAAGCTCGCGGCACGAAACAGCAAGCACGTATCAATCGCTTTGAAGACTTAAAAGAGAACTTATATCAAGTCAATCATGACACAGATATTGAATTAAATATCGCCACACAGCGTTTAGGGAAAAAAGTGATCGAGATCAAGGATGGTTCCTATTCGATCGAGGGAAAACCATTGCTCCAACACTTAGATTTATTGATCCAATCGCGCGAACGGTTAGGGATCACTGGAGAAAACGGCGCAGGAAAATCAACGCTGTTGAATATCTTAGCAGGAAAATTATCTTTAGATAGTGGCAGCTATTCGATCGGTGAAACGGTGCGATTAGCCTACTATACGCAAGAAAATGAAAAAATGTCTCCAGATAAACGGATGATCGCTTATTTACAAGAAGCGGCAGAAGAAGTCCAGACAGCTGATGGGACGCAAATTGGTGTTGCTGAACTATTGGAGCGCTTCTTGTTCCCTAGATTCATGCACGGGACATTGATCCGGAAGCTATCAGGTGGAGAAAAACGCCGCTTGTATTTACTCAAATTATTGATCCAGCAACCGAATGTTTTGTTGCTAGATGAACCGACAAATGATTTAGATATTGCCACCTTGACGATTTTGGAAGATTATTTCCGTACCTTCCCAGGGGCAGTGATCACTGTTTCCCATGACCGTTATTTCTTGGATAAGGTAGTTGATAAACTACTAGTCTTTCAAGGGGATGGCAAACAAGAGCTTTACTATGGCGACATGTCGAGCTACTTAGTCAAACGTAAAGAAGACCAACAAGCGCAACCGGAAAAAGTCAAAGTGAAGACCGAAGAAAAAAAATCTGAGCCAAAGAAAAAACTTTCTTATATGGAACAAAAAGAATGGGCAACGATCGAAGATGATATTGCAGAACTAGAAAATCGTTTGGATGAATTACAAGAAGAAATGAACCATCAAGGTGATGATTTCACACGTTTGCAAGAGTTACAAAAAGAAGTGACCACAACTGAGGAAATGCTAGAAGAAAAAATGTCACGTTGGGAATATTTAAGTGAATGGGCAGATAATTAGGAGGGCATAAGATGGAGCAAGCATATCTTGAACTAGGTGAAAAGTTGTTATCTGAAGGACATGTAAAAGGTGATCGTACGGGGACTGGAACATTGAGTTTATTTGGTTATCAAATGCGGTTTGACCTTCAAAAGGGCTTCCCTTTATTAACGACAAAACGTGTTCCTTTTGGCTTGATCAAAAGTGAACTGTTATGGTTTTTAAAAGGAGATACGAATATCCGCTATCTTTTACAAAATAATAACCATATCTGGGATGAATGGGCATTTGAGCGCTATATCAAAAGCGAGGACTATCAAGGTCCAGACATGACAGATTTTGGTCATCGCAGTTTGTCTGATCCAGAATTCAATAAAGTGTATCAGGAAGAAAGCAAGAAGTTTTGTGAAAAAATCGTCGAAGATGAAGATTTTGCAGCGAAATATGGTGATCTTGGTCATATTTACGGGTATCAATGGCGCCATTGGGAAACGAAAGAAGGCAGTTTCATCGATCAAATCAAAGAAGTGATCGAAGCAATCAAGAAAACACCTGATTCAAGAAGATTGATCGTTTCAGCTTGGAATCCAGAAGATGTGCCAACGATGGCTTTACCGCCTTGTCACACGATGTTCCAGTTTTATGTGAATGACAACAAATTGAGCTGTCAATTGTACCAACGCAGTGGTGATGTATTTTTAGGTGTGCCGTTCAATATTGCTAGTTATGCTTTACTGACACATCTGATTGCGCATGAAACTGGGTTAGAAGTCGGTGAATTTATCCATACTTTAGGGGATGCTCATCTTTATTCAAATCATGTAGAACAAATGAAAGAGCAATTATCTCGAGAAGTTCGTTCGTTTCCGACACTTGTATTGAATACAGAAAAGGATTCTGTGTTCGATTTTGAAATGGATGATATCAAAGTTGAAGGATATGAGCCGCATCCTTCAATCAAGGCACCTATCGCGGTCTAAGAAAGGATGAGAAGATGTTCGCTGCAATCTGGGCACAGGATGAAAATGGTCTGATTGGAAAAGAAGACAAACTTCCATGGCATTTGCCGAATGATTTAAAATTTTTTAAGCAAATGACCGAAGCGAATGTATTGATCATGGGACGAAAAACATTTATGGGGATGGGCGGTAGACCATTACCCAATCGTAAAACGATTGTTTTGACTAGGGACCGTGAATTTACAGCTGAGGGCGTACAAGTGATGCATGATGTCAATGAAGTATTAGCGTATGAAAAAGAAGCAGATGGGATTTTATTCGTTGCTGGAGGATCAGCAATCTATGAAGAATTCTTACCATACTGCACGATTTTATATCGGACAGTGATCCATCATTCTTTCGAAGGAGATACGTATTTTCCTGCCGTTGACTGGGAAGCTTGGTCATTGATCAACATCAGTCCGGGAGAAATCGACGAAAAAAATAGTTATGCGCATCAGTTCGAGACGTATAAACGAAAAGAAGAACACGCAGCTGAAGAGATGTAGCATCTCCTCGCATTTATCGATATAAGCGGCAGCAACCGAGAAAGATTTTCATTCATCTAGGTTGCTGCCGCTTTTTTCATTCGACTAAAAAGAAGGTTGATTTTTGGTTTCGCACGGTTATTTCTCACAGCTGCCTACTTCTGTCACAACCTTATCGAATTTGATGAAAAAACAGAAGTTCTTTGGTATACTGGAAGAGGACCTGCCTGAAAAATGATAGGCACTTTGTGAAAGAAAGAGTGTGAAATAATGACAAACGTAAAAATAGTAACAGATTCTTCTTGTACAATGGAAAAAGCAGTACGAGATCATTTGAACATCCATGTTATGCCATTATCAATAATGATCGATGGTGTTGTATATCCTGATGACGATCAATTAGGCGGAGAGAAATTTATGGAAATGATGGCGAAGTCAAAGGCATTGCCTAAAACAAGCCAACCGCCGATCGGAGAATTTATCTCAACTTATGACGAATTAGGTCAAGACGGGAGTGAAGTGATCTCTATCCATATGACTAAAGGTCTAAGTGGAACGGTTGAAGCAGCAAGACAAGCGAGCAACTTAACAAAAACAAAAGTAACAGTCATCGATAGTGACACGACAGACCAAGGATTATCATTCCAAGTGATCCGCGCGGCTGAAATGGCAAAAGAAGGAAAGTCAGCGGAAGAGATTCTTGCTGAAATCGAGAAGATCAAAAATAATACAAAGCTTTATATCGGTATTTCTACATTGGATAACTTGGTGAAAGGTGGACGTATCAGTCGTGCAACTGGGTTATTATCAAGTATGTTGAATATTCGTGTCGTAATGAATTTTGCTCATTCAGAGTTGATTCCTGTGACAAAAGGTCGTGGGAAAAAGACTTTCGACAAGTGGTTCGAAAGCTTGAAAAAAGAACTGAAGGCTTTGCCAAACGTTCGCCAAATCGGTATCTCTCACGCAGGAGCAAAAGAGCTTGCACGTGAATTCGAAGAGGGATTGAAAGAATTGTTCCCCGATATGGATATCCCCGTATTGCATACAAATCCAGTGATTGCTACCCATACAGGGGAAAATGCTTTCGCAATCATGTATTACGTTGATTGATGGAAGGTAAAAAAGCATAAAGGGACAGATCATTAAAAGACAGACAATTTTGTTTTTTAATGATCTGTATTTTCTAATTTGTCCGAGCGATAACAGTATATGAAAAGGAAGAGGCAACTGAAAGATTTAACAGACTGCGCTTCCTTTGGCAAATGAGAAACAAGCTCTTTCTTTTTTCAGAAAAGGGCTATTTTTTTAATCGAATTTTTGGTAATATAAGTAACAATCATGGTCTAGAGGTGAAAGAATGAAACGAAACAATCAACGATTGATGATCGTTTTGATTCCTTTATTGACCGCAGTTTTTCTGTTTGTCGGACTATCTTTGAGTGTGCCCAAAGCTCAGCCTTTGTTAAAGCCGGCATCATCTGTGACTTCTGAATCGAATCAAAAAGACAAGCTACACTATGTCGCTATCGGCGATTCGTTGACAGAAGGCGTAGGTGACCAAACGAAACAAGGTGGTTTTGTTCCGTTAGTCGCAAATGATATCAAAGACAGATATGGTTTGACAGCCATTGAAATTGAAAACTACGGGGTAAATGGAGAACGAAGCGATCAAATTTTAAAAAGACTGAAAAAAAATGAAGAGATAAAAAGCAATATCGAAACAGCAGATATCATTACTTTGACTGTTGGTGGGAATGATTTAATGAAAGTGATCCAAAACAATCTTTTTGGTATCAGTATTGACTCATTCGATAAACCAATCAAGAAGTATCAAGAAAATGTCAAAGAAATCATTGAAGAGATCCGTTCATTGAATAAACAAGTACCGATCTATATTTTAGGGATCTACAATCCTTTTTATTTGAATTTCCCTGAGATCACGGACATGCAAACGATCGTGGATAATTGGAATGAAGGGACACAACAAGTAGTAGATGAGTCCGCGAATAGCTATTTTATCCCCATTAATGATTTACTGTATCAAGGGTTGAATCAAGAGGTTGGTATCACCGAAGCTTCTGATCAGACAACTTCAAGTGATAGCTCTAGCGGGACTAGAAATAATGTATTATATGAAGAAGATCATTTTCATCCTAATAACTTAGGTTATCAATTGATGGCTAATGCCGTAAGAGATCAATTGATCGAAACGCATGAAAAATGGCTGGTCAAGGGAGGAAACAAGGATGGATAAACGCAGTACGACAGTTGAAACACCAAAAAAGCGTAACTATTGGAAATACGCATTTTTGATCTTATTAGGCGTTATTATCGGTTCAACGATATTTTTAGGTACACGGATCTTTGCCAATCGCGAACCTGATTTGCCAGAAGTGCCAGCGATCACGGAAAGACAAGGCGATCCAGTATTAACAATCAATACACAAAAAGAAAAAGTCAATCAACTCATCAGCTTTTTCTTGACCGATTTTCAAGAAGGGCAAGATATCAAGTACAAATTTTATTTAGAAAATGAAGCATTACTTAATGGAACATTTGAAGTGTTAGGATTTCCGATTGATTTTTACTTGTATTTTGATCCTTATGTAATGGAAAATGGCAATGTTCAGTTAAAAGCAAAAAGCTTATCGATCGGTACGTTGAATTTACCAATCAGAGATGTGATGAATATGATCAAACGAAATTACAAACTACCTGAATGGATCGAGATCAATACGGAAGACTTAACGATCATGTTGCGCTTAGATCAATTCCGTATGCAAAACGGAATGTATATCAAAGCGGATAAAATCGACTTAGTGAATGATGATATCCGATTTAGTTTGTATTTACCAAAAGATTCCTCAACGACAGAAGAAACAACTGAATCAAGTACCAATTAAGCGAAATCTTTATTTTAAAGGAGGAATCAGCATGGAACGAGCAATATTTGCAGGAGGTTGTTTTTGGTGTATGATCCAACCTTTTGATACATTACCTGGCATCCATACGATCATGTCTGGATACACTGGAGGGAATGTGCCAAATCCAACATACGAACAAGTGAAAGCTAAAACAACAGGACACACCGAAGCAGTTGAGATCTTGTATGATCCAGCATTGATCTCATACGAAGAATTGCTTGAACTTTATTGGCAACAAACAGATCCGACAGATGCGTTTGGTCAATTTGAAGACCGTGGCGACAATTATCGCCCTGTGATTTTTTATACCACAGAAGAACAACGACAAAAAGCTGAACAAAGCAAGCAACAACTTGCTGAAAGTGGTCGTTTTATTGACCCGATCGTGACAACGATCGAACCAGCTGAGACGTTTTATTTAGCAGAAGAAGAACATCAAGATTACTACAAAAAAAATCCAGAAAATTTTGAGCGTAATCATGCACGTCGGGCGGCATTTATTGCTGCCAACTGGGAGGGGAACGAATGAATCGTAGCTTCTATCACTATCTGATGACTCTTCGTGGCGGAAAACCGACGGATGCACTATCGACTTTTGCGACAGAAGCGGGCAAGGACATCCAGTTTCCCAAACACAGTACAAGTTATGAAGAAATCTCTGATTATTTAGAAATGAATGTTGACTATTTACCCTCTATGGATATCTTTGATACCGCTTGGGATCATTATTTAGAAAATAACCATCCTGCTTAGTAGCTGAACATACGAACTAAGCGATCAAATGGATGTGGTGAGGCAGACAAGTCCTGCTTTGGAAACCAATTTGGCTCGATCAAAACATTGGAAAAAAGATATTTTGATTGAGCCCAAACATTTCCATAAATGGGGGCTTTTGTCTGTCTTTTTTTATACTAGTTTGTGAATGGCTATTGAACCATTCGCTTTTTCTGTATTTATTTTATATAATACTACTAATAGGTTTAGATTTTACGAGGGATGGATTGATTAGCTTTGACAAAAAAGCAACGTTATATTGACCGTTTTTGGTTATTTTTCAAATTTTTACTTTGTTCCATAGTGATTGCCTTTATTTTGCGTGGATTTATTCTGATCCCAGTACCAGTGGAAGGAAACTCAATGGAGAATGTCCTTAAACAAGGAGACATGGTTGTCATGGAAAAGTTCTCAGAAATCCGACGATTTGATGTTGTTGTTTTCCAACTAGCTGATGGAACGATCTATATCAAAAGGGTCATTGGTCTACCCGGAGAAACGATTAGTTATGAGAACGATCAACTAAAAATCGATGGACAACCAATCGAAGAACCCTATTTAAGCAAAAACATCCGCTCAGATCATGAGAGCGCGCCTTATACCACGGATTTCACATTGGAAGAATTGACAGGTTACACTGAATTATCAGAAGATAGCTATTTCGTTCTAGGAGACAACCGTCGAGTCTCAAAAGACAGCCGCTCGTTTGGGACAATCGCACGAGAGGATATTTTAGGCAAAGCCAGATTTGTTTATTATCCATTACATGAAATCAAATGGATCAGATAAAAAAGAGAAGAAACATCCCCAATATGTCGCTTATTGGAGATGTTTCTTCTTTTTTACATATTCATCCACATTGGTTCCAACGTGTTTCCATCGGGATCTTGGACTTCGAGGGAGAACATTTCTTCCTCAGGCATCCCCATATCAACTGTATGGTAGCTACCACCATTTTCTTTTGCGATTTCACCAAAACGTTTGACTTCAGCGGCATTAGCTAAGCTAAAAGCAATCAGTGCGCCACTTGTTTTCTTTGTATCTGCGATATCTTTATCTTTCAAGAATTTTTTGTAAAAGTCATGTGTCAAGAGCATGATCCAAAATGTGTCATTCCAAACCATTGCACTAGCATCCTCAGTTGAAAATTCTTTGTTTTGCTTGAATCCAAGTTTAGTGTAAAATTCGACTGATCGACTAACATCATGTACAGGGAAATTGACTAAAACCATTGTGTCCATTTGATACAGCTCCTTTCAATTTTCCTCTATCATGCGCCAATAAGTAAGCGTTGTCAAAAGATTCAGCTTGGGGAAGAGACTCTTTTCTTACTGGACATATCCAGAAAAAACATAATCAACTGTGCTGTAAAATTCGTAGTAGAATCTTGAATTTCGGTCCGTCATATTTAGGCTACTAGTGATTGTAGAACCAGAGGAAACAAAGTGTGTTTTTAAGACCGCATGGTTCACTGAGTTTCTCATTCGAATTTCCAATGTTCCACGACCTTGGTTATGGAAGTAATAATTATACGTATTCTTACCTAAGATATTGTAGTTAGAATAAAGGTAATATCCGCCACTATAAGTGCCAGACATCGTATTTCTACCTGATGACGCGACATTCCAATTGGCTGTTGGTAAACTGGTACCTCTTGTAAGCCCAGGAGTCAAATTGTACAACATGACCTCCGTTTGCATTTCGACGTTTTCTGGTGGACTCACTAATTCATTGGCAGAAACAGAGGGGCCTATCATTGATCCGTAAAAAAATAAAAGAGGCATTAGTGTCAAGAATAGTTTTCTCATAAATTCTCCTTACTGTTATTTTTTGGTAAACGTTTACTACTAAATGATAAGCGTCAAACTGCTAGATTTCAACCAGAAAAACCTTATTTTAACGTGTGTCACAGATTGTGGCATCCGATTTTTTCGAAAGATCATACTAGACACTAGAAATATCTTTCAAGTTTTTTTATTAAATGGTTAAATGTTAGATAGAGTGAAGGAGGAGATGAAATGGAGTTTGGAAAAATCTTAAAAGAAAAAAGAAAACAGTTAGGGATCACTCAAGAAGATTTGGCAAAAAAATTGAATGTCAGTCGATCAGCGATCTCAAATTGGGAAATAGGTAGAAACTATCCAGATATACATACCTTAGTAGAAATATCGGCACTTTTAGCTGTTTCTTTAGATGAACTACTAGAGAATACAGATGCAATTGAGGAAGCAGTCGAATCGGAGCTGAAACAGAAACGACGACTGAAGAAAATGGTGGTCGGTATATCAACTTGTTTTGCGATCTTTTTGGCAATGGGGATTTTGTATTTTGTGACGAATCAACCAAAAATCGAATGGGCTCAAGCAAAGACGACTACATCTGGTGAAGTGGTGCTTTTCAACAAAAAAGATATTAAAGAGATCAATCTATCAGATAAAAAATTATCGATCGTCTTTGATTTACCGGATGAAAATCACTATGCAGGTTATTACGTAGATGGTAGTGAGCAATTGGGAGAAGTTAACTTGGATATTTATAAAATGCAAAATTCTGAGATCAGCAAGCATGGAGTCGATCACGACGGTCTTGTTGAGATCGACCTTAGCAATTTTACAAGAGTAAAAAAAGTCAATATCAATCATGCACAATAGAAAAAATATCAAGTACTAGTGAAAAAATTTAGTTAGAAAAGCAAGCTTCGTGAAGTGATCGCTGATTCAATCACTGCACGAAACTTGCTTTTTTAGATTATGCAGAGTTTTTTGGTCGATGTCAGGATAGGATCATTTTGTGCTTATTTCCTCATAACGCTGAATGACTGCCAGTTTTGCTTCTTCCAAAACTTTCTCATCACGAACTTCAAAGGAACGGCCAGGGATCAGAACCAAAAGGTATCCTGCTTGAGGGTAAATGGTGCAAAGTATTTTACCATGTTTGCGGTATTTGATATTCCAACCTCGCCAAATATTTTTGTCCATTCTACAGTTTGAGTAAGCATACTTGGGTTTGATCTTATATCCTTCAGTCAGGTACTCATTTAGTTTCGAAAAAAGCTCGGGATCGGTAAATTCCTTGATTTCAGCTTCTGTAGGTTGAGTTTCTTTATCAAAGTTTTCGTAATTAAGCATATACTTTCTCCTTTTTTTATTTATTAAGTAGAGAGATCTTCAGAAATTAACTCAGTCGTTGCATAGAAGAGTCAGCTTCTTTCGTTTTAATGTAAACGATTTCTTAAAATGATTATAACAAATGAGAGATCATTTGAAAAACCATCGTCCATTCGCATGTTTTTCAAATATATAGGGGAATCAATATGGTAAACTGATTAAAAGAGCTGAAAGTGAGGATTCAGATGATCGAAAAGAAACCAAAAGGACGTGACGGTGTAGTTATCCAAGAAGAGCATGTGATTCGTCCAAAAAAAGTTTGGTCAGAGGATGTTCAAAAGTTTTTAAGGTATCTGAGAGAAAAAGGTGTAGATTATGTCCCAGAACCGTATGGCTATGATGAACAAGGAAATGAAGTGGTTTCTTATCTGGCTGGTGAGGTCTATGACTATCCGTTACCACCACAACTGTTGACGGATGCTGCTATTTGTTCCGCAGGGCGATTGCTAAGAAATTTTCACGATCAAAATCAAGCCTATCTTGCTTTTTTGAGCGGGGAAGAAAAATGGATGCTCCAGTCATTCGGGGAGCCTGAGGTGATGTGCCATAATGACTTTGCTCCATATAATGTGACAACAGAAAATGGTCTAGCCATTGGTATCATTGATTTTGACACAATAGCTCCCGGTTCAAGAATTTGGGATGTGAGCTATGGTGCCTATCGTTGGGTACCTTTGGAGTCGGCACAAGAAACCCTGATCACGGACGAAGCTTGTCTTCGGTTGAAAAAATTTATTGAAGCTTATGGCCTTCATGAATCTGCCTATCCAGACTTGATTCCTACGATGGTCAAACGCCTCGCTTATATGATTGCGTTCATTACTTATGCAGCCGAAAGTGGCGAAGCAAATTTTCAAACAAATATTCAAGATGGGCATACCAAAAAATATGAACAAGATATTCATTGGTTGCTAGAAAATGAGGAAAAGATTTTAAAAGAGTTACAAAGAAAATAAAAGATGAACTTGCTTGAAGAAGCATACTCGAGTAACCAGGCGACATCCACGAATATTGGTGGGTGCCGCCTGGTTGAAGTCGTTTAGAAATCACGTTTACTTAAATCGGATATTTTTCAATTGCTCTTTATCTAGTTTTCTGAATTTGGAAGGACAGTAACCCATGTTTTTGGAAAAAGTTTTTGAAAACAAAAACTCATCTTTGTAGCCAATCCTGTGCGCGATTTCTTTGATGGTTGCATCAGAATCGAGTAGTAGATCGACAGAGACTCTCATTCTGTGGTTAGTGATTATTTTTTTAGGGCTCGAATGAAATTTAGACATACATAATTTGTACAATTGGCTATAACTTATATTAAAATGTTCAGCGATGTTTAGCGGGGAAATATTGTCCATATAATGATTATTTATGTAATCAACAATATTAACCTCAGTAGGTCTATTTGTGTTTAAAGAAGGTAGTAAAAAAGTCTTTTTGATCCGGTACAAAAAATCATATAAAGCGGCTGTATTTCGAAGCTCTTTTAAAGACTCAGATTCATCGATCTGTTCTCTGTTATCTTGTATGATCTCTAGCATGATTTTTTTTATATTGCTCGTCATATCATCAGTTAAGGTTGCGGTATGCTTATTTACGAGTGTTGTTTCGTCTAGAAAATCAAAAATTTTTTCTCCTTGAACACCTAACCAAATCAGTGTCCATGGCTGTGCTTTATCTGTATAATATCTCACTTTTTGTCCTTGGAAAAAGAAGAAAACATTATTTTTTTTTAGTTCATAATGTTGTCCATCTACTTCTAAGAAACCTTTGCCAGATAAGACATAATGAAATATCCATTTTTGCTGAACAGTATACCTGCGAACAGTAGAGTTTGCTTGGTAAGATTCATATCCGCATTGAGAGAGCGAAATAGGGGTTGCAATTGATTGACTATGGTACCAAAAATCTTCCATTACTTCCATCCTTTAAATTATCATTTATGAAGAAAATTCCATGTTTTAAGTATAAAATATCATGTTCAAAAGTTCAATTCGAATGTATACTCTTTTCATGGATAGCGCTTCCAATATGTTTTTTTATATTTTTGAAAGTGGTGAATAGAGTGAGTAGTAAAATAATGGATGGGATTCAGAATAAAATTTTACCCATTGCGACTAAAATTGGTAACCAACGATTTTTAGTTGCGCTTAGAGATTCTTTTATAGGAACGATGCCTGTAGTAATGACAGGTTCGATTGCTATACTGATCAATGCATTTTTAGTTGACATTCCTAGTCAATTCAATTTAGAAAATATCACAGCGATGTTCCAATGGTGGGTGGATATCAATAGTTTAGTTTTTAAAGGAAGTATCTCAGTTGTTGCTTTACTCTTTATTTATTGTTTAGGTGTAAATATTGCGAAAATATACAATATCGATACATTATCTTCTGGTTTAGTTGCTTTATCGGCCTTTATTATTTCGATTGGAAATTCTATGACTTCAACTTATAGTCTAACGAATACTGGGAATGCTGATCTTTCAAGTCTATTTAAAGGAATCGATGGCATAACAGTAACAGGAAATAACTTGAATGTGACGATCACAGGTTTACTGCCTGGTGCGCAAATCAATTCAAATGGATACTTTACAGCGATAATCGTAGGTTTTCTTTCTTCGATTGTTTTCTGTAAATTAATGGGGAAAAATTGGACGATAAAATTACCAGAGACAGTTCCTCCTGCGATTGCCAAACCTTTTTTATCGATCATTCCGGCTCTTGTTTCTTTATATATAGTTGGTGTTATCACTTATTTCTTCAGCCAAATCACTGGCTCGTTACTGATCGATTGGATCTATAGAGTGTTACAAACGCCATTGTTAGGTTTATCGCAAAGCTTCTTTGCTGTAGTGTTAGTCGCTGTATTGACGCAATTTTTCTGGTTTTTTGGTATTCACGGTGGAAATGTGATGGCACCGATCATGGAGGGCGTTTTTGGCGTCGCTTTGCTAGCTAACTTAGAAGCTTTCCAAAACAATGAACCAATTCCATATGTTTGGACAAGTGCCTCATATGGTTCGTATGTTTGGTATGCGACGTTAGGTTTGTTGATCGCTATTTTTTGGTTCTCAAAAAATGGTCATTACAAAGAAGTGGCTAAATTAGGCGTTGCTCCATGTCTGTTCAATATTGGGGAACCAGTGATGTATGGACTACCTACAGTATTGAATCCACTTTTGTTTATTCCTTTCATTCTTTGTCCAGCTGTAATGTCTAGTGTGGCATATTTAGCAACTGATCTAGGCTGGGTTTCTCCAGTGACACAGAATGTCACGTGGGTCATGCCCCCTGTTTTATATGGCTTCTTTTCAACCGGTTTTGATTGGCGAGCCATTGTCTTATCACTTGTAAACTTAACTTTAGCTACTCTGATCTATTTACCATTTGTCAAAATGGCGGATAAGGAAGCGGTATAATTTTAGTTACTTGATAAATAAACAAATCACCCAAGTGAAAAAGTAACTTTTTAAATTAAAAAATGGAAATTTTGACCAGAAAGAAGTAAATATGCAAATGTTTGAGATACAAGAAGAGTTTTTATTAGATGGAAAACCAGTAAAATTGATCAGTGGAGCGATCCACTATTTTCGAATGACACCGGAACAGTGGGAAGACAGTTTATACAATTTGAAAGCTCTCGGTGCGAACACGGTAGAAACCTATATTCCTTGGAATTTACATGAACCGATCGAAGGGGTCTATGATTTTGAGGGGATGAAAGATATCGTTGCTTTTGTGTCATTGGCACAAGAACTGGGCTTGATGGTCATCCTAAGACCATCCGTCTACATTTGTGCCGAATGGGAATTCGGTGGGTTACCAGCATGGCTCTTGAAAGAAAAAAGACGATTACGCTCGACTGATCCACATTTCATGGCAAAAGTACGCACCTATTTCAGTGTACTTTTGCCCAAATTAGTACCTCTACAGGTGACTCATGGTGGACCAGTCATCATGATGCAAGTCGAAAATGAGTACGGTTCTTATGGGATGGAAAAAGAATACTTGCGCCAAACTAAGCAATTGATGGAAGAGTTTGGGATCGATGTTCCGTTATTTACCTCAGACGGGGCATGGGAAGAAGCATTGGATGCGGGTACATTGATTGAAGAGGATGTATTCGTGACTGGAAATTTTGGGAGTCATTCCAAAGAAAATGTTGCAGTGATGAAAGCATTTATGGCAAAGCATGAGAAAAATTGGCCAATAATGTGCATGGAATACTGGGATGGCTGGTTCAATCGTTGGGGCGAACCGATCATCAAGCGTGACGGGCAAGAGCTAGCGAATGAAGTCAAAGAGATGTTGACGTTAGGTTCTTTGAATCTTTATATGTTTCATGGAGGAACTAACTTTGGTTTTTACAATGGTTGTTCCGCTCGTGGGGTTCTTGATTTGCCGCAAATAACAAGTTATGACTATGATGCGTTATTGACCGAAGCTGGTGAGCCAACTGAGAAATATTTCCATGTGCAAAGAGCGATTAAAGAAGTCTGTCCTGAAGTATGGCAAGCTGAGCCTCGCAAGAAGGTTTTCGGTACATTAGGAACTTATCCAGTGACCAACAGTGTATCGTTACTCGCAATCAAAGATCAGATCATGACACCACAAGAGACGATATATCCATTAACGATGGAAGAAGCAGGTACTGGCTATGGCTACATACTTTATTCAGCCAGTATCAAAAACTATCATCATGAAAACAAATTAAAAGTCGTTGACGCCGGTGATCGTTTGCATATTTTCGTTGACGGCAGGCTACAAGCAATCCAATATCAAGAAACGCTCGGCGAAGAAATGATGATCAATGGTATGCCGGAGACAGAGTGGATTGAACTGGACGTTTTAGTGGAAAACTTAGGTCGGGTAAACTATGGCTTCAAATTAAATAGTCCTACGCAAGCAAAGGGCATACGTGGTGGAATCATGCACGATATCCATTTCCATCAAGGATATTTGCAATATGCGTTGACGTTGTCCGAAGAGCAACTACAAAAAATCGATTACACAGCAAATAAAAATGCCACACAACCTTCTTTTTATCAGGTTGAATTCGCGTTGGAAACCCTTAGTGATACTTTTATCGATTGTAGTGATTATGGTAAAGGTGTAGTGATCGTCAATGGCATCAATCTAGGACGGTACTGGCAAAATGGCCCGATCCATTCTTTGTACTGCCCAAAAGAATTTTTGAAAAAAGGATCAAACGAAATCGTGATTTTTGAAACCGATGGGGTAGAGATCAAGGAACTTATCTTTTGTGAGCAACCAATGATCAGCAAAAAGTAAATTTGAACGTTAGGGTTTCAACTAGGGAATGTGTCCTTCTCCTTTTGACTTTATCGAGGCTATGGAGTGGATAACGGCAACTAACTCTTATATATTTGGATGGAAAGACGTTTAAAAAAAGATATATGACATTGCTGGAAACACGTAGACAAGAAACTACGTGTTTTTTCTTTTTTAAAAGTTCTAGTCCTTAAAACATAGCTGCGCTTAGAACGTAGTATAGTTGATTCTACGGATTACTTGAGGATGAATCGTGGGAATAGTCGAACGATCAGGGGGAAGCTTGCTGTATGAAGGGAAAGATGGCAGATATTCACTATTTAACTGATTTATGGTAAAATGCGAAAGATACTTGGTTATAAGAGATTGTTCAGGGATAATCTTTTTATTTTATGGAAAAGATAAGTTATCCATCGTTCTCCCCAGTTACACGTTACTTGGATTTATGGGAAAAACGCTCTTAAAACCTTGATATGAAAGGAGTGGCCTTAAAGTAATGACTATCCAATGGTTTCCAGGGCATATGGCGAAAGCCAGACGTGAAGTTTCAGAAAAAATGAAGTATGTCGATATCGTTTTTGAACTAGTCGATGCACGCTTGCCTTTATCTTCACGTAATCCAATGCTAGACCAGATCATTCAACAAAAACCAAGACTTGTTCTGTTGAACAAAGCAGATTTAGCCGATCCACAACAAACAAAATTATGGCAACAATATTTTAGAAAACAAGGACATCAAGCCTTAGCAATCACTGCACAGGAAAGTAAAGGAATCAAGGCGTTGATTCCTGCTGCAAAAGAAGCACTGAAAGAAAAGCGGGAAAGAGATGCAGCTCGTGGGATCAAACCTCGAGCGATCCGCGCGATGGTTTTAGGTATCCCCAATGTAGGGAAATCGACCTTGATGAATCGATTAGTTGGTAAAAAAATCGCGCAGACAGGAAATAAACCTGGTGTGACGAAAGGGCAACAATGGCTTCGTTTAGGTAGTGAATTAGAACTCTTAGATACACCGGGGATTTTATGGCCTAAGTTTGAAGATGAGGAAATCGGGAAGAAATTAGCATTGACTGGCGCGATCAAAGATCAATTGGTCCATCTTGATGATCTAGCGATTTACGGTTTAGATTTCTTTGCCCGTTATTACCCAAATAAAATCAGTGAACGTTATGGATTGTCACCAGAAGAAGAGCAACAAATCGCACCTGAACTTTTGATGACGATCACGCAACGTAGAGGGTATCGAGATGATTATGACCGTGGGAGCGAGCTAGTGGTCTTTGATATTCGCCAAGGAAAACTAGGCCGCTATACTTTGGATCGCTGTGAGGAAATGGAAGAGACTACGCATGAGTGAATCCATCCAAAGCATCAAAGAAAGACTGAAACAAATCACAACCTTAGATGATCCAGTGGTCACTCAACTAAGATTGGATGAGCGAAAAGGTGTGCAGCAAGCGTTGCTCTCTTTTGAAAAGCGCTTGGCAAAAGAAGCACTGATCCGAGAAAAATATGAAACGATGTCTTTCTATGAAAAAGAAGGGTACGCACAAGGGCATCAACTGATTGCTGGCATCGATGAAGTCGGCAGAGGTCCGTTAGCTGGTCCTGTTGTCTCCGCAGCAGTTATTTTACCTAACGATGTTTCAATCTATGGTTTGAATGATTCAAAGCAACTTTCGGAGAAAAAGCGGGAAGAATTGTACGAGCAGATCCAAGAAAAAGCTCTCTCGATCGGTATCGGTGTGATCGATGAACAGACGATCGATCGTGTCAATATTTACGAAGCAAGTAAATTAGCGATGTGTGAAGCGGTGAAACAATTGACCCCTCAACCTACGTATTTATTGATCGATGCAATGACGTTAGATTTACCGATTGCACAAAATAAACTGATCAAAGGGGATGCTCGCTCGATCTCGATCGCAGCTGCAAGTATTATTGCGAAAGTCTATCGTGATCGATTGATGAAGGAATATGAGGAACAATACCCTGGCTACGGTTTTGCGAAAAATGCAGGTTACGGTACCAAAGAGCATCTCTTAGGATTAGCGCAACACGGTATTACACCGATCCATCGTAAAAGCTTTGCACCAGTCAAACAATATTTATCATAAACAATGCGCCGCTTTTCACGTATCTTATTAAAAAGATTAGAAAAGGTGGCGCTTTATGATTTTTCACAATGAATTTATTACGAAATTAGCACTGGTCAAAGGTCTGAGCGGACCACAAAAATGGCTTGTAATCCAGCATCTATTGGTGGAGAAGAAAGCGTGGCTTTCGATCGATGAAATACTGACAGTCGTTCGTTTCCATCGTTCAAAAGAGCAATTTTATGAAAATTGGCAGCAGATCAACGATACGTGGCGGCAAGTAATAAGAGGGAACCCGTACATAACTTTTCTTGATCCGATTTACCCTCCCCAACTGCTTCACTTGGCAAATCCTCCGATCATCTTGTTTTACCAAGGAGACCTTTCGTTGTTGCAACGAAAAATGATTGCTGTTGTTGGGGGTAGAGAAACTTCTGGGTACGCGAAAAAAATAGTTGAAGAAGTTCTTGCCCCAGTGATCGATCAACACTATGTGATCGTTAGCGGTTGTGCAAAAGGCGTGGATACTTATGCGCATCAAGTAACGATGCGTCGATCAGGTAGGACGATCGCAGTGATCGGTACCGGGATCAACCAGAGTTATCCGAAAGAAAACCAACAACTGCAACGAGAGATTGCGCGTAATCATCTTTTATTGAGTGAGTTTCTACCAGATGCGCGTCCTCAAAAATTTCATTTCCCAATGAGAAACCGACTGATTGCTGCTTTGTCGCAAGGGATTTGCGTGATTGAGGCAAGAGCAAAAAGCGGATCGCTGATTACCGCAGAGCAAGGGTTAGAAATCGGACGACCAATTTTTTCTATCCCTGGGAATATTTTGACAGGACAATCGACTGGCTGTCACCAATTGATCCAAGATGGAGCAATATGTACATTTTCGGGCCAAGATATCCTGAATGAATTGGAATCATAACGATTGATTTATTATTGCTTTCCTTGACAAACGTTTTCTGAATGGATATGATAAGCTACGATTTGTAAAAAGTCCTTGTGGCATATATATAGTAGGAACCCGAAAATGGAAAGGAGTCCATTCAGGAATGGCATATAAATATTTAGTGATCGTAGAATCACCTGCAAAAGCCAAGACGATTGAAAAATATCTTGGCCGTAATTATAAAGTAATGGCTAGTGTAGGACATATTCGTGACTTACCTAAGAGTAAGATGGGGATCGATTTTGAAAATAATTATGAACCGCATTATATCTCGATTCGAGGTAAAGGCGATGTAATAAAGAGTCTCAAAGCAGCGGCAAAAAAAGCACAAAAAGTTTACCTCGCAAGTGACCCGGATAGAGAAGGGGAAGCAATTGCTTGGCATTTGGCCTATTTATTAGGCTTGGATCTAAACGATAAGAATCGGGTTGTCTTCAATGAAATCACCAAGGATGCAGTCAAGGCGGCATTTAAAGAGCCACGTTCGATCGATGTGGATCTTGTTGATGCGCAACAAGCACGTCGAACGCTTGACCGTATCGTTGGTTATTCGATTAGTCCGATCTTATGGCGTAAAGTGAAAAAAGGATTGAGTGCTGGTCGGGTTCAATCGATTGCATTGAAGATCATCATTGAACGCGAAAAAGAAATCCGTGATTTCACACCGGAAGAGTATTGGAGTATTGACGGAAACTTTAAGAAAGAACGCAAGAAATTCAAAGCGAACTTTTGGGGAGTTGACGGGAAAAAGAAAAAACTTTCTGATGCTGAAACTGTAAAAGAAGTGACTGACCGTATCACTGGCAAAGAGTTTGCTGTGACAAAAGTCGAAAAGAAAGAACGCAAGCGAAACCCAGCGAATCCTTTTACGACAAGTAGTCTGCAACAAGAAGCGGCACGTAAACTGAATTTCAGAACACGTAAAACGATGATGGTCGCGCAACAGTTGTATGAAGGAATCTCACTCGGTAAACAAGGAACAATCGGGTTGATCACTTATATGCGTACCGATTCCACACGGATCGCTGACACTGCAAAAGCGGAAGTCGCAACATTTATCGAAGAAACTTATGGGAAAGAATTCTCGAGTCATTCAGAACGTAAAGCAGCAAATTCTAAAGGCGCACAAGATGCCCATGAAGCGGTCCGTCCGACAAGTGCTTTGCGTACACCTGATGACTTGAAACAATACTTGGATAAAGACCAATTAAAATTGTATACGTTGATCTGGTCACGTTTTGTTGCCAGTCAAATGACACCAGCTGTCTTAGATACGATGAAAGTGACGTTGGAACAAAACGATGTCAGATTCATTGCGAACGGCTCAAAGATCAAGTTCAAAGGATTTATGCAAGTCTATGTTGAAGGTCGCGATGATGGGAAAGAAGACAAAGAAAATATTTTACCAGAGTTAGCAGAAGGCGATACAGTGCAATCGGTCGATATCGAACCGAAACAACATTTCACTCAACCACCTGCACGCTATAGTGAAGCGACATTGATCCGTGCGTTGGAAGAAAATGGGGTAGGTCGTCCATCGACTTATGCGCCAACATTAGATACGATCCAACGACGTTATTATGTGAAATTGACACAAAAACGTTTTGAACCGACCGAATTAGGAGAAATCGTCAATTCGTTGATCTGCGAATTCTTCCCGCAAATCGTGGATATCCATTTCACAGCTGAAATGGAAGATGACTTGGATAAAGTCGAAGAAGGAAAAGAAGAGTGGATCGAAGTCGTCGATCGTTTTTATAAACCATTTGAAAAAGAATTATCGAATGCCGAAGAAAAAATCGAGAAAATCCAGATCAAAGATGAACCAGCTGGCTTTGATTGTGATTTGTGTGGGCATCCTATGGTGATAAAATTAGGGAAGTATGGTAAATTCTATGCATGTAGTAATTTTCCGGATTGCCGTAATACCAAACCGATCGTTAAAGAGATCGGAGTCACTTGTCCAGTTTGTCATGAAGGACAAGTTATCGAACGTAAATCTAAGAAAAATCGTCTTTTCTATGGCTGTTCTCGCTTCCCTGAATGTGAATTCACGTCATGGGAAAAACCAATCGGCAGAAATTGTCCGAAATGTGATCATTATCTAGTCGAGAAAAAAGTCAAAGGCGGTAAACAAGTCGTTTGTACGAATGGTGATTACGAAGAAGATGTGCAAAAATAAAGAAATGAGAAGAGGTTTTTAGTTGGAAAACGTGAATGTTGTAGGTGCAGGCCTAGCAGGAAGCGAAGCAGCATGGCAAATCGCTCAAGCAGGTGTACCTGTGAAGTTATATGAAATGAGACCAGTGAAAAAGACAGAAGCCCATCATACAGATAATTTTGCTGAATTAGTCTGTTCAAATTCTTTGAGAGGGAATAGTCTGGCGAACGCAGTTGGCTTATTAAAAGAAGAAATGCGTCGCTTAGATTCAGTGATCATCCATTCTGCCGATGAAACAGCAGTTCCTGCGGGTGGTGCGTTAGCGGTTGACCGTGATTCATTTTCTGAAACGATCACTCGTAAGGTCAAAGAGCATCCTCTAGTCACAGTAGTGAATGAAGAGATCACTGAGATTCCAGAGGGGATCACAGTAGTTGCTACAGGACCTTTGACTTCTCATCCTTTAGCAGAAAGCATCAAAGCATTTAATGGCTCAGACGGCTTTTATTTCTATGATGCTGCTGCACCGATCGTTGATAAAGCAACGATCGACATGGACAAAGTATATTTAAAATCACGTTATGACAAAGGGGAAGCTGCTTACTTGAACTGTCCAATGACAGAAGAAGAATTCAAAGCTTTCCATGACGCGTTAGTGAATGCTGAAGTCGCAGAATTGAAATCCTTCGAAAAAGAAAAATATTTTGAAGGCTGTATGCCAATCGAAGTAATGGCGCAACGCGGCTTTAAGACAATGTTGTTTGGTCCAATGAAACCAGTTGGCTTGGAAGATCCAAAAACAGGCAAAAGACCTTACGCAGTCATCCAGCTAAGACAAGACAATGCGGCCGCTTCTCTTTACAATATCGTAGGTTTCCAAACCCATTTGAAATGGGGCGAACAAAAGCGTGTATTCCGTATGATCCCGGGTTTAGAGAATGCAGAGTTCGTACGCTACGGTGTAATGCACCGAAATAGTTTCATGAACTCACCAGAGCTATTGAAACCGACCTACCAATCAACAAAGCGTGAGGATCTGTTTTTCGCAGGACAAATGACCGGTGTAGAAGGTTATGTTGAAAGTGCGGCAAGTGGCTTACTTGCAGGAATCAATGCTGCTCGTCTAGCCAAAGGACTGGAACCTGTCGTTTTACCGCAGGAAACAGCGATGGGAAGTATGGCGTACTACATTACCCATGCAGAAGGCAAACATTTCCAACCAATGAATGCAAACTATGGATTGTTCCCAGAATTGCCTGAACGTATCCGTGATAAGAAGTCTCGTTACGAAGCAATTGCCGAACGTGCTTTAGCAGCCAATGAAAAAGTGAAGCAAGAATTATTGAATGAGGAATTTGCTTCTCGTTAAACGGATGTTATGTAATAAGTCGAAGTTTCTCTGAATGGTGTTCACCATTTCTGAGTGCTTCGGCTTATTTCTCGGCAGTCCTCTTGAATTGAGTCACTATTTAAGATAACAAAGGTTCTTTAATGCGGTTTTTAGTTGCCTCACCCCTTATTTGTCAAGTAAATTGGTTAAATTGTGAACAAACTTAGAAATATTGATTAAATTCTGACAATTTGTTTGTTTTTTCTCTAGGGCTATGCTAAATTTATTTTGGGATCAAAAGGTAGGTGTAAAAAGAATGAAATCAACTTTGCAAGAAGATTTTTTACGTTATTTAATTATTGAGCGTGGTTATTCAGAAAAAACAAAATCAGCCTATGAAGAAGATATCAACGATTTTCAGCGATTCTTAGCGGAATCGGGCGAATCTGATCTGCTGAAAGTAAGCTATTTGGACGTGAGAGTGTATTTGAGCTATCTGTCAGATAAATCATACAGTCGAAATTCAGTCAGTCGAAAAATCGCAAGTTTACGTTCCTTTTATCAATACCTTCTGCGTGAAGAAAAAATTGCAGAAAACCCATTTTCGTATGTTCACTTAAAGAAAAAAAATGTCAAACTACCGCGTTTTTTTTATGAGAATGAGATGCAAAGTTTATTCGAAAGTGTCACTGGGGATAGTCCTCTAGCACTTAGAGATCGAGCGTTACTTGAAGTTCTCTACGGATCAGGTATCCGTCTGAGTGAATGTAGCCAATTGACGATGTCTGCCATCGACTTTGGGACAGAGGTGATGTTGATCCATGGAAAAGGAAATAAAGAACGTTATGCGCCGTTGGGTTCATTTGCGCAAGATGCTTTGCAAGAGTATTTTGCCAAGGGACGCAGCTTCTTAATGACGAAATACCATAAGTCACATGACCATGTCTTTGTAAATCATCATGGAGAACCGATCACACCTACTGGTATTGAATATGTATTAAACCAAATCATCAAAAAAAGTAGTTTGGATAGCGATATCCATCCTCACATGCTACGTCATACTTTTGCGACACACTTATTAAACAACGGTGCGGATATGCGTACGGTGCAAGAACTTTTAGGTCACGCAAATTTATCAACGACCCAAATCTATGCGCATGTTACAAAAGAAAGTTTACAAAAAAATTATCGCTCGTTCCATCCACGAGCGTGACCACATTTTTAGGAGGAAACAACTATGGTAGAATCACAGTTTCATTCAACAACCATTTGTGCAGTTGAAAAAAACGGTAAATTCGCGATGGCTGGCGATGGTCAAGTCACAATGGGCGAATCAGTCGTCATGAAAGGCAGTGCTAGAAAAGTACGTCGTATCTACAATGGAGAAGTAGTTGTCGGCTTTGCTGGAAGTGTTGCCGACGCGTTTACTTTAGAAGAAAAATTTGAAGGCAAACTCAATGAATATAACGGAAATTTGCAAAGAGCAGCCGTTGAATTAGCCCAAGAATGGCGCACACAACAATCGATGCAAAAATTAGAAGCGATGCTGATCGTGATGAACGATAAAGAAATGTTGCTTGTTTCAGGTACAGGTGAAGTCATCACACCGGATGATGGCATCTTAGCCATCGGTTCTGGTGGAAACTTTGCTTTAGCTGCCGCACGAGCAATGAAGAACTATGCTCAAAATGACATGAGTGCAAAAGAAATTGCTGAAAATGCGCTGAATATTGCCGCAGATATCTGTGTCTTTACAAATCACAACATTATTGTGGAAGAATTATAGAGGTGAAGGATATGTATGAATTAAAACAAACACCAAAACAAATCGTCAGTGAGTTAGATCAATATATCATTGGCCAACAAGCAGCAAAAAAATCAGTGGCAGTTGCCCTTAGAAATCGTTATCGCCGTCTGCAATTAGACGAAAAAATGCAACAAGACATCACACCAAAAAACATGTTGATGATCGGACCAACTGGGGTTGGTAAAACAGAGATCGCGCGTCGTTTGGCGAAGATCGTCAATGCGCCTTTTGTCAAAGTTGAAGCAACGAAGTTTACGGAAGTTGGATATGTAGGACGTGACGTTGAGTCAATGGTTCGTGACCTTGTCGAAAATGCGATCCAAATCGTTGAAAAAAGTCAATATAGCCGCGTTCGCCCGCAAGCGAAGAAAAATGCGGAAAAACAATTAGTGAAAATTCTTGTACCTGGCATCAAAAAAGAGCAAAAACAATCAAACAACCAATTTGAACAAATGATGAATATGTTCAACGCTTCGCAACAACCGGCAGAAACGCAAGAAGAAGTGACCGAAGAGATTCGAGTGAATCGTCGCACAGTGTTAGAGCAATTGCAAAAAGGCTTGCTTGACAACCGAGAAGTGACGATCGAAGTACAAGATCAAAAGAAACCTGCACCAATGATGAACAATGGACTGGAACAAATGGGGATCGATTTGAACGAAACACTAGGTGCTTTGACACCTAAGAAAAAAATCGAACGTACAGTGACAGTCAAAGAAGCATTGGAGTTATTGATCAAAGAAGAGTCTGCCAAATTAGTCAATGATGCGGATATCCACAGCGAAGCAATCAAATTGGCTGAATCAAGCGGAATCATCTTCATTGATGAAATCGATAAGATCACCTCTAAATCCCAACAATCTGGGGAAGTATCAAGAGAAGGTGTGCAAAGAGATATCTTGCCGATCGTAGAAGGATCACAAGTCAATACGAAATACGGCGCATTACAAACAGACCATATTCTGTTTATCGCTTCAGGAGCGTTCCACTTGTCAAAACCAAGTGACTTGATTCCTGAATTACAAGGTCGATTCCCGATCCGTGTTGAGTTAGATGATTTAACAGCTGAGGATTTTGTCAAGATCTTGACTGAACCAAACAATGCGTTAGTCAAACAATATATTGCATTGATCGGTACCGAAAATGTAACTGTTACGTTTACGAAAGAAGCCATCGAACGCATTGCTCAGATCGCTTATGATGTGAACCGTGATACAGACAATATCGGCGCACGTCGTTTGCACACGATTTTAGAGAAATTGTTGGAAGACTTGTTGTTTGAAGCACCAGAAATGCAAATGGGAGAAATCACCATTACAGAAGCCTATGTCGATGATAAATTAGGATCAATTGCGGCGAATGAAGACTTGAGTCGCTATATATTATAAAATCGGAGGAAAAAAATGACGGATTTGTTGACGAACACTCGAAAGATAAACAAATTATTGCAACAAAAAAATACGTTTGATATGCAGGCGGATTTACCTTACGATAAAATGGCGGTCACTTTAGGTGCTGTTTTAGATAGCAATACGTATATCATTGGCAGTGAAGGGGTTCTACTTGGTTACAATGAACGACACGATGTGAATAATGATCGTGTGAAGACAATGTTTGTACAAAAACAATTTCCTGATGCGTACACGGAAACGGTCGATTTGATCACAAAAACAGAAGCAAATATCCCAATTACAAGTGATATGACGGCATTTCCTTTTGAAAGCCGTGAAAAATATCCTTTTGGCTTAACGACAGTTGTGCCGATCTTTGGTGCCGGTGAACGATTGGGAACCATTATTTTAGCAAGAATGGAGCAAGCATTTACCGATGAAGACCTTGTGTTAGCAGAATATGGCGCAACGGTAGTAGGTATGCAGATCCTTTATCAAAAATCACGAGATATCGAAGCAGATGTCCGTAGTACGACTGCTGTCCAAATGGCGATCAATACGTTATCATACAGCGAATTGAAAGCAGTACAAGCCATTTTTGATGCGTTAGAAGGCAACGAAGGACGTTTGACTGCCTCAAATATTGCAGATAAGATCGGCATCACTCGCTCGGTGATCGTGAATGCCTTACGTAAACTTGAATCAGCTGGTATCATTGAATCTCGCTCACTAGGCATGAAAGGGACGTATTTAAAAGTATTGAATGCTCGGTTTAAAGACGAGCTAACGAAGCATAGTTATTAAATGGAAACTTTCTCAGACATTTACTACTTGACGCAGTAAATGTCTGAGAAAAGATGGAGGATGACGATGACTGTTATAATTCAAAATGATCAGCTGATTGCTGAGATTTCGGAACATGGAGCAGAATTGATCAGTTTGAAATCGAAAGAACATGATCTGGAATATATATGGCAAGGCGATCCTAAGTACTGGGGAAGACATGCCCCCGTTCTTTTTCCTATCGTTGGACGTTTGAAAAACGATCAGTATACGTATCAAGGAAAAACGTATTCGATGGGACAACACGGTTTTGCTCGTGACATGGATTTTGAAGTTGCTGAACACGACAAAGAACGTGCGAAGTTCGTACTGAAAAGTACCCCTGAAACAAAAGAAAACTATCCGTTTGATTTTGAACTAGTATTAGTTTATGAACTAGGCGGAGATGGGATCACTGTTCATTACCAAGTTGAAAATATTGGGGAAGAAGAGATGTATTTCTCCATTGGCGGTCATCCGGCATTCAATGTGCCATTAGAAGAAGGGTTGACGTTTGAAGATTTCTATTTGGCTTTTTCTCCTAGAAAATCACGTTTACGTTTACCATTATCTGGACCATTCATCGATATGGAACAAAAAACGATCGGTCAAACGAATACGAATCTTGCATTGATGCGTGATCTGTTTGATCAAGATGCGTTAGTATTCGAAACAAGAGGCTTGAATGCGTATAGTATCCGTAGTGAAAAATCAAGTCACAGTGTCACCCTAAGCTACAAAGACATGCCTTATGTCGGCATTTGGTCGCCGTATCCAAAAGAAGCGCCCTTTGTCTGCATCGAGCCTTGGTTCGGGATTGCTGATACCGTCAACAGTACTGGTCAGTTGATCGAAAAAGCGGGAATCAATCAATTGGGTGCGCACGAATTATTCAAGACGAAATATTCGATCACTGTGAAATAACCTAAGCTCTAGCAAACCTTTCGCTTTCAGTTAGTTCGACAATAAAAAATGCCTTCTGAACAAATGAGTCGCTAGTTGGCGCTCAAATGTGTTAGAAGGCATTGTTTTTCATTGATCGAAAGCGATCATTTCTTTTTACTGCTATTCAAACCGAATGGGATCCGGCTTTCTGTTTTATTCTTGATTCGTTTGATGTTGTCTTTATGACGGTAAAAAATAAAAGCGGAGACACCACAAGCAATGAGTGTCAAAAGTAAATTTGGTTCTGGCAAGATCGCTGGCGCAACGTACGGCAAAAAGATCGTGGATAAAGTGATCAAGACCGCACTGATCATACTCGTTAAGCTCACCATACTTGTACAATATAAACTGATCACAAAGATCGCAGACGAGTAAATAAAGAAGAGTGGATTGAAGCCTAACAACATACCGGCACTTGTTGCTACCGCTTTGCCACCTTTGAACTTTGCGAAGATCGGAAATGTATGTCCTAAGATCGCGCATACCCCAAACCATAGTGGATTGACGGAAGTAACATGGAAAATGACTGGTAAAGCAGTGGCTAAAGTTCCTTTTAAAATGTCCATGAACAATACAACTGTTCCAGCAGTTTTTCCTAAAACACGGAAAGTATTCGTCGTGCCCATATTCCCACTACCATGTTCGCGGATGTCTTTTTTAAAAAAGATTTTACCAACCCATACTCCGGATGGAATGGAACCCAAAAGATATGCTACAATAAACAATAAGATTATTTTCATTTTTTAACCTCTTTCAAGTTGAAACTAATGTATATTTTAGCATGAAAGAATGCTTCAAACAATCGAAAAAAATTGAACGATCGAAAGGAGTCATCCATATGTCATTTAAAAATCCAGAACAAGCAACCATCTTCCGTTATCTCCAAGAAGCAAAAACGATCGCAGTCGTTGGTTTAAGTAATAAGCCTGAACGGACAAGTTACCAAATTGCGCAATTATTACAAGAACACGGCTATCGTATCATTCCGGTCAATCCTGTTTTAGCAGGTGAAGAAGTGCTTGGTGAACCTGTTGTTGCACAACTGACGGATATCAATGAACCGATCGATATCGTGGATATTTTCCGTCGTAGTGAGTTTTTACCGGAAGTGGCAGCCGATTTCTTGAAAACAGATGCGAAGGTCTTCTGGGCACAGCTAGGTATTGAAAATGAAGAAGCTGCTGAAATGCTCCAAGCTGCTGGAAGAAATGACATCGTCATGGATCGCTGCATCAAGATCGAGCTAGCGAAGATGGAACAATAAAACACGAGAAGTATCAGAAGAGCACGTTCAGATACGCAATAAAGTAACTTCTCGGAAACCTGTTAACTAAGTATGAGAAGAACGCATGTTGACCGATTGTTGATTTTTAAAAAAGAGTAAAGGATCGTTGCCATCGGTCTAGTTGATAGAAAAGGATGAAAAAGCGGGAGAGTTGGTTGTTTCTTGTAATTCTGACCTTCCCTCTTTTTTTTTGAGGACTTTTCTAGTATGATAAGCGTGGTGCGGTTATCCCGCAAGTATTATTGAAGGAGCGTTTGCCTTGGCAAAGAAAATTAAAAATGAATACAATGATGCCTCGATCCAAGTTCTTGAAGGATTAGAAGCAGTAAGAAAACGACCAGGGATGTATATCGGGTCGACTGATAGCCGAGGCTTGCATCATTTAGTCTATGAAATCGTTGATAATGCCGTAGATGAAGCTTTATCAGGCTACGGGAATGAAATCGCTGTAACGATCCACGAAGACAACAGTGTGACTGTTACAGATAGTGGTCGTGGAATGCCAGTTGGAATGCACGCTTCAGGGATTCCAACGGTTGAAGTCATCTTCACCGTATTGCATGCTGGCGGTAAGTTTGGCCAAGGAGGATATAAAACTTCTGGTGGGCTGCATGGTGTCGGTGCCAGTGTCGTCAATGCGTTGTCTAAATGGTTAACGGTGACGATCGTTCGTGATGGCATCGAATATCAACAAACATTCAAGCAAGGTGGAAAACCAGACGGAACATTGAAAAAAATCGGTAAAACGAAAAAAGCTAATGGTACGTCTGTTCATTTCTTACCAGATGATAGTATTTTCTCAACCACTAAATTCTCTTATGATACCTTGTCTGAACGTTTAAGAGAATCAGCGTTTCTGTTGAAAGGTGTAAAAATCACATTAACCGATCTAAGAGGCGACGAAAAGGTTCAAGAAGTCTTTCATTACGAAGAAGGAATCAAAGAATTTGTTGCGTATCTAAATGAAGAAAAAGATACGTTGACTCCAGTGGTCTATTTCTCTGGCGAAAAAGAAGGCATCGAAGTCGAAGTGGCTTATCAATATAACGACGGTTATTCTGAAAATGTGCTATCGTTTGTCAACAACGTTCGAACGAAAGATGGCGGTACGCATGAAGTCGGTATGAAAACAGCGATGACCAAAGCATACAATGAATATGCCCGAAAAGTCGGCTTGTTGAAAGAAAGAGATAAGAACTTAGAAGGTAGTGACTTCCGAGAAGGTCTTGCAACAGTCTTATCGATCCGTGTACCTGAACATTTGCTTCAGTTTGAAGGGCAAACAAAAGAAAAATTGGGGACACCGATCGCTCGTTCCGTCGTTGATAATGTCATGAGCGAGCAAATGGGCTTCTACTTGCAGGAAAACAGCGAGATGAGTCAGATGTTGGTCCGCAAGGCAATCAAAGCCAGAGAAGCACGTGAAGCGGCTCGTAAGGCGAGAGAAGAAAGCCGTAATGGCAAAAAACGGAAAAAAGGCGAATCTTTGCTTTCTGGAAAATTGACACCAGCACAGTCGAGAAATCCTAAGAAAAATGAATTGTATCTTGTCGAAGGAGATTCAGCTGGTGGTTCAGCCAAACAAGGAAGAGATCGGAAATTCCAAGCGATCTTACCACTTCGAGGAAAAGTCATCAATACCGAAAAAGCTAAGATGCAAGACATTTTGAAAAATGAAGAAATCAATACGATGATCTATACGATCGGTGCGGGCGTTGGCCCTGAATTTTCCATTGAAGATTGTAACTATGACAAAATCATCATCATGACCGATGCGGATACCGATGGTGCCCATATCCAAGTCTTATTGTTGACATTTTTCTATCGCTATATGAAACCTTTGATCGAAGCAGGCAAAGTTTACATTGCATTACCTCCTTTGTATAAAGTCTCAAAAGGCCAAGGGAAAAAACAAGTGATCGAATATGCTTGGACGGATGATGAATTAGCGGCAGTGATCAAAAACATCGGCAAAGGTTATATGTTGCAACGGTATAAAGGTCTTGGTGAAATGAATGCCGAACAATTATGGGAAACAACGATGGATCCAGCGACTCGGACATTGATCCGTGTTAGGATCGACGATGCCGCACAAGCAGAGCGACGAGTAACAACGCTGATGGGCGATAAAGTCGAACCACGTCGTAAATGGATCGAAAACCATGTGCAATTCAGCTTAGAAGAAGAACGCAGCATTTTAGACAAAAAAGAAGAAACGGATACTTCCTCTTCAGTCTCTAATGAATTGCTAGATGAAGAACGCATAGAAGAAAACCAAAATGAACAATCAGTTGATGTAGAATAGGAGGTCACCTAATGGAAGAACGTCAAGAAATCCAAGAGTTAACGTTAGAAGAAGTGATGGGTGACCGCTTCGGACGTTACTCGAAATATATCATCCAAGAACGTGCGTTGCCCGATATCCGAGATGGCTTGAAGCCTGTTCAACGCCGTATTTTATTTGCGATGAACAAGGACGGCAATACGTTTGACAAAGGATTCCGTAAATCAGCGAAATCTGTTGGGAATATCATGGGTAATTACCACCCTCATGGAGATAGTAGTATCTATGATGCAATGGTTCGTATGAGTCAAGATTGGAAGCTGCGAGAAGTACTTGTGGAGATGCACGGCAACAACGGAAGTATGGATGGTGATCCACCAGCGGCCATGCGTTATACAGAAGCGCGTTTATCGCAGCTCAGTGGTGAGATGCTCGCTGATATCGAAAAGAATACGGTCGATCTTGTTTGGAACTTTGATGATACTGAAAAAGAACCGACCGTATTACCAGCAAGATATCCCAATCTGTTAGTTAACGGCTCAACGGGTATTTCTGCGGGGTATGCGACTGAGATCCCAACACATAATCTTGCTGAAGTCATCGATGGGACGGTCTATATGATCGACCATCCACAAGCAAGCTTAGACAAATTGATGGAATTCATTCCTGGTCCTGATTTTCCAACAGGAGGTATTTTGCAAGGAAAAGATGAAATCAAGAAAGCTTATGAAACCGGTCGTGGCAAAGTCATCTTACGCTCAAAGACCTCGATTGAATCAATCAAAGGAAACAAACAACAGATCGTGATCACTGAGATCCCTTATGAAGTGAACAAGGCGACACTTGTCAAAAAAATGGATGAGATCCGCTTGAATAAAAAAATCGATGGGATCGCAGAAGTTCGTGACGAAAGTGATCGTACAGGTCTACAGATCGTTGTTGAATTGAAAAAAGATGCAAATGCTCAAGGGATCTTGAACTATTTATTCAAGAATACCGAATTGCAGATCAACTATAACTTCAATATGGTCGCAATCGATCACATGACGCCTCATCAAGTGGGCTTGAAAGATATTTTAAGTAGTTATATCGAGCATCGTAAACAAGTAATCACTAAGCGTAGTCAATTTGACCTAGAGAAAGCTCAAAAAAGACAACATATCGTCGAAGGTCTGATGAAAGCTTTATCGATTTTAGATGAAGTGATCGCAACGATCCGTGAAAGTAAAGATAAAAAAGACGCAAAACTTAATTTAGTCCAAATGTTCCAGTTTACAGAAGAACAAGCGGAAGCCATCGTTACGTTACAACTGTACCGTTTAACGAATACAGACATCACAGAGTTGCGTCGTGAATCGCAAGAATTGATCGCTCTGATCACAGAATTGAATAAAATTCTTTCAAATGATAAAGAGCTGTTTTCTGTCATGAAAAAAGAACTTCGTGAAGTCAAGAAGAAGTACGCTTCCTCTCGTTTGACGATGATCGAAGAGGAAATCGAAGAAATCAAGATCGACACACAAGTACTGGTTGCACAAGAAGATGTCATCGTCAGTGTGACGCGTGAAGGGTATGTGAAACGGACGAGTCTCCGTTCTTACAGTGCCTCAAAACCAGAAGAAATCGGAATGCGTGAAGGGGACTATCTGCTATATGCAGGTGAACTGAACACCTTGGATCACGTTTTGTTAGTCACGAATAAAGCCAATGTGATCTATCGTCCCGTCCATGAACTGCCAGATTTGAAATGGAAAGATGCTGGGGAGCACATTTCTCAAACGATTTTGAATCTTGCGGTCGATGAATCGATTTTAGCGGTCTTCCCATATCAGAAGATCGATTCTGAAAAAACATTTGTATTCATCAGTAAAAATGGCTTGATCAAACAGACACGGATGACCGATTTTGAACCATGGCGTACGTATAAGAGCCGTCCGTTGAGTGGGATGAAGTTTAAAGCTGGGGAAGATGAATTAGTAGCTGTCTATCTTGAAAAAGAACAGACAGATCGGGATGTTTTCTTAGTTACTCATCAAGGCATGGGCCTACGTTACCCATTGACGGAAGTACCTGTTGTTGGCACAAAAGCCGCAGGTGTCAAATCGATCAACTTGAAAGAAGAAGATTATGTTGTGAATGGCTTACTCGTCTTGGCAGAAGGCGATACGCCAATCGTCATCATTAGTCAGCGAGGTGCTGTAAAACGCATGCTTGCGCAAGAAATCAGTCAGACTTCTCGTGCCAAACGAGGCGTAGCTGTTTTACGAGAACTGAAGAAACAACCACATCGAGTCGTTTATATGTCTGAAGGACACGCGAAAACGATCACTATGATCAATCAAAAAGGACAAGAAACTACGATCGATCCGACGGACTATCCGATCGGAGACCGTACATCTAATGGCTCTTTTGTCATCGACGAGAAAAAAGGTGGAGAAGTGCAGATGGTCATCGATTCACCAATGATCGAGATTGAGGATTAACTGTTATAGTTTTTTATGGAATAGCCCGAAACTGTATTATTACAGTTTCGGGCTATTCTTTTTATATTAAAAGAAAATTAATACTTGCACAAACAAAATATGAATAGATTCACAAGCTGTAAATGTTGATTTAACAACTTTAATAACTAATATTATTTTATATACACTTTATTTGTTACTAAAAAAACAAGAAAACCCTTGCATTGGGAGCAACATGTGTTATACTTATCACGTAAAAACTGTTACATAAAACAGAAACGGGAGGTCCATACGATGGAACAATGGAATGGATTTAAAGGAACGAAGTGGAAAGAAGGCGTGGATACACGCGATTTTATCCAAAACAACTATACAGAATACCGCGGTGATGATAGCTTTTTAGAAAAACCGACTGAAGCAACTGACAACTTGTGGGAAAAATTACAAAAATTGAATGATATCCAATTTGAACGCAACGGTGTTTACGATATGGATACAGATGTCGTGTCAACGATCACTTCTCACGAAGCTGGCTACTTAGACAAAGACTTAGAACAAGTCGTAGGTCTACAAACAGAAACACCATTAAAACAAGCCTTCATGCCATTTGGCGGTATCAACATGGCAAACCATGCGTTGACAAGTAATGGCTATGAGCCAAAAGAAGAGTTGACACATATTTTCACAGACTGGAGAAAAACACATAACCAAGGTGTGTTCGATGCTTATACAGCAGAAATGCGTGCTGCACGTAAAAACAAGATCATCACTGGACTTCCTGACGCATACGGACGTGGCCGAATCATCGGTGACTATCGTCGTATCGCATTGTACGGAATCGATTATTTAATGGCTCAAAAGAAAAAAGACCATGACAATACTGGCTACCATACAATGAGCGAAGAAGTGATCCGTCTTCGTGAAGAAATCTCAGAACAATATCGTGCATTGGCTCAAATGAAAGAAATGGCTGCAAAATATGGCTATGATATTTCAAAACCAGCTGCAAATGCGAAAGAAGCTGTTCAATGGTTATACTTTGGTTACCTAGCAGCAATCAAATCTCAAAACGGAGCAGCAATGTCTATCGGACGTATCTCTGCTTTCTTAGATATCTATATCCAACGCGACTTAGATAACGGCGTGATCACTGAAAGAGAAGCACAAGAATTGATCGACCATCTTGTGATGAAATTACGTATGGTGAAATTTGCACGTACGCCTGAATACAATCAATTGTTCTCTGGTTTCCCGATCTGGGCGACATTATCAATTGCTGGTATGGGCTTAGACGGACGTTCATTAGTAACGAAAAATGATTTCCGTATGTTGCATACATTAACAAACATGGGACCTTCACCAGAACCAAACTTGACTGTTTTATATTCAGAAAACTTACCTGAAGGATTCAGAACGTATGCAAGTAAAATTGCGATCGAAAGTTCTTCGATCCAATTTGAAAATGATAACTTACTTCGCGAACAATGGGGTTCAGATGACTGTGCGATCGCATGTTGTGTATCTGGAACTGTTGTTGGTAAAGATATGCAATTCTTCGGAGCACGCGCAAACTTAGCGAAAGCATTGTTATACGCGATCAACGGTGGTGTTGATGAGATGACAGGAGCGCAAGTAGGTCCTGAATATCGTCCAATCACAAGCGACACATTAGACTTTGAAGAAGTGAAACACAACTTCATGAATATCATGGATTGGTTAGCTGAGCTTTATGTAAATACGCTAAACATCATCCACTATATGCACGACAAATATTCTTATGAAGCTGCACAATTAGCTGTAATGGATACTGACTTGAAACGTACATTTGCCACAGGTATTGCAGGGATCTCTCACGCAGCAGATAGCTTGTCTGCAATCAAATATGCACAAGTAAAACCAATCCGTAATGAACAAGGGATCACAGTTGACTTTGAAGTGACTGGCGACTTCCCTAAATATGGAAATGACGATGACCGTGCTGATGAAATCGCTGAATGGGTATTAGAATACTTCATGGGCCAAATCAAACGTCACAAAACTTACCGTAATTCAACTCCGACAACTTCATTATTGACAATCACGTCAAACGTTGTTTACGGAAAAAATACAGGTAATACACCAGATGGACGTGAAGCTGGTAAACCGTTGGCACCTGGTGCAAACCCAAGTTACCAAGCAGAACAAAATGGTTTGCTTGCAAGCTTGAATTCAACAGCGAAATTCAATTATGCACATGCTAGAGATGGAATCTCTAACACACAAACGATCAATCCTTCTGGGTTAGGGAAAGACGAAGAAACAAGAATCGACAACTTACGTAACGTATTAGATGGTTACTTCTCAAGAGGCGCATACCACTTGAACGTGAACGTATTCAGTAACGACTTGTTACGTGATGCAATGGAAAACCCAATGAAATATCCAAACTTAACGATCCGTGTTTCTGGATATGCCGTTAAATTCCGTGACTTGACAAGAGAACAACAATTAGATGTATTGATGAGAACGTCACACGACAGAATGTAAGACAACCAACGTAGTGTAAAAGGAAAGACAAAAGTTCCGCATGAGCTTTTGTCTTCCTTTTTTACAAAGAGGTTGTGGTTGAAAAACATTGTCCGTGGCTCGAGACGAAAGAAATTAAAGAAAAGAAGTGATTAAGATGGAAGAACAAACAATAGGCTATGTCCATTCGATTGAAACATTTGGGTCTGTAGATGGACCAGGCGTTCGCTTTGTCGTCTTCATGCAAGGTTGTCGGATGCGTTGTGAATTTTGCCATAATCCAGACACTTGGAATATCGGTGGAGGAAAAGAATATACCGCAGAGGCGATTTTAGATCAAGCAGAGCGCTATCGTTCTTATTGGGGCAAGCAAGGAGGGATCACGATCAGTGGTGGTGAACCTTTATTGCAGATCGATTTCCTGATCGAATTATTCCAAAAAGCGCAAGAACGTGGCATCCATACAACGATCGATACGTGTGGGAAACCATTTTCGTATGATGAGCCTTTCTTTTCTCGTTTTGAAGAGTTGATGAACTATACGGACTTACTGTTATTTGACATCAAACATATTGATAATGAAGCACACAAGAAATTGACTCACTGGGGCAATGAAAATATTCTGGAGATGGCTCAGTATCTTTCAGATATCAAAAAACCAGTCTGGATCCGTCATGTCTTAGTCCCTGAACGTAGTGACTATGATGAATATTTGATTCGCCTAGATGCGTTCATCAAAACACTTGAGAATGTCGATCGAGTGGAAATCCTTCCTTATCATACAATGGGTAGATACAAATGGGAGACTCTTGGTTTGGCGTATCCACTTGAAGGGATCGAACCGCCGACAAAAGAGCGAGTTGAAAATGCGAAACGTCTTCTTCATATAGAAGATTACACAAAATATTTAACTAGATAGACGTTAACGGAAGGAAGATAAGTATTGCTTCTTTCCGTTTTTTTGCTATTATTGAATAGGAGAAAAGAAAAAGGAGCGAGTCAAATGTCAAAAGTTTTAGTTTTTGGTCATCAAAATCCTGATACAGATGCAATTGGAGCAGCGATTGCATTTTCATATTTGCAAAATCAATTAGGAGTAAATGCGGAGCCTGTTGCTTTAGGCACACCAAGTGAAGAAACACAATTTGCACTAGATTACTTCAAATTAGATGCACCACGTGTGATCTCATCAATCAAAGAAGAACAAGCAGATGTGATGCTAGTGGATCATAATGAATTCCAACAAAGTGTAGCTGACATTGCGGAAGCAACGATCTTAGCAGTAGTTGACCACCATCGTATCGCAAACTTTGAAACAGCAAATCCATTGTACTATCGTGCTGAACCAGTTGGTTGCACAAGTACTATTGTTTTAAAACTATTCAAAGAAAACCAAATTGAGATCCCTAAAGAAATCGCTGGAATCATGTTATCTGCGATCATTTCAGATACTTTATTGTTCAAATCACCAACATCAACAGAAGAAGATCAGTTGGCTGCAAAAGAACTAGTTGAGATCTCGGGTGTAGATTTAGAAGCATACGGCTTGGAGATGCTAAAAGCAGGGACAAACCTTAGCGATAAAGCAGCCGAAGTATTACTTGACCTAGATGCAAAAAGTTTCCCAATGGCGAGCTCAAGCGTGCGCATCGCTCAAGTCAATACAGTTGATTTAAACGAAGTGATGGACCGTCAAGCAGAGCTTGAAGCAGCGATGAACGCTGAGATTGCTGAAAACGGTTATGATCTTTTCGTCCTTGTAGTAACGGACATCTTGAACAGCAATTCAGAATTATTGATTGCCGGTGAAAGAAAAGCAGAAGTTGAACAAGCATTTAATGTGAAGTTAGAAAACAATCGCGCATTTTTACAAGGGGTCGTTTCACGTAAAAAACAAGTGGTCCCTCAATTGACAGAAGTTTTCAATTAAGCGACGAGATTGAAAGAAGTGGGAGTGTGACCAGTTGACTGGAACCTCTCACTTTTTTATTTAAACGTCCACATAGAAAGCAGGTAAATCGATGCAATATTTTCATTCTCAAGATGATCGGCGGAAACTGATCGCACAGCCACTATTTCAACCAATGATCGACTATCTGATCAGTCAAGGCACACAAGATATCATCTTGCGACAACTAAAAAAAGAATTTCCCCAGAAAAAAATGGAACATTTTCTTGACCAAATGATCGACAACGGCTTGATCATTCGAGAGAATCGGCGTTATCGCTGTGCCTTTCCAGTGTATGATCAAAAAGATTTTCGAGAGGAAATCGCTCAGTTAACCCAAGAATTGATGCAAGAATTGCTGAAGCAGCCAGAAAGTCAAAGAGCGCTCTTTTTGGCAGAAGAGATCTGGCATTTCTGTCGTGAGACTGAAACAGATTATTTTTATGCGACCGCCTTTTCAGTTCCAACGATCGAACGATTAGAAGCAGGCAATGAAAATTACCGATTTGTAACGCTCCAACAAGAGAACGAAGTTTCTTTGCCAACTTATTTCCATCTTCAAAAACAGCAGACGACATTACCTGAAGAGTTCCAGGCGTTGGGGCAGTTGATCGGCGATGTGAACGAAGCATATTTTTTTGATCAAGTAGAAGTGATCATCGAACGGGTTTGTGAAAACAAATACAAAAAACGCCGTGAGTCGATTTTTTTAGATGCGTTATTATTAGCAAATGTCTTGGCTCACAATGAGCAGTATCACTTACTGCTGCCTGTAGTCGATAATAAGAAAGATTCATTGTTGGAAGAGCGACTATTGGCTCAAACGAGTGTGGAACGTGCCTTTATCAAAGAACAAGCGTTGGTTGCGCTGATGAAGGAGCTAGAGGTAAAATCTTATTCTTACATCAAAAAAATGATTTAAAAAAATCACTGTTCTCCCTATTTGGATGAACAGTGATTTTTTAGTCATGCTGTTTTTCGAAAGTGCCACATCATATAAGCTAAATTACCGATAAACAAGATATCTAGTATATTACTAGTGATTTGAATATTTGCAGAATTGATCGATGGTGCAAATGCCAAGATGAACAATGCGACGATACTATAGCAAAAACAGAAAAAAGTACTCATTTGGATAAGCATCGGCATCCTTAATTGCTTAGTGATCAATGAAAAAATAAAGAAAGTGAATATCGTCAAAATCACCACTAAACCATTGATGATGAAGAAAAATAGTGAATCTTGATTGAACGTATACAACATAGCGGTTAAGAGATTCAGTGATTTCAGTATGACGAAAATGATGTTCACTTCATTAAATGTATTCATTTTTTTCTTTGCAAAGTAGGCCGCGAAGCATAACGAGAAAATGAGACCACATAAGGTAGACAAAATCAAGAATGTTGGATTGTCGCTCGATTGGTTAAGCTCAGAATGGTCTAGTAGTAACCAGCCAAATGAGTTGCAAGGTATGCTGGATGTCTTGAAGTAAGCGTAAAAGAAAAAAAGCAAGGCACTCAAAAAGGCAAAAACAGATCCCCAATGTAAATAGGTCGTTGTTCTTTGTTGTATTTGCATAAGGACTCCCATAAATTTAATGATATACATTATAATAACAAAATGATGAGGAATTGTCGACATTTTTAATAAAACAAATAAATAAACGATGATTTGATGAAAGGGCTTCATCAGATCATCATTTACTTCACATTTATTTATTTTACATTGCTTCGGCGTTTGCGCACTTTTTTTGTCCAGAACCCACCAGAAATATATTTTGGTTCATAAGAGATAATAAAAGCCCGCTCTTCCACTTCTTTGATCAATCGGTAAAGTTCGCGCTCACTTTTACGTGGAGAAAGAATCTCTAATACTAAACGCTCACCTTCAAGTCCTGTCGCAGAAGTTTGTGTCACACCAAAGCCATTTTCTCTAAGAATGATCGGTAAGTTCTTATCTTCAGACGTATTCGCTGGCAAGATCGTTGTTACCATGATATAGCCTAGTGCTAATTTATCTTCGATGGCGATCCCGACACTGATACCCACAGCATAACCTAGTGCGTAAACGAATAAGTTCAAAGGGTTATCTAAGCGGTCTAAGACCAGCGACAAACCAACGATGTAAATAATGATCTCAACCATACTAACTAAAGGCGCGATATAACGATAGCCTTTCATGGTCAGCATAAAGCGTAATGTATTTAATGTGATGTAAGCGAAATTGATGAAAAAGATCATCGCTAACATTTTTGGATCGAACATGGTAAGAACTCCTTTCTGATTTCTCTATACTCATCATATCAGAAATAATTCAAATGAAGAAAAGAATAAACGTTTATTACTTTAAAAAAATGATAAAATGATTATAATAGAATTATAAAGAGAGTCAGGTGAGCGCGATGAAGCGAATGAACAAGGTCGTTGGAGTCAGTCATATATGTAGTATTTTTCTTAGTATGTATTTAGGCAACAATGCAATCCAACAACCAGTCGAAGCGAATGCTTTGTTATTCCCAATCTCATTGACAGACGGGGTAATATTAAGTATTTTTCTATTCTTAATGGTATTTATTGGAAATATTTTTGGCAGTTTTGCTAGTTTTTTTAAAATGTCTATTTACCCAGTACTATCAATAGGGTTAGGGATCACAGGAGTATTCGCCATGCTATTCTTTGTAAAAAGAATGGATGTTTACACAACTACATTTGGACTATTATGTCTTGTACAAGTGATGTTAGGTCTATGGCTGTCATTACGTTCAGCCAATCTTATGAAAATCAGGTGAATCGATCAGTGAATCCAATTATTTTGAAACGAACAATAAAAAATATCCCAGTCTTAGAAGTGGTCCAAAAAGAGTTGAAGTCAGAAAAAATCCCAGTAGTGATCTATTATCATGGCTGGCAGACGAGTAAGGAACTTGTGTTGACGCAAGGAAGAAAAATGGCAAAAAAAGGAATGAGAGTCTTACTCCCCGATGCCATGAATCATGGAGAACGGAAGCAACCGGTGTCAAAAATCCCTTCCTTTACTTTTTGGAGTAGTATTTACGGGAATCTATTTGAATTCGATACATTGATCGAACATTTAAGAAAACGTGAACTTCTTTCAGACAAATTGGCAGTGGGTGGTGTATCGATGGGTGGCATGACCACATGTGCCTTATTGGCAAAGCACCCTGAGATCACTGGCGGTATCTGCTTGATGGGATCACCAGCACCACCTGAATATGGTAAAGAAATCTCACGTAGAGCGCAAGAATACCACTACAAGTTGCCAGATGATTACTTCGACTTGATTTCATGGGTCAATCATTACGATCTATCGATGCACCCAGAAAAATTAGCCGGACGTCCTTTGTTTTTCTGGCATGGCGAAAAAGATGAGAAAATCCCTTATCAGCAAGTAGCTAAATTTGTAGAAAAAAATAAGGATGAGTCTTACGGCAAGGGCATCGTCTTTCGTGCCTCTTCGGAGAAACGTCATATGGTAGAAGTCCCATTGATGGAAGAAGCTGCAGAGTTTTTGAGTGACATGATGGAGAGTACTTTACAATAAAAGAAAAAAGCAGGAAGAATCGCCTATCAATGAGAAAGATGTTTTCTCTATGGTAGACGGTTTATTTTTTGTTCTTACATAAGATTCGCTCATTTTTCTCTTGATTCTTTGCTATAATGACTATAGTTATGTATTTAGGCATGGAAGGGGAGATTTTATGCCAACGTTAGCAGATGTAGCTAAACGAGCAAATGTCTCAAAAATGACAGTTTCTCGGGTGATCAATCATCCAGAGCAAGTGACGGATGAACTAAAAGAATTAGTTTTTACAGCGATGGCTGAGCTTGATTATCGCCCAAATATTGCAGCAAAAGCCTTAGTTTCAAACCGTTCGCAAATCATCAAGTTGTTTATTCTTGAAGAAATCGATACGACAGAACCTTATTATATGAATTTACTTATGGGAATCGCCAAAAGAATTGGGAAAGAACATTATTCCTTACAATTAGTGACCAATGATGCGTTTGATGTGGGGTCTTGTGATGGCTATATCATTACGGGTGTGCGTGAAAGAGATTTTGATTGGATCAATCGCTTGGAAAAGCCAGTCGTCTTATTTGGCGAGAATCGCATGGGCTACGATTATGTCGATAGCGACAATCAATATGGAACTGCCAAAGCGACCCAATATGCTTTAGAAGTTGGTTACCAAACGGTCGTGTATATTGGTATCGATGAAGCAGAGCCTTTTGAATTATCTAGAGAAGCGGGTTATTTAAAAGTAATGGAAGAAGCTGGCTTAATACCGAGAATGTTACGTTTTGATAATCATTCGACCACACCAGAAAAATATATCACCGAGCATTGGGATGAATTTACAGATAAGACTTGTTTTGTTTGTAGCTCTGATCGCTTGGCACTAGGCATCGTTCGTGGTATCACGCAAGTAGGCGGGCAATTACCAGAACAATTTGGAGTGATTGGTTTTGATGGCGTATTTCTTGATCAAATCAGTTCGCCCAAGCTGACGACCGTCAAGCAAGACATTATTCGGATGGGTGAAGTTTGCGGCGAAATGCTACTGAAAAAAATTAGCGAAAAAGGAGCGAGTCAAGGCTATCGCCATTTTTTCCCCGAGTTGATCATTCGTGAAACGACAAGAAAGCGATAAGCGACTAACGCTTAGCTATAGAAAATACAAGATTTATGCTATTATAAGAGAAAGTCCACTTATAAAGGATGGTTTACATGACAGAAATCAAACGAAAACATTTTCGCTTCCCTGCCTATGATGATCACATCGGCGTGAAGTTGAAAAATGAAAATAGACGCGTATTGTTCGACGGTCAAGATGATCTGATGACAGATACGAGCGACAAGCCATTGTTTGAACAAATCAATGAATTTCATTTTGAGGATTACTCAAAAAAAGAAAAAAACAGTCATGCGACAGTCAATGTTCGACATGCTTCGACACAAAAAGAAAATCTAGCCAAACATAAACAAAATTTGCCAGATTACAGACAAAGCAATACGACGAAAACAAAACGAAACAGTCAGACGAGTTTCGGTTATGCTCGTCGGAACAGCACGTCAGAGCAAAGACCACCACAAGAGAAAAAGTCTTCATCGCGAAGCGTATTCAATAGCTCTGTAAGAGAACGGTCTTATTTTGTACCTAAATATGTGCCAGCTTCAATCATTCCTGATCAGAAGAAAAATAAAATCTCTGAAGAAGAACTGATTGCTTCGATCAAAAAAGAAAAGAATGCGTATCTTCTATTTGAAGCAGAAAACACCCCATATGATGGAAAACAAAGCGTAACAATGGACGAAAAGAAACATCCAAGTAAAAAAAGTCATGGGGTACTAGATCGTTCATTGGAAGGCTTGATCAATGAACAAGGCGATTCTTTGAACGGGAATGGCTATTTCAACTAAGAATCAATCAATTACGAAAAAAAGTTGATTCCTTCAACGATTCAGTCAAATGAAAAACAGGCAAGGCTTGTGCTAAATTGTTTGAATGTTGGAGTGAAACAGCTTTTTTGTCGATCGATCAGATAACTTGAACGGAAAGAAGGCGAAAGATGATGGCTGTTTCCTCATCAATGAAAAGATTTGGTTTTACTCGTGACACACCTTACCCAGGATTGGTTGAAGAAGAAATCGTGACGCCAGAACCTGGCGAACATGACTTGTTGATTGAAGTCGTTGCTCTCTCAATCAACCCTGTAGATACAAAGCGAAGAGAAATCGTTAAAGCAGAAACCTTTACAGTCTTAGGTTATGATAGCGTGGGTTATGTACGAAAAGTAGGTACAGCTGTGACGGATTTTGAAGTGAATGATCGTGTCTATTATGCCGGTACGACGCAACGCGGAGGCAGTCAGCAAGAGTATCAATTAGTTGATGCGCGCATCGTTGCGAAAGCACCACAGAATCTGACGGACGAAGAAGTCGCTGCGATCCCGCTGACTGCATTGACTGCGTATGAACTGCTATTTGAAAAATTTCATCTGATTCCGCAAAAAGGAGGAAATGAAGGCAAAGAGTTATTGGTGATCAACGGAGGCGGTGGTGTCGGTTCGATCATGACACAGTTAGCAAAATGGGCAGGTATGAAAGTCTATGCTACCGCTAGCCCGCAAAACTTTGGATGGCTGGAAAAAAATGGTGTAGATGTTCCTCTGGATTACCATCATTCTCTCTATGACCAATTAGCAGAAGTTGGGGTCGAAGGTGTGGATCATATCGCTGTACTCTATGATATCGAACCCTATGTATCAGAAATTGAAAGAATCATTCAACCACTCGGGCATATCGGGATGATCGTCAATACAAAAGAAAAAATCGATCTAAATGGCTTTAAAAATGACTCGATCAGCTTCCATTGGGAGTATGTGTTTACAAAAACGGATCATGACAAAGAAATCGCCACACAAGGAGCGATTTTAAAGAAATTGGCGCAACTCTTTGAAGCGAACCAGCTCCATAGTCATGTCACAACGGTTTACTCAAAGGGCATCACCAGAGCTTCACTTGAACAAGCGATGGCGGCAGTTAGTAAAGGAAGCCAACAAGGAAAATTAGTAGTCTCTGGTGGATTCCCAAAGGCGGCTCACTGATTCAACAAAACAACTGACAAGAAAAAAAGAGCTACATCCTTAAATAGTCATGCTATTTAAAGGAGGTAGCTCTTATTGTATGAAAATGGCTTAATCTAAGTAAGGTTCTTCCATAGGTTCTAATGGATTCACTGTTGCTGTTGTAGATGTGATTTTTTTGAAAGGATTTGAGATTCTGAGATACTTCACTTTATTCAATGTATAAGATAAAATCGAACAGCTTAAAAGAGTATACGCAAAATGAGTGAAATCCAAATACATCAAAGAGACAATTAAAATACCAAAAGTGATAATAAATAGGCTTTTGCCAATATTTACATGGTAGTATTTTTCAATCGCTTGATAAATGATATCTGTTCCGCCTGTACTTCCTCCAAAACGAAAGACTAGCCCGCAACCGATCCCCGAAAGAACCCCGGTCATTAGACTATTCACAAGCAAGTTTCCGACAGCAAAATGAACGTTCAGATTTTCCCATACATGTAAAAAGAAGACCAAAGAAAATGTTCCGACTATCGTTCGAATAAATGAATGTTTTCCAAAAATAAATAAGGAAACCAGCAATAAAGGTAAATTTATGATCAGCGAGGTGATAGAGGGCGCAAAGCCAAATAAATGATTTAGTAAAAGAGCAATACCTGTAACACCACCGTCAGCTAATTTTGAAGGGAGATTGATTCCAGTGACTGCCAATCCGTAAAGAGCTGCCCCTAAAATAATTCCGCATAAGTCTAATAAAAATTTGATATGTTTCATCTCTAACCTCTTTTCTTTTTGAAAATTTTCAGCAATCTTTATATTACACTGAACAACTCTATTTATTCAATAGGAAAATGGAAAAAAATATACATAAAGAAGTATATTTTATTTCCTTCAAGATTTTCTCGATGAAAACTGGAAAAATTCTTGGTAAACATCCCATCGTCCTTTATTTTGAAAACCAGAAAAGTAGTGCATGAGTAAAAAAGAAGCATTTCTATATAAAAAACAGCGATTATCTTATGAAATTTAACGATTATGATGTCAAAACAACCGATTTTTACTTTTTTGGTCACGGACACTCAAGATAAAGTATAATATTTATTGAACAAGCCAGTAAACAAGTATCTCCCCCACGAGATTTTAAACGTTACTGGCTGTTTTTTTTTGCTCAAAAAGAAAACTTCTACTTTACAAAGGGAACGATTGTTCGTATAATAAAAGTGCGAACAATCGTTCGGTATAAAATCTTAGAGGTGATCGAATATGCAATCAATGAGACGTTTAGGTGCAATGTTGTTGATTTTATTTTTTGGTATTATTATAGGTAATTATGGGTTACAAACAGCATTGTTGATTTTTCTGCCTTCATTTGTACTGTGGTTTGTAATGTGGGATGAAAAAAAGTATCGACAAACCGAACGAAAACGCAGATATGAAGAAAATTTTTATCAGCAGGGAACACCCTATCATTCCAAATAACTCAATAGAAAACGCCACTTGCAATCGGTTCTCACCAACGACTCGATTGCAAGTTTTTTTTTAAAACAACTTAGTTGGGAATTTGCTTGGCTATGTTTATACTTAAAGGAGAACGGAAAGGAAGGTCATATGAATACGTTTATCGAAACGCTCAGTGAGAGAAAAGAAGAGTTACTTGCAGCTACATTCCAGCACTTATCTATATCATTGATTGCCTTACTGATCGCCGCAGTGATTGCGATCCCATTGGCTATTTGGGCAGTAAGCCACAAACGAATGGCAGAATTTTTATTACAAGTCACAAGTGTACTGCAAACCATTCCCTCACTTGCACTTTTAGGATTATTGATCCCATTTGTGGGGATCGGGACATTACCAGCATTGATTGCTTTGATCTTATATGCATTATTACCCATCTTTCAAAGTACCTATATTGGCTTAGCAGAGATTGATCCGTCAATTGAAGAAGCTGCGGTTGCTTTTGGCATGTCGCGTTTTAGAAGATTGATCAAAGTAGAATTACCCATTGCACTTCCTGTAATCATCTCAGGAATTCGAACAGCTTTAGTGTTGATCATCGGGACGGCAACATTAGCTGCATTGATCGGTGCTGGTGGACTAGGAACGTTTATCTTACTAGGGATCGATCGGAATACACCGGTATTAACATTGATCGGGGCGATCAGCTCTGCGCTATTAGCGATCATTTTCAGTAGTTTGATCCGTTTACTACAACATCTGAGACCACGTTATACAATGCTTGTATTAGGGTTGATCTTGACTGTGGTCGCCGGGGCTTCCATTTATCAGACCAGCTTCTTTAAGCAAGAAAAAATCACGATTGCTGGTAAACTCGGTGCCGAACCAGATATCTTGATCCAAATGTATAAAGGACTGATTGAAGAAGAAACTGACGCGGAAGTCGAGTTAAAACCTAATTTCGGGAAAACGAGTTTCTTATTCAGTGCTTTAGAAAATCAACAAATCGATATCTACCCGGAATTTACAGGAACAGTATTGGAGAGTTTAGTTCAAGTTCCAGATACATTAAGGGAGAAAAAATTAACAAAAGAGGAAACCTATCAAGAAGCCAATAAACTGTTGAGTGAACAGTTCTCAATGACACTATTAAAACCAATGGCATACCAAAACACCTATGCACTTGCTGTGAAACGTGACTTTGCAGAAGAAAATCAGTTGCGTACGATCTCTGATCTAGCTAAAATTGAAAATCAAATCAGAGCAGGTTTCACTTTAGAGTTTATTGACCGTGCAGATGGCTATAAAGGAATACAAGAGCTTTACCAATTGGACTTCCTTAGCGTTCAAAGTATGGAGCCAAGTTTACGCTATCAAGCAATAAATAATGGTGACGTGAATGTCGTTGATGCCTATTCGACCGACAGTGAATTAAAGCAATATGATTTAATCGTTCTGGAAGATGATCGCGGCTTGTTCCCAACTTATCAAGGTGCACCATTGATGAATGAAGATTTTGCAAATGAACATCCGGAAGTTGTGACTGCTTTAGAAAAGCTTAGCGGAAAAATCACGGAAGAACAGATGCAAACGATGAATTATCAAGTAAATGTCGAGAAAAAACAACCTGCTGAAGTCGCACGACAATTTCTAGTTGACCAAGGATTGGTGAAGGAGGGAAATAATTGACCGAGCTGATTGAATTTAAAAACGTACAAAAAAACTTTGGTGACAAGTACGCCATTAGGCAATTAGATCTTTCCATTGAAGAAGGGGAGATCTTTGTGTTGGTCGGTCCTTCTGGAAGCGGGAAGACGACTTCGCTAAAAATGATCAATGGACTTTCTTTACCAAGTAACGGAGAGGTGTTTTTCAAAGGTAAATCTTTGAAAAACTATAATTTGCAAAAAATGCGTTGGCAAATGGGGTATGTCTTGCAACAAATCGCATTGTTCCCAACCATGACTGTGAAACAAAACATTGAAGTGATCCCTGAGATGTTAGGTTGGGAAAAACAGAAACGTTCTGAAACGTCGGATCAGTTACTGGCGAAAGTTGGCTTAGATCCAGACATCTATCGTGATCGAATGCCCCAAGAATTATCAGGAGGAGAACAACAACGTGTCGGGATCGTCCGAGCATTGGCTGCTAATCCTGAGGTGATTTTGATGGATGAACCGTTCAGTGCGCTTGATCCACTTTCCCGAGCTTCCTTGCAAGAGCTAGTTCTTTCACTTCATAAAGAGTTAGGGACAACCATTGTTTTTGTCACACATAATATGGAAGAAGCCATAAAATTAGGCAATCGAATCGCCGTAATGAAAGAAGGCGAATTGATCCAATGTGATACCCCAGAACGATTATTACTACACCCTGAGAATGATTTTGTTCGTAGCTTCTTCGAGGAATCGATCCAAGACAAAGCTCAGACAGTTGAACAAGTCATTTTGGCTGGTTTTTTTGAAAAGGAAATCACTGAACAACAAAGAGCGGTAGAACTTGATACACCTTTACAGCAATTGTTTGCTCAATTGGAAGAAGTAGAAAAAGTCAGCGTATATAAACAAGAGACACCGATTGGAGAAATCTCTAGAAAAAATGTATTTGCGTTTTTAAGTGGGAAGAAAGGTTGATTCACTTGAATACTTCTGTGATAAAGTGGATTTTCTATGTATATAACTTTAACCAGATAACGGAGGAATCATCTAAAGTTATTTAAAACATCTTTAAGATAACGAAATAAATAAATGGTCGAGTAAAAGTTGAAATGAACGCAGCTTTTACTCGATCTTTTAGTGTGATGGATGTATTTTAATTAATAATTAAAAATATCTCATGTTATCTTCATTTTTCTGTAGACATAAGAAGATTTATATTCTAAAATTATGATTAAGTAATAGTACATACTTTTTAAAATAATGTAGTATAAGTAGTAACAAGGGGATAGTTTTGAATTTTAATATCATAAAAAAATGAAAAAAGACACAGGTGGGGTGTTATTTTTTTGATTATAACTGTGCTTTTTTATTAGATTTGGGGGAGTAAAATGAAAGGAATATTAAATAAACAAAGTACAAGGCAATTAGCATTACTAGAATTGCTGTGGGAAAATGAATGGTTAACTGTATCAGAAATCGTCCAGGTCATCGGGGGAGTGGAGAAGACGATACGAACAGATATCAAACATTTGAATGAAATAATCAAGCCACTTAAAATTGAGACTTCTTTTAAACATGGTGTTTTCTTAGATAAAACACTGGGTGTATCAAAGACACATCTTTATTCTTTGTTCTTACAAAACTGCATCGAATGTCAGATCATCGAAGAAATTTTTATCCATCCGAATCTGACTAAAGGCGAGTTATGCGATCGGCTATTTATTTCAGAAACGCAGTTAAATCGATTACTGACAAAGCTAAATTCAGTATTAGATAAATTTTCAATACAAATCAGTCATGAATTGAAAATCGAAGGTTCAGAGATAAATATTCGCAAATTGTTTGCTAGCCTGATGTATGAAAAATATCTTTCAGCGGAAAATTTGCTTTTAAAAGAAGAATTCAAGTTGATCGATCGGTTGATCCAACGTTTCTATGAAGAAAACGCAACGATCATTGAAATGAATGATCAACATCATTTTCTGTTGAATAAAATCCATTTAAAAGTACTAGCTGCATTATACCGTTGTCGGCAGGGAGAATTTATAGAGAAGAAAGCAACCGTGTTTAACTATCAAACTATTTTGGATGACGATGGATTGAAACAAAAATGTCAAGAATGCTTTGAGATAGAATTGAACGAAGACATATTATATAACTTATTTGCAAATTATTGCGAACCTTTCAAAGTGACAAAAACCTGTCATCAGTTAGGTATCGAACAATCATCATTACATAATCAAATGGAACAACTGATCAAAGATTTATCACAACGATTCAACATTGAGTGTGGCCATATCGATACTTTGATCAGTGATATTTTATGGAGTAGTTTTCGAATCATTGGGCCAACTTTTATTTTGAACAATGTGATTGAAGAATTCGTCTTGGAATTGATGAGTGAAAATCAAACGATCATGTTTGAATTAAAAGAAAGTTTTGCAGCAATCTATGAAGATCTTGATCTCAAACCTTTTGACAAGAAAAATATGGTGTATCAATCGATATACAGTTTGGTGACTCAGTGGTCGGATTTTCGTATCGAGATGAAAAAAACGCATAGAATCAAAGCAGCATTGATCTTGGATGTTCCAATCGGTCATTTGCGCATGTTGAAAGAAGAAATTGAAATGCACTTCAGAAGTGCTTATTCGGTTGACATCTTATCGCCGTTCGATCAATTCAGTCAGGCTAAGTTAGAGAAATACGACTGTGTACTAACGGATATTTTTACGATTCGCGGCGCAATCGAGCAATCAAGGGTCATTGGCATCCCACATTATTTCGATAATGAATTTATCAACAAATTACATACTTTTATTATAAAGAGAAAAGAAAGTATCCAGTTATTTAGGAAAGAGCTAGTGATTTAAAATATACTTTAAAATCCAATTTATTAGATATGCCATAAACTGGCATATCTTTTCTTGTTTTTTAGCAATCGTAATAGGGTAGAAAGGAGATATACACGAATTCTGATGGTCGATATAGAGAAGTGGTCTGTCTTTTTATTAACTATACCATTTTTTAAATGATAGAATTATTGACATTGATAAAACAAATTTTCATGACTTTTAGCGTTATTTTACCAAGCAGTCGGTAGATTGAGATTATTTTTAGAGAAATCACTATGTTAAAAATGATGTAGACGTTCAATATTTTTTGTTTGGAGAGGTGGAAAAGAAATGAGAGAAATCTTAGATGGACGTTTAAAACGTCAGTTGAAGATTTTGGAAATATTATGGGAAACTCAGTGGGTGACAACAGCCGAATTAGCTGAAATGATCGAAAGCTCAGAGAAGACGACAAGAAATGATCTTTCACAAATCAACGAGATGATCGAACCACTGACGATTGAAACCTCCTTTAGATCAGGAGTATTGTTAAAGAAAAATTTAACTACACCAAAAGCATTCATATATTCAAAAATATTAAGTAAAAGTTTGGAATATACCTTACTTGAAACGTTGTTTTTTAAGAAAGTAGCTTCAAAAGATGACCTAAGTGATAGTCTATATATATCTGAAACACAGGTATCGCGTATTATCAATCGAATCAATCAAGTGATCAGTAAGTATGATTTTAAAATCAATAATCATCTTGAAATTGTTGGAAATGAAGGGAATATCAGAGATTTTTTTTCTGCGTTTTTTTCAGAAAAATATAATTTGCCTGAGAATATGATGGAAATGAAAGATATCTCATTGATCAATGATATTATCGAAGTGTTTGTGAAAGAGAATACGATTTGGGCATTAGTCAATAATGACAATCATTTGTTTTTAGGAAATATGAAATTCCACTTATTCATCTGTTTTATCCGACTAAAGCAAGGATATAATTTACTCTCATGGAACGTGCCTTTTATTTTCCAGCATTTCGCCAATGAAACAGAATTATTAGGCCGAATCAATGAAAATTTCGCTGTTCATTTGAAAGAGGAGAATCTCCAACAGCTATTCTACGAGTTTTATCAACCGATCCATCCGACTTTGCGTTTACAATATCTAAATATTGAAGTTGATGCAGTGGATCAAAAAAATAAAATTAATAAAGTGATCGGCTATTTAGAAAAACAGTTCGGGGTCGTTTGTGAGAATCGAGATCAATTGACTCATGATATTTATTGGACAACGATGAACACAGTAAAGCCAACCTATATTTTACATAATAAGAAAAAAGAATTTTACCTAAATGTAAAAAGAGATAGTTCAACACTTGTCAAAGATTTAGAAGACCGTTTTTTTGAGATCTATCAAACATTAGGACCATCATTTCACATTTACATAGATGAAATGATCCATCAATCTGTCTTTAAATTATTGACATCATGGTCAGATCTATGGATTCAAGTACGTAAACAAAAGGTGAAACTTCATGTCGCACTGCTGTTAGATAGTTCTTATGATCATATGCGTATGCTCAAAGAAGAAATCCAGTTTTACTTTAGACATAATATTGATATTGAGATTTTAAATCCTGCGACGAAAATACAAAATGGCTATTTACAAAAATTTGATTGTGTCCTGACAGACATCTATTCAAATGATTTTTTTGAAGTGCCTACTCTTGGAATATCTAACTACTTAGATGAAGCAATCATCAACAAATTGGTGGATTATTATCATATCAAAGTGGATGAACTTGCAGAGATATAAGACGGTTTGAAAAAACGGCTACATCCTTAATAAGGGACATTCTATTAAAATTTGCATTTCATGACACAACTATTTCTCAAATAGGGAAATATTGAGAAAAGTTCGGACTGGTTGGTTAAAATAATATGTTATTAAATTTAGCGAAGGTTCTTAGAAATACAAGAATGCTATTTTAACGCTGTTATATGTGGTTAAATAGTTGATAATAGCAATTGTATTTTATATTTATCTGCAGTAAAAATAACTGCATATTCTTATTTTATTTACCAAACTAACGGTTAAACTTGGTTTTAAAAGTGCTAGTTTTTTAAGGATAATTGTTTTGTGGGAAACGTGTCGTTTACATAGGAGGTGAAGGGTAAGATAAAAAAAATGATGTACTACATGGTAGGTGCGTTGCTGTTATGTGTTATGAGTCCAACGATCTATCATGCTCAACAATCAGAAATACAAACGGTTCATGTCGAAGCAACGATCGGCGATTTAGGAAATAGTTCCGAAAATCAAGACGACACAGGGCAGGATACCCAAAATGGAGAACAAAAAAAGGAACAACAAGCTACAGTTCCAGTGTCAAGTAAAAGTAAAGGTTCTTCCTCTAAATTCCCACAAACTGGTGAACATTTGACCAATGGAATTGCCTTGATCGGTTTATTGCTTACTCTTTTTTCGATAGGATCGTTTTATACGTTCAATCAAAAGGAAGATCGACTACAAAAAATTAATTGAAATAATGTTTATTATTTCTGCAAGGAGAGAAACATAATATGAAAAAGCTAAGTAATTTAGCGATCGTATCAACTATCTTATTGAGTGGTTTAGGACTTGGATCTTTAAATGCTGCTGCTGCTGATTTGGGCTGGATCCCTGGACAACCTGACAATACACCTGGTCAGACGATCAAAGGTGACGATAAAGCAGACGTTCAAGTTTCAGGTTGGATCGGTGAGTGGGATCCAGTTGATCCGGAAGATAAACGCTATATCGATATCACGGTTCCTACGACTGTAAGATATGCGAATTCGATGGCAGATGACGGCACGCCTCAACCAGAAATCGTTTCGCCGTTATATTCAATGACAAATAATTCAACTTCACATAGAGTAATGATCGAAGTAGATAGTTTTGCGGAGACAAGCTCAACTGGTATCACTCAAGACTTGTTCTTTACACCACTAAATGAAGCGGCAGTTCGCTTGCAAAGTGCTTCTGGACAATTCTTGAATACTCGTACTTATTTAACAACAATCGGAACAGGACAAACAAAAGCTTTAAGATTTGAAGGGGCGATCACTAGTCCATTCCAACAAAACGTGATCGTGACACCTGCATATACGATGTCATTCCATTTCACTGCATTAGCTAACTAAGTTCAGAAATATTGAGAAGTATCCATTACCTAATTTTTTAGAAAAGGATCTAAATAAATATACTTTTCAACTAGAAATTGAGAAAGGAGGTTGAGAGAAATGGCACATAGTAATATTAAAAACAACAATCGTAGTAAAAAGAAGAGAACATATATCTTATTTTCCTTGCTTATCTTTAGTTTGATTGCAGGGATTGGCGGATACCTTTATTTTAATCAATCTCCTCCTCAAGTAGTGGTAGGATTGCCAGATTTAGATGATAACCTGACAAGATTGAGTAATGAAGATATTTTAAAAGCAATGCAAGATCAAGTGGACAAAGACAAAATGCGTATCCTCTTGAAGCATGATATAGAAATCGATGCACAAGGAAAAGCGAGTGTCGATGTACGTAATAACGGACAGAACGCATTCAATATCCAAGTAGAGTATTATTTAGTCTCAAACAATAAAATATTGTACAAATCAGGATTGATTCCACCAAACAATCGAATAGACTCTATTCCTTTTGAGAATCTACCTGATGAGGGCAGCCATGATGTCAGAATCTTATACAATATTTATAACGAACAACAATTGGTCAATACAACGACGATTGACGGTACGATTACCATTAGTTGATGGTCGTCAAATAAAGAAATCTTATAAAAAAAAAGGAAGGATCGGAAAATAGATTATCTATTTTCGGTCCTTCCTTTTTTTATTTTAGCTCATTATTAAGTGATAAAATCACTCGTTCTTAGTACCAACCGTTAGCTAACCAGAAAGCTTTTGCTGCGTCCCAAGAGCCATAACGAGAGGCAACATATTGTTCTGCAACTCTTTCTTGGTTGGCAGCTGAGTAGTCACCATTCAAGTAAGAAGAGTCTAATTGGTAACGGCCGATGTAGCGTCCGTTTGTTGCTGTGTAAGAACCGCTAGATTCTTTTTGTGCGATCCATTCTTTCGCATCGTTTGTACCAGTCGAAACTGCCACTTCAGCAGCAGGAGCTTGTTCAACAACTGGTGCTTGTTCAACTACTGGAGTTTGTTCCACTACAGGTGTTTCCACAACTGGAGTAGTTTCTTGAACAGGAGCAGCAGGAGCTTGAGTAGCTACAGGAGCTGTTTTTTGTTCGCCAGTAGGAATAGTTAGTTCTTGACCTGAAAAGATCAGGTGAATGTTTGAGATTGAGTTTGCTTCGGCAATTGTTTGGATCAAGGAGTTGTCACCAACGTATTTTTGAGAAATCGTTGATAAAGTATCACCTGATTGAACAGTGTAGGCTTCGTCTGCATGTGCAGAAGTACCCATAAATAAAGCAGCGCCGGCAGCCAAAGTTGTTCCAAAAAGAATTGTTTTAAGTGATTTCATGAAAGATCTCCTTCGTGTTTTAAAAAGTTATTTGATTAGCTGTTTCGCTAACGAGTAATACTTTAACATGATGCAACATTTCATAGGTGATAGAAACGTAACAGTTTATGACAAAACTACCTTTTTTGTAATAATTAACGAAACATATGTAATTGAAAAACGCTTTCTTTCGCTTGAATAAAAGAATGTATGTTCTCATTTTTTGAAGAATGATATAGTTAAGAAAGTATTAAGCTAACAATAAATAAGTGATTTTTTGATTGAAAAGAGTAAAAAAGGCGATATAAAGTAATCATCTGGACTCATGAAGATGCTCTTTCGAGAGGATAATCAGAGATTTTTGAAAATAAAAATAGAACATAGAGCAACTAGATGCTCCATGTTCTAAAAATCAAATCCCAACTATTAGTTTTCAACACGATTGGAGATCATTGGAAAGAATTTCAAACAGTAAATAGCGCAAATCCCGACAATTATATAAATAGCTTTAGCCAAAATTGTTGTTGAACCACCAGCAATCATCGCCACTAAATCAAATTCTAATAAACCAACCAATAACCAGTTCAATCCTCCAACGATCAATAATGTTAAAGCAATCATATCTAACGTTTTCATTGAAATTACCCCTTTCCTATATGACTTACTACCATTATAAAACAATTAAAGGATTACTACTAAAATACTGCTTGTAATTTAATCCTTAGGTGCCTTTATTTCAACGTTTATACAGAATCATAGAAATGTGATACAGATATGTCTTGACATTAGGAAGGCAAAAGATTAGATTTATCTGGTTATAAAATAATTATTTCATTAAGGAGAAGAACATGAAAAAGAAATGGATTATTGGTGGATTGATTGCGTTGTTGTTGGGAGCTATTGGTTATACAGGTACGCGTTTTGCAGGAGAAGTTTTATTTTGGGGAGGTGAAGCTGATATCGCGAAAATCAACGAGAATCTTGATAAACTTGATCAGCAATTAACAAGTCATCAACAAAAAATCACCGATTTAACTAGTGTATTAGCGACTAAAAATCAAGAACTTCAAGAGTCACAAACGAAAGCACAAGAATATCAGTCTAAAATCTCTGATCTAGAAACGCAAAAAAGTCAATTAGTTGCAGAGCAAACAAACTTACAAAATCAGTTAACTAGTAAAGAAAACCAACTAAAAGACAAACAAACTGAAATCAACAATAAAATCAATGAAATTAGTCAAAAAATAAGCGAAATCAATAATTTGAACAGCCAATGGAATACAAGACTCCAAGAGATCCAAGTAAAATATACGGAAATGCAAAATAGCGTCAATCAGTTAAATGAACAAATCGCTCAACTAAGCCGAGAGAAAACAAACTTACAATCCGAGTTAGCAACCACTAAAAAACAATTAGAAACTATTTCAGCAGAAAATAGTAGTTTAAGAAGTTATATTGCTCAATTAGAAAAAGCGAGAAGTGATGCGAAGTTGACAGCGGCAAAGTCTCAACAAATCGTTGATCGACAAGTCAGCAAGTAATGAGATCTAAATCGATAAAAGAAAAGCGAGAAGAAACGGTCGTGACGTATTTATATAGATAGTAAGTACGCTGTAAAAGTTGTTTCCTAGTAGAGAATAAAACTTGAAAAACTGAACGTTTGTTCGTATAATAGTAAGGGAGGGGGAGATGACAATGGAAAGAAAATATGGAACGGTCTCGAAAATCAGATTGTTAAAATTAGGAGAAAAACCATTGATCCGTTTTACTTTAGGAACAGAGAATTGCTTGATTGCGAGCCATAGCTTGAATTTTATTGCCGATGTCGATGATGGGATGAAAATCTTTGTAAAAGGCTACTATAACAACCGCAAACAATTTGTTGTCAAAGACTACACGGTATTAGAAAAACCAAACATTGTCGTCGCTTTTGAAAATAGCCCCTTTCCTAGACAAAAACTAGTAAAGTGATTCAACAAGAATAAATGGTGAAAGAAGTAGCCAATAAGTTTACCTATATATAGGTAGAAGATAAATAATGTTCTGATGCGTTGCCTCTTTTAAAAATGAAAACAAAAAAACTCATGGCTTGAACCATGAGTTTTGTTCATTATGCAGACGATGGGATTTGAACCCACACGAGCTTACGCTCACAAGACCCTCAATCTTGCATGTCTGCCGTTCCATCACGTCTGCAAGAAACAACAATATAATCATAGCGAGTAACGAAATAGATGTCAAGATAAGAAAGAGGAAAATCATGAATAAGTATGATGGAGAATTCTCGATTTTAGGAATGATAGCAGGCATCATCATCGGATTAGCATTTGGGAAGTTAGCCATGGGGATATTTTTAGGGGTGATCATTGGGATCGCTATGGATTGGGCAGCAAATCTTTGGAATGATCGCCAAGAGAAGTAAACTCAAAAAAAGTTGATTTTCATCTAGGATTTTTTTAAAACGGTGGCAAAATCCAGATGAATGGAGTATGATATGGAAATAAATGAGTATAATCAGAAATTTCTAACTTTTTTTGAAACGAGGGATTGGATCACTATGAGAGAATTTGAAAAATCCAATAAATTAGAAGGCGTAAGCTACGATGTCCGCGGGCCTGTTCTTGAAGAAGCAGAACGAATGCAAGAAGAGGGTATCAGTATTTTGAAATTGAACACTGGAAATCCAGCTCCGTTTGGATTTGAAGCACCAAATGAAGTGATCCGAGATTTGATCATGAATGCCAGAGATTCAGAAGGCTATTCAGACTCAAAAGGGATTTTTTCTGCGCGAAAGGCAATCGAACAGTATTGCCAGTTAAAAAAATTCCCAAATGTGACGATCAATGATATTTATACTGGTAATGGCGTCAGTGAGTTGATCACGATGTGTATGCAAGGGTTGCTTGACAATGGTGATGAAGTATTGGTTCCTATGCCAGATTATCCTTTATGGACCGCTTCCGTTTCGTTAGCTGGAGGAAAGCCCGTTCATTATGTGTGTGATGAGCAAGCAGAGTGGTATCCAGATATTGACGATATCAAATCAAAAGTAACGAGTCGAACAAAAGCGATCGTGATCATCAATCCAAACAATCCAACGGGGGCTTTATATCCAAAAGAGCTACTTGAAGAAATCGTGAAAATTGCCCGAGAATATCAATTGATCATTTATTCAGATGAAATCTACGACCGTTTAGTGATGGACGGATTAGAGCATATTCCAATTGCAACGTTGGCACCTGACTTGTTTGTTGTGACCTTGAATGGATTATCAAAATCTCATCGTGTGGCAGGATTCCGTGTTGGTTGGATGGTATTAAGTGGAGACAAATCAAATGTCAAAGGTTACATTGAAGGGTTGAACATGTTATCTTCGATGCGTCTTTGTTCCAATGTCTTGTCGCAACAGATCATCCAAACTGCTTTAGGTGGCTACCAAAGCGTGGATGAATTATTGTTGCCAGGCGGACGGATCTACGAACAAAGAGAATATATCTATAATGCGATCAATGATATACCTGGACTATCAGCAGTTAAGCCAAAAGCAGCCTTTTATATCTTCCCGAAAATCGACACGAAACGCTTCAATATTTCAAATGATGAGCAGTTCGTCTTAGATTTTCTACATGAGCATAAAATCTTGCTTGTTCATGGAGGTGGCTTTAATTGGCCAGATCCTGATCATTTCAGAATCGTGTACTTGCCTAAATTAGATGACTTAAAAGTGACAGCAAAAAAAATGCGCGAATTCCTGACAACGTATCAACAAAGATAGGAAAGTTGATAGCTTAACGATTACATGTACGCAAAGCACTTGACTCGTGAGTGGATAACTCGCGGGACAAAGCGGATTTTAAGAAGTAAGTGGTGACCGATGAAAATGGAACACAGTGATTTTTGTGGGTGATTGCTTACTTCTTAAAAATCCAATGCGTTCATTTGATCCATGGGTTTACTGAACTTGTGGGAATAAGTGTTTGTTTTAACCTATTTACAAGTAAATATGACTTTACCTAAAAGCCGTCCCGACACCGAGACGCTTTTTTAATGCCAACTATTTGAAAACCAAAAATGTTGCTGTTGGTCTTTTCTTGAAGTTTGCAAAGTAGTCAAGTACAATACATGTAGTCATGCGAATACGCATATTTTTTAGAGGAGGATACTTATGGAAGCGTTAGTCGATTCCTTTGGTACGATCATCAAAGAAATCCGAAAAGAACAAAAAATGACCCAACAAATGCTTTCACAAGGCATTTGTTCTCAAAGTGTGCTGAGTAGAATTGAAAATAACGAAGAGTTACCGAATGTATTGGTAATGGCGCAAATCTGCCATCGACTTGGAGTGACGATCGATTATGTGATGAATTTATCCAAAGATAAATTTCGAGCAGCAACGAGACAATTTGATCTTCTAGATCTTTATTTTCTAAAAAGAGATTATCGTAAATTAGAGCAAGAACTAAAATCAGCGAAAGTAACAGAGAACCTGTATTCCGCTGAAGATTTTCAACGGTATTACTATTATTTAGGCGTTTGTGAATTTACGTTAAGGAAAAACTTAGTACAGGCGCTCAGCTACTTAAAAGAAGCATTGACTTATTCAAGTCAAAAAGATCGAATCCACGTCTGCGATATTGAGATCCAATTGATCAGCTGTATTGGTAAAGTCTATGGTGTAGCGGGGAGAAGTACGGAAGCAAGATATTATTTAAGCCGTAGCGTTCAACTGTTGCATGAGACAATGAACGATCATAACAAAAGCGAGCTGACACAAATTTTTTATAATTACGGAAGTTTTTTATTTCATCAAGGAGAAAGTGAAGCAGCGCTTGAACAAGTGAATCAAGGCATTCGCTGGGCACAAGAAAAAAATAGCTATTATTATTTAAATGATTTATTTATTCTGAAAAGTTTGATATATAAGCAACAAAATGAACTATCAAAAGCGTTGTTTTATGAAGAATTAGCTCAAGCTGTAAAAAAAATCGCAAAAAGTATATAAATGGTGTAGACCATTCTTGACTTCTCTCGTAAATAAGAGTAATTTAAAGGTAGATCATCAAAGGAGAGAATAGAATGAGAACTTATATCTATGCTGACAAATTCTTTTTGGCATCTGGTGTGAAAAATGCTGGATATCTTGAAATCACTGATGGACTTTTTGGAGAGTATCTTTCAGAAAAACCAACAGGAGAAGTAAAAATCATTGATCAAACTGGCAAATGGATTGCCCCTGGACTTGTAGACACGCATATTCATGGGTTTATGAATCACGACGTTATGGATAATGACGCTGAAGGTATTAAAGCCATGTCAGAAGGATTATTATCTTGTGGAGTCACTGCATTTTTACCTACCACATTGACTTCTAGCAAAGAACGTCTAAAAGACGTAGCAGAAACCATTGGAAAAATGTATCACGAAGCTCCTGGTGCTAAAATCAAAGGAATCTATTTTGAAGGCCCATTCTTTACAGAGGAACACAAAGGCGCACAAAACCCAAGTTATTTTGGCGATCCAGATCTAGCTGTCTTCAATGAATGGCAAGAAGCTTCTGGTGGTTTGATCAAAAAAATCGCCTTAGCTCCAGAGCGTTCAGGTGTTGAAGAGTTTGTCAAACAAGTGACCGATGAAGGCGTTGTCGTGGCGTTAGGTCATAGTAATGCGACGATCAACGAAGCGCAAGCCGCAGTTGAAGCAGGAGCAAGCGTGTTTGTTCATGCATTTAATGGTATGCGTGGATTGAATCATCGTGAACCTGGGATGGTTGGTGCATTATTGTCATTAGACCACGTGTTTTCTGAATTGATTTGTGACGGTCACCATGTCCATCCAAATGCTGCTCAAATCTTGATGGAAAAAGCAGGACATGATCATGTTGCATTGATCACGGATTGTATGATGGCTGGCGGCATGCCAGATGGCAACTATAATCTAGGTGAGTTTCCAGTTGTCGTTAAAGACGGAACAGCTCGTTTAGAATCTGGTAATCTAGCTGGAAGTATTTTAAGATTAAAAGAAGCAATCAAGAATGTAGTTGATTGGGGCTTAGCTACGCCTGAGCAAGCCATCATGATGGCTACTTACGTTCCAGCGGTCAGCTGTAAGATCGACGATACATGTGGAAAGATTGCTAAAGGAAGAGATGCTGATTTCATCGTCTTGAATCCTGACATGACTTTAGATGCCACTTATTTAGATGGTGTAGAACGTTACCATGCATAAAAAATGAAAAACAGCCAAAAGGGAAGAAGCAGATCGTAGCTTCATTCTCTTTTGGCTATTTTTGTGTTGTTTTTATAGGATCGTTACTGGATCAATACTTCTAAACGAGTAATAAATTCATCTTGGTCATTCGTTTCATGGAAATCAACGAGGTATAGTTCATAAAATGGACTTTTTAGTTCTAGTTTGTGTGTTTCCGCATATTTTCTCATTTCTTGAATACCGATGATTTGTTGCTCATAGCCTCCTTGGTATGTGTAAGTCAAGTATTTCCCTGAGGGCAAAGTGGATACTTCATTGATCAGCGAGGCAGTTTCTGGATAGAAATAGAAGACTTGATAGGCAATAGGATCCGTATCTTCATGTAAAATACTTCCAAATAGATTTTGATTATTGGCACTAAGATGTTTTTCATGCTTTTTGTGCAGTTGCTTCAACGCATAATCGACATCATCACTTGTCGTCATCTCATCGTCTTTGATCACTTGACGCAATTGATGCTCCATCACGATCGGTTGATGAAAAGGAGTGTCTTCTACTTCATAGATCAACTGTAAGCGATCATCCAGTAAGGCGATTTTTTCTTTAGATTCTTCAATCAAGCGATGCAAAGAATCAATTTCAAAACGTAAAAGTTCTTTTGTGCGTTCAATGTTTTTATTTTTAAGGTATTCGACGATATCTGGTAGAGAAACATCGAAATATCGCAAATCTCGAATCGTGTTTAGTTGTTCTAGTTCTTTATAAGAATAGTTACGATAGCCATTATCGTCATAATCTGGTTGGATCAAACCGATTTTTTCATAGTACCGTAAAGTATGTGGGGTAATATCATATAATTTTGCTAATTCATTGATTTTCAATCGATTCACTTCCATTTGATTTTATTTATAGCTTGTCTCTGTTTCTCATTTTACTATTAGTTGGTTAGAAAAAGCGAGTTATTTAAAAAAATGTCAAAAAAAGCATTGACCTTAGAGCTACTCTAACCTGTAAGCTTATTTTAGATTAGTAATTGTTGGAGGAGAAAAAGTATGGAGTGGTATAACAAGTCAACTGAGGAAACATTCGAACGGGTTCAAGTCACAGATTTTATTTCAGAAAGTGATCGTCTTGAACGACAACAAAAATTTGGAAAAAATAAAATGGAAGAGCAAGACCAAACGCCTGAATGGCAAAAATTCTTATCTTATTTCCACGATGCTTTGATGTACATCTTATTAGGTGCTGCAATCTTGAAAGTAGCAACCGGAGCATTGATGGAAGGCGGGATGATTTTTTTAGTTGTTTTTCTAAATGCAATGATCGGTTATTTCCAAGAACGGAAAGCAGCCTCATCTTTAGATAGTATCAAAGGATTATTGAGTGATAAAGCAGTGATTTTGGAAGACGGTAAAAAACGTGAAATCGATCCGACTGAGTTGGTCGTTGGCGATCAAGTAGTTTTGACTGCTGGAGATATCGTACCAGCGGATGTTCGGATCATTGAATCATTCAACCTGCAAGTGGATGAAGCAATTTTAACAGGAGAAACACATTCTGTCAGCAAAACTAGCGAGAGTTTACCAGAAAACACAGAATTAGCGGAACAAATCAATATGGCTTTTTCTGGCACAAAAGTTGAATCTGGAAATGGGCTAGGCGTCGTTGTTGAAGTAGGTCCGAATACTCAAATCGGTAAGATCAGTCATTCGTTATCGACGGTTGAAGAGCAAGAAACACCATTATTGAAAAAAATCAAAGAAATGAATACAAGTATTTTTAAAGGAATCAGTGCGTTGATTTTATTGATTGCGATCGTTTCTTATTTTTACTACGGCATGACGTGGGGCTATATAGCGACGGCGATCATCGCTTTGATCGTTTCTTCGATTCCAGAAGGCTTGCCATCGATCTTAACCATTATTTTATCGGTCGGTGTGAATCGAATGGCAAAACAAAATGCGATCGTAAAAACATTACCTACTGTAGAAACATTAGGAGCAATGACGGTTATTTGTTCAGATAAGACAGGAACATTGACAAAAAATGAAATGTCTTTGGTCCACATTGCGACATTGAATGATTGGTACACGCCTCAATCATTTACAAAAGCATCACGTACAAAAGTTGAGGAGTATTTGTTCCAAGCGATGCACAATTGTCAAGAAACACAATTAGCAGATGGCGCTTGTCCTGAAACTGGAAATGCAACTGAACTTGCATTATTACGTTATACAAACACGCAACAGGCAAAGATTTATTCGCCAATCGCTAAGATCCCATTCGATTCAGCGTATAAGTATATGAGTACCGTCCATGAGATCAATGGCAAAAACATCCTGTTCGTCAAAGGGGCGCCTGATGTATTGATTGAAAAAGCTGGCCAACAAATGGATGCTAGAGGTACGATTCAAGCCATCGATAAAAAACGTTGGAATAAGAAAAATGAAGATTTGGCAAGTCAAGGGCAACGTGTTCTAGCTTTCGCTATGAAAGAAATCGGTGATGCAGACTTATCACATGATTCATTAGATGCAGAGTTAACAATGATCGGTCTGTGTGGTGTGATCGATCCACCGAAAGAATCAGCGATCGAAGCTGTAAAATCGATGCAGCAAGCAGGAATCCGTGTGAAAATGATCACTGGCGATCATCCATTGACGGCTAAAGCCATCGCAAAACAATTAGGATTGCAAAATCATCAAACTGCGATCACAGGAAAAGAGCTGAATCAACTTTCAGAGCAACAATGGCAACAAGCAGTAAGTGAAAATGATGTGTTTGCTCGAACGACACCAGAACATAAATTAGCGATCGTGTCTTATCTGCAAGAACAAGGTGAAATTGTAGGAATGACCGGAGATGGTGTAAATGATGCACCGGCATTGAAGAAAGCCGATGTAGGGATCGCTATGGGAATCAAAGGGAGCGATGTGAGTAAGCAAGCGGCGGATATGGTCTTAGTCGATGATAATTTTGAGACGATTGCTTACGCAGTAAAAGAAGGTCGTCGGATTTTCGATAACTTGAAGAAAACCATTCTCTTTTACTTGCCAACCTGTTTGGCACAAGGGTTATTGTTGCTGTTCTCATTGATTGGAAACTTCCCATTACCATTAACGACTGTTCAAATTCTTTGGTTAAACCTAGTGGCTTCAATCACTTTATCTTATGCGTTAGGATTTGAACGAGCGGAAAAAGAAGTAATGAGTCGCCGACCACGACCACTAGATGAGCGAATCCTTTCGCGATATGCGTTGATGCGTATCTTATATGTGGGCATGATCTTAACGATCTTAGGTTTGACTGCGATGGAATATGTCTCAAATGATGCCCGTCAAACGGTGTTGATCAATGCGATGGTCTTTGGTCAAGCCTTCTATATGATCAATTGCCGCCGAATCAGTGAGTTTAGCTTGGACAAAGGATTATGGAAAAATACAGCATTGTTTTATTCAATTGGGATCATGGTCTTGCTTCAAGCAGCGATGATCTGGTTCCCACCATTGCGAATGGCATTAGGAACTAACTTGTTATCAAATGCAGAAGTAGTCATCAGTCTTTTACCAGGATTACTTTTATTCTTCTTAGTAGAAATCGAAAAATATATTTTATCAGCTAGAAGTTACAGAGTTGATGCTTGATCGTCTACTTTCTCCATGAAACCAGATAGGTAAACTAGAGAGAATTTCTTCGAAAAAGTAGCTGTTAAATACTTCTACAACGAATGTAGAGCTAAAAAAATGCAAAGCGATCGAAATGATGGGTCATTTCGATCGCTTTTTTGTGTAAACATTCAAATCATCAATCCATAGATAAGCTTCATTTCTCGCTAATTTCTAAGGAAATATTAGCAAGCACATGGAACATCAAAAAATGTCATCCACGAAATTCGCAAGGAAGATTTCGTGGACGACATTTTGTTTTTCGAGAATAAAGGTTTTTTTCCGATTTTTTTATTTGTAGATTACTCTAATCTAATTAGCGGGAAAATCAAAAAAATCGACGATCGATTTTGAAGAGTTTGCGTATCTTATAAGTAGATCGGCTAAACTCCCATTGAATTGCTGGATTTCTTCTTTCTGGTGCGAGCGAGGAAGTAAATAGACCGTATCATCATTTGCCAAGACGTAATCGCCATCGATCGTACGAGCAACCAAGTGAAAGGATGAAAGGAGCTTCGCGAGATCCTCTTCATTAAGTGATGTATAATCGATCGTCCGTAGAATACTAGCTTTAAAATGTTTTGAAGAAGGAAAAAAGACAAGTTCTTCATAATCGGTCAGTTCTTTCTCTTCAAGCCATGTAAGTGTTTGTGCCAATGTACCGTTTTTGTTCAATTGTTCAAACAATCGTTTCACCTACTTTTTATTTGGGATCAACACAGTAAAGTCGATCGTTGGATTATTGCCTGTTCCTTTTGCCTCTAACTCGACACTTTCAGGGATCAGTTCATCGCCAGCGTAATGCGGAGTAACACGATAACGAACAGTTTCCCCATGGTTCAATGCTTTACGGATCTTTAGTTCATAAAAATTCATATAAGGATCGTTGACGGGAAATTGAAACAAAGTAACTAAATTTCGCTTATCGTCGCCACTGCCACCGAATTGTTTAGCGATCAGATGTCCCCGAGAATGATCATATCTCGGCCCAGAAATAAATCCAGGAGGGCGGATGTCACGATTTGCACTAGTTCCTGTGTTGATCATTGATTTTTCCAGTAAGGCATCCGCACCAGTTGGTCGTCCTAGCTGATCAAGCGCATGATACTCGATCCATCCATGGTTCGTTGAAAAATCATTTGCGGTGAATGATGCTTGCCCTAAGTCTTGCGGCCCAGGATTGTTTCCAGTTGGTGCTAAGTCTTCTTCTTGCGGTAGGCCATTGTTTCTTTGTTCAGATGAGTTCTGTGTTGCATTTTCTTTTTCTGTTACGCTCTCACCAGATTCTTTATTTAAAGAAGCAGATTCACTGTAGTCAGTGGTGACTGTTGGCTCTTCGTTCACTAAGTCCATTCCGATAAATCCGATTGCACCCAAAACAACTAAAGAAATCAATGTTCCCCATAGTTTTTTTAAATTTTTCATTCTTTCACCTCGCTTATTAGTATAAGGCAAAATAAAAAGGACTAAAAGTAAAAACTTTATCCAAAGTAGAGTAATTATATAGGTGATTATGATATGATATTCTTGTACACAAAGGAGGCGAATGAGATGATAGGAGGAATCGCAATCATCACGATTTACTGGTACGTTCTACTCATATGTGCCGGGATTGCAGTGTTACTTGTTATTTTTGGAGATGTCTTTGATTTCGATGGACCTATCGATCCGATGCTGATCGTTCCTTGGTTGACTTTTACTAGCTTGTTAGGGTATTTGGGCGAATCCTTGACCGACCAGTCCTCGTTAGTGATTTTCGTTATCAGCGCCATTATTGCAACCGTTTTAGTCTTTTTGTTGAATTTTTATGTCTTGATGCCAATGAAGCATGCAGAGTCATCGCTATCGGCTTCTGAAAAATCATTGGAAGGTCAAATCGCTACGGTGGTGACGCCGATACCGATCCAAGGAATGGGTGAGATCCAACTGAAAAGTGTTACTGGTTCGATCAGTCGTCCCGCTTGCTTTTATGCGCCTCAGGAGACAATGATCAAACGAGGAGAAAAGGTACTGATCATTGAAGTAAAAGATCGTGTTTGTTACGTTACGCCGTACGAAAGTATGTTGAAAATGTGAAGGAGTGGAAAAAATGGAAATATCTGGAGTGTTTGTAGCAATTGTTTTAGCAGTATTGATCGTTTTGATGCTATTGATCGTCTTTGTAGCCAAGTACCAAACGGCAAAACCAGACGAAGCATTGATCATCAGTGGTAGTTATTTAGGAAGTAAAAATGTCCATGCGGATGAGAGCAACAACAAAATCAAGATCGTTCGTGGTGGCGGGGCATTCGTACTGCCAGTTTTTCAACGTTCGAATCGCATCAGTTTATTATCAAGTAAATTAGATGTATCTACCCCAGAAGTTTATACCGAACAAGGGGTTCCAGTAATGTGTGACGGCACGTCGATCATCAAAATCGGTTCTTCTGTAGAAGAAATTGCGACAGCTGCGGAACAATTTTTAGGGAAAACGCGTGAAGAACTTGAAAATGAGGCTCGTGAAGTCTTAGAAGGTCATCTACGTTCGATCTTAGGTTCGATGACAGTGGAAGAAATTTATCAAAATCGTGACAAATTCAGCCAAAGCGTACAAGAAGTGGCCTCTGTGGATCTAGCGAAAATGGGCTTGATCATTGTTTCCTTCACGATCAAAGAAGTACGTGATAAGAATGGTTACTTGGATTCATTAGGGAAACCACGGATTGCTCAGGTCAAACGTGATGCAGATATTGCAGAAGCGGAAGCACTAAAAGAGACACGGATCAAAAAAGCGGAAGCAGAAAAAGAATCACAAGCTGCCGAATTACAACGTCAAACAGAGATCGCTGAGTCTCTGAAAGAAAAAGAATTGAAACTAGCTGCTTACAAGCAAGAGCAAGATGTGGCACGAGCAAAAGCTGACCAAGCGTATAATTTAGAAAGCGCAAGGGAGCAACAACAAGTAATCGAACAAGAAATGCAAGTAAAAGTCGTTGAACGTCAAAAACAAATCGAACTAGAAGAAAAAGAAATCATTCGTCGTGAAAAACAATATGATTCTGAAGTGAAGAAAAAAGCAGATGCTGATCGTTATGCGAAAGAACAAGAAGCGCAAGCGCAAAAAGTCAAAGAAGTGACAGAGGCAGAAGCGGAACAATTTAGAATCGAAGCATTAGCGCAAGCTCAGGCAAATCAGACTCGTTTAGCTGGGCAAGCTGAGGCGGAAGCAACATTAGCAAGAGGGAAAGCCGAAGCTGAAGCAAAACAAAAAATCGCAGATGCGTTCAAAGAATATGGAGAAGCGGCTGTGCTTAGCATGGTGATCGAAATGTTGCCTCAATTGATGCGTGAAGCGGCACAACCTCTTGGAAATATTGAAAAAATCTCTGTCGTTGATACAGGTAGTGCCTCAGGTGAAACAGGCGGTGCTAATCGGGTAACGAGCTATGCCACAAACTTGTTGTCTACGACACAAGAAACATTGAAAGAAACAACTGGATTGGACATCAAAGACATTATAGAAAATCTTTCTACTCGCGGAAATTCTCGACAATTGAATGTCTATGAAGGATCAAACGAACCGAAAGAATAGGCGTTGAATGAAAAAAACTCAGAGGAGTTGTACTGACCACAAAAGTTAGACCAAGATACTAACTTTTGAAGGTCACTACAATTTTTCTCTGAGTTTTTTTATCGTTTGCTATTTTTGTTCGTTTTGTTTACGGATCTGCGCTTTTACTTCTTCAAGATTTTCAAGCAAGGCTTGCTCTTTTTTTCTTAATTCTTCTAAGTCTTCGACAATCTCTTCTTTTTTTTCTACTTCTGGTGGACGTAAGAAGAAATTGATCCCGATGGCGATAAATGTCCCGATAAAGGTGTCAAAAACCCGCTCAACAGCATAGAAGACTGATTCGCCTTGGGGGATGCTTAAAGAGATCAGCAATAATGTTGCGATAGCAGCAATGATTCCAGAATTATTATTGATCCCGTCAGATAAGACGATTACGATGATCACTAACAGTGGGAGCACGATCAGTTCAACTAAAAAATCATTGTGGAAGTAACTTTTGACAAAAAAATAGAAAATTCCTAATCCGCCACCAAGTAGATTCCCGATGATTCGTGAGCGACCAAAAGAAAAGGTAGTCGTCAAATCTTGGCGTAAGGAAAAAACAGCAGATAGGGCAGCAATCATTGGAATGCCACGATTAAAGAGATGGAAGATCAAAATACATAAGAAAACAGCTAAAGCGCTCTTCATTGTACGCATACCAAGTCGAAAGCGTCCAAATTGCATAGTATACTCTCCTTTATGTTCTTTACAATATCATAACTAAACTTACCTTGGATTGCTAGTTTTTCATGGATGAATTTAGTATAATTCAAGAAAAAGAAAGGAGCCGATCATGCGAATTGGAATGAGAACGGTAAAAACGGTCATTAGCGTTTTTGCTTCGATGGTAGTTGCCAACTATTTTTCCTTGCTCTTCTGGCCGTCTGCCGGGATTATAGCCTTGTTGAGTGTGGGGAATACTCGTCGCTCGACATTGATGACTGGTATTTATCGAATCGCTGCATTTATCATTGCTACATTTATTGCCTTTTTGTGTTTTACTTTTTTAGGCTATCGAATCATCAGTTTCAGTGTCTTTCTTTTATTTTTTATTCCGATCGCTGTGCGGTTCAAATTGACAGAAGGAATCGTTGTGAATTCAGTCTTGATCACGCATTATCTAAGTGAACAAAGTATGAGTTGGCAATTGATTGCAAATGAAGCGGCTCTGATGATGATTGGGGTAGGTTTCGCTTTGTTGTCAAATGTTTACATGCCAGATAGTAAAAAACGACTAAAAGAAAATCAAGTGATCATTGAAGAGCGTTTTCGACAACTCTTGAGGAATATGGCAGATTTTCTGATTTCTGATGGTGTCTACGAGAATCAAGGATTATGTAAAGAATTGCAAGTTTTTATTCGAGAAAGTCAAGCATATGCGCGGGATCATCAAGAGAATAACTTGCTCAGACAAAATCAATACTATGAAACTTATTTTTCCATGCGTCGAGCACAGATCAATGTGATCCAAGACATGCAAGAGAATTTAGAGTATATCCATGAGCCGGTACCGTATAGCGACCATATCTATGGATTATTGATTTATACAGCCGAAACATTTTCTGAGTCGAATGATGGGAAAGAAATATTAGCACGTATCGAAGAGGTGTATGGATTGTATCGTCAAATGCCATTACCTACTACTCGGAGTGAATTTGAAGCTCGTGCGGAGTTATTCCAGTTTTTACAATCATTTAAAAGTTTTATTGAAATAAAAGTAGAATTTTCTCAGCAGATGATCGTAGATGCTGAAAAGTGAAGAAATAAGACGAAGCGATACTAATGACCATCTGCTTCGTCTTATTTTATATTTATTTATCCGTTTTTCTTCCACTGTTCTTGCATCTCGTCTAACAGTGCAATGACTTCGGCGGTTAAATACAGCGAGCGATTAGGGAGTTCGCCTTCGATCATTTTTACCATATTCTCAATTTCATAATTCATTGCTTGTGCACGATTGCCACTTTCAATCAATTCTTTTGTGCCATCTGTATAGATGATTTCGGCTTGATCTGCGCGAGGATAATCATTGATCGAAAGATAGCCATTTTCAAAAGCGACAATACCAACTTTTGGCATTTTTGCCTGGAAAGTGAGGCTGATCGTCGCTAATTCATTTTCTTTATTTTGTAAAATGGTCACGGATTGTTCATCGACGCCTGTTTTGAATGGAATCATTCGAGAAGCGATGACTTCAGGTTGTGAACTTAAAAAGAAACGTGCAAATGAAACAGCGTAAGTCCCAATATCCAGCAAAGCACCGCCTGCTAAATCAGGATTGAAAAAACGGTTGGTTGGATCAGGTTCTTTGTAACTGCCAAAAGGCGCTTGGATCATTTTCAGTGCCCCTAATTTGCCTGAGTCGATCATTGAACGAAGTTGCTGATATAAAGGCATATTGAAAATCGTCATTGCTTCTGCCAAAATCAGATTTTTTTGTTCTGCTAACTGGATGGCCTTTTGAAGTTCTGCTTTATTCATAGTGATCGCTTTTTCGCATAAAACATGTTTTCCTGCTTCTAAGGCAGGAAGGATGTAATCGATATGTTGACGATTAGGAACGGCGATATAGACGATATCCACTTCAGGATCTTGTAACATATCTTGGTAATCGCCATAAGCTTTTTTAATGGCATGACGGGTAGCAAACGTTTGTGCTTTTTCGAGTGTACGTGATGCGACAGCAACCAATTCACTTGATTGCTGATTGAAGCTTTCTGCAAATTCTTGGGCAATCGATCCTAGACCAACGATGCCCCAGTGAAATTTTTTCATTTTTCATCTCTCCTCATGCTATAGTTATTGTAAGGGTATTTAGTTGAATAACCTTGGGTTCACTATTATTATAACAAAAAAAGGGGATTCGTTCGTTTTGCCGATTCGCTTTCTAAAAAAAGAGGAAAAAAATGTACAAGTGGATGATTTTTCAATTTAATTTAAGTAAAATAATTACGAGGAGGGAATTACCATGCATCAAGTATACGTTGATCTTATTATGAGTGTTTTACTCGAACAATTTGAAACAGAACAAAATTTCTTAGATACTTATCTATTGGTGGACGAAGGAACTTGGCAAGGCTGGAAGCGTGGCGAACAAAATCTGCCATCAGAAGCAATGCAAAAAGTTAAAAACCTCTTTACAGATTATGAGTGGATGCTGACACAGAAAATTTTACGTCAAACCATCATTTTCCCTGAAAAAAGAAATGTTGCAGTAGCAGAATATAAGCAAATCAAAACTCGTATTGCTCAGAAATGGGTTGGCAGCGGCAGTGCGGATGTCGAATTGGTTCCTTTAAAAAATGATCAAATTTCCAATGGATATCTTGACTTGAAAGTCAGTATTCAATATGATGAGTGGGGCTATGATGATATTTTGAATTTCCGATTACCAGCAGAAGTTCAAAAGCAAATCGAAGGAGAGAAAATCGAGTTATTAGATTGGGTAAATGAAAATCTGGAAGAAACTTATATCAGTGAGAAAGTGGAGCCAGAAGGGGAATGAAAGGATTTTTTAAGTGAATAAAATTTTAGGTTTTGCTGCAGTTGTGATCATGATCGTTGCGATGGGCTATGTAGTCATCAGTGAAAAAGATTCTGATACGAAGGTCCGAGCGGATAATTCAAAGACTGAGCAAACAACTACGAGTACAACAAAAGAAAGTTCAGAAAACCAGACAAAAAATGAAACAGCTAGTGAGTTGCCAGATGTCAAAGTGGACGATTGGTCACTTGTTTTGGTGGGACCTGATCATAAGCTTGAGACAGAAATTGATGAAGCGAATCAATTGGTTGCGTTAGACAATGGCTATTTGGTCGATAAGCGCATCAAAACGGACTATGAAGCACTGGCTAAAGCAGCAGAGACAGCGGGCTTTCCGCTGGTAATGGTATCTGCATACCGGTCTGTGGCTACGCAACAACAAGTTTTTTCTCAAAATGTACAACAAGTGATGAGCAGTCAAGGTGTCACTGAAGAAGAAGCGACCAATATCACGAAAAAAACGATGACAGAACCTGGTTATAGTGAACATCATACTGGTTTAGCTGTGGATGTGGTCGATGAAACATGGTATAACAACTATCCAAGCACAGTTCTGGATGAAAAGTATGGTGAGGAACCAGGCGCTAAGTGGCTTGCGGAAAATGCCCCTAAATATGGGTTTATCATCCGTTATCCAAAAGGTCGTCAGGATATTACCAAGATCACTTATGAACCTTGGCATTTACGATATGTGGGCAAAGAAAGTGCGGAATATATCGCAGCAAATGATTTAACGATGGAGGAGTACTTAGACCAACTAAAAGAAAAGTAGGAATAAGAAATGGCAAAAAAGAAATGGAAAAAACAAAGGCGCAAAAATAATCGCTGGTTTGCTGTAATTGTAGGAAGTATGTTGATGATGATGGCTTTTGTTTTTTCTATGAGAAGTTTGTCATCCCCATATTCCACAGAAGCACAGCAACAAGAAGAGTTGACCCATCAAGAATTCATCAATGCATTAGTTCCTCACGCAAAAGAGCTGCAGCAAGGATATGGCGTTTTGCCGAGCATCATCATCGGTCAAGCTATACTTGAATCTGATTGGGGCAATAGTACCCTTGCAAGTAAATATAAGAACCTATTTGGCATCAAGGCATTTGGGAACGAAGAAAAAGTCAATCTGGAAACAAAAGAATATATCAATGAAGAATGGATCACCATCCAAGGAGACTTCCGAGTCTATTCTTCATGGGAAGAGTCGATGGATGATCACACTGCATTATTTATCAATGGTGTTGATTGGAACCCTGCTCTGTATGCGAATGTGATCGCTGCGACGAATTACATCGAGGCAGCCCACGCGTTACAAACAGCAGGATATGCGACAGATCCGACATATGCTGATAAAATCATACATGTGATTGAAACTTATCAGTTAAATCAATACGATCAATAATCAGATAGAACGGAAGTGGACGGATGGCAGATTTATTTGTTCCGGAAATAATGACAGAATTACGTAAAGATATCGTGAGAGTTCCAGAGGTCATTATGGAAGCAAGTGGGATTAAAATTTTTGGAAAGTTGATACGTTCGATTATCTTTACAACAGATATTGCGATCATCAGAAACACAAATGCAAATGCAGTGATCGCAGTTTATCCGTTTACGCCGCACCCGGCGATTACGAAAAGCATTATTGAAGCAGCGGATATTCCAGTTTTTTCTGGAGTTGGTGGTGGATTGACGCAAGGGATGCGTTCTGCATACATGAGTCTTTTCGCTGAAGCGCAAGGTTCACTAGGTGTGGTATTGAATGGACCGACACCTGTAGAAACAGTTCATGATGTCTGTCAGGTTGTCGATATCCCAGTAATCAGTACGGTGACATCCAAATACTCGGAAATCGAAGAGAAATTAGCGGCAGGTATCACGATCATCAATATCAGTGCAGGAAAAGACACAGCAGAGACTGTACGTTTTTTCCGAGAGAAATATCCAGAGTTACCGATCATTGCGACTGGTGGACCAACAGATGAGAGCATCAAAGAAACGATTGAAGCTGGTGCTAATGCGATCACCTATACGCCACCAAGCAGTGGGGAATTGTTCAGTCGTAAAATGGACAAATACCGAAAAATCGAGAAGACGAACTGAATCTTAAACAAAAACTAGTTGTTGTGACAACTGTCTAGCTCCAAGCAATAAAAAATAATGGGTTTTACTTTTGTTCCAGTCTCGTACAATCTTGACTTTAGCAACCTTTCTCTTTTTGGACGGGTTGCTTTTTTTATCTAAAAGATTCGTCTACTTTCTGTGTTGGATCAATGCGTGTGGTCATCACCTAAACCTAAGATAAATCCTTTATGAGAAATACGAGAAAGATGGTTGTAAGTTTCAGAAACAAGTGTTAGACTGTTTTCATCGTTTAAAAACAATGCGTTTATCAATCGAATAATCGAACAACTTATATATCGTCATGATAAGGATGACAGTTTCTAGCCAGCACCGTAAATGTTGGACTATAAGTGAAAAAGTAGTGAGACATCTTTTTTGCTTATATATTCGAGCAGAAGAGATGTTTTTTCTATTGTGAGTAAAATGAATTTAGCAAGAAAAGGAGTAAATAAAGTGAAAGAATTAGTAGGACGTATCAATAAAGATGGGCAAGTCTTGGGTGAAGGCGTGTTAAAAGTAGACAGTTTTGTTACTCATCAGGTTGATCCAGTTTTGATGGAACAAATGGGCCAACGTTTTGCAGAAGTTTTTAAAGAGCAAGGAATCACTAAAGTCGTAACGATTGAAGCTTCTGGCATCGCACCAGCTTTATTTGCAGCTAAAGAGTTGGGCGTACCAATGATTTTTGCTAGAAAAGCCAAAAGTTTAACAATGGACGAAGAATTACTAACTGCCTCTGTCTATTCATTTACGAAACAAGTAACGAGCACGATCTCGATTTCTCGGAAATTTTTATCTTCTGACGATAAAGTATTGATCATCGATGACTTTTTAGCCAACGGTCAAGCGGCAAAAGGCTTGATCGAATTATGCCAGCAAGCAGGAGCGAGCGTTGAAGGAATTGGGATCGTCATTGAAAAATCATTCCAAGACGGTCGCCAACTTCTTGAAGAAATGGGTTTGAAAGTCGTATCGCTTGCACGCGTTGCCTCACTTTCAAATGGTCAAGTAGAATTTCTTGAGGAGGATGCATAAGCGTGGAAAAAGAAACACAAAATGGTAAAGCTGCTGTCTTAGGACTACAGCATTTATTGGCGATGTATGCAGGCGCTGTTGCTGTACCGTTACTGATCGGTACGGGGTTAGGGTTTAATCAAGAACAGATGACGTATCTTATCTCAATCGATATTTTTATGTGTGGGTTAGCCACACTTTTGCAATTGACTGTCAATCGCTTTTTCGGCATCGGCTTACCAGTTGTTTTAGGTTGTGCGATCCAAGCAGTGGCACCGTTGATTTTGATCGGTAGTACAGAAGGTGTAGGGGCAATCTACGGTTCGATCATCGCATCGGGGATTTTCGTCGTTTTAGTAGCGGGCTTCTTTTCTAAGATCAAAAAGCTCTTTCCACCAATCGTAACTGGAACAGTGATCACAGTGATTGGGCTGACATTGATTCCTGTAGCGATCGAAAAAATGGGTGGCGGTAGTGCAGCTGCTCCTGGATTTGGTGATTTGACTAATTTATTATTAGCGTTTGTGACGATCCTCTTGATCGTAGGCGTGCAATTATTAGGAAAAGGATTCATCCGTTCGATTGCAGTATTGATTGGTTTGATCGGAGGAAGTATCTTAGCGGGCTTCTTAGGTAAGATCGACTTAGGTGCGATTGGTCAGGCACCGATTTTCCACGTACCGCAACCCTTTTATTTTGGCAAGCCGACATTTGAAATTTGGTCGATTTTATTGATGATCATCATTTCGATGGTGAGTATGGTCGAGTCAACAGGCGTATACTTTGCCTTGGGGGATATCACTGGCAAAAAAATTGGCGAAGAACAACTGAAAAAAGGCTATCGAGCAGAAGGTTTAGCTGTGGTCTTAGGTGGTATTTTTAATACATTTCCGTATACCGGCTTTTCGCAAAATGTTGGATTAGTTCAACTTTCTGGAATCAAAACAAGAAAACCGATTTATTTTTCTGCTTTCTTTTTGATCATTTTAGGTTTATTCCCTAAAATCGGTGCGGTTGCTCAAATCATTCCTGAACCAGTTCTTGGTGGCGGAATGCTTGTGATGTTTGGTATGGTTGCGATCCAAGGAATCCGTATGTTGCTAGAAGTCGATTTTACAAATGATAAAAATTTGTTGATTGCTGCGGTATCGATCGGTTTTGGCTTAGGATTCAATTTGATGCCTGAACTATTCAGTCAATTACCAGAAACAGTCCAAATGTTTACTGGAAATGGTATCGTCATGAGCAGTATCACAGCCATTGTTTTGAACTTAGTCTTCAACGGACTAAAACAAGACGAGAAAATCATTAAAGAAGCACTGAAGGATTGATCTAAGTCCCTTCACAAATAATAGTGAACAAAAAATGCAGAGAATCTGAAAATGGTTGATATTTTCGGGTTCTCTGCTTTTTTAGTTGAAGGATAGGCAACAGGCTTTTTTGATGTGTTTGAAAAACAGGAAGAACAGTTTTAACGATTTGTTAAAAAACGAATTATTTCGATCATGGAAAAACTTGTTTTGAAGTTTTTTGATCGATTCCAAAAAACGAACAATAATACATATTAAGTTGATTTCATTCGAATTTCACTTGATTTTGAAGATAGCGATTGATAAAATATGAGTGAATACAAATCGAGAGGAGAAACGAATGACTGCAAAAATTTCTGTGATCATGGGAAGTATTTCGGATTGGGATACAATGAAACATGCGTGTGAAATCATCGAAGAATTTGGTGTTCCATATGAAAAGAAAGTGGTATCTGCGCATCGGACACCTGATTTGATGTTCTCATACGCTGAGGAAGCTCGAGAAAAAGGAATAAAAGTCATCATAGCTGGGGCGGGCGGTGCTGCGCATCTACCAGGGATGGTTGCCGCAAAAACGACCCTACCGGTAATCGGTGTTCCTGTCCAAAGCCGAACATTGAACGGATTAGATTCTTTGTTGTCCATCGTCCAAATGCCAGGCGGCGTCCCTGTAGCGACAACCGCAATTGGAAAAGCTGGAGCAATTAATGCCGGTCTACTTGCGATACAGATGCTTTCAATGTATGATTTAGAATTGGAGGCTGCATTAGCGAAACGACGCGCAATGTCGGTTGAATCTGTAATAGAAAGTAGTGATCAACTTGGTTAAACCATTATTACCAGGATCGACGATCGGGATCGTCGGTGGTGGACAGTTAGGTCGCATGATGGCGATCAGTGCAAAAGAAATGGGATTCAAAGTCGGTGTACTTGATCCAATGAATGATTGCCCGGCTGCTCAAGTAGCAGATTGGCATATCGAAAGTTCATATGATGATACTTTTGCCTTGGAGGAACTTGCAAGAAGAACTGAGGTTATCACCTACGAATTTGAAAATGTCAGCGTTGAAGCGCTGAATGCGATTTTGCCCATGTCATTTATTCCTCAAGGGACAGATTTGTTGGCGATCACGCAAGATCGTCTTTTAGAAAAATCTTTTTTAGAAACAAATAATATTGTGATCGCACCACATGCGACGATCGTTAGTCCAACAGATATCCAAGATGCAATCGATGGTATCGGCTATCCTTGTGTGTTGAAAACAACTCGAGGCGGATATGATGGGAAAGGGCAATATGTTCTGAAGAGTCGAGCGGACTTAGCTCCTGCGATGGATCTTTTAAGAGAAGGGACTTGCGTATTAGAAGCATGGATCCCATTTGAGAAAGAACTATCGATCATGGTCGCTGGAAATGGACAAGGACAATATATGACATTCCCAGTTGTTGAAAATATCCACCGCAACAACATTCTTCATGAAACGATCACTCCAGCAACGGTTCCAACTGATGTGATCGAAGAAGCAGAAAGGATCGCGAAAGTGATCGCCGAAGCAGTTAGTTTGTCCGGTGTACTTGGCGTCGAAATGTTTTTGACGAAGACTGGTGGATTATACGTCAATGAATTAGCACCACGTCCACATAATTCAGGACACTACACCTTGGAAGCTTGTGGGATGACACAGTTTGATGCGCATATTCGCGGAATCTGTGGCTGGCCGTTAGCTGAAAAAGTGCCACTATTGAGCAAAGCAGTCATGGTCAACGTTTTAGGCGAGCAACTATTAGAAAGTTACAATTTGATTGCCAAAAAACAAGATTGGAAATTCCATTTTTATGGCAAGAAACAAGCAAAAAAAGGTCGTAAGATGGGACATATCACGATTTTGACAGAAGATATCGAGGCGACATTGAAAGAAATCGAAAAAACGAATATTTGGGACTAAAGGAGAATACTTGATGTTAGAACGTTATACACGACCTGAAATGGGCAATATTTGGACAGAGCAAAACAAATACCAAGCATGGCTAGAAGTGGAGATCCTTGCTGATGAAGCTTGGGCAGAGTTAGGAGAAATACCTAAGGAAGATGTCGCAAAAATTCGTGAACATGCGTCTTTTGATATTGATCGTATCTTAGAGATCGAACAATCGACTCGCCATGATGTCGTTGCCTTTACTCGAGCTGTGTCTGAAACACTTGGCGAAGAAAGAAAATGGGTCCATTATGGCTTGACGAGTACAGATGTTGTCGATACGGCTTACGGTTATCAAATCAAACAAGCCAATGACATTTTGCGAGAAGATTTGAAACGTTTCACAGCGATCATAGGCGAAAAAGCAAAAGAGCATAAGTATACCGTGATGATGGGACGTACGCATGGTGTGCATGCTGAACCAACGACTTTTGGACTGAAATTGGCTACTTGGTATTCTGAGATGAAACGAAACATCGAACGTTTTGAACATGCAGCAAAAGGCGTAGAAGCAGGGAAAATTTCTGGCGCTGTTGGTACGTTTGCGAATATCCCACCGTTTATCGAAGAGTATGTCTGCGAAAAATTAGGAATACGTGCGCAAGAAGTATCGACCCAAGTTTTACCACGTGATCTGCATGCAGAGTATTTTGCAACGATGTCATTGATTGCGACAAGTATTGAGCGTTTTGCGACTGAGATCCGCGGACTTCAAAAATCTGAGACACGTGAAGTGGAAGAGTTTTTTGCGAAAGGACAAAAAGGTTCATCAGCAATGCCTCATAAACGGAATCCGATCGGGTCAGAGAATATGGCAGGTTTAGCACGTGTGATCCGTGGACATATGATCACCGCTTACGAGAATGTTTCGCTTTGGCACGAAAGAGATATTTCACATTCTTCTGCGGAACGAATCATTTTACCTGATACAACGATCTTGCTTGACTACATGTTGAACCGTTTCGGCAATATCGTTAAAAACCTTACAGTATTCCCAGAAAACATGAAGCGTAACATGGAAGCTACTTTCGGCTTGATCTACAGTCAACGTGTTATGTTGAAATTGATCGACAAAGGCATGACAAGAGAAGAAGCTTACGATCTTGTTCAACCTAAGACTGCTTATTCATGGGACAATCAAGTGGCTTTCCGTCCGTTATTAGAAGAAGACGAAGCGATCACTTCTGTTTTGACATCAGAAGAAATCGATGAAGCCTTTGACTATAACCATCACATGAAAAATGTTGATGTCATTTTTGAACGTGTTGGTTTAGCCTGAATCGATCGGGTAGAACAAAAAGCTGCTTTATGTATAAAACACGAACAATAGATGACTAAAACGATTATTTCAAATTGAAGAAAAAAAGAACATCCTTCAGATCAACTACTGAAGGGTGTTCTTTTTGTTTAGGCGTAAGCGATTTGATGACCAAAATCAAAATGTTGTGAATGAAGAAGGCTCAATAAGGTCTCGACAAAAGTGTAGCCTAACTCTTGTTGATCGAACGTCACGCGCAATCGATAATGATGCTTGAAGAGCTTCTGCTCATGGATTTGTTTGATCACTAATTCATGGTTGTTTTGTGTCTGATAATGAAATGTTCGCTTTCGACATTCTGTTTGTCGTTTTGCTGCACGACGAAGTTTTCTAAATGTATAAAAGCTTCGATCCTTCATACAGGCATCAACATCTTTGATGGCAAGCAGATCATTATATAAGCGTGATTTTTCTTCTACAGATAAATCGAGTAAAAAACTTTGGGCAGACGTACTTGGATCTTCCATTCAGTAACCTCCTTGAAACATCTAACTGTTTTATTTAAATCTACTATATCACCAATCAAGAAATGTGTAAACGCTTCTTAACGAAGAAGCATGAATCTTAAGAATGATGTTAAAACCGAACATTAAACGTTTTTAATTAATAAAATGTACACTTTTATATTGCTTTGAATTCAGAGCCTTGGTAAAATTTAAAGTGAAAAGACGAACAAATATTACGCGTTGTCCAAGCAATGTTAATAAAACAAGGAGTCGTTGACATGGAAAAACGAGATTTGCTCTATGAAGGAAAAGCAAAAAGAATGTTTCGCACGAATGATGAATCTGTCTTATGGGTGGAGTATTTAGATCAAGTAACAGCCCTCAATGGTGGGATGAAAGATCAGATGCAAGGGAAAGCTGAATTAAACAATCAAATCACAAGTGCTATTTTTGAATACTTAGCGACACAAGGAATCAAAAATCATTTTATTGAGAAATTATCAAAAACCGAACAATTAATTAAAAAACGGTCGATCATTCCCTTGGAAGTGGTCGTGAGAAACATTTCAGCTGGAAGTTTTTCAAAGCGTTTAGGAGTAGAAGAAGGACAAGTGTTACCAACACCGATCGTTGAATTTTATTATAAAAAAGATGAATTAAATGATCCATTCATCAATGATGCCCATGTTACTTTTCTGGAGTTGGCAACGCCAGTAGAGATTGCAGAGCTAAAAAAACAAGCATTGCAAATCAATGAACATTTAAGTGAACTGTTCAAAAAAATCGATTTACAATTGGTCGATTTCAAAGTGGAATTTGGACGAACTGCGTCAGGTGAAATCGAACTGGCAGACGAGATCTCCCCGGATACTTGTCGTTTATGGGATCTTGTGACCCATGAACATATGGATAAAGATGTATATCGACGGAAGATCGGTGATATCATTCCTGTCTATCAAGAAGTACTGAATCGTTTAAATCAATTATCAATCGAAAATAAAGGAGAATAAATCATGTATTTTGTAAAAGTGTACGTAACATATAAGGACTCAGTATTAGACCCTCAAGGAGAAGCAGTTAAAAACGCGGTTCATCGTTTAGGTTACGATGCGATCGAAGAGATTCGTATCGGAAAATATTTTGAGATCCAAGTATCAGCGAGTGAAGAGGAAGTTGAGGCAACGATCGAAGCAATCTGTGATCGCTTATTAGCAAATGTCAATATGGAAACTTATCGTTATGAAATCAGCAAAATGGAGGAAGTTTAGCATGAAATTTGCCGTGATTGTTTTTCCTGGATCAAATTGTGATGCTGATTTACTTTGGGCGATCCGTGATGTGATGGGCGCAGAGGCGGACTATGTTCGTTATGATGAAACTTCTCTTGAGGGCTATGATGGGGTGTTGATCCCTGGTGGCTTTTCTTACGGCGATTACTTACGTAGTGGGGCGATTGCTCGTTTTTCTGCAATCATGGATGAAGTGATCCGTTTTGCGGAAGAAGGTAAACCTGTTTTCGGTACATGTAATGGCTTTCAAGTATTGACGGAAGCAGGATTATTACCAGGCGTCCTAAGAAGAAACGACTCACTGCGCTTCATTTGTAAATCAGCGGCACTGAAAGTCAACAACCAATCCATGTTCACTTCAGAATATGACGAAAATGAAGTCATTGAGTTGCCAGTAGCACATGGAGAAGGCAATTATTTTTGTGATGAAGAGACACTTCAAGAACTGATCGACAACAACCAAATCGTGTTTACATACGAGGGAGAAAATATTAACGGCAGTGTAGCGAACATTGCGGGAATCACAAATAAAGCGGGAAATGTGCTAGGGATGATGCCTCATCCAGAACGAGCGGTGGAAGCATTGCTAGGCTCAGAAGATGGCAAACGTTTCTTTGTTTCCCTATTGAAGAATTTCGGAAAGGTGACTGCATAAATGAAAACAATGATCGAACCAACTGCATTAGAAATCAAAGAACAAAAGATTTATACGCAATGGGGATTGACGGATGAGGAATACCGTATGATCGAAGAAGATATTTTAGGTAGAATGCCTAACTATACGGAGACTGGTTTGTTCTCAGTGATGTGGAGTGAACATTGTTCTTACAAAAATTCAAAACCGATCCTAAAGAAATTCCCTACGAGTGGGCCAAAGGTGTTGCAAGGCCCAGGTGAAGGTGCGGGGATCGTCGATATTGGCGATGGTCAAGCAGTAGTTTTTAAAGCAGAAAGTCATAATCATCCTTCAGCAGTTGAACCCTATGAAGGGGCTGCGACTGGTGTTGGTGGCATTATTCGCGATATTTTCAGCATGGGCGCACGTCCGATCGCTTTACTTGATTCTTTGCGTTTTGGTGAATTAGATAATCCTCGCACCAAATATCTTTTAGAAGAAGTCGTTGCGGGTATCGGTGGCTACGGCAATTGTATCGGTGTACCGACGGTTGGCGGCGAGATCGCCTTCGATCCTTGTTATGAAGGCAACCCATTAGTGAATGCGATGTGTGTTGGTTTGATCGACCATAAAGATATCCAAAAAGGTCAAGCATCAGGTGTGGGCAACTCGATTATGTATGTGGGCGCTAAAACAGGTCGTGACGGTATCCACGGTGCGACGTTTGCCTCTGAAGAGTTTAGCCAAGAAGAAGAACAACAACGTTCAGCAGTCCAAGTAGGCGATCCGTTTATGGAGAAATTATTGTTAGAAGCTTGTTTGGAATTGATTTTGGAGCACTCAGACATTCTAGTAGGTATCCAAGATATGGGAGCGGCAGGTCTTGTTTCCTCTAGTTCAGAAATGGCTTCAAAAGCTGGATCTGGCTTGATCTTGACCTTAGATGATGTGCCGCAACGTGAATCGCACATGACACCTTATGAAATGATGTTGTCTGAATCACAAGAACGGATGTTGATCTGTGTGAAGGCAGGTGCAGAAGCGCGTGTCCAAGAACTATTCCAAAAATACGACTTAGATGCAGTAACGATCGGAAAAGTGACGGATGACGGTCAATACCGTTTGTATCATCATGGAAAAGAAGTAGCAAATCTTCCTGTCGATGCCTTGGCAGAAGATGCGCCTGTGTATCATAAAGAAATGGTTGAACCTGAACGGATGGCGAAATTCCGTGAATTAGGCCAATACCAACCAGTGATTTCTGATCCGAACGAAACGTTGACAGCTTTGCTGAAACAACCAACGATTGCGTCTAAGCGTTCGATTTATGAAACCTATGATTCTCGTGTGCAGACGAATACAGTCGTGGCTCCTGGTAGTGATGCGGCAGTCTTGCGGATTCGTGGCACGAAAAAAGCGTTAGCGATGACGACAGATTGTAATGCTCGCTATATTTACCTTGATCCAGAAGTTGGTGGCCAGATCGCAGTTGCAGAAGCAGCACGCAATATCGTAGCTAGTGGTGGTCAACCATTAGCGATCACTGACTGTTTGAATTATGGCTCACCGGACAAACCAGAAGTCTTCTGGGAGTTAGCTTATTCAGCTGACGGGATCGCCAAAGCATGTGACATGTTGGAAACACCTGTGATCTCAGGGAATGTTTCTTTATATAACGAAACAGACGGACAAGCGATCTATCCTACACCGATGATCGGGATGGTCGGATTGATCGAAGCGCATGAACATATCACGACCCAAGGATTCAAACAAGCGGGCGATTTGATCTACGTGATCGGTCAGACGTTTGCGGACTTTAATGGGAGCGAATTGCAAAAGATGCAACTTGGTCGAATCGAAGGAATGGTCGAACATTTTGATCTAACGAACGAAAAAGAAAATCAAAACTTAGTATTGGAAGCAATCAAAGCGGGATTGATCCAAAGTGCGCATGACTGTGCAGAAGGCGGCTTAGCGGTGGCTATCGCTGAATCAGCATTCACCAATGGATTGGGTGTATCGACAACAGTTGATTTGCCAGTCGCTCACCTGTTTTCTGAAACACAATCACGTTTTGTCGTATCCGTGACAAAAGAAAATCAACAAGCATTTGAAAAGTTAGCTGGTAATCGTGTGACGCTCCTTGGTCACGTGACTGAACAGGAACAATTAGTGGTACAAGCGAGTGATGGAAGCATTGACTTGCCAGTCGCTTCTGCGAAACAGTCTTGGGAGGAAGCAATCGAATGTCTTATGAAGTAAGAAGTATCAATGAAGAATGTGGAGTGTTTGGCGTTTGGGGACATCCCCAAGCTGCCAACGTCACTTATTTTGGTTTGCATAGTTTGCAACATCGGGGACAAGAAGGCGCTGGTATCGTATCGAATGATGAAGGGAAGTTATATGGTCACCGTGATCTTGGATTGCTTTCAGAAGTTTTCAAAGATCCACGAAAACTAGCTGCATTATCGGGACAGGCAGCGATCGGTCACGTTCGTTATGCCACCGCTGGCAATGGCAGCGTGGATAATATCCAACCTTTCTTGTTCAAGTTTTATGATCAATCGATCGGATTGGCTCATAATGGGAATCTGACGAATGCGCGCTCGTTGCGCACGTCTTTAGAAAAAGATGGCGCTATCTTTCATTCAAACTCAGACACAGAGATTCTGATGCATTTGATCCGTCGCAGTAACGAAGAGACATTTTTAGACCGACTGAAAGAAGCGTTGGCTGAGGTAAAAGGAGGATTTGCCTACCTTTTATTAACAGAGGACTCAATGGTTGCGGCCTTGGATCCAAATGGTTTCCGCCCATTAGCCATTGGTCAGATGAAAAATGGGGCGTATGTCATTACTTCTGAAACGTGTGCGTTAGAAGGAATCGGCGCGCGTTTCGTACGTGATGTCTTACCTGGAGAAATCGTGATCATCAATGATGAAGGGTATACGATCGAACAATACACAACTGAAACGCAATTGGCGATCTGTTCAATGGAATATATTTATTTTGCCCGTCCTGACTCTGATATTGCGGGGATCAATGTTCATACGGCACGTAAAAATATGGGGAGACGTTTAGCAGCCGAAGCACCAATCGATGCAGACATGGTGGTTGGTGTGCCAAATTCTTCTTTGTCTGCGGCAAGTGGCTATGCTGAAGCAAGCGGGATTCCTTATGAAATCGGATTGGTGAAAAATCAATACGTGGCTCGTACGTTCATCCAACCAACGCCAGAATTAAGAGAGCAAGGTGTTCGAATGAAGCTTTCTGCGGTTCGTGGTGTTGTTGAAGGCAAAAAAATCATTATGGTCGATGATTCGATCGTTCGTGGCACGACGAGTCGAAGAATCGTGAATTTATTAAAAGAAGCTGGCGCAAAAGAAGTCCATGTACGTATTGCTTCTCCGCCATTAAAGTATCCTTGCTTTTATGGCATTGATATCCAAACGAGAAAAGAACTGATTGCAGCGAATCATTCGATCGAAGAGATCAGAGAATGTATCGGCGCTGATTCGTTGGATTTCTTAAGTGAAGAAGGATTGATCGACGCCATCGGGTTGCAAAAAGATGCACCCTATTCAGGGCTATGTATGGCTTATTTCAACGGCGATTATCCAACACCGCTGTATGACTATGAAGAGAAATACCAAGAATCTTTAAAAGAAAAAGTATCATTTTTTTAGGTGGAGCAAATGAAGGGAGCAAGTAATCAAATGGGCAATGCGTATGCAAAAGCAGGCGTGGACGTAGAAGCGGGCTACGAAGTCGTGGATCGCATCAAAAAACATGTGAAGAAAACAGAAAGAATCGGTGTGATGGGTTCGCTGGGCGGATTCGGTGGCTGTTTTGACCTTAGCACGTACAAGTTAAAAGAACCGGTCTTAGTTTCTGGGACAGATGGTGTAGGTACTAAGTTAGCGGTAGCTATCGCCGCAGATCGTCATGAAACGATCGGTATCGATTGTGTAGCGATGTGCGTCAATGATATTTTGGCGCAAGGAGCAGAACCTTTATACTTTTTAGATTATCTAGCAACAGGAAAAAATGATCCGGAACGGTTAGAAAAAGTCGTCGCTGGTGTGGCAACTGGTTGTGTATCAGCCAATATGGCATTGATCGGTGGAGAAACAGCAGAAATGCCTGGCATGTATCAAGGAGACGATTATGATTTAGCTGGTTTTGCGGTAGGAATCGCAGAGAAAAAGCAATTGATCACTGGTGAAACGATCGCCGCAGGAGATATCTTATTAGGGTTGCCTTCAAGCGGTATTCATTCAAATGGCTACTCTTTAGTTCGCAAAATCTTTTTAGAACAACAAGGATTTTCGTTGGAGGAAACAATCGAAGGGTTGGATGCTCCGTTAGCAGATGTATTGCTCGAACCGACGAAAATCTATGTTTCAACCTTATTGCCATTAGTCAAAGAAGAAAAGATCAAAGGGACTGCGCATATTACAGGTGGCGGGTTTATCGAAAATATTCCTCGGATGTTACCAGAAAATATGGCTGCAAGCATCAAACAAGGCACGTGGCCGGTTTTACCGATTTTTGATGCGCTACAGAAATATGGTGAGATCCCTGCCCATGAAATGTATGAAATCTTTAACATGGGGATCGGCATGGTCATTGCTGTGGCGCCAGAAGATGCGGCTGGGATCATCGAGAAGATCCGTGAGTCTGGCGAAAAAGTGTACCAAATCGGTCAAGTGGTACCGTTTGTTGACCAAAAAGTAGTGATCGAAGAGGGAAAAAAATGAAGATTGCCGTATTTGCTTCTGGAAATGGCAGTAACTTCCAAGCATTAGTCGATTATTTCAAAAAGAATCAACTTTCTGCGACGATCGACTGGTTATTCTGTGATCAGCCAGAGGCGTATGTCTTGCAACGTGCTAAAAAAACCGGGACTGCTTTTACTAGTTTTTCACCAAAAGAGTTTGCATCAAAGTCGGAGTATGAACAAGCGATCCTTGAAGAGTTGGACAATCGAGGAATCGATTTGATCGTGTTGGCTGGCTACATGCGCATCGTTGGTGAAGACTTGCTCGCGGTTTATGAAAATAAAATGATCAATATCCATCCCTCGTTATTACCGGATTTTCCTGGTTTGCATGGGATTAGGGATGCTTTTGAGGCAGGAGTAGATGAAACAGGTGTAACCGTTCATTATATCGATCGTGGTGTCGATACAGGCCCAATCATCCGTCAAGAAAAAGTGACGATCGAAAAAGAGGATACATTAGCCACATTAGAAGAAAAAATCCATCAGATCGAACATCGAATCTTTCCAGAAGTGATCGCAAATTTAGTAAATATGGGAGATGTAAAATAATGACAAGAGCGTTAATAAGTGTTTCAGATAAAACTGGGATCGTTGAGTTTGCGAAAGGATTACGTGCTGCGGGTATCGAGATCATCTCTACAGGTGGGACGAAAACAGTATTAGATGAAGCAGGGATCGATACGATCTCCATCGATGAAGTGACTGGCTTTCCTGAGATGATGGATGGCCGAGTAAAAACGTTACATCCTAAGATCCACGGAGGATTGTTAGGGCGACGAGACATCGAGAGTCATATGGCAGCGATGGAAGAAGAAGCGATCCAACCAATCGATGTTGTCTGCGTCAATCTCTATCCATTCAAAGATACGATCCTAAAACCGGAAACGACTGAAGCGGACGCGATTGAAAATATTGATATCGGTGGTCCAAGTATGCTGCGCAGTGCAGCCAAGAACCATGCCTTTGTGACAGCCGTCGTTGACCCATTCGATTATGAGGTTGTTTTGGCAGAAATCAAAAAAGACGGTCAAACGACCCTTGAAACACGCAGAAAATTAGCGGCTAAAGTTTTCCGACATACAGCTGCTTATGATGCGTTGATCGGTCAATATTTGACTGATGCTGTGGGCGAAAAAGAGCCTGAAAACCTAACACTTACTTATACGCGCAAACAAGATCTACGCTATGGCGAAAATAGTCATCAAGAAGCTGCGTTTTATCAGTCTGCTTTACCAGTGGAATACTCAATTGCACGTGCAGAACAATTGCACGGGAAAGAACTTTCTTTCAATAATATTCGCGATGCAGATGCTGCTTTACGTATCATGAGAGAATTTACAGAACCGACAGTCGTTGCATTGAAACACATGAATCCATGTGGCATCGGAAGCGGGGAGACGATCTTCTCAGCTTGGGAAGCTGCTTATGCTGCTGATCCAGTATCGATCTTTGGCGGGATCATCGTGTTGAATCGTGAAGTCGATTTGGCTACTGCCCAAGCAATGACTCAATTGTTTTTGGAAATCATCATCGCTCCTAGTTTTAGTGAAGAAGCACTTGCTGTTTTGAAAACCAAGAAAAATCTCCGCTTGTTACAAGTTGATTTCGCAAATGTGGCGGAAAGTGCCAATGAAATGGTATCAGTCCTTGGTGGTTTATTGATCCAACAAGATGATGTTGCAATGGAAGAACCAGAAAGTTGGACTGTCGTAACTGATCGCCAACCTACGAAAGAGGAAGAAGCTGCGATGGCTTTTGCATGGAAAGCGGTAAAACACGTTAAATCTAATGCTATCGTTGTAGCCAATCAGCAGCAAACTCTTGGTATTGGCGCAGGTCAAATGAATCGTGTCGGTTCAGTCAAGCTTGCGATCGAACAGGCAGGGGAAAAAGCAGAAACCGCAGCTTTAGCAAGTGATGCGTATTTCCCAATGGATGACTCTGTCGAATACGCTGCGAAGCATGGTATCAAAGCGATCATCCAACCTGGTGGAAGTATCAAAGATCAAGCGTCGATCGACATGGCAAATAAACATGGCATTGCGATGGTATTTACTGGCGTACGCCATTTTAGACACTAAGAGGGAGCGAATAAAATGAAATGTTTAGTTATTGGCTCCGGCGGACGGGAACATGCAGTCAGTAAGAAACTTGCAGCTAGCCCGTTGGTCGAAGCGGTATATTGTGCCCCTGGAAATCCGGGGATGAAAAAAGACGGGATCAGACTAGTGGATCTTGCGGAAACAGATCATGAAAAACTGATTGGATTCGCTCAAACTGAAGGCATCGCATGGACGTTCGTAGGTCCAGAGGTTCCCTTACTTAATGGGATCGTTGATGATTTCCAAGCAGCTGGACTAGCTATTTTTGGTCCAACGAAATCAGCGGCATTGATCGAAGGTTCAAAGAGTTTTGCTAAAGAACTGATGGCACGTCAAGGAATTCCCACCGCAGATTCACAAACTTTTACAAGTTTTAGTGAAGCGAGAACCTACATTGAAGCAAAAGGTGCGCCAATCGTCATCAAAGCAGATGGATTAGCTGCTGGTAAAGGGGTCGTTGTGGCAGAAACACTTGAAGACGCAGTCAACGCCGCTTCAGAGATGTTAGAAAATGATCGATTTGGTGCGAGTGGGCAGCGAATCGTCGTAGAAGAATTTTTGTCTGGCGAAGAATTTTCTTTACTTGCTTTTGTTCGCGACACAGAGGTTTATCCAATGGTGATCTCGCAAGATCATAAACGAGCTTATAATGAAGATAAAGGGCCAAATACTGGTGGAATGGGCGCGTATACACCTGTACCGCAAATTCCTCAATCAGTGGTCGATCAGGCGATCGAAGAAGTGTTGAAACCAGCAGCACAAGGCATGAAAGAGTTAGGACGCTCATTTACAGGTATTTTATATGCTGGTTTGATTGCTACGACTGATGGTCCGAAAGTGATCGAGTTCAATGCTCGTTTTGGTGATCCGGAAACGCAAGTTGTCTTGCCTCGCCTGAAAAGTGATTTAGCAGAAATTATTGATCGTCTGTTATCAGACAAACCGATCGAGTTGACCTGGGAAACTGAAGGATGTCGCCTAGGTGTGGTGGTGGCGGCAGAAGGTTATCCAGGAACTTATCAAAAAGGTACGTTACTCCCAGATTTTTCATCTGACACAGAAGTTTCAGTCTATTATGCTGGGGTCGAGGAAGAATCAGGAGATCTGGTAAGCTCAGGAGGGCGTATCTATCTGGTAGAAGCAAGTGGTCAAACCATCGAAGAAGCGCAAGAAAAAATATACTCTGTTTTAAAAGTCAAGAATACTGACCATACTTTCTATCGGACGGACATCGGCTCTAAATCCTTGATGCCAAAGTAAAAGCTGTGTAAAAAGATAAAACTATTTTTTGCTGAAAAGGAAAAATAGTTTTATTTTTTTTGAAGCCTTTTCATGGTGGTTATGGTAAAATCGAGGTGGTAAGAAAGGATGAGATTTGATGAAAAAGATTCGTTTAGGGGCTTCTGACCAGCTCGTATCCTCCGTCATTTTAGGCTGTATGCGTTTGAATGGTTCTGAACAACCTGAGAAAGTGATTGAAACAGCTTTTGAAAATGGCATCAACTTTTTTGACCATGCGGATATTTACGGTGGTGGGGACTGTGAAACGATTTTTGCTCAAGCGTTAGCAAAAACTTCGCTAAAACGTGATGAATTATTTATCCAAACAAAGTGCGGGATCGTCCCAGGAGTGATGTTTGATTTTTCAAAAAAACATATCATTCAATCCGTGGAAGATAGTCTTCGTCGATTGAACATGGAGTATGTCGACGCATTATTACTTCACCGTCCAGATACATTGGTTGAACCAGAAGAAGTGGCTGCGGCTTTTGATGAACTGGAGCAATCTGGGAAAGTTCGTTTCTTCGGTGTGAGCAATCAAAAACCGATGCAAATCGAATTGTTGAAAAAATATGTCCGTCAACCGTTGTTGGCGAATCAATTGCAGTTTGGTCTTAAACACTCAGAAATGATCGATCAAGGAATCCATGTGAATATGACTGATGAAGCAAGTGTGGACCATGATGGCAGTATCTTAGATTACTCACGTTTACATGACATGACGATCCAAGCGTGGTCGCCATATCAATATGGTTTCTTTGAGGGAGTGTTTATCGGCAACGAGAAATTCCCTGAATTAAATCAGTCGTTAGAAGAACTGGCAGAAAAATATCAGACAACACCAACTGGTTTAGCTTCTGCTTGGATCTTACGTCATCCAGCTAATATGCAAGTCATTGCTGGAACGATGAATCTTAAGCGAATTGAAGAAATCGCTAAAGCATCAACGATCGATATGACTAGAGAAGATTGGTATGCACTATACCGCGCAGCTGGCAACATTTTGCCATAAAACAAAAGATATCATTGACCGACTCTCTGTTTTTGGATGAGCAAGAGAGTCGGTTTTATAAAAAGAAAAAAACGATGAGTCGCATCGAAGAAAAGAGGAGAATCAATGGACAAAAACCTAAGAAATTTATTGCAAAATGAGAGAAAACACTTATATAGCGATTTTAGTGCAATACATAAAACACAACAAAAGCTTTATAAAGAGATCATCAAAGAACAAAATAATTTATTAAATAGATATCCTAAAAATGAAAGACAAGCAAGAGCACTCGTTGATGCAATCAATTCCTATGATGCTAAGGTAGATAAATGGGTTGTTAATGCCATGAAAATGGAGAAAATAGAGAAGCATATCAAAGGTATTCGCTTAAAATTACATGCAGGTATACAGCAACCGAGTAAGGCGTTTAAAAAAATGGGGTATCAAGAAAATTCAGCAATCAATCTGCTTGAGAAACGGAATGAGACTTTCTATCCGAAGGTATTCCATGGATTGATTGAAAAAGTCAGTTCTTTCCATAGCCCGGGTTTCACTTTCACTCATGGAGAAGCGAAAATTCCAGAAAAGGTTGACTTGGATTTAAGCAAAAAGACGCTCCAAGTTCGTAAAGATCGTTTGACAGCTGAACTGAAAGTGCTACATAAAGAAGTGCATGAATGGAAAAATGAATTAGAAGGATTAACGAAACAAGTGTTAAAGAGTCAGAAAGATATACAAAATCCCGATTTTCGAACGGACTTCATAACAGGGTTGGAATCTCATCATTCAATCGATAATATTACTAGACCAGTGCTCGATTCGGTCGAATCATTACATTCAAGTATGTTGAGTTACGGTGCTGCGTTGATTCATTTACATAAAAAAGACGAACAGCTCTTTGAAACTAGAGAAAAAATCAATAGCAGTAAGGAGTATGTTGAGGGTAGTAAGACCTTAAAAGAGTTGAATTATAAGCGTGGAGATGCGCTTGCAACTCTAACAAAAGTGCATAGAAACCACTATACGCCTAAAGTGTTAGGAGCCATTGATTATATAAGGAGTCAAGGAGCAGAAGTTGAGCGAGCGGTCAATGTACATAGACGATTAGATACTAAAAATAATATTCAAATTCGGCGAGACTTGCAAACTGGTGGTTCTTTTGCAGATCGGACTAATGCTGCGAAAGACCAAGCAAAAACGATGCAAAACAGACGGTTGGGAATTATTAATCAAGATAAAACTCGTAAGCCAAATGATAGTAAACAAAAAAGTGATCGTTGATAGGGATTGTGACGAATCAAACGAACAAGCAAAGATTAATACGAAAAAGCGAACATTTTTAAAAATGTTTGCTTTTTTTAACGAAAAGTTAATTAATGATAAAATACAGTTTTTTTATTATAAAAAGCTTGATTTTTTATTTGATTTACGTTAAATTACATGAGGTGCTAAAAATAAGCACGAAAAAAGAAGGTAATGTTCGTGTTTTGACGAATATAATCCCGAGAGGAAGATATGATGAAAGTATTTGATTACGAAGATATTCAACTAATTCCTAATAAATGTATCGTAAACAGCCGTTCAGAATGTGATACTACAGTGAAATTAGGTTCACATACATTTAAGATGCCTGTTGTACCAGCTAATATGCAAACGATCATTGATGAAACGATTGCGGAATTTTTAGCTGAAAATGGTTATTTCTATATCATGCATCGTTTTGAAGAAGAAACACGAATCCCGTTTATCGAAAAAATGAAAGAAAAAAACTTGATCTCTTCTATCAGTGTTGGTGTGAAGAAAGACGAGTATGCCTTTGTAGAAGAATTAGCAGCAAAATCTCTTGTGCCTGATTATATAACAATCGATATTGCTCATGGACACTCGAATGCTGTGATTGCGATGATCCAACATATCAAAAAGCATTTACCGGATACATTTGTGATTGCTGGGAATGTAGGGACACCAGAAGCGGTTCGCGAACTAGAAAATGCCGGCGCAGATGCAACTAAAGTGGGGATTGGCCCAGGAAAAGTGTGTATCACAAAAATCAAAACTGGTTTTGGTACTGGTGGCTGGCAACTAGCAGCGTTAAGATGGTGTGCAAAAGCAGCACGTAAACCAATCATTGCAGATGGCGGGATCCGCACACCTGGAGACGTGGCGAAATCTGTTCGTTTTGGTGCAACGATGGTGATGATCGGCTCATTATTTGCTGGACATGAAGAATCACCGGGAGAAACAAAAGTAGAAAACGGAGTTGTCTATAAAGAATACTTCGGCTCTGCTTCTGAATTCCAAAAAGGCGAGAAGAAAAACGTCGAAGGTAAGAAAATCTGGATCCAACATAAAGGATCATTGAAAGATACGTTAGTCGAAATGCAACAAGATTTACAATCTTCCATTTCATATGCTGGTGGACGCGATTTAGAATCGATTCGAAAAGTTGATTACGTGATCGTTAAAAACTCGATTTTTAATGGAGATACGATTTAATTCAAAAGAAAAGGATTGGTAGGAGAAATCTTACCAATCTTTTTTTTGATATTTTTATTTCTTTTGAAACTAAGCTACAATAGTAGAAAGTAAATTATTGGAGAATAAATATGTGGACGAAAGTAAACAAAAATAAAGGGTCTGCCTACCAACAGGTCATGGACCAGATCGTAAAGAAAATCGAAAGTGGTCAATTGCAGCCAGGGGATAAGTTGCCTTCTGAACGATTATTTGCTGATTTTTTTGGCGTGAATCGTACGACAGTCGTTCATGCGTTAGATGAGTTGAAGGGATTAGGTATCTTGGAAAGTCGCCGAGGGAGTGGGCGGTTTATTAGTTCTTTGACGTGGGGCGATTTTTCAGAACCAAGGATCGATTGGCGACAGCTGATTTCAGCTCGGTATGGAAAAATAGTCGATACTTATGGAGAAAAGGTCAAAGAGGCAAGTCGAAAATCTGATTTTTTAGATCTCTACTCAAGCGAGATGCCAGTTGATGTACTTCCAAATGTCGAAATGCCCAATTATACATTAGAAGGTATCATAAAAGAAGAACAAGCCGTTTCGGTGTTTGGCTATCAACCATTGATGGCGCAAATCAGAGAACGATTGGTGAAAACTAACGGATTTTCGTTTAAAAAAAGTCAACTGCTAGTCACTGGCGGAGGGCAACAAGCGATTTTTCTTATTTTACAGACGATTTTGTCAGTAGGAGATGCAATTGCTGTCGAATCACCCACCTTTTTTTACGGTTTACCTTTGTTCAAAGCCTTAGGTACAAGGTTATTTGGTATTCCGATGGATGAGCATGGGATTGATTTAGATCGTTTAGAAGAAGCCATTCTCAAACATAAAATCAAAGCGGTCTTGGTTAACCCTAACTTTCAAAATCCAACAGGTACAGTGATGTCTGCTGAAAGGCGCCAACATTTGGTCGCGCTTTGCCGCAAATATAAACTACCGATCATTGAAGATGACGTGTTTTTTGATTTAGCATTTTCTCCTGAAACACAAGCGGCTATCTCTCCGATCCATGCTATTGATCCAGAGAATGTTTTATATGTAGGTTCGCTATCTCGGCTTCTAGGGGAAACAACAAAAATCGGCTGGATCGTCGGTCCAGCTATTCTTATCCAACGATTATCTGAAGCGCAGAAAATGATGGACGTTTCTTTGAGTATCTTTACACAAATGGCCGCCACTGCGGTTTTTGATTCTTCGTTTGAACAGAATATGACAAGTCTTCGTCAAAGATTAGAAACGAACAGCCAACTTATACGGGAATGGATCGATTCCCAAGATTTCTTTCAATTAGCGCCTCTTTCGGGAGGTTACTACGCATGGTTGACTTGGAACGGTGGAAAAATGACTAAGGCATTAGCAGAAAGATTGTTGCGTGAGGGGGTAGGTGTAGCTCCAGGTTATCTTTTTGGTGAAGAAAAGGGGTTAAGGATCAACTATAGTCGTTTAGAAAGGCAACATCTTCCGTTGTTCATTGCACAAATGGATAAACTCCGTCGCTGGTTGGAGGAAGAAGGACATTAGAATACGCCGACAGAACGAAAAGAAGAGGTAACTTTAGTTATTTTTTCTTTTCGTTTTTGTTTTGTGAAAAAATTTCTCTAAAAATGGACGAATTGCTTATAAATCAAAAGAAATGTGCTGTTGTACAGGCTTATTGTTTGTAAAAAAGCCCTTAATAAGGATAAAATTAAAGTAGGTGATTTGTGTAATCACTCACTATTATGTAAAAAATTAATACAGTGGTTGTTAAAAGGTTGTAACAACTAGGATGCAGAAATGAAACGGTTGTTATAATAGTGGAAGATCATCTCTTTGTTCTTTTAGGAAAAATGTAAACCGCTTACTACATTGTGATTGCCTTCACTATTTCAACAGAGATAGCGATTGTTATAATTTTTTTAAATGGTGAAAATTTGTGCTTAAAGCTTGTATTTCGGAGGAATACATGATAATTTATTAGTGAAGCCGGAGAAATAGTGATACAGATATCGTCACTGTTTCAACGCGGAATGAAGAGAGTTTCTTATAGATGAGAGAGGAATGTGTGATAAATGGCAAACAAGAAAACACCTATCGACTTCCAAGCGTTGCTTGAAGAAGTCAATTCAGATTTTCCGGTATACCAAGCACTTGATCAAGATGGGAAAGTAGTTAACCCTGATCTTGTTCCAGATTTAACAGATGAAGAGTTAGTAGAATTGATGACTAGCATGGTTTGGTCTCGTGTATTGGATCAACGTTCTACAGCATTGAACCGTCAAGGACGCTTAGGATTCTTTGCGCCAACAGCCGGTCAAGAAGCAAGTCAATTAGCTAGTGCCTTCGCATTTGATAAAGAAGATGTACTATTACCAGGTTACCGTGATGTTCCACAATTGATCAAACACGGCTTACCTTTATCTCAAGCATTTTTATGGTCTCGTGGACATGCAGCTGGGAACTTCTATCCAGAAGAATTGAAAGCTCTACCACCACAAATCATTATCGGTGCTCAATACGTCCAAGCAGCAGGTGTTGCATTAGGACTTAAAAAACGTAACAAGAAAAATGTTGTCTTCACTTATACAGGTGATGGCGGTTCTTCTCAAGGTGATTTCTATGAAGCAATCAACTTTGCTGGTGCTTACCATGCGAATGCAGTCTTCTACATCCAAAACAACGGATTTGCGATCTCAACACCTCGTGAAAAACAAACAGCAGCTAAAACATTAGCGCAAAAAGCAGTAGCAGCTGGAATCCCTGGTATCCAAGTGGATGGTATGGACCCATTAGCTGTGTACACTGTTTCAAAAATGGCACGTGACTGGGCAGTATCTGGTAACGGTCCAGTATTGATCGAAACATTGACTTACCGTTATGGTCCACATACATTATCAGGTGATGACCCAACTCGTTACCGTGAAAAAGATGTTGACGATGAATGGCAATTGAAAGATCCATTGATCCGTTTCCGTAAATACCTAACTGAAAAAGGATTATGGAGCGAAGAAAAAGAAGAAGCAGTAATCGAACAAACAAAAGAAGAAATCAAAGCAGCGATTGCAGAAGCTGATAAAGTTCCAAAACAAAAAGTTTCAGATTTCTTGAAAAATATGTTCGAAGAAACACCACAAACAATCAAAGAACAAATTGCAATCTATGAAGCGAAGGAGTCGAAATAACCATGGCACAAAAAACAATGATTCAAGCAATCACAGATGCCTTAGCACTTGAACTTGAAAACGACGAAAACGTACTCGTTTTTGGTGAAGATGTCGGCAAAAACGGAGGCGTATTCCGTGCAACAGAAGGATTGCAAGAAAAATTCGGCGAAGATCGCGTATTTGACACTCCTTTAGCAGAATCAGGTATTGCCGGATTAGGTTTCGGTTTAGCACTTGAAGGATTCCGTCCCGTTCCTGAAATCCAATTCTTTGGATTTATCTTTGAAGCGATGGATGAAGTTGTCGCACAAATGGCTCGTACAAGATACCGTATGGGTGGTACAAGAAATATTCCAGTAACGATCCGTTCACCATTTGGTGGTGGTGTCCATACACCAGAATTGCACTCAGATAACTTGGAAGGATTGATTGCTCAATCACCTGGTATCCGTGTAGTAATTCCATCAAACCCATATGATGCAAAAGGATTATTGATTGCTTCTATTAGAAGTAATGACCCTGTTGTCTTCTTGGAGCATATGAAACTTTATCGTTCATTCCGTGAGGAAGTGCCAGATGAAGCATATGAAGTGCCATTAGACAAAGCAGCAGTGACTCGCGAAGGAACAGATGTATCGATCATCACTTACGGTGCAATGGTTCGTGAAGCAATCAAAGCCGCAGACAATCTTGAAAAAGAAGGAATTTCTGTTGAAATCGTTGACCTAAGAACAGTTGCTCCTTTAGATGTGGAAACTATCATCAACTCTGTTGAAAAAACAGGCCGTGTCGTTGTCGTTCAAGAAGCACAACGTCAAGCAGGTGTAAGCACTCAAGTGATTTCTGAAATCTCTGAGCGTGCGATTCTTTCATTAGAAGCTCCAATCGGACGCGTTTCTGCGCCAGATACTGTTTTCCCATTCGGTCAAGCAGAAAACATTTGGTTACCAAATGCTTCTGACATCGAAGCAAAAGTTAAAGAAATCGCAGAATTTTAAGGAAAGAAAGGACGTTAAACCCCATGGCTTACCAATTTAAATTACCTGATATCGGTGAAGGTATCGCAGAAGGTGAGATCGTTAAATGGTTTGTTCAACCAGGCGATACGATCAATGAAGACGATACATTATTAGAAGTTCAAAATGACAAATCAGTGGAAGAAATTCCATCTCCAGTAACAGGAACAGTTAAAAGCATCGTTGTTCCAGAAGGTACAGTTGCCAATGTTGGCGATGTATTAGTAGAAATCGATGCACCAGGACATGAAGACAATGAAGGTAGCGAAGGCGTTGCAGCAACTGAGCAAACACCTGAAAAACCAGCTGCTGAACCAACAACAGAAAGTTCATCTGCATCAGCAGGAGCTTCTGAAGGCGGCGTATTCCAATTCAAATTACCTGATATCGGCGAAGGTATCGCAGAAGGTGAAATCGTTAAGTGGTTTGTGAAAGCCGGCGACACGATCAATGAAGACGATACGTTATTAGAAGTACAAAATGATAAATCAGTGGAAGAAATTCCATCACCAGTGACAGGAACAGTCAAAAACATCGTTGTTTCAGAAGGTACAGTTGCGAATGTTGGTGACGTCCTTGTTGAAATCGATGCACCTGGACACAACAGTGCACCTGCAAGTAAACCTGCTGAATCTGCAACATCAGAAACAAAAGTTGAAACTTCAGGTTCTTCAAGCGTAGCAGAAGCAGCTGATCCAAACAAACGTGTTCTAGCTATGCCATCTGTTCGTCAATTTGCTCGCGAAAAAGACGTAGATATCACTCAAGTTGCAGCAACTGGAAAAGGCGGACGTGTGACAAAAGAAGATATCGAAAACTTCTTATCAGGCGGAGGCGCTTCAGCACCTGCTGAAAAACCAGCAGAAACAAAAGCAGCTCCAGCGAAAGCATTCAAATCTAACTTAGGCGACTTAGAAGAACGTGTAGCATTGACTCCGACACGTAAAGCAATCGCCAAAGCAATGGTCAACAGCAAACAAACAGCTCCTCATGTGACATTACATGATGAAGTAGAAGTAACGAATCTTTGGGATAACCGTAAGAAATTCAAAGAAGTTGCAGCTGCTAATGGCACGAAATTAACGTTCTTGCCTTATGTTGTCAAAGCATTGACTGCTACAGTGAAGAAATTCCCAATCTTGAATGCTTCAGTTGATGATGCAAAACAAGAAATCGTTTATAAAAACTATTACAACATCGGTATTGCAACAGATACAGACCACGGTTTGTATGTACCGAATGTGAAAGACGCTGACCGTAAAGGCATGTTTGCGATCGCAGACGAAATCAACGAGAAAGCGAAACTTGCACATGATGGTAAGCTAGCTGCTGATGATATGCGTAACGGTACGATCACGATCAGTAACATTGGTTCAGTTGGTGGCGGCTGGTTCACACCAGTAATCAACTACCCAGAAGTAGCAATCTTAGGGGTAGGAACAATTGCTCAACAACCAATCGTCAATGCTGAAGGTGAAATCGTTGTTGGTCGTGTAATGAAATTATCATTGAGTTTCGATCACCGAATCGTCGATGGTGCGACAGCACAACAAGCAATGAATAACATCAAACGTTTATTAGCTGATCCAGAGCTATTAATGATGGAAGGATGAGAAACAAATGGTAGTTGGAGATTTTGCTGTTGAATTAGATACAGTTGTAATCGGTGCGGGACCTGGTGGCTATGTAGCTGCCATCCGCGCTGCTGAAATGGGCCAAAAAGTAGCGATCATCGAAAGAGAATACATTGGCGGCGTTTGTTTGAACGTTGGATGTATCCCTTCTAAAGCATTGATTGCTGCGGGTCATCATTATCAAGAATCACTTGATTCATCAATGTTTGGTGTGACAAGTGAAAACGTCACTCTTGATTTTACAAAAACACAAGAGTGGAAAGACAACAAAGTAGTAAAAACATTGACTTCAGGTGTCGGCTACTTGTTGAAAAAACACAAAGTTGAAACGATTGAAGGGGAAGCATTCTTCGTAGATGATCATACATTACGTGTGATCCATCCGGATTCTGCTCAAACTTACTCATTCAACCATGCAATCGTAGCAACAGGTTCACGCCCAATCGAAATCCCAGGATTTAAATTTGGCGGCCGCGTGTTAGATTCTACTGGTGCTCTAGGTCTGACAGAAGTTCCTAAAAAATTCGTCATCATTGGCGGAGGAGTAATCGGTGCAGAACTTGGCGCAGCTTACGCAAACTTAGGTTCTGAAGTAACGATCCTTGAAGGTTCACCACAAATTTTACCAACGTATGAAAAAGACTTAGTAAAATTAGTCGAAGACGACTTCAAGAAAAAAGGCGTAACAGTCGTGACAAATGCAATGGCTAAAGAATCTGTTGACAATGGCGACAGCGTTACTGTCAAATATGCAGTAGATGGCAAAGAAGAATCAGTTACTGCTGACTACGTGATGGTCACAGTTGGTCGTCGTCCGAACACTGAAGATATGGGCTTAGAACAAGCCGGTGTTGAAATCGGTGAACGTGGGTTGATCCCAGTGGACAACCAAGGACGTACGAATGTATCAAATATCTTTGCAATCGGCGATATCGTTCCTGGTGCAGCTTTGGCTCACAAAGCAAGCTATGAAGCGAAAATCGCAGCAGAAGCAATCTCTGGTAAAAAAGTTGCTGTTGACTACAAAGCAATGCCAGCTGTTGCCTTTACTGATCCTGAATTAGCATCAGTAGGGATGACGATCAAAGAAGCAAAAGAAGCTGGACTAGAAGCAACTGCCTACAAATTCCCATTCTCAGGGAACGGTCGTGCGTTATCATTAGGTAAAACAGAAGGCTTTATCCGCTTAGTGACAACGAATGAAGACAATGTTATCATCGGTGCACAAATCGGCGGAGTCGGTGCGAGTGATATGGTTTCTGAACTTGCCTTGGCAATTGAGTCAGGTATGAACGCTGAAGATATCGCGTTGACGATCCATCCACATCCATCATTAGGTGAGATCACAATGGACGCAGCTGAATTAGCTTTAGGTTTACCAATCCACATTTAAACAAACAAAACAGCTTTCTCTTAGATGAGGAAGCTGTTTTTTTATTGCCCTTTTATTTATTATAAAAATATTATGTAAACTATATTAGAAAGAGAAACCATTTGGAAGAAGACTTCTTCCTATGATAAACTGAAGAAGATGAAATGAATAGGAGAAATCGTAAATGAATGAATATCAATATCCTTTAGATCTAGATTGGACGACCGAAGAAATGGTTATCGTGATGAACATGTGGGAAAGCCTCGAAAAAGCAAATGAACAGGGGATCAATAACCAAGAGTTTCTAAAAACGTATCAAGAATTCAAAACGGTGATCAAATCGATCGGAGAAGAAAAACGTTTAGGGCGTGAATTTGAGAAAGCATCAGGTTATTCACTTTACCGTACAGTCCAAGCAGCAAAGAAAAATACGAACAAAATGTTAAAAATGAATGGGTGAGACGATGGGAAAAATGATTGAAGAGATAATCAGCTGGTTGATCGCAGCGAAAGAAAAGATCATCTTAGCGCAAAATGAGCAACTAATGATCGATGAAAAAAGCAATCGTAAAGATTTAGTTACAAACATGGATCGCGAAATCCAAGCTTTTCTGATCGAGAAGATCCATTCAGCCTACCCTCAGGCAAAGATATTGGCAGAAGAAGAAGGATATAGTGACTTACCTGATTTAAGCGGACAAGTCTTTATCATTGATCCCATCGATGGTACGTTGAATTTTGTTGTGCAAGGCGAAAACTTCTGTATCATGCTTGCTTACTATGAAGATGGTATTGGTCAATTAGGTTTTATCTATGATGTTATGCGGGATGAGTTGTATTGGGGCGGTAAGAAAATTGGTGTTTACAAAAATGATATAAAATTACCTCAACCAAAAGATCTTCCCCTTGAAAAAGGGTTAGTAGCGATCAATAGTTATCTTTTTGGTCATGATCGTTTCAATATCCACGCAATCGGTGAGCAAAGCATCGGCGTTCGGATGTGTGGCTGTGCAGGGTTGGAATTGATTGCGATGCTAAAAGGAAACCATATTGGCTATATTTCTAATTTAAGCCCTTGGGACTACGCAGCAGGCAATGTGTTACTCGATGTATTTGGTATGAAATACAGCGGCTTTTCTGGTGATCCGTTAACTTTCCATGGAAGAGAATATTACTTAGCCGCAACACCGACAGCTTATGAAACGATTCTTGAGATGCTTGAATTTGAATAGTTTAGAGATATTGCCTTGTTTACTTTAATGTCAATAAGCTGAGAACCATTGGATTTTTTGCTTTAGGATGGTTTTTAGCTTATTTTTGTTGATTACTTATAATTTAATCGAGTAAACAATCGATATTTTTTAAGTGAAACGCTGTTTATTTTTCATAAATTCGGATTTTTCGAGCTGTTTTGATTATAAAAATGGGTAAATTATTAATTTTCTCGAAAAAATGAAAACATTTCACTATATTTCATGAAAAAAGTTTGGTATAATAAACAGTCGAGTAAAATTGCCCTGTGATAAAGAATCGATAAAAAAGGAGTTACTTAAATTGAATAAAAGAAATGACATCCGTAACGTAGCGATCATCGCCCACGTTGACCACGGAAAAACTACATTGGTTGATGAACTATTAAAACAATCTGACACATTAGATGCCCATACTCAATTACAAGAACGTGCGATGGACTCAAACGCACTTGAACAAGAACGTGGAATCACGATCTTAGCCAAAAATACAGCGGTTGATTATAAAGGAATTCGTGTAAACATCATGGACACACCTGGACACGCGGACTTCGGTGGTGAAGTAGAGCGTATCATGAAAATGGTTGATGGTGTTGTATTGGTCGTTGATGCCTATGAAGGTACGATGCCACAAACACGTTTCGTATTGAAAAAAGCCTTAGAACAACATATCACACCAATCGTTGTTGTGAACAAGATCGACAAACCATCTGCACGTCCAGAGTTTGTCGTAGATGAAGTATTAGAATTATTTATCGAATTAGGCGCAGACGATGATCAATTGGATTTCCCAGTGATCTACGCATCTGCTTTAAACGGAACATCAAGCTTGTCTGATGATCCAGCTGATCAAGAACCAACAATGGCACCGATTTTTGATACGATCATCGATGCGATCCCAGCACCGATCGACAACAGCGAAGAACCTTTACAGTTCCAAGTATCATTACTAGACTACAATGATTACGTTGGACGTATCGGTATCGGCCGTGTTTTCAGAGGAAAAATCAAAGTGGGTGATCAAGTAGCCTTGATCAAACTTGATGGCACCGTGAAAAAATTCCGTGTCACAAAACTATTTGGTTTCTTTGGCTTACAACGTCTAGAGATCCAAGAAGCAAAAGCCGGTGACTTGATTGCCGTATCAGGGATGGAAGATATCTTCGTTGGGGAAACAGTCACACCTGTCGACCACCAAGATGCGTTACCAGTCTTGCATATCGATGAACCAACACTACAAATGACTTTCTTAGTCAATAACTCACCATTTGCTGGTCGTGAAGGTAAATATGTAACATCACGTAAAATCGAAGAACGTTTGATGGCTGAATTGCAAACAGACGTATCTTTACGCGTAGAACCAACAAACTCACCAGATGCTTGGACAGTTTCAGGTCGTGGGGAACTTCATTTATCGATCTTGATCGAAAACATGCGTCGTGAAGGCTATGAATTACAAGTGTCACGTCCAGAAGTCATCGAAAGAGAAATCGATGGCGTGAAATGTGAACCATTTGAACGTGTTCAAATCGATACACCAGAAGAATATATGGGAAGTGTCATCGAATCATTGAGCCAACGTAAAGGTGAAATGCAAGACATGGTTCATACAGGAAATGGTCAAATCCGTTTGACATTCTTGACACCTGCACGTGGATTGATCGGTTACTCAACAGAGTTTCTTTCAATGACTCGCGGTTACGGAATCATGAACCACACATTTGACCAATATCTTCCAATGCTTCCTGGCCAAATCGGCGGACGTCACCAAGGTGCATTAGTGTCTATCGATACAGGAAAAGCTACAACGTATTCAATCATGAGTATTGAAGAACGTGGTACGGTATTCGTTGAACCAGGTACAGAAGTCTATGAAGGCATGATCATCGGCGAAAACAGCCGTGACAATGACTTGACTGTCAACATCACAAAAGCAAAACAAATGACTAACGTCCGTTCTGCAAACAAAGACCAAACGTCAGTGATCAAGAAACCTAAACAATTGACACTTGAAGAATCATTAGAATTCTTGAATGACGATGAATACTGTGAAGTAACACCAGAAAACATCCGTCTAAGAAAACAAATCTTAGAAAAAAATGCGCGTGAAAAAGCATCTAAAAAGAAAAAATAATCGTGATGATCGAACCTCAGAAAACAATCTCTGAGGTTCGTTTTTTTTGTATCTTTAAAACTAAATGAAGATTAGACCTTTTCCTTGATAAATAGAGATAAATAACGCTGTTCTTTCAATTTTTACAAGTTGATATAGAAAAAATGGCGTTATCAAAAAAAGTTTTTCGTTTTAAACTTAACAAAGTAAAGTTTACCTATATTTATAGACATGGATGGAAGGTGAGACTAAACGAAAAAAAGACAAAACCACGCTTCTGATTGAAAGATAAAATAGTAACTGTAAACATTTGAGAAGGAGGAGCGATGTCTTTAGATGAGAGAAATAGATGCCAGATAAGTAGCAACGCTCCTCCTGACGGGTAAGATCGAAGGAGGAACGTAAGATGAGTATAAGGAAAAAGATAGTACATAGTGTTTTAGTTGGTGGCATGTTGTTAGGGAATTTGAATGGGGCGATTGTTCAAGGTGTTTCAGCTATAAGTACAAGAAGTAACGACCAAACAATAAAAAAGAAAACTGAGTCAAATAAGATAGAAAAAGAGTCAGACTTAAAGAATATAAAAGAAAACAAAAATAGTAAACAAAATCTAAGTGAAGGCATAGAACAAACGGAAAAAAATATCCAAAAGACTACAGATACAACAAAAAAAGAAAGTAATAATAAAACAGCCAAAAATGCGGATGATTATAAAGATATTATTGAACAAGGAGTAAAAGATCGATTTGGTTATCTTTATTCGGAAGCAATGAAAAACTTTAATCATAATTTTAAAGTTGGTGAAGTCATTAAGGTAGAAGGTCCTTATAGACGTTGGTTTTTTCAAACTGAAGAACCAGGATTAGGGATTCCTGCCGATACTTTATTTGATAATATAATAAGTTTAATAAATTTTGATAGATTTAATAATGTAGAATTTACTGAAGGTAAAACTAAAAGTGGAAATTGGCACGTTCGTTTTGAGTTACGTAACAATCATTTTGATTTTTACGATGACACTGCAGATATCACATTAACTAGGCTAGCAAATAATCCAGTAGAGGGAAATGAAATTCTTGAGAATATTAGATTAGATTATCTTTATTCATTGGGAGGAGGTTATAGACTGTTCAAGATGAATGGAAATGTATCTTTCCTCTCAGCAAATCAAGCAATCGGCGATATTAAAGTTACAGTTAAGAATGGACCTCATAATTTAGAGGAAGGACAAGATGTTACTAATCTTGACTTGCTTAGTTATATTGATGTGACGAATGCCAAAGGAACCGTTTCTGCTAGTTGGGCAGAAAAACCAGATACATCAAAAGTGGGTGAGCAAAAAGGGAAAATCAAAGTCACTGATTCAGTCACTTCCAGAGAAACAATTGTTGATGTACCATTCAATGTCAAACCTGGTCCATTACGAATGACAGCTAAATCAGGAAATTTTGAAATCTATCAATATGATCGCTTACCAGATGCTAAAGACTATTTTGATGTGCCAAATGCAAACGGAACCTATACCGTTGAATGGTTAAGTAATGTGAATACCAATGTTCCAGGAGTCCAAAGTTGGCAAGCAAAAGCTACTGCGCAAGACGGGCGAACTGCTGAAGCTTCTGTGCCAATCAACGTCAAACCGCATGAGGGGCTGATGGTCCAATTGAAACCCATTGAAGATCGTGTAATGGGGAACGAATATCCATCTTTTGAATCAAATTATAAGGATTATATAGATTCTGTATCCATGCATGGGGTACCAGTTGCAATCGATGATTTGGAGTTTGTTGCGGCAGAATCAAGTGAACCTAACTTCACGTATGCTGGCACGCAACCAGTTAAGTTGACGGTTCAAACACGCCATCCCAATAGTGGTGTGATGATCAAAGGAACAGGAGAAACGTCTATCAATGTTCTTTGGGGACATACGATTTTTATGCGATCGGCAACCGGAGCATCAGCGGGATCATTTTCTTTGAAAACTGATAATTCAGGAAATCCTACAGCCAAAATCGTTTTTGGTACAGGAATTCCTTCAGCACTGAATGTCGCAGTCGGACCGCTATCCTCGCCATTTTCATTGTATTACTCATTTGAAGTTTTGCGAGGGGAAACAGTTGTCTATAAACAGGAAGTCTCCAATCGTGCCACATTACAACAAATTATGGACCAATTCGGAAATACTTCATCAACCATCGATATACGTTATGATGATGTCATCAAAATCTATCACCCGGAACGGAAACCGAATAGTTCAGTCTTGATGATCGATGAAAAAGAACAGGATTATACCTATGATACTCCGTACGCTTATTATAAAATCACACCTTATGGATTTGATCCATTCCCAGTGCTCGAAGCAGAAGCTTCACAAAAAAGCTTTGTTTTAGGAGAAAATACGAAAACGATTGATCCTGCTTCTTTACTAAAAAATGTGAAAATCAATGGTCGGGTGATCGATAGTAGTTTGTACGAAGTAGAATCATTGATCGATTTTGATACAAGCTCTATTGGAACGAGAAAGATGAAGTTAAAGGTGACAATGAATGATGGCCTTTCTGCCGAAGAATTTGAAGTCGATTATCAAGTGAAATGGGGCAGTACATTCGTCTTAAAAGGTCTGAATGATGCAACAGTCGGTGCATTTAGTCTGCTAAAAGAAAATGATCAGTGGGCCTTGCATGCCAGTCAAGGTGTGAGTGGTACGGACTTGAGTCAACCGGTCAACAATCACTTCGGTCGAGATACATACTATGGTATTGAAGTTATCGAAAATATTACGACAAAATTCCAATATAAAGTTTTAGGCAACCAGTCGATTGAAGAAGCAATCAATGGTTTCAACCAAGGGCAACCATTACGAGTCAAAGAAGGAGATGTCATCAAGGTTTATCACGCAGAACCAGCTGGTAATAATTTATTGATGAAAGACGAGTTAGCAAAAGATTATACGATGGGGTCAAATGATGCCTACTATGAAGTAACTGCGCATGGCTTAGAACCGATCATCGCGATTTCAACGGATACTAAATCACAAGAATTTACTTTAGGTGATGATGCAACAGGAATCGATGGGGCACAGCTGATCAATCAAGTGACGATCAATGGCACCGAGCTTACGCCTGATTTGTACACGGTGAAGCAATTGGGGAACTTCGATACAACGACAGTCGGACAAAAGGAACTGGAAATCCAATTTGACACGAAAGACGGGGTAATATCGAAAGTTATCACGGTTCCGTATGAAGTGAAATGGGGTCGGACGATTGTGATGAAATCTAGTTCTGGTGGTTCCGCAGGTGTCTTCTCACTGCAAACGAACAATACGACCAGACAGTTAAGAATCCATCAGGGTTTTGACTCACCATTAGATGAGCGATTAAGCACTGATCCAGAGCTTTACTATTCGATTGAAGTTGTCCGAGGAGAAAGAGTCCAATATAGCCAAGAAGTCCCAGGACGTGTCACTTTACAAGAAGTCATCGATAATTTTGGGAATGGCACGCAAGCGGTCAATGTTCAGATCGATGATATCATCAAAATCTATCATCCGCAAAAATCTACTGGAAGCTCTGTATTGATGGTCGATGAACTAGAAGAAGATTTTACATATGGTTCAGACTATGCTTATTACAGAGTAACCACGTATGGCTTTGAAGCACTACCGGTCATGGAAGTGCATGGCGCAAATAAAGCTTTTTACTTAGCCGAAGATGTAACTGATGCGTTAGATGCTGATTTACTTGATCGAGTGACAATCAACGGTAAGACGGTTGATCCAGAAGAATATACGATCGAGCGACGTTCAGAAATCGATACAACGACAGTCGGAGAGAAAACTGTAAGCATGCGCGTGCGAATGAACGATGGCTTATCAAGCGTTCAACTGGATGTTCCTTATCAGGTCAAATGGGGAAGTACATTTGTCCTAAAAGGGGAAGAAAAAGATGGCGCAAGAGGGATCGTTGGTTCCTTTACTCTTTTAAATCAAAATGATGAGTTGGCTATTTATGCAACTAAAGGACAGGAAAAGACTGAGTTGAATGCACCTGTGAATACCGCTTTTGGCCGTAATGCTTATTATCGCATCGATATTTTGGCAGATCCAAAAAATAAGACGAATCCACTTTTCCCTGACAATATCAAATATACGTACGAAGTTGCTGGAAATCAAACGGTTCGTCAAGCAATCCAAGGGTTCAATAATGGGCAACCTTTAGCTGTAGAAGAAGGCGATATTTTCCGAGTGTATCATGCAGAAACAGAAAACCAAAACTTATTGATGTGGGATGATATCGTCAAAAATTATACAGCCGGTTTGAACTATGCGTATTACGAAGTCAAGAATGGCGAATTTGAACCGATCACAATGATTCATGCAGATGTGTCAAGCCAAGAACTCGTTTTAGGTGAGGATGCAAGTGAAGTAGACGTTACTGCTTTGGTTGAGAATGTTGCCTTCAATGGGCAAAGCTTGAATACTGAACTGTATAAAGTGGAGCAAATCGAATCATTTGATACGCGCACGACAGGAGAAAAAACTGTCAGTGTCAAAGTATCAACTGCGGATGGTGTTTCTTCAACGGACATCGAAGTGCCTTACGAAGTGAAATGGGGCAGTACGATCCATTTGAAAAATCGCAAAGGAGAAACGGTAGGCTCATTCGGTTTGGTTAAGAAAGATAAAAAAATCGAGATCCAATCAGTTCAAGGAACAGATCGGACAGTGCTGAAAAATCGTGTGACTGAATACGATGATACTGAAGTTTATTATGGAATCGAGCTTCTCAATGAACGTAAGCAAAGCAAATATCAATACGAGGTACGTGGTACGCAAACAATCGAACAAGCAATCGCACGTTTTAATACAGGAAGCCCATTAGCAGTGACTGTCGGTGATATTGTGAAAGTGTACCACGTAGACACGAGCAACAATCTATTGATGGCAGAAGAAACCGAACGTAATTATACGTATGGCAGTAATTTCGCGTACTATAAAGTCACAGATTATGGCTTTGAACCCACAGGTGAATTAACAGTAGAATCTGCTCAAGTTTCGATCGCACAAGGAGCTGAAAGAGTTGATCTGAAATCGCTCGTAAAAGAGGTCAAAGTCAATGGGCGTGCAGTTCCTAAGAACTTCTACACGGTTTCTTTAGATCCAACATCAGAAATCGATACAGAGACGATGGGCAGTCGCTTTGTTTCTATAGATGTCAAAGTGGATCGCAGCTATGGCAGCTTATCTACTCGAACAGAGTCCACATATGAAATCGTCGAACCTGGTCAAGAAACAACGCCACAAGAAGATGATCCGAATGCAGAGGAAGGTGCTGACGGACAAGGTACCGGCGATTCTACAAATGATTCTGGTACTTTAGGTGATGCATCCGGTAAGGGCTTAGGTGAAGCCGCAGGAGCAGCAGGGGATGAGAGTAAATTGCCACAAACAAATCAAACGATCAATCGCTTCCTACCATATATTGGTATCTGTCTTTTAGCCATGGTTGGACTTGTATTGTGGAAGAGAAAAACAGCTAACAAGAATTAGTTTCATAGAGAGTCAGCAACAATAAAAATGACAAGCAAACAGTCGAAAGAGCGAAAGTAACCGATACTTTAGCATTCTTTCGACTGTTTTTTTAATTTGAGTCATGAAGACTAAATTCTAAAACGAAATAAACGAATCTTAAAAGGAAAAAAGCAAAATCAACAACACGCTGTTGAATCGTTAGCTGTGGAGAACTAAAAGAAACAAAAAATGAAAGCAAGAATACCAAGAAGAATTTTTAAAAGAACTTTTAAAAGACTCGAAAAGTGTGGTTTTTAGTTTCACAATAGGCATTTTGTTTCACAGAGTAAAACTTGCTCTTATAAGCAGAGAGAAGTAAAATAGATAGTGCATGTTTGACAAGAGATTCGCAGAAATGCGTAATTAATGGATGGATCGAACGATAAATGGTTGAATGGATAAAAATAAATAGAAAAAGAGGAGGGCGCATATGGAGCAGTTATTAAAAAAATATTTCGGCTATGAGCTTTTCCGCCCAGGTCAAAAAGAAATCATTGAGAAAATCATGAATCAAGAAGATGTCTTAGGCATCATGCCCACAGGAAGTGGAAAATCGATTTGCTATCAGCTGCCCGCGCTAGCCTTAGAGGGGCTGACGATCGTCGTTTCTCCTTTGATTTCGTTGATGAAAGATCAAGTGGATGCAGCGAATCAACTAGGGATCGCGGCGACATTTATCAATAGCTCCTTAGATGGTTATGAAGTGGCACAACGGTTTCGTTTATTAGATACGGATCAGTATCAGTTGCTGTATGTTGCGCCGGAACGATTTATCATGCCTGATTTTATCCAAGCGATGAATCGGTGGTCGGTTCGTTTGATCGCAATCGATGAGGCACATTGTATTTCACAATGGGGACATGATTTTAGACCGAGTTATTTGCAAATGGCGAATACCTTGGAAAATCTTTCTCAGCGACCGACAATCGTTGCTTTAACGGCGACAGCGACTGTTCCCGTAGCAAATGATATCAAAAGACTTTTAAAAATCCCTGAAAAGAATCATATCCAAACTGGCTTTGCGCGAGAAAATCTGCGGTTGCAAGTGATCAAAGATCAGAAAAAAGAACAATATTTGGTCGAATATTTAAAAGTCAATCAAAATCAGTCAGGGATCATCTATGCAGCCACCCGAAAAGAAGTGGATCGGTTGTACCAATTACTGACAAAATTTGGCTTTTCCGTTGGACGTTATCATGGTGGGATCTCAGAAAGAGAACGGACGGAAATGCAAGAAGCCTTTCTCTATGATCGTATTCAGCTACTCGTTGCAACGAATGCTTTTGGTATGGGGATCAATAAAAGTAACATTCGTTTTGTGATCCATTATCAAATACCTGGCTCATTGGAAGCTTATTACCAAGAAGCTGGACGTGCGGGCAGAGATGGTTTGCCTAGTGAAGCCATTTTGCTATTTGCGCCACAAGACGTGCAGGTCCAAAAGTTTTTTGTTCAACAATCCCAACGAGAAGAAGAGCAAAAACATAAAGAATACGACAAGATCAAAGCCATGACAGAATATGTGCACATCGAGTCTTGCCTTCAAGAATATATCCTCGATTATTTTGGGGAAGTAAGTGAACCTTGTCAGCGTTGTGGGAATTGTTTAGATGATCGTGAACTGATCGATGTCACGACAGAAGCGCAGATGGTTTTATCTTGTTTGAAACGAATGGGTGAGAACTACGGCAAACAACTATTGATGAAAGTCCTTGCAGGATCAAAAGATCAGAAGATCAAGCAGTTTCAGTTTGATCGATTGTCTACGTATGGGCTATTAAAAAAACAATCACAAAAAAATATTTTACAGCTGATCGAATATTTGATCTCAAGTGGTTATTTACTAGCAGCTAGTGGAGAGTATCCTGTGTTGAAAGTCAGTGAATTAGGAGTACAAGTCCTTATGGGGAAAGTAACAGTCCATAAAAAAGAACCTAAAAAAGTACAACAGCTGTCTGATGATGAAGCAGACGGGTTATTTGAAGTATTGCGCCAGTTGAGGACCGACTTGGCTAGTGAAGCTGGTGTGCCACCTTATGTCGTTTTTTCAGATGCGACGCTAAAAGACATGAGTCGTAATCGTCCAAGCGATCGTTTAGCTCTTTTGCAAATCAAAGGGGTAGGTCAGAGTAAGCTGGATAAGTATGGCGAGGTGTTTTTACAAACGATCCAAGATTTCCAAGAAAGCGCTACGCAAAGTGATGGTAAAAAAACATAAAAAAAAGCCTAGATAAATCTAGGTTTACGCTCAGATATGAATGAAAATATGCTATAATGAATGAACTTAGAAATGGAGGGAAAGACAAATGGATTCTCTTTCAAAAGAGACGGCACTCAATGTGTTGATCGATGAGGCGGATCGTATCAAGCGTTTGATCCAAAATCAAACAAACAGTCTTTGTATCTCGCAATGTAAAGCATTTGAAGAGGTGGTCGATACGCAAATGTATGGATTTTCTCAGCAAGTGAATTTTGCGATACGAGTAGGTATCATTGACAAACAAGAGGGGCAATTGATGCTCAGCGAGTTAGAACGTCAATTGAATCATTTATACAATGAAGTCTATCGAGAAAATTATGACAAAAAAGAAAGTGGCAAGGGGGAATAGGCTTGCCTAACAAGGTAAAAAAAAGGCATCTATTGGATTTTAGTATTTTGATCCCATATTTGATTTTATGTATCATCGGATTGATCATGGTTTATAGCTCTACGTCCTACTTGCTATTAGCCAATGGCAATAATCCAGCATCATCCGTCATCAATCAAAGTATTTTTTGGGTGCTAAGTTTGATCGTCATCGCACTATTATACAAAATGAAGATCGGTGTATTGAAAAATCAGCGATTGATCATGGCGGCTATCGCAGTCTTGACGATTTTATTATTGATCGTCTTGTTTTTTGGGGAAGAACGAAATGGTGCCAAAGGTTGGCTTGAGATTGCCGGTTTTTCTCTCCAACCCGCAGAGTATTTGAAAATCATTGCTATTTGGTATCTCTCCTTCACATTGTCGCAACGACAAATGAGTGTGCAAAAAAACTTTATCGGGACCGTCAAACGTCCCTTGCTCTTAGTCCTTGCCCTGACAGCATTAGTTGCAAGTTTACCCGACTTCGGGAATGCAACGGTTATTTTTTTGATCATCATCGTGTTACTATTAGCTAGTGGTGTCAACTATCTGTATACCTTGATCGTTGGTGTCGGAGGAGTCATTTTTAGTGTCATAGCGATTTGGTTGATCAATGTGACCCAAGGGCGATTTTTCCCAGGGCGACTACAATATATTTATCATCGCTTTGAGATTTTCCAAAATCCTTTTTCTGACGAGTTGAATAGTGGACACCAAATGGTCAACGGCTATTATGCGATGTTCAATGGTGGACTATTCGGTCGCGGATTAGGAAATAGTATCCAGAAAAAAGGGTTTCTACAAGAGGCCCAAACCGACTTTATTTATGCCATTGTAGTAGAAGAACTAGGAGTGATCATGGGGATTCTGATTTTAGCCTTATTGATGTTCATGATTGCTCGTATCATTTTGGTGGGTATCCGCTCAAAAGATCCGTTCAATTCTTTACTATGTATCGGGATCGGTTCGATGTTTTTGATCCAAGTATTTGTCAACCTTGGCGGGATCACAGGGATCATCCCATTAACAGGGATCACATTCCCATTTTTAAGTCAAGGTGGTTCGAGTTTACTGATGCTTTCGATCTGTGTAGGTTTTGTCCTGAATATCAGCGCAGATGAGAAACGTAAGAGTTTAGGTATTTACTAAAATGACGTAGGAGTGATTCGATGAGAAAAGTTTTGGTAGCTAACAGAGGAGAGATTGCTGTACGGGTATTTCGTGCCTGTACAGAATTAGGGATCCAAACTGTAGGTGTCTATGCAGAAGAAGATGAATATTCCGTGCATCGCTTTAAAGCGGATGAGGCATATCTAGTTGGTAAAGGAAAAAGACCGATAGATGCGTATCTTGATATTGAAGGGATTCTTGAGATCGCGAAAGCAAGTGGTGCAGACGCGATCCATCCAGGTTACGGACTATTATCTGAAAACTTACACTTTGCAACACGATGCAAAGAAGAAGGAATCACTTTTGTTGGGCCAGAACTTCATCATCTTGATATTTTTGGCGACAAGATCAAAGCAAAAACAGCGGCGATCGAAGCAGGTATCGCATCGATCCCTGGAACAGACGGACCAGTAGCATCCGTTGAAGAAGTGTTGTCTTTTGCTGATCGTTACGGTTATCCAGTGATGATCAAAGCAGCATTAGGTGGCGGTGGTCGTGGGATGCGTGTGGCCTATGACGAAAAAGGCGCACGTGAAGGATACGAACGTGCAAAAAGTGAAGCTAAAGCTGCTTTTGGGAGCGATGAGGTCTATGTTGAAAAATATATCTCTGATCCGAAACATATCGAGGTCCAGATCTTAGGAGATACTCATGGGAATATCATCCATTTATTTGAACGTGATTGCTCCGTTCAACGACGTCACCAAAAAGTCGTCGAAGTAGCCCCTTGCGTCTCAATGGATGAAAGCCAACGTCAACGCATTTGTGATGCGGCTGTCCAATTGATGAAGCATGTCGGTTACGTCAATGCAGGAACCGTTGAATTTTTAGTTGAAAAAGACGAATTTTATTTTATCGAAGTCAATCCACGTGTCCAAGTGGAACATACGATCACCGAGATGATCACTGATGTCGATATCGTGACGACTCAATTATTGATTGCACAAGGAAAAGACTTACACCAAGAAATCGGCTTGCCACAGCAAAGTGAGATCAAAATCAAAGGCTCAGCGATCCAATGTCGGATCACGACTGAAGATCCTTTGAGTAATTTCCTACCAGATACAGGTAAGATCGATACCTATCGTTCTCCAGGTGGGATGGGCGTGCGTTTAGATGTAGGAAATGCTTATGCAGGTTATATCGTTACGCCTTACTTCGATTCTCTTCTAGTAAAAGTTTGTACACATGCAGCCGATTTTGCGACAGCGATCCAAAAAATGGAACGCTGCTTAAGAGAATTTCGTATCCGTGGAGTAAAAACAAATATCCCGTTCATGTTGAATGTGATCTTGCATCCAGAATTCCAATCCGGGCAAGCAAAAACGACATTTATTGACAGTACGAATGAATTATTTGTTTTCCCGCGCTTACGTGATCGCGGAAATAAAACAATGAAGTATATCGGAGAAATCACTGTGAATGGTTTTCCTGGAATCGAACGTGGTGAAAAGCCTTACTACGATGCGCCACGGATGCCTAAAGAATTGATTACTCGTCCAGATTACGTCACAGCTAAAAACGTCTTAGACCAAGATGGTGCCTCTGCTTTAGTGGATTGGGTCAAGCAACAAGAAAATGTGTTATTGACGGATACAACGTTCAGAGATGCGCATCAAAGTTTGTTGGCAACACGTGTACGTACAAAAGACTTCAAAGAAATCGCCCGTTTGACTGGCGAAGGACTTCCTGAGCTGTTTTCAAGTGAAATGTGGGGTGGCGCAACCTTTGATGTTGCCTATCGTTTCTTGAATGAAGACCCATGGAAACGTCTGCGCAAGATTCGCTCGTTGATGCCGAATACGTTATTGCAAATGCTCTTTAGAGGTTCGAATGCTGTCGGTTATTCGAACTATCCAGATAATGTGATCGCTGAATTTATCAAAGAGGCAGCTGCGCAAGGAATCGATGTTTTCCGAATTTTTGATAGCTTGAACTGGGTGCCGCAAATGGAAAAGAGTATCCAAGCGGTTCGTGACACAGGTAAAATCGCAGAAGCGACGATCTGCTACACAGGAGATATCAATGATCCAAGTCGTGCAAAATACAACGTACAATACTATAAGGACATGGCTAAAGAGTTGGAGCAATTAGGTGCTCATATGATCGCGATCAAAGATATGGCAGGATTGTTGAAACCACAAGCTGCTTATCGATTGATCAGTGAATTGAAGGCGACGACTGATCTACCGATTCATTTACACACACATGATACGAGTGGCAATGGGATCATTACTTACTCTGCTGCAACTAAAGCTGGCGTCGATATCGTCGATGTAGCGATGAGTGCGATGAGTGGTAACACTAGTCAGCCAAGTATGAGCAGTCTGTATTACGCTTTAGTCAATGGCCCACGTGTACCGGAGATCAATGTTCAAAATGCGCAACAACTGAATCACTATTGGGAAGATGTCCGCATGTATTACAAACCATTTGAAAATGGCTTGAATGCGCCTGAAACGGAAGTCTATATGCACGAGATGCCAGGGGGCCAATACTCGAACTTACAACAACAAGCTAAAGCAGTTGGCTTAGGTCATCGTTGGGATGATATCAAAAAAATGTATCATACAGTGAACTTGATGTTTGGTGATATTGTCAAAGTTACCCCATCTTCCAAAGTCGTAGGCGATATGGCATTGTTCATGGTCCAAAATGAGTTGAGTGAAGAAGATATTTACGAAAAAGGTGAAACATTGAGTTTCCCAGAATCAGTCGTTACGTTCTTCCAAGGAGAACTAGGGCAACCTGTTGGCGGCTTCCCAGAAAAACTCCAAAAAATCATCTTGAAGGGACGTCCGGCAATCACTGAACGCCCTGGATTATTTGCTGAAACTGTGGACTTCGAACAGGTCAAAGCAGAATTGGCTGCTAAGATCGGCTATGAACCGAAACAAGAAGAAGTACTAAGTTACTTGATGTATCCACAAGTATTCTTGGATTACCAAACAGCGTATAATCAATTTGGAGATGTCACATTGCTTGATACACCTACTTTCTTCCAAGGAATCCGCTTAGGTGAAACGGTCAATGTCCAAATCGAGAAAGGCAAGATCTTGATCATTCGTTTGGATGAGATCGGTGAACCAGACATTGAAGGAAACCGCGTGTTATTCTTTAATTTGAACGGTCAACGAAGAGAAATCACTATCAAAGATACGTCGATCGTCAGTGCGGTAAAAACAAGACGTAAAGCAGAACCAACAAATCGAGAACAAATCGGTGCAACGATGTCTGGTTCAGTTTTAGATGTCTTAGTGAAAAAAGGCGATACGGTCAAAAAAGGTGATACGTTGATGATCACTGAGGCAATGAAAATGGAAACAGCGATCGAATCACCATTCGATGGTGAGGTCGCACATCTGTATGTTACTGCTGGAGAGCCAATTTCTTCCGGTGATCTATTGATCGAAGTCACAGAAAAATAAGAAAGGGGAGGGAATATTTGAAGCGATTAGGTTTATTCATAGCGACATTACTATTGGTCACAACAGCTTTATATTTGGAGCCAGTGGTGTTCCCTCCTAAGCTTGAAACATCTACACAAGACCAACAACTGATGGGAAATCAAAATCAGGTAACGTCTTGGAAATACCAGGAGCTAAGTGCGACTGGTTTTTCTACATATATTGGTCAGCCAGTCACCAAATTAGAATCAGCGATCGGCTCACCTAAAGACCGCTTGACGAGCGGATTCGGTTTTGAGATCAGATATTATCAAGATCCCATCAATCAAATCGTACTCGAAGCAAATATACAAAATGACCAAGTTGAGGCTATTAAAGTTTTAAATGCGAACGCGACGAGTTTAGCACCTTTTTCCGTTGGCATGACTATGCAGGACCTAACAGAAATTACAACGATTTTTCCGAACTTCACATTCGAATATGAAGACACGGAAGTTGGGATCGAATTAACAGAAGAAGACATGAATTATCGTCCCTTGATTGCTTTTGATAACGGCACATTTGCGATGCTTTTCTTTGATCAGGATACAGGCGGATTATTCTCAACGGTATATTTAAATAAGAAAAGCTTGTTGAAACTAATCCCCTATCAGGTCTTTGGTGAAGGCTTGCCACAATACCAAGTAGATGAGTCAGCTGACTGGGAAAGTATCAATCAGTCAAGAGAGCGTGTCGTCACCAGGTTATTGACACGGTTGCGCCATGAAGCTGAACTGCCTGATTATTACCATTCTCCTGAGTTTATGATCCAAACGGATGTATTGTTAACCGATTTTCTCAATCAACCAGAAGAATGGCTGGCAGATAATCGTTTGGCTGAATGGGAAATGGCATCACAGACTGCCCAAACAACTGTTAGATTTACGCTTTCAAATGATGAAATCAATCGTTTGGTAGAAAAGCGGCAATTAGACCAGACAACAGGGATATTCATGCATCCAATCATTGATCCGACTTTTTCATTTTTATTGTTGTATACTGATCCTTATTATCATGATCGATTTTTGGATAAGGAGCCAATGCAGTTAGGCGTTGCGTTTTCAAAAGAAAACATGTTAGTCTTAATGCAGGAAAAAGAGGAGACTAGTGAAAGTAGTGATAATCAATGATGAGTTGTTTCAACTGGAGGATCAGTGCAATCAGCTTGTTCAAACGATTTTGACAAGTCATTTGATGGAACAATATCTAAAGAATAAAAAAGAGATGGATCGTTCTATCAAAGTCGCTCAATTAAAAAATGAGTTTATTTCAAGCAGACAAGTATTTGAGAAGATTGAGCCTTATGGGAAGTATGTACCAGAGTTTCGTGAAAAACAGCGAGCCGTACGACAAGCCAAACGGCAATTGGATCTCAATGAAGAAGTCGCTGCTTTTCGAATAAGTGAAAATGAATTACAGAAAATACTTGATTCCATAGGAAAACAACTTGCACATACGATTTCTACTGAAATCAAAATCAGTGCAGGTAGTCCATTTTTTGAAAAAAGTGAAGGGTGCGGAGGAAACTGCCATGGACATAGAAAATAAAGAATTTGAACGAACACAACGACGAGGGTTGGTCGTGTGGGTATACAGTCTGAAACAACTGAAAAATCTTCGTAAATTTGGTTTGGTCCATTATGTCTCTCGTAAAATGAAGTACGTGATCATGTATCTGAACGAGGACAACTATGAACAAACGGAAGAAAGAATCAAAAAACTACATTTTGTGCGTAATGTCGAACGTTCTTACCGCCCAGACATCGAGATGAATTTTGCTGAAAAAATCGGCAAAAAAGTGGATGTCAAAGAAGAAGGTTTTGAGATCGAAGAATTAAATACCAAGATTCGCTTGGCGGATCATGTTTTTTAAATGAAAGAAACTCATATCTTAGTAGCTTATACCAACGAAAATGAAGAAAATGTGAACAAATGATTTTGATTTTTTATAAAAAGTTAAGTTAAGAAAAAATAGACTTGAGATTTAGCGATTTTAATCGGAATCAAGTCTATTTTTTTGGTATACTAATAACAGTATGTTTCAAGGAGTGAGTAGATGCGAGTAATTTCAGGAGATTACGGCGGTCGCCGTTTAAAAAGTTTAGCAGGACCCAATACTCGACCAACATCTGATAAGGTCAAAGAATCGATCTTCAACATGATCGGTCCTTATTTTGATGGTGAAGTCGTATTGGATCTTTACTCAGGGAGCGGTGGGTTAGCGATTGAAGCTGTTTCTAGAGGATGTAGCTACGCGATTTGCGTGGAAAAGAATTATCAAGCATTAAAAGTGATCATAGAAAATATCGAGATCACAAAAGAGCCGCATAAATTCAATACGATGAAATTAGATGCCGATAAAGCAATCGAGTCATTGGCTACAGAAAAGCAAATGATTGACATTCTATTTTTAGACCCACCTTATGCAAAACAAAAAATCGTCGATCAAATTGAGCGTATGGCAGAACTTGAACTTTTTCAAGATGCTGCGTTGATCGTCTGTGAGACAGATAAGGCAGTTGCGCTTCCTGATACGATTGGAGATTTCAAACAAATCAAGCAGCAGACCTATGGTATATCAGCGGTCACCATTTATAGAAAAGAGGAACAATAAATGAGAAAGGCCTTATTTCCAGGAAGTTTCGACCCATTGACCATGGGCCATTTAGATACGATCGAACGAGCTGCGAAGTTATTTGATGAAGTGATCGTCGGAATCTTTATCAATACATCAAAAAAAGCACTATTCACGGCAGAAGAACGCTTGGATTTGATCACACAAGCAGTTGCACATATAGAAAATGTTCGAGTGATCCATCAAGAGACACAATTGACGGTGACCACAGCAAAGGAACTAGGTGTTCAAGCATTAGTCCGTGGGGTTCGTAACATCAAAGATTTTGAATATGAGCGAGATATTGCCCAGATGAATCATCATTTGAGTCAAGAATTAGAAACGGTGCTTTTTATGGCAAAACCAGAATATAGTCATATCAGTTCAAGTATGCTTAAAGAAGTTCTTTATTTTGGCGGCGACGTAAGTACCTATTTACCGACAGTGATCAATGAAGCACTAGCTAGAAAGCGTGATGAAGATGGGAAATAAGAAATGGTGGAAAACATTATCCGTGATCCTTTTAGGCGGGTTATTAGCAGCCTTCGTTATTGTGCCTTTGCCGTATTATGTGGAAGCTCCAGGAGCGACAATCGATCTAAAAGATATGATCACCGTCGATGATCAAGAGGATAAGGAATCAGGATCGTTCTCTCTAACTTCTGTCGGCATTCGCAGAGCGACAGGCTTTGGGGTCGTCTCAGCACTTCTCTCAGATTTTCAAGACGTCCTGAGTGAAGAACAATTGACCGGCGGAGCAACCAACGAAGAGTACAATCAAATGCAAAGATACTATATGGAATCTTCCCAAAATGCGGCAATCGAGCAAGCCTTGAAACTGGCGAACATTCCTTATACGATGGAATTCAAAGGTGTTTATGTCATGAGCGTCGAAAAAAATTCGAGCTTTTATGGAAAATTATCCGTTGGTGATACGGTCACACAAGTGGATGGTCGAAGCTTTAAGAGTGCCGAAGAATTTATGGAGTATGTTAAAGGGCAAGAAGTCGGACAGGTGGTCACGATCACCTATACTCATAATGGAAAAGAAGAAGAAGCTTCTGGTAAACTGATCGAGTTATCCACGGATAAAAAGCCAGGAATCGGCATCACTTTGACAGATCATACAGAAATCGCCACAGACACAGAAGTTGCTATCAATTCTGGCTCGATCGGTGGTCCTTCCGCTGGCTTGATGTTTACTTTGGAGATTTACGAACAGTTGACGAATCAAAACATTCGTAAAGGGAAAAAGATCGCTGGTACAGGTACGATCAATAGCGCTGGAGAAGTTGGACGGATCGGCGGCATCGATAAAAAAGTAGCAAGTGCAGATGAAGCAGGGATGGAAATCTTTTTTGCACCAGACGATACGATATCTGATGATGTGAAAAAAGAAAATCCAGACATCAAAACGAATTATGAAGAAGCTAAAGCTGCAGCTAAAAAACTCAATACATCCATGAAGATCGTTCCTGTCAAAACAGTACAGGATGCTTTGGAATATCTTGAGAATATGGAATAAATAGTTGTTGACTTGAATGATCTGAAACTTTATTTTAAAAATACGAAAAAGTAGAAGTCTGATTTTATTCAGGACTTCTACTTTTTCGTTTATTTCAAAAATAGCAAAAAAACGTTTTGTTATTTTGTAGGTTATTTTAACTAAGTTTGCTACCATATAACAAAAGAGTTGGAAAGGAGCAATCAACATATGGAACAATCAAGTAATCGTCAATCATCATTTGACTTTGGGCAATATTACTCAATCAAAAGGTATAAGAAACACTTTGGACATTTGAACAAAACAGCAGATTTCAAAAGAGTATTGATCGAGTGTCACAAACAAATGGAAGAAACACAAGATCAGTTGCCAAAGCATCGCAACGGTGCGTTATGGATCAGACAAATCCTAACTGATTTTAAACAGAAAAAACAAAGTAGGTCTGATCGATTTTTCAACTTTGTCCTTAGACGAGACCAAGTGAAAGAGCCAAAAAAATACGAAAATACATTGAAAGAACTGAATAGCAAATATTTTGATCGAGAATACCTTCAAGTAATCATTAATAAAGGAGTATCGATCGATCGACCAGTAGCAATCGATGAGGCAAAAGTCGTTAGTGAAATCAGCCGTCTTCAGGAGACAGCGACACATAGGAAACCGATGAAGCATATACAACAGGAAAGAGAACCAGTTCAACGAAATCAACAACCGCCAAAAAATCCAATAAGTACCTGGAAAAAAAAGGATTCAGAACATCAATTGATATACGCCGACCTCGACTTGGCACAAGGGGATCCCACGTTCACTGTTACTGTGAAAAGTACATCTGACGAGATTCCTTATGCAGTGATTCAACATACAGTAGCTCAAGCATTTTCAGAATCAAATAAGGATACAGTTGAGGTAAATATAAAAGTTTCACGAGAAAATAATCAACAAATACATGAACGGAAAGAACTTGTCATTGAGCAACAAGAAAATCCACCAAAATTACCTCCAAAAAAACACAGGAGAAACCCTTCTGTCCATGGAGAGGTGCCGTTTACTGGACACCATGATAACCCGATCATGCCTAGACGTTTATCGACTATATCAGAAGTTTCGCATGATTCAGCGGTCTCACAAATCAGTGCAGGAAACGGTTCGTTGAAAAAAGCCTTTGAAAGGCGCAATTCGATACTTCAGGAATTACGCTCCGCACCGCAACAAGCAGCAAGTACATCAACATCCATGGCGAATGAGCAAACTAGTAATAGTAAGCGTTCGGTGATGCAACGAGTATGGGAGATAGAGAATGGTTCTGGAGCGCCTAAAGGAACGTTTACCCACCAGGATCATGGAACTTCAAAACGCCCTTTGAATCTTACCATGCAAGAAGCGGTACGAAAATCTGGCAATAACCGACCGCCTGAAGTACCGTCTCGAAGCTTGAAACCAAAATATAATTCACAACAAAGGGCATAAGTCGTGCTTCATACATAAAATGAAATAAACGTTTTAGGCGTATCTAATAGTGAAGGAGCATTACAACAAAGTGTTCTTTCACTATTTTTTAGAAAGGAAAAGCAATCGCCAAACCAATGAAGAAAATTGTTCAAGAATACTTGGATTCGCCAAAACGTATAATGGGGTTCATCATAGTCAGTTTATTGCTTCTTAGCGTTTCAGTAGTGTTTATCTATCGATCGAATGACTCTAATCCTTTAAATGAATTTGCGGAAGAACCTTTCATGACATACTCATCAAGTACACAAGAGTCTGCAATCAGCGAAACAACAAGCGAACGAGTCATGTATGTAGACGTGAAAGGAAACGTCCAACAACCGGGGATGTATGCTTTCACAGACGAAGAACGGGTTTTTGACATTATCCAAAAAGCAGGTGGATTGACGCCTAAAGCGGATGAAAAACAAATCAATTTCGCAGCAAAAGTCTCGGACCAACAAGTTCTATATATCCCAGAAGTTGGGGAAGTATTGCCCGAATTTACCGCCGTAACAGAGGAAGAAGAACTAGAGGATAAAAAAGTAAACCTCAATACCGCCTCTTTAACTGAATTACAAGAGCTTCCAGGTATCGGCGTAATGAAAGCACAAGAGATCATCAACTATCGCGAAACCAATGGCTCTTTTCAAACGATCGAAAGTTTAAAAGAAATTTCAGGATTTGGCGAAAAGACGGTTGAAAAACTCAAAAACTTCGTTACAATTACAATAGACTAAACCATTGAGGTGACAAATTATGAGCAATGAACGGATTCCTTGGGATCAGTATTTTATGGCACAGGCTGTATTATTATCATTAAGAAGTACTTGTACACGTTTAGAAGTAGGTGCGACCCTCGTGAGGGACAAACGGATCATTGCGGGCGGTTATAATGGCGCAGTGAGCGGGGATGTTCATTGTATCGACGAAGGCTGTTACGTCGTAAATGGCCATTGCTTGCGAACGATCCATGCAGAAATGAATGCGTTATTGCAATGTGCAAAATTAGGTGTGCCTACAGAAGGTGCCGAAATCTATGTCACCCATTTCCCATGTTTGGCATGTACAAAAGCGTTGCTTCAAGCAGGGATCAGAAAGATCCATTATTTACATGATTATCGTAATGACCCCTATGCACAGTCATTGATTACTCAATTGGGCGCATCCGTCCATCAGGTAAGCTTAGATATGAAATATTTTGCAAAACTGCAACATGAATCAACAGGAGAACTTGATTAAACGATTTGGCGAACAAGTTCGTAACCACTTGATATTACCAGCAATCTCTTCGATCATTTTATGTTCCGTCTATTATAGCGAGCATGATCTGCCTCGTGTGATTGCTGGTCTTTTTCTTCTCATTTTATTGAAACAAAACCGTACAGTAATCTTTCTTTGTTGTTTTTGTACCGTGACCGTCTGGTTCGCTTGTCTGCGAGCAGAGATCCCTACGATCGATCAGACTAAAACCACTGAGCAGTTGTTACTAGCAACTGATACGCTCCAACGCAATGGCGACTGGTTGACTGTAGAAGCACGGAGACTACCAACAGAACATAGAATCCAACTAAGTTACCAAGCGAAAACAAAAGAGGAAGCAGAGCGATGGGAGGACTTTCGAGGTGAAACGATCCAGCTTCAGGTCAATGGAAGTTACCAGATGATAGAACCGTTACGCAATCGCTATGCTTTTGATACAAACAGCTATCTAAGAGGCAGACGTATCAGTGGTCGTTTCCATGCGACTGATTTTCAACTCGTTTCTGCTACAAGCGACTGGAGGCATGTAGTTGGCGAACTTCGGGGAAAAGCGATCCGCTATGTTAAGGAAAGATTTCCTCAAAAAATAGGAATATACATCAATGTTTTACTATTCGGTTTTCGCGATCATTCCTTCCGTGAATCAGAGACGATTTTTAAAGAAACAGGGTTACTTCATTTATTTAGTGTATCTGGCATGCACGTCCATTATTATTTAGGTTGGTTGTATTACTTTTTTCGAAGAAGCGGCTGTCTTTTACAAATCAGTATTTTCCCTCTGATCCTACTTACAGGGACGTATGTTTTACTTGCCGGGGGTTCGTTTTCTGTTGTCAGAGCAGGGAGCTTATTTGTATTAAAACTTCTACTAAAACTATGTTCCATCAAATTATCCGCACTTGATTGCTATTCAATCAGTCTATGGGTGCTACTATTGTACGATCCATTGATTCTACTTCAAACAGGTGGACAACTAAGCTTGTGGCTGAGTTTTCTTTTCATGATGCTCCCTCACGCATCAAAAGGGTGGCAAGACCGTTTGTTTAACGTATTTCAATTGACGATCATCTTGTTACCATTAAGTACATGGTATTTCTACGAATGGTCATTTTTAGGTGGTTTATTTACCATGATCGCGATTCCTTTCTTCCAATCGATCGTTCTTCCAGGTGTATTTTTACTGTTTTTAATAGGGAGTATCCTTCCGCAAACAGTAGTCGACCTCAGCGAATCTTTTTTATTTCACTTTGAAACATTCCTCGCTTGCTTTGATTTTTCCACATTGACTTTCGGTCAGCCAGCCTTCTTATTTGTTTTATTAAGTATCATAATCCTCTTACTGATTTTTGAAAGAACCACGCTTTCTTTAAGGAAAAAAATCACGTATACATTACCGATCATCACCAGCTTTTTCTTTCTACCAATGTTTGATAGCACGACAACGATTACGTTTATTGATGTCGGACAAGGGGATAGTATTCTATTAAAAAGCCCAAGGAAACAAGAAGTGATATTGATTGATACAGGGGGAAGATTAGCCTTTAAAAATGAGCCTTGGCAACAACGAGTCACTCGTCCTCATGCAGAAAATAATATTGTACCTTATTTAAAAGGGCAAGGTATCACAAGAATCTCTAAATTATTTCTCACGCATAATGACACCGACCATATCGGCGAATTGGAAACACTCGCGTCACATTTTACCATTGAACAAATCTATATTGGTTGGGGCGCGCTTCAAGATCAAAAGTTTCGCGTGCGTCTACTAAAACTCAGTAAGGAAGGTACGAAGATCATAGAGGTCAAGCAAGGCGAACGGCTATCCGCATACTTTGAATTGTCTGTTTTGATGCCTAACAAAAAAGGGCAGGGGAAAAATGAAGATTCAATCGTTCTTTGGTTTATGTATAAGAATCAGCGGTTTTTATTCTTAGGTGATTTGGACCAAGAAGGAGAACTCGAACTATTGGCGACTTATCCAACACTAAAAGCCGATGTAGTCAAACTAGGGCATCATGGGAGCCGCAGTTCAAGTCATCCGAGATTTCTGGAGGCGTTACAGCCAAGTATTGGTATCATGTTGAATGGATTGAATAATCGCTATGGTCATCCGCATCCAGAAGTTATGGATACGTTAGAAAGTTTAGAGATAGCAGTTTACCGGACAGATCAAAATGGAGCAATCACTTTTTATTGGCATCCTCTTTGGGCGCAAAATGGACGTCTATTGAAAATGATAGACTAGTAATTTTTGTTTTCTCATGATAGGATAAATTGGAAAGTGGTGAGAGATGTGAGTATACAAGCTGAACTACAAAAAATCCGTAAAGAAAAACTCGCACCTTGTTATCTCGTTTTAGGAACAGAGAAATTTTTACAAGATCAAGTGCGCACAGAAATCCTCAAGAAAATACAAATATCTGGAGAAGATGACCTTAATTTTCTACGATTTGATATGAATCAAGCAACGATCGACGACGTGATCGCAGAAGCAGAAACGTTACCGTTTTTTGGTGATCAACGAGTGGTCTTTGTTGAAAATCCCTATTTTTTGACGGGTGAAAAAAGCAATAATAGTGTTGAACAAAATACGGATCTTTTAGTAGATTATCTAAAAGAACCACTTGAATCAACAGTACTCGTATTTTTTGCATCGTACGAAAAATTGGATGAACGCAAGAAAGTCACCAAGCAATTAAAGAAAACAGCTATAACGATCAACGTACAACAGTTGAATGAAAAAGAAGTGCGACAGTATTTATTGAATACCTTAGAAAATACGCCAATCACTTTAGATCGTAAGGCAATCGATCTCTTTTTGCGATTGACAGACTTGGATTTATCAAAAATGATGGCAGAATTAGATAAATTGCTCTTATATGGTCAAAATCAATCAGAAATCACTGCACGGGAGATCGAGCAATTAGTACCCAAGACATTGGAACACAATATTTTTGACATGACACAATACATGCTTTCTGGTAATACAGAGCATACGTTACGATTATTCGAAGATTTAGTGACGCAAGGGGAAGAGATCATCAAGATCAACGCGATTTTGCTTTCTCAACTGCGCTTATATCTCCAAACAAAATTACTAGTGAAAATCGGCTATCAACAAGCGAATATCGCTGAAACCTTGAAGATTCATCCATATCGCGTCAAACTAGCGATGCAAGAAGTCAGGAAGTTCGATGAACAAACATTAGTCCAATTGTTCGACCAACTCGTTGAAATGGATTATCAGGTGAAAACCGGGCAGATCGAAAAAAAATTGAGCTTTCAACTATTTGTGTTCCAAGCGGCTGAAAGACTTAAAAATAGATAGTTTTAATAGCAAACAAAAACACACACGATTTTCGTCGATGATTGAAAGAATCAGCGAAAGTGGTGTGTGTTTATTTATAAGAAAATAAATAAAAAAACCGGCCGTAGCCGATTTCCTTATTTAGCGATTTTTTTGCTTAAACGAGATTTGTCGCGGTTTGCTTTGTTTTTGTGGATAAGACCTTTAGTTTCAGCCATATCGATCGCTTTAGTAGCGTCTTTGTATAACGCATCTACGTTGTCAGCACCTGAAGCTACAGCATCCTCAAATTTTTTGATTGCAGTACGCATAGCACTAGTTTGAGATGAATTTTTTACATTCGCGTTTTCGCTTGTGCGAACACGTTTGATTGCAGATTCAATGTTTGGCATTTGTTTCACCTCCGATAAGTAAAGTTCTTACGCGTGTTACCGCATAATTCAACATTCATTATTATACCTAATGCGAGCGCGCATTGCAATATCAACATGACAAGTTTTTTTCCTTAACACGTAGGAAATTGTCAGGGACAGTGGATTTAGGCGCAGAGAAGATGAAAGAATAAAAGAGAAAAAGCGCTGTTGTGGGAGACAACAAGCGCTTAACCAAACGTGGTTTAATTTATCTTGGTAAATAAATAATTGAATGGGATGTTTGGTACTGGACTAGTATATAACAAAGTCAACCGTTTGCAAAGTTTTTTTTGAAAAGGGATACGATTGCTTTAAACCAATGAATCATAACGTTAACATTGAATAGTTATTTTATAACTGAAAAAATAAAAGAAAACAAACTATTCAGGTGTTCCGATGATTTTGATGTATTCATCGATGTTCTTGATCATCATTCGCTTGATGACTAATTGGTTTCGGCGATTCCATTTTCCACTAACTTCCAATACATACTTGTTTAATGGTAAACGTAAAACATATTTTGCCAAATAGCGATCTTTAAGTAGGCAATTGATCATGCGATCTTCAAGTTGGAGATTCAAACCAGTCAACATCATTGGTTGTTCTTGTAAAACATAGGTATCAATCAAAAGACCTTCAAAAGTTTCCATGAGCGTCTTCCTTTCTTCTGATTCAAACATTGCGCACTTCTTTTAAAATTTCTAACATAAAAGAGGTGTACTCACACCTAGTATAACAAAAAAGAAGCATCAAGCCAAAAAAAAGCCGAAAGAACTTGAATGATATCATAAGCATTCAAGTTTTCCGACTCTTTTTTCTAACTATTTGAAAAAACAGTTACGTCTATTAGAAATTGGCATCAAAGACATTTTGGATCAGATCAGGAAATAGCAAGTAGGTCAATCCAATAATCAATAGAACAGCCAATAAAAACCAACCAACAGTTCCAAAGAAATATTTTAGTTTTTGCATGTTGTGATCACCTCAAAATCAGTATACCATGAACGCCAAAAATATCCTTTCTTCAGCCACTCAATGCTTGATTATTTATTAAAAGAAAATAACTGTAGAATGCAATAAGCAATCCCTGAGGCAATGACAGGACCAGCTGCAATCCCTTTTAAGAAAACGACACCTAAGATCGTACCGAAGACTAAAGCCACGGTGATCTGTGGATCTGTAGCAATCAAGCCAACGCCCTTAGACGAAAGTACAGCCACTAATCCACCACAAAAGATCGCTACCCAACCCATGGGTGATTTAAAGGCATCAAGTAAATCTTTTAAACCAATATCACCAGTAGCAATAGGCACTAAGATGGCGGCAGTAATGATCGTCACACCAATATTGATCCCTTTGCCTTGAAGCCATGTCAAAAAATCTTTAGATGCAGGAATAAACTTAACAAGTAAAATAAAACCAGTCGCTAACATCAAACTCTGATTTTTAGCAAGGACGGCAACTAGCATGATCAACCCAAGAAATAACCAACTTTCCATAAGAAAACCTCACTTTCTAATTAACCATCATACCATTTTTTTATGACGTTGCAAAAGAGTCATTAGTAAAATGTTTGATAGATCATGGAAAGAATAGAATGTAGTGAAAATTAATTCAGAATACAAAAATGAGATAAATAGCTACGTTGATGATGTCAAAACATGTTTTTATGAAGTTAAGGAAAGAATGATTGGATTGTCGTGTATACTTGATGTGAAAAAAGTAACAAATAAACGATACATAAAAGGAAAAAGTTAGATTTTTGTGTGAGTCAATCGAAATAGCGTAATTAAATAAGAGGAGATAAAACAAAGAGAATAAGATTATGTGACATGTCATGCTATACATAGGTTGATCAATAAAAAAAATACATAAAAACTGTGATGTACTGCTGACGATTGAACAATGATAGACATATTTAAAAAGGAGGTCATTTATGAAGCGAAAATGGATCAAAAAGCGCCAAATCGTATTGATCATCACTGGCATATGCCTATTGTGGATTGGAGGAACGATGTATATGGACCATTTAAAGTTAGAAGAAGAAATGATCAAGGTAGTCAAAAGTGAAGAAGCAAAAAACGTTTTGGAAACAGGATTAAAAAACTTGGATCCTAATGCGTTGACAGCTGAAGGAGTGATTAAAAGTTATAAAATCGATTATGAAAATATTAAGAGCAATCCAATGGGAGGTATTAGTGTACCCCTAATTATCAATGGTAATTATAAACTAGTTATTTCCAACCTACTAAGTCGTAATTCGATAGATGGCGAGCTAGGTAATCTTAAAATTGGTAGCGCAAATACTACCTATGAACTAGGTGAATTGTTGAAAGAAGGAGTGGAAGATAGTGAGGAATAATGAAGAAGCAAAGGTTGAAATAGCAAAGCAACAATATGAAGATTTACATCTGAAAGGGGAGATATTTATAAATGGGAATAAAAACTTGATTGGCTACGTCTCCCACATCAACTGCAAATTCACCGGAGAACAATCCTTTATCATCACCGATAGCAAATATGTACCGTTATCCGCACCTCTCAGCGAAAGGGAAAATGTAAAAGAAGTTACTGTTTTGTATCGTGGTTCGTCGTTTGATTCTTCATTGGATACTAAATTGGGTTGGCGGCAATCAATCTTTTGAAAGATGATTTTTTTGTCTCCTTTATAGACAGAAGATGTGTACATAGAAATAAGTATAGGCTGAAAAAAACTCTTAAAAAAGAGATAACATAAAAACATTAAAGAAAAAGGAGGTCATTTATGAAGCGAAAACCGATCAAAAAGCGCCAAATCGTATTGATCATCGCTGGCATATGCCTATTATGGATAGGAGGAACGATGTACATGAACCATTTAAAGTTAGAAGAAGAAATGATTAAGATAGTCGAAAGTGAAGAAGCAAAAATCGTTTTTGAAGCAGGGCTGAAAAATATAGAACCAAAGGCGCTGACATCTGAAGGCGTCATAAAAAGTTATAAAATTGATTATGAAAGTATTAAGAGGAATCCGATGGGCGGTATAAGCGTGCAACTGATTATCAATGATAATGATGAACTACTTGCTTATAATATTTTAAACCGCTATATGATAAACGGGCAACTTGGTGAACTAGAAAATGGTGGTGGAGGTTGGTCTAATGCACTTGATAAATTATTAAAAGAAGGGATGGATGACAGTGAAGAATACTGAAAAGGATAAGGTTGAAATAGCAAAGAAGCAATACGAACAATTAGATAGGGACAGTCCTTTTTCAATAAATAATAATAAAATAAATATCGGCTACGTCTCCCACATCAATAGCAAATTCACCGGAGAACAATCCTTTATCATCACCGATACCAAATATGTACCGTTATCCGCACCTCTCAGCGAAAGGGAAAATGTAAAAGAAGTTACTGTTTTGTATCGTGGTTCGTCGTTTGATTCTTCATTGGATACTAAATTAGATTGGATATACAACAATTTTTATACAGCTTTTCAGGTGATCAATGGTGGTGGGTCAACTGGAATGCCTCAGCTCCAGTCTTCTGCTGTTACGCTTCAAAAAACATTGAAAGCTTATCCAAATGCTGAATTCAATGTATATGGGCACTCTTTAGGATCAATGAATGCGCAATATGCGTTGGCTAGTATCAGTTCAAGTGATGCTGATCGAGTCTATGGCTATGTGTATCAGGGGCCGAATATCTATGAAGTATTAACACCTGAACAAAAACAGCAAGCGGATTATTTGACCGAAGAGTATCGTGTGTTGAATTACATTGATTCAAAAGATTTAGTTACGATTGGTTACGGGAACGGCAAAAAGGCAGTTGGACAGATCGTTTATCCATTATCTGAACCGCTGGGCTTGATGGGAACGATCGATCAACATATGTGGGGCGGTTACCAATTTGATGAAGATGGTGATTTATTAACAACGAATGGTAGTGGCAATGTATTAATCGAATATCAGAGACGATTGAAGGAAAGATCGTTTGCTGGTCTTATGGGTACTTGGGGGAGTCAAGCAGGAGGAATGTCGACAATTAAAGAAGTCTACCTTGATGCAGTTCAAGCTAAAAGTATTGTCTCGGGAATGAAATCAGTGATTGATGAAAAAATCACTGATCTGATGACGGTCTATCAAACGGGTATCGATCAGGCAAACGAACTGTGGCAAGCGACAATAGCTAGTGCTCGTTCATTTGGAAGCAACCTTACAGAAATGGAACAAATAGAAGCATTAGAGCAAGGGGGAGTCACTCGACAACAAGTATTGATCGAACCAGTCACTGATTATGAAGCGTCGTTGAATCAACTTCGCTCGATCAAATCAAGTTATGAAGATCTGATTTACCAAATCAATCGAACGATCGAGCGCCAGATACAATTGGATAGTGAACTAGCAAGCCAATTTAAGAAAGGAACATTCTAGTGATGACTGATAATGAATCGAAAGAAATGAAACAAATCGAAGAGATTTATTGGCTAAAAAAATTAGAATTAGATAATAAAATGGCGGATCTTGAAGCAGAAAAACGTTCATTTAATCGCTATTTGGATCAATTAGCAGAAAAAATTCCAATGATTCAGCGACTATTTTCAAATGAAGAAAGTATCGATCCTCGTGTTGCGTATCGTTTGATCAATGATACAAGAGAGGAAGGACAATATCTTGTACGCAAAGCATTACATAAAATCGAGGACGAATTAGCAGAAAATCAACAAAACTATCATTCAGCAAAATCCAACCATAAAAATTTTTAAATGGAAAGGAATGAAAACAATGTTTGATGAGCAAAGACAAGAGTTAGAAAAAGCACTGATTACTTTGTTTACCGCTAGAAGGGCCCGCGTTAGTTCAGATACAAAAAAGAACACCATCCAAGTCACGAGAGACCTCACGAATCAAGAACTAAAAGAGCTGACGAAACAATACAGCGATCGTTTGACTGATTCTGCAAAAGGGGAATGGGTAGATAAGGCAACTAATGTGGTGCAAAATATTACAGAATCTTTTAGTTAGAAAAAACCTCTCAATAAAAAAGTCGAATCGACCCGAAAATCTCGAGTGATTCGACGAAAAGAGCAGTTATTTACGTTTTAATTTTTCAAGGAAATAATCTTCAAAGATGCCACCTAACACAAAGATGAGCCAAGAGTAACCCCAGCTTCGGGTCAAGAAGGACCAAACCATATAAATGACGAAAATACTTGGCCAGTATAGGCGTTCAAATAAACGAATCGATTCAGCTGAGTCACCGTACATGTGTTGTGAAGCTCGTGGTCCTGGCTCATCTTCATCTGAGATAAAGAAAGTGCCTTCTGCCACTTTTGTGAACCAAGTATAGATGATGCTGACATAAACGATAAAGAATACGCCTAGTGCAACAGAAGCGAAGAAAAGCAAGAAAGACAAGCCCGTCGGTAGACCTATCGCTATTTTGACAAAAAAAGGTGTCACGGAAAGAATACATAAAATGATACCCAAAACTAAACCTACACGGAAACTTTTCGCGTAATTCTCTGCTTGTTGACTTGCCTCTATTTTTACTTGTTGAGAGTAAGGACGATCATTTAACTTCTTCTTTGTTGCTGAATAACTCAAACTTGAAGTAATGATTAGACCAACACCAAGAGCAATCAGGATAAACATGATTAATAGTCCAATCATTTCATTCAAGCTATTCGCGAGAAACAGCATCATACCTAAACCTAAAATACAGAGAGCAATACCAGCTGAAAGGAATAGAGAAAAGTTGCGGACCTTATCCCAAAAAGAAAGAGCTTCATCGAGTTCGATTTCATTTTCCCAGATTTCTTCATCAAAAGCTGAACGTGAAAGTTCCAATTCTTGCAATAATTCATCAATCGAGCCAAATTCGCTGATGACTGCACCAATTGCTTCATGTTCTGATTTGCCTTCTTCTAATAATCCATGATACTGATCTTCCATGATTGCTAATAGATCTTCTTTGGCTTTTTTCGTTTCAGGTGTGATCGGTACATTCAAAAATAAACTATCTAAATAATCTTTAATGGTTTTCATGTTGCTCCTCCTTGTAGAAAACGGTCAACAACGATCTTTGTTTGCTGCCACTCGTCTTTTTTTTCTTCTAATAATTTCTTCCCAGCACTACTGATTCGATAATAGGTTCGCTTCTTTCCATGGGTGACTTCGCCAGGATAAGAAAGGATCAGTCCTTGCTTTTCTAAGCGTGTAAAAGCGGAGTATAAGGTTGTTTCCTTGATGACATACATTGAATCAGTTCCTTCACGAATCTGTTTTGAGATTTCGTATCCATAGGAGTCTTCTTTGGAAAGAATTGATAAGATGATGGCATCATTATACCCACGAATTGCATCACTTGATATCACTTGATCGCCTCCTTTGTAATTACTCCATCTGTCGTAATAATTATAAAACAATTACTACGACAGGTAAAGTAAATAAAATAAATTATTTACAATTCAGTCTCAGGTCCTAGTTTTGTTTTTTAGAGAAAGTGTAGGTGAACACAAGAAGAATAGACTTGAGACAAGGTTGGCTATTTTTGGTAAGGGTTTCATTTGAACTTTGATTTTTGATTTGATACAATTGAACAAATAGATAGTGAAAGGGAGGGACATATTAAATGGAAAGCTTGACTAAAATAACAGAAGCCAATAATTTTTCTAGATATCATATCAGCTTTAGTCATGCAATTATTTTTGTATTTTCTATTCAAGGCACCAGTGCGCTTAAAAATAGAAAAATCAATCAAAAATAAATGACCATTCAATATGTTTATTCCATTTGTAGCTACTCAACGAATAAATGAAATAACAAAAGGTCATGAATTTTTCATGGCTTTTTTGATTGGTCTTGAGGAGCGAGAAAATGTATATTCAAGCAAATAAGATCAGTAAAAATTATAGTGGGGTCCCACTTTTTGAAAATTTAAGTTGTGTGATCAATCAACAAGATAAAATCGGATTGATTGGACAAAATGGAACCGGAAAAACTACACTTCTTCAAATTCTGATGGGAACTGAAGGGGTAGATGAAGGAACAACTAGTAGAAAAAAAGGACTATCGATCGGCTACATTCCACAAAAACTGGAAAATGGCTCAATCGCTACTTTTGACTATGTCTATCAAAGCTTTAAAGAGATCCATGATTTGCAAAAGCAACTTCATTATTATGAAGAAAAAATGTGTAGCCCAACTGAAGATCTGGACCGTATCATGAAAGTCTATGGTGACTTGCAGCAACGATTTGAGACGATGGGCGGCTATGGCTTAGAAGATCGGATAACTAGTATTCTAAAAGGCTTAGGACTTGATAGACAGCTTTTAACACCACTGGATCAGTTGAGTGGAGGCGAACGTATCCGAGTAGAGTTAGCCAAAGTATTGATACAAGAAAATGATGTTCTTCTATTAGATGAACCAACGAATCATCTTGATCTTGACTCTGTTCAATGGCTGGAAGAATATCTGAGGCTAACAAGTTGTGCCTTTCTCGTGATTTCCCATGATCGGGCTTTTCTCGACAATGTAGTCAAAAAAATATTGGAGATCGAGGACGGTCAGATAATCGAATATCCAGGGAATTATAGTCGTTACATGACGTTGAAACAATTACGAGTACAAGAACTCCAAAAGAATCATGAACTTCAACAAAAAGAAATCAAACGATTGAAGTTAATGATTCGCCGGTATCGTCAATGGGGAACTGAAGGGGACAACGAAGCATACTTAAAAAAAGCGAAAGAAATCGAGCGAAGACTAGAGAAAATGACGATCATCCATGCACCAGCCGTACCGCGTAAAAAGCTAACGAAGATCCGTCAGGAAAATCTTTCTGGTAAGGAAGTGCTGATTGCCAAAAATATCAAGAAAACAATAGGTAACAAATGCTTGTTTTCAGATAGTTCTTTTATGGTCTATCGTGGCGAACGGATCGCACTATTGGGTAAAAATGGCTCTGGTAAATCCACACTTCTAAAAGTAGTGATAGGCGAAACCGAAGTAGAGGAAGGGTCAATTAAAACTGGCGCAAGTATCTCCATTGGTTATTTGCCTCAGCGATTGTCGTTTGACCGCCCTGAACAGACGATATTACATTATACGAAGTACTTGATATCTGATGAGCAGAAAGCGAGACAAGTCTTAGCAAATTTTGGATTCTTTAGTGGGGATGTCGCTAAAAGAATCAAAGATCTTTCCGGAGGAGAACAAGTAAGGCTGTACCTTTTGAAACTGTTCCAGAAAAAAATCAATGTGTTGATCTTAGATGAACCTACAAATCACTTAGATATCTATGTCAGAGAAGAAATCGAAGAATTGCTGGCTTCGTTTACGGGGACAATTTTAGCGGTTACGCATGATCGTTATTTCTTACGAAAGAATTTCGATCAGATATTGTTGTTAGAAAATGAAAAAATCGAAAAGCTGTTGTATGAGGATCGGTCGCTTTAGAAGGAAGAAGTAATAAAAAAAGTAGTAGGCTCATAGGTTATGAGCTTACTACTTTTTTCATACTTGTTGCACGGAGCGATGATTTAACTGGTCAACGATAAGTGTATCATTGTATCTTACATTGCGATAAACCAGTAACCGATCAAGATAACCCCTAAAATGATGCGATACCATCCAAAAACAGTAAAGTCATTACGTTTCAAGTAGTTGATCAAGAACTTGATTGCAAAAATCGATACAACGAATGAAACAACAGTACCAACTAACAGAATAACTACTTCTTCCATTTGGAAACTATTCCCATCTGCAAGGTATTTCACGATTTTTAATCCACTGGCTCCAAACATCACTGGAATACCAAGGAAAAATGAAAACTCCGTTGCGACAAAGCGAGAAGCCCCGATAAGAATTGCTCCGAGGATCGTCGCACCAGAGCGAGAAGTACCAGGAATCAATGCTAAGACTTGGAAAGCACCAATCAAAATCGCTGCTTGAAAAGTCAAATCATTCAAAGTCGACCAACGAGGTGTTTTGTTTTTGTTTCGTTTTTCAACAATGATAAAGCCGATACCGTAAACGATCAAAGCGATCGCTACTGGTAAAAATTTATAAAAATGAGCGTCTAACCAATCGTCCAATAATAAACCAATAATGGCTGCTGGAATACAAGCAACGAGTACTTTTGACCATAAAACCCAAGTATCTTTTTTCTCGATCGAGGATTTACTCGGTGCAAAAGGATTCAACTTGTGGAAATATAAAACAACGACGGCTAAAATCGCGCCTAATTGGATCACGACATTGAACATTGACATGAATTGTGAACTCGCATCAAGCTTGATGAATTCATCGGCTAAGATCAAATGTCCTGTACTACTGATGGGCAGCCATTCTGTGATTCCTTCAATGATTCCTAGAATCGCTGCTTTTATGATATTTGAAAAAAACATAAATTCCTTCCTTCCCAATTAAAATACAACAATTAGTATACCGTTCTTTGTTTCTAAAGCCAAATTGTTTCTTCAAACTTAAAGCAAAACTAAAGACGTGAAAAAAATAAGCACACTGAAATCCGAAGACTTCAGTGCGTTTATTCGCTAACTTTCTACATAAATGATTCTCTTGTTTGTTGCTTTCCTTGCTCGATATAGCTTGTGTCATTGACACTTTCAATTGAAAAACGACCATTTTTATAGGTTACTTTTGTGACACTTCCATTCAACAAACCTGCGCGTACCGGTTGACTAGGATCGATCAGACTTAGCAGAAAAGCAATCGTTAGTCCATGAGAAACAACCAATACATTGCCGCCGTTGTTTTTCTCACATTGGTGTGCGATATCCTCAAAACCTGACCAGACACGTTCTTTTAACTCTGCATAAGGCTGTGCCCATCCGGCAGTGTCCGTTTCATAGATGGCATTGGCGATTTGTTCAAAAGTAACATCTGTGGTGAACATTTCATCGTACGTTTGAAAGTTTAGTACGCGAGGAATGACACCCCACATTTCCATATCGTAGCCACCTTCTAAAGAACCAAAGCACCACTCGCGAATCCGCTTATCGATAAAATAAGGGATTTCTTTACCTTTGTTATGTTCGCCTAAAATGATACGTGCTGTTTCGATTGCTCGACCACTGTCGCTTGAATAGGCATAAGAAAAATCGATGTCTTTTAGACCTTTTCCTAGAAAGTGGATACCTTCTTGACCTTGTTTCGTCAATGGGGTGTCACACCAGCCTTGCACACGTTCAATTGTATTGAACATGGTTTTACCATGACGGACGATATATAGGGTTGTTTCACTCATTTTGAACGACCTCCTAAGTTTGATTAAGCATTAAAAAATGGATTAGTTTTTTTCTCGTGTTCAATGGTTGTTGGCTCTCCATGGCCAGGGTAGACCACAAATTCGTTCGGTAAAACAAAAAGCTGTGTGGTAATACTATAAAGTAACTGCTCTAAATTGCCTGTATAAAGATCTGTGCGGCCAATACTTCCTTTGAAAAGGGCATCACCAGAGATAACAAAATCATCAAAAATAAAGCTGACACTACCCGCAGAATGTCCTGGAGTTGGTACGACTTCAAAGGACATATTGCCAAGATGATACTGTTTCATTTCAAATTCATATTCTGCTGGAGAAACAATGATATTTTCCATATCATCATGTCGTCCAAGTCCTGAAAGATTCAAGATCGGGTCGCCAAGCCATTCTTGTTCTAATGGACTGACATAAACAGGGATATCATATGTTTTTCTTAATGCTTCGACAGCGCCAATATGGTCGTAATGTGTATGCGTCAACAAGATAGCGACTGGTTGCTGCTGCGTTTTTTCGATTTGTTCTTGGATCATCTCAGCATCTGCGCCTGGATCGACGATCAAAAGCGCTTCATCATTGTAGACAAGGTAACAGTTTTCCTCGATTGTTCCGGTTTTTAATTGTAAAACATGCATAAAAGAAACCTCCAACTTTTAAAAAATTCTTTCTAGTTTCTATCGTTCGATATAAGTATAACGCAAATATTGGCTTGAAACAAAGGTGTCTACTTAATATAACAGGACTTATCTGAATTATCAGATTATATGAAAACTGTCTAAAGATTTTAAACGTAAGAATAGAATTTTTTCATGGAAATTTCATTTATCATTGTTACATTGAATGTATCCAAAAATCCAAATTCTATATCCTATATCCCTGCTTATCCGAGCAGGGTGTTTTTGTTTTTTGCGAAAGCTACTATTTTGCGGTACTCTATTACAAGAAGGAGGCGACCATGGTGAAAAAATCTAAAATCTCTGTCCGTCATTTAGTCGAGTTCATCTTGCGTCGCGGCAGTATCGATAACCGAAAGAAAAGTAATCATACCGCCTTAGAAGGTGCTAAAATCCATCGCAAGCTCCAAAAAGAAGCAGGAGAAGAGTACCAAAAAGAAGTATTTTTACAAATCAACGTACCACTTGATCCCTATGAATTGATCGTTGAAGGACGAGCAGATGGGATCTTTAAACAAGATGGTGTGTATTACATTGATGAAATCAAAACGTCAGAACCACGGTTTGAAGACTTAGAACCAGAACAAGTCGAGCTATTTTTTCATCAAGCGAGAGTCTACGCCTACATTTACAGTCAGGAAAACAACTTGGAGGAAATCAATCTTCAATTGACGTATTACCAAACAACGGAAGAAGTGATCACACGAAGAGTTGAGCATCAGACGAAAGAGCAACTGGAAGTGTTTTTTAAAAAACTGACTGAGGATTACCAAGAGTGGTTGATTTTTCAGGAAAATTGGCGGACTCTCCGTAATGCCTCATTGATGGCACTGAAGTTTCCTTATGAAAAGTATCGTAAAGGGCAAAGGGAGTTAGCTGTGGCGGCGTATAAAACGATTCGCACAAAACAAAAACTGTTTGCGGAAGCACCAACGGGTACAGGGAAAACGATCTCTACATTATTCCCAGCGTTAAAAGCGATTGGGGAAAATGAAGGAGAACGGATTTTTTATTTAACAGCGAAGACCATTACGAGACAGGTGGCAGAAGATGCGTTAGAAGCGTTGAAGGATGTCGGCGCTGAAACAAAAAGCGTAACATTGACAGCGAAAGATAAGATTTGTTTTTTAGATGAAACGACCTGTAATCCAGATCAATGCCCATATGCAAATGGCTATTATAACCGTATCAATGAAGGATTATGGGATTTATTGAATCATGAGAATCAGATCACTCGTGAAATCATTGAAAAATATGCAAAGAAGCATACTTTATGTCCATTTGAACTTTCTTTAGATGTCAGCTTATGGTGTGATGTGATCATCGGAGATTATAATTATCTTTTTGATCCGACGGTTTATTTAAGACGTTTCTTTGAAGAAGAGAAAAATGAAAATCATCTTTTCTTGATCGATGAAGCCCATAATCTAGTCAATCGTTCCAGGGAAATGTATTCCGCCGAACTATCTTATGGAAAAGCACGCAAAGTCTATAAAGAGATCCCTAAAGAATTTAAAAAACTACGGCGTCGTTGGAACCGTCTTTTAAAAGCTTTTGATCAGATCCAAGAAATTGCCCTTGAAGAAGGCTGGAACTATCATCATCAAAAAGCACCAGCGGATTCCTTGATCAAAGCAGGATTTCAACTCGGTGAATTCATCCAAGAATGGTTGGCTGAATTTCCAGAACATCCAGTACAAGAACAAGTTTTAGGCTTTTATTTCGATTTGCTGCACTTTTTAAAAATCAGTGATTTCTATGATGATCACTATGAAACGACTGTGGAGAAAAGCTATCACGATTTAGTGGTGAAGCAATTTTGTATCGATCCTAGTTCATTCTTAGAGCAATCGCTGAATAAAGGACGTAGTAGCCTCTTATTTTCTGCTAGTTTTTCACCGTTATCCTATTATCAAGAAACATTAGGAGGAAAGGAAAGCCTAGCCTATTGCTTACCAAGTCCTTTTCCAGTTGATAATCAACAAGTACTCGTAGCAAGTTACCTCGAAACGACGTATCGAAAAAGAGAACAAAGTTTGCCACGATTAGTTGAAACGATCCAACGATTCATTGAAGGGAAAACAGGGAATTATATGATCTTCTTTCCCTCGTATCAGTATTTGGATCAAGTCGCAGAACTGTTTAAAGAGACATATCCTGAGAGAAAGACGCTCATTCAAGGAACAAATATGAATGAAGAAGAAAGAGAAGAATTCTTAGCAAAATTCATGGTTGAACCGCAAGAAACATTAGTCGCTTTTTGTGTACTTGGCGGGATTTTTTCTGAAGGGATCGATTTACGAGGATCACGATTGATCGGTAGCATGATCGTTGGAGTCGGATTACCACAAATGAATCACGAACAGGAATTGATCAAATCCTACTTTGATGAAAAAGAAAATCTAGGATTTGCTTACGCCTATCAGTTGCCAGGGATGAACAAAGTATTACAAGCGGCAGGACGTGTGATCCGTGACATGGATGATCAAGGAATCGTCGTTTTAGCAGATCAACGGTTCTCCTCACCGAACTATCGCAAACTCTTCCCACCGCATTGGCAACAAGCGAAAGAAGTTCGAACGGTAGAGGCATTGTCACGCACGATCCAAGAATTTTGGCAAGACCACTAAAAAAGGACGAAGCGTAAAGCTTGTCCTTTTTTGATGTGCGCTCAATAAGTACTTATTGACTAACGGTAGTTTGTAAATTGCAATTCGATCGGCAAGTCTAATTTTCTTAAAAGTGCGATCACTGCTTGTAGGTCGTCACGACTTTTACCAGTCACGCGGATTTGATCTTCTTGGATCTGTGTTTTTACTTTCAGTTTTTCATTTTTGATCGCTGTGGTGATCTTTTTACCGTTATCTCGGTCGATCCCATTGACTAGATCAGCGGATTGACGTGCTTTCCCACCTAAAGCATGTTCCGTTTCAGAAAAGTGGATATTTTTGATCGGTACATTGCGTTTATTCAATTTTCCAAACAAAACATCTTTGATTTGCTCGATTTTAAATTCATCGTCACTTAGTACGACCAGTTTATTTGTATTCTCTAACTTGATCTCAACTGTTGAATCTTTGAAATCAAAGCGATTAGTCAATTCTTTAGTTGTTTGTTGGATTGCATTTTTTACTTCTTCGACAGATACTTCTGAAATGATATCAAAGCTTGCATCTTTTGCCATAAGGTCCTCCTCGTACATTCGTTTTCTTTTATTGTAGCATAGGCTTATTTTTTTGTGACCTCTTTACTAAAATTCTTCTCATTTAAGTAGGGACTATTTTATTTTCTGGAATAAACTGTTATTCTTACATTTGAAATAAACTTGAAAAGGAGAGGTGCTTGTGAGCAGATTCATGACTGTCTATCAAAGAAACGAAAATCTTAAGAAAATAGTGGTTATCTTGATGACCGGTTTGACTGCAGCGGTGGCATTGAATTATTTTCTGATTCCAGCCAACGTCTTTTCTGCAGGAATGAACGGGATCGCCCAAATCATTGCTTCACTATTATCTGAATGGGTTCATATAGATGTCGATACTGGAACATTTATTTTTCTATTGAATATTCCTGTATTTATATTAGGCTTTTTAAAAGTCGGAAAACGTGCAACTGTACTTAGTTTCATCAACGTTGTTTGTGTGTCAGTCATGACAACGGTGTTACCGACAGGACAAGTGACAGATAATATTTTGATGAACGCATTAGTCGGTGGTGTTTTACTTGGTGTGGGTGTCGGTATTTCACTAAAAATGGGTTTTACGACTGGTGGGATGGATATCATTTCATTAGTTCTTTCTCAAACAACAGGAAAAACTGTAGGAAACTACATGCTGATTTTAAATGGGATCATCGTCGTCGCAGCAGGTTTCCTCTTTAATTGGGAAAGTGCCTTATATACGATCATCTCGATCTATGCGATGACCCAAGTCATCGATGCGATCCATACGAGTCATCAAAAAGTGACTGCCATGATCGTGACAGTAAAACCAGAAGAAGTCACAGCTGCAATTTCGCAACGGATGGTGCGTGGAATGACTTTGTTACCTTCAGTAGGTGGATATTCCAAACGTGAAGGAAAAATGATCATGATGGTTATCACACGCTATGAAATGTATGACCTTGATCAGATCGTCCATGAGATCGACGAAGATGCATTTATCAATATTTTACCAACACACTCCGTCTTCGGTCGTTTTGCCAATGAAAATGAACAAAGAATGTATCGTTCAACGGGCGTTTTTCCTGAAATCAAACAAACTTCAAAAAAGGTAAAAACTAAATAAACAAAATTTCTGTCTCAAGAGAGAGACCGGAAATGAATATTTACAAATACCTTAAAAAAAGGTATGATAAACAAAACTTGTGAGAAGGAGAATCCGAAGAATGAGTGAATCAAAATGGTCTGCTGAAGAAGTAGATGAAATCAAAGAGCGAATTCTCACCGCGTTAGAAATGGTGATTGACCCCGAACTAGGAATCGATATCGTGAACCTAGGCTTGATCTATGAAATCGAATTTGACCCTGAAACTGGAGATACTGTCGTTAAAATGACCCTAACAACAATGGGCTGTCCATTAGCCGACATCTTGACCGAATCAATCCACGATGCCTTAAAAGAAGTGCCAGAAGTAACTAAGGCAGAAGTCAAACTAGTTTGGTATCCCGCATGGACGACTGATAAGATGAGTCGTTATGCACGAATTGCGCTAGGGATTCGTTAGGTAATAGGTTCTTTAGAAGGTAGATCAAACCTGTAGTATAACTAATGATGAAGTAAACGTTGAACTCTTTTATTAACTTTTTTTGAAAAGTTGATAGGGGAGTTTTTTTTATCTTAGACAGCGCTACTATATGGATGAAAGTGAATAAAACAGTTCAAATAAAAATCTTTTTGCTTTTTTTGTAGTCATGCGATGCTTTTTAGCTTGGAGACAACCAAATTTTGAACGTAAGATGACAGAAATGGCTACTCGCTCAATGAAACTTTGTATTCTTTGAAAGAGAGGTATGCAGAAAGAGTGAAACTGATTCTTATTGATCCGCTACAATACTGGGAGTACTTTGTTTAAATACAACTATAAATTTAAACATTCGATATGAGTGAGCTATATTAAGAACAGGCTGGAAATTGCTAAATATATTAAAATCAATAGAACAATCATAAATCTTGATTTTAGTTTAAAATTTTAAGTATCGTTAGGGATAACGTGTGTACTTTCTATGTAACGTATTTAAATTACTGCGAAGAAATGATATAATCTATCATGTAGTTAATAATAATAAGGAGTCGGTATTTATGGCAAACATAAGTTTAGAACGTCCAATTATTTTATCTAAAGAAGATGTCAAAATTATTGAAAATACGCACCCCACAAAAAAATACTATGACTTATTAGAAAAGAAATCTAGTGATCATAGTAGCAACAAGGATCAAGTGCCTAATTGGATGAGAAAAAAATAATATGGACTATACTGTGATTTCATTAAGTAGACAGATCAAAATGCTGGTTGAAGTTATTAAAGAAGAGGAAACTGAGATTGGAAATAAAGCTCTTAGAAAAAAGGTAAGAGAACGCTTTTCGAACTTTGTAGAAGCTTCTTTTTTTGTGAAAATAATTCAGAAATGACTGAATTTTTAAAACATGATGCCATACAAAAAGAGCTTTATCATGCGACAAGGACGTATTTGATTTTTAAAGATGAAATACAAGAACATCTCTTAGGTTTTTTTACGTTAGCAATCAAAGATTTAGATATTAGCAAGCTTGAGATAAAAGAGAAAAAGAAATTAGTTTTTAACGGGAAATCACCGAGTAAAGTGGGCGTTGCACCCTCTTATCTAATTGCTCATGTCGCAAAGAATGATTATTTTTCTCAAGAATTTTCAGGAGAAAAAATCATTGAAGAAGCTTTATTAATTGTTGACGATGTTAGAAAATCAATTGGTGGAAAATTAATCATACTTGATAGTATTTGTATTCCAAAGGTGATGGATTTATATAAACAATTTGGATTCCGTGAAATTGGAGAAACATTTACATCACAAATTGGACAAGAGCTACAGTTGATGGTGCTTTCAATGCCTAACTCATTAGATTGATAAGAGAACGCTTGGAAATAAATTAATTAAGAGTATAGCATTTTTATGATAGGTTCTTTCTTGTAGACGAATTTTTTTGATTACATAAAACTTGTTGGTTTGCCAATTATATAAGCGATCTTTATCAGGCGCAGCCCAACCCAACCACGTGGGTCTCCAGGAACGTGGATATCGATATCTTTTGCTTGCCAGTCGATACGATAAACCTAAAGAACCTAGTAATAATGGAGTGATCTGGTGCTCGTTTAGTTTTTGAGTGATCAATAAAAATTCTTTGAAATGAAGTTCCATGGATGGTCTCCTTTTTTATGATTGATTGTATTGTACGTCTAATCTCCAATTGAATCCTGAGACTAAAACCAGCTTCTAACAAAAAGAGGAGCTGGTTTTTCTTTTCTCTAAAAAAATGATACTGCATCAATCCAAATGTACGCTTTGCAAGCGTTTGATCTTGGTTCGCTTAGACTCTTATTATTTGTTACACTTGATTTACGATCTATCAGAAAGAAGGTGACTGTATGAATCTAAAAGCACAAGAATATTGGGAACATTTTTGCTCAAAAAACGGTGTGGCGCACGCGTCACTCTATGAAATTCTTGCTTTTGGCAATACGAAAGAACACGCAGATGAATTAGCTGATCTGGTTTTAGCTGGAAAGAAAACGGGGACAAGCTCGGGTTATGAATTGTACCAGATAGATAATGAACCACTACCTAAAGTTGGTGATTACTCTGTAGTTGTGAATGGGTCTGATGTACCGATGGGGATTATTCAAACGGTCGAAGTAGCGATCGTACCTTGGAAAGAAATCACCGAAGAACAGGCAGCTACGGAGGGGGAAGGCGATCTATCTCTTGCTTATTGGCAAAAGGGGCATTACAAGTATTTCAAACCTTATTATGAAGAACATGGACTCTTGCTCAATGAAGAAACGAAAATCGTCTTTGAACGATTCAGACTAGTTGATCGATATCAGCCGAATGAGTAAGGAGAGATAAATGCGAATTTATTTAGTAGAAGAAGTAGTAGAAAAGAAAAAAATCGTTCAAGAAATCTTGGATGACTTGCCAGAATGGTTTGGTTTACCTGATTCAATAAAAGAATATGTCGAGGAATGCCAGAAGTTCCTGTTGTGGGTTCTTAAAGAAAATGGTCAATCGATTGGGTTTATCAGTTTGAAAGAAACAAGCAAAGCCACCGGTGAGGTCTATTGTATGGGTGTCAAAAAGGCCTATCATCATCAAGGAATAGGAAAGCGATTGCTACAGGAACTACAATCGTATGCCAAGGAACATTATAAGTTCTTACAAGTAAAAACAGTCGCTGAAGGAACATATGATACTTATGATCAAACGATTCGATTTTACCGAACAATGGGCTTTGTTGAATTAGAAGTATTCCCTACGCTATGGGATGCATGGAATCCATGCTTGGTAATGATCAAAAGTCTTAACTAGAAAAGGGGACAAAGATGAAACTCTCACATATGACATTTATCGTACGTGATCTAAGTCGTTCGACGGAAATATTTACGGAGATTTTTGCTGCAAAAGAAGTGTATTCAAGTAAGGAAAAGCAATATTCTTTATTTCCAGAAAAATTCTTTTTGATCGATGATCTATGGGTCGCACTGATGGAAGATCAGCAAGTGAAACTTCCGAAAACTTATAACCATATCGCTTTTGAGATTGCTCCTGAACAAATTCCATTGTATAAAGAAAAACTTTATCAGCTGGATCTCAAAATTGAAGAAGGTCGTTCGCGCGTATCAGGAGAAGGGGAATCGATTTATTTTTATGATGACGATGATCATTTGTTTGAACTTCATGCGGGGAATTTAGCTGATCGTCTGAAGAAGTATGAAGAATAACTAAAAGTTTAGGAGCAATGGTATGATCAAAAAAGTGCAAAAGCTAGACCAACAGATGATGGATCGACTACTTACTATTTGGTTAAAGACCAATGTCGAAACACATGATTTTATTGATGCGACCTATTGGCATGAGAAAAAAGTTTTGCTAAAAAAAGAGTTGCCGAAAGCAGAAATCTATTATTATGAAATTGAAGGTCAGATCGTTGGTTTTATGGGAATCATAGATGAATCTTATTTAGCTGGTATTTTTGTCGATTCAATGTTTCAGAATAAAAAAATCGGCCAAAAATTGATTGAAGCAGCGAAAAAAGAAAAGGAACGAATAGCCTTACATGTTTATCATAAGAATCAACGAGCGATACGCTTTTACGATAGAAATGGCTTTAGAAAAGTGGCTGAACAAATCGATGAATCAACGAATGAAAAGGAATATCTCATGGTCTGGGAGAGAACTGAACAGATTTAATGAGTACAAAAATCGCTTGCTCCGATTCCAAATAGTAAAAAAACAAGATCCATCCTTGAAGGCAGATCTTGTTTTTTTGCTTGATTACTAGCGATTGAAAAGTATAAATGGCAAACTTGCGAGTAATGCGATCACTCCACAGACGAGCGCAAACAAAATGACGATTCCTGCCTTTTCAATTAGACTTCTGGTCTTGTATCTTTGTTTACGAAGAGGTTCGACATCTTTGTTCTCCATGAAAGCAACGATTTCTTTGTAGGTTTTGATATTTTCTTGTTTTTTGAGTCGATCGACTTTTATTGCACCGTACATGCTGATGGTCCAAAAAAGCAAGGGAAGCATAAGTCGCCAAATCCCAGGTAAAAACAAGGATGGTCCTACTGAAATCAAGGTGAGAAGCATAAAGCCTAACATGACCTTGGTATATTTGTTTATTTCAGAAAGTGGTATATTTTCTTTCATCTTTTCTACATCTCCTTTGACTAATTCATCTAAAGAAACGTCAAATAAGACACTCATCAATAGTAGATTATGAATATCGGGATAGCTGCGCTCATTCTCCCAGTTTGAAATCGTTTGTCTTGAAACATATAACTTTTCTGCTAATTCTTCTTGGGAGAAAGCTAACTGTTTACGATATTTTTTGATTTGATGACTTAAGTCCATCGTATCCGCTCCTTCTGATCTCAGCATAAATGAAAAGGCAAAAATCAACGATCAAAGGTTTTTGTCATTGGCGAAATCAACGTGTAAAAAGTCTTTGACATGTTTGTAAATGCTGATAAATCAATCTTTTTCGTTTTCTAATTTTATGTAAGATTATGACTATTTTTTTCGTGAACTGTCTCTTTTTTGTCGTTAAGAGCAATCTGCGTCTAAGTTTATGATATCATAAACTTAATCCTTAAAGGAAAAGCGGAATGGAGGAATGGTTTTGGACAAAACAACAGATGTGAAAAAGAAACTCTATTTTTTATGTACAGGTAATTCTTGCAGAAGTCAGATTGCCGAAGGGTACGGGCATGAATATTTGACGGATCAATTTGAAGTTCGGAGTGCTGGAGTGGAGACACACGGCTTGAATCCACGAGCAGTCAAAGTGATGGCAGAAGATGGAGTCGATATTACAAGTCAAACATCCGACTTGATTGATCCGGATTATTTTAACGATGCAGATTTAATTATCACACTGTGCGGAGATGCGTTGGATAAATGCCCGGTGATTCCTGCTCATATTCGCCATGAACATTGGGATCTAGAAGATCCAGCGAAAGCTACTGGGACAGAAGAAGAGATTATCGCTGAATTTAGAAAAACTCGCGAAATCATCAAAGACAAGATCAAGGCTGTTGCTAACAAAGCCTAGGGTGTATTGATTATTGTGGTCTAAGAAAAATCAAGTGATGATTGTACGAACCTTGTAAACTAAGTAGTGAGGTGAGAGGATGAAAGAATTGAACGAACTGATCGCTTACATCGAAGAACGCTTAACAAGTGAGATCAAGTTAGAAGAAGTGGCACGACGATTGGGTATTTCAGAATATCATTTGAAACGGACTTTCTCGTTTGTTGCGGGGATATCTTTGTCGGAGTATATCAAGAATCGGCGACTTGCTTGTGCCAATGAAGATCTTGCTAAAGGTGAAAGTGCAACAGTTACAGCTTTTAAATATGGCTATCAAACGTTAGAAGGTTTTTCGAGAGCGTTTCGTGACTGGACAGGCTACTTGCCTTCAGAAGTCAAAAAAGCAGGAGTTTATAAATCTTATCCTAAACTTGCCTTTCACTTAGAAATCAAGGGAGGAAACTCAATGGATTACCGAATTGAAGAAAAAGATGCCTTTGCAATTGTCGGAGTATCAAAACGTGTACCGATCCAATTTGAAGGAGTCAACCAAGCAATTATCGAATTAGCAAAATCAATCACAGAAGAACAAAAAGAGGAAATGCACGCGTTGGGTGATCTCGCACCTTATCAAGTGGTGAATGCTTCCTTTCAATTCGATGAAAGACGCTTGGAAGAAAAGGGCGATTTGACACACATGATCGGTTTCTTAACCTCAAAAATCGACCATTGTGAAAGTTTACAGCAACGGATCATTCCTGCACACACATGGGCTATTTTTCCAAATCAAGGACCTTTTCCAGAAGTCTTACAGACGACGATGGCAAATATTTTCTCAGAATGGCTGCCAACCTCTGGATATGAGTTGGTTGAAGCACCCGAGATCTCATTTACCAAATGGCTTGATCAAGAAGAGGCCTATAGTGAAGTGTGGATCGCTGTCACAAAACAGAATACAAATCGTTGAATCAAACGAGTAGTATCAGAGAATGGTAGTTCATTCTAGGATATTACTCGTCTTTTTTTGAGAAATCAGGCATACTAGAATTATAGTTTGATTGGAAACGTTTTAAAACGAATGTGATTTTTTGATAAGGAGAAGTTTATGAGACCAAAGTCAAGAGAGGAATTATTGACACTCGCAGCTGAAAATTATGAGAAGTTAAATCAGTTGATTGAGTCAGTACCGATTGAACAAAGAGAAGCAACCTTCGATTTCGATGAAGCATTTCTAGAAAAGAAAAAAGAAACGCATTGGCGAAGGGATCAAACGATCAAAGATGTGTTGATCCATCTCTATGAATGGCATTGTTTGCTATTGAAATGGGTGACACATAATCAACTAGACGAAGCAATTTCTTTTATACCAGAACCATATAATTGGCGAACGATTCCTGAAATGAATCGTGGGTTTACTAAAAAGCATAAGTCTACTACCTTAGAACAAGCGACTGACTGGTTCAAGAATAGTCATGAAGAAGTGATGCGATTGGTTCAAAGCTTCGATAATGATCAGCTATTCCAAAAAAATCAATATCCTTGGGTGGGGAATACGACGCTAGGCAGTTATTTTGTATCTTCTACATCGAGTCACTATGATTGGGCAATCAAAAAAATCAAACAAAGTCAAAAGCAGAAGCAAAAAACAAAGGCAGTTAACGCAGAAAAAGAGCAAAAAAAATAGGAATCTATAAGATTCCCATTTTTCAAACTCGCTCTTTTTAGTACCAACCGTTAGCTAACCAGAAAGCTTTTGCTGCGTCCCAAGAGCCATAACGAGAGGCAACATATTGTTCTGCAACTCTTTCTTGGTTGGCAGCTGAGTAGTCACCATTCAAGTAAGAAGAGTCTAATTGGTAACGGCCGATGTAGCGTCCGTTTGTTGCTGTGTAAGAACCGCTAGATTCTTTTTGTGCGATCCATTCTTTCGCATCGTTTGTACCAGTCGAAACTGCCACTTCAGCAGCAGGAGCTTGTTCAACAACTGGTGCTTGTTCGACTACTGGAGTTTGTTCCACTACAGGTGTTTCCACAACTGGAGTAGTTTCTTGAACAGGAGCAGCAGGAGCTTGAGTAGCTACAGGAGCTGTTTTTTGTTCGCCAGTAGGAATTGTTAGTTCTTGACCTGAAAAGATCAGGTGAATGTTTGAGATTGAGTTTGCTTCGGCAATTGTTTGGATCAAGGAGTTGTCACCAACGTATTTTTGAGAAATCGTTGATAAAGTATCACCTGATTGAACAGTGTAGGCTTCGTCTGCATGTGCAGAAGTACCCATAAATAAAGCAGCGCCGGCAGCCAAAGTTGTTCCAAAAAGAATTGTTTTAAGTGATTTCATGAAAGATCTCCTTCGTGTTTTAAAAAGTTATTTGATTAGCTGTTTCGCTAACGAGTAATACTTTAACACGCGATCATATTTCATAGGTGAAAGATACGTGACAGTTTGTGACAAAAGTGCATTTTATGTAACAAATGTATGTTTAAATAATGTGCGTTTTAATTAGAAAAAAATCATAAATGGATAATCATGCGCTTCTGACATTTGTTTTTTATTAGAAAGATTCAAAAATGAAAAAACGAAAAAGACGCAAATTATTTTTCACGAACCAAGAAAAAAGTGAATTTTTTATAAAATTCGTACAAAATGATACACTAAAAGATATAAGGAGGCGGTACTAATGGGTAAAATGTATAATAAAATAATGGTGGCAATTGATGGTTCAGCGAAAGCAGAGAAGGCTTTTGCTGAAGCTTTAGAGTTAGCGAGGGATAACCAGGCGGAGTTATTGATCGTTTCGATCATCAATAAAATTGAATTGACGCATAGCGCCTATGCATTCTCAAAAATCTATGCAGAAGAAAAGCAAAAAACGGAAGTAGAATTATTGAAGAGAATCAATGATGCAAAAGAATTTGGTATCGAAACGATCCATGCAATCGTCGAAACTGGTGATCCGAGAACATTGATCGCTACAGTATTGCCAAAACAAGAGTCGATCGATTTGATCGTGATGGGTGCAACTGGTAAAGGATCGATCCAACAAGCATTGGTAGGATCAACAGCTTCTTATGTAGTGACACATGCGCCATGTAATGTATTAGTAGTAAAATAAATAGTAAGAATGAAAGCTGCGTTGTTCAAATTCAACGTGGCTTTTTTAGTGTAAACAGCTAGATAGTTTACTTCGGATGTTTGTAAAGATAAAAGATCCATAAGATCAATAGAATCATTGAAACAATCAAACCAAATTCATGAGAGAGCAATTTTCGAGTGGACTCCCAATGCCGCAAGGAAAAGATCCTGTAAGAGAAATACGCTACAGGAAGAAGTGCAATCAAAACGGTAACCTTACGTTTGGTCCACTTTGTGTAGTAGATCGCTAAAGCTGTCATTAGAAAAAAAGGAACATAAAAGACTAATTGTCCCAAAGTGTCCATATTATATACGCCTCCAAGGAAATGAAATCCATAATTAAAAATAACATTTTGTATGTTTTTACACAAGGGTAGATGTTATAAAATTTCTTGATTTTATAAAAAAGTCGTTTTTTTGATTCTTAGTTCACTTATTGTTATAATCCTTTTAAGGAAAGGGTGTAATGTTTCATGGACCAAGTAATTTTAGAAGTAGATCTACATTTAGTGAATAATATCCGTATTTACTACTATATAGTTAGCAATAGTGTGGAACCGCGCGTTTTGATGAACAAAATCGATGGTATTTTGTCAAAAACGGATTTTCATCAATTTACAGATGGGGAAGAGAGTTACTACAGCATTCCGGTTGAAAAAGTGATTTATACAAAAGTGAATGTGCGCAAAGATCTAGACACGAAAGAAGTACATGCACCGATATTCACTGAATACTGAAAGAAGCTGGAGGTTATCTGAGATGAATCCCTATGAGCAAATGATCCAAGATTTAATTGATGGAAAAATCGATAAAATAGAGGTCAAGCGTGAGGAAGTCATGGCTTTTCGCGAGGCGTGGTTAAAGCTTGAAAATCGCAAGTTTGTGGTCGGTAAAGCCCAATTGAATGGCTCTGTGACTTATCACTATGACCCTACAAGACTATTTTGATAGTAGGATAGGGCAGAAGGATGCCTTTTTTGAACATCGACTTTTCGCAAAAAAAGTCAAAGAAACTCTAAAAAAACCTCAACAATCATTGATTGTTGAGGTTTTTTTTTAGCTTCTGTCGTGTGAACTTTAATCATGAGATAGCGACACAACTTTATTTGAATAGATTTTTAAATTTGTCAGTTATTCCTTGAAAGTCGACATTTTGCAAAAATTCTTGGACTTTTTCTTTATAAGGACCTAGTTGTTCTTTATGCTCTTCGAAAAATGTTTTGGCTTCAGTAAAATTTCCACTTTGGACCAGATCTTTGATTTTCTGAAGTATTTCTTCTTTATTCATAATGAAACACATCCTTTCTTTCTTATAATAATAGCAGAAATAAAAGAGATTTTGTAAAAATAACTTCTGTGCGAAAGTCTGATAAAAAACTCAATCCACAGACGGATGTTAGAAATTTACCCACAGGATATACTCAAAGAGTAAATAGGAGGTAGGAAAATGAAAATAATCAAAGTTTTAGTAAGTATTGCAGTATTTAGTGGTTTGGCGTTATTTGGTTTAAAGTTTTACACGCAAGGGGCAAGTGGAGAATTGCCAGCAGTGATTGATCAGTTAAATCCATTGGTCACAAAGGGAGAAGTTTATGTGAAAACAAAACAACCAGATGAAGTCAATTCATATGGTACAGCAAAATACATTCAAAAAGCAGTTGATGCGAATGGAAATGAACGTGAGATCGAGTTTAATGGTATCTCCGTTTTAAAAGAAGATCGTTACTTGAAACTAACAAATAAAGGCGCCCATGTTGAAACGTACGAAGAAGTTTCAAGAGAAGCGGTTCCTGAAAAAGTATTATCAGTTATTGGTTAATTATATTTTTATTATGTAAACTACGAAATAAAACGGCACCATACTCAAAAAAACAAGCCTAAGAATGATCGATTCGTTACGTAATCTTTCGTTCTTAGGCTTATTTTATTTTTCTTCGTTTTTCTCAATATTCAGTTTCAATTGGTCGATCCGCCGTTCGATTTTTTTGATCAATCCACTAGGTAAGCCGATGATTTCTGCTGATGCTAAGACAGAAGAAAGCAATTGATATTCAAGTGCTTCTGCATGGATTTTACGGTAGATAGTCGCTAGGCGCTCAATGTATTCAAAATGGGTATAACCAGTTTGAATGATCAAAAATTTTAACAAATCGATCGCTTTTTCATAGTCTTGCTCAGAATAATAAGCTAGTGCTTGCCGATATAGTTTGATTTCTAGTAAATCAAGGGAAGCAGGGCTGTATCGATTTGTCCATTCATTGACTGACACTTTTTTTTGGATGTTCCCTGAAGTATCACGGACGAAAATGATTGGGATCTCATTCGGATCAGCCTTTTTATGAATAAATCGTTCCACAGCATCTCACTCCTTCCATGCGTTGTTAGCTTGAGTATAAGCTATTTTTCTAGGAATTACTAGTTCTTTTCTAAAGTGAGCATTTGACCACCCATTGCTTCAAACACTTGCTCGAAGTCATCGATGGGTACCGCCCGATTTTTTTCACCGTAAGGATCGTTGACATAGATCGACTGCTCATCAAAGCCAGTGACGACACAGGCGTGGACTAATGGAGTGACTTGTACTTCACCGTTTGCAGTCGCCCAAGTCATGAAGTCATATTCTGTTGGCACTTGAAAGTCGATCGTGACAGAAGTCCAGACCGGTTTGCCATCTCTGAGCGCAGATTTGATATCTGCCAAACGAGCATCTGTTTGCGGTTCGGTATGGTAATCGGTTTGCACGATTTCTTGAGCTAATGTAGCGATAGGTGGCACATAGACGCCCATTGCCCAATCGCCACCCCAGATCTCACCGACGAAACCTTCGTTTGGATCGCCATGAGTACCATCCTCATTGAAAACTAGAACATAATTCAACTGTTCGGCTAATTGATTTTTTGTAGTTTCATAGCCATAGAAGCGTAACAACATCGATAATGCAGTCACTTCGCAACCGTTCTCCAGGGCAGGTTCATCGAACTGATTTTCAATTGGCACATCGAGAAGTACTTGTTTTTCTTCGCTTTTGATCGTTTGCTCAACTTTTTCAGCAGATGAGGATAACGATTTTTTATCTTCTATTTGTTTATGAGTAAAGTAAAAGACGCTTGAAATCAACACGAGTGCTGTCCCAACGAGTAAGAATCGTTTTTTACCTTTTTGTTTTGACATGGAATTCTCCCCCAGACTGTTTTCTATTATAATTGTTTTTCTGTAAAAAACTACTGTAAACTTTTTTGATGCGTATAAAAAAACGAAAATTATCCAAAAAAACTACTTTTTGACAGATTCAGCTGTTTAAATTTGTGAAAACGAAAACAGTACGCTATAATGCGGATAGATCAAATAAGTTTTTGATCAAATCATCACTAACGACACACACAGATAAATAATCGATGATTTTCTGTGGCAAACTGTTTGAGTAGTTTAGGAGGATTTTGATGACGGAAGAAATGATTAATTTAGGAGAACAATATTCATGTAGGCCCATTGGTTTTACCAAAGCAGTTGTTGGAGAAGTTGTTTCAAAAATGACAAATTGCGCCGTAGTCAAAGTTGCCCAATGCGCTATAGAAGATCAAGAATTATTAGAAGAAAAAGCTAGCATGGTAGTAGCTAAGTATGATACATTTGAATAAGAAGATCTGGACATGCAACATCGAATAAGTAATGTTGCAGGTCCTTTTAAGGTTATGAAAGAAGCGTTTAACACGTCCTATGACCGAAGTGTTGCTCCTTGAATACCGATTATCTAGGTCGTGAAAAAAGTGATCTGATCTTAGCATTGCAGGTCAACTTTTGGATCACCGATCGTTTAGTTAAAGAAGGGGACAGGATTTACCCCTTGGATTTTCTAAGAGTTGAAAATAGAGGTGTGGATCGATAAGATGGTTTCCTTTTTAGCAATAGTTCTTTTTCTATTTGTCATCGTCATGTGTTTATTTCTTTGGCTGGTGCGCCGAGAAATCGTGTATAAAACGGTGCGGAATCGCTGGGTCTATTTAGTTGTTCCTTTTCTAGCTATACTTGTTCTATGGTATACATTGGTTAGTCAACCAACTTTAGATGAGTTAGTGAAAGGGGTCTTAGCTTCGCTTGTCTTATTGAGTTTCTTACTAGACAGTCGAGGTCTGACAACAGAAGGGTTAGTACTGAATAGTTTTGACCGTCGAGGCGTGCCTTTTTCTGAAATAAATAAAATTGTTCTTTACCAACCGAAAGATTCGAAAGAAGTCAAAATGAATTTTTTCCGAAATGGTTGGCGTGGACCGTTATTGAAGTTTTCTGTTTCATTAGAAGAACTGATTCCTTTTTTAGCGAAGCATTTAAATGATGATGCAGAACTTGATATCATGATTGAGCATGAAGACGAATAAATACTAAAATGAAAAACAGCTCCCTATTTTAGAATAGGGAGCTGTTTTTTGTCATTGACGAACTATGCACCAAAGACACGGAAACGATCTGCATCGTTCATATATTCTTTTTCGCCAGCTGGAGATTCAGGTGAACCAAAGACTAATTGTGCACGCAATTTCCAGTTTGCAGGAATTGACCATTCGTTTGCTACAGCTTCATCGATTACTGGGTTGTAGTGTTGTAAGTTGGCGCCTAAGCCTTCTTCGCTTAATGCTACCCAAGTGTTTGCTGTTGCGATCCCATTTGATTGTTCTGACCAATCTGGGAAATTGTCTGCATACAATGCAAATTGTTCTTGCAAGTTTTTGATAATATCTGTGTCTTTAAAGAATAAGACAGTACCATAGCCTTTTTTAAAGCTTGCTAATTTGTTTTGTGTATTAGGGAAAGCTTCAGCAGGAGTCAATGGACGTAATGCTTCTTCTGTCATTTCCCATAATTTTTCGTGTGCATCGCCGAATAGGATCACAGCACGTGTTGATTGCGCATTGAAAGCAGTAGGGCTTTCTTTGATTGCTTCTTGGATCAAAGCAGTTAGTTCTTCATTTGATTGTGAAACGTTGCGTCCTAAATCATAAATCGAACGGCGGTTTTTTAAGCTATTTGTAAATTCAGTCATAAATCAGTTCTCCTTTAAATCGCTTTTCTGCGTTTTTTTCTTGATGACAAAATGAAGTATATCACCTTACAAAAAGTAAGTAAAATGAAATGCTCAAAAAAACTTTTTTAAATATAATAATTTTAGATATGATTTAAAGGCCTTGATATAAGACCGTTTACATGACGGATCTAGCGATATTTCTTAGAAGTTGCGAGAAACGAACTATATAATTATTAAAAATAACCTATGTTTTTTCTTATCGTTTTCCCATTGAAATTTTGTTGTATTTATAGAAAATAGGTATATATTTCTTAGATATATATTTTCACACGAATTTTCGGTAAATGTGTGTATTATTTTCTGAAAATTAAAAAGAATTGGGGTATGGAAAATGGAAAAACAAGACAAAGGGTTCTTCGGTCAGCCGAAGGGATTGTCTACATTGTTCTTTACAGAAATGTGGGAACGATTCAGCTATTATGGAATGCGCGCCTTACTGATCTACTATATGTACGATACAGTAGCGAATGGAGGTCTTGGCTTACCTCGAGCAACAGCCTTGTCGATCATGTCGATCTATGGTTCGTTGATCTACATGTCAAGTATCGTCGGCGGTTGGTTTTCTGACCGGGTGTTAGGAGCAAAACGGACTGTCTTTATTGGTGGGGTCTTCATCATGATTGGACATATCGTTCTAGCATTGCCGTTTGGTGTCTCAACTTTATTTATCTCGATGGCATTGATCATCATTGGTACCGCCTTTTTAAAACCGAATGTTTCTGGCATGGTTGGACATTTGTACACTAAAACCGATCTACGAAGAGATGCAGGATTTTCAATCTTTTATATGGGGGTCAATCTTGGGGCATTACTCGCACCGTTGATCGTCGGCACGATTGGGCAAGAGTATAACTATCATTTAGGGTTCTCATTAGCAGCGATTGGTATGTTCTTCGGATTGTTGCAGTATGTGATCCAAGGACGTAAGACGTTGGATGGTGTAGGGATGACAGCACCTAATCCATTGACACAACAAGAACGTAAAGGATTTATCCGCAATGTTGTGATCGCTTTGATCGTATTTGCCATTATTTTTGGCGGGGCACAACTAACTGGACATTTGACGATCGATTTCTTCGTCAATACAATCAGTGTCTTGGGGATCGTTTTACCACTTTATTACTTTATTAAAATGTTGACATCAAAAGATGTATCGACGGAAGAAAAACCAAGAGTATGGGCATATATCCCGTTATTCTTAGCAGCAATCATCTTTTGGTCATTACAAGAACAAGGCTCATCGATCCTTGCTTTATTTGCAAGTGAACGGACACGATCGACTTTGATGGGCATACCGATCCAAGCTAGCTGGTATCAATCATTGAATCCGATTTTTATCTTTATTTTGACACCGGTATTCGTGACATTGTGGACTCGCTTAGGCAAACGTCAACCTTCGACAGTAGTGAAATTCTCGCTAGGTTTACTATTTGCAGGGCTATCTTATCTATTATTGATGTTACCAGGTATGTTATATGGAACAGCTGGCAAAGTAAGTCCGCTTTGGTTGATCGGAAGCTTCTTCATTATTGTGCTTGCTGAACTTTGCTTGTCACCAGTTGGACTATCTGTGACGACGAAATTAGCACCAAGAGCTTTTGAGTCACAAACGATTGCGATCTGGTTCTTAGCGGATGCTTCTTCACAAGCCATCAACGCACAAATCGCTCGTTTTTACACACCGGGTACCGAATCAGCTTACTTCGGGATCATTGGGGTCGTGGCGATCGTAGGTGCAGTGATCTTGTTTGCAATCAAAGAACCAATCAAAAAATTAATGGGTTCGATCCATTAAGCCATGTTTTTGTCGGAGAGGACGATTGTCCATCTCCGGCTTTTTTTATTTCCGAAATTTAGGCGATAATAGAACAAATGTTCAGTTGTTTTTGTTATAATGATGACGTATATCAATTGGGAAAAAAGGAGGAAGCAAGGTGTCGTTACAATTTATCTTGGGGAATGGTCAAAAAGACCACCGTAAAGCACTAATTGATGAAGCAGCCGCTTGGCTTGAAAAAGATGAAACACATCAGGTATTTTTCCTTGTACCTAACTATAATAAATTTGAGCAAGAGCAGGAATTATTAGCCGAGATGCGTAAAAAAAGCGGAAAAAGCTCTTTTAGCACAACGAATATGCAAGTATTCAGTTTCTATCGTTTAGCTTGGTACTTACTGCAACAAACCACGTTGCTTTCAGGAAATGAATTGACGGAAGCTGGTTCAGCGATGATCCTACGTCAGATTTTAGAAAAGAAACAAGAGGAACTGACGATTTTTCGAGGAGAAATCAGAAAAAAAGGCTTCATTCGTCAGTTGCAAGAATTATATAGCGAATTACAGGTAGGGAAGATAGCACCAACTGACTTGCTGACATCTGTGACAGGCGAGTCACCAAGAGATGAGGATCGTCAATTAAAAATGAAGGATCTGCAATTGATCTTCACCGCTTTTGAAGAGGAGTTGCTTCAACGAGCGCTCCAATCGGAAGATGCGTTAACCGTATTAGCAAATTATATGGCAACTCAGGATTATCGAAACATAAAATTTTTAGTCAGTGGATTTGCGCGAATCAATGCGCAAGAATTCCAATTGATGCAAAAAATGATGGAAAAGGGTCAGCTTGTCGTTGATCTCTTATTGGATCGTCCTTATAAATCCGACTTGCCTGATCCATTGACCTTGTTTTACAACACAGGTAAGGTTTATTTTCAACTACTGAACGCTGCACGAGAACAAAGTGTCCCTGTGGGAGTCGATCATTATGCACCGGCACGAGCATATAAAAATGAACTTCAATCGTTACAACAAATGTGGGAAGAAACTTCCAGTCACCAGAAAAGCACACCAACAAAGATTGGTGCGCAAGAGACACTACATCTATGGGAAGCAGAAAATCCAACGGAAGAAGTTCGCCAATTAGCGGTGGAGATCCGGCGTTTGGTCAGCCAAGAAGGGTTTCGTTATAAAGACATCCAAGTATTGACAAAGGATATGACGCTATACGGAAATCTATTGCGACCGATTTTCCAAGAAATGGCGATCCCTTTTTATTTGGACGAAGAACAACTGATGGAAAACCATCCATTGATCGAATGGATCAATAGCCTATTTGCTTTGGATCGTTACCAGTATCGTTTAAACGATATCATGCGTTTCTTTAAAACTGAGTTAACGATCGGTACACCAACCGATGAACTAGATCTTGATACGTGGCAGACGGCCAGAAACCAGTTTCGCACGGATCTGGATATCACAGAAAATGTTGCTTTAGCATACAACTATCAAGGCAATTATTGGCTTCGAGAAAAAGATTGGCAGTTTGTCGCCTATGATTTTGAAGCAGAACAGCTAGAAGACGTCAAACAGTTGGAAGAGCAATCAAATACAATCCGCAGACTATTTCGTGCGCTGGTGCCTGTATTTATTGGGGAAATCAAGAAATGTCAAACAGGACAAGAAGCAGTCACGTTGTTTTATCAGTTCTTGATCGAAAGTGGCGTGCAACAACAATTACTTTTCTGGCGTGACCAAGAAGTAGCCAGAGGAAACTTAGCTGCGGCTAGAAACCATGAACAAACCTGGGGTGCTTTGATGGATCTTTTGGATGAATATTCATTGATCTATGGAGAAACACCATTTGACTGGTCCTTGTTTCAAGAGATCATCACTAGTGGCTTAGAAAATCTTAGCTATGGGAAGATCCCTACGGCAATCGATCAAGTACGGATCAACCGTTTGGAACTTGTACGTGCGAATCAAGCGAAGGTCACATTTGCAGTTGGCTTGAATGATCAGGTGTTCCCAGATCGCCATGAAACGAAAGGCTTATTATCTAGCGAAGAACGAGAAGCGTTGAATCAAGGGCTGGCTGATGATCAATTTTTATTTGATCCCGCAAAGGAGAGTATGTCATTTGAACCTTTTCAAGCTTATTTAGTGTTTGCCTCGGGAACTGAACGGTTGTACTTGAGCTATGCGCAAAGCTATGATACAAATCGCTTGAAAATGTCTCCTTATTTGAAACGAGTCGTCGATTATCTGGGTATTCCGGTCGAAGCAAAATGCCAGTTGCAGTTGACGAGTGAACCCGATTGCTACGTGGGAACATACCGTAGTGGCATCAATACGATCAATCGCGTCTACCGTTTAGCAAAAGAAGCAAAACAGGCTGTGCCGCTTTATTGGCAACAATTAAAAGATTTGGTGCTTCGTTCTAACGAACGGAATTTTGCGTTGACGATCTTTGAAAGTCAAGATCACCTGAATGTTCCTGTATCTTTGTCAGAAGAGATGGCAGAGGCTTTATACGGTAAAGAAATCTATACGTCGATCTCACGGATGGAAAACTTCTATAATTGTGAATATAAGTATTTTGTTCAATTTGGCTTGAAGCTGAAAGAACGTAATATTTATGGTTTGACACCAGCTGCTACCGGTGATTTTTATCATGAGTCACTCGATCGTTTTTTCAAGTTGTTATTCTCCAATCAACTTTCACTCGTAGCAATGTCTGAGAAAGAGCGTCAAGAATTTACTGAAAAAGTGTTACAAGAAGTGTTCGGTGAATTGCGTTTTGAGATTTTAGATAGTTCTGCACGAATGAACTATATCCGTTACCAATTAGGACAAACGATTCAAAAAGTGGCGTGGGCGTTACAAAAACAAAGTAAGAACACTGGTATGAAACCCTTACAAACAGAGATTTTATTTGGACAGATTGCTGGTGCTCGAGGGATTCCTGGGCTTGAGATCCCTTTGGATAAGGGCGGGAAGCTCCATGTACGTGGAAAAATCGATCGGATCGATGTCGCAACTGAACAAAGTGATACGTGGTTGAGTGTCGTGGACTATAAATCAAGTGGCCGTTCCTTTGACGTGACAGAAGCATATTATGGGATGGCGATGCAGCTATTGACCTATCTTGATGTGGCGTTGATGGATGCCGTACGTTTAACCGGCAAGGCAGCAGTCAAACCGGCAGGCTCTTATTACTTGCATGTGCATAATCCAGTGCTGACGGATACGACAAATGTCGAGAAAAACACGTTAAAGAAATTCAGCTATGATGGGGTTTTTGTCGATGATCCAGGCTTATTAGAAGTACTCGATCATTCATTGGAAGCGAAAGAAAGTTCACTGATCTATCCGGTGAAGAAAAATGCCAAAGACGAGCTGCAAAAAGGCAGTTATAGCAAAGAAAAATTTTATACAGAAGAAGAACTGCAATTGTTCATGAATCATAATCGCGAGAATATGCGTTTAGCTGGTGAGGCAATCACATCCGGAGAGATCAAACTGAATCCAGCCTATAAAGACAAACAAAGAATCGCTTGTGAATATTGCCCGTTCCGAAGTATCTGTACGTTCGATGTCATGCTGAAAGAAAACAATTACCATCGTTTAGAAAAGCTTGATAAAGAAGAAGCACTACGCAGAATATTGAAAAGGAGTGAAGAAGAGTGACCTCAATTCCTTTAAAACCAGAAAATGAGCGCTTTACCGATGAACAGTGGCAAGCTATTTTTGATCAAGGAGATAATCTTCTTGTTTCGGCATCGGCTGGTTCAGGTAAAACAACTGTTTTAGTTCGCCGAGTGATCGAGAAACTAAAAATGGGGGTCAACATCGATGAGCTGTTGATCGTCACGTTTACGGAAGCCGCTGCAAGAGAAATGAAAGAACGCATCCAGTCTGCGTTACAAGAAGCAGTCAATAGTGAAAGTGATCCGGTTTGGCAAAAACATTTTACGAAACAGCTTGTGTTGCTCCCAACAGCAAACATCTCAACACTCCATGCGTTTTGTTTGACTGTCATCCGTAAATATTATTATTTGATCGATATCGATCCAGTGTTTCGAATGTTGACAGATGAAACAGAGACGATCTTGATGAAAGAAGATGTGTGGGATGAAATCAGAGAACAGCTGTACGCTGAAAACCAAGAAAACTTCTTTCGCTTGACGATGAACTTCTCAAATGATCGTTCAGATGATGGGTTGACGAATCTCGTGTTTTCTCTCTATGATTTTGCCCGTGCAAATCCTGATCCTATCGCTTGGTTGGACCGTTTATCTGAAGCCTATCGCTTAGAAGGTGGGTTAGCAGCTTCTACGTTGTATCAAGAACAGATCCGGCCATTGGTTTTAGCTGACTTACTTCATTGCACACAACTCTATGAAGAAATGGTTGTTTTGGCACAAGAGGAAGGGCTAGAAAAAATGTTGGAACAAGTTGCCCAAGAGCAGGCAAGTATCCAACAAATCTATGAAGGATTCGTCAGTGATGAATTAGAGAATGCTTATCAAGGATTAGAAAATTTGACCTTCTCAACATTCAAAAGCAGTCGCAAAGCGGAGTTGAAAGAGCGTTCGGCTGAAGTCAAGGCGTTAAGAGATCGTGCCAAAAAAATCTTGCAACAAATCGGTAAAAGCTATTTCCCAGTTTCACCCGCACAAATCGAAGAGTTAAGCCAAAAAGCGTTACCTCTCGTTGAACAAATGACGGAAGTCACTAAACTTTTCATGGAAGGATTCAGTGCGCGCAAACGCGAAAAAGGCGTACTGGATTTTAACGATTTGGAACACTTAGCGCTACAAATACTGACGAAACAGCAAGAAGAAGCGTGGCAACCAAGTGAAGCCTCGGATTATTATCGCAGGAAGTTCAAAGAAGTGATGGTCGATGAATACCAAGACGTCAACCAGCTACAAGAAGAATTACTTTATTGGGTCAGAGAACCGGATGAAGAAAAAGGCAATCTCTTTATGGTAGGGGATGTCAAACAGTCGATCTATTCGTTCCGTTTAGCTGATCCCACCCTTTTTATCAATAAATATGAGAAATTTTCGGAAGAAAGAGGCGGACGACGGATCGTCTTAGCTGAAAATTTCCGCTCACGGCAAGAAGTTTTGGCATTTACCAATTTGATCTTTGAACAATTGATGGACCCGACAGTCGGACAGATCGCCTACGATGAAGCGGCTAGACTTGTCCTTGGTTTTTCTGGTTTCCCAGAGAATGAGCGATTTTCACCAGAGATTCTGATTTATGAAAAAGCCCAAGAAACATCAGAAATCGAACTACCCATGGATGAAGTATTGGAAGATAAAACAGAAGGCGAATTGTTTATGACAGGATTAAAGATCCGTCAGCTGATCGATTCACAGTTCATGATCTACGATAAAAAAAGGCAAGAAGAACGGCCAATCGAATACAAAGATATCGTTTTGCTGACGCCGACGAAGAAAAACAATCTGACAATCTTAGAAGTGTTCAAAACCTTTGATATTCCCTTAGAGTTAAATGATGCTCAAAATTATTTCCAAGCAACCGAGATCCGCACGATGATCTCCTTGCTGCAACTGATCGACAATCCTTATCAGGATATCCCGTTGGCTTCTGTCCTTCGTTCGCCGATCGTCGGCTTGATCGAACCAGAATTAGCGCGTATTCGCTTAGCAGATCAGGCGCATACTTACTATGATGCAGTGCTAGCTTATCAAAATAATAACGAAGACGAGTTGTCGGCTAAACTCCTTCATTTTAACGAGCAATTACAACAATGGCGGGAGTTAGCACGTCGTTCTTCAATCACTGATCTGTTATGGGAAATCTATTACCAAACGGGCTATTTGGAATACGTCGTAGGGTTATCAGCTGGTGCGCAGCGTCAAGCGAATCTTTATGCGTTAGTGGATCGTGCGAAAGCTTACGAACAAAGCTCTTTTCGCGGACTTTACCAGTTTGTCCGCTTTATTGAAAAAATGCAGGAAAAAGACAAAGATTTAGCTGAACCTGTCCTTGCTTCCAGTGACAATGCCGTTCGTGTCATGACTATCCATGCCAGTAAAGGATTAGAGTTCCCAATCGTCTTTTTATTAGATATGACGAAGCAATTCAATTTGCAAGACTTAAAAAACCGCTATGCTTTTGAAGAAAAACTCGGTGCAGGGGTCCGCTATATGGAGCCAGATACTCGGGTCTTATATGATACCTTGCCTTATCAAGCCATCAAATTAGCGAAACAGAAAAAACTGCTCTCGGAAGAAATGCGTAAATTATACGTGGGCTTGACACGAGCAGAGCAAAAATTGTTTATTGTCGGTTCCTATAAAAGCAAAGAAGACACGTTCAAAGCTTGGTCAGAAGCAAGCGAACAACCTGACTTAGTGCTAGATCCAGTGATTCGTCTGAAAAGTATGAGTAGTTTGATGAATTGGATCGGCTATAGTTTGATCCGCCATCCGAAAATGACTGAATACTTCCCAGAAGCTACACCGTTGCCACAACTAAAAGCTTCGCCTGGAGACTTTACGATCACTTGGATGAATCAAGAAGAGGTCATCGCACAACGCCAAGCGTTAGCAACAAAAGAAGAACAAGCAGAAGAGCAGGTAAGCGATCAAACACCATTGTCCGCAGATCTAAAAACTCGTTTAGCGTTTGCTTATCCTTATGAAGCTTCTTCGCAAACGACTAGTTATCAATCTGTTTCTGAGATCAAACGTCTTTTTGAAGACCCGGATGATTCACCAGATGCACGATTGACCTGGGAAAGAAGTGATAAAAAAGCATTTGCACAACCGTTCAGGTATACACAAGATCAGTTGGCAGAACCCCGTTTTTTACAAAAAGAGCGTAAAGTTTCTGCCGCAGCAGTGGGGACTGCGACACACTTTCTGTTACAGTTATTACCATTGGAAAACTTGACGAAAGAGCGAGTCGAAAAAGAATTAGCGATACTGGTCAAAAAACGCTTGGTGGATGAGAAAGTTGATAAAAGAGTACCGATTGCAGCTATTCTTTGGTTCTATGAATCATTTCTTGGCCAATCATTGATCGAACATTCAGAAAAAGTCAAACGAGAACAACCATTTTCAATGCTTCTCCAAGCAGAAAAAGTATTCAAAGAATATCCAAATGATCAAGACGAATTATTAGTCCATGGGATCGTGGACGGGTATCTCGACTTTGATGAGTATGTACAGCTTTATGATTTCAAGACCGATTTTATCTTGCACCCAGAAGATCCTGAGGAAATAGAAAAGGTCATCAGCAAATACCGTGGTCAATTGAACCTCTACCAACGAGCATTGAGCGAAGCGTTGAATAAACCCGTACAAGATGTCTTTCTAGTGTTATTACAAGCGAAGAAAATAATAAATCTTAATAAAGAATAAGAATTGAGCAAACTGGACTTACACTTTGTAAGTAATATGCTATACTCATAAAAAGAGGTGAGTAAGATGGAGCTAACACAGACAGAATTCATTCTGTGTCCCAAATTTGAAAAAACATTCTCGATTTTAGGAAAAAAATGGAATGGATTGATTATCGATGTATTACTCGAAAATGGTCCGCAGCGCTTTGTTGATCTCTCTGCAAAAATCCCAATGGTCAGTGACCGTGTCTTGGTCGAACGATTAAAAGAATTAGAAAAAGAAAAAATCGTAACGCGTAATTTTTCATGCAATGAATCGAGTCGTTCTGAATATATGCTGACTGAAAAAGGGGCAGATTTACAAAAAGCGATGGTCCAGTTACAACTTTGGAGTGAGAAATGGGTCACACCCGAAGAATGCAGTTGATTTTGTCTCAAAAATCTTGTACACTGGTTTTTAGTTGAATAAACAAAAAAGAACGATGACGAAAAAGAGTAGTTTGGTTGAACCAGTCAAGGGAGATCTGTCATAGACTGAAAGCAGATCCTGTGTTTGAAAAATGAAGTTCACTTTCCGAGTTCGTCTGGATTTTTTTCAGACCGGCAGAACGTCTGTCGTTAATAAAATGAGTGTACGGTCGTTTGGATCGTAAATTAGGATGGTAACGCGAAGACCTCGTTCCTTGATAGGAATGAGGTCTTTTTTGCATTTGAATTTTAAAGGAGGAAATTGCGCATGTCTTTACAAGCACAACTCGAAAGCTTGAAGGAAGCAACGATCGTCAAGATCAAGCAAGTACAGGATCTAAAAGAATTAAATCAGATCCGTGTCGAAACACTAGGAAAAAAAGGACCAATCACTGAGGTCTTGCGAGGAATGAAAGATTTAAGTCCGGAAGAGCGTCCAAAAGTGGGAAGCTTTGCCAATGAGATCCGTGATCTATTGACACAAGAGATCGAGGAAAGAAAAGCAGTCTTAGAAACTGCTGCCATGAATGCAGCATTAGAAAAAGAAACCATCGACGTGACACTGCCAGGTCGTTCAGTCAAACAAGGCACACGCCACATCTTGACACAGATCATGGAAGAAATCGAAGATATTTTTGTTGGTATGGGCTATCAAATCGTTGAAGGCTATGAAGTGGAGTCAGATCATTATAACTTCGAACGAATGAATTTACCAAAAGATCATCCAGCTCGTGATATGCAAGATACCTTCTATATTTCAGAAGAAATTTTGATCCGTACGCATACGTCGCCTGTCCAAGCACGGACAATGGAAAAACATGACTTTTCAAAAGGCGCGCTACGTATGATCTCACCTGGGAAAGTTTTCCGACGTGATACAGATGATGCAACGCATAGTCATCAATTCCATCAGATCGAAGGATTAGTGATCGATAAGAATGTCACGATGGGAGATCTGAAAGGCACATTGGAAGTCGTGATGAAGAAGATGTTCGGTGAAGATCGCCAAATCCGTTTACGACCAAGTTATTTCCCGTTCACAGAGCCTTCTGTTGAAGTCGATGTCAGCTGTTTCAAATGCGGTGGATCAGGCTGTAACGTCTGCAAACACACCGGCTGGATCGAAATTTTAGGCGCTGGGATGGTTCATCCGAATGTTTTGGAAATGTCAGGGATCGATCCTGAAGAATACTCCGGTTTTGCTTTTGGACTGGGACCAGATCGTGTCGCAATGTTACGCTATGGTGTCAACGATATTCGTAATTTCTATCAAAATGACTTGCGCTTCTTAAGTCAGTTCAAGGGGGAGTAAAAGAATGTTAGTATCATATAAATGGTTGAATCAATACATTGATTTATCAAATGTGACACCGCAAGAACTTGCGGATAAAATGTCGGTCACAGGAATCGAAGTCGAAGGGGTCACTGTACCTGAAGAAGGCTTGAAGAAAATCGTTGTGGGAGAAGTGAAGGAATGTGTCCCACATCCTGATTCTGATCACCTATCGATCTGTCAAGTAGACATCGGTGAGGAAGAATTATCACAAATCGTTTGTGGTGCGCCGAATGTCAAAGCAGGAATCAAAGTCATTGTGGCTTTACCAAATTCACGGATTGCAGGCAATGTCAAAATCAAAAAAGGAAAAATGCGCGGACAAGTCTCTAATGGGATGATCTGTGCGTTACAAGAAATTGGTTATTCTGACAGTGTCGTACCTAAAGAATATTCAGAAGGTATCTACTATTTACCACAAGAAGCGGTCAACGGTGAACCAGTCTTTTCTTATTTAGATATGGATGATGCGATCATCGAATTATCGATCACACCAAACCGTGCGGATGCCTTATCAATGAGAGGTGTGGCTTATGAAGTCGGCGCAATCTATCGCCAAACACCGACATTCAATGAGGAAGAATTAGTAGAAGTCGATCGTAAAGCTTTAGAAAAAATTGCGGTAACAGTGGAAGACAAGGAATTGGTACCAGCTTATCAAATCCGCATCATTGAAAACGTCAAGATCCAATCGAGTCCACAATGGCTGCAAAATATTTTGATGAATGAAGGAATCCGCCCAATCAACAATGTCGTGGATATCACAAACTATATCTTATTATTGTTCGGCCAACCATTACATGCGTTTGACTATGATAAGTTAGGCACAGAAGAAATCGTGGTGCGTCACGCAGCAGAAGAAGAAAACCTTGTGACGTTGGATGGCGAAACTCGCACATTGACAGCAGAAGATCTAGTCATCACGAACGGTCAAGTACCAGTGGCTTTAGCTGGTGTCATGGGCGGACTTGATTCAGAGATCACAGAAACAACCACAACTGTGGCATTAGAATCTGCTTTATTCGACCCAATCTCGATTCGCCGAACAGCGAAACGTTTCAATCTTCGTAGTGAATCATCTGCGCGTTTTGAAAAAGGCATCAATAAAGCAACTGTAGGCGAAGCAAGTGATGTGGCTGCGGCAATGATCGTTGCTTTAGCAGGCGGAGAAGTGTTACAAGGTGCTGTCAAAGGCTCTGAGTATCAAGCAGAAGAAGTAAAAGTGCAAATCACATTGGATCGTATCAACCATTATTTAGGTACAGCATTGACTGTATCTGAAGTCAGTGAGATTTTTGAAGCATTAGGATTCGGCTATCAAGTCGAAGGTGAAGCATATACAGTCATCGTGCCGCCAAGACGTTGGGATATCCAGATCGAAGCAGATATTATTGAAGAAGTAGCACGTATCTATGGCTACGATCGTCTGCCTTCAACGTTACCAAGTGGCGAAACAGTTGCAGGAAGCTTGACACAAGAACAAGCGACTACGCGTAAGATCCGTACGTTACTGGAAGGTAGCGGATTAAGTGAAGCAATCAGTTATGCGCTGACCACAGAAGAAAAATCTCGTCAATTCGCGTTGAAAGAAACAGCAATCACTCGCTTGGATTGGCCAATGAGTGAAGACCGTTCTGTCTTACGCATGAACTTGATCAGTGGTCTATTAGATAACGTCCAATATAACACGGCACGTAAAAATGCGGATATCGCATTTTATGAAGTGGGTCGCGTATTCTATCAAGAAAACGATCCATTGACTCATCTACCACAAGAAGTCACTCACGTAGCTCTTGCAGTAACTGGTACATGGGCAGAGAAAAGTTGGCAAAGTAAGCCGCAAGCAGTTGACTTCTTTACTGTCAAAGGGATCTTGGCAAATGTTTTTGAACAGCTTTCATTGGCTGATGACATCAGTTACCAAGCATTGACAACAATCAAAGAACTTCATCCAGGTCGTACTGCGGCAATTTATTTAGGGGAGACAATGATCGGCTTTGTTGGTCAAGTCCATCCGATGACCGCAAAAGCTTACGATATTCCAGAAACATATGTTGCTGAGTTTGATTTAGCGACCGTCGTTGAAGCAGCTCAAAAAGGGATCACATTCCGACCGGTGACAAAATTCCCAAGTGTGACGCGTGACATTGCGATGTTAGTTGCTGAAAATGTGACGAACCAAGAAATCGTTCGCACAATCCAATCAGCTGCTGGCCGTTTCTTGACAAATGTTGAACTATTCGATGTATATCAAGGTGCAAACATCGAAGCAGGACACAAATCAGTTGCGTATACATTAAGTTTTGAAAACCCAGAAGCAACACTAACGGACGAAGAAATCAATCAAGCGATGAGCAAAGTTGAGAAGGCGTTGGCAGAAACAGTCAATGCAAGTATTCGTTAATATTAAATCGACAAAAAAATTGGAACAAGGTCATTGAATGACCTTGTTCCAATTTTTTTATTTGTTGAAGTAATTGATGCCCATTGCTGCTTTCACTTCCGAAAGTGTAGCTGCGGCAACTTTGGCAGCTTCTCCACTACCATGACGTAAGATATCCATCACCGCTTGTGGGTCCTTCGCCAACTCTTCACGACGTGCGCGGATCGGCGCGAACTCAGCCTCCAACACATCAATCAAGTAACGTTTGATTTTCACATCACCTAGACCGCCACGACGATAATGAGCTTTCATTTCTTCGATCGCTTCTTTATCTGTACCAAAAACATCTAAGTAAGTAAAGACCATATTGCCTTCCACTTGTCCTGGATCTTGGACATGGATGTGATTTGGGTCGGTATACATACTCATGACTTTTTTCTGCAAGACATCAGCAGGATCAGAAATGTAGATGCCGTTACCTAATGATTTACTCATTTTTCCGTTACCATCGATGCCTGGTAAACGTCCCATTCCTTTAGGAGGAAAGACGCCTTTAGGCTCAACGAGTACTTCACCATACGTATGATTGAAACTTTGGACGATTTCTTGTGTTTGTTCTAACATTGGTTTTTGATCTTCACCAACTGGCACGAGGTTTGCTTTGAACGCAGTAATGTCAGCAGCTTGTGAGACAGGGTAGATGAAGAAACCTGTTGGGACACTTTCACCAAATTTCTTTTGCTCGATCTCCGTTTTTACAGTAGGGTTACGACGGACACGACCCACACTCACTAAGTTTAAGTAATACATTGTCAACTCTGCTAATTCAGGGATCTGCGATTGGATGAACAATGTTGATTTGGCAGGATCTAACCCGACCGCTAAGTAATCTAAAGCAACTTCTAATACATTGGAAGATACTTTTTCCGGATTTTTGGCATTATCAGTCAATGCTTGCATATCCGCGATCATCACAAATAACTGATTCGCTTCATCTGCTTGCATTTCTACACGTTTTTTTAATGACCCGACATAATGGCCTAAGTGTAGTTTGCCAGTAGGACGGTCTCCTGTTAAAATAATATTTTTCAAAAAAGAACACCTCTTTTTAATTTGTCAGACTAATACTTAATATCTTACCGTTTTTTTACCGAATAGACAACAGTCCAGACGGAAATCATCGAAAAAAGTAGCTGAAAAATCGTTATTTATACCAATTATAAAAGAAAAGGGATGGGTAATTTTCTTGGAAACTTTACAAGTTGCCAAAGTTTCAGATATAATGTGTTCTATTATATTACTTTAAAAGAAATCTTACTAAATAATAATGGGAGTGTAATGATATGACAATGATTAAATTTGACAGTGTGGAAAAGTATTACGGCAAATTCCATGCTTTGAAAAACATCAATCTTGAATTTGAAAAAGGAGAAGTCGTCGTTGTCATTGGTCCATCAGGATCAGGGAAAAGTACGATGCTACGCTGTATCAACGGCTTAGAAACAATTACTTCAGGAAAACTTTTGATCAATGATGTCGATATTCGTGACAAGAAAACGAAACTGACGGAGATCAGAAAAAATGTTGGGATGGTATTTCAACATTTCAATCTTTACCCAAATAAAACGGTTCTGGAAAATATCACCCTAGCACCGATCAAAGTGTTAAAACAAGATGAAGCGACTGCTGTGAAAAATGCAGAGAAATTTTTAAAAACGGTCAACATGTTAGACAAAAAAGATTCGTATCCATCAATGTTATCTGGAGGACAACAACAGCGTGTGGCGATTGCTCGCGGCTTAGCGATGAATCCTGAAATGCTGTTATTTGACGAGCCAACATCTGCGTTAGACCCAGAAATGATCGGTGATGTTTTGGACGTAATGAAAAAACTGGCAAGAGATGGGATGTCAATGATCGTCGTGACCCATGAGATGGGCTTTGCCAAAGAAGTGGCTGATCGTGTCATCTTTATGGCTGACGGTCAAGTATTAGAAGATAGTCGCGATGTACGAAATTTCTTTGATGATCCAAAAGAAGAACGTGCAAAACAATTTATCAGTAAAGTAATCAACCATTGATAGGAGGCATAATATGCGAAAGACAACATTCACTCGTTTATTCTTTCTTTTTGGACTAGTATTTCTAGTGTTAAGTGGCTGTAAAGGCAGTAGCTTAGCAGAAAAAGATATCTTGACTCGCAGTAAAGAAACGAATGAGATCGTTTGGGGCGTCAAGTATGATACTCGTTTGTTCGGCATGATGGATATCGAAAGCCGAACAGTCCAAGGATTTGATATCGATATCGCCAAAGCAATCACGAAAAAAATCTTAGGTGATGACGGAAAAGCATCCTTTGTCGAAGTTACTTCAAAAACAAGAATCCCATTATTGAAAAATGGAAATATCGACGCCATCATCGCAACGATGACGATTACTGAAGAACGTAAAAAGCAAGTTGATTTCTCATCCGTCTATTTTGATGCGGGGCAATCATTGTTAGTGAAAAAAGGAAGCCCGATCAAAAGCGTAGAGGACTTAAATGCCGAAACGACCATTCTAGCAGTAAAAGGATCAACTTCAGCCGTAAATATCAGAAAACATGCGCCGGATGCTCAAATCTTGGAATTAGAGAACTATGCAGAAGCATTTACTGCTTTACAATCTGGTCAAGGCGATGCCATGACGACGGATAATGCAATTTTACTTGGGATGGCAGCAGAAAATCCTGACTATGAATTAGCAGGTGGGACTTTTACAGAAGAACCTTATGGGATCGCCATCAATAAAGGACAAGAAGACTTTTTGAATGCCGTCAATCAAGCATTAGAAGAAATGGTTGAAGACGGTACGTATGATAAGATTTATGAAAAATGGTTCCCAGATACGACTCAGGGAAAAATTGATTAAGGAGGGAATACAATGAGTGATTTGATACAAACTTATGGGCCAGCCTTCCTTGATGGATTCAAAGTAACGATCCTATCAAGTGTCTTGGCGCTTTTATTCAGTTTGATCATCGGAACGTTGATGGCGATTTTTCAATTGTCACACAATCGTTGGATAAGAGGCTTTGCGAAAGCCTATGTTGAGTTTTTTAGAAATATCCCATTACTGATCATCGTGATGTTCTTCTATGTTGTATTACCGCTTTACTGGATCAGTTTTGACGGATTTCAGGCAGGGACGATTGGTCTTACGATCTATACTTCAGCATTTATTGCAGAAACGGTTCGTTCGGGAATCCAAACCGTGCCAAAAGGACAGATGGAAGCAGGGCTTTCTTCAGGATTTACGTACTCAGAAACCATGCGTTACATCGTGTTGCCGCAAGCATTTAAAATCGTGATCCCGCCATTAGGCAATCAATTCATCAATTTAGTCAAAAATTCATCGATTTTAGCTATCGTTGCTGGATTGGATCTAATGTATCAAGGCGATTTGATCGCTAGTGAAACGTTCAACACTTTTGACACGTATATCATTGTCGGGTTGTTTTATTTGATCATTACCTTACCATTGTCTTACTTGATGGTTTATCTTGAGAAAAAATGGGCAGTTCGTTCATAGAAAGGAGAATCTCAATGGATTTTAGTGGTGCATTTTCATGGATGAATATTCGCTTTTTGTTAGAAGGCTTAAAAGTAACGATCGAAGTTTCGTTATTCTCAATTATCTTCAGTTTTCTGATCGGTGGATTGACAGGTGTTCTTCGTTTCGCGAGTATTCCGTATTTATCAAAAATACTAGGTCTGATCATCGATATCATTCGTAATCTGCCTTTATTGCTTATTATCTTTTTCACCTATTTTGCTTTACCGCAAATTGGTATCCAAATGAATATTTTTTGGTCCGCGGTTGCGGCATTGACTATTTTTGAATCTGCAATGTTATCAGAGATTTTCCGTGCCGGTCTGAATGCTTTGCCTAAAGGGCAAATGGAAGCCGGTCTCTCTACAGGACTTACTTATGTAGAGACGATGCGGACCATCATCTTACCTCAAGCATTCAAGTCGATGATCCCTGCCATTGTGAGTCAATTGATCTCATTGATCAAGGATACATCGTTAGCAGTGATCATTTCTTTACCAGAGTTGACGCACCAAGCACGTATCGTCTATGGTCAAAATACCAATTACGTCTTACCGATGTTCGTAATGATGACTTTCATGTATTTTGTCGTATGTTACGCACTTTCTCTACTATCCTCATATTTGGAAAGAAGAAAGTACAGTTATTAACAGGAAAGCATAAAAATCGAATAGTGAACGCTTCGTAAGAGGGAATCCACGAAATTTGGTCTTCAAATTTTTTGTGGATTCCTTCTTGAGTTAGTAAACAAATTTTTCCAGGGCAAACGTTCGAATGAATTGTCGGAAAAGACGTGGAAAGAAGGTGATAGTACTTGATAAATCACCACAAAAAGTCCACAATATAGAAGATAGAATTTTTTGAAAAAGGATGATTCGATTGACAGATAAACGTCCGATCGGTTTTATTGATTCAGGAGTTGGTGGTCTAACGGTCGTCAAAGAAGCACTGAAGCAATTACCGAATGAAAACATATTATACGTTGGCGACACAGCACGTTGTCCATATGGTCCAAGACCAGCAGAGCAAGTGATCGCCTATACATGGGAAATGACGAATTATTTAGTTGAAAAAGGCATCAAGATGCTCGTGATTGCCTGTAACACGGCAACAGCCGTGGCCTTAGAAGAAATCAAAGCAACTCTATCGATCCCGGTGATCGGTGTCATTTTGCCAGGGACGAGAGCCGCAGTAAAACAAACAAAAAATCAGCGAGTCGGTGTGATCGGCACGCTCGGTACAGTCAAAAGCGCAGCCTATGAAACAGCCTTGTTGGACAAAGCACCTGACCTAAAAGTCACGAGCTTAGCCTGTCCAAAATTTGTTTCTGTTGTCGAAAGCAAAGAATATCGTTCATCAGTCGCCAAAAAAATCGTCGCTCAAACATTGGCTCCGTTAGAGTTAAGAGGAATCGATACATTGATTTTAGGCTGTACACATTATCCGTTACTTCGCCCCATCATCCAAAATGTCATGGGGGATAAAGTCACCCTGATCGACTCAGGTGCTGAAACGATCGGTGAGGTGTCCATGTTGCTTGATTATTTTGAAATCAGTAATTCACCAAAAAATGGTCGCACGTTATGCCGGTTTTATACAACAGGCTCAGCTAAAATGTTCCATGAGATTGCCCAAGATTGGTTGGGATTAAAAGAACTGATCGTTGAATCGATCGACTTAGGAGGGAAAGTGCAATGATGCGTCACGACGGAAGGAATGTCCAAGACTTACGAGAAATCACCATTGAAACGAACGTGCTGAAACATCCGGAAGGTTCGGTGTTGATCAGCTTTGGCGAAACAAAAGTGATATGTGCAGCAACCATCGAAGATTCCGTACCACCTTTTTTAAAAGGAAGTGGCAAAGGCTGGGTTACAGCAGAATACAGCATGTTACCACGAGCAACGAACACGAGAAATCGTCGTGAAAGCAGTAAAGGAAAACTAAGTGGCCGTACGATGGAGATCCAACGCCTGATCGGCCGTTCCTTGCGGGCAGTCGTCGATTTAGAAAAATTGGGTGAACGGAGTATCATCGTTGATTGTGATGTGATCCAAGCAGATGGTGGAACCCGAACAGCAAGTATAACAGGTGCATTTGTAGCTTTAAGATTAGCGATCGAGAAGTTATTGCAAGCAAAAGTGTTGCCAAATGATCCAATCAAAGAACATTTAGCTGCAATCAGCGTCGGTATTTTAGCAGACGGGACATGTGTCACTGATTTAGATTATCACGAAGATGTTGCGGCAGCAGTCGATATGAACTTAGTGATGACTGAATCAGGTAGATTTGTAGAGATCCAAGGAACTGGGGAAGAAGCAACCTTTGATGGCGAACAGTTGAATGAAATGCTTGTGTACGGAAAAACAGCTATCGAATCCTTGATATTAGAACAAAAAAATGTTTTATTGAGTGAATTTGCCGAGGCGACGGAGGTACAACAAGAGAAAACGATCGTCATTGCCACTCGAAACGCAGGTAAGGCAGAAGAATTCCGCACGTTATTTGCAAAAGAAGGGTATACAGTCAAAACATTATTTGACTATCCTGAGATACCAGATGTCGAAGAGACAGGCACGACATTTGAAGAAAATGCGCGTTTGAAAGCAGAAACGATTGCACGAGTATTGAATCAGCCAGTGCTGGCGGATGACTCTGGCTTAAAAGTCGATGCCTTAGGCGGCAGACCAGGAGTTTATTCTGCGCGTTTTGCCGGGGAACATAAAAGTGATGCCGGCAATAACGCGAAATTACTTTTTGAGCTAACAGATGTACCTGATGAAGAACGCACCGCACAATTCCACTGTACATTAGTCTTTGCGGCGCCAGACAAAGAAAGTCTAGTAGTAGAAGCAGACTGGCCTGGTCGAATCGGGCGAATCCCTAAAGGTGAAAATGGCTTTGGTTACGATCCATTATTCATTCCAGACGGCTACGATAAAACAGCCGCAGAGATCTCAAGTGAAGAAAAAAATGAGCATAGTCACCGAGGGTTAGCAATGGCAAAACTAAGTCAAGAATGGCAAGCATGGTTGGAAGGAGTGGAGTAGATGCGTTATTTAGTAGTTAGTGACAATCACGGGGATCGAGCAATCGTGCAAGAACTGCTTACCCGTTATCAAAATGAAGTCGATTATTTCTTTCATTGCGGGGATTCAGAACTTGACGCAAAAGATGAAGTTTGGGAAACTTATATCGGCGTTCAAGGAAATTGTGATTTTGGTACCGATTTTGAAACGAAACGAGTAGTCGATACAGGGCTCGACCGCGTATATATGACACACGGACATTTATCAAATGTCCGCTTTGGTCTGACACAGTTAGCGCTTGAAGCAAAAGAACAACAAGCAACGATCGCTCTTTTTGGTCATACGCATCAATTAGGTTGTGAATTTGAACAAGGGGTCTTGTTCTTGAATCCGGGAAGTATTTCTCAACCGCGAGGCATGATCCAAATTCCTGCGTATGCACTGATCGATAGTACGAAAGACAAAATTGCAGTACAATATTATAATCGATCACACCAAAAGATCGATAACATGGCGTTTGAGTATAAACGTTGAGAAACAAACTCTAATTTTTGCTAAAAATAGAAATGTTTGTCTGGATTTTGCATCCGTTTTCGGTAAAATAGAGATGTTGAAAGAAATTGAAATGGAGGCCAATGTGTAATGATTGGACCAATCGTAAGAGAATTATTACTGCAAAATCAAGAGACCTTTTTGGTTCCAGCAGAAAACGTGGCAAATGTTATGTATCAACATCCGTTATCACATGGATTATTAGTTTTATCGAAAGTGGGATATACCAAAATCCCTGTTTTAGGAAAAGATGATCGCTTTGTCGGCTTAGTCAGCCTGTCGAACGTCGTCAACAAAATGATGGATTTGCAAACAATCAGTATGGAGCCATTAGAAGGTTTGACGGTAGCTGACGTGATGGAAACAGATGTACCAACGATCGATGAGCATTGGGACCTAGAAGAAGTACTTCATCTATTGGTTGATGCGTCATTCTTACCAGTTGTCACTGAGGATAAAGTTTTCAAAGGAATCATCACACGAAAAGAATTATTGAAAGCAGTCAATTATATGGTACACGAATTAGAACGTCAAAATATCGTGTCACCTAAAATAGATGAATTGAGAGAAAGAATCGATATTGTTAGTTAAAGAGTAGTCGATTTTACTAACTAAATAAAAACTAAGCAACCTCCAAAAGCTAGATCTTTATGATCATTTTGGAGGTTGCTTGGTTTTTAAAGATGGATGGAGCTGATCAAATAATACAGTGGTACTATTTTTTTTAATATATCTTTATTTCAAAAATGATATAAAAACTATTTCAACACGATCGGTGTATTCGGAATGCTGTAACCAGCAGCTGTCAGTTCTTTGACGTAAGAACTTAAAAATTCTTCTTTTAGCTCAAATTGCTTACCGTTCAAGACGTAACAAATCGTACGGATCGCAAAGTTACTGTTTCCGATATCGACAAGACCAAAAATCGTTGGCTCTGTTTGTAATTCCTCTTCGTATTTCACAGCTAATGTTTCATTGACTTTTTGAATGATCTCATAGATCTTATCATAACCTTCTTCTGGAACGATACGGATATCAAGAACGACTTGCATATTCGAACGAGAAAGGTTACTGATCGTTGTGATGCTACGGTTTGGGATAAAGTGGACTGTGCCATCGACACCTTTTAATTGCAAGGTACGGATACCAACTGATACAACTGTTCCTTCAATGGTCAAATTCGTTAACTTGACGTAATCGCCAACGTCCATTTGTTGTTCCATGATGATAAAGAAGCCAGTGATCACATCACTCATAAACCCTTGTGCACCTAAACCAATCGCGACACCTGCAATCCCTGCACCGGCTAACAATGAACCAATCGGCACACCGATGACGGAAAGAATCGCGTAAATAAAGAAGAAACCAATCGTATAATTGAAGATGGTATTTAAAAGACTTTGTAATGTCTTTAAACGGCTGCCGTTAAGGACGGCTTTTTTTGAATACTGTTTAAAAGACTTATCGATCAAGTATTTACCGATGCGATTGATAAGACCAAATAGGAGAACCAAAAAAATCAGATATAATCCTTTTTGGATCATCGTAGAAAAGATGCCATCCCAATCAATATCATTCCAAAACCGTTGGAAAGCATTGACTTGATTAACTGCTTGATCTGTCAAGGTTTCTCCGGTTGAGCTGGTTGTTTCTGCTGTAGCAATGAATGAAAACATAAAATCCCCTTTTCTAAATCTTCTTTTTTGTATTGTAACAAGAACAGCGCAAAAATCAAAATAAATCATTACATAAGTCCATAGGAACACTTGCAATAACAACGGAGTAAAATAAACGATGACAAATGAGAGAGATAGTGCTAAAATATTTCAAAACTGACGATTGGTGGTATGAACATGCAAATAGATTGGGATAACTTAGGATTTTCTTACATCAAAACACCTTGGCGCTTTGTTGCCAAATGGAAGGATGGAGAATGGGAAAAAGGCGAACTGACTGAGGATAATCATTTATCTCTTCATGAAGGCTCACCTGCGCTTCATTATGGTCAACAGTGTTTTGAAGGATTAAAAGCTTACCGCAGAAAAGATGGGAAAGTCAATTTATTCCGTCCAGAGCAAAATAGTCGTCGCTTGAATCAAAGTGCGAGACGTTTATTGATGCCAATGGTTCCAGAAAATATGTTTATTGATGCAGTGAAAGAAGTCGTAAAAGCAAATGAAGCATTTGTTCCTCCGTATGGTTCTGGAGCAACCTTGTATCTACGTCCATTTTTGATCGGTGTAGGAGAAAACATCGGTGTTCATCCAGCACCTGAGTATCTGTTTGTCGTTTTCTGTACGCCAGTTGGTGCCTATTTCAAAGGTGGCTTAAAACCAACGAACTTTATTGTATCTGAGTATGATCGAGCAGCACCTAACGGAACCGGCGCTGCGAAAGTCGGAGGAAACTACGCAGCGAGTCTATTGCCTGGAACAGAAGCGAAGGAATTGAACTATTCGGATTGTGTCTACCTTGATCCAGCCACTCACACAAAAATCGAAGAAGTGGGGGCAGCGAATTTCTTTGGTATTACGAAAGATAACCAGTTTATCACACCACAATCGCCTTCGATTTTACCAAGTATCACGAAGTATTCTTTGTTACAGATCGCTGAAGAACGTTTAGGCTTAAAAGCAGTGGAAGGGGACATCTATGTCGATCAACTCGATCAGTTTTCTGAAGCTGGCGCGTGTGGCACGGCAGCGGTGATTTCGCCGATCGGTGGAATCTATTATAAGAACAACTTACATGTCTTTTATAGCGAGACAGAAGTAGGACCTGTAACTAAACGCTTGTATGACGAATTGACAGGTATCCAGTTCGGTGATATCGAAGCACCAGAAGGTTGGATCGAAGTGGTTGAATAACAACTTGATTTATACAATAAAAAAATCAGCTCTCATCATAGAGGGCTGATTTTTTGTTCGTTGATTAAGACAAGTGAACACCTTTATCGACATAAATGATGTCACCGATGATCCCACTTGATAACGGGCTGATCAAGAACGCACAAGTATTACCGACTTCTTCGATCGTTACTCCTTGTTGATCAGGTGTACGTGACTCAGATAGTTCGATCAATTTTTGGTAGTCTTTCACACCAGTTACTGCTAACGTTTTGATCGCACCAGCTGAAATTCCATTGACACGGATTCCTTTAGGTGAAAATTCTGAAGCTAAGTAGCGAATAGCTGCTTCTAGTGATGCTTTTGCGATCCCCATCATGTTGTAGTTAGGGATTGCTCGTTGTGAGCCAAGATAAGACATACTTACGATCCCACTGTTAGGTGCTAAGTATTTTTGTGCATATTTTGATACAGCGATCAAAGAATAGCTGCTGATATCTTGCGCTAATTGATAGCCGTCTCGAGAGATATCAGACACATTACCTGAAAGCTCTTCTTTGTTGGCATAGGCGATCGCGTGGACTAAGCCATGGATCTCGCCCGCATATTCACCGATCGCATCCATTGCTTTTTCGATGCTCTCGTCGCTTGCTACATCGCATTCCACTGTGAAAGCATCTTCACCGACTAATTTGACTAGTGATTTCTTCATGCGTTCATTTTGATACGTATAGATGATCTCCGCGCCTTGTTGCATCATTGCTTCTGCACAACCCCAAGCAATACTACGTTTATTCGCAACGCCCATGATCACGATTTTTTTTCCTTCTAAAAAAGACATATAGACACTCCTTTGATTCAATAAAAGTTTTGTGTGACGAAAATATAAGTGCAAAAAAATAACTTCTTGATTTCTTATTATTAAGTAAAATGCTTTGATTGTCAAACTATTTTTTTGATGAATAAAAAATGATTGCCAAATAATCAAGAATATGATACTTTGATAATCAAAGTATTGATTACGGCAATTGCCTGAAAGAAGGAGTAAACTATGTCATACGCACTATCAGCAACGGAAGTAATGGATCTTATTCCAAACCGTTATCCAATTTGTTATATCGATTACGTTGATTCGATCGATTCTGGAAAGAAGATCATTGCAACGAAAAATGTAACGATCAATGAAGATTTTTTCCAAGGTCATTTTCCTGACAACCCTGTCATGCCGGGGGCTTTGATCTTAGAAACCCTTGCACAAGCAGGCTCTATCTTGATCTTGAAATCAGAAGAGTTCTTAGGTAAACGTGCGTATATCGGGGGGATCAACAAAGCAAAATTCCGCCAAAAAGTCGTTCCTGGTGATGTGATGAAATGTCATTTTGAGATCATCAAAATGAAAGGTCCAGTAGGGACTGCTATTTCTGAAGCCTTTGTCGATGACAAAAAAGTATGTGAATGCGAGTTTACATTTATCGTCAACGAACAAGCCTAAGGACAGTATTGCGCTTTAAGGAGGCAGAGATCGCTTCCTCAAGAAAAAAATAAATGAAGATAGGAAAGTGGACCATCATTTTCCTTAAAAAAAGAATCATCTTGCGGATAGGTTTCTATTCGCGGATGATTCTTTTTTGCGCTTTTCTAAAGGTTGCTACAAAAGTTTAAGTTTTTTTAAACTTAAATGATAATAAATCTTTTTTTCGTAAAAAAATAAAAAATAGTCTTATCTCGAAAATTCAGGGAAATCTAAAAAAGAGACGCCCAAAAAGTAATCTACTTTTAAGGCATCTCTTTTTTAGTTCAGCTGTCAACGTACAATCGACTGCTATTTTGCTTCTTGTAAGATATTGATTTTTTCAATCTTCACATCTTCTGTTGGTTTGTCTGAGCTATCTGTTTCGACAGCTGCAATCGCATCAACGACATCCATGCCTTCAACTACTTGCCCAAAGACAGTGTATTCACCATCTAAGCTAGGGTAGCCACCGTCTTTATAAGCGTCGATGATTGCTTGTGGGTAATCATCTTTTAATAGGCCATCATGCATATCATCTGAATTTTGGACGATGAAGAACTGACTGCCGTTACTGTTTGGATCTTGTGTACGAGCCATTGAGAGAGCTCCGCGAATGTTGTAAAGTTGGTTTGAGATCTCTGTTTCAAAGCCTTCTCCCCAAATACTTTCTCCGCCAGTACCGTTTCCTTCAGGGTCGCCACCTTGGATCATAAAGTCTTGGATCACACGATGGAAAGTAACGCCTTCATAGTAACCATCTTTGGCGTGAGTCATAAAGTTCTCTACTGCTTTTGGTGCAAGCTCTGGGAACAATTTGATCTTGATCGTTCCTTTACTTGTGACCATTTCAACTAGATCTTCGTTATCAGCAACTTCTGTATTCAATTGAGGTAATTCTAATGAATTTAGATCAATACTTTCTACAGTGCTCGTCTCTGTTGTTTTTTCTGTTGTTTCGTTCGTACTTGAAGATGCGTTATCTGAACCATTCGAAGTACAACCTGCTGCAAATAATAGCGTTGCAGCCATACTCATGCTTAAAAATAATTTTTTGTGTTTCATAAGTAATTCCTTTCTGATTTTGTTCGTTGTTATCTTTAATGATAGCAAATTATAAGATAAATACCTACACTTTTTCTTATAATAAACGAAATTATTTAATAAACATTAAAAGGTGTAGACCATTTGAAAGCGGTTTGTTATAATGTAAGTGGATACAAAAACGCACATCCAGGAGGGTAACATTACATGGGAAAATTAGGGATTTCAATTTATCCAGAACGTTCAACATTTGAAAAGGACAAAGAATATTTAGATTTAGCACATAAATATGGATTCAAACGTGTGTTCACAAGTTTATTACAAATTGCCGATGACAAAGAAAAAGTTCTGGCAGAATTTAAAAAAGTAGTTGATTACGCTAATGAATTAGAGATGGAAGTCATGGTCGATATCAATCCGGCGTTATTTGAACAGTTAGAAATCTCGTATGATGATCTATCTTTCTTTGAGGAGATGGGTGCTGATGGCATTCGTCTTGATATTGGTTTCACTGGAGCAGAAGAAGCAAAAATGACTCGTAATCCTTATAACATCAAAATCGAGATCAATATGAGTTCTGGCACGAATTATGTAGACAATATCATGAGCTATTCTCCAAATACTGATAATTTGTTAGGTTCGCATAACTTCTATCCTCATCGCTATTCTGGATTAGGATACGATCATTTTGTCGCTTGCTCGGAGAAATTCCGTAAATATAATTTAAATACAATGGCTTTCGTCAATTCGCAAACGGCGGATTTTGGTCCATGGCCAACACAAGACGGGCTTTGCTCATTAGAAGATCATCGCGATCTAGAAATCGCAACACAAGTCAAACACTTGATGTTAACTGGTTTGATCGATGATATTTCGGTAGGGAATGCCTACGCAAGTGAAGAAGAGTTGCGCGCGATGTCAGAAGCCTTCTTTGCAAGCTATCCAACATTGAAAGTAGATGTCGCAGACGATATCACAGAAGACGAGCGCATTTGTTTATTTGATAATCTTCATAGTTATCGTGGCGACCGCTCAGAGTATATCTTGCGTTCAACAATGACACGTATCTACTACAAAGACAAACCTTTCCCAGCGCATAACACGAAAGATATGACGCGTGGGGATGTATTGATCGATAACGTTGGTTACGGGCAATACAAAGGCGAAACGCAAATCGCTTTAAAAGAAATGAAGAATGATGGACGAGTGAATGTAGTGGGGCGTATCTCAGATGACGAGTTGTTCTTACTTGATTTCTTAAAACCATGGTCAAACTTCAAGTTGATCGAAAGCAAATAAATACGTTTAGAACGATTAAAATAGTCAGTCAAAAGAGACCTGTAAAGCCGCAATCGCTTAACAGGTCTCTTCTTTTCAATCACAATTATTATTTATTCCACATTGCATCACACGGACTCTTTGTTTATACTAATTCCAGATAGTACGTTAATGTAAAAGCAAGGAAGGTATAAAATGAAACTTTGGATCAAGATTTTAATCGGTGCAGCATTACTCGTAACAGTCGTATTAGTCTTTGCGGGAAATTATTTTTATAATTATGCTGTTGTTCCTTCAGAAAAAGATTTTTTGGAAGGCGATACGCCAGGAACAACTAAAACAAATGAAGAATCAGCGGCGCAATCGTGGTTTGCAAACCCTGAAAATCGTAAAGAGTGGCACCAGACATCTGCAGATGGTTTGGAGCTATCCGCAATTTATCTGCCCGCTTCATACAGCCACAAAACAGCAATCGTCGCTCACGGGTATATGGGGGATGCGGAAACAATGGCAAACTATGCGAAGATGTTCCATGATCTTGGCTACAATGTATTAGTACCCGATGCGCGTGGACATGGGAAAAGCGAAGGAGATTATATCGGTTTCGGTTGGCACGAACGTAAAGATTACGTGAAGTGGATCGATCAAGTGATCGAAACAAATGGGCAATCGGAGGAGATCGTCCTTTATGGTATCAGTATGGGGGCTGCAACTGTCATGATGACTAGTGGGGAAACGCTGCCTGCAAATGTTAAGGCGATCATCGAAGATTGCGGATATTCATCAGTCAATGAAGAGTTGAGCTATCAGCTGAATGAACTGTTTGGTTTACCGCCATTTCCATTGATCCAAGTTACTAGCCTGATGACAAAAATCAGAGCAGGCTATTTCTTTGGAGAAGCTGATTCAATCAAACAACTAGAAAAAAATAAATTACCAATGCTGTTTATCCATGGCGATGCAGATACATTCGTTCCATACGAAATGTTAGACAAAGTTTATCAAGCGACAAATGGACCGAAAGAAAAATATGTCGTTCCAGGAGCAGAACATGCCAAAGCATATTCGGTTGATCCTGAGAAGTATCAGCAAACTGTAAGCAGTTTTTTAGAAAAATATGTAAAATAGCGGTTGTGACCAAAGTGTTTCTTAAAGAACTTTTTTGAAACGTTTGGTCACAACGTTTTATTTTGTCTTGATTCATTCTTGCAGTAAAATAAAGAAAGAGTCAGGAATTTCCGTGAAACTTTCAGTTTAATGATGGACAAACGGTCCATTCACCGATAAAATAGACAGGACTTGTGTTTATTGTGGAGATTCAGGTAGTCATATAGTAAGAATAGATAAATGAAATAGGAGGACGAAAATATGTCCATGTTTTTAGATCAAGTAACGATCGACGTGAAGGCTGGTAAAGGCGGCGACGGGATGGTTGCCTTTCGTAGAGAAAAATATGTACCTGACGGTGGTCCTGCAGGTGGCGATGGTGGTCAAGGCGGCGATGTGATCTTAGTCGTTGACGAAGGATTACGTACGTTGATGGACTTCCGTTTCAACCGTCACTTTAAGGCTCAACCAGGAGAAAATGGTATGAGTAAAGGGATGCACGGACGTGGGTCAGATGATACGTATGTCAAAGTGCCTCAAGGAACAACAGTCCGTGATGCCGAAACAGGTGCGTTATTAGGTGATCTGATTGAAGATGGCCAAACGTTAGTAGTTGCCAAAGGTGGACGTGGCGGACGTGGAAATATCCGCTTTGCTTCTCCAAGAAACCCTGCACCAGAGATTGCAGAAAATGGAGAACCGGGACAAGAGCGTAAAATCGAATTAGAATTAAAAGTTTTAGCAGACGTAGGTCTAGTTGGCTTTCCTTCAGTAGGAAAATCAACCTTACTTTCAGTGATTTCTTCTGCCAGACCAAAAATCGGTGCGTATCATTTTACGACACTAGTACCCAATTTAGGGATGGTCACAACAAGTGACGGACGGAGTTTTGCTGCGGCGGATCTTCCTGGTTTGATCGAAGGCGCTTCTCAAGGTGTCGGCTTAGGTACACAATTTTTACGCCATATCGAGCGTACCCGCGTGATTTTGCATGTCATTGATATGAGTGGCATGGAAGGCCGCGACCCTTATGAAGATTACTTGGCGATCAACCACGAATTGTCTTCACATAACTTGCGCTTGTTGGAACGCCCACAAATCATCGTTGCCAATAAAATGGATATGCCAGATGCAGAAGAAAACTTAGTGAAGTTCAAAGAGCAATTAAATAAAAACAAAGAAGATGAATTTGCGGACGACATACCAGTATTCCCAATCTCTGGCGTGACTCGTAAAGGATTAGATGCGTTGCTGAATGCGACAGCTGATCTATTAGAAGTAACACCAGAATTCCCATTATATGAGGAAGAGATCGAGGAAGAAACCGTTCATTATGGCTTCAACCCAGAAGGTCCTGAATTTACGATCGATCGTGAGCCGGATGCAACATGGGTATTGTCAGGTGAGAAGATCGAGAAGTTATTCCAAATGACCAACTTCGACCATGATGAAACAGTTATGCGTTTTGCACGTCAATTACGTGGTATGGGTGTCGATGAAGCATTACGTGCCCGAGGAGCGAAAGACGGCGATTTAGTACGCATTGGCGAATTTGAGTTTGAATTTGTAGAGTAAGCTCTTTTTAGACAATAACGATTGCAATGAAAGACAGCATAAGAAAACATTCCACTCTAGGTAGTAAGGCAAGATCGGAGAAAGAAATACACCATATTTTGCGGATTTTGTCTTACTCACATAAGAGTTGGTTTTTGCTTACTGTTTATTCGATTTTAGGAGATGACGGATGTCATACTCCTTTTTTTGTATACTGCGTTATTTTTTGAAGGGTTTCCCTTTTATTTTTGGTTATTCCAAGGTACACTAAAAGAAAATGAGAAAGAGGCGATCTCTATGAGCAAACGAGTGATCATATTAAATTTTGAGTTGGAAAGTCAAGCTTATCAAGCATTTTCTGAAATCAAAAAGCTTCACATGACAAGAGCAATCAAAGGCGAACAAATGGCGGTCATCAGCCATGTTTCAAATGGGGCACATCAATTTAAAATCGAAGACTTTTTAGATTTTACTGGAAACAATAAATCTTCTAAAGGCGGCCTTATCGGAATGTTAGTAGGTGTTTTAGGCGGACCATTAGGGATTTTGTTAGGCTGGTTTGCCGGTGGGATGATTGGTGCGAGCCAAGACGCAAAAGAAATCAAAGATGCACAAACTGTGTTTGATTTTGTGGGCAATAAGATCGGTGAAGGTGCAACAGGTCTGATATTAATTGCGGAAGAAGAGGATAACCGACCATTGAATCAACTTGTGATGATGGAATTAGGTGGAGAAATCACTCGTTTGGATTATGAAGAAGTAGAGCAAGACGTTCATGATGCAACAGAAGTTGAAAAACATGCAAAAGAAACAGCGCAGAAAAATTGGGATGAAAAACATCAAAAGCCAACCGCTGGCTCAGAGGATTCTACACCTTCTGAATAAGAAGAAAGCATCGAGAGTAGTATTTATTCAATCTTTTGGTTCAGGGAAAATCTTTCTATGAACAAATATCCTACGACTTTCGGTTGATTGTCAGTTGATTTTCCCCTAAAATTAATAAGAATGAATAGAAAGTCAGGTAAATTATGGAACTAGAATTTTTAGGTACAGGTGCAGGCGTTCCTGCAAAACATCGCAATGTCTCAAGCATCGCATTGAAACTATTAGACGAGCGAAATGAGATTTGGTTGTTTGATTGCGGTGAAGGCACACAGATGCAGATCCTGCGAACGAACATCCGCCCAAGAAAAATAGAAAAAATCTTTATCACTCACCTTCATGGCGATCATATTTTTGGTTTGCCAGGGTTGATCAGTAGTCGTTCTTTTCAAGGTGGTGAAACACCTTTAGAAATCTATGGCCCTAAAGGTACAGAAGCATTTGTGCGTAATGCATTGACGATTTCTCAAACGAAACTAGGCTATCCACTCGTCTTTATCGAATTAAATGAAGAGCAGGCAATCTTTGAAGATGCCCATTTTTCTGTTTATACCAAAAAATTGAATCATGGCATCGATAGTTATGGGTATCGGGTCGTTGAGCATGATCATAAAGGCGAATTGCAAGTTGAAAAACTCAAGGAATTGAACATTCCCGCTGGTCCCATTTATGGTAAGCTGAAAAAAGGTGAGACCGTTCAATTAGAAAATGGACAGGTCATCAACGGCCGTGATTTTGTCGGACCCGATAAAAAAGGACGGATCGTGACGATTTTAGGTGATACTCGTAAAACGACGAATTCCGTTTTGTTAGCGAAAGATGCTGATGTGTTGGTCCACGAAAGTACCTTCAATAAAAATGAAGCAAGAATGGCGCATAATTATTTCCATTCAACGACTCATCAAGCCGCAGAAGTGGCCAAAGAAGCGAATGTAAAAAGGTTACTATTGACTCATATCAGTGCAAGATATTTAGGAAAAGCAACAGTAGAACTTGAACAAGAAGCACAAGAAATCTTTCCAAATACAAAAGTCATGAAGGATTTTGAGATTGTGGATGTTCCATTTCAGGAGGAGAAACAGGATGAAATTAGAAAATAAAGTCGTTTTAGTCACTGGTGGCTCCGGTGGTTTAGGTGCGCAAATCTGTTATGAAGCAGCCAAACAAGGGGCAATCGTTGTCACTTGTGCCAGACGGATCCAACAAATCGGTGAAGTGAAGGCAGTTTGTCAAGAATTGAGCGGAAAACCAGCTTATGCGTTCCAATTAGATGTCAGCAACCCTGACAGCGTCGACGAACTATATACGAAAGTGATGGCTGAGGTCGGACGTGTCGATATTTTAGTCAATAATGCTGGATTCGGTATTTTTGAAGACTTTTTATCGTTTGATTTAGGCAAAGCCTATGATATGTTCGAGGTGAATGTCTTAGGTATGATGGTCTTGACGCAAAAATTTGCGATCGATATGGCAGAAAGACGTGAAGGCCATATCATCAATGTGGCGTCTATGGCTGGAAAGATGGCGACAGCCAAATCAACGATCTATTCAGCGACTAAATTTGCTGTTTTAGGTTTCTCTAACGCGCTACGCTTAGAGTTGAAACCATTAGGAGTAGCTGTTACGACTGTTAATCCTGGACCGATCGAAACAGAATTTTTCGATAAAGCTGATCCAAGTGGCAGTTACTTGGAAAAAGTCGGACACCTCGTTTTAGATTCAGGGAAATTAGCTCAAACGATCGTGCGAGCGATGAAGCATCCTAAACGTGAGATCAACCAACCATTATTACTTGAGATCGCATCAAAATTTTATACTCTTTTCCCAACCATTGGAGATTACTTTGCAGGTGGAATTTTTAATAAAAAGTAGGTGAAGTAAATGAAAAAGCAAGGTAGTGTGATTGTTGGTTTTTTATTAGTATTGGTCATTGTTGTGTTTGCTGTATTGAATAATCAAAATGTTCCTGTAAGCTTTGGTTTTGCTTCTTTTAACGCCCCATTGATCTTAGTGATCATCGGTTCGGCGTTGATCGGTGCATTGATCATCTTTTTAACAGCATTTACAACATTATGGCAACAAAAGAAACAACTGAAACAATTAAGAAAAGAACTAGCAGAGAATCAAGCGGATATCCAAAAGAAAATCGAAGAGGCAACAGAAGAACAAAAAAGAGAATTTCGCAATGAACGTGCGGAGCTTGAAGCTGCCTATCAAGCAGAATTACAAGCAAAGCAAGCACAGATCGAACAAATGAAAACTCCATCTGAGTCCCCTTCTCAAACACCAAGACAAAGTGTCAATTACTTTGATTGATCATGAGCGATTGCCAAAGTAGGCAAGCGAACCACTTTCGTAGAAATGTTTAGCTCCGAGAAATAAGCCGTGAGACCCGAAATTTGATCGTCAAATTTTGGTTCTCACGGCTTATTTTTGGGCTCTTTGTCAATAAGGACTGATGAGTGCAATCAAGTGAAATCCGGAAGAAGAAGTGAACACTTCTTCTCCGGATTTTCTTCGTTATTTGACGTGAATGACTTGATTCGTCAAAAAGATTCGGATGCGCATGTTCTCAAATGATTTAAAGCCATAAGACACTCGTTTGAGTGTTTTGATGTGGGTGTTTTTTGCTTCAATTTTCCCATTAGAGTAAGGATAAATCAAAGAATGACGAATCCCTTCTTCATAGCTCAGAAGATTTTGTAGTTTTAGCCGAAATTCTTTATCTAATGTTTCTGGTAACTGATGCAAGAGAGTGAAAAATGACTCGTGGTCTTTGTCACGAAAGGCATCCGCTAGTTCATGGAACGCTTGATAGGCGACTTTCAAGGCAGTTGAAGCACTTAATAAACGGTCAAGCACCATGGCTTCTGTCAGGTAAGGATACTTTGGGGCACGAAAGCTACGCCAAGTTTTATATTCTGTGTGGTTGATATTCTTCCGATTTTTGGTGAGTAAGCGCCAATGGCTTTTTAATTTCCTTGGCATTGTCCGATTGCCCGAAGCAATCAGGCGTTTCATTTCACGGACACGAAAATCTTGGAACGCTTGATTCATGTGTTTGATCACATGAAAACGATCAATGACCAGTTTGGCATGAGGAAATACTTTTTTTGTTAGTTGAAAATACGCCGCATTCATATCAGTAACTAAATAGTCGACGTCAGATGGATTCACACATGTCTGGAAATAAGTGGTCAACCGAGACAATTTTCGAGTGGGTAAGATATCAACTAATTGCCCGGTTTCCCCATCGGCACAAATAAAACTCATCTTATCTTCTGAGGATACATGGGAACGAAATTCATCGACCATCAATACTTTGGGCAGGTGGCGCTTGGCTTGTTTTGGTAAATAGGTTTTTAACGACTTCAAAATACGCGTCACCGTTGGAATAGACACCTGGCAATGCTTTGCGATAAAAGATAAGGAGACCTTTTCGGTGAGTAAAGCAATGATTTTCATTTTTACATGCTCGGCAATCGAATGATTTGGCCGAACAAAATAGCTTTGGGCTGTCCAATGGGTATGGCAGTTTCTACAGTGATAACGTTGTTTCTTCAGCCGCATGATTAGCGGTAAATGGTTGAATTGATCGAAACGAATGCAGGTCATTTTCTTGCCATTTTTGACAATGACCGTTTTCCCCTTCGAATCTCTCACGGCAGAGCCACAAGTCAAACAAGCAGAAGTAGGAGGAGCTAACACTGCGTCAATAACTAAAGTATTGGTTTGATGGAACGTTTCGTAAGAAACATCTTGGATGGTTAAATATTTATCTGTTAATCGGAGCATTTTTTTGATAGAATTTTCCATAGAGCATATCGTCCTCTCAGTTGTTTATTTTGTGGTGATTTAATCATACTAGAGAACGATATGTTTTTTAATACCCAAAAAGAAAAAGTGGACTGACGAATCAGAATTGATTCATCAGTCCACTTTATTATAGAGCCTATTTTTGAAGGAATTGCTGTTGGAATACCGTTTCTTCGTTTTTAAGGTTAAAAACGGAAATGATTTTTATTTCTATTCCATTCGCGCGTCTACTGAAATTCTTTTTTTTAGAGGTGACGTTTGCTATAATGACTAAGTTAGGGGTGAGCATGTGAGACGAGCAAATTTTGATTGGAAGGTCAATGAAACAACACCTTCTGAATCCTTTATCCAAATAATCAAAGAACAACGATTATCTTCGATGATCGGACAATTGTTGTGGCAAAGAGGATACCGAGAACAAGAAAGTATCCATAAGTTTTTACATCCAAAAGAACAAAAACTGCACGATCCATATTTGATGTTTGACATGGACAAAGCAATCAGCCGTATCCAAGAAGCGGTGATCAATGGCGAACAAATTTTAGTCTATGGGGATTATGATGCAGATGGAATCACTAGTGCGACTGTGATGAAAGAAACGTTGGAGTTGCTTGGTGCCCAAGTAGAAGTCTTTTTGCCCAATCGTTTTGAACATGGGTATGGACCTAATCCAACGGTGTACCAAGAGAAAATAGCTGCTGGAACGCAACTGATCGTCACTGTTGATAATGGAGTAGCGGGGCATGAAGCTATCGCCTATGCCCAACAACAAGGAGTAGATGTGATCGTGACAGATCACCATGAGTTGCCAAATGAGTTGCCGGCAGCTTATGCGATCATCCATCCTCGTCATCCGCAAGGCAATTATCCCTTTGGCGAATTAGCCGGTGTCGGCGTAGCATTCAAGGTAGCGACTGCTTTGTTGGAAGAACCACCCGCAGAGTTTCTTGATCTAGTAGCGATTGGAACGATTGCTGACTTGGTTTCGATGACGGATGAAAATCGAACGCTCGTAGCGTTAGGATTACAGGCAATACGTCAAACGGAGCGTGTCGGCTTACAAGCATTGTTTGCGCAAAGTAGTGTGCGTGCGAATGAAGCAGATGAAACAATGATCGGTTTTTCTATTGCCCCACGTTTAAATGCCATCGGCCGCATGGGTGATCCTAATCCAGCAGTCGATTTATTAGCCACATTTGATGAAAGCCAAGCGCAAACATTAGCGGAACAGCTACAAACAGTCAATGAAGAGCGTAAAGCAATCGTGGAGCAGATCACCACTGAAGCATTAGCGATGATCAATGAAGAGAATCAGATCCATTTATTGGCACATCCAGGTTGGCATGAAGGTGTTTTGGGGATCGTGGCAGGAAAGATCATGAATCAAACAGGCAAACCAACGATCGTTCTAGGAATCAAAGATCAAACTGTCGCAAAAGGATCAGGTCGCAGTATCGAAGCATTGAACCTTTATGAGATGCTAAATGAGATGAGCGAACTGTTTACATTTTTTGGCGGCCATCACGCAGCAGTCGGCTTGACGATGCCTGCAGAAAATATCCCGCAGTTACAAGAGCGGATGAATGCCTATGTGAAAGAGAAGGCAATCGATTTATCAAAAGGACCAGTATTGGCGATCGATGAAATCGTCTCGCCAAAAGACGTGACCGTTGAACAAATCGATACGTTGAAATTACTCGCACCTTTCGGAACCGATAATCCTGTCCCGAATTTCTTGTTTAAACAGGTCGCTGTCCAAAATGTGAAACGAATTGGCTCAAGTCAACAGCACTTGAAACTTTCTTTAGTCGATGAAGAGAGTCAGCTAGATGCAGTCGCGTTTGGTTTTGGAGCACAAGAAAACGAGTTTTTGGATGATTCTCTCGATATCGTAGGGCAATTATCGATCAATGAGTGGAATGGTCGTAAAAAACCGCAGTTGATGGTTTCCGATTTTGCAGTAGAAGGGTTACAAGTGTTTGATTGGCGAGCAAAACGCTATCGAACATTGGCAAATGAAATCGAGCGTCCGCTCTATTTAGCATTTGATGAAGCATCGATCAAAGAATTAAACGCCTCTTTACAGGAACAAATCATTCTTTGGTCAGAGAAAGAGACAGTCCAAGCATGGATCGAGGAAAATGATCCGAGTGCGCTTGTCGTGATCGATTGTCCGGCTGAATTACATGTCTTAAAAGAGATCTTAGCTCTTGGTACGTTCAGTCGTGTATACTTCTTAGGTATTTCAGTCGATGAAGCGTACTTGAATGGCGTAGGGACGAGGGAACAGTATGCTAGACTCTTTAAATTGATCCATGCACAAGAACGGATCGACATCAGGCATAAATTAGGTGCGATCTCAAACTATTTAAAAATCCCACAAAAATTATTAATTTTTATGATACAGGTGTTTTTTGAGTTGAAGTTTGTTACAATAAACAATGGTGTTTTAGAGAAAGTCGCAGATCCAGCGAATCATCCGTTGACAGATAGTCTTCACTATCAAAAGCGGTTGAAGAAAATCAAATCAGAGGAATTTTTACTATTAAGTGACATTCCCACAATAAAAAAATGGTTAACAACCTAGGAGGAAACGAAAAAGTGGATTTAAAAAATTATATTGCTAGTATTCCAGACTATCCGTCAAAAGGAATTATATTTAGAGACATCTCTCCGTTGATGGCTGATGGAGATGCTTATCGTGAAGCAACAAAGCAAATCGTTGATTATGCCAAAGAAAAACGGATCGATATGGTTGTCGGACCTGAAGCACGTGGATTTATCGTAGGCTGCCCAGTAGCATATGAGTTGGGTGTCGGTTTTGCGCCTGTACGTAAGAAAGGGAAGTTGCCTCGTGAAACGATCGAAGTGACTTACGGACTTGAATACGGGACAGATACATTGACATTACACAAAGATGCGATCCAACCAGGACAAAGAGTCTTGATTTGTGATGACCTGTTAGCGACAGGCGGAACGATCAAAGCGACGATCGAATTGATCGAAGAACTTGGTGGAGTTGTCGTAGGCTGTGCCTTTTTGATCGAGTTGATGGACTTGAATGGCCGTGACAAAATCGAAGGCTATGATATGATCACTTTAATGGAGTATTGATCAGAGAATCGAACAATTGAACAAACTTAACAAACATCCTTACCACGAACACACTGAAGGTTCGTGGTAAGGATGTTTGTTACTTGTGTGGAGGTGGAGAGCTTCAATTGTTCAAAGTAAGAGAAAAAAACTGTAGCAAATTGGTCGAAAAAAAAAGCAAACGACCATCGATCGTTTGCTTGGAAGGGGTTATTCATAAAAGCTTAACTACTTACTTTTTACGTGTGCCTGGAGCTGTAATAGGTTTCATGGTAGAAGGAGTCTTCATGTGTCTGACGACGTTGTGATTGACGGTATTTTTTTTCATCCCACAACATGAACCACAATGTAAACAAAGGAACAAAAACCAAAAGTGCTGTACGCAGCCCGAAATTACCAATAATAATACCTAAAAACAAAACGATCAACACTAAACCAAAACGTCTCATTGATTTCATGACATTCACCTCTTTATAGAATACGAACAAAAGTTCGTACTATTAGTATACGAACTTTTGTTCGGTTTGTAAAGAGGGAAGTTTAAAAAGAGCAAAATATTCCGTGAAAGAGGAAAAGAAGAGCTTGAGATCATGATCTCAAGCTCGCACATAAATGCTCATCGGTTGTATTGTTTTTTCTAATCAATAAATATGGCTTCGGTAAAGACCAACGACACGACCTAAGATCGATACCTCATCTAAGATGATCGGTTCTAACAGGTCATTTTCCGGTTGTAGACGGAAATGGTCTCTTTCTTTGTAGAAACGTTTGCACGTTGCTTCGTCTTCAGCAGTCATCGCAATCACGATATCGCCATTTTGAGCAGTTTCTTGTTTGCGGACAATGACATTGTCACCATCTAAGATCCCTGCGTTGATCATACTTTCTCCGCGGATCGTCAACATGAACAAACTACCTTCTTCGGACGAAAGATTTGGTGGCACTGGAAAGAAGTCAGAAGCTTCTTCGACAGCTAATATCGGTTCTCCGGCAGTTACTACACCTAGTACTGGTATCGTTGAGGGACGGATACCGATTTTTGATAATCCTTGTTGCGTCAATTCGATCGCACGTGGTTTCGTAGGGTCTCTTTGAATAAAGCCTTTTTTCTCTAATCGGGCAAGATGACCATGGACTGTCGAGGTAGAAGAGAGCTGAACGGCTTCTCCAATCTCACGGACAGTTGGTGGATAGCCTTTTTGGGTCACTTGTTCGTGAATATATCGTAAGACTTCGATTTGTCTTGTTTCAGTTTGTCGGGCCACAAGGTACACCTTCTTTCACTTGATAAGTAAATAGTACCATAGAAAATGCTTGATTTCAAACAAATGTTCGCATTAAAACCTATTGATGTAGTTGTTTTTTTTTCATTTTTTATATAAGATGTAGGAGAAGCAAAAGCAAGGAGGGATATTGTTGTTATCACCTGATAAAATCGAACGTATCAATCAGTTAGCTAAAAAAAAGAAAGCAGAAGGATTGACACCTGCTGAAGTCAAAGAGCAAGCGAAGTTACGTGAAGAATATCTAGCATCTTTTCGTTCTGGTATGAGACATCATATCGAAGGAATGAAAGTCGTAGATCCTGAAGGAAATGATGTTACACCTGACAAATTGAAAGAAATCCAGAAGCAAAAAGGTATCCATAATAGAAATGACAACTTTTAGTAAAAAAAACTAAAAGTCGTTGCTTTTTCATGGAAATTGCTATAAAATAAGAATGAGAAATATAGGTAAAAAAAACCTAAATTACAGGAGGGGTTACATTGTTTGATAAAATTGATCAGCTTGGTGTGAATACGATCCGTACATTGAGTATCGACGCAGTACAAAAAGCAAATTCAGGACATCCGGGGTTACCAATGGGTGCCGCACCAATGGCTTATGCGCTGTGGACGAAACATTTGAAAGTAAATCCTAAAACATCTAAAAATTGGGTCGATCGCGACCGCTTTGTCTTGTCTGCAGGACACGGTTCAGCGATGCTCTACAGCTTGTTACACTTAGCAGGGTACCAAGTGACGATCGATGACTTGAAACAATTCCGTCAATGGGAATCAAAAACACCAGGACACCCTGAAGTCAACCATACAGACGGTGTGGAAGCGACAACTGGCCCACTCGGTCAAGGAATCGCAATGGCAGTCGGTATGGCGATGGCAGAGGCACATTTGGCAGCGACGTACAACAAAGAAAACTTTGATGTCGTGGATCATTACACGTATGCGTTATGTGGCGATGGCGACTTGATGGAAGGCGTTTCTCAAGAAGCAAGTTCAATGGCTGGCCATATGAAACTTGGCAAATTGATCGTGTTGTACGATTCAAATGATATTTCTTTAGACGGACCAACCTCAAAAGCCTTCACGGAAAATGTTGGCGCACGTTATGAAGCTTATGGCTGGCAACATCTTTTAGTCAAAGACGGTACAGATTTAGAAGCAATCTCAAAAGCGATCGAAGAAGCAAAAGCGGAAACAGACAAACCGACATTGATCGAAGTGAAAACAGTGATCGGTTTTGGCGCACCTAACCAAGGAACTTCTGCGGTCCACGGTGCGCCGATCGGTATAGAAGGGATTCAAAAAGCCAAAGAAATCTATGGCTGGGAATATCCAGACTTTGCCGTACCAGAAGAAGTAGCGGAACGTTTCCGTCAAACGATGGTCGAAGAAGGCGAAAAAGCTGAAAATGCGTGGCATGACATGTTCGCTGCGTACAAAGAAGCTTATCCAGAATTAGCGCAACAATTTGAAGATGCGTTTGCTGGCAAATTACCAGAAAATTGGGATGCGGAATTACCAACATACGAAGAAGGCGAAAGCCAAGCAAGTCGTGTGTCTAGTAAAGAAGTCATCCAAGAATTATCAAAAGCGATCCCAAGTTTCTGGGGTGGTTCAGCTGATTTATCCGGCTCAAACAATACCATGGTGACAGCGGATAAAGACTTCACTCCTGAACATTATGAAGGCCGCAACATTTGGTTTGGTGTTCGTGAGTTCGCAATGGCATCTGCGATGAATGGGATCCAATTACATGGCGGTACACGCATCTATGGCGGGACATTCTTTGTCTTTGTCGATTACTTGCGACCAGCTGTCCGTTTAGCAGCGATCCAAAATACACCAGTCATTTATGTGTTGACCCATGACTCGGTAGCGGTCGGTGAAGACGGGCCAACGCATGAGCCAGTAGAACAATTGGCTTCTGTTCGAAGTATGCCAGGGGTTCATGTCCTACGTCCAGCAGACGGCAACGAAACACGTGCCGCATGGAAAGTAGCTATGGAATCAACAGATACACCGACGATCTTAGTACTAAGTCGTCAAAACTTGCCTGTTTTGCCATCAACAAAAGAAGTGGCAGATGACATGGTCAAAAAAGGCGCTTACGTCTTATCACCAGCAAAAGGAGAGCAACCAGAAGGCATCTTGATCGCCACTGGTTCAGAAGTAGCTTTAGCTGTCGATGCACAAAAAGTATTGGCAGAACAAGGCAAAGACGTTTCTGTCGTTTCAATGCCAAGTTTTGATTTGTTTGAAAAACAATCAGCTGAATACAAAGAAAGTGTCTTGCCAAAAGCAGTGACAAAACGTGTGGCCATTGAAGCAGCGGCTTCGTTCGGCTGGGAACGTTACGTAGGTACAGAAGGGAAGATGATCACATTCGATCACTTCGGCGCTTCTGCACCTGGAAACAAAATACTTGAAGAATTTGGTTATACCGTGGATAATGTTGTTAATGTCTACAATCAATTTTAATCAAATAATAAAAGCAGTTCGATTGGAGTGCTTGGAGATTTTTTCCAAGCCTCCAATTTTCTATTTTTTTCGACTAAACCGAATGAAAAGAGACTTATTTTTGTTGCTTTTATATTACTTTTTTATTACGTAGATATTACAAAAGCGGAATTATATAAGATTTATTTGAGTTTCAATAAAATAAAACGTATAATTTAAATGATTAAGTTTCGTTTAAGAGGAAGTTTTATTCACCGTTTCATTTGAGGAGGAATTTGAATGCAAGAGCTGAGAACCCGTAGTGCCCGACATCATAGGCCGAAAAGGAAAATGATCATTAATAAAAAAGCCATTGCACCCTTAGTGGGTACAAGCCTATTAGTTGGGCCAATGTTGGTCACAGCAACACCACAAACAGTACGAGCAGATGAACTAGAGGTAGCATCTTCTGCCAATCCACAAGCCTTTATCAATCAAATTGGCTGGGCGGCGTCTGAAGTTGCAGCAAGTAATGACTTATACGCATCGGTCATGATTGCACAAGCATTACTAGAAAGTGCTTATGGAACGTCTGGATTATCAAGTGCTCCATATTATAATCTCTTTGGAGTAAAAGGTAGTGCAGGTCAATCTGTGGTGTATATGAATACGAAAGAATTTTTGAATGGTCAATGGGTGACGATGAATGAACCGTTCCGTCGCTATTCATCTTATTGGGAATCTTTCCAAGACCATGCAAATGTTTTACGCTCAACAAGTTTTTCTACAGGAGATTACCATTACTCAGGTGTATGGAAAAGTAATACAACAAGCTATTACGATGCCACAGCGTACTTAACTGGGAGATATGCAACAGACCCAAATTATGGCAGTAAACTAAATGAATTGATCAGCACGTATGATCTGACTCGTTTTGATACACCATCGACTGGATCAACAACAACTAGTACGACAAGCACCACAACGACAAGTACAACAACCTCAACGACAACGACGACAAGCAGCAGCCAGACTTATACAGTTGTTTCTGGTGATACACTTTGGGATATTGCCCAAAAATTCGGCATGTCCGTCGATGACCTTATGGCGAAGAATGGCATGACGATGTCTAATTATTCATTATTAGTTGGTCAAGAAATCAACGTCTAAGCATTAGACCGAGTATAAAACAAGAGGGTAGGAACGATTCTGGCTCTCTTAATAATAAAGTAAACCCCGCGAAAATCGCTTCTCGTATTTTCGCGGGGTTTCTTTTATTTCGTCGCGTTTGTCTTGTATCATTTAGTCAGTTGATAGATCAAAAAAATAATAATGGCTCTTTGTCAATAAGGACTGATGAGTGCAATCAAGTGAAATCCGGAAGAAGAAGTGAACACTTCTTCTCCGGATTTTCTTCGTTATTTGACGTGAATGACTTGATTCGTCAAAAAGATTCGGATGCGCATGTTCTCAAATGATTTAAAGCCATAAGACACTCGTTTGAGTGTTTTGATGTGGGTGTTTTTTGCTTCAATTTTCCCATTAGAGTAAGGATAAATAAAAGAATGACGAATCCCTTCTTCATAGCTCAGAAGATTTTGTAGTTTTAGCCGAAATTCTTTATCTAATGTTTCTGGTAACTGATGCAAGAGAGTGAAAAATGACTCGTGGTCTTTGTCACGAAAGGCATCCGCTAGTTCATGGAACGCTTGATAGGCGACTTTCAAGGCAGTTGAAGCACTTAATAAACGGTCAAGCACCATGGCTTCTGTCAGGTAAGGATACTTTGGGGCACGAAAGCTACGCCAAGTTTTATATTCTGTGTGGTTGATATTCTTCCGATTTTGGTGAGTAAGCGCCAATGGCTTTTTAATTTCCTTGGCATTGTCCGATTGCCCGAAGCAATCAGGCGTTTCATTTCACGGACACGAAAATCTTGGAACGCTTGATTCATGTGTTTGACCACATGAAAACGATCAATGACCAGTTTGGCATGAGGAAATACTTTTTTTGTTAGTTGAAAATACGCCGCATTCATATCAGTAACTAAATAGTTGACGTCAGATGGATTCACACATGTCTGGAAATAAGTGGTCAACCGAGACAATTTTCGAGTGGGTAAGATATCAACTAATTGCCCGGTTTCCCCATCGGCACAAATAAAACTCATCTTATCTTCTGAGGATACATGGGAACGAAATTCATCGACCATCAATACTTTGGGCAGGTGGCGCTTGGCTTGTTTTGGTAAATAGGTTTTTAACGACTTCAAAATACGCGTCACCGTTGGAATAGACACCTGGCAATGCTTTGCGATAAAAGATAAGGAGACCTTTTCGGTGAGTAAAGCAATGATTTTCATTTTTACATGCTCGGCAATCGAATGATTTGGCCGAACAAAATAGCTTTGGGCTGTCCAATGGGTATGGCAGTTTCTACAGTGATAACGTTGTTTCTTCAGCCGCATGATTAGCGGTAAATGGTTGAATTGATCGAAACGAATGCAGGTCATTTTCTTGCCATTTTTGACAATGACCGTTTTCCCCTTCGAATCTCTCACGGCAGAGCCACAAGTCAAACAAGCAGAAGTAGGAGGAGCTAACACTGCGTCAATAACTAAAGTATTGGTTTGATGGAACGTTTCGTAAGAAACATCTTGGATGGTTAAATATTTATCTGTTAATCGGAGCATTTTTTTGATAGAATTTTCCATAGAGCATATCGTCCTCTCAGTTGTTTATTTTGTGGTGATTTAATCATACTAGAGAACGATATGTTTTTTAATACCCAAAAAGAAAAAGTGGGCTGACGAATCAGAATTGATTCATCAGTCCACTTTATTATAGAGCCATAATAATTTGCGTTATTCATTTTTGACCTTTTTTTTTGCATGATTTAGGAATAAACACTCGCAGACACAAGACTTTTGTATTATGATGAATAGAGAAGCAAATGAAGGGGGAAAAAACATGACACAGATTTATCAGTCGATCACAGAATTGATCGGTAAAACACCTATCGTTCGATTAAACAATATGGTTCCAGAAGGAGCTGCGGATGTTTTTGTTAAATTAGAATTTTTCAATCCAGGTGGTAGTGTGAAAGACCGGATTGCATTGAATATGATTGAAAAAGCAGAACATGACGGTTTATTAAAACCAGGCGATACGATCATTGAACCGACTTCAGGTAATACTGGTATCGGATTAGCAATGGTTGGTGTAGCCAAGGGATATCATGTGAAGCTTGTGATGCCTGAAACGATGAGTATTGAACGCCGTTTATTGATGAAAGGCTATGGCGCTGAGCTTGTTTTGACTCCAGGAACTGAAGGAATCAGTGGTTCAATCAAAGAAGCCAAACGTTTAGCAGAAGAAAACGGCTATTTCTTACCTCTGCAATTTGAAAACCCGGCGAATCCAATGGTTCATGAAAAAACGACAGGTCCAGAAATCCAAGAAGCATTTGGTGTAAACGGTTTAGATGCATTTGTCGCAGGTATCGGTACTGGCGGTACGATCACTGGAGCAGGGCACGAATTGAAACGAATCAATCCATCACTTAAAATCGTGGGGGTTGAACCAGCAGAATCTGCTGTCTTAGAAGGAAAAGAACCTGGGCCACATAAAATCCAAGGTATTGGTACTGGCTTTGTACCGGATACGTTAGATACGAATGTATACGATCAAGTCGTATCAGTATCAAGTGAGCAAGCAATGATCACTGCTCGCCGAATGGGTCAAGAAGAAGGGATCTTAGTCGGCGTTTCAGGTGGAGCCGCAGTGGAAGCAGCCTTGAATGTAGCCAAAGAGTTGGGCGCTGGGAAAAAAGTTTTAGCTGTTATTCCAGACAACGGAGAACGTTATTTGTCTACTCCTCTATATCAAGAAATGTAAAAGAATAATCGAAAAATATGAATAAAAAGTGTAAAATAATGGTGTAACATCCGTTATTTTACACTTTTTTTGTCTAAAATTGGTTAAATTATAAAATTCTTTCCTTTTTCTCTCCATAATATGTAGATTTAAAAAAATAAAAATAGTATGATAATACAAGAACAATAAGGTGGGGTTTTGTTTATATGGAAAATAAAAAAGTAGAAGCGGCAATCGAGCAATTAAAAAAAGAAAATATTCGCATTACGCCGCAAAGATATGCAGTTTTACAGTATCTGATCGAACATCGCTCACATCCGACTGCAGATGAAATCTACAAAGCGCTAGAACATCGATTTCCTAATATGAGTGTTGCTACGGTTTACAATAATCTACGGTTATTTACATCGATCGGCTTTGTTCAGGAAATGAAGTATGGTGATGCTTCAAGCCGATTTGATTTTAGTTCGCAAAGACATTATCATGTGATTTGTCAAAATTGCGAGACGATTGTTGATTTTCATTATCCTGGTTTAGAAGATATTGAAATGGCCGCGGGACGCTTGACTGATTTTGAGATCCATGATCATCGATTAGAATTATATGGATTATGCCCGAATTGTAAAAAATAAATTGGATAGTCAATAGAAGCATCGCTAAGGTCGAGAGACTTTGTCGATGCTTTTGTCTTTTTCTTTCCTATCTAAAGAAATACTTCGATAACGAATGCGTTTTAGAAAAAGTGTCTTATAATTAAGAAAAATCCCAAAAATTTTATTCTATTTTTTTAAGATTTCTTATTCCTTCACAAGCGATTGGTTATTCGTTACTAAAATCACAAAAAGAACGTTTATTTATCAGCTTTTTGAAACACGAATGCGCAAGAAACGACAAGCGTCTTCTTGTGAATTCACAAGCATAAAACTGTTGAAGCCGTTTTAATTTTGCTATAGTTAAAAATGTCAAAGGACAAAACGTTTATCGGAGGGACACACATGAAAGTAGTAGTAATCGGCTGTACCCATGCAGGAACAGCGGCAGTAAAAAGTATCTTAAAAAACAACCCAGAAGCAGATGTAACTGTTTATGAGCGTAATGACAATGTCTCATTTTTATCTTGTGGGATCGCATTGTATGTCGGAGGCGTCGTAAAAGACCCAGCAGGCCTATTTTATTCAAACCCTGAAGAATTAGCTTCTCTAGGCGCGAAAGTGAAAATGGAGCATGATGTGACTGATGTTGATACGGAAAACAAACAAGTGACAGCGAAAGACTTAAAAACTGGCGAAACTGAAACAGTTTCTTACGACAAATTAGTGATGACAACTGGTTCATGGCCAATCATCCCACCAATCAAAGGGATTGAATCTGAAAACATTCTTTTATGTAAAAACTATAACCAAGCAAACGAAATCATTGCAAAAGCAGAAGATGCGAAAAAAGTAGTCATCGTTGGTGGTGGATACATCGGAATCGAATTAGTTGAAGCGTTTGTTGAATCAGGCAAACAAGTAACGTTGATCGATGGTTTAGATCGTATTTTGAATAAATATTTAGATAAACCATTTACAGACGTATTAGAAAAAGAATTAGTTGACCGTGGTGTGAATTTAGCTTTAGGTGAAAACGTTTCTGAATTCATTCCAGACGAAAACGGTAAAGTGAAACAAGTAACTACCGCTAGTCAAACATTTGATGCGGATATGGTCATCTTATGTGTTGGTTTCAGACCAAATACAAAATTGATCGAAGGTAAAGTAGAAACATTACCAAACGGCGCAATCAAAGTAAATGAGTACATGCAAACAAGTGATCCAGATATTTTTGCAGCTGGAGATTCAGCAGTTGTCAACTATAACCCAAGTGGTACTCAAAACTATATTCCTTTAGCGACAAACGCTGTCCGTCAAGGTTTATTAGTAGGGAACAACTTGACAGAACAAAAAATGGCTTATCGTGGTACACAAGGGACTTCTGGTTTGTACTTGTTCGGTTGGACGATCGGGTCAACCGGTGTTACAAAAGAAAGTGCGCCAATGAATAACTTGGATGTCCAAGCAACATTATTCGAAGACAACTATCGTCCAGAATTCATGCCAACTACTGAAAAAGTCATGATGGAACTTGTTTATGAAAAAGGAACAAATCGTATCGTAGGAGCACAATTCATGTCTAAATACGACATCACTCAATCTGCGAATACAATGTCATTAGCTGTTCAAAATAAAATGACTGTCGAAGATTTAGCTCTTTCTGACTTCTTCTTCCAACCTCATTTTGACCGTCCTTGGAACTACTTGAACCTTCTTGCTCAAGCAGCGCTAGGAGAAATCGAAACAGCGCAATAATTTGACTGGGTGTCATAAGACACATAGCTGATTGGATAAAATGGATCATCTGGAAACAGTAGTGTTTCTGGATGATCTTTTTTTGTGATTTTTCTACATCTATTTGTTCAAATTCAAAGTCTTTTGTTTTGATTCTCACGAGAGGGTAGCGGATTGTATCAAATTTCACCAGTTGCAATTAGTTGTTTTTCACTGATATTTTTGTCAAAATAATAGATGTAATTAATTTCTGACTAAGTAATAAAGAAAGTTGGAATAGAGGAGGATCATTATGGAAAAAGAGTATTTCTTACAACAAGACAACTTTATCGAAGATTATAAAAAAGTAACAGGATCTGAAACGGTCGATATTGATGCTTTAGCGGATAAAGTGATCAATCAGTTAAATGAAACACAAGCTGAGGAATTCGTCTTATCTGGTGAGGATACGAAGACGGGGGAAGAACATCAATTTCCATTTAGTCGACGAATCTATACCGATGAAAATGACGGCACATTGAATACAGAATATACGTACGAAGGACAACCGTACGAATTACGGACGGATGACGAGACGGAATAATATAGTCGACGAAAGTATCGTGAATAAGCTGTCAGAGCTGCTTGTAATGCGTGCGCGCTTTCCTTGATAGGTGGGAGAAGTGCAAACGTACAAGCAGCTATTCTCCTGACATAAATATATTCCGAAAAGTGAATAGCAGAACGAAAACAAACCAAAACTATTTTAAAAAATTCAACCAATCCTTTCTTGCTTCAACTCTTATTTTTACGTATACTAAATTTAAAGCGAGGGATAATAATGTTGAATTTAGAAAACTATTTAAAAGCGGGTCAAACGATCGTTTCCAATCTTTTGCTGAAAAATTATCATCGCATCGGCTTAGAAGCGGATGAATTTTTGTTTATTTTGCAATTGCATATGGCACAATCAGAGGGTGATTCCTTTCCAGATCTGATGGCTATTGCCCAAGACATGGGTGTTAAGCAAGACAAGGTTTTTCAAATCTTGAACCGTCTAGTTAGTGGTCATTTTATTTCAATCGAAACAACCCTGATTGATGGACGGAAAGCAGATCGCTATGATTTGACACCTACTTATGCACATTTGGAAAGATTATTAGAAAAAGATACACAAAAGCAAGAAGAAGAAGTTCAAGAAAAAGTGACACGATCAGTTTATCAACTCTTTGAGCAAGAATTTGGACGCCCGTTATCCTCGATTGAGTTCCAACGAATCGGTCAATGGTTAGAAGACGATCATTATCATCCTGAAATCTTGAAATTAGCTTTGCGTGAGGCTGTCTTGAACCAAGCGTATAGCTTTAACTATATCGACCGTATTCTCTTGTCATGGGAACGGAAAAACCTAAAAACAAAACAACAAGTAGAAGAAGATCAAAAGCGCAGAAAGCAGCAACTGCTTCAAAAAGAAATCGATCAGCCAGCCCAACAAGCAGAGCTGCCTAAAGTGTCACTGAAGAATTGGCTGGAAGAATGGGAGTAATATGTTAGGTAAACAACGGACAATGGAAGCTTTTGAAAAAATGTACGAGATGTTTCCAGAAGCTCATGGAGAATTACAGCATAAAAATCCATACGAATTATTGATTGCCGTCATTTTAAGCGCACAAGCGACAGACGTTTCCGTCAATAAGGCGACACCTGCTTTATTTGAAGCTTTTCCGACACCAGAGGCGTTAGCTGAAGCCCCACTGGAAGAGATCATTCCTAAAATCAAAACGATCGGGTTGTATCGGAACAAGGCAAAAAATATCAAAGCTTGCGCCCAACAGTTGATTGACCATTTCGGTGGCGAAGTCCCTCAAACAAGAGATGAACTTGTTTCATTACCCGGTGTAGGCAGAAAAACGGCGAACGTCGTACTAGGAGATGCATTCGGTGTGCCAGCAATAGCTGTCGATACTCACGTAGAAAGAGTGACGAAACGTCTTAGGATCTGCAAATTAGATGCATCAGTCCAAGAAGTTGAACAAACATTGATGAAAAAGGTGCCGGAAGAATTATGGGTCAAAACGCATCATACATTGATATTCTTTGGTCGTTATCATTGTACAGCTAGAAGCCCACGTTGTGAGGTCTGCCCACTATTGGATATGTGCCAAGATGGGAAAATGCGGATGAAAGATCCGGCGAACAAAAAATTGAAATGAACTAAGAACGTCGAAAGTCGGGAGGACTTCGACGTTTTTTTGTATGGACAGATAACAGTTGCATGTGTCCTTAAATGAATCATCCATTTTTCTTCGTTCGTATAAATTATATGACAAGTGATTTTTCTTAAACAAATTTTATAAATTATTTTATATTTTTTTATATTGTCATTTATTAAAATTTTTTTCTTGTTAAACGGTGATTAGATAACTTTTAGTATTTATTTATTTTATTTAAATTTTGTTATATTTAATATTTTAAAAAACAAAGGTTTCTGTTAGAGTTTAATTATAGAGGAGGAATTATATGATTAAAAAAACATTACTTTTATCAACTTTAGTTTTAACAATGGCAGGATGCGCAACAGCTGCTCAAGGAGAAGATACGACAAGTACCACAAATGAAGTACAAGAGGAAACACCGGTCATTACCCTTTCGGATGTCGAAGAGGCACAACAAGAATGGGCAGAAAACATCATTGCGATTGGGGCAGCAAGCTTAGAAAGTCATGAGGAAGCTGAAGAAAAAGCGCTTGAGACGCTTGAGAACCTGTATGCGTATGATGATGGTCAAGTATTATTCAAACCAACTAAAGCAGCAGAAGTGCCATTCCGAGGAACAAAAGATGACGCATTATCTTACTTTGTCGGTGGGGATATCGAAGAAGACGGTGGGTTTGCCTTAGAGCCTTGGACAGACATCCGTTTTGATAATCACGACACGATCCTTAATGGCAACACAGCGATTTCATCAGGTGTATATTACTTTACTTCAGGAGAAACTAATGAGGAAGTGAAAGTGGAGTATACTTTTGGCTATATCATGGATGAAGACGGCGACTTGAAAATCCAGTTACACCACTCAAGCGTTCCATTCGGCTAAACGACAGATGTAGGTATTGAGATAACATCTCAATGATCGACTATCCTGCTTGATCTTTTAACACTTCCACCATTTAAGATTGTTACATAGTGCAGGATAGTCTAACTGATGTAAAAGCAAATTGAATATGCGCATTGGTTTAAACAAATTTAAACTATATGTAAGAAAACTGGGTGTTCAAAAACTAAATTTTATCACCCAGTTTTTGTTATGTTTTTTATTTGGAATCAGGCCATAAAGTTCTTTTAAATTAATTCGAAGAAAAATGAAGTTGTATATATAATTATTGGAATTTTTTCTCAAAATAACTTACTATTAAATTGTATTTGTTTTTTTATAATAGTTATTTTAGGTTATCAATGGCAAACATAAAGAAATAAACTATGTTTATTTTAAATAATTACTATAAATAAGCAACTATATATTGTCTTTTGAATAGTAAGAATATTTTTACTATTCAGAAATAAAAACAAGGATTGAGGTGATGTTATTAATAATTGAACATTAAATTTCAACTATAGATCGAGGAGAGAATAAATATGCTGCCAGACAAATTAACATTATTATTCATTACAAAAACACAATTTCAACAAATGAAAGTGTTGAAAGAAATAAAAGATGGAGCAGTCTCAATAAAAAAACTGGAAGATGAAATGGATCTAACAAAAAGACAAGTAAGAAAAATCATTCAAAATTTGATGAATGAATATGAAGAAAGTGGTTTTTCTAAGAAATATCAGACATCCTTGATTTTAGATAAAGATAAATTGTTATGTATTCCTCAACTAACAGATACGGAATATCTAGAACTAATCAATATTTTCCAAGAAAGATATTTTGCAGAGTCCAACCTATATCAAACATTATTATATGTATTGGAAAAAAGAAAATTCAGTGTTTCAGATATCGCAAAATATTTAATCTATAGTGAGTCTCATGTATATAAACTTTTAGGAAAGTTGAAAGAATTGTTCCGATTATTAAAAATCGATTTAAGGTTGACGAAAATCAACGAAACGTTGATTGAGTTGACAGGTAGTGAATCTACTATACGCATGTTGCATTATTTAGGTATTGCTGTCATTTCAAAAGGTAACTATTGGTTATTCAAAACGATCACGCAAGAAGAAGTAAACGATTTACGATTGTCAATCAACTTTGACCATTACGAAAACCTATCTCCATTAGGGAAAAAGCGTATCAACTATCTATTAGCAGTTGGTCTTATATCATTGAAAAATGGTTACCAAATCGATGATCTACCTCTAGAACTCGTGGAATTAGGGGTAACAATCTATAATGAGGAGATAGATGCTTGTTTAGATCAGCTAACTGTCAAAAAAGTGATGGATGCAGCGAACTCACGAAATGAATGTATTCACTTTGCATTTCTATCCAACTATTTTGCACAAGATTTGCATACGAAAGAAGAAAAAGAAAAACTTGGAAGAAAGTTGGCAGAGCTAAAGAAGAATTCGATTGTTAGCAGTTGCAAAAAACTACTCATGTGTATGATTGAGTACTTTCATATACCAGAAACTATTTTTTATCGATTGCTTTATTATTTAACCAATAAATTAGTTACCATCCATCACCTGGAATTATATAAATTTATGCCTATATATCATGATGCGCTACCCAAAAATAATTATGGAACCTACATTGAGCGTTGCATCGATAAAAGTTTGAAATCTTACCAAAATCAACATTCTTTTAATCATATTAAAAATAGTTTCGTACAAGTCGTCCTAGGAAGCTTAGCCTCTAACAGTCTTAAATCCGAACATAAAGTGTATGTAGAATTTTTCAACCTTCCAGAATCTAAAAATATAGTCGAAAACATCATTACCCACTATTACAATAGTAAAAGGATAAAAATTGTTGAGTCTTATCATCACGCTGATATTGTTATTTCTGATACACATGGATATGAAGACAAAGAATTATTTTATTTTAAACATATACTAGACAAAGAGTCGTGGACAAGATTGGGATCTTATTTTAATAAAATCATCGTAAATACGTATAAATTTTGAACAACTCCTATGATTGTTTTATCGTCTCTTGGTTTAATTGAACATCAAATGAATAATAGTTATATATTTCACAATATAAAATACTTATATATGAAGAAAAAAATAATTTTTTTCGTTAAATTGTGATTATTTGAACAAAATCTAGCACTCTATTTGTAATTAATTAATTGTGTTATAAAAATAGTGTAACAAAAAAATATTGGAAGGAAGGTATTGTATGAAAAAAAGAATATTGGGTAGTGTTGTAGTTGTTTTAAGTCTAGGCGGAATACTTTTTGGCGCAACAAAGGATGTTTCTGCACATGGTTATGTGAGAGAGCCAATTAGTCGAGGATACCAAGGTGCATTAGATGCTCGCACAAACTGGACAGCCGCTTTCCAGAAGTATGGGGCAGTCATCAATGAACCACAATCATTAGAAGCGTTGAAAGGCTTCCCGGCAGCAGGTCCTGCAGACGGACGAATTGCCTCTGCGAATGGTGCATTGGGTTTCCAGTTAGATCAACAAACATCCACGTTATGGACAAAGCAAGATATCAATACCGGTCCAAATAATTTTACTTGGCATTTCACTGCAAATCATAGCACTGCTAAATATCATTACTACATGACAAAAAATGGCTGGGATCAAAACAAACCGTTAGCACGTCAGGATCTAGAGCTATTGTCTGAAATCGATGGTGGCGGACAATCTTCTGCGAATATCAGTGCGACACATACGGTCAATATTCCAGAAGATCGGATGGGTTATCACGTTATTTTAGCTATTTGGGATATTGGCGATACCGCAAATGCTTTTTATAATGTGATCGATGCGAATATCAAAAATAACGGTGCTATACCAGTAGTTCCAAATAAACCAACAAATGTCAGAGCGGTGAATACAACAAAAAATTCTATCTCGCTTTCTTGGGATGCGCAAGCAACAGTTGAAAAATATAATGTATACCGTGATGGACAACTGATAGCTACAACCTCTTCAAATAATTATCAAGATGACAAATTAACAGCAAACACAAAATATAAGTATGAAATTGAAGCAGTTTCATTTTCAGGGATAAGCTCTGAAAAGAGTGATGCGCTTTATGTGACAACTTTAGCAGATAACGAAGTGGAAGTACCAACAACACCAGGAAACTTACATTCAATGGGTGAAACAGATGACTCTATTTCATTGATGTGGAACCCATCTAGTCATTCTGCCGGTATAAAAACATATGAAATTTACAGAGATGGTCAATTAGTTGGCGAAACTACGAAAACAACGTATCTAGATTCAGGATTGAATCCTGGTACTCAGTATACGTATACGATCAGAGCAGTGAGTAATGATTCGATTCGCTCAGAAGCAAGTAATCGATTGGTGATTTCAACTAAAACCAATGAAATCACACCGCCGGGTGAATATCGACAATTTGAGTTGGGAAGTTTAACTAACCCCGTACTATACACAAAAGATGAAATCATCTTTCATAATGGGAAACTATATACGACATTAGTTACTCACTTTAATTATGGAGATCCATCGTGGGCACCAGATAGCGCGATTACTTTGTTTAGAGTTAAATAACTTTTAAAAGTTTTTTGGGTTTTATCATGCTCAGGGATATTCCTTGAAATTAAATGTTGTAAGATTTATGGATAATTAAAGAAGCGTATATTGAGTAGATAAATATATCAATATACCATTATTAATTACGCCTTAAAGAGGCTATACAATCTGTATAGCCTCTTTTTTAGTGTTATCTCTAGAATGATAAAAACTATAAAAAGACTCTTAAAAGTCTTGATATTCATCGGAATTTTTTTTCGCTATGTCAGGAAATAAGATACCTCGAAATGAAAAAATATATTGTTTATAGTGAAGTTGTTATGTGAAAGGGGGAAGGTAAGTGGAAGAGATTCTTGAACGATTAATATCTAATGAGTACAAAAAACGTGTTGTATTTATTCTGAATACTTTAGAGAGAAGAAAAAATGTGACCGTTCAGTACCTTGCAAAAAGTCTTAAAGTAACTAGAAGAACGATTACCAATGATTTAAAAACGATTCAAGATGAATTTTCCGACACAATTGAAATCTTGACTTCCTATAAGGGAGTCAGCATGTATGTATTGAATCATTTTAAGTTATTTGAGAAAAAAAAGTCATATTATATGAATGAAGATTTAGTAAAAGTAACGACAAGTATTCTTAAAGGCGAATTAAAGCCTGTGATTGATTGGAGTTGGGAATTGAACTATTGCGAGAAGACGGTGGCACAGAAAATGCGAAAGCTAAAAAAATTCTGTTATCAATATGGTTTAAATCTAAAGCTTTCTCCAGTTGAATTTATAGGAAAAGAAATTAAAATCAGAAAATTATTCATCGATCTTTATATTAAATCAGCTTATCTAGAAATTGAAGATTATTGTCCCTATAAAAATGAAATGGAAGAAATAGCAAAAATTGTTCAAACTTTATGTTCAGATGTTTCCCAATCACTTACCAAAAAAATACTTGCTTTAACTTTTATACGATTTGGAAAAGATAAATTATGGATGCATTCACGACTGTTACATTGGTTTAGAAACAATCCCTTAGTAAATCAATTATTCAATGAATTTATTCAATTAGATTGTTTCAAGACTTATTCTAAAGAAGTCATTTTCGAAGAATGTTGTTTTATTGCTTGTATGATCCACTTACATGAATGTCATTACACAGAAATAGAAAAGCACAATAAAGGATTTGCTGAATATTTTGGTTTTTCTGAAACAGTTAAACATTTGGTTTCAGATTTGAAGAGTGTTCTCGGTAATCGAATCCAAGTCGATAACGAGCAACTGTATTCAATCGTCAACTGCTTTTTATTTCAAGAAAAAATCAAACAAGATCTTGAAATAGATTTTTCATATAACGATGAAGAATCGGCAATGCTGATTGACTCCATCAATCGCCGTCTATATAAAGAAATGAATACAGCGATAAAAAGAAACAAAAATATTCAGAAGAATTTTCTACAAGAAAGATGTGACGCATCATTTACTTCTGACTTATTGCTTTTTTTATATACGAATAAGGCATGTGAAGTGTTAAGTACGGTTGTTGTCGCACTGAAAAGAGGTTTTTTAGCAGATTTTGCTTTAAATGAAGTAATTGAAAGATATTTACACACAAGAGCAAGCATCTTGTACCAGGAACAACTGGAAACAATCGAAAGTCCACTTGAGGCAGATATCTTAGTGACAAATATTCTGCCATTTCCGTATCAAGTTGGTGATAAGACAAAGATGTTTTATCTACCAGAAAAAGCAGATATCGACCGAACGATGGACGTCGTTTCAGATTTGCTTGTCACGGATTTTAGATAATAAAAAAGATAGCTTTATGTCGCTTAGGAGGGAAAGTTGAAAAGTTCAAAAACATGGGTTTACAAATTACTTTTACTATTTTTATTTCTTGTATTTGCGTATACGGCAAACCGGACCATCCTACTCTACGGAAATTTCCGACAACAGACCGAAGATATCGCACAAGTCCTTGTTCGTACAATCGACCAATTTGGACTTGAGATCAGTCGTTTTGAATTTCATTTTAGCTATAATTTAGCAAGTATTCTCGGGACAGGCACGATCGTAGGGGGGATTGCTCTAGGTATCTTGTATCACTCTGGTATGCCGAAACATACAGAGTATGAATATGGAAGTGCCAGATGGGGCAACAAAAAAGATATTAAGCCGTTGATGGATAAAAAAAAAGACAACAATATCATTCTCACAAAAAGTGAATCGCTATCTATGTCTGGACGCATGAAGATTACTAAATCCAATAACTTTAATCGGAATAAGAATGTCATCGTAGTGGGAGGAGCTGGATCAGGTAAAACAAGATTCTATGTAAAACCTAATTTGATGCAACTGCATTCTTCCTATGTCGTCAGTGATTCGAAAGGACTCTTGCTAAGCGAAACAGCAACGATGTTTAAAGAGGCCGGATATGAAATCAAGGTTTTTGACTTGATCACACGGGAAAATACGGACTTTTATAACCCGTTTACTTATATCCGTTCCGAAGATGATATTTTAAAGGTCGTCAACAATTTGATCAAAAACACTTCAGATCCAGAAAAAAAGGGTGGCGATGATTTTTGGGAGAAAGCTGAGACAGCCTTATTAATGGCTACGTTTAGTTACCTTTTGCAAGAAGTCGACGAGGAGGACCAAACATTGACGAATGTCGTTGAAATGGTTCGTTTAGCAAACTGTCCAGAAGATGTTCCAGATTACGTCTCACCTCTGGATGTGATTTTCAATGAACTTGAAGAAAAAGATCCTGCCAACTTTGCAGTCGCACAATACAAGATTTTTAAGTTAGCAGGGGATCGCACCGCAAAAAGTATCTTAGTCAGCTTAGGCGTCAGATTATCGCCATTTGATATTCCGAATATCAAAAAAATCGTAAGTAAAGATACATTAGCACTAGACACTGTTGGTGACAAGAAAACAATTATCTATATTCTATTATCAGATACAGATACGAGTTTCAATTTCTTAGCAAGCATGCTATACCAACAATTATTCGATAGTTTAGTTTATAAAGCAGATAATGTATATAAAGGCCGGCTTCCGCATCACGTACGATGTGTTTTGGATGAATTTGCTAATATTGGCCAAATACCAGACTTTGAAAAAGTGATTTCAGTGATTCGAAGTCGAGAGATATCGGTAAATGTAATCTTACAAAATATCAGTCAGCTCAAAAATTTATATAAAGAAACTTGGGAGACAATTATCGGGACCAGTGACGTGTTTCTATATTTAGGTGGAATGGAGTTAAGCACACATGAGTATATCTCCAAATTACTAGGAAAGAAAACGATCCAACATAAGAATATCAGTATCACCAAAGGTAGTAATGGAAATTTCAGCGAGAACTATCAAAAAATGGGTCGGAATTTATTGGATGTAGATGAAGTGGCGAATCTAAGTGGAACACAAGCGATTTTAAAGATTCGTGGAATAGTTCCATTTATATCAGAAAAATACGATATAACTAAACATAAAAATTATAAAAAACTTGGAGATGTGACTCCAAAGAATTGGTATGAACGAAATCAATCACCGAAAAATGAAGAGGAGAATGGATTGAAATGAACAACAATCAACAATTACTACAAGATGTATTTAATCTGATTTCAAGATTTACAATGGTTGGCGGAGGATTATGGATTATTTGGGGAACAGTTATTCTAGCCGGAGCATTAAAAGATAAAAATGGCCCGCAACTACAACAAGGGATTTGGCAAGTCGTTGGTGGCGCATTGATCTTAGTAGCTGCAGTGTGGTTTGTGACCGCATTTGATGTTGCTTCACTTTTGAGATAGGCAAAAAGATACAGATCAAAATATATTTAGAAAGAAGGTTCATCCGTGCGCGCAGCAATAATGATGCTTTTCACTCGAATGATGGAGTATTTAAATGGAGACAATATTGCAGAGACCTTAAGTCGTGGATTACAAGATTACATGGCCTCTGCCTATAAAGTAGCAGTAGAAATCCAACAAACGATTATTGCTCCAGTCGCATTTTCCATTTTGGCAATATTTATCTTATTTGAATTTCAAAAAATTTCTTTAAAAGTAGAAAATGCAGGTGGTGCACCTACTTTAGGATTTGAAATGATCATGAAAGCATTCGTAAAATTTATTATTTGCTATATCGTCATTTTAAGAATCCAAGTTATTCTTGATGCCATTGTTGCATTAGGATCAATGTTAGCTGGGCAAATAATGGCCTACAGCCAAAACGATCTTTTAGATTCTTATTACAATGTAGTCGATTCGGTCGTAAGTAGTCTTTCATGGTGGGAAGTAATGGTCGTATTGATGATTTTTGTTGTTCTATTTTTAGTTTCTTTAGTTGTAGGAGTTTTCATCAATGTCATCGTCTATCTAAGATTTTTTGAATTATATATCTTTAGTGCGATTGCTCCTATTTCAATGGCAGCTCTACCTAGTCAAGAATTTTCTTCTATGGCTAAGGGGTTCTTCAAAAATTTTGCCGCATCCTCATTACATGCTGTAATGATTGCATTAGTATTGACCATCTATCCCTTGATTTTTGTAAATTTCCTCGAATCCCATAGAAGAGGGATGTGGTCGCTTATTTTTGGTTTAACGATCTATATGATCGCTTTGTTGTTTGCGATAAATAAAACAAAAGGGTGGGCAAAAATGATTGTATCCGCCTCATAGAAAGGAGGAAGCTATGGCAATTGAAGTGAAAGTCCATAAAGATGTACGGGAATATAAAGAACGAATCGTTGCAGGCATGAGTGTGCGACAATTAGGTTTTTTATCTATCGCGATGTTGACTAACATTGTGATCAGTATTGTGTTTGTTCGCTTTTTTGGTTATTCCATGGATGTGATCAGTTGGCTGATGATTCTTGTTTCAATGCCAATCGTCGCATTCGGTTGGCTAAAAAAAGAGGGACTTCCTTTTGAACGTTATTTAAAATATTTTTTTATTTACCATCTTGATCAAGGAGTAGTTGTGTATGAAGAATCTGATACGTCCCAACTTGATGAAGGTCAACTTCAGACAGAAAAAGAATAAAAAAAACAGGCAAGAGGAAAAGAAATCTTTTTTGCTTTTTGAAAAAATCTATGACAATGGCATTTGTCTAATTGACGAAAATGAATACTCGCTAACGATCAACATCGAAGATATCAGTTATCAACTTTGTTCAGAGGAACAACGCATGCAGATATTCATTAAATATTGTGAATTTCTAAATTCTTTAGACGCTTCCATTGATTATAAGGTTACGTTAGTAAAAAAGAAAAAAACAGTTGAAGAATTGGATCATGTCCTTTTTAAAGAAAAAAATGAGCGATATGATGATAAATACCGCCAGGAAATGAATGATTATTTAAAGACGAAAATCAATGAAAAAAAGAATGCTTTTGCGAAAAGGATTTTTTTAACATTCACACAGAAACATGAGAATCAAGCATTCGCGGAAAGAGAACTATTTTTGATTGCCGATCAAGTAGAATTATTCGCTAGAAAGATCGGTTCTACGATCCATATTTTGAATGGTGAGGAACGCAAAGAGTTGATTGGTCAAGTTATTAAAAATGAAAATAACGAATTACTTCCAAAGCGAATCGACTTTAAAGCGGATAAACAGTTGATCAAGATCGAAAACAAGTTGAATCAAACACTCTATTTGAGCGGATATCCTGCTGAACTTTCAGATGAATGTTTAACAGGTCTAATGGAGATTGATGAAGAAATCACGTTGACTGTCAGTTGTCGACCAATACCGATCGCAAATAGCTTCGATCTAGTAAAGACTAAAATGGCCTATATGGATCAGCAAAAAGTGGATGAGCAACGAAAAGCGTTGAATAGTGGTTATGATTACGAGATGCTTCCATACGATCTATCCTATTCACTTGACGAAGCAAAAGAGCTATTGGATTCGTTACAAAGCAAAAGTCAAAAACTATTTGAAGTAACCGTCTTGATCAATTTTTATGCAGAGGACCAAGGAAAGTTAAAAAAAATCGCAAGTAAAATCAAGTCAGTAGGTCGGAGATTTGGCTGTACGATCATTGAAATAGCTTATTTGCAGAAATTAGCCTTAAACACGGCTTTACCAATAGGGAAAAACCATATTCCATTAAATCGTTTATTAGCAACATCGGCAGTTTCCGCATTGATGCCATTTTCGGTTTCTGAAATGCTCCATGAGAATGGAAATTATTATGGAATCAATTCTGTGACAAAAAATCTGACGATTCTTGACCGCAAGAAACTAATGGCTCCAAATGGATTTGTCTTAGGAACACCAGGATCTGGTAAGAGTTTTTCTGTAAAACGAGAGATTGTCAATGTTTTGCTAAGAAACCCCAAAGATGAGGTGATCGTCATTGATCCAGAGTCAGAATATCTTCATATTTGCAATGAATTTGATGGTCAGATGGTTCGATTGGCGGGGAATTCAACCACCTGTATCAATCCCATGGATATCAATAGTAACTATGGCGATGACTCAAACCCGATTGCTCTAAAAACCCAATTTTTGATTTCACTATGCGAGTTGATCACAGGCGGTATCTTAGGGCTGTCTTCGCAACAAAAGACGATTATCGACCGAGTATGCCGTAACATTTACCACGAACCTAAACAAGTACCCACATTGAAAGAATTTTATATGGCGCTAAATGAACAGCCCGAAGAAGATGCAAAGCAATTGGCGATTGAATTGGAGCTTTATACAGAAGGTAGTCTAGCACTATTTTCGAAACAGACGAATGTTGATTTGAATAAACGTTTGATTATTTTTGATATCAAAGATCTAGGAAAACAGCTAAAACCGTTTGGAATGTTAGTTGTCTTAGATCAAATTTGGAATCGTATCACGCTAAATCGAGAATCAGGGATCCGTACATGGTTATATATCGATGAATTACAGCTACTGTTTACAAATGAATATTCCGAAAATTATTTCTTTGAATTGTGGAGTAGAGCAAGAAAATGGGGGGCTATACCAACAGGAATCACGCAAAATGTCGAGACATTATTACTATCTGATCTAGCCAGAAGAATGCTTTCTAATAGTGACTTTGTTGTTATGTTCAATCAAGCAAAATCGGACCGTTCAGAGTTGACTCGTTTATTCGATATATCGGAAGAACAGGAAAAGTATGTATTAAATGGGAGTGAAGGGACTGGATTGATGGTGTTTGGCGACACGATCATCCCATTTGAAGACAGACTTCCGAAAGAGACGAATCTCTATCAAATCATGACGACTAAACCTGGTGAAGAGGTAAAGACAAAGCAAGATTATGAATGAGACATATGAGGGGAATAAACAAGAAAACAACAAGCAGCAAGAGTTGTTATCGATTAAATTGAAACATGTCAGCACGAAAGAACAAGAAAAGAAAGCACTAAAAAAACGAATCCGTCTAAAAAAACATCAACAAAATTTAGCTAGAAAAAAAAGTAATAACTTACAGCTGAAAAATAGAAATATCATTGACTTCAAACAACACATGGTGAATAGCCAGGTAAGAAAAGCACCATTAGGTAAGGGCGCAACAAACAAATATTCAAAGAAAATTAGTCACTTTAAAAAGCGCCAGCTTATCACAAGAAAAAATCAGCTAAACAAAGTAAATCGAAACGAAAAACATAGTACAACTAGAGAAAAAGCATATTTCATAAAGAATAAACATAGATCTCCTAAAGAAATCGATCATGCGCTTCTTGGAATAAAAAAAAGGCAAATTTTCCCTAATAATAGTGGAACGAGTCGACGAAATAAGCTCTCTTCGGAAACAATCAATAAACAAAAACTAGAATCAAAAAAATTCTACCATAAGAAACAAGAAAAACTAGATAACAATGGCCTCAATCTAGCTGGAATAAAAAATACACTTACAGCAAATAAACAAACCAGAGCAAAGAAGCTTGAAGAAAAACTATTTGGTATCAAAGACAAACTTGAGCATAAACATCAGGTGTTGAGTAACTCTAAAAAAATCAAGCGATTAAAAAAGAAGACAAAGATTCCATCGAAAAAAAAGTTCAAACCTAATTTTAAAAAAAATCTAGCACAAACAGCAATCGATACAGTTGGCAGAAATAAAGATGGTGAATTAAATATACTTGGTGTTCTTTTAGTCTTGTTTATTATTCTAAAGTTGATTCTGATGTTGCTATCCGTCAAAGTAATGATGATTTTGGCGGTTGTCATCGTAGTGGTAGTTGTAATCGTCGCTATCTTTAATTTTATTGCCAGTATATTTACGATAAAAACAGAAGATATGGCTCTGGCAGAGGCATACGAGCATGTCACGTTTTTAGATGCTAGGAAGAATAAAGAAGTTCAACAAGTTTTTGAAGATTTTTCTGAAGATTCTGAAATTGAAGAGGTTTATTTCGTTGTAAATGGTGTAGCAAGACCAGATAATAATTTTTTGTATAGTTCTGATGCAGATACGTATCTTTACTATTTGAATGCAAAATATGAAAACTATGATATCGATCAACGAATTTCAGCAGACAGTAATCTTTTTGGTGCAACAAGAGTTCGTGGAGAATTAGAAGGCATCCATAGATATACCTTTAGTTACACGACAGAAATCGAAACAAGAGAAGTTCCGATCATTTATCCTGAAGAACCAGAAGAAGACGATGGAACCGAGGAAGAGCCAGAAGAACCAGAAGAAGGCGATGGAACCGAGGAAGAGCCAGAAGAACCAGAAGAAGGCGATGGAACCGAGGAAGAGCCAGAAGAACCAGAAGAAGGCGATGGAACCGAGGAAGAGCCAGAAGAACCAGAAGAAGGTGATGGAACCGAGGAAGAGCCAGATGAATCAGAAGAAGATGATGGAACCGAGGAAGAGCCAGATGAATCAGAAGAAAATGGCGGAACCGAGGAAGAGCCAGAAGAATCGGAAGAAGATGACGGAATCGAAGAAGTACCAGAAGGAGAAAGTGGGAACGAGGTAGAATCAGAGGAATCAGAAGTAGATGATGGAACACTGGAAGAAACAAACAATCCAGAAGAAGAAATCGAAGAATCAGAGAATGAAGAGGAAGTCTTAATAGATGAGCCGCAAACAAATAGAGACCCAAGTGAGGAACAGCCAGTTGATCCGCCGATTGAAGAAGATCGGCCAACTCATCGAACAATCAAAGTGGCATTGATCAATATTGAAATCAAGACAATCAGTCAGTTTATTGATGAAAACTCAGATACTCTCTCAGAAGAAGAACTAGATAAGTTTGGACCGATACAGGAATTAGATCGGTTTGAAAATAAAGTGTTTTTACAAAGTCCTTTTGGTATGAGTCAAGATGCAATCGTTGTTGAAAAATATGGCTATCGTGGATTAAATGAAAGAAATAAACACAATTATATTGAATTACTAGCTGAAGCTGGTACACCAGTTTATGGACTTGACAATTCTGGCTCAGGAAGAGTTCATGCAGTTGGGAATAATTCTGTCACTATCAATACTTCCTTAAATAAAAGAGTTGTTTTATCTCCATTAAAAAATATCAAAGTGAGAAATAGAGATTGGGTCGATGCCGATACACTGATAGGAGAAACGACTGGGAATTTGAGGGTTGAAGTCATTGAACGTCGAACCCTTCGGCCAAATCGCAATATTTATCCGTCTGCTTATATTTTTGATTTGATATTTCAATATCCGTCTGAGATAGATGGATTTACAAATAATTCGTCAAGATCAATTTCAGGAAGTCTTAAAAACCCAGGACAAATGATTTTACAATGGGAACATCTTGTTCGAGAAGCCTGTGAAAAATACGGTATTCCAGAATATGTCAATATGATCTTGGCAATCATCCGAGTAGAGTCTGGTGGTGATGCAGAAAGATTTCCAGATATTATGCAAGCCAGTGAATCGCAAGGTATGCCACCAAATACGATCGATGATCCAGTAACTTCTATTGATCGAGGAACTCATTATTTTGCTCAATTATTGAACAAAGCCAGAACATTGCATTTGGATGATCGTGCGGCTCTTCAAGCGTATAACTATGGAGAAGGCTTTTTAGATTGGTTAGCTAATACGAATAAACAATATAATCTACTTCATGCAGAGTTATATGCTAGAGAGAAAAGTAACAGACAGACTGTGCGTTACACACATCCAGTAGCGATTGCTCATGGATTTTCCTGGCGATATGCCTATGGAAATATGTTCTATGTACCTATTGTTACTAATTATCTCTGGCTTGAAAATTCAAGATTTCTTGAGACAGCGATCAACGAGATTGGTACTTTTCATGGAGAGAAGTATTGGAGATGGTACGGTTTTGAAGGACGGGTTGAATGGTGTGCGATTTTTGTGAGCTGGGTAGCAGATCAAGTCGGTTACCTGAACCAAGAAAAAATAATAAAATCAGCAAATTGTTTAGAGATGATCAACTGGTTAACGGAAAAAGGAAACTATAGGAAAACTTCAGAGAGTTACCATCCGCAACCAGGTGATTTGATTTTCTTTGACTGGAATGGAGGTGGTACAGGGAAAGATCATGTAGGAATCGTGGAATTTACAGACGGAAATATCATACAAACCGTCGAGGGGAATACTTCCAATAAAGTAGCCAGAAGAACCTATTTCCTCAATGATCCAAGCATTTCGGGTTATGGTATTCTCCAATAAAAAAGAAAAGGGCGAACAATGAAACAATGAAACGATTAAAAAATATAGTTGAGTCAAAAGAAGGAAAAAGAATCGTGATAATAGCTAGTGTCATTTTCATCACAATGTTCAGTTTTATTTTCTACTCGATATTTTTTCACCGTGGGATAAATGGAAATTCAGAAACTACTGCGAGTAGTGAGCGTTTATCTTTAAGTGAACAAAGAGAAGAAGAACTGAATTTAGTAGAAAAAAACGAAGCTTTAGTTTATCGAGGAATTTGGTATTCTGATCGAGCGGATGGCATGGTTCTGGAATTAAAAAGTGACGGAACTTATCAAAGTACCAGTTGGCTCACAACAGGTCAGTATCGCTTAGTAGATACAAAACTTGTTCTAACGGACAAAGAGAAAGAGGAAGTCTCTTTTGAGCTGATGACAAGATTTGGCGAAACGATTTTCTTTTACGAAGATAATGACAGAAATACGACCTATTTCTATCCTAATGTTGACTTGAGAGAAAAAGCGAAAGAGATGGCTGATTCTGGAGGAGAAGAAACACATGAAATGATCAGTCAAAAATGGTCGGATGTGTTAATTCAAGGTAGCTGGTCCAATACAACGATGAATAGTCATGTGTTGATCGATTTCACAGAAGACACATACGTCCAAAGAAAAATGGAAGATGGAAAAGAAATAACTAAAATTTTTTCCTATCGAATCATTTCTGAAGATGTTTCTGAGACTTTATGTGTGTTGGAATTATCTGTCATAGATGAGCATTCAGCAGTCAATAAATTTGAGATCACATTAGAAGAAACTCCATTTGGCTATCGCATGTATTCTCTTCCAGGAATGTTTCTATGGGTAAATGATTATGAAAAACCTCAGCAAGCCGTGCGGTTAACTCAAACAGGAGTTTTTAGAGAAAATAATTCATCTTTAGATCATTTACTTGAAAATCGCTTAAATGGCTAATCGACTCTTAAAAAATTCTTCATTGAATGGAGGAGACCGATGTTTTATAAAAAATATGAAGAATATCTTAAAGAATATATAAACAAAGATATTTCAATAAAATCAGTAAAACCTCATGAAGAAAAAATATTCAATGATTTTCGTTCACAGACAGTATCAAACAACAATCCAGAGACATTAAGAGAAGAATTTCACTTTGTACTAGATTTGATTTCTTCGAGAAAAGAAGTGGCTAAAGATAAATCAGATGATTTAAAAAAATCATTTGAAACGATGCTCCAAGACATCGATCCATCGGCTTATGATGCATTGAGGTTTTCAATTTATAAATCGAGGATGATCGTTTTAAAAGAAAATAGACGTGAGCAAGAAACAAGGACAAATGATGCGCAACCTACTTTTACGTCAAACATACCTTTACAAGCATCCGATGAATTAGCAAGACCTAAGTTAGTGGGGGAACAGGAAAAAAGATTTGCAGAACAAACAATGCAAAATAAGAGAGGCAATGTGAAGCAGGAGGGTTTTTCAAATCAGCAAATCGAAGAGAATGTCACTATGCACGAAAATTATGTACAAACTACGAATCAATCGACAAAAGTAGAGTCGCATAAAAGTCTTAAAGTGAGTGATTTAAAAGCACAATTTGAAAAAGAACCTTCTTATAATAAAGAACCGTATTCAGCTGAAGTACCATCAGGAACAGTCAATCGATTGCGACAATACTATGAAGGTCTGAATCATTCACCATTAGAAAGAGAAACTCGAAAGTCGCCTAGATGGAGAGCCTCGCAATCAAATCATTCGGCGACCGTTCAAAATAGGAAAAATCAATCGATAGATCGACAGAGACAAAGAAATGAAGGGGCATCGTCCTACCAAAAAGCTCCTCCATTAAAAAGCACTAGCGAATTTGTACGTAGAGGAAATGAAAGCACAGTTTATACAAATAATTTATCAACCACAAATAAAGCAGAGTCCCATCAAGACGGCATGACGAAAGAAGAATTTCAAAGGCGACGAGACCAATTTGAAAATATGCCTGGACCAAGTAACGAACCACCAGTCACAGAAAGAACAAACCGAAGAGAACCGGATAATTACCAGACAGCTGCTTATCAAAATCCACCTAGGCAGCAACGAAGTAGTGAGCTAGTCCAAGAAAGCAAAGCTAGTACGATAGATAATATTGGATTAAGGGCAGACAATGCAGGATTGAGTGAAACTGGTAGGGCGAACGAAGAATTTCAAAGACGACGAGACCAATTTGAAAATATGCCTGGACCAAGTAATGAACCACCAGTCACAGAAAGAACAAAGCAAAGAGAACCGGATAATTATCAGACTGCTACTTATCAAAATCCACCTAGGCAACAACGAAGTAGTGAGCTAGTCCAAGAAAGCAAAGCTAGTACGATAGATAATATTGGATTAAGGGTAGACAATGCAGGATTGAGTCAAACTGGTAGGGCGGATGAAGAATTTCAAAAACGTCATGCTCGATTCGAAAACATGACTAGTACAAGTAAGGAACCATCGCTTGCAAATAAAACAAAATTGAATCAAACCGGCTTGACGAATGAAGAATTCCAAAAGCGTCGCGCTCGATTTGAAAATCCTAGTGTAAAAAGTGATAACCGTCTTGCACCAGAATCAACGGGTCGAGTGAAGTCAGTGAGAGACCAGTTTGAAAAAACGAATGTGCATTCTAATGAACGACCAGTACCAGAATCAACGGGACGAGTGAAGGCAGCGAGAGACCAGTTTGAACATGCGAATGAGCTTCCCAATGAACGACCAGTACCAGAATCAACGGGACGAGTGAAGGCAGCGAGAGACCAGTTTGAACATGCGAATGAGCTTCCCAATGAACGACCAGTACCAGAATCAACGGGACGAGTGAAGGCAGCGAGAGATCAGTTTGAAAAAGCAAATGAGCTTTCTAATGAACGACCAGTACCAGAATCAACGGGACGAGTGAAGGCAGCGAGGGACCGGTTTGAAAATGCAATTAACCCTCCAATCGAACGACCAGTGCCAGAATCAACGGGACGAGTGAAGGCAGCGAGGGACCGGTTTGAAAATGCAATTAACCCTCCAATCGAACGACCAGTACCAGAATCAACGGGACGAGTGAAGGCAGCGAGGGACCGGTTTGAAAATGCAATTAACCCTCCAATCGAACGACCAGTGCCAGAATCAACGGGACGAGTGAAGGCAGCGAGGGACCGGTTTGAAAATGCAATTAACCCTCCAATCGAACGACCAGTGCCAGAATCAACGGGACGAGTGAAGGCAGCGAGGGACCGGTTTGAAAATGCAATTAACCCTCCAATCGAACGACCAGTGCCAGAATCAACGGGACGAGTGAAGGCAGCGAGAGACCAGTTTGAACATGTGAATGAGCTTCCCAATGAACGACCAGTACCAGAATCAACGGGACGAGTGAAGGCAGCGAGGGACCAGTTTGAAAATGCAAGTAACCCTCCAACCGAACGACCAGTGCCAGAATCAACGGGTCAAGTTGAAGCGATGCGAAGGCAGTACGAGTCCAGAATTGGGAGAGAAACTGAAGCTAGTATATCTAACGGAACATTACAGCAACAAAATAGCTTGGCTAATAAGACAATTCGTCAACGCCGAGCCCAAGTTGAAAATCCTGCTGTAACAAGTAGTGATGGGCAAAAATCGGAAGAAACTGTGACAGCCGATCAGCTAGCTCGTAGAAATGAAACAAGCAACCAATCTACTGCTCCCTATACTCCTCAAACAGATCAAACAGGTATCGTTGCTGGTAACACAAAAAAAATCCGTGAATTGTTAGCTGATAAACTCAAATTTAATCCAATAGAGAAAGCACCACCTGAAACAAATACTCAAACAGATAGTTCGAACGTGCCAGTAGAGGAATCTTCCTCAGACACTCAAAACAGCCAAATGAGAAATCGGATGAGTGAAGGTGGGGAACCGAAACCAACGAAACTGGATGAAGCGAGTATAGCAACTCGAGGAATGGATAAAAAGCAGTCGCAAAATGCAAATGATCCTTTAGATAAACTTGGAATGGATGCGAGTAGTGATACTTTTGGTTTAAATGAGAATGTTTCAGAAAAAGCGGATAAAGGTACAGAAACCAATTTTATGGATGACGATGTAGAGTTGCCAGGTTCAGGACCGCTTACAGAAAAAAAGAAAATCCACACAAAAAAAAGCCGAGCTATTCAAATCGGAAGAATTTTGTTGAACTTACTGCCATTAGCATCTTGGCCGTTGATCAGTATGTGGGTAACTGGTATTTTAGGTATCGTTCCAGCTTACCTTGCTATGTATGGACTACCACTAACTCTATTTATTTACGGGACTATTTTGACTGCCGTTTATGGGCCAAAACTCATCAACTATATTCGTAAACTTCGTTCTAGAATACAAACCTATCGCCAGGCAGAACGAAATCGACACAGAAACTTAGAAGGTCGAGTGATTGAGCCAAAAGAAAAATCGATTCAAAGAGAGCCCGACGTTCATAAGAAAGAATCGGCAAAAACAAAACAACAGAATCACTCATCAGAAAAAGTTAGTCCTGAAAATCCAGAAAAAGACAAATCTGTAAAGGGCTATTTTAAAAGAAATTGGAAATCTCTCGCCATCATCTTTGGTGTTGGGATAGTTGTAGCAGGGGTGGGTGTCGCACTGACACCAGTAGTAGCACCATATATATTTGCGATAGCCACCTCAACTCCTTTGTTTATGTACAAAGTAACTTCGATTATTGCAATGGCACTTGCTGTTTCCTTTGGTGTGACTGCCTTGAGTAAAGGACTGCATGCACTACAAAGGAAGTTTTATAAAAAAGAAGATCAATCATTAGAAACGACGACACAAAAAGAAACAATCGAAAAAAATTCTATAGAGGTAGACAAGAATTTTGATAAATCCTATGAAAAAGTAGATAAGGATGATCGTGCACCTACCCATGATAATTCTTCAATAAAAAGTGCTGGATTCAAAGAAGATGGAATAAAAATTGCTAGTACTGAAACGAAATCACTAGAAAAAAGTCCATATGCATGGGTCTATGGTCAAGAGACAGAAAATAAAACCCCAAATGAATCGAATCGTTCAAGTCGGTCGAATTCGTTCAATACTCATGAAACACTTCATGTGAAAGCGGATATTCATGAGCCACCATCACAATCATCTTGTGAAAACCGTACGAAAAATCAATTAGGTGAAGCCGCAAGACATCGGTCGGATAATACAAAATCTGAAAGTAATCCACAGATTGCTGAACAGAATAAAGGAATCAATCGTCAGCCGGCCGTCAAAGAAGCATTTGATTCAATCAAACAAAAAGCAATTTCAAAGAGTAATAATGTCAGTGGCAAGCCCCTACTGAAAGGTCAAATATCTTTTGAAAAATAAAAAATACGGAGAGAGATTCAATGAATAAAATCAAACTAATGAGCATATTTAGCGTCATCTTGTTGCTCTTGTATTTTCCAGTGAGTGTTTATGCTACTTTTAATGATTATATGCTCGATGAGATACATCAAGGAAAGAGCTTACGTGCATGGTTGTATGACGAAGGAGAAAACGCAATCTCTCAACAGATCAGTGCTACACCACAAGTAGATAGTTCTTTAGGGGTTAATGTGGGGGATAGTGTAAGTTTTTCGATTAATATTCCTACCTATGCCCTTGTAACAGATCAAGGTGGTTGGATTCCAGCACTTACGGGAGGTAAGAGTGGAAATACGCCTGTACCCAATTACTTTTATACTCAGATGCGTTATGGAAAGGCACCTAATCTGTCAGGTAATTTTAGCATAGGTGAGGTGACTGCGACAAATCTTCCTTCGGGAGTGACCATTAGTAGGGTAATTGGCCCGACCACGGGAAATCTTACAAGAGTTGATGTGACAGTTACTAGGACACAGATGAGTGCTACAAATGGTCATACTAACTCAATCAATCTTAACTTGAGTTCGCTTTATTTAGATACATGGGCAATTGATCCAACAACTGCTGATTTTTTTGGAAACAATCCGATTAATGTAGGGGGCATTACACTTACTGATCTTAATTTGGGCACATTGTCACTGCGGACAAAAAATTCAATCAGAGTGAGATATATCGATGAGGCAGGTAATGAACTCCGAGATCCGTTAATAGAACAAATGGAGGTTGGACAAAACTATGCGTATACACCACCAGCCATTCCGGGATATACCTTTAGCAGATTATCATCTGGAAGCGCAAGTGCTTCTGGTCAGATGGCAGCTGGGACTGAAACGGTTGTTGAGTTTGTTTATACAAAGAATCCAACAGCAGGTGGAGCGATCACAGTAAATCATGAATTTATCGGCAATTCTACTCTGAATACAAGTGAGACATTCACAAATGTAGGAAACGTGGGCGATCGGTTTGAATTGACGCCTAGAACAGAAGCCGGTTGGCGAGTAAAAGATTTGCCACAAGTGACAGTAACAGAACAAGCGCAAACCGTAACGATCACTTATGAACGTGAAACAGGCGGAGCGATCACGGTGAATCATGAATTTATTGGTGACACCACTTTGAATACAAGTGAGACATTCACAAATGTAGGAAACGTGGGCGATCGGTTTGAATTGACACCACGAACAGAAGCCGGATGGCGAGTAAAAGGTGAGTTGCCACAAGTGACGGTGACAGAACAAGCCCAAACGGTGACAATCCAATACGAGCGACAAACTGGAGGTGCAATCACCGTAAATCATGAATTCATAGGCGATTCTTCTCTGAATACGAGCGAAGTGATTACAGATGTTGGGAATGTGGGTGATCGGTTTGAATTGACGCCACGAACAGAAGCCGGATGGCGAGTAAAAGGTGAGTTGCCACAAGTGACGGTGACAGAACAAGCACAAACGGTGACAATCCAATACGAGCGACAAACTGGAGGTGCAATCACCGTAAATCATGAATTCATAGGCGATTCTTCTCTGAATACGAGCGAAGTGATTACAGATGTTGGGAATGTGGGTGATCGGTTTGAATTGACGCCACGAACAGAAGCCGGATGGCGAGTAAAAGGTGAGTTGCCACAAGTGACGGTGACAGAACAAGCACAAACGGTGACAATCCAATACGAGCGACAAACTGGAGGTGCAATCACCGTAAATCATGAATTCATAGGCGATTCCTCACTGAATACGAGCGAAGTGATTACAGATGTTGGGAATGTGGGTGATCGGTTTGAATTGACGCCACGAACAGAAGCAGGGTGGCGAGTAAAAGGTGAGTTGCCACAAGTGACGGTGACAGAACAAGCCCAAACGGTGACAATCCAATACGAGCGACAAACTGGAGGTGCAATCACCGTAAATCATGAATTCATAGGCGATTCTTCTCTGAATACGAGCGAAGTGATTACAGATGTTGGGAATGTGGGTGATCGGTTTGAATTGACGCCACGAACAGAAGCCGGGTGGCGAGTAAAAGGTGAGTTGCCACAAGTGACGGTGACGGAACAAGCACAAGCGGTGACGATCCAATACGAGCGTAAAGTCGGTGGTCAAGTAGCCGTTAATCATATTTTTGAGGAAGCACCTGAAAAAAATCGAATGGAAATTCTACTTGGAAAATGGGGAGAAGCTTTTAAGGCAGAGCCAATGGAAATAGATGGTTGGGAAGTCAAAGAAATCATCGGGCAACCTACTGGTGTGTTTACTGATGATGAGCAAGAAATAAAATTCATCTATGTCAAAAATGAAGAGACCTCAGAAAAAGAGGAGGGTAAACCCAATGATAAAGAACCTGAAACAAAACCTGAAACAAAACCTGAAACAAAACCTGAAACAAAACCAGGGAAAGAGGTAAATAACAAGAAACCATCAATCGAAAAAAATGATGGGGTCAAAACCAGAAGAAAGCAAGAGAATCGTTCATTACCAAAGTTAAATGGTCAAGCAGACATTTATTTAACTATAGTAGGAACATCTATCGTCGCCTTTGTCCTATGGAAAAAGCTAAAAAAAGCAAACTAAATTTAAAAACCAATGATGACACTCTACTAGTTTAAAGGAGGAATTCGATGATCACAAATGAACAGCCAGATCCAGAGGTAAAGATGCTACAAAAAACATCCCTGAAATCACCCAAAATTGGTTTTATGGGACTGAAGTATTTAGGAAGATTTGTCGTCAAAGTAACGAAGATGATCAAAAATAGAATCACAAAAAAGAAAGAAAAAGAGCAATCACCAATAGAAGCATCTGCGAATACGACGAAGTCAGCAAAAAAACAACCTGTCAAAATGGAAGCTTCAAAAGAAAAAGCTCCTGTTGTAAAAAATATTGCAACAAAAACCAATCGGAACCTTTTTCAGTTTTTATACAAATTAGGAGCGAACTTCATGAAGTTTGATCTTTTGAAAAGTATAAAAACATTGGGTATCAGCGCAACATCTCAACAACGAAGAATTAAATCTGCCGAAGCTAAAACGGTGAAGGCGGCCAAACAACAATCTGTTTCTAAAATCAAAAAATTAAGTTTTGCTTCAGTAAAAAAAGAGGCAATCAGTAAAAGTAATAAAATCAATCAGTTGTCTAAAAATAATCAATTAACAAGAAGACCGTCGTTGCAGCGATCATAAAGAATTTTTAAGTATCATTTTGGGACATCACGATTGGAGGAGAAATAATGGAACATGATCGTATGCGTGATGAACAACGAAGAGTAGGCCGCGAAGCCAAGCGAATCCAAACAATGAAGAGGATAGAAGAAAACAAGAGAGAACAAGAACGTGTCTATTTAGAGAGTGTCCGATCATCAGAGGGGTTCAAACGTTCGTTACAAAAGAAGAATAAAAAATAGGAAATAAGTCATTTTGTTCATGGATAATATCACGAAGATAGTTAAAGGATTTCTTTAAGAAAGTGGGAATGACAATGGATGAACAACTCGTAAAATTAAATCAAAGAATTGAACGTATAAAAGATATAAATGATCCTGAGTACGATCGCTTAGTAGCAGAGAGAAATAACGTGCGACAGCTGATCGCTGCACGAGATCAAATACAGCCGATTGCTTCATCAAGTGCATCGAGAGATACTGAAGTAAAAAATGATCCTGAGAAGATTGAGAAATTAACAGAAAAAATTTCAGAGATACAAGCGAAAATAGATCGCCTCAAAGATATGAGCGATTTCCGCTATGATGAATATGAAGCAGAAAAAGCAAAGTTAATCAGAGAAAGAGAAGCAGAAAGAATTAAAATTGGTAAAAGTAGTAAATTGAAAAAAAGTACAGATTTGTCTAGCCAAATGAAAGAGATGTCGCCAACCGTTCGAGCAGATTTAAAAAAAGCAAAAAAAATGATCCATCGTGATCTTGACGAGCAATTTGAAAAATTATCTGTTTTTTTTGATCAGTATGGTTCATCAAAGGATGAAAAAAACATCAAGGAATTAGGTAATAAAATCGAAATGCATAAAAAAAGATATGACTTTAAGATGGATTCTAGTTTTAATGACGCGAGTTTCTATGGCAAGTTCAAGCAACATGAAAAACAAAGTGAATTAGCGCTTAATAACTTTATCGAAAACTGGAAAGAAGATCAAGCTTACTATCGAAATACTCATTCCGTTTTTGAAAAAATTCATGAGTTAAAAGAAAACATCGTAAAAAATCATAACTTAGAAAAGTACAGTATGAAACTCAATACGAAACAAAATGAATTAGCCGAATTAAAAAGTAAAAAACAACGAATCAATTTTTTTAGTAAGTATATTTTTAACCGGCAAAAATATCGCCAATTAAAAAATCAGATCAATGAATTGAAAAATGATTTAGATATTGTACAGAAAGCTCGATCGTTAGCTATGAAAGGAGATCATGCAAAAGCAGAGGCTTTATTCAATGTGAGTGATCGCACGAGGACTTCACATGAAGTGAAGCAACGAAGACTGACTCAAAAAACTTTACCCCCTTCCTTAGCCACAAGTATTCCTAGTCCTAGTAAGCTACAAAACAAAATGGAGGCAAGCATAAGCAAATCAGCAGAAATCATGCAACGCAAGAGTTCAGAGAAATTACGTAGTTCTTCCCCTAAAGAGCAACGTGTATAAAAAAGTATCTCTAATTGATAAAAATTTTATCAATTAGGGATACCAATGATTAATTGTCTGACGAATCGTCACGTTGTTTAATTATAAGAACTCTAACAAAGAAAAAATATTCGCTTATTGCAATAGCTAAAAGTTAAGGAGTACCAATGAAAAGCAAAATTAATAGTAATAAAACAATCATCTTAATGACCGTAATTGTTGTTCTTTTGACCCATCTGCCTTTTCATTTTGCCTATGGATCAGAAACTAGTGAATCCGCTCCTGAAAACCAAAACGATCTAGGTTTAGGAATAGAGAGAAATGCAACAATCACATTTGAAGCAAGTCCTTCAGAAGGTGGTAGACCTATTTCTATGCCTCATATAACTCCGCCAGGGGGAAGTTTATTATACACTATCAGTGCAAATCCGAACCAAGGGTTTCGTTTTGTTCGATGGGAGCTAATCAATGGAGGGAGTGCTTCGATAAGCAATCTAAATGCAGAAACAACAAGTCTTAATATTGCTACAGGAGGCCCTATAGGACCACCAGTGCATGAGACGGTAACGATACGAGCAATATATGAGAGGGTTTACAACTTAAATTTCCAATCTTCTCCAAATGCTGGAGGAAATCCAAGAGCGGATCAAACAATACTTTCGCAAGGTGAAACGACCACGATCCATGCCAATGTTTCGAATGGATATCGCTTTGTTCAGTGGGAACCTGTTTCTGGAAACACGACTATCGCTAACCGAACGAGTCCAAGTACGTCTATTACGATGGGGGCAGGAGATACGACGATTCGAGCAGTTTACGAACAAATCACCCATAGTTTGAGCGTGCAAGCCAACCCGGCGATTGGTGGCAATCCCACGGCTTCAGCCTCATCTGGTGTACAAGGAGCAACCATCAATTTGAACGCGAATCCAGCGGTCGGATATCGGTTTATCAATTGGCAGTTTCAAACACAAAATGGCGCAATAATCACGAACAGTAATCTTGCCAATACCAGTTTACGGATGGGGACGGGTCCTGTGATCATCCAAGCTAACTATGAACGCTTGCAACAAGGTAGTGTCGTTGTACGTTATTTGGATGAAGCAGGGAATGAGTTAGCACAAAGTGATATTTTATCAGGATTTAGCGGTGAATCATATCGCACAGAAGCAAAAGAAATCGAAGGTTGGGAGTTGGTTGCTACCCCAGAAAATGCAACAGGTGTTTTCACAAATGTTGAGCAGACAGTCACTTATATCTATCGGAAGAATCAGCAGTTATGGGGAACCGTCCCATGGGAATACGACGAGGCAACGAAAACCATCCACTTATATGGCGGGATAGCTGGATCAGTCCCAGAAGCACCTTGGAAAGTCCATTCAGAAGTTGAAATTATCGCTGTCACCAACGAGGTACTTTTACCGGAAAATAGCGCATTTCTTTTTAGCGAGGCAAGGCAGTTGGCAAGTATTGAAGGTACAGGAAACTTTAATACATCTAGGGTAACGAATATGGATGAGATGTTTGCACATACTTCGGCTCTAAAAGAGTTAGATATCAGTCAGTGGGATGTCTCAAATGTTACCAGTATGAATTTTACATTTGCTTGGATGAGCAATTTAATAAAGTTAGATGTTAGTCAATGGAATGTGTCTAATGTGACGAATATGAGCCACGCATTTGCTTGGACATACAACTTGGAGGATATCGATGTCAGTCAATGGAATGTTGAGAATGTGACCAGTATGACGAATTTATTTATGTCTTCCTCTTCACTAACTGAATTAGATTTGAGTAATTGGAACACAAGAAATAAAGATATTAGGGGCATGTTCTATCTTGCATCAAGACTTTCATCCCTTAAATTAGGAGAAGAATCAGTTATCGGAAATACCAGCTTACGAAATATCGTTCCTACAGCGGAGTATACAGGCCGATGGGTCCTTGAAGAAAGTTTGGATAGTTCCGTTCGAACAATCACGTTTGAGAATTCAAATGAATTTATGGAAAATTATGACGGAAATCATCCAGGAACTTATGTGTGGGAGCGTTTTCGTCCGGAAGAATTAGTGGCAGGATTAGACCCAATTAGTGATCAATCAACTGCAATCACTGGCTGGATGACAGAAGTAACAGATATGCGAACAATCACCTATCAAAATACAGCGGGACAAACAATGACTGTGACTAACGAATCGCCAAGGATCAAGTGGGGAGAATACCAAGATCCGGATCAACAGATTCGTCAGTTTGAGATACCCTTGGAAGAAAATGAGCGGTTAGCAACAGATACACAGGTAACACTCAGTCTATCTAAACCTTCCGTAGAAACGACAGGTGATCTGACTATTGATGAAAAGGTAATCAAAGGAATCGACTATACTGCAAATAACTTCACATTAGATCGTTCTAAATTAGAAGGGCTAACCAGTGAAGCAGAACTGCATGAATTGATTCTGAAAGAAAGTCAAGCATCAGCACACGATGTTTTATCACAGGCCGATCAAAGTCAGGAAATTAAAATAGTGGCTACAGATTTAACAAATGGCGAAGTAGAAGATGGGACATATTTTGCCACCTTGGAAGTAGGGAACAAAGCCTATCAGTTTTCACTAGGCATTGATGTAAGTTCAAAGATCCATCATCTAAAAGTTTCGATTCCAACTAAAATGATGTTTGAATCACTCTATCAAGGAGAAGAAACCAATCGGGAATTTACTAGTCCAGATTACGAGATACGTAATCATTCGGAACTTTCGGTCGATACGTATGTCAATCAATTTATTGTTGAGGAGGATGCAGGGATCACCTTGCTAAAGGAAAATGAAAATCCTTTAGATCACGCTTATCTGCAAGATGGACAAATGAAAAAACTCTCTGATATCAAGCAACCACTGATGGAATTACAGGTGAGCTCTAATGGAACGAACATTCCTTTGTATGAACGAACAAGTGAGCAGCGCTTAGCTCAAGTCGCGCCAAATACAAGCGTACCTTTCTATTTAACTGGTCGATATTATGGCCCATACCCTAAATGGATCTCGGACAATGAATATGAACAAGGTGGCTATTATGAAGACTCGTTAGTTCCAATTTATCGTCTCATTTTACGATTTGTCCCAAGAAAAATATCTGAGATCAATCCTGTAAGTGAATAAAAATGACTAGGAGACATTTAATCAATGAAAGAACCAAAACGTGCCAATCGGCAGAAAAAACAACGAAAGAAAGTTGTTACCTTGTTACTTATTTCTTTGACTATTCTTGTTATTGGTAGTTGGTATTGGTTCAGTCAAAAAGATCCCGTCCCTGTTATCAGTGCAGAATTACTACCTGAAATTAGTGATGCGAGTGATCAACGGATCTCTAAGCGTGCACAAGAAGTAGCAGATGCTAATTATTTCACTTTGCAGATCAACCCAGAAGCAGTTTTTGAAAATGGCAGGAGTCGTGGATCGATCGAAATCGTCAATCCTGGTACGAATGTTTATCCGATTGCGGTCGATATTATGCTCGCTGACACGAAAGAAGTGATTTATTCTTCTGGCGCTATCTATCCCAATCAATTGGTTGAATCTGTCTATTTGAAGAGGCCATTAGAAAAAGGAGAATATCCAGCGACAGCGACAGTCAATATCTATGATCCAGAAACCAAAGAAAAGCAAGGAATAACTGAAGCAGAAATAACTATATTAATCAATAACTAATCCAATTTAAGTGAGGCTACCAAAATGAAGAGAGCAACAAAATTAGTATTAAGTATTCTAACAGTTACGGGAGTATGTATGAGTGGAGCTACCGCTTTTGCTAATCCACTCCAAACAATCGATGGTCGAGAGGGTACAACCTCGGGAGATATCACTATAAAGGGGATTATTGGTGAATTTGATAATACAAAGCCAGGTCCGAACCCAGAAAATTTAGATCGATGGATCAATGTGACAATACCAACAACAGCCATTTTCCATACAACAGAAGAATCTGAGCATAAAAAGATTACTTCTCCTTCTTACCAAGTGACAAATCATTCTGCGCTAAGTGTGCGGGCAACAGTCTCGAATGTCACAGAAATCAAAGAGATGAGTGAAGTGGATCGACTGACGATCAACACGATCGAATTATTTAACAAAGGAGTTTCGACAGTGACAGCTACGCCTTTATTTACCCTGTCAGGTAATCAGGGGAGTAATACAGTAGGAAACTTCCAGTTTATTGGAGATGCGACACCAAAAAACGCATCTGTAGAAAGTAATCCGAGTTTTAACCTCGTATTAAATTTTGCGGTAGAGGCATAAAGTGAATGGAAAATCTACTATCAGATAGTAAGATGGGGAAGACTAGAAATAAAAAATGGCAAGTTTTATGTATACTAAACATGCTTCTTATTATCAGCTTATCATTTTCGACCATAGTCAAGGCAGAAGCAGTGCAATCCGATCATACGATTAGCGTATCTGGTACGATTGGGACGACCTTTGAAGAGCAAAACGAAGCAAACGAACATAAGACTTTAGTCGCCGATCTTTCTGGGGTAAGTCAAAAAAAACTACCTGAAACAGGAACAATAGGTGATCAACGAATCGTTTTCTTAGGCTATCTAATCATTTGTATTTGCGGAGGAGTTATCTTGTTTTGTAAAAAACAAAAGTATCATATTAAATGAATGAAATGATAAAGATAGCAGAAAAGTAATCGTTGAAAAATGACCGAATACGAGAAAAAAAGCCATCCTTTCCGGATGGCTTTTTCTATTGATCAATCACTACTACTTCTGGATGAAGCTCGAGAAGAACGGGATGTTCGCGTTCCACTATCACCAGCAGCATTCGCATCTTCAGAACTTGGCGGCGTAGCAGAGGATTCAGGTGGTGGTGTTTCCTCGCTAGAAGATGCTGGTGGTTCTGTTGATGGTTCGCTGCTAGGTTCTGTTGGTTCACTGCTTGGTGGTGTCGATTCTTCAGTGCTAGGTTGAGTCGTTGAGCTTGTTGATGTCTCAGGAACGGTTTCACTAGTTGAAGACTCAGGAACCGGGCTTACTGGAACGACTTCAGATGAAGAAGGAATCGTTACAGATGGCACAGTAGCGTTTGTATTACCAGATGATGACGATTGATTTCTAAAGAATAGTTCGCCACCAGAACGGTACAAGCCACTTGGCATCGTCCAATCCGTATTTGTTACATTTGCCGAGACAAACTGCATCAACTCACGATAGACATCGGAAGCGACATCTGTTGCATTGGAAGTGATCGGTGTCATTTTGTCGTTATAGCCTGTCCAAACGGAGATCGCATAGTTCGGTGTATAACCTGCAAATAAAATATCAGGATAAACACCAGTTGTCGTACCTAATTTTGCATATTCCTCGTCTGTATAATTAGATGTACCTGTTTTACCTGCTTGGATCAATCCTGGAATTGCGGCATTCGTACCGGTTCCGCGAGTGATCGTGTCCTTCAAGATGTCGGTAACCATATACGCTGTTTCTTCGGACATGGCTCTTGTTCCTTCTGGTTCGAAGGTTTCTTCTGTGCCATCTTGGAAGACGATCCGATTGACGTATTGTGGTTTATAATAAGTACCACCGTTTGCCAAAGCAGCGTAGGCCGCAGCCATTTTTTCAGAAGAAGCACCGTATTTTGTCCCATCTTGTTGTTCTGTATTACTTGAAATCGCATTTGATTGGTGGATCGTGCTGTATTCGATCCCTAAATTACTCAAGAATTCAGCAACTTTATCTGCGCCTACTTCATTGAAAAGTTTGACAGCAGGAACGTTTCTTGAGAGGTATAGTGCTTGACGTAAAGTGATCATGCCCATGTAACGATTGTCCCAGTTGGAGACAGGAATCGTGGTTCCTTCATAATTGTAAGGTGCATCGGCGATCAATTTACCTGTTGAATAGTTCAATTCTTCAAATGCTGGTGCATAGTCAGTGATTGGCTTCATCGTAGACCCAAAGTCACGAGAAGTATTGACAGCTAAGTTGTTTCCTAAAGCGACATCATCTGGGATGTTTCGTCCACCGATCTGTGCTTTGACTTGTCCGGTATTGACATCGATCAACGTAGTCGCAACTTGCATTTGATCGTCAGGGAAAGTCACGTATTGATCAGTATTCACAACATCGTATAAGTGTTTTTGTGCATTTAAGTCTAGGTTTGTGTAAATATCTAAACCGTCAGTATAAACATTCTTATCTGTTTTCGCATGGACTTCATTGATGACCTCTTTGACGTAATTGTCAACGATTCGTGCATTGGAGTCTTCTTGTGTTAATTCTTGTAACCCGTCTGTGATCGGTGTATTGATTGCTGTGTCATATTCTGTTTGAGAGATTTTTTCGTTTTGGAGCATCGTATACAATACTGTGTCACGGCGTTTTTTGGCTTGCTCTGGAAACTGATAAGGATCATAGGCAGAAGGAGCTTGAGGCATTCCTGCTAAAAGAGCGGTTTGCGGTAGATCCAATTCTCCTAAGCTTTTTCCGAAATAGGATTGAGCGGCTGTTTCCATCCCGTAAAGACCGTTAGACATATAGACTTTATTGACGTAATAAGTCAGTATTTCTTGTTTTGATTTCGTTTGTTCCAGTCTGACAGCCATCCAAGCTTCTTGGGCTTTACGTCTGATCGTTTGGTCTTCGGTACTGGTAGAGAAGAATGAGAGCTTGATCAGCTGCTGTGTCAATGTACTACCACCTTGTAGCCCGCCAGAAGTAAAGTTTGATAATGCGGCACCGATGATCCGAACAGGGTCAACACCGATATGTTTATAAAATCGTCGGTCTTCGACTGAAACGATGGCATCTTCAAGTGTTTTTGGTAGTTCATTGGCAGAAATCTTTTCTCGTTTTTCTGCCCCTAGATCTTCAAAGAGTTCACCATCTTTAGTAAACAGTTTTGATGAAACCGTGGCATCCAGTTTTTCATCGGTCAACTCAGGGGCATCTTTGGCATAAAACCAAAAAAGTCCGACGCCTGCAAGAAAAGCGACACATATTAAGGAAAGACCTATCAAAAGGATACGTGTGATCAATCCTTTACGATCTTTTCCAGTGCCTTTTTTTGTCGGTTGTTTTCCTCTTTTCTTTGCATTTTTTGCAGAAGAAGAGGAGGTACTTCGTTTAGAAGATCTCGTTTGATTAGTTGGCATTCGTTGGTTCTCCTTCATTAGATTCTAAGTACTGATCGATTGCTTGCAAATAAGGTACGCGAGGGGCGTAACCAGTTGGAATCTCGATACCTAGTTTTTCGATCAATGAAAGCGGCAAGGATTTCCTTCCTTGTGCCTGTTGTTCATGCCAATAGTGTACTAAATAAGTACTATCTAAGTAGAAACAACGATGCAAGGTAGAAAACCATAATAGAACAAAACAGATTCCTCCTTGTTTTTGGCAAGCTTCCATATGTGAGATTTGATGGGGATGAAAATTTTTAAATGGAAACGAAGTCTTGTTTTTCGTCTCTTTTGCTTCAAAATCCAAATAGAAACCTCGATAGACACCATTATAATCAGTTGTTGAGGCTTGAGCGAAATAAGCTTCTTTGATCACAGCGGCACTTCGTCGAGGGTAATCAACTTTTACGATTTGAACCGGTGTTGGCTTCTTATGGATGACTGCCATTTGATGTGCCAGATAATACTCGTTGCTTTCATTGATGGCTTCTTCAAATCGCATCCCACGATTGCCAAACTCCGTGTTTGGGTTCCTTTTTGCTTGTTTTTTTTCTTTGGACGAGGCATCCTTGATATAAGGACGGCCATTTGGATAGCGTAACACCATGATCGAATCACTCTCCTAGGCCACATTATAGCAAAAAAGCACAGAGAAAGAAAAGGAAACTGGAATGGATAGTATAAAAGTGATGTATATCTCTGGTTATCGAAGTTTTGAATTAGGAATATTCAAAGATAATGACCCTAAAATGACAGTTATTAAAAAAGTTTTAAAAAATGAATTGACTCAATTAGTGGAGGAAGGATTGGAATGGGTGATCATTAGCGGGAATCTTGGCGTTGAATTATGGACAGGTGAAGTCGTTGCCGAAATGAAGATGGATTACCCTGATTTGAAGCTGGGGATCATCTACCCGTTTGCAGAGTTTGGAAGTGGTTGGAATGAGAATAATCAGGAAAAGAAAAGGTTGGTAGAACAGCTTTCTGACTATCGTGAAGCGGTCAGTCATCAACCGTATCAATCGCCTAGTCAATTGAGAAATCATACGCAATTTCTTTTGCAGCATACGGATGGAACGTTGTTGATCTATGACCCCGAATATCCTGGGAAAACGGACTATTTTTTGAAGGATGCACTAAAATATCAAGAAGGTCATCCTTATGAGATTCGAACAGTCAGTATGGACGATTTGCAAAATTTTAGTGAATAAATAATATAGTGTTTGATTTATCAAGTCTTTTCCGATACAATAAAAAAGTAGAAACGTGAATACGTAAATGAGAACTAGAGGTGTAAATATGGCGAATTTGATTTATAGTCCTAAAGACATTTTACAACAAGAATTCAAAACAAAAATGCGCGGATATGATCCGATCGAAGTGGATGAATTCTTAGACAATATCATCAAAGATTACGAGACTTACAGCAAACAACTCCTTGCTTTACAAGAAGAAAACGATAAATTAAGTGCAAAAGTCGCTCAATTATCTAAAAACCAAGGAGCAGCTCCAACACGCACACAACAAGCAGAAACACCGAAAAGTGCGGCAGTAACGAATTTTGATATTTTAAAACGTCTATCAAATCTTGAACGTGAAGTATTTGGTAAAAAACTAGATGCACAAGCAGGAAATGTTCCACCAGCAACACCTAATCCAAACAATTACACATCAACAAATGAACATGACAACGAAGCAACACGTCAGTTCTAAACAATGAATAGATTGTGGTTTTCGGGTAATCGCGGTCTGGCTTTGACCAGGCTGAGGAAAGTCCATGCTCGCACAGGCTGTGATGCCTGTAGTGTTCGTGCTTAGCGAAAAAATAAGCTAAGGTACTCTTTTAGAGTAACGGCAGGAAAACAAGCTAAGGCTTAGGCTATGCTTCAGTATCCTTGAAAGTGCCACAGTGACGAAGCGAACGAGGAAACTTGTTCGGTGGAACGCGGTAAACCCCTCGAGCGAGCAACCCAAACAACGGTAGGGGCGCTTTTTGTCGGGGAATCAGAACGAGACAAAAGGGCAGTTGATCTGCAGATAGATGGTTACCGCTTTGTTTTTTCTCCCTGGAAAAACAAAGTACAGAACATGGCTTATAGAAAACCACGATATTCAGGGAACAAAGCGATAGGCGATTTGCCTTCAAAAATCAGCGTTAAAATATTTTTTCCTAGATCGTGGCTTTTAAATAGAAAAGGTTGGATTTAGGGGATTGGAAGTCTGGGATTTTACTCATTTCCCAGACTCTTTTTTGATATAAGGAGAGTAAAATGGATAAAAATAGAGAATTTAATTTAATCGCGACAGCGGCAAGCGGCTTAGAAGCATTAGTCGGCAAAGAACTAAGAGACTTAGGGATCGAATGCCAAGTAGAAAATGGACGTGCGCGTTTTAAAGGAACAATGGAAACGATCGCAACAGTCAATCTATGGTTAAGAACAGCTGATCGCATCAAGATCGTTGTTGGTGAATTTGATGCACGGACTTTTGACGAACTATTCGAGCAAGTCAAAGCGTTACCATGGGAAGATTATCTTCCTTTAGATGCGTCATTCCCTGTAGCTGGGAAATCGATCAAATCGACGCTTTATAGTACACCAGACTGTCAAGCGATCACTAAAAAAGCAATCGTTGAAAGACTGCGGACTTATTATCATCGTCCGGCAACTGTTCCGTTGACGGAAACAGGCGCGCATTTCCAATTAGAAGTTGCTTTGCTAAAAGATCATGTGTTAGTTACCCTTGACACTACTGGCCCAAGCTTATTTAAACGTGGCTATCGTTTAGAAAAAGGTGGGGCACCATTGAAAGAAAATATGGCAGCGGCTTTAGTGATGTTGACAAATTGGCGAAAAGATCGCCCGTTTTATGATCCAGTTTGTGGTTCAGGAACGCTTTGTATTGAAGCGGCACTTATCGGGCATAATATCGCTCCTGGATTCAACCGTGAGTTCGTTTGTGAAACATGGGATTGGTTCGATGCGTCTGTAATGGAAGCTGTTCGTGCAGCAGCGGAAGAACAGGCAGATTATGATATCGAATTAGACATCACTGGTTCGGATATCAATGGTCAAATGATCGGTATCGCAAGAGCCAACGCTGAAGAGATCGGTTTGGGCGATTCCATCACTTTCCAACAAAGGGCAGTGAAAGACTTCAAAACAGAAAAAGAATACGGTGTGATCGTTGCGAATCCTCCTTACGGTGAGCGTTTAGGTGAAGAAGAATCCGTTCGTCGTTTGTACAAAGAAATGGGCGAAGTTTTCCGTCCATTGAAGACTTGGAGCAAGTACATCTTGACAAGTGATCTGGCATTTGAAGAGTTTTATGGACAAAAAGCAACAAAGAAACGCAAGTTATACAATGGTGCTTTGCGCACGGATCTATTCCAATATTGGGGAACGCGACTACCAAGAAAAGAACGAACAGAAAACGAATAACTAAGGTATAAGTATGGACACCGAAAAATCGGGTTAGGGACTTTAAAATCTTTAAAACCGATGATTTTTGGAGGATATAAAAATGAATGAACAAGCAAAAAAGTATTGGGAAGAATTTTGGCAAGGTGAAACCCCTCCAACACATGTGACAGCAGAGCAGTGGGGCTGGGAGGGAACACCGATGGCAGATGAGTTGGCGGCCTTGATTTTAAAAGGGATCAAAACAGCGTCATGTTCATCCTACGATGAATGCCTGTATTACGGTGAAGACCCTCTGTCTAAAATCGGCAGTTATACCATTGTTTTAAATCGTAAAGACGAGCCTGTAGGTATCATAAAATATACAGATATGACGATAATGCCGATGAATGAAGTAACAGAAGAAATTGCCCGTGCTGAGGGTGAGGGTGATTTGAGCTATGATTACTGGTATCAAGTGCATAAAAAGTTTTTTAAAGAGTTGATGCCTCAAATTGGAAAAGAATTTTATGAAGAGATGCCCCTTGCTGTTGAACGGTTTGAATTAATCGATGCAAGGAAATATAAGTAAGATATAACAATTGGATAAATGATAATTAGGATAAGTTGGAGGATTTTTTGGATGAACGAAAAGGAATTTTTGAAAGAAGTTAAAGAGATCGATTTAATGAGTCAAGCACTAACAGTACTTGATTGGGATATTCAAACAGGCATGCCAGAAAAATCAAGTGAAGACCGTAGTGAAGTCAACAGCTATCTATACGGACTTTACTTCTCAAAAAAAGTAGGCCCTAAAATCGCCGAAGCAATCGAGTATTTTTCAGCACACCCTGACGAATTATCTGAAGTTGGTCGAGATGTCTTTGAGAAAGTCAAAGAAGACTATGAATTAGAGCACAAAGTACCTGAAGAATTAATGAAAGAATTGACTTCTGCGACGTCAAAAGCTCATTCAAAATGGCAAGAATCTCGTGAGTCGAAACAATTTGCTGATTTTGAAGCAGCGTTGACTAGAAATATCGAGATCACAAAACAGTTGATTCCTTACTGGCGTAAGGATGAAAAAACAGACTATGATGTTTTATTGAACCAATATGAACCAGGAATGACAGTAGAGATCTTGGATCAAGTGTTCGATCAAGTAAAAGAGGGAATCATTTCCATCCGCCAGGCGTTAGTTGAAAAAGGAACAGCGCCCGCAACAGATTTCCTTTCACGTAAAATGACAAAGGAACAGCAAAAACGCTTTGTTGTCAGCGTCATTGAACAATTAGGGTATGATTTTTCTAGAGGTCGCTTAGATGATACGATCCATCCATTTATGATCGGTGTTAACCGTAACGACGTGCGAATCACGACTCGTTGGAATGAAGAAGACTTCAAGATGGCGACATTTGGGGGCATCCATGAAGCTGGCCACGGGATGTATGAACAAAATATCGATGAAAAATATCTATATACACCAGTGGGCGAAGGCACGTCAATGGGTATCCATGAATCGCAATCACTATTCAATGAGATCATCGTTGGTAGCAACCGCAGTTTCTGGGAGAAACAATATCCATTCTTCCAAGAATGCGCAGAAGGCACATTTGATGATATCTCTTTTGATGATTTCTATCGTTCACTACAACACACAAAAGCAAGCTTGATCCGAATTGAGGCGGACAGCTTGACGTATCCATTGCATATCATCATTCGTTATGAGATTGAAAAAATGATCTTCAACGAAGGATTAGCAGTTGAGAAATTACCAGAAGTATGGAATCAAAAATATGAAGAATATCTAGGTATCCGTCCGACAAATGATTTAGAAGGAATCTTACAAGATGTCCATTGGTCAGGTGCAAGTTTTGGTTACTTCCCTTCCTATGCGTTAGGATTCATGTATGCTGCACAATTAGTGCATGCGATGAAAAAAGATCTCTCAGTCGATGAGATTCTTGCTTCTGACGATTATTCTCCAATCAAAGAGTGGATGACAGAGAAAATCCATCAGTACGGCGCGTCAAGAAAACCAAATCAATTGATTTTAGATGCAACAGGAGAACCGTTGAATCCGCAATACTTGATCGATTTTATGAGAAAACTTTATTTTAGCGTATACGGTATCGAAGAAGCCTAAGAAATTTCCTAGTAAAAGGTGGATGCGGAAGTGGATAAATTAAGTAAAATAGCAAACTATAGTATGGAACAACTGTCCTTGGATCATTCAGGGCATGGGGTCGATCATACAAAACGAGTCGTTGAATTGGCTCGTCAAATCTTAGAAACAGAACCGCAAGCTGATTCTTTTATCACTATTGCTTCCGCCTATTTACACGATACGATCGATGACAAGGTGGTCGAAGATGAAGAACAAGCAAAAGCACATCTTAAAGGATTTTTAACGAGTATTGAACTAGCAGAATCAGAGATCCAACATATCTTTCATATCATCGAGAATATGTCTTTTTCAAAAGGGTTGTCTGGTCAGGTCGATTTGTCCTTAGAAGGGAAAATCGTGCAAGATGCAGATCGTTTAGAAGCTCTGGGAGCAATAGGCATCTTACGAACCGCCTACTATGGTGGCTTTCACGGACATCCGATTTTCGATCCTGCGATCCAACCGATCAATTATACGAAGAAACAAGATTATCGGAAAGGATCGACAGTCATCAATCACTTTTACGAAAAATTGTTGTTACTGTCAGATCAAATGAATACAAGGTATGCTAAACAAGAAGCGAAGCGACGTGAAGCCTTCATGCGTGACTTTTTGAAGGAGTTTTACGAAGAGTGGTTTGTTGAAGTTGACTCACCTGATCGTCAAACTTGGCGTGATCGCTAATGGAATGATACATGACTGGAACGTTTTCCCGAAGACGTTTCAGTCTTTTTTTATTTATATTATCAAAAAATCTATATATTTCGTTAACAAAGCACAGAATATTATTTTTGTGGTTTCAATTTTTCCTTACATGAGAAATAACTAAAATAAACCTTTTTATCCAACGTGTTATAGTTATGTTATTAATAGAAAATAATGAAGAGGTGTTATTTTGAAAAAGGGTAAAGCAATAATTTTAAGTAGTTTGTTGTTTAGTATGGTTATTTTATCAGATGTTAATACGGTGGAGTCTGTGATGGATGATTCAGTATAAATAAAAACTGAACTTTATTCAACTTTACATAAAAACCAGAATGTTTCTCGAAAGTTAGAATTGAAACAATCAGAAAATTTAATGAGTTATCGTATGTCAGTATTAGATAACAAATTTGGTCCGAGTTCGAATCAATCAACAGGTATTTATAAACGTGCAGGGGATACGATTGAGATCTATGTTGATGAAACGACTGATCAGACAGCACTGCCTATTTATTCGATTTCTGGTACCGCATTAAAAGATAATTTTGAAGGTTGGAATCAAATTGGTCAATTGCGCAGAGGAAGAAATGTCATTGCAACAAATCAAGAAGGTGTCATTCATCTTAGAAATGAGACAGCTAGAACTGCTCAAGGAAAATTAAGTGTAGAGATTAGAGGAGGAGTCACGATCCCTCGGTTTATTTTGGGCGAAACTACGACACAAGAATGGGCATCGATTTTAGCCAATCATCCAGATGCACAAGGATATGAATTAGTAGCTGATCGCCTTATCTTGACAGGCTCAAACCGAACAATCAATTTGGTGAAGGATCCTGAACTGATTTTGAGAAGTCATCTGAAAGTAATTGAGTTGCACGATCAAACATCCGGATTAGATGGCAGCGGCCCTCAACATCGTTTACCAATCAATCTAGGTCAACATATGCGTGAAACAGCACAAGATAGCTGGTATATGTACGCTTTTTTCCAACATACTGGTTACCATCAACAAGGTGGGATGCAAGTTGTTCTTGATCCATTAAATGCAAACCAATGGGGAATTTGGCATGAATTAGGACACATTTATCAAATGACACGCATGGATTGGCGAGGTTTGGATGAAGTCACTGTCAATATTTTTTCGTTGAGGGCTCAAAAAGCACTTGGTGTGCGCAGTCGATTAGAACAAGAAAACACGTATTCTACGATTTTTAATTACTTGAATAGTTCAGGGCAAAAGCATTTTGATAATCAAGGAATATGGACTAGATTAGGAATGTTCTGGCAATTAGAATTAGCTTTTGGAGAAGATTTTTATCCCAATTTACATAAATTTTATCGAGAAGAAGCCCGTTCTCTTCCATCTGAACAAGCGAAACGCCAATATTTCGTTACGTCCGCTTCAAAAATAAGCGGCAAGAACTTATTACCGTTCTTTGAGGCTTGGGGAATTGAAGTCACACCAGAGAGTCGTGCAGAATTAGAGAAACTACCCAACTTGACCAAAAAGATTTGGGAGTACCGGGATGAAATGACTGGTGAAGTCGGAAATATCGATGGTGAAGAGAACAAAGATACCCAAGCACCAACGGTTCCAACAGGATTAACAGCAAGTGAAGTCACAACGAATTCTGCAACGATCAGATGGAATCAAGCCTCAGATAATATCAAAGTTAAAGGCTACCATATCTATCGTGATGGGAAAAAAGTTACTTCTGTTGAAGGAACAGAATTTACCGATCAAAACTTAGCAAGTGACACCGCTTATTCCTACGAAGTCAGCGCCTACGATGAAGCAGGCAATGAGTCAGCAAAAAGTAATGCAATGACTTTACGTACAAAAGGCGAAAGTACGGATACGCAAGCACCAAGTGTACCAAATGGGTTGGTCGCCGAAGAAGTGACGACGAATTCAGTGAAACTGAAATGGAACCAAGCAACGGATGATGTGGGCGTGAAAGGTTACCATATTTATCGTAATACAGTGAGAGTAGCGACTGTCGATCGTTTAGAACATTTAGATTTACAGTTAGTGAGTAATACAGCTTATGCTTATCAAGTGAGTGCGTTTGATGAAGCAGGGAATGAATCGGGCAGAAGCCAATTTTTAACGGTCGTCACTAGACGTGAAGAGCAAGCTGATACACAGGCACCAACTGTTCCGAGTAGTCTGACAGCTGGTACGATCACAACGAATAGCATCCAGCTGAACTGGCAAACAGCTACAGATAACGTAGCAGTGACGGGCTATCACATTTATCGTGATGGTGTCCGTATCCAATCGATCAGTGGCACATCATTTACCGATCAATCTTTGACGAGCAATACCACTTATACCTATCAAGTGAGTGCTTATGATGCAGCTGGGAATGAGTCAGGAAAAAGCCAGCCATTAGCAGTAAAAACAAATGAAGAAGCAGCGAGCCAAGATACTTGGAGAAGTGACCAAATCTACGTTGCTGGAGATACAGTTATCTATCAAGGAATCGAGTATCGTGCAAAATGGTGGGTTCGAGGTGATCGCCCGGATACTTCGGCGGCATGGGAAAGAACAAGTCCACTATCAATGGTTGAATGGAATAGCAGCCGCAGTTATGTTGGTGGGGAACGAGTGCGTTATCAAGGGAAGATTTATGAAGCAAGATGGTGGAATGTCAATGCAAATCCAAGTACGAACAGTGTCTGGGTATTGATAGGCTAGACATTTTGTCTAAAAAGTTGTCCATACGATCAACGAGATAAAAATAAGGTGAAGGATCCAGAAATAGTTGCTATTTCCTGGATTCTTCGCCTTATTTTCTTTGATGGAAGCAAGCTAGATGATCGTTCAGTTATATTTGTCATCAGTAATGTAGTTCAACGTTCTTTTTTTCGCAATTGTTGGATACGTAGCCAAGCTCGGATGACATTTAGTAGGACTAAACAGCCCGCAATAGTGATAGGCACCCAAATCAAATACACAGAATAGCCAAGTTCTGCGGAAAGTTCTGTGCTTGATGTATGCGCAAGCTCAGTAAGTGCTTGTTGCCATGTCTGTAAATTGAAAACCAGCATAAAACCGGCAATGATCAATAGGATAAAACCCAAATAGTGGATCGATGTCCGTTTGCGGATCAAAGCAAATAATAAATATAGAATGAGTAGGAATGCTGGAACACCGAATACAAAATAAATGTTAAGCATAATAGATCGCCTCCTTATATCAATCATACTTCAAGTGGATGAAATTTAAAAATAATTTAGTCAATACTTGCGTTTCTTGAAGCAATGCTGATAATATGACTGTATTCAAAGGAGGATTTATATTTATGGCAAGCTATATCGAGCCGATTCGTTTTGCGTTACTCGTATTTCCATTTCTCGCATTAGCGATTTCTGCTGTCTTTTTTATTTATGAATACCGAAAATACGGGACATTTCTCCTGACAAGAGCAGTGATTTTGTATTCATTTGTTTTTTATCTATTGTGTGCGTACTTTTTAGTGATTTTACCGTTGCCGACCAAAGAAGCAGTGGCGCAAATGACTGGTCCGAAAATGGAATTGCAGTTGTTTGCAACTTGGTACAATTTCAGAGCGAATACTGTTCTTGTGTTGTCTGATCCAAGTACGTATTTACCGGCTATGAGACAAAGTGTTTTTTTAGAGCCATTATTCAATGTCTTTTTACTTTTACCTTTTGGGATCTATTTAAGATATTATTTTCGACTGTCTTTTGTGAAAACAGTCATCGCAAGCTTTTGTCTTTCGCTCTTTTTTGAATTGACACAATTAACCGGGTTATATTTTATTTATCCACGCCCATATCGTTTGTTTGATGTCAATGATTTACTGACAAACACCTTTGGAGGGATGCTTGGCTTCATCGTGACACCGATTTTCACGTTTATGTTGCCTACACGAGCAAGGATGGATGAAGTATCATATGAAAAAGGAAAGACAGTTTCATTGACACGTCGCTTAGTTGCCTATTTGATCGATTGGTTCGTTCTGTCCATTTGTACGTCGATCCTAGGAGTGGTGGGCCGTCTATCGATTGGGAGTGGCGAATTTACCTCATACAGTTGGTGGGTATTCATCCAAGTTTTCTTGTATTTCATGATTCTTCCTTTTTTAACAAATGGACGGACACTTGGGAAGAAAATCGTACGGATCAAATTAGTCGAAGAAGGCAAGGAACGGATCAGTTTTCGCGCGTTGTTCATCAGGTACGCGTATCTCTATTTCTTATTTTTCGGTTTGAGTTGGTTAGGGCAAGTTGTTGGGCCAGTCATCAATGAAGCGACTGGTGTCACACAGATGAGCGCGGTATTTATTTTCTTATGTATCTTTGTTGCACAAATCGTTTTCGGTCTGAATCTATTTTTATCATTTATTCGTAAGAAGCGCGTTTTATTCTATGAAAAAGCAAGTCACACCTATACGATCAGTACGATCAAAGAGAGAAAAGCTTGACCTTTTCAAGCAAAATAAGCAAATTTATGTTATAATTCCAAAGTCGTGAAAAATACAAAGAGAAGAGGTGTCGAAATGAGTCATTTTAAACAATTCAATTTTCAACCGTTTATCAACGAAGCGTTAGCAGAAAAAGGTTTCCAAGAACCAACAGAAGTACAGGAACGTTTGATTCCTTTGATTTTAAAAGGGAAAAATATTATTGGGCAATCACAAACTGGTTCAGGAAAAACGCATACGTTTCTTTTGCCTCTATTTCAAAAAATCAATGCAACCAAAGAAGAAGTCCAAGTGGTCATCACTGCGCCAAGTCGTGAATTAGCCACACAGATCTATGAAGCTGCTGTTCAAATCGCAAAATTTTCTGATCCAGAGATCCGTGTATCGAATTTTGTCGGCGGAACAGACAAACAACGTCAATTAAGTCGCTTGAACCACCAACAACCACAAATCGTCGTAGGTACACCAGGACGTATCCTTGATATGATGAATGAGCAAGCGTTGAAGATCCATACTGCGTTTGCTTTTATCGTAGATGAGGCGGATATGACTTTAGATATGGGCTTCTTGAATGAAGTCGATCAAATCGCTAGCCGCTTGCCTGAAAAATTACAGTTTTTAGTTTTCTCAGCAACGATCCCAGAAAAATTACGCCCATTCTTACGTAAATATATGGAAAATCCGATCATCGAAGAAATCAAACCAAAAGCTGTGATTTCTGAAGATATTGAGAATTGGTTAGTTTCAACAAAAGGGAAAGACAAGAATCAAACAATCTATCAACTTTTGACGATTGGCCATCCTTATTTAGCGATCGTGTTTGCAAATACGAAGCAACATGTTGATGAAATCGCGGATTACTTGAAAAATCAAGGATTGAAAGTTGCGAAGATCCATGGAGACATCACCCCTCGTGAACGCAAGCGTGTGATGCGTCAAGTCCAAAACTTAGAATATCAATATGTCGTTGCGACTGACTTAGCTGCTCGTGGGATCGATATTGAAGGCGTTTCTCATGTCATCAATGCGGAGATCCCAGAAGATCTTGACTTCTTTATCCATCGTGTCGGTCGTACCGGCAGAAATGGCTTAAAAGGAACAGCAATCACGTTGTATTCACCAAGTGATGAAGAATTGATCGCAGGAATCGAAAAAATCGGTGTCGTCTTCGAGCCAATGGAAATCAAAAATGGCGAGATCGTTAAAACGTATGACCGTAACCGTCGGACAAAACGTGAAAAATCAAAAGACACACTTGATCCAACATTGATTGGTTTAGTGAAGAAGAAAAAGAAAAAAATCAAACCTGGTTATAAGAAAAAAATTGACTGGGCGATTGCGGAGAAAAATAAAAAAGACCGCAAGATTGAAAGACGTCAACAAACGCGTACAGCCAGAAAAAACAAAAAGAACTCAAATCAATAAAAGTAGTCTTGGTCCAATCAAACGAATGACTATAAGCGTCAAAAACCGAAATAGAAAAACTATTTCTTGGTTTTTGACGCTTTTTTGTTAGTGATGAAGCTTTTTTCGCATTTGTTGGCAAAGGATGCCGTCTTCGATCAGTGGGTCTGAGAAAGGCTGATACCCTTGCTTTTCATAAAAAGGAACTGCCGCCATTTCTGCAACTAGATAAACTTCCTGAAAAGCATCACTTTTTGTTCGTTTTTCTGCCGTTTGGAGCATTTCTCGACCAATACCGCGTTTACGCCAATCTTTTGCGACACAGAAACGGTCAAATTGGACTTTCGCATCGTTTAGTTTTTGATAACGTAAGGTAGCGATCGGTTGTTCTTGATGAAATCGTACAAGGTTAGGGTAATACGCATCTTTGCCGTCAAATTCTAAATGTGCAGGTATTTCTTGTTCTAAAACGAAGATGGCATAACGTAACGTGTAACTAGCAGCTTTTATCCATTCCTCTGTCCCAAAATAAGATTCCATTCGTTTGCCTCCTCGTTCTCTCTTTTTTGATTATACCAAGGAAAAATCAAGGAGCAAACAACCAAAAAATAAAAAAGGAGGATTGACACCTTCATCAAGAATACGTATACTAATAAAGTACAAAAAAGGACATAGTTTGTTTTAGACAGACTCACAGAAAATTCTTTCTAGGCTGAAAAAAGAATAGTCACTGTTCAAACTGCTCCCTTTTTTCTTTGATAGAAATATCAACGCGACTCAGCGTTAACGAGTTTAAGAGGTAATGAGTAAACATCATTGCAATCAAGGTGGTACCGCGAGTTTTCGTCCTTGGCTGTAATGATGTTTTTTGTCGTTTATCATTTAGAAAGAAGGTAAAAGGAATGAAAAAATTAAGTAGTGCTGAAGTACGTCAAATGTTTCTGGATTTTTTCCAAGAAAAAGGACATACGATCGAACCGAGTGCTTCACTAGTACCAGTCAATGATCCTACTTTATTATGGATCAATTCAGGCGTAGCAACGTTAAAAAAATATTTTGATGGATCAGTTGTACCAGACAATCCAAGAATCACGAATGCACAAAAATCGATTCGTACGAATGACATCGAAAATGTAGGGAAAACTGCTCGTCACCATACAATGTTTGAAATGCTAGGGAACTTTTCGATCGGTGATTATTTCAAAGAAGAAGCAATCCATTGGGCATGGGAATTTTTGACTAGTCCAAAATGGATGGCGTTTGATCCAGAAAAATTATATGTAACTGTTTATCCAAAAGATACAGAAGCAAAACGGATCTGGCATGAAGAAGTTGGATTATCACTTGATCATATCGTGGATGTGGAAGACAACTTTTGGGATATCGGTGCTGGACCATGTGGACCAGATACAGAGATTTTTTACGATCGTGGCGAAGCATACAACGACTTAGCAGAGGACGATCCTGAAAATTACCCTGGTGGCGAAAACGAACGATACCTTGAAATCTGGAACTTAGTATTTTCAGAGTTCAATCACAAACCAGATAATACGTTTGAACCTCTTCCACATAAAAACATTGATACGGGCATGGGCTTAGAACGGATGGTTTCGATCGTTCAAGATGCACCAACGAACTTTGAAACAGATCTATTTATGCCGATCATCCATGCAGTTGAGCAATTGAGCAATAAAGTGAAATACGGGGAAGATGCGTTGACTGATATTTCATACAAGGTGATCGCTGACCATATTCGTGCATTATCTTTTGCTATCGGTGACGGTGCATTACCTTCAAATGAAGGTCGTGGCTATGTGTTACGTCGCTTGTTGCGCCGAGCAGTGATGCATGGTAAAAAACTAGGCATTGAACAAGCTTTCTTGTATCGTTTAGTACCAGTTGTTGGTGAAATCATGGAAAGCTATTATCCAGAAGTGTTGGAACAAAAAGAATTTATTGAAAAAGTAGTTCGTACAGAAGAAGAACGTTTCAACGAAACGATCAATGAAGGTCTTGAAATCTTGAATCAAGTGATCAAGGACGTGAAACAAGCAAATGGCACAACGCTTGCCGGAAAAGATATCTTTAAGCTATATGATACTTATGGATTCCCGGTTGAATTGACAGAAGAAGTAGCCGAAGACGAAGGCTTGACTGTCGATCATGAAGGCTTTGAAACAGAAATGCAAGCACAACGAGATCGTGCGCGTGCAGCTCGTCATACAGAAACATCTATGGGCGTACAATCTGCTCTATTGACAGATATTAAAGTCGAAAGCAAATTTATCGGTTATGATCATATCGAATCAGACAGTGAATTATTAGTGCTTATTCAAAACGAAGCAATCGTCAATGAACTTTCTGAAGGTGAAGCACAACTGATTTTTGACCAAACACCTTTCTATGCTGAAATGGGTGGACAAGTAGCGGACCAAGGTTGGATCATCGATGCCTCTGGTGAGACAGTTGCAAATGTTACTGACGTTCGTAAAGCACCAAATGGACAATTCTTGCATACAGTGGAAATTCTTTCAAGTATCAAAGAAGGAAACACATATCATTTATTGATCGACGAACCTAGACGTAATCGAATCATCAAAAACCATACAGCAACACACTTATTGCATAAAGCATTAAAAGAAGTACTAGGCGATCACGCAAATCAAGCAGGGTCATTAGTTGCACCAGGTCACTTACGTTTTGACTTTACGCATTTTGGTCAAATCACGAGCGATGAGTTAGCACAAATGGAAAAAATCGTGAATGAAAAAATCTGGGAAGCGATCCCTGTCGAAACAATTGAGACAGACATTGATACGGCGAAAAACATGGGCGCGATGGCTTTATTTGGTGAAAAATATGGCAATGAAGTCCGCGTGGTGAACATCGGCGGTTGGTCAATCGAATTATGTGGTGGTACGCACGTTGGCAATACTGAAAATATCGGGATCTTTAAAATCGTTTCCGAATCTGGGATCGGTGCAGGCGTTCGTCGTATCGAAGCTGTAACAAGCAAAGAAGCGTATGAATTGTTGGAAAGTGAAGAACAACAACTAAAAGAAGTTGCGGCAATCGTGAAATCACCGCAATTGAAAGAAGTTGTGGCAAAAACAGAACAATTGCAACAGCAATTGAAAGAACTTCAAAAAGAAAATGAGCAGTTGGCAAGCAAACTAGCAAACCAACAAGCAGGGGATATTTTCAAAAATCCAGAGACGATCAATGGAAAAACGATCATTACTGCACAAGTAAAAGTCAAAGATATGAATCAATTGCGTCAATTGGCAGACCAATGGAAACAAAAAGCTGTTTCAGATATTCTTGTATTGGCAAATGAACAAGAAGGCAAAGTCAGCTTGTTGGCTGCAATGACACCTGAAGCAAATGCAGAAGGTTTGAAAGCCGGCGATCTAATCAAAGCAATCGCACCGAAAGTGGGCGGTGGCGGCGGTGGTCGTCCAGATATGGCACAAGCAGGTGGGAAAAACCCTGCTGGTATCCCTGATGCTTTGGATGAAGCAAAATCATGGTTGGAAAACAAATAAGATCAACCATGCATTTCAATTAGTATAGATAGGCAAACGAGTTTGGGACAAGATCCTAAGCTCGTTGCTTATTTTTCATCGAGCCAGCTTTTTGACACGATATACACATTTATTGACAAATCAGTAAAACGCTATAGGATTAGAGTAAAGCAAACAGGGGGAGATACAATGAACAGTAAAAACAAAACATTTCGGCTAGTACTTCGTGCCATTTTATTAGCTATCATTATTGTCCAATCAATGGTTCCATGGTTAGGTTTTATTCCATTAGGTTTTATCAGTCTGACGATCATCCATATCACTGTGATCGTAGCAGCCGTCGTATTAGGCCCGAAAGATGGCATGTTGATCGGTTTGTTTTGGGGAATTGCGACAATCATTCGTGCGTATGCCATGCCAACGACCCCGTTTGATACATTAGTTTTCACGAATCCAATCATTTCAGTCTTACCAAGAGTCTTGGTAGGTCTGGTTGCTGGCTTGGTATTCCATTGGTTGTACAAACGAACAGCTAAGATCGTTATGCCATCCATTGTGGCAGGTGTTTTAGGCTCATTAGTCAATACCGTCCTTGTCTTAGGCTTTATGGGCTTGTTCTATACCAATGCCACAGCTCAAGCATATGGTGTCGATTCTTCCGTTTTATTCAATACACTTGCTGGGATTGCAGCGATCAATGGGATTCCAGAAGCAATCGGAGCTGGGATCATCACACCTTTACTCGCTAAAGCATTATTTGCAGCCACACCTTTGAAACCTGAATGAGGTCGAGCAATCACAGATAAAAGGAGTCACAAACTTGGTAAAGAAACAAGAAACACTCACAGCAAAAGAACGTACAAAAAAAGCATTGATGGCAGGGATATGGGGACTACTGACAAATGTGATCTTATTCGTGGCGAAATTGATGATCGGACTGCTCTCTGGAAGTGTTTCGATCATGGCAGACGCCATCAATAGTTTGTCAGATACAGCTTCTTCTGTCTTGACCTTGATTGGGTTCAAGATCGCAGCGAAACCAGCAGATCCTGAACATCCTTACGGTCATGAACGATTTGAATATATCAGTGGACTATTTGTCTCTCTCATCATCACGTATGTTGGGTTTCAGTTCTTGCATTCTTCGATCGAGAAAATCATCCACCCTGAAAATATTGCGTTATCACCAGTGATTTTTTTAGTCTTAGTCTTTTCGATCGCTTTGAAATTTATTCAAGGACGTATGTATAAGAGAACTGCAACCACGATCGATTCGGAAACGCTACATGCGACTGCCAAGGACAGTTACAATGATGTGTATACGACATTCGCTGTTTTGCTTTCCGCTTCTGTTGAGTGGCTGACAAATTGGCGTGTCGATGGCTATATCGGTTTCTTATTAGCACTCTATATTTTATATAGCGGAGTGATGATGTTAAAAGAATTCGTATATGAGTTATTAGGTAGTCGGCCAACTGTCGAGCAGATCCAGGCGATGGAGGAGCAACTGAACGGGTATAAGAAAATACTCGGTTATCATGACTTATTAGTGCATAACTATGGACCAAATCAGCGCTTTGCCTCTGTGCATGTCGAAGTCGATGATCGACTGGATCTGAATGAAGCGCACAAGATCATGGACATCATCGAGAAAGATTTTAAAAAGTCTTTAGGTGTCGAGTTAGTCTGTCACTTAGATCCTGTGCCAGTTGGCAATGAGAACTATCAAGAGATCCTTAATGAACTGAAGAAAATTATCCATGAGACAGCAGAAGGCTTGAAAATCCATGATTTTCGCATGATCCACAAAGGACAGATTCTCCAATTCGATGTCGTTATTCCTGAAGGGATACGATTGTCCGATGAGGAACTAGAACGAACGATGCGTATCCAAATCGAAAAGAGGATCGGCGAGTATCAGTTAGATATCACATTCGATCATAACTATTTGCTTTTTTAAACATTTAAAAAAGCCCACTTGGAGAAAATCTGAACGATTTTTTCCAAGTGGGCTTTAAAAATCTTTTTTAATTATAAAGCTTTTTGTAAAGCTTGTCTTGCTAAATTGTCTGCGCCTTTATTTTTACTTTCAGGAATCCACTGAATGATCAACATTGAAAAATCTTTTAATAGACTTTGTATTTTTTCTAAATAAGGCAAAAAATCTTTGTTGGAAGTATGATCTTTATCAATCGTTGAAACTAACACTTTACTATCGGAATAGCAGAGAATGATTTCTTCGGTCAGCTGTCTATTCTTTAGAATTTCTAAAGTTTTTAAAAAGACTTCAAACTCGGCTTGATGGTTGGAACCAAAGGATAAAGGGATAGATAACTGTTCTTGTTGCTGATCAGAGACGATCAATATTCCTCCACCACTAGGTCCAGGGTTGCCTTTTGTTGATGCGTCAATGTATACTTTTAACATAAGGAAAAATACTCCCTTCAAAATAGATAGTAGGTTCGACTTATTATACCATTACAGATAAAGACACGAGGTTGAAGAATGAAAAAAAATATTCGCTGGCAGCCGGAAACGGCACAGTCGATCATCTATTGGTCATCAACATTTATTATTTTGTTTTTAAGTTTGATTTTATCGTTAGAAAATACAAGGCCCTATTGGAAAAGCAATATCATAATGGGTGTATTCTTTGTTTTCCTATTGTTAGGACTGAGACGCTCATTTGTTTTAAAGAAAGACGCCATAAGAATAAAATATGCTGCTTTTTGGAGAGATCGTGATATATCGATCGATGAAATCAAAGAAGTCCGCGTACAAAAGCGTAAAGTATCTTTATCATTTGCCACGGGTAAAGAGCCGTTTGTGATTTTCGTCAATCGGAAAGCACAACAGAAGTTGCTTGAACACTTGAAACACCCGATGGAAGAAGCAATCAAACCTTCTTCATTACTAAACAAGACGAAAGATCTAGTTGAGTAAAAAGCAATGGCAAGCGTGCAAATAGCTTCTTATTTCTAAGATCACTTGCAAAAAATAAAAAAGCTATTCCGATAAAAGTATATCGGGATAGCTTATTTGTTTGGCTATACTTGCTCATTGATCTTTTTGACATGGGCCGCTTGAGCACCTCGATTACCTTCAATGACGGTAAATTCTACCACTTGGTTTTCCTCAAGTGTTTTGAATCCTTCTTCTTCGATCGCAGTAAAATGTACGAAGATCTCTTCTGTTTCATCATAACTAATAAAGCCATATCCTTTTTTGTTATCGAACCATTTCACCATTCCTGTGGTCAAAACACTCACGACCTTTCTATGTCTGATCATAGCCTATATTATAAAGAGAATTAGCAAGTACGTCAAATAAATTAAAAATCGGCTTTTTTTGTTTTTTTTTGGAATAAAAACGAGTATAATGAATATAACTTAACGAAAAATAATTATTTGCGCGAATAGTTCGTGAAAAGGAGCGTTTTAATGAAAAGTGATTTAGAAATTTCACAAGAAACACAGCTAAAACCGATAATTGAGGTAGCAGGTAGCATTGGGATCGCTGAAGATGCACTAGAATTATACGGAAAATATAAGGCTAAAATCAATTTTTCGGCAATCAAGGACTTTTCGGAAAAAGAAGATGGCCATCTGATTTTAGTCACTTCAATCAATCCAACACCAGCTGGCGAAGGCAAGTCGACGGTGACAGTCGGGTTAGGGGATGCATTGAACCAGTTGGATAAAAAAGCAGTTATCGCTTTACGTGAACCATCTTTAGGACCTGTGATGGGTATCAAAGGAGGTGCAGCTGGCGGTGGTTATGCGCAAGTCTTACCAATGGAAGATATTAATTTGCATTTTACTGGGGATATGCATGCGATCACATCTGCCAATAATGCGTTATCTGCTTTATTAGATAATCATATTCATCAAGGGAATGAGCTTGGGATCGATCCTAGACGTGTCATTTGGAAGCGTGTAGTCGATTTAAATGATCGTGCTTTAAGAAATGTGATCGTCGGCTTAGGCGGCCCTGTTCAAGGAGTACCAAGAGAAGACGGGTTTGATATTACCGTAGCCAGCGAGATCATGGCGATCCTATGTTTAGCTGCGGATCTAGATGATTTGAAAGCACGCTTGGCACGGATCGTGGTTGGCTATACCTATGATCGCCGTCCTGTGACAGCCGGTGACTTGCATGCAGAAGGTTCATTGGCATTGTTATTAAAAGATGCAATCAAACCTAATCTCGTACAAACGATCTACGGTACGCCAGCACTGATCCATGGAGGACCTTTTGCCAATATCGCTCATGGCTGTAATAGTGTACTCGCAACCAAAACAGCATTAAAACTTGGTGATTATGTAGTGACTGAAGCTGGTTTTGGGGCAGATCTAGGTGGCGAAAAATTCCTGGATATCAAAGTACCTAATTTGAACAGCGCACCAGATGCCATCGTGATCGTCGCAACGATCCGTGCTTTGAAGATGCATGGAGGACTAGATAAAGGGGAATTACAAACAGAAAACTTGCTTGCGTTAGAAAAAGGCTTTGCTAACTTAAAAAGGCATATCCGTAACATGCAAAGCTACAATATTCCAGTGATTGTCGCAGTCAACGAGTTCGTCACTGATACAGAAGCGGAATTAGCGTTATTGACCGATCTGTGTGAAAAAGAAGGAGTCGTAGCAAAACGTGCAAGTGTATGGGCGAATGGTGCAAAAGGCGGTGTCGAATTAGCACAAAGTGTTGTGGAACTGATTGAAACACAAGAGTCTAACTATGTACCGCTCTACCAAAAGAACGATTCGATCCAAACAAAAGCAAAAGCAGTCGTACAAAAAATCTACGGTGGCAAGGATGTTTCTTTTAGTAAGAAAGCAGAAAATCAAATGGCTGAGTTTGAAAAACATGGTTGGTCTGATTTACCGATCTGTATGGCGAAAACCCAGTATTCTTTTTCTGATGATCCGGCTTTACTCGGTGCTCCAGAAGATTTCACGATCACGATTCGTGAATTTGTACCTAAGCTAGGTGCGGGCTTTTTAGTGGCCTTGACTGGTGATGTGATGACAATGCCAGGCTTGCCAAAAAAACCAGCAGCATTGAATATGAACGTGACGAACGAAGGGGAAGTCATCGGTTTATTCTAGTCAAGAAACATAAAAATTTGAAATAGTCATTACTAAAATTATTTCTATCCGAAGACGTATCACCTAAAAAATAGATCCACTATTTTTTAGATGATACGTCTTTTTTTATATTGTCGATATATACCAAAAAGATTAAAAGTTCAAGTTTTTATTATTTTAAAAAAACTAGTCACGAAGGCTAATGAAGTGACATGTATAATGGTGGCATAAAATTTTGTTGATGTCTGTAGGGTGAAATCGAAGGGATATAAAGAAGGAGAGAGAGCTATGCCAATTGATAATCAAAGTAATCGACAACGGAATGGTCAATTCAACAATAAGCAGAATGAGAAAGAGAATCAGCGGATTTTTCAAGAGGAGGTCAATGAGATTTCTCGTTGGGTGACTGGTCGTGGTCCTACCCCAGATATTCTTCACTCGCCATTGTTATTATCTTTATATGTTTCTAGTATCTTAGGAAATGTAGTCGTCCAAGGAGAAGCGCCAAAAAAAAGGCAAGCCATGATTGGAGAAACGCCCGACCTGAAGCAAGCACCACATGATCACAGAGCTGTCTTTGAGGCAGAAACCACTGTTGAAGTAAAACAACAAGGCATGCGTCCGGAAATGCTCTATGCACTTGCTTCGAACTCGACTGTTGATACTACGTTGATCAGTCCGGCTTTGCCGGAAAATAGCACTGCAATTTTTCCACTTCAACTACCCGTTCATCCCCAAAATATGACGATTGATTTAGTTGATATTGTTCATGACTGGAGTTTGAATATCCATAAAAAAGCACACCAAATTGCGGAAGTTTATGACTGTACAACTAATAAAACTGTTTCCTCCCTCCCAAAATTGAGGTTTTGGGAATCACCTGACCATACCCAAGCTCATTTTAAAACCGTTTGTAAAGTTGCCATTGCTGAATCCCAAGAAATCAATCAACAACGAATAGCTCACCCGAATAATATCCAACAATTTTCGTTCAAAAGAAATAGCGACGGAAGTTCCGAAAACCAATTCTCATTTGAAGATTCAGCGGTAAAGCTGAAAAATATTTTTCAACAAGCATATGAAAAAACAGTGAATCAGACGAGTCAACAGACGACAGGAAATACAACAAATACCCGTCCAGAGGAAGCCGACTTTTTTGGCGGATTAACGAACGCTTTTACTACGTTTTTCAGGCAATTTGACCAACCAATCTATACAGAAAAACAAGAAAGTTTAAATGGCGATTCAGTGATCAGCCGCTTTTTAGACAAGGTTGCCCGCAGTATGATCTATGAAAAAGAAGCAGATTATCCAGGAAAGTCTTCGATCAATACCAATATTCCACCTTCTTTTCAATCGACTGAGTTTTCAAGTGAAGCCTCTATTTTAAATAAAGAAGAGGTAGGATTTGCGACCCAATTTTGGCAGTTGTTTAGTAAATTGGACGAGATAGTTACTGACTTTATCAAGAAAAGGGACCCATTGACTATACGTGGAGCTGAGGCAAGGCCAATCAATGATCCTCGTTTCAATAATAGAGGGGGAGAAGGGAGTAAAGCAGTCACAGAAAATCAACCAGTGCCAAGCAACAAGAAGGCTTCTGATTCTTCCAAGCTAGCGGTAGCAAGAAAGATCGCGGAAGATATTGAACAAAATCGTGTCCCAGCTGAACGCTATCAAGAACCTTTACCAAATTTTTTTTACGATCTTTCTTTGTATAGAAATAAACATAAAACAGAAGACGTCATCAATAAATTGAAAGTATTTTTAGTAAAACAAAAAGTTCTTGATCGAACTGCTAGTGATATGGAAGTCATCACAGCACTAGAGAATTGGGCAGGAATCCGTCATAAAAATGATATTTCGCAAGACTCGTCTAAAAACCAATTTGCTGTCTATCTCATTCGAAGGTACTATGGCTTAAAAAATGTCAGACTAGGGGATGCGTTAACTACGGCACAACTACAAGCAACTTTCATGCAGTTAAAAGCCAATGTACACTTGGAAAATTATACCTATGAAGATAAGTCAAAACCCATTCAGTTCTCCGAGAAGGAAACACCTGTTGGTTCTTATTATCGGACAGAAACAATGGTGTGTAATCAAATTTTTGCGGACTTCTTAAATGATGTTGCTGCCACTGTGCCAAAAAATCAAACGATCACATCTATTATTTACAATCGCGATCTTTTTAATGATCGGGAGAAAACAGAAAAAGTAAATCAAGAGATGACCAAATTTGCGCAAACACAAGACAGTACGTTAAAAGACCCAACTCCGAGTGAACTGGTGAGATGGATGAGAAAATGGCTATTTAAAACGCAAAAATATGAAGAGATCGTAAGTAGAGAAGCATTAGCCGCTAAGGAGTTGCTAACAGCATTTGGATCGAATATGACGATTTTGGGAACAAACGATGCACGAGCAGTCATACTTCAGTGGGAGAACAATAATGCACAAGTAGGATATAACTACAAAGATACTACCATCGATGCGATTTCACCAGATACTCTCAAAGATAAATCAGACCGGACAGAGGAACAAAAGGTCCTATCTTTTCTTAAAGAAAATCGGATCGTTCATTCGAATGAAACCACTAGTGTAGTTGAAGAAGGAACGAAACCAAGTATTCTTAGCGAACGAGAAGAAGTGATTGATAAACGTATTGTCGCTTTTTTGAAAACAAAAGGAATCGTTTGTGATCCAACAAAACCTCAAGCGTTTGTTGATAAAGTTTCTAATTGGACGATGCTTGAGGGAGCAAATCAAAAAGTAGTCGACCCGGTCAAATTAAAGCAAATTGCTCAAGCGATGCTTGGCGAGGAAAATAACGGACTTATTTCAAACGAGGAAGCAGAACTAACCTTTACAGGATGGCTAGAGAAAAAAATAGAAAAACAAGATTTGGAAAAGCAAGATGTAACCAGTGTGCCTGATAAGCAACCAAAAATTGAAAATCTTAGTTTAAAAGATAAAGAAAATATTTTGATCAGTCAGCAAGTGTTTGAGAAAATGAAAGAACATTTACGTGAAAACAAAATAGTGATCGATCACACAACAAAAGAAGAGATCATAAGTGGTTTGGCAAAATGGTTTGTGGAAAACAAAGAAAAGGGAGAAATCAGACCCGAAAAATTTCAAGCTGTAGCAACGATCATCTTGAAAGAGTCGAAATTATACGGCGGAGCAGAGGATGAGCTGATCTCGGATTATAATGCAAAAAAAACAGTGATGAAATGGGTGTTGGAGACTGTCTTGGGTAGTTCAATTGATGCGTATGCAGCGAAAAAAATTATTGACCATCCTAATCCTGCGAGTTTTACGATCGGTCAGCTTAGAAAATCATTCAGTCTGAATGAGTTGGTGAAGGACGGGCAACTCACTCTTCACAAATATAGTGATCCGAGCAAACAAAGAGAATTTGAGTCTAAAATAGGTTATTTATGGAATGTTTCTTTGGACCAAATACTGCCAAATTATTTTCTCCAATCCAGTGAAATGCCTGACGATCTGTTGATTTCCAATTATCGTTCGTTGCTACATCTGGCAGGTTCAAGAATATTGGCAGCTTCAGGTATTCTCAAAAAATTCGAGCAAAAAGAGGTACGTACGTTGGGCCAACTTTTCTTTGAGTCAGTCAGTGAACGCGGGGTGAAAGATATAGAAGAATATAATCATCTTTTACTACCGGCACTATTTACTACTGCTCAGTTGGATGCACCAGCCTTGAGAACAGCTATGGCGGAAGGAAACTATAAGGAAGTCGCGATCAGTATGTTCATTGGTTATTTCCAGAGAGGTTATTTTGCGATCATGGAACATCAAGAAGAAGTCAATCGATTCTATGGAGGCTACCAGACAGCAGTGATCAACTTTCGCCGAAAACAGGCGTTAGTGAAAGAGGTGCTAAAGGAATGTGAAAGACTCGGGATAAGAATTCCTCCATTGGCAGGAGAAATATATTTAGCTGGAGGGAATCCCTGTCCAGGACCGTGGATTCCTCGTAGCATTGAACCGTGGTACAGAGAGTTAACAAGTGATGTGGCGGAGTCTTATCATTTATTTAATCGAAAATTGATCAGTTTATCCGTTCATTCGATTGGTCAAGCAGAGTTAGATTTTATGTTTTCTCCTGAGACTCGAATCTATGAAGGAAAGGCTGAGTTTAGAGATGAAGCGGCTCTTGCCTCAAAACCGATCGGATCACTTCCGTCCCTTCTGATAGCCAAGAGAAAAGAAACAAGGGATGATTTGATCTTAACCCAAAAACAAACAGATATCTTTGTCGCCATTCGTGGCAATGAAGAACGGGTGTATGCGTTGAAGAGGTTAGATAAAGACGGTGGTTACACTGTTTATCGTGTGGATAGAGATCCCCTTCTATTTTTAAAGAACGATTTAATCGATCTAAAATCACTTTGGTGGAAGAAGTATAGAAAAGAAGGGGAGAAGGTTCGAATCGGTGATTATTCCTATTCTTTTATGCTACAAATCAATCAAGATAATCAATTATCCCATGGTGATCAGAGGGAAGACTTATGCAATCTTATTAGCATGAAACATAAAGATGCATTATATACCCAATTATATGAATCAGGTAATGACCAGACGATGGCAAGTAAAACCTGGAATGTTGTTAGCCATATCATCCCATTTTATGATTGTGTCGTTGGGATCATCAACAAAGATACGGAAAGTGCGGCTTTTAATTGTAGTATTGATGCTATTTTAGCTTTCCCAGTATTAGGTCAAATCAGTTCCATGAGTGCCCGATTTGCTTTAGGATTAGCAAGAGTTCTCGCAAGAGGTGGATTAACAGGGTTAGTAAAAAATAGTGCGAAAATAATGCCCAAACTTTCTGAAGTTAGAAGTCTTTTAATGAGTGGCGTACGTTACATTGACCCAGGGATCGATTTAGCCATAGGTGGTGGACGCATAGTCATCCATAATTTAGTGAAACTAAAAAATTTGCCTGCTATCACAAAAAACATCCAGTTCAAGCAAGTGTTAGAAAAATTAGAAATACATGTCAGGGCGGAACCAGTGCCCCAACTATCGAAATCAACGATCGAAGCACGTTTACCAGAAAATGGTCCGCAAGTTCTGGTGAAAAAAATAAAGAATGATTTATATGTCAAAGTATCAGATTATAAAAAAGGCGATGTTTATGGAAGATACTTTACTTTGAGAGGCGACCAATTGAGGGAGTTTGAAGGTTCTGTTTCGTTTACAGAGAGAGAAAAGGAACTTATTGATTCTGTAAAGATCGAACTCCAGCCAGACGAAACGATTTTTAAGAAAATGAATTACTACCCTAAAGGCTATGGCGAAGGCGCAGTCATGGATATACTGAAAAACGGTATGAGACAACAAAAGACGGCAATTGAAATGAACGGAAAACTTGTTCCTGTTAGAACCCAAGTGATAGAAAAACATGGTGCGCGGTATGATGTATTAGCTGGCAATCATGTATTACCGGTAAACTATAATGGAATCGAATGGTATTTTGAAGGAGAGATATCTCCAAGACTTCATGAAGCTGTGGGACGTAACCTTGCGAAATGGCAGTCACACTATGAGGCATTGACTGACCCGGCGACTCTTTCGGCCCCAGATGCAAAAGGTTTGATGTGGAGTAAGGAAGGGCGATCATACATTAAATTTCAAAATCGTTATATTCCTTTAGTTTTAGTAGATAAAGAGACTAACCAATATCAATTAGTGAAAAAAGATATATTTTTGGAAAAGACAATCTTGCGATTTGATCCGGAAATCAATCAATTTCGTTTTGAAACTGATTTGGAGAAAAAGATTGTTGAACGTCCCGAGGGCATGTTGATGGCTGGTGGTTTCGATGAAGGAGCGAGTACATCAAGAGGATCAAGAGGAGGAACAGGTTCTGCCCAAACTGCGCTAGTTTACCAGACCATAAATAATCCCTTATACCCACCATATCTCTGGTTACCAAGATCACCTAATCGATGGCAGGAATGGAAAGCGAGAATGAATGCCATCGAAATCACTGACCTTAGCATCAACTATCGAGCAGAATCGAATCAAGTTATACTTCCTCGATTGACTAAGTTTATTCCGATAGAACGGAAAAAAATCATGACAAATGAAGCTGAGACCTTAAAAAGTATCACGCAAGGTATCCAGCATTGTTTACCGGATGATCTGAAAAATAAAGTGCGTGTTTATGCTGGTTTAGATGCTAATAAGATGCCTGAACATCTCAAACAGTTTCAAAAGACACTTGCAAAAGAGTATACTGTGTCTTTGGAAATTTTAGATAATGTCATCAAAGAATGTAAGAAAATGCTGAAGTTAAAGCAAATAAGTAGTACAGAGCGAGGGACTTACTTATCGAATATGTTTGTATTATATGGGAAGCCAGAGGAACAGGCAGTATTGAGAGAAGTAGTCAAAAGGCTTTTGACGATTGCAGAAAGAAACAAATTGTTTCTTCAACAATCAGCAGATTGGGGATTTAAGAATATTTTGATTGCTTCCACGGACTTTCAAAAAGATCCGGTTACACAGGTATTCTATTCAGCAAATAAGCAACGTTCTTCAACGTATGGATTTGTCATTAGACAAGATGCTGAAAATCGAATCATCATCATGGCTGATTCTTTCAATAAGAATCCTAATGTTTGGCCAGAAGCTGAATTAGCCCCACCTGTATCAGAAACTTTGTTGCATGAGGCATCTCATCTTTCTTCAATGGCTAATGATATTATTTCTTATGGAATGGCTGCTCGTGGATTTAGAAAAAGAGGGAAGGATGCACAAATAGACTTCTTTTCTCGTTATTTTAAGGATTTCGGATCGGATGGTTTTTATAAGTTCGGTTATGCGGTGGCCGATGATCTAAAAATAGAAGGCTTATCGATGATGACGGTTTTTGAAAATTTAGGCAAGGATCCGATGTTGTTTGCGAATTATTTGATGACTGACGCGGAATACGTTGCTACACTTCTAAGAGATATTGCCTATGGCTATAGTTTTGAACAAGCAATCTTACGCCAAAAACGTTCGACCGATGAACCAATTGAGAAACTTGGAGATGGCAATTTCCTCATAAGCATGTCATTGGTAGCAAGCGGCGATTTTGCAACGATAGGAAGACATATTGAGTTGGAAGTGACGAAAGAAACTACTTTAGGAAGCACGCTTGAGTCTATAGCTACGACAACCGCATTTTCCGTTCCTGTAGATATGCAATCAGGAAGTAATACAGAAATGCGCTTGGATCAACCGCAAGAGATGAAGCCTCCACAACACCCAAGAATGAAACGAAGTGACTTGAACTTACAAGAAGGGGAAGTCAGTCTAGGACCTGCTAAAAATAGTCGATTGGAACAAGCAAATCCATCAACTGGAGTTTCTAAGCCAACAAGTCCTAATCCGTCACTTTTGCAAAGTTTCACTACGCTTGTCAATAAAGGTATTGGTAGAAGCAAGGCACAAAATGTGTCTCAGACAAAGCGACAGAAACAAAAGAAATTAGTTGGGTTGAATATTTAAAATTGAATACTAGCTAGCTGAATTAAAAAAGTGCTAAATCAAGCACACATCTGATCAATCTTTTAGTGGACCTGTACAAATTTTAATAAAGGAGTTTGAAGATGCCTATAGAAGAACATCGAAAAAAAACCGGTCTATTCAACAGCAAATCCCGAAAGCACCTCACTCAAAAAGAGCAACAAAGGAGACTACATCTGCTTGCTCAAATACTTGGGCATTACCCTGTTGGACGAGGCATATGGACGCCAGCAGGAATGCTGTACCTGTTAAGTATTGGGCAAAATTTCCGAATAGTTGATGCGAATCTGCCGAATCGTCAACGTGCGGTACAAGAAACGAAAGCTGCTTTTGAAGTGGATACTTTTGTGGAAGCACGACAGCAAGGCGAAGAAATCAGCGTGCAATCTTTAGCGTCAAGCTCAACTGCTAATCCACGCCGGTTTGTACAACCTCTACCGCAGAATACTCCTAGGAACATGACTCAAACGATTCAGGCACCACTGCCTTCAAATCCACTCATTTACTTGGTTGAAAAGGCACACCAATGGAGCATAGGAATACATAAAATGGCGTACAGTATTTCACATTTAGAGAATTGTACGACCACAAGTGAGGTGTTTCATCAAAACTCACTAGGACTTTTTAACGGTGCGAATCAGACACAAGCCCACTTTAAAACCGTTTGTCAGATTGCTGTAGCAAAAGCACAAAAAAAGAATGAACAGCCGATAAAGGTACCTGCAGGTTTTCAAAAATTCCATTTTACGCATCGTCAAAACAAAAATAGCACACACCTTTTCACCGCTGAAGAAGCAGCGGTAAAGATGAGAAAGATGTTTCAAGCAACAATGGGTGATTTTGATCAGCCCGTAAATCTCACGACGATAAATCAAGCAAGAAAACAAGTGGATCAGCAAGACACTCCTATTATTGAAGCTTTTTGGAATGAAATGACTGAGCTTTTTACATCATTTTTTAGCCAACCAGAAAATACTACCTTTACAGAACAACAAGCGGATAAAAATGGCTATTCAGTAATGGATCATTTTTTTGAATGGATGGGTCAAACGTTTTCGGTCAATCTTGACACGTATGACTCAACGGACAAGCAAACCAATGAGCACTTCAACAACCCGAGAGTGACAACTCCTTTCGATCCATTAACAACAGAGTCGGCGGCAGACAAACCAGACATCACTGAAATTGAACCAGGAGCGCTGGCTAAACTATTGGAATTAGGCAACAGATTGTCAAAAAAATTCGATGATTTCATTAAAAAATATGATCCATTAGTTGGAAGGGGTGCAGAGGCGGCGCCGGTGAATAGCCAACCAGATCGTTCGGCCGCCGCTGAACATCTTCAGAGTTCACCAGTTATTTTCGCTAAGGATTCAGAATATGAACAAGTTATTCAGATCATTGATGCCATTTCTCAAAATAAAAGACCTGCGGGAAATTTGTCTGTATTACCTAATTTTCGTTATGACGAGTTGCTTTATGATAGAAAAAATCAGACTGCTTCTGCCAATGTGATGCTTAAAACCTTTTTCGTTGACCAAAATTTACTTCAGTCGTCAGCAAATGACCTCGAACTGATTGAAGTGGTCCAAAGATGGGCGGGTAGAAATTGGGGGAATGAAGATAATACACAATCTCAAAGAGCACAATACCTCGCTTATCTCATATTGGAAAGTTATGGGGTAGAAGATGTTCGGATAGGGGAGTTTTTGTCGAACAGCCAATTGCAAGCAATCTATAAGCAATGGAAAACAAATACGCTACTAATGGGGTATCCATACAAAGAGGTGAACGAGCAATCTCACATATATCATCTGTCTCCAGCAGAAACTCCCTCAGTTACTCGTTTTTTGCAACAAATGAAGGTAAATAAGCAAATCTATAAAGATTTTATCCATGAGCGCCCGGCGAGTATTTCCAAGAATACAAAGATTCCACCGATCTATCACCAGAAACAACTTTTTAACATGCGAGCAAAAACTGTAGAAGTGAATAATGTCGCCCAAGATTTTTTAAGCAAGCAACGAATCTATTTGGATCAACCGACACCAGCTCAGCTAGTCATCGAGATGCGTAAATGGATCTTAAATGGAAAACGATATGAAGAAATCGTTCGAAGACAGATAACCGCAGCAACGATGTTACGGCAAGCACATGGAGCGACAGAGAAACCCTTGACAGTGAGTGAGGCACGAGCGATTTTGTTGCAATGGGAAGAAAATAATGCACAGCTCGGGTATGTATACCAGAAAACAAAGAAAAAAAATTGGGGCATCGATATCAATAAAATCAAAAAAGAGCAAGAGAAGGAACGAGAAAAACAAGTAAAACAAAAAATTGAATTGTTCCTACGTGAAAATGGCTTGTCTTCTTCGATAAAGACACCTTTCCAACCAGAAAAAACGCCAGAACAACAGACAACAATTGAAAATCAAGAAATCATACAGCAAAGAGTGGCAAATTTTTTAACTGACAAGGGGATTGCGTGTAATACGACAAATCCGAATCTTTTTGCTGAGGCTGTTTCCAACTGGGTGTTACTTGAAGGAGCGACCCAAAAAATCATCGATATGGTCAAAGTAAAACAAATTGCCCAAGTGATCCTTGATGAAAAACTCGATGGCGTCATTTCAAATGAACATGCTGAAATCACTTTTGTCAAATGGTTGTGGGATCTGATTGAAACCGACGAATCCTTATTGACTGTCGTGCCACGTCCTGTGAGCGACGAACAGATCATCACAAGCATGCCAACTTCTCCGGCGCCTATGATGAACGTAATGAACCAAACAGAAACCACAATAGGAGAAGAAGCTAAAAATACAACAAACAACGAGCAGTGGCGTAGTGCGAAAGTAATGAAACAAGTCGAAGCTTTTTTTCGAGAGAAAGGCTTGCTCGTTGGCGAGGTGACGAAAGAAGATGTTTTAAGTGCGATGGGAAAATGGTTCATCGAGTCGGGTGAACGAACGAGTGTGATGCCTGAAAAGATCCAAGCAGTCGCTTCTGTGATTTTAAAAGAATTGAAACTGTATGGTGGTGCACCAGAAGAAGTGCTTTCAGATGCGAGTGCCGAAAAAACAGTGATGAAGTGGGCATTTGAAAATGTGTTGGGCAGTTCGATTGAAGCATATATTGCAAAAAATATCGTTGATGTACCTGACCCATCCGCTTTTACGCTTGGTCATCTCAGGCGCTTGTTTACATTTGAAGAATTGAAAAAAACTGGGCGGATCAATTTTTCTTCCCAACAGGATAGCAAGGCATCCATAGACGCAGAACGAAATTTGAAACGGCTTTGGGCAACCTTATCTAACCGAGCATTGCCTCATTACTTGCTGAAATCAAGTAATCTCCCAGACAATTTATTGATTTCTGACTATAGTTCACTGACACAATTAACAGGTGCGAGCTTATTGGCAGATCTAGGATTTTCTAAAAAGTTTAACCAAACTGAGACTCGTTTACTAGGAGAATTTTTTTTAGAGACGCTCAGTCTCAAAGGCGTCCACCACTTTGAAGAGTTATCGTTTCTTTTGACACCAGCATTAGTGACTGTCGCACAACTTGAACCTGATAAAATGCGAGCGGCTCTTGTGAATGACAACTATATCGAAGTCGCACTCACGACCTTTATCAGCTATTCACAAAGAGGGTATTTCCAGCTGATGAAAACACAAGCGATCCTTAATGACCTGACCGCTACCTATCAACAAGCAGTCATTGACTGGCGGCGAAAACTAGCGCTAGTTGATGAGGTACTGGCAGAGTGCAATCGATTGGGAATCAGGGTCAGCATGGCGGCAGGGCAAGTGTATTTAGCTGGGGGCAATCCTTGTCCTGGACAATGGACGCCACCGGATCTTGAAAGGTGGTATACTCGGCTAACAAAAGATGTCGCAGAATCCTATCACTTGCTCAATCAATTTTTGATCCAGCTTTCGATCCAATCGATCCCGCAACAGGAACTCGCTTTTCTATTTTCTCCCAATAGTCACATTTACGCAGCTTCTGCTCAATTCAAAAGTGAAGTTCGTCAGTATGATCCTCCTAAAAATATGCGCTCAGTCCCGCCCTTTTTATTATATAAACAAGAGGAGCTATTAGATACGAAACTTAACTTGAATCAAACGGATCTGTTCGTCGCTAAAAATGGAAATGAGGAACGATGGTATGCGCTGAAGCGTCTGGATGAAGGAGGATATAAATTTTATCGAGTCGATCAAGATCCTTTTTTGTATCTTATCTATGGTCTGATGGATCGCAAAGATCTTTGGGACGGACAATTCCGAAAAAATGGAGATAAGATCCGCATCGGGAAAAAGGATTACACGTTTACAACCCAAGTGCATATGGACAAAGAGTATTCTCATGGCGAAGGAAATACAACGCTAGCCAATCAAATCAGTTTGGAGCATAAGGATGTGCTCTATCGACAACTATATGCATCAGGAAATGAACAGACAGTAGCGACGAAAGTTTGGGATGTCTTAAAACATGTGATTCCTTTTTATGATTGCGTTGTTGGTGTTTCGGCACATAATGCAGAAGAAGCGGTCCCTAATTGTCTGCTCGATGCTGTATCACTCATTCCAGTTTTAGGACAAGTCACATCTTTTAGTATGAGATTTGCCTTAGGAGTCGCAAAGTCGGTTGTTAAAAGTGGGTTAAGTACGACGTTGAAAACAGGCACTCGCTTTCTCCCTACGTTGCCAGAGCTTAGAGGGCTGTTCGCAACTGCGATACGTACTTTTGATCCTGGAGTGGAAATGATCATAGGAGGCGGGCAATTCATTTTGAAACGCTTAGTGGCTTTAAAAAATGAAGAATTTGTAAGTAAAGAACTAAAAGCAGTGTTGACAAAGCTCGACCTATTAAAAAAACAACAGCCTGATGTGACGCAAAATTTTGTGACTGCTCGCTTGTCGAAAGACGGTCCAGAAGTTCGAGTGAAACGTATGCAAAATAACTTGTATTTAAAAGTGAACGATCTTAAAAATGGGGATGTGTCCGGAAAGTACTTTACTTTGCGCGGTGAGCAGCTACGAGAGTTTGAAGGACCAGCAACTTTTACTCCAAGACAAAAAGTCGTGATCCAGCGACTGTCCAGGAGCTTAGATGTCGATCAGATATTTGTAGAAGAACCCAACTTATATCCAAAACTTTATGGAGAGGGAAAAGTATATACCTACAAAAAAAAGGATGGACAACGAATTTCCGCGATCAAAATGGATGGACAGATCGTTCCTGTTCACATACAGGTACTCGAAAAACATGGTGTTCGCTACGATATTTTTGATGGAGAGAAGCTTTTACCTGTCAATTTCAACGGGATTGAATGGTATTTTGAACCAGTGACCTCACCAGTGATTTCGAAATCTGTCGAAACCGAAGTGACACATCGCCTCAATCAATTTGAAACTTTGTGGGATGTGGCTACGCTTTCGGCTCCCGATGAAAGAGGCTTGATGTGGAGTGCTGAAGGTCGGTCTTATATAAAAATCAATGATCGCTATATCCCGCTGATCTTACTGAATAAAGAAGAGAATCGGTACCATTTAGTTAAAAAGGATATCCTTGAACCGCTGACGGTTTTACGATTTGATTTGAATGAACGTTCGTTTAGATTCGAGACTGAGAGAGAGAAGCTGGCGTTTGAGTTGCAAAGCCATATCAGAAGAGCCGGTACAAGTGACGACTTGATTCCAGGAACCTCAAGTGGTAGTGCTGGAACATCCCGCGAAACGAAGTCCTATCCCCCGCTTCCAAATACGCCAGCAAGATGGAAAGAGTGGAATGAGTTTCGACAAGCAGAAATATTAGTTGTTGAACCCCTAAAAAGGCCGGTCGATCGAAATGTCGTATGCAAGAAACTCTCTACTTTTATCCCAGAGCCAAAAATCGTAGTCTCACTGGATGAAGAAAAAGAGAGAAAAGGAATTTCTGAGGCGATTGCACACATGTATCATTTGCAGCCAGTTGATTACCAAACTTTTTCTGGTTTGAATCCGAACAAGGCGCCAGAGTATCTACAACCGTTTTTTAAGAAAGTTTCAGAAGCGTTCTATGAAGCGATCGAGTATTTCCAACGTACAAAAGAACGATGTATTGAGTTGTTGAAACTAGACAAGATTGCTGGAACGCCGGAAGGACAGTACGCAGTTGAGATGTTTGACATGTATCAGATCAAAAATCGAGAGCCATATTTAAGAGAAATCTTTAAACGCTTATTGTCTGTATCAGAAAAAGGGGAACGGTTCCTCCGACAGTCAGCGGATTGGGGATTTGAGAATATTTGGATCGTCTCTACAAAATTAGAAAAAAATGAAGCGAGACAAGCTTATTATACAAAGGTTGAAGCTATCCCCCGTACCAGTGCATTCATGATGACTCGTGATCCAGAATGTCGAATCATCTTTATTGCTGATACGAACCATATTGATCCAGATCATCTACCGAACCTTCAGTTAGCGATAGATCCCAAAGAAACCTTGATGCATGAAACAGCCCATGTCGTTTCAATGGCATATGATGTTGTATCAGGGTATCCCTATGTAGCCAAAGGTTTTTCAAAATGTGGACAAGATGTTCGCGATCAATATTTCAGAAGATTTGAAGGTTTTTTCAAAACAAGATACTTTGACAGTTATGTCGATCAATTAGCCGATGTTCAAGGATCGCCCATGTTATCGAATGAGGCAGTGATCCTTGCAGAAAAAACGGATGCAATGCTAAGCATGAATATCCAAATGCTTGATGCAGAAACATTGATGATCATGATTAGAGATGTGGCAAAGGGGAATAAATTCAATCAACGGCCAAAAGTGTTTAAACGAGATGTAAGTAGTGAACAGAGTGAAATAAAAATAACTGGAGAAACATTCATTGCGGTCGCATTGATGAAATCAGGGTCATTCTATACGGTAGAAAAGAGTCCGGAGTTGAAAGTCCCGCAAAAACAGCCAGATAGCACAACTCTCTCTCCTGATTCTACAACCAAGACTCAACAGGTAAATACCAAAAAGGCGAATCTTAAGCCGGCAACGCCAAAACAAAGCAAGAAAAATCAGAGCAAGTCGAAAAAAGGGAAACCGCGTATCCAGAAACTTGTCGGTTTTAGCACGAAAGCGAGTATCTTCCTGAATGAAGGACAGAGAACAACACCAGTGAAACAAAAACGAAGTGAGTTGAATTTGCAATATCGTTGAAAAGTAAAAATAGAAGTATTTAACCATTAGAAATAAAGGGATAGCCACAAAAATTGTTCTTCAATATTTGTGGCTATTGCTTTTTTTTTCGACGATTGGTTCTTTTGAGTAATTATTCTAACGATTTTTTGCAATATATATTTTACATAAAGCAATTTATAGTTTACACTATCGATAAGAGCTGAGAATGGAGGGTAGCCATCAACGTGAAAAATATTCGAATGAAATTGGCACGTTTAGCAAGTGAATTGAGCCAAGAAGAGTTAGCCCAGCGTGTGGGTGTCACACGTCAAACAATCGGGTTGATCGAAGCGGGAAAGTACAATCCTACGCTTAAGCTATGTCTGGCGATCTGCCATGAATTGAATCAAACACTAGATGAACTATTTTGGGAGGATCAAGATGAAAAAGAATAAGCCTAAAGATGAGCGTATCATCCAAATAAATAATAAAATACAAAGTGAAGCCTTTTTACTGCTATTAGTGCTATTAGGTATCTCTTTATTTGTAAAGAGTTATCTGTTGGATCTGCCTGTGTCTGATTCTCTTGCCGAGCTTCTTATCTTAGGAGCCGCAGTCCTTTATTTATTGATTCGTGGGGCATTGATCGGACATGAGATCATCGATACTTCGAAACATGCTAAAATATTACAAGCCGTATCGATTGTTGGTGGGAGTCTCCTCGTTGCTTTAGGGACCGGTATCAGAAACTATTCCTTATATCAACATCTTTACTCTGGCTACCTAGATCCTCACTTGTTAGCTGTAGTAGGGATTACCTTTTTATCATCGGTCATTTTTATGGCTGGATTATTGTTTGTTGTTTTTTCTGTCAATCGCTTGAGTCAGAAAAGGTTAGAAAATAAGATCGATGATGATCTGGAATGAGCCACGACAAAGCTAACAAATGTTTTTACCTAACACTCGTTGGTCCTACAGATTCCGCTTGTATTTTAAGAGAGACTACCGCATAATAGGAGGAGCAAAAATGGAAGTAAAATTCACTAGAAATACTGGTTTTTACGGAATGGGTAGTCCGATCACCTTGCGTATCGACGACCGAAAAATCAGTTTGTCTCATAATCAGTCAACTAAAGTGACTGTCCAATCCCCATTTACGATGCAAGCTTCCTTTTTTTGGCTGAAAAGTCCTAAGTACGTTATTACTGAGCCAAAGAAAGGATATACGATCACCATGAATATTCTGTTGATTCAACTCTATCCTTTCCTTTTTTTATTCTCAGGGATCAGTGCGGTATTTTTCCAGAATATAGGCTATAGTGTCATGATCGTATTCATGATGATCGGCTTCTTTTTGTTCATCAAAAATAAAGCATATACAATCAAGGAGACTGTTGATGAAGAATTCTGATCTTTTTTTAAGCAGCTTTAATCGAATCGAAAAATGGCTCCAAGAAGAGATGGGGAATCCACGAAACATGGGATTTACCGAACTCGTTCGACGGTTAGCACAAAAACAACATCAAAGTGTGCGTAAATACGAAGATGACCTCTTACAATTGGCGCAATTGCGTAATGCGATCGTGCATGACCGCATCGCGGTAGACTTCATTATTGCTGAACCCAATGACTGGGCGACAAATCGCATCCAGAAAATCGAGCAAGAACTGATTCGCCCTGAAACCGTGTTGCCACGTTTCGCAAAGCATGTGACTGGTTTTGAATGGGATATCCCGTTGCCTCGTTTGTTGGAGACAGTGGCACAAAAGCGCTATTCTCAATTTCCGCTTTATCACAAAGGAACGTTCAAGGGGCTCGTAACTTTGCGGATGTTAGGCTTTTGGTTGGCAAAAGAAAGCCATCAAGGTGTGATCGATCTACAAGGAAAAACTGCCGCAGATCTGATCATACAAGATGGTAAATACACCAATTACCACTTTGTCTCAGCTCAGACAACGATTGCTGAAGTAGAAAGAATGTTTGGTGAGCAAGGAACACTCGAAGCCGTGCTGATCACCAAAAATGGTGACCCTAACGGAAACTTGTTGGGGATCATTCGCCCGAGAGATATTTATCATGAAGTAGAAAAGGAATGATTATTTGTTAGTGATATATTGGATTATAAGTGCATTGATCGTCGGTTTGGATCAATGGGTAAAATGGTTGATCGTCGAGAACTTTGCTTTAGGCGAAACAAAGTCCGTGATTCCTGGCATCTTATCGCTGAATCATATTCGTAATTTTGGCGCAGCATGGAGTTTGTTAGAAGGAAAAATGTGGTTCTTTACTGTCGTGACGATCATTGCCGTTGTCGTGGTCTTGACGTTGATGATCAAAAACCGTAACAATGGGAGCCGTTGGTTCATGGTCGGTCTGACATTGATCCTAGCTGGCGCAATCGGCAACTTTATCGATCGTGTCCGCTTAGGGTATGTGGTCGACATGTTCCAAACTGATTTCATGAATTTCCCGATTTTCAACGTAGCCGATGTTTCATTGGTGATCGGTGTGATCTGCGTATTGATTTACATTATTTTAGATGAAAAGGAACAACGAAAAAAATGACACAATTAAAAGCAACTATCCAACAAGAAACAGGACGGATCGACAAAGTCCTCACGAATTTATTTGCTGATTACAGTCGTTCGCAAGTCCAACAATGGTTAAAAGACGGTGCGGTAGCTGTAAATGGTGAACCTGTCAAAGCAAATTATAAAGTAAAATCGGCTGATGAGATTGTCGTGGAAGTACCAGAGCCTGAAGAGCTTGAGATTTTGGCTGAAGATTTACCGATTGAGATCGTCTATGAAGATGATGATGTCGCTGTCGTCAATAAACCACAAGGAATGGTCGTTCATCCTTCGGCGGGGCATACGCACGGCACACTTGTCAACGCATTGATGTATCACATGAAAAGTCTGTCATCGATCAATGGAGTGATTAGACCCGGTATCGTTCATCGTATCGATAAAGATACTTCTGGCTTATTGATGATCGCTAAAAATGATCAAGCCCATGAATCTCTAGCACAACAATTAAAAGATAAAACTTCTCTTAGAAAATACGTTGCTTTAGTTCATGGTGTCATTCCTCACGAGAAAGGAACGATCAATGCACCGATCGGTCGTTCCAAAGTCGATCGAAAAATGCAAGCCATCCGTGAAGACGGAAAACCCGCTGTCACTCATTTTACTGTTTTAGAACGTTTTGAAAACTTTACGTTAGTGGAATTACAACTGGAAACTGGTCGTACGCATCAGATCCGTGTCCACATGAAGTACATCGGTTATCCATTAGCAGGAGACCCTGTCTATGGACCGAAGAAAACGTTGAAGGGAAATGGACAGTTCCTACATGCTAAGCTGTTAGGTTTTACACATCCTGTAACAAAAGAAAATCTAGTGTTTGAAGCCCCACTGCCAGAAGTTTTTGAAAAAACTTTAGAGAAGTTGAGAAAAGATGTTGCTTTTTAAAACACTTAACGGTATAGTTATAACCAATAAAAGAAAAACTTAATAGAAGTCCTTTAAGTTTAGTCCCGTGAGGCTAAGAAGGGTGTGAGTAAGAAGACCTGTGGTGCGCCATAGCGAGTCTTACTCAATGACGTCGCATACTCAAAGCGACCAGTGTAGCAGTATACACTCAGTCTAAAACATTCCTCCTGTCCTCTTAGGGCAGGAGTTTTTTTGTGTAAAAAATTGGAGGGAAAAAGATGCAAGCTAAAGAAGTAGTGGATCAAGTAACGATGAAACGAGCTCTTACGCGTATCACCTATGAAATCATTGAAAGAAACCAAAGCATTGAGGAGATCGTTTTAGTCGGTATCAAAACGAGAGGGATCTATATTGCTGCTCGAATCGCCGAACGGTTGAAACAACTAGAAAACATTGAAGTACCTGTGGGAGAACTTGATATTACCTTGTACCGAGATGACAAAAAAGAAATCGCCCAAGAACCAGAATTACATTCGTCAGATATTCCGGTCAACCTAGAAGGAAAAGAAGTCATCTTGATCGACGACGTACTCTACACAGGACGCACGATCCGTGCGGCAATGGATGCGGTCATGGACTTTGGTCGTCCAAGAAAAATCTCATTAGCAGTACTCGTTGATCGCGGACACCGCGAATTACCGATCCGCGCAGATTATGTAGGGAAGAACATCCCAACTGCCAAAAAAGAAGAAATCTTAGTAGAGATGCAAGAATTAGATGGACAAGATCGCATCATGATCTTAAAAGAGGAAAAGTAGAGGGGTAAGGCAATATGTCAGAAGAAAAAAAGTTTCACAACGATAGCGTGGTATTAGACATCCATGATCGACCAACCATTGGACACTGGGTCGGATTGAGTTTACAGCATCTGTTCACGATGTTTGGCGCAACCGTCTTAGTACCGATCTTAGTCGGGATCGACCCAGGGATTGCCTTAGTCAGCTCAGGGTTAGGTACACTGGTTTATCTGATCACGACAAAAGGAAAGATCCCAGCATATTTAGGAAGCAGCTTTGCTTTTATCGCAGCGATGCAAATGCTGATGAAAACAGATGGCTTTCCAGCAATCGCACAAGGGGCGATGACAACCGCTCTGGTCTATCTGATCGTCGCTTGGATCATCAAAAAAATCGGTTCAGCTTGGTTGGACAAGATCTTACCGCCAATCGTCGTGGGACCAGTCATTATGGTGATCGGATTAGGTTTAGCCGCAAATGCAGCAAACAACGCGATGTTCAATCAAGACAACTATGATTTCAAATATCTGCTAGTTGCTCTGATCACTTTAGGATTGACGATTTTCTTCAACATGTTCCTACGTGGTTTCTTAGGATTATTACCGATCTTGTTAGGGATCGTTTCAGGTTACATCGTCGCTCTGCTCTTTGGGATCGTCGACACACAACCGATCATTGACGCACCGTGGTTCGCACTACCGAACTTTGAGATTCCATTTGTACAGTATCAACCAAAACTTTATATCGGAGCAATCACTACCATGGCACCAATCGCTTTTGTCACGATGACCGAACATATCGGGCACTTGATGGTCTTGAACAAATTGACTAGACGGAATTTCTTCGAAGACCCAGGATTGCATCGCACATTGACAGGGGATGGATTGGCGCAATTAGTTGCCGCTTTTGTCGGTGGACCTCCAGTAACAAGTTATGGTGAAAATATCGGTGTCTTGGCAATCACACGCGTACACAGTGTGTTCGTCATCGGAGGCGCAGCGGTTTTCGCAGTCGTTCTTGGCTTCGTTGGCAAACTAAGCGCTCTGATTTTAAGTATCCCTGGCCCTGTTATTTCAGGTATCAGTTTCATCTTGTTCGGTGTAATCGCCGCAAGCGGAATGAAAATCTTAGTCGAAAACAAAATCGATTTTGACAAAAAGAAAAATCTATTGATTGCTTCAGTCATCTTAGTCGTAGGTATCGGGGGATTAGTCCTTGAAGTAGGAACATTCACCTTATCTGCAATGGCACTCGCAACAGTCTTAGGAATTATTTTGAATCTTATCTTACCAGAAACTTCACGAAGCGAAGAAAATTAAGGAGGACATCGCATGATCATCAAATCAGAACGCATCAGTTTAAAACACTTATTAACGGTAGAAGCATTGACGGACCAAGAAGTAATGGGGTTGATCCGTCGCGGGCAAGAATTTAAGCAAGGAGCTAACTGGACACCGCAAAAACCTCAGTATTTTGCCACGAATCTGTTCTTTGAAAACAGCACGAGAACCCATAAAAGCTTTGACGTAGCAGAAAAGAAACTTGGGCTTGAAGTCATCGAGTTTGAAGCAAGTACAAGCTCGGTCACAAAAGGCGAAACATTATACGATACTGTTTTAACGATGTCTGCACTTGGTGTAGATGTAGCTGTGATCCGTCATGGAGACGAGAACTACTACGATGAACTGATCCAAAGTAAAACGATCCAATGCTCGATTATCAATGGTGGTGACGGTAGCGGACAACACCCAACACAGTGCTTACTTGATTTGATGACGATCTATGAAGAATTTGGACATTTCGACGGGTTGAAAATTGCGATCGTCGGCGACATCACACATTCTCGTGTCGCAAAATCAAACATGCAAATGTTGAAACGTCTTGGTGCCCAAGTCTTCTTCTCTGGACCAAGAGAATGGTATGACGACGAATTTGAAGTTTACGGTCACTATCTACCACTAGATGAGTTACTGGATCAAGTCGATGTCATGATGATGTTGCGTGTACAACATGAGCGTCATGATGGAAAAGAAAGTTTTTCAAAAGAAGGTTATCACCAAGAATACGGATTGACGGTAGAACGCGCGAAGAAAATGCAAAAGCATGCAATCATCATGCACCCAGCTCCAGTAAATCGCGATGTCGAACTGGCAGATTCATTAGTTGAAGGATTACAATCACGGATCGTACAACAAATGAGCAACGGTGTATTTGTACGAATGGCGATCTTAGAAGCTGTATTAAGTGGAAAAGCATAAACATAAGAGGAGGAAGAAACATGAAAACACTCATTAAAAACGGTCAAATCAACACAAAAAGAAATGAAACAATCCCAGCAGAAATTTGGATCGAAGAAGGAAAGATCAAAGCAATCGGCACAGGTTTTCCTGAGATCGAATTTGATGAAGTGTTTGATGCAAAAGGACAACTGATCACTCCTGGTTTAGTCGATGTACATGTCCATTTGAGAGAACCTGGATTTACTTATAAAGAAACGATCGAAGCAGGAACGAAAGCCGCAGCACGTGGCGGCTTTACTACTGTTTGTGCGATGCCAAATCTGGACCCAGTTCCAGATACTCCTGAAAAATTAAAAAATATCTACGACATCATCAAACGTGATGCAGTGGTGAAAGTCTTACAATATGCACCGATCACTGAAAATCTACGAAGTGAAGAATTAGTTGATCAAAAAGCCTTGATCAACGAGGGCGCATTTGCATTCACCAATGATGGTGTGGGTGTCCAAACAGCTGGCACGATGTACTTAGCGATGAAAGAAGCAGCAAAAAACAAGAAAGCGCTCGTTGCTCATACGGAAGACGAGTCATTATTATTTGGCGGTGTGATGCATGCGGGAGAAAAAGCGGAAGAGTTAGGACTACCAGGTATTTTGAGTGTGACTGAATCTTCACAGATTGCGCGTGACCTTCTGTTAGCAGAAGCGACAGGTGTTCATTATCATGTCTGCCATGTATCAACAAAAGAAAGTGTGCGAGTGATCCGCGATGCTAAGAAAGCCGGCATCCATGTCACTGCAGAAGTTTCTCCCCATCATCTGATCTTGATCGATGAAGATATTCCAGAAGATTTTGGTTTTTGGAAAATGAATCCGCCGTTGAGAGGAAAAGCCGATCGTGAAGCACTGATCGAAGGGTTGCTTGATGGCACGATCGATTGTATCGCAACTGATCATGCACCACATGGCTTAGAAGAGAAAAGTCAAAGTTTCTTACAATCACCATTTGGGATCGTTGGAAGTGAAACAGCTTTCCAATTAGTGTATACCCATTTTGTTGAAACAGGAAAATTCACGCTAGAGCAAGTCATCGATTGGATGGCAGTCAAACCAGCTGAAATTTTCGGGTTAGAAGTGGGCACGTTAACGATCGGTGCGCCAGCAGATTTGGCAGTGTATGACATCGCGCATACAGCGGTGATCGACAAAAAAGATTTCTTATCAAAAGGCGAAAACACACCTTTTGTTGGTTGGGAGATCAAAGGAGAAACATTAATGACATTTGTCGACGGGAAACTTGTTTGGCATAAGGGGGAATAACTGGATGGAACGGTTGCTGATTTTAGAAGATGGCACAGTATTTAAAGGAAAATCATTTGGCGCGACAGGCAATGTGTTTGGAGAAATCGTCTTTACTACAAGTATGACAGGGTATCAAGAAACGATCACAGACCAAAGTTTTAACGGTCAAATCATCACATTTACTTATCCGATGGTAGGAAACTACGGCGTCAATCGTGATGATTACGAATCAATTGCACCAACGTGTAAAGGGGTAGTCGTCAAAGAACATGCACGTGTGGCATCTAACTGGCGCAATCAAATGACATTAGACGAATTCTTGAAACAAAAGGGAATCCCTGGTATCTCAGGTATCGATACACGGGCATTGACACGTAAGATCCGTGAAGTCGGTACAATGAAAGCAAGTATCGTGGATGCAGGTGATTCATTTGAACATGCTTACGACCAACTAAAAGCAACCGTCTTGGCAACAAACCAAGTACAACAAGTTTCAACAAACAAACCATACCCTAGTCCAGGAACAGGCAGAAATGTAGCAGTCATTGATTTCGGGTTGAAGCACAGTATTTTACGTGAATTGAGTAAGCGTGACTGTAACTTGACCGTGTTACCATATAATACGGATGCGGAAACGATCCTTTCGTTATCGCCAGACGGTGTCATGTTGACGAACGGCCCTGGTGATCCGAAAGATGTACCAGAAGCCATTGAAATGATCCGACAAATCCAAGGAAAGATTCCGATTTTTGGCATCTGTTTAGGCCATCAACTGTTTGCCCTAGCAAATGGCGCTGACACTTACAAGATGAAATTTGGACACCGCGGGTTGAACCATCCTGTTCGTGAGGTAGCTACTGGAAGAATCGATTTTACCTCCCAAAATCATGGCTATGCGGTCGATGAACAAACGATCGATCCAGAACACTTACTAGTCACACATGTGGAAGTCAATGATGGCACTGTTGAAGGGGTTAGACATCGTCGCTATCCAGCGTTCAGTGTCCAATTCCATCCGGATGCTGCTCCTGGGCCGCATGATGCGCTACATTTGTTCGATGAATTTATGGAAATGATGGATGCTGGAAAGGAGCAATTCTAATGCCAAAACGCACAGATATCAACAAAATCATGGTGATCGGCTCTGGTCCGATCATCATTGGTCAAGCTGCAGAGTTTGACTACGCAGGCACACAGGCTTGTCTTGCTTTAAAGGAAGAAGGCTATGAGGTCGTTTTAGTCAATTCTAATCCAGCAACGATCATGACCGATAAAGAAATTGCTGATCAAGTATACCTTGAGCCGATCACATTAGAATTTGTTTCACGCATTCTACGAAAAGAACGTCCGGATGCGATCTTACCAACTTTAGGTGGGCAAACAGGTCTGAATATGGCGATGGAATTAGCTGAGTCAGGAATCTTAGACGAATTAGGGATCGAATTATTAGGGACGAAATTAAGTGCGATCGACCAAGCAGAAGATCGCGACTTGTTCAAAAAATTGATGGAAGAGTTGGATCAACCAATCCCCGAATCAGAAATCGTGACGACGGTGGAAGAAGCAGTGACTTTTGCCAACAAAATCGGTTATCCAATCATCGTACGACCAGCCTTCACATTAGGCGGTACTGGCGGTGGGATGTGTGATAACGAAGCAGAGCTGCGTCAAATCGCGGAAAATGGCTTGAGTTTATCCCCAGTGACACAATGTTTGATCGAGCGCAGTATTGCAGGTTTCAAAGAAATCGAATACGAAGTGATGCGTGACTCGGCAGACAATGCAATCGTTGTTTGTAACATGGAAAACTTCGATCCAGTGGGTATCCATACAGGAGATTCGATCGTTTTTGCTCCAAGTCAAACCTTAGCAGACCATGAATACCAGATGTTAAGAGATGCGTCACTGTCGATCATTCGCGCATTGAAAATCGAAGGTGGTTGTAATGTTCAATTAGCACTTGATCCTCATAGCTTCAACTACTATGTCATCGAAGTGAATCCTCGTGTTTCACGCTCCTCTGCCTTAGCAAGTAAAGCGACCGGTTATCCAATTGCGAAACTAGCCGCTAAAATCGCATTAGGTTTGACATTGGATGAAATGAAAAATCCAGTCACAGGAACAACTTACGCTGAATTTGAACCAGCATTGGACTATGTGGTAGCAAAAATCCCACGCTGGCCGTTTGATAAATTTGAAAACGGGGAACGTGTTTTAGGGACACAGATGAAGGCGACAGGAGAAGTCATGGCGATCGGCCGTAACATCGAAGAATCTTTACTTAAAGCAGTCCGCTCATTAGAAATCGGTGCGCACCACCTTGAATTGCCTGAATTGAAAGAAGTCAGTGAAGAACTTTTAATGGAGAAAATCGTTCGTGCGCAAGATGATCGGTTATTCTACTTAGCCGAAGCAATCCGTCGCAGCTACCCAATCCAAGAATTAGCAGACTTGACGAAAATCGATTTGTTCTTCTTAGACAAATTATTGCATATCATTGAGCTTGAAAAGGAGCTTTCCGAAAATCCAAATCAATTGGACATCCTTCATTTTGTGAAACAAAATGGGTTTACTGATCGAAAAATCGCTGAAATGTGGAAAACGACACCTGATGCGATTCGCCAACTTCGTACAGAAAACAGTATCCAACCAGTATACAAAATGGTCGATACTTGTGCAGCAGAATTTGAATCGCATACGCCTTATTTCTATAGCACATATGAAATCGAAAACGAAAGTCATCGTTCAGAAAAACCGTCTGTGTTAGTCCTAGGCTCTGGCCCGATCCGCATCGGACAAGGGGTCGAATTTGACTATGCGACTGTCCACTCCGTCAAAGCGATCCAACAAGCAGGCTATGAAGCAATCATTATGAATAGTAATCCTGAAACCGTTTCGACAGATTTCTCGATTTCTGATAAACTTTACTTTGAGCCGTTAACTTTTGAAGATGTCATGAATGTCATCGAATTAGAGCAGCCGATCGGTGTCATTGTCCAATTTGGTGGACAAACGGCCATCAATCTCGCTGAACCTTTAGCAAAAGCAGGCGTAAAAATCTTAGGAACAACGATCGAAGACCTTGATCGTGCAGAAAACCGTGACTTATTCGAACAAGCTTTACAAGAATTAGGTGTTCCTCAACCACTAGGAGATACCGCAACAAGCAAAGAAGAAGCAGTTGCTGTCGCAAATAAAATCGGTTATCCAGTGTTAGTCCGTCCAAGCTATGTTTTAGGCGGACGTGCGATGGAGATCGTCGAAAACCAACGTGACTTAGAAGACTATATGGAGAATGCGGTGAAAGCTTCACCAGAACATCCAGTGTTAGTCGATCGCTATTTGATCGGTAGTGAGTGCGAAGTCGATGCGATCTGTGATGGGGAAACAGTCTTGATCCCAGGAATCATGGAACACATCGAACGTGCGGGTGTCCATTCAGGAGACTCGATGGCAGTTTATCCGCCGCAAGCTCTTTCTGACGAAATCAAGCAAACGATCGAAGATTATACGATTCGTTTAGCACGTGGCTTGAATTGTGTCGGGATGATGAACATCCAATTCGTGATCCATGAAAATCAAGTATACGTGATCGAAGTGAATCCGCGCGCAAGTCGTACGGTTCCTTTCTTGAGCAAAGTCACGAATATCCCAATGGCGCAGATCGCAACGAAGGCCATCTTAGGCGAAAAATTAAAAGATTTAGGCTATGAAGATGGCTTATATCCAGAAACAGCAAACGTCCATGTCAAAGCACCGGTCTTTTCATTTACTAAGCTGCACAAAGTTGACACATATCTTGGACCTGAAATGAAATCAACAGGAGAAGTCATGGGTTCAGATCAAAACCTAGACAAAGCGTTGTACAAAGCGTTTGAAGCTTCTGGCTTACGTTTGCCTGATTATGGCGCTGTCTTGTTCACGATCGCCGATGAAACTAAAGAAGAAGCATTAGGCTTAGCGAAACGCTTTGCAGAAATCGGCTATAGCTTGCTAGCAACAAAAAATACCGCGGCATTCTTTGAGAAACATGGCCTTGTAGTAACGCCAGTCGCTAAGATCTCCGAAGAAGCAACAGAGAAAAACGTGGTTGACCTGATCCGAGAAGGCAAAGCACAAGTGGTCGTCAATACGATCGATAAAGACCGAGGAAATGCTTCAAAAGACGGCTTTATCATTCGACGCGAAGCAGTTGAGCATGGCACGCCACTGTTCACTTCACTTGATACGGCGGATGCAATCGTTCGTGTGATGGAATCACGCGCCTTTTCAACACAAGCAATCTAAATACAAGAGGAGGGCAATTTGCCCTCCAATAAATAAATGAAAAAAGATTTTTTTCTAGTTAGTCCCTGTGGTGGCTTGGAACTGATGTTTGATGACATGACCCACAAAAAGAAGTAGTTAGCAGTATAACGAAATAGCGGAAAGTCCCAAAAATAGGAGTGTAGAGATGAAGCAAGAAGTAATGAAAATCGTTCAACAGCGGCAACTAGCACCACGAATCTATGAAATGACACTAACAGGTGAGTTGGTCAAAGAAATGAAACAACCTGGACAATTCCTTCATATTCGGGCACCCCGAGCAGATTTGTTGTTGCGCCGACCAATCAGTATCAACCAGATCGATCAATCACAACAAACTTGTCGTATCATCTACCGTGTTGAAGGTGACGGAACAAAGCATTTCGCAGCGTTGACTGCTGGCGATTCTTTAGATGTCTTGGGGCCATTAGGAAATGGCTTCGATCTTTCTGGATTGAAGGAAGAAGATGAAGTGTTCATCGTTGGTGGAGGGATCGGTGTTCCGCCCCTCTACGAATTATCTAAGCAATTGAAACAACGAGGCGTCAAAACGATTCACTTCTTAGGATTTGCCTCACAAGAAGTGATGTATTACGAAGAGGAATTCCTAGAGTTGGGCGATACGAGGATCGCAACCGATGATGGCACCTATGGGATCCATGGCAATGTTGGAAATCTTTTACTTGCGACAAAAGAAAAGCCGACAGCCGTTTTTGCGTGTGGTTCAAACGGGTTACTAAAGACAGTGGAACAGCTTTTTGCAGGTCATCCGAATGTCCAATTGTCATTAGAGTCTCGCATGGCATGTGGCGTTGGCGCATGTTACGCTTGTGTCTGCCATGTCCCAGGCGATGAAACAGGAACGAAAAGCTTGAAAGTCTGCGATGAAGGACCGATTTTCCAAGCAGGAGAGGTGATTTTATGAGTAATCGTTTAGCCGTCAATCTTCCGGGATTGAACTTGAAGAATCCAATCATGCCAGCAAGTGGCTGCTTCGGCTTTGGAAAAGAATACGGAAAATATTATGATCTGAATCAGCTAGGTGCGATCATGATCAAGGCGACAACCCCTAAAGCCCGCTTTGGAAATCCTACACCACGTGTAGCCGAAACGCCTTCTGGCATGCTTAATGCGATCGGGTTACAAAATCCTGGGATGGAAGTAGTCTTAGACAAAACGTTACCTGAATTAGCTGTGTACAAAGATTTGCCGATCATTGCGAATGTGGCAGGTGCTTGCGAAGAAGATTATGTCGAAGTCTGTGGCAAAATCGGAGATGCTCCGAATGTCCACGCCATCGAATTAAATATCTCATGTCCGAATGTCAAACACGGAGGGATTGCTTTTGGTACCGATCCAGACGTTGCTTTCCAGTTGACCCAATCGGTGAAAAAGGTAGCGAACGTACCTGTCTATGTCAAGTTGTCACCGAATGTCACGGATATCATTCCAGTGGCGCAAGCCATCGAGGCAGGCGGTGCGGATGGTTTCACGATGATCAATACCTTATTAGGGATGCGTATCGATCTGAAAACAAGAAAACCGATCCTTGCCAATCAAACAGGCGGTCTTTCAGGACCGGCAATCAAACCAGTAGCGATCCGCTTGATCCACCAAGTTGCGGGTGTCTCCAATCTACCGATCATCGGGATGGGCGGAGTGCAAACCGTGGATGATGTACTAGAAATGTATATGGCAGGTGCTAGCGCAGTCGCTGTCGGAACGGCGAACTTTACGGATCCTTACATTTGTCCGAAACTGATCGCTGAGTTACCCGAACGAATGAATGAATTAGGCATCGAGTCTTTAGAGCAACTGATCAAAGAAGTGAGAGAAGGTAGAAATCAATGAATCAACGACCAATTATTGCTTTAGATTTTTCATCATGGGAAGAAGTAGAAACATTTATGCAACGTTTCCCAGAAGACGAAAAGTTATTTGTTAAGATCGGCATGGAACTCTTTTACCAAGAAGGACCAATCATTGTCCGCTGGCTAAAAGATGCCGGTCACGATGTTTTCTTAGATTTGAAATTGCATGACATTCCGAATACTGTCGAAAAAGCCATGGGCGGTTTGGCAAAATTAGGTGTAGATATTACCTGTGTGCATGCGGCTGGCGGAATCCGTATGATGGAAGCAGCCATGCGTGGATTGACTGATGGCACACCAGAAGGAAAGAAACGTCCTTTACTCTTAGCAATCACTCAGCTGACTTCAACGAGCGAAGAAGAAATGCATCATGACCAACTGATCGAAGTACCATTGGAGCAAAGTGTGATCCACTATGCCGCTTGTGCCAAAGCAGCAGGGTTAGACGGTGTCGTTTCTTCTGCTTTAGAAGTCTCATCGATCAAAGAAAAAGCGGGGGAAGAATTTGTTTGTTTGACCCCTGGTATTCGTCCAGAGGGAACAGTCGCAGGCGACCAAACAAGGATCGTGACACCAGCGCGGGCAAAAGAAATCGGTTCGACCTTCATCGTTGTTGGACGACCAATCACACAAGCAGAAGATCCTTACCAAGCGTACCAAACAATCAAAGCAGAATGGAGTCGTTAATCTATGAACATTGAACAAACTATTGCTAAAGACTTGCTAGAAATCGAAGCTGTTTTCTTAAGTCCAAGCCAACCTTTCACTTGGGCAAGTGGAATCAAAAGCCCGATCTATTGCGATAACCGTATTACGATGAGCTATCCCAAAGTCAGAAAAGAAATCGCTCAAGGATTAGCTGAAAAAATCAAACAAGAATTCCCAGATGTTGAAGTGATCGCCGGTACAGCAACTGCTGGTATTCCTCATGCCGCTTGGGTAGCAGAAATCCTAGACTTACCGATGGTGTATATTCGCAGTAAAGCGAAAGCACACGGTAAAGGGAATCAAATCGAAGGGCGCATCTTTGAAGGTCAAAAAATGGTCGTCATCGAAGATTTGATCTCAACAGGCGGAAGTGTATTAGAAGCGGCTGAAGCAGCTAAAAGAGAAGGTGCGGACGTTTTAGGTGTTGCAGCAATCTTTACGTATGAGTTGCCAAAAGGAAAAGCGAACTTTGAACAAGCGGGTCTACCATTGATCACCTTGACGAATTATTCTGTATTGATCGAATTTGCATTAGAAAATAAAACAATCAACGAAGAAGAGCTTGCTTTGTTGAAAGAATGGAAAAAAGATCCTGAGAACTGGGCAACAGCTTAGAGATCAGATTAAAAAGGGCGGAAAAACGGATGTTGTTTCAGCCCTTTTTCTGTTTGAGATATAGTGAAAACCTGAAGATACATAGCGACAACTATTCTTTTGCACATGAAAACTTGTTAAGATAATAAGCTGAAAATTTGCGAATTCCAGTTATTTAATGATAAGATTATCGGAAAAGTCATCTCAAAGAGGAGGATTCTTTATGGGATTGAATGAATTTATTTTAGGGTTAAATAACTTGGAAAGAATCACCAGAGCTCCGGGATTTTTCAAACACACGGAACATACCGTCGCCGCGCACTCTTATCGTGTAGCTTCGATTGCACAAGTATTGGGTGACATTGAAGAACTCCACGGACAAACGATCGACTGGAAGCTCTTATATGAAAAAGCCTTGAACCATGATTATACCGAACGTTTTATCGGTGACATCAAAACACCAGTGAAATATGCAAGTAAAGAGTTGAGAGGGATGCTGCAGACCGTCGAAGAAAAGATGACGGATGAGTTTATCAATCAAGAAATCCCTGAAGCTTTACAAGACGTTTATCGCCGGCGTTTGTTCGAAGGCAAAGACGATACAGTCGAAGGTGAATTACTCGCTGTTTCAGATAAAATCGATCTTTTGTATGAATCATTTGATGAGATCAGTAAAAATAATCCGGAGAAAGTCTATAAAGAAATGTTTATTGAGGCGGTCACAACGATCAAAGGTTTTGACCATCGTCCATCCGTCCAATATTTTTTCAAAGAGATTTTTCCAGAATTACTCAATCAAGAATTCTATGGAAAAGAAGATTTCTTAGCAGCTGTTTCAAGCATTGTCAAAAAAGAAAAAGAATAGTCGAGGTGCCGTGTAGGTAACTGGTTCAGGAGGAATTTTAGTTGAAGAAGAATATGGATGTTGAATGGGGTTATTCTGGTGAAAGAGGACCGGAACATTGGGCAGGATTATGTGATTGGTTTGCAAAAGGAGCCGAGTTTGAATTACAATCGCCCATTCCTCTGACAACATGTGAAGAGAGCAGTAATACGAAAGAGACGCTTTCTTTTCACTATCAGAAACAACGATTCACGGATAAGGAGTTCAAGAATACGATCCATCTTGTGCCATATGATCAAATCAGTTATGTCCTTTTCAATGAAGAAACATACTATTTGACCGACATCCATTTTCATATGCCATCAGAACATATCATCAATGGAAAACAAGAAGATATCGAATTTCATTTTGTACACACCAATGAACGACAAGAAAACTTAGTCGTTGGTGTCATGTATCATTTAACAAAAGAAGAAGGCTGGTTATACGACCGCCAGAATGGTGATGAGTGGGATCTTGATGCACATGAGCATTGGACAGATGCATCTGTCTTTTTCCCTGAACAAAAGAGTCATTATCACTATGTTGGTTCCTTAACAACACCACCAACAAGTGGTCCGATCCAATGGTTCGTCATGGACCAAGTTGGTCGATTGAATCGAGATTTCTTGATTCCGTTCAAAGGACAATACGCACAACCCAATAATCGTCCGTTACAACCAGTGAAGAATCGAAAAATTTATTATTACAAGGGGACGAAATGAATATCCAACAATTGAAATATGTCACTGCAGTAGCGAATAACGGAAGCTTTCGAAAAGCGGCGAAAAAGTTATTTGTTTCTCAGCCGAGCCTTTCTGCAGCGATCAAAGAATTGGAAAATGAGTTGAGTATCAATTTATTTACCCGCACGAATCGAGGAGCCTATCTAACAGAAGAAGGACAGATTTTTTTAAAGCGTGCGGAACGGATCTTAGTTCAATTAGATTCATTGGAGAATTATTATCAAAAAAGTGAAAAACGAGAGAGCTTTTCGATTGCTTCCCAGCACTATGATTTCTTAGGTCCGCTAACTGCACAACTGATCGAGACGTTCAAAGCAGAAGTCAAACAATTTCGTATCATGGAAACGACGACTGCAAACGTGATCGAAGAGGTGCAACAACAACAAAGCGAATTAGGGATTTTATATATGAATGACCATAATCGCACAGGGATCAAGCGCTACTTAGAACAAGGAGAGTTGATCGCTCAATCTCTAGGGACATTCAAAACACATATTTTTCTAAGACAGCGGCATCCACTCGCGCAACAAGAAGAAATAAATATTGAAGAACTCGCTGCTTTTCCGCAAGTTCGTTTTACTCAGGATGGTAATAATTTTCCTTATTTTTATGAAGACTTGATTGAGATCCCTGAACAAGAATCAGTGATTTATACAAGTGATCGAGGCACACTGATGAATATTGTGTTAGAGACAGACGCCTATGCCTCAGGATCGGGTATCGTAATTGGTGAAATCAAAGAATATTTACGATTGATCCCATTGGCGGATAGTCCGCTGAATGAGCTTTACGTGATTTATTCCGCAAAACAGCCGTTAAGTGAGATCGGCAAGAAGTTTATCGCAAGTATCCAACGAGTGATGGAGCAGAGGAAGTAATATCCAATAGAAATGAACAAAAGGTAAGCTTGAATGCCAAATAATTGGTTTTCAGGCTTATTTTTACGCAGATCAATATGCAGATAAAAAATTGTTGCAGTAAGGTACACAATGAGATGGATCAAAAGAAATGTTTCATACTAAAAGTAGCCAATCGTTTGAGGAATATATTCGCTCAACGATTGGAAAAAAAGGGGGTAAGAAAATGAAAAAAGTAACAAAGGTGATGTTGGGTGTCGTCGGAGCGGCGAGTTTAGGCTTATTTACAGGAGAACCGATGGTAGAAGCCGGTGAGTCGCTTCCGCCAATCGGAGAAGGATATCTAAAATCGGTCAACCAAAGCACGATCGATCGGATGAGTACCATTTCGTACGCTTTATCCTATCAAATGTATCAATGGGGAGATATTGGTGTGAATGAAAGACTTACTGGGGATGAATACAATCCAAGAAATGTTTCTAGTCAAGCATATTCGGTAGGTGTCAATAATGATATGGGCACTAGACAGCGTTCAAGAACTGTCAACACAAGTGTTTTCCATAATAGTACGAACCAAGATCAAACGTTTACGACACCTTCATATTCGGAAACGTATATCGACTCAACAACAACTTCGACTACACAGTCCGCTGGAGTAGCAACATCCACTAGCGCAGAGATCCGTGTACCCATGTTTGGTTCTGCAACGATGGGTGTCGAACTGAATTACAACTTTAGTTCAACCACTTCACAGACGCGAGAAGTACAAAAAAATTGGACGGTTCCCGGTCAAGCAATCAATGTAAGGCCTGGTCATACTGTTGAAGTCAATTGGGTATTCTATACCGGAGAAGCAACAGGGACGGTCAATTTAGAGCAACAGATCCGAGCAGATATCCCATATAAAAAAGATGCTGCTGGACGTATCCATACATATGGCGTAGGGACGGTCGTCGGTGATCGCCAAGTACTCTCGGATAGCTATTGGAACCGTTACATCTCTGAAAGCCGTAATAACTGGAGACGAGTTGACGCCAATGTAACTGGTCGTAGAATGGGCGGAGGCACTTATCGTGTCGATTATGGTTCAGGGTTTGTTTTAGAAGCCTTCGACCGCACAACTGGAACAAAAGAAATCATTGCGACAGGCTATCAATTTTAATTCAAGCCATTTTTATCATCAAAAAATAAACCGATCGCCAAGAAGTAATCACTTCTTGGCGATCGGTTTTTTAACGAAAAAAGATTATTCCTTTTTCATTGCTTGGATTTTCTCTTCTTCTGGTGTTACAATGATCGTTTTTTGGTTTTCGTAAATCACATACCCAGGTTTTGCGCCATTCGGTTTACGGATATGTTTGACTTGCACTAGATCCACAGGTACTTGGGCTGAATGACGATATTTCGAATAGTAAGCAGCCAATTCAGCAGCTTCTGTGATGGTTTCATCAGAAGGTTGGTCACTTTTGATAATCACGTGAGAGCCTGGGATGTTTTGCGCATGAAGCCAGTGATCGGTTTTTCTAGCAGTCTTCATCGTCAATTGATCATTTTGTAGATTGTTTTTACCAACTAAGATCTCAGTGCCGTCAGAAGAAATGTAGCGGTCAGGTTGCGAAGGTTTTGCTTTCTTTTGCTTTTTACTTGTTTTCTTTTTCAAATAGCCTTCTGCTAACAGTTCTTCTTTGATCACTTCAATATCCATTGGTCCCGCAATCTCCAATTGTGAAAGAACCGATTCAAGGTAGTCGATCTCACTTTTTGCTTCTTCGATTTGCTTGCCAATCAATTTGACTGCATTTTTAAGCTTTTGGTAACGATGAAAGTATTTTTGAGCATTTTGATTCGGTGTCAATGCCGGATCAAGGGCAATACGGACAGGCTGGTTTTCTTCATAGTAGTTCGCCAAGGTCACTTCGGTCGCACCACGGGGTACTTGGGTCATGAATGTCGTCAATAACTCCCCATTTCGGCGAAACTCTTCCGCATTTTCAGAGTCAAGCAATGTCTGTTCGCGTTTTTTCAACTTATTGCGATTGCGTTTCAATTCATTTTCGATTTTACGGATCAATTCGCCCCCTTGTTGTTTGGCACGATCTTTTTCCGCTTTCTCTTGATAAAACGCATCTAGCAATGCACTCAAAGTAGGGTACTCCTGCATAGAAGCAGCTTGTTTTGCAAACGATTGATAAGCAAACGGTGTGAAGTATTCTTTTGTACCTAATTCATAGTGTGTAGGTAGCGGTTGGTCAACAGCCGCAAAGAATTCTTCCCAGACAGCCATTTTTTCATTTGGGCGCTGGTTGATCCGTTCGCTCAATTCCAATGCTGTGTCGTGACCCAGTCCTTGGAATACTTGCTGTATGGCTTTAGCATTTGGCTCGACTTTTGATAGACGTTCAAAAACTTGCTCTTTTGTTGCTTGAAAAGGATTAAGCACAGCTTGTTCAGGTGGCGCCACGTATTCGACTCCAGGAAGTAAGGAACGGTACGTATTTTGTGAGCTGCCGATGTGTTTGATCGCATCTAAAATCTTTTGGGATTGTTGATTCACTAAGACGATGGTGCTATGGCGACCCATCAACTCAACGATCAAGACGATATTTTGTAAATCACCTAATTCATCTCTTTTTGAGAAATGAAAGTGGATCACACGGTCATTTTTGATTTGTTCGATACTTTCCAAAATCGCACCATCAAGATGTTTACGTAACATCATCACAAAGTTTGGAGGATTTTCTGGATTTTGATAATCGATTTCTGTGATCTGGACACGGGCATAGCTCGGATGAGCAGATAACAACAATCGGTGGTTCTTTCCACGAGAACGAATCACCAAAATGATTTCATTTTCATAAGGCTGGTGGATCTTTGAGATTCGACCAGATAATAGTGTTTCGCGCAATTCATGGATCATTGCATGGGTAAATACACCATCAAAGGACATGATTCATTCCTCTTTTCTATTCATAAGTACACTTATTATAACGAAAAAAGAAAGGAAAGACCAATGGACCAGATGATTTCTTTCGTTAAATAGAGAAAAAATGCAGGAATTCCATGAAAAACTAGTGTTTTATTTCGTTCTTTCGATTGATTTTAGGTATAATTAGATAAAGGACACGTGGGGGAATAGAGGATGCAGCGATTGATCGTAGAGATAAAGGATAAAATCATCAGAAGTTACACTAATTTATCAGAGGATTTTGAGCAACATCCTCAAAAATATTTCAGACGGATCGGACTTCTTTTAGTGTGTTCCTTACTTTTGACGGCTGCGATGTTCTTTTTGCCGAGTAAAATCAAAGAAGCACAAGTGGATACGTTGATCTATTCTTCGATTGATTCTGAAAAGCTTCAGCCTTTACCATTTTCATCTGCGCATCAGGAGATCACCGACAGTCGGGCAGTCTCTGTGATGTTCACTCTGCCAAAAGGAGAGCTTTACCAACAAGTGATCGATATCTTCGAAGACCCACAACAAAGCAGTGAATTGAATCGAACGATCTTTTTTTATCCGTTGGTTTATGACACGTCAGAATTAGAACAACAATACGGGATCAACAAAGATGAAATCACTATCGTTTTCTTTGAAAGAGGAGAAGAAAGGAATCGTTTAGTCCTTTCTGATGAAAACAAAGAAGACCTGGAAAGAACATTGATTCCTGCACTGAATCGTTTGCCATTGATCAATATCAAGCAACTGGAAAAAGAGTTAGCAAATGAGGAAGAAACGGCACAATCCACAGATCGTACCACGTTGAGTACGACAGAGTAAGTAACAAGTTGAGCTTAGTGAAAAATAACAAAAAAGAAAATAATAAAAAAATCAGTTGACGGATAAATAAAATTCGATTAGACTTAGGATAACACTTGAAGGAAAGGATGGTCCAAGATGAACTTATCAAAACAATTTTTATCAGAAAATAAAAATAATTGGCGTAACTGGCGTAGATAAGTTGTATCAAGGGCGAACTTTTTCGTAGATACAACTTTTTAGAGTACAACAATGTACGATTCTAAAGTTTGTATCTATGCTGGACATGAATTTGACGACCGCATAGAGACATCTATGCGGTTTTTTGTTGGTAAAAGACAATGACCGTACAAGCGGTGATTGTCTTTTTTTGTTCATTCGCTCGAAGTTACAAAACAGCCGATTTATTTTTAAAAATTACATAATAAAAAAGGGGAAATAAAAATGAAAAATAAACGCTTGATTGCAGTGATCGCACTTATACTTATATACTTGACCGGAACGTTCGTTTATGAAAAAATCAATGATCAACCAGCAGTTGAAGGAAATCGCACAACTGATAAAAAAGTAGTGGGGGTTTTACAGTTTGTTAGCCACCCTGCGTTAGATGAGATCTACCGAGGTATCAAAGATGGCTTAAAAGAGTCAGGCTTGGAAGAAGGACGAAATTTAGAAATCCAATTCCAAAATGGTCAAGCCGACCAAAGTAAACTGGCAACGATGAGTCAGCAGTTGGTACAAGGAAATCCTGATGCGCTCGTAGGAATTGCAACACCAGCCGCACAAGCATTAGCAAACACGACCAAAGATATTCCAATCGCCTTAGGTGCGGTGACTGATCCTGTCGGTGCAGGATTAGTCCAAAGCTTAGAAGCACCGGGTGGAAACATCACAGGAGTCTCTGACCAACCACCTGTTGAAGCACAGATCCAATTAGCCACAGAGCTATTACCGGAGGCAAAAACAATCGGAATTTTATATGCTTCTTCAGAAGATAATTCTCGCTATCAAGTCAGCCAAGCAGAAGAAGCTGCGAAAGCAAAAGGACTGACACCAGTAAAATATGCTGTTCCTTCTACGAATGAGATCGCCCAGACTGTCCAAGTGATGAGCCAGTCGGTGGATGTTATCTATGTACCTTTAGATAATACGATTGCCAATGCAATGCAAACCGTCATCAAAGAAGCAAATAAAGCAAATATCCCTGTAATTCCTTCAGTGGACACAATGGTCGAACAAGGAGGATTAGCGACGATCGGAATCAATCAATACGATCTAGGTGTTCAAACAGGTAAAATGGCAGCGGCTTTAGCAAATGGAAAAGAACCAGCAATAACACCTGTGTACGTGTTCGATAAAGGCGATATCATCGTCAATGAAAAACAAGCAGAATTATTAGGGATCACGATCCCTGAATCAATCAAAAAAGACGCAAAAGTACTGACAGAGATCAAGGAGGAAGAACAATGATCGTATCCGCAATTTCTCAAGGCATGTTATGGGCCATCTTAGGTTTAGGAATTTTTATGACTTACCGGATCTTAGATTTTCCGGATATGACAACAGAAGGCTCGTTTCCTCTCGGTGGTGCTGTCTGTGTGACAGCAATCACGCATGGTGTTAGTCCGATACTTGCGACGATTTTAGGTGTGTTAGCAGGAATGGCCGCAGGACTTGTGACTGGCTTGCTGTATACGAAAGGGAAAATCCCAGTCATCTTAGCCGGCATCCTAGTGATGTCAGGATTGAACTCAGTGATCTTGTTCGTGATGCGCACACCGAATCTTTCGTTGTTGAATCATCCCGTTTTACAGGATGTATTTCACGGACTTCATTTACCGAATTACTTTGATACTGTGTTATTAGGACTCTTATCTCTCGGATTATTGATCAGCGTGTTGATTTTCTTCTTTAATACAGATCTAGGGCAAGGTTATATCGCAACAGGGGATAACGAAACAATGGCCCGTTCGTTAGGGATCAAGACCGATCGTATGAAGATCTTAGGCTTGACGTTATCCAATGGCGTGATTGCATTATCAGGCGCATTGATCGCCCAAAACGATGGCTATGCAGATGTCAATAAAGGGATCGGCGTGATCGTGATCGGTTTAGCTTCGATCATCATCGGTGAAGTGATTTTCCAAGAATTGACATTGATCGAGCGATTATTAGCGATCGTTGTCGGAAGTATCATTTATCAATTATTGATTTTAGCTGTCATCAAATTAGGCTTTGACACAACCTACTTGAAATTATTCTCAGCGATCATCTTAGCGGCTTGCTTGATGATTCCTCAAGTAAAACAAGCATTGAAATTAAAAACAGGATTTGAAAAGGAGGTCTAATGATGACAGCAATCTTAACGATCAAAAATGGTAGAAAAGTAGTCAATAATGGGATGCACGAAGAAAAAGTATTATTGGATGAGATCCAATTGACCATCAATGAAGGGGATTTTATCACTGTACTTGGCGGAAATGGCGCAGGTAAAAGTACCTTGTTCAATACGATTGCGGGCACACTGCAATTAAGTCAAGGTGGCGTGTATTTCAAAGATCAGCCAATCACTAAGCTGTCAGAAGAAGCACGAGCTTTATTTCTATCACGGGTGTTCCAAGATCCGAAAATGGGAACTGCCCCACGGATGACAGTGGCAGAAAATCTATTGTTAGCACAAAAGCGCGGCGAAAAACGAACACTTCGTTTACGCCAATTAAAAAATCAAAAAGAAGTTTTTTATAAACTTTGTCAAGAAGTAGGAAATGGCTTGGAACAACATTTAGACACCCCTGCTGGCGAATTATCTGGCGGGCAGCGACAAGCATTAAGCTTACTGATGGCAACGATCAAAGCACCAGAATTGCTTTTACTTGATGAGCATACGGCGGCACTCGATCCAAAAACAGCTAAGCTATTAATGGAACTGACAAACCAACGGATCACTGAGCAAAAGTTAACCTGTTTGATGATCACACACCGGATGGAAGATGCGTTAAAATACGGGAATCGATTGATCGTCTTACAAAAAGGACGGATCGTCAAAGACTTAGCAAAAGAAGAAAAACAAGCATTATCAATGAATGATCTCCTACACTTCTTTGAAGAAGTGATCGATTAGTTATTTTGCTGATGCATCTGTGTTTGACAAGTTTGTTTCCTTCACTTTATACTTGTGGGTAGCAGGTATAATAACAATCAAAATTTGTAAAGTCAAGATTTAATAAAAAATGATTGATGCCGCTTGTTCTTTCGTAGTTTCTACGAATGGACGCGGCATTTTTAGCGTATTGTAGGAGGATTTTCATGATTTCAGGAAAAACAAGAATAGCAGGGATTTTTGCATCTCCCGTGTCCCATAGCTTATCGCCATTGATGCACAATACAGCCTTTCAAGCTCGTTCGATCGATGCCATTTACTTGGCATTCACAGTCGATCAAACGAATCTCAAGCAGGCAGTCGAAAGCATTCGCACATTCAACATGTTAGGCGTCAATCTTTCAATGCCTAATAAAATAGCGGTCATTCCTTATTTAGACGAGTTAAGTCAAGAAGCGCAGTTGATTGGCGCGGTCAATACGATCGTGCATCGAGACAACCGTTTGATAGGTTACAACACCGATGGTATGGGGTTTATGCGTTCTGTCAATGAAGCAGGAATAGCGATAAAAGATAAAAAAGTGACTATGTTAGGTGCTGGTGGTGCAGCAAAAGCAATCGTTGTTCAAGCAGCGTTAGATCAAGCAAAAGAAATCGTCATCTATAAACGAAAGAACGCAACTTTTGCGAGTGTCGCTTCGACTTTCCAAAAAATTGCCGAACAAACAGGTTGTCACATCACCATCAAGGATTATGCAGACACTGAACAGTTGAAAAAAGATCTAGAAGACACGGATCTTTTGATCAATGGTACCGACATGGGCATGGGGGAGAAAAAAGAAATGGTACCGATCGATCCTCAGTTGCTCCATCCCAAAATCGCAGTGTTTGATTTGATTTATTCTCCAAGAGAAACACGCTTTTTAAAAGAAGCCAAAGCACAGGGATGTTTGACCAGAAATGGCTTAGGCATGTTACTATATCAAGGCGCAATCGCTTTTGAACTATGGACAGGCCAAACAATGCCAATTGAAAAGATCCAACCTTTACTCGATTCAAAAGAATGATAAGCGTATACTCAGAGGATTCGTTAGCTTTTAGTTAAATTTACGCTAACCTTACTGTTTTTTATAACGAAGTATCGTATGATTTTACTGAGTTGAACAAAGGGAGGAACTACAATGAGTCGGATGGATCGTTATAAGAACATCCATAAAAAAGCAAAACCAATCAATGAAAAATCATCGCCGTTATCTTGGCGACGCACCAATAAGAAACAGGAAGATCTTGGAGAAGAACCAAACGCTTCGTATGAAGGTTCTTACGAAGAAAGAACCAGTGACCCTCGAAGACCAACACCTTACGAAGAACACGTTCATTCAGGGCAACAACCACAGAAAAAAGGGTTCTTTAAAAAGAAACCATCCAATAAGCCACGTAAAAAACGTTCTTGGTGGAAGATCATCTTAGGGATCTTATTGATTTTATTTGTCTTTTCGCTGATTTCATTTTTCGTTGGGAAATTCGTAGCCGAAAATGATCAGTCACTTGAACCAGCGACTTCAGAAACATTCAATGGTGCCCAATCAACAAGTGGCGCGCATAACATCCTGATTTTAGGTAGCGATACAAGGGGCGAAGACGCAGGGCGAGCAGATACGATCATGGTCCTACAATTAGATGGGCCTGCCCGCAAACCAAAATTGATCTCATTCATGCGTGATAGCTTCGTGACGATCCCAGGTGTTGGAGACAATAAAATCAATGCGGCGTATGCCTACGGTGGCGCTGAGTTGGTTCGCCAGACTTTATTAGAAAACTTTGGGTTGAACTGTCAATACTATATGAAAGTCGATTTCAAATCATTTGAAAAAGTGATCGATGCGATGTTCATGAATGGTGTGTCGATCGACGCTGAAAAAGACTTGAATCTAGATGGTGTCGATATCGCCAAAGGTAAACAACGGATGGACGGTCACGTGCTGTTGCAATATGCACGTTTCCGTATGGATGAAGAAGGGGACTTCGGTCGTGTCAGAAGACAGCAACAAGTGATGGATGCGATTTTTGGTCAACTGAAAAACCCATTGAACTTGATCCGTGCACCGTATGCCGCTGGAAAAGCAATCGGCTATACTTCCACAGATGTACCGATGACTTTTTTAGTCAAAAATAGTTTTTCTATCTTACGTGGTGCTGGTGGAATCGATCGTTTAAGTGTTCCAGCAGATAATACTTGGAGTTATGGACAGAGTGATTACGCTGGTAGTATCCTCGTCTTAGATAAACAAATGAACCGCGAAAAGATTGAACAATTTTTGAGTGAGTGATCATTGATTTTTAAAAAGGCTTTTCTAGAAGCATTTAGTTCTAGAAGAGTCTTTTTTGTGGTGTAAATTTATTTTGCTTGCTATAAGAATAGGTTTATAATTGACGTACTTAATTGAGTACGTTAAAATGTAGGTGATAAATGCAAAAAAGGAGGATTAAAATGTCTAATACTACTTTAAATCCGAGTGCTGCCCGTAAGAAATTTTATCAATTGTTAAAAGAAGTGAATGAAAATCATACAGAAATCGAGATTATTAGTGAGCGTAGTGAGAATAACGCGGTCTTGATTGGTTTAGAAGATTGGCGAGCAATCAAAGAAACGCTACTTTTAGAACAAACGGGTACACTTGATATCGTAAAGAAAAGAGAACAAGACGATACGGGATTTACAAATGTAGATGAGATTGATTGGGATGACCTTTGATGGGAAGTTATAAGGTAGTAGTTAAAATCTCAGCTAAAGCAGATTTAAAAAAGCTAAAGAGCTCTAATTTAAAAAATCAATTTCTTGCTATTATCGAAACATTAAAAACTGATCCTTATTGCCCTAAACAAGCATTTGAAAAGCTAAAGCCAACTAATGAAGGAAGGTATTCAAGAAGATTGAATCGCCAACATCGAGTGGTGTATAAAATAAATGATAAAGAAAAAATTGTTGAGATTTACTCTGCATGGACTCACTATGAATAATCGGTCACACAGTGATAGCATGTCATCAAATATTTTTTTATGGCTTTTCTAGAAGTATTTACTTCTAGAAGAGTCTTTTTGTGTTTCCTTTTTACTAGTTTCAAACGCATGCTTATTTCCTTAAAAACGTACTTATCCCTAAGGTTCCAAAAGTACACTGATTACTGTCAATCGGTGCTTTTTTTATTATACATACTTCATAGATCGATGCCGATTTCAACAGTTCCGTCTTGTCCCCTAACAAAATCAACTTATCATTCACAATGATTTCATCAATTATTTAACGCTTTTTTTATGCGCTTATTTTTACCTTTATTTCTTAAAAAATAAATGTTTGTTTCATAGGTATGAGGTAATAAAAAAACAACATGGTTTAAACGAAAGAACTTGTCGATTTATTTATCATGCTATAATATAAATTTATAAAGATCTTCCCACTATTTTGATTTACATAAAATAACGATTTTAAATTAGTTTTCAGATTGTCGATTTGATGTTTTAGAGGTTCGAAAGATCAATATGAATTTTAAGAATAAGTCTGGTAATTTAGGGATAAAATAAATCTTTTTTTAAAGTATATGAATAATAGTTAAGTACATACAACATTTCTAGAGGAGGGGAAAATGAAATTTTTAGAAAAGGAAACAAATCGATTTGTTCTGACCATGGTTGAAAAAAATATCTGGATGAAAGATCTAGCAATCAACTATGCGTTTTTTCAAGAAAAGAATCATCAAGGATACGAGAGTCACAAAAAAGCAGCTTTGGCATTTGTTACGTTCCTCAATCAAAGAAGAGGACATGATCAAATTGAGTATACGAATAAACTTGAATTTCCAGTCAATATATTCGCAACCTATTCCATAAACCTCAATTTAATGGAAGCAACAAGAATTCCAGTCGATCCTTTTTTTTCTACATATAGTGACTTAGAAGGGCATTATATTTCAGATTATGCCTACGCTTTTTTTAAAATTCCTTTTTTTTATAGAGGAAGTAAGAAAGATTTCATTGAACTGAACAATTACTTGTTTCCCGAGAAGGAAACATTAGTCATTTATCAATGGAACAACACGTGGTCAGATTATTTCGCTTATGGAAAACATTCCGGAAAAGGAGCGTACCTTTGGACGATTTATGATCCAACAAGAAAAAGATTTACGGTATGTGGGGCATCAACATTGAGTTGAATGAGGAGGATAGAATGAAGTTATTAAAAGAAGATACGTATCAATTTAAACAAAAACTCTATTTAAGAAAATTTCCAATCAATGGACTTTTACTCGATTATGTATTTTTTGAAGAAACAGGTTATCGTGGATACTCCAGTCATCGCAAAGCCGCTCTTGAATTTATCAAAGTAATGAATGAAAAAAGAAATATTTCAGGTCTTCTATATACAGATTTGCATTATTTTGATCACTTACCCATACGATGTAGCCCAATTAAGTTGAGTTATGCCGTAAATCCAGAGTTAATGTATGGAAAACGGATAAAGGCAGAAGTTTTCTTTTCTGTTGAAAAAACAGCTTCTGGAAGCTATTTAAATTGGTATGCACAAACATTTCTTTTCCCACCATATTCATATAGTGGGGACGAAGAAGATTTTATCTCCTTGAATAAATTATTATTCCCTAAGAAAAGTGCGTTGATCATTTATGCTTGGAATAACAATTGGTCGAATTACTTTTCTCCTGGGAGAGAATGGATGGATGCCTTTCTTTGGACGATTTACGATATTGCATCGAATAAACTGACTGTCATAGGATCTTCTATGACAGATTGATTTGAATATTTAAAAAGCACCAATTAAATTTGTAAATAGTCCAATTTAATTGGTGCTTTTTCTACATTAATTATTTAAGAGATTCTATATAGGGATGAGATGTCTTAACATAAAAGTTCCTATTATTTTTTATAAATTTACTTTTCTTTTGGAAACTTACATACCCTTCGTCAATTTGATTATGCTCAATGATTCCTATATTATCTATTTCTTGAAACCCCCAGCCTAAATTTGGCGATAAATTATCTATAGATGTATAAGTTATCATATTATGATTGGGAATTTCATTTATTTTGCCGAGATCTTTATATTTTGAACGCTCTTTTTTTCCTGGAATATATCCTTGAGCTCTAGCTGTAGAGAGTCCATAATTGATTGTTATTATTGCTCCTGAAATATCATGGAAAGTACTCGCCGATTCTAGACCATCCTCAATGATACGATCCATTAAATATGATTTATCTTTTGCGATGTGCCTACTCATAGTATGCCCCTTACTACCACCTAAGGCAAAATGTTCGTCAAAATATAAGTCTAACGGAGTATACCAATAATCATCTTCCTCCTCATCATCTTCTGTTAAGGATTCTATAAGATTTGCAATTATTAATGAGGCCGCTAAACTCCAAGTTGTGCCCATAGCTCTTTTAACTAAAATATTGTCTGTCCCGTCCTCAACTATATCTCCAGTCTCTTCATCCAACACACCACGTTTTCCATCAATAGTGATTGAATCATCATTTGGTATTGCCCCTTCACTATAAGAAAACTCAATTGCCCCAACTAAATGTGACGGAACTGCTTGCTGCGTTTGAGCATAGATGAAGTTTCCAGCACGATCCAATACGACTGCCGCACCGTATAGTGTCGCGATCATTCCTGATGGATCAAAGTCTAATCCGTTGTTATTGGGAGCCAAGGCTTCGCTTAAGCTTTGGCTGATTTGGCTCGTTCGTTCATAGTACGCGACGGCCATTTCTTTGGCGGTCTCGATGGCTAAGGCTTTAGAAGGTTCATTGACGACCCCAAATTCAAATGGAGTAGTTGCTTGAACATAGTCGAGCAATTGTTCTTTTGTTGTGATTTCCGTCAAGAGTGTAGAAATACTTGTGTCAAGTTTGACTTGATAGTTAAAAGGTTCTGGGAAATCATAGCCGTAGTAAGAAGAACCGGTGATGTTCAAGATGGCATCATCTGCTCCTCGAACGGATTCGCCATACTGGATGCTTTCTAAAACAAAGAACTCATTCTTGGAGAAAGAATCGGCTAGTGACGTGTTGCGTCCGACTACCGCTGCTTGCTCTCGTAAAGCCCAAGGAATGGTGTAATTGATATAGCGACGATGAAGTTCGACACGGTCACTGACATTGAAAGAAAAGATTCCGTGGTCGCTCTCGCCAGTCAAGTACTCACGCATCAACGCATTGCTTGTTACATCTTGTGCGTAGCGGCTTTGTAAGGCTGCGGAGAAATTGTAGGTATTTGTTGTAGAATCGATCCCAGACATTGCAAAAGCGTTCAGTTCATTTTGAGTGGCGGCACTGCTACCGATCGATTCAAATAAGCCGCTGTTTGTTTTCGCTAAATCAGCTGTTGCAACTCCTAAAGAGGCACCGAGCTGATAAAACCCGACACCTAGGCCAATGCCTAGTAATGCAGGAGCAAGGACGGCAGCGGCTGTGGTCGAGAGTAAACCGGCGCTAAGTGTACTGCCTGATAATCCAGAAGCAAAAGCAGACATGCTCATGCCATTAAAGATATTTAAGGCGACTGCTGCATTTTGTGGTTCTGCAGACGTAGGAATCGGTGAGGTGTTATCGATCGGAACGACGGTTTCGTCAGGTTGGGTGATTTCGCTAGCGATTGATTCTTGGGCGTGGACATCAAGTGGTAAAGTGGCAAAAGGTGCAAGCAACAGACCAACAAGTAATAGGCGATAAAATTTTTTCATTTTTTTCTCCTTTTTATCAAATGGCTTGAGTGACTACCAACAGTTCAATTGCTAAAAACCTCCTTATTTGTGTCGTAGATTACTTAATTATATTTTCCAAAATATAACAAAAAACTGCAAGTTTATTTAAAATATTAATTATAAAAAAACTCATTTTTTTATATAGTTATTTTCTTTGAAAATACTAATTATATGTTAAGTTATGCTGTTCTTTTATCAGTGTTTTTATTCTTATATAAAAATAACGTGATAATAATAATAAAAAGATGGATGTTCTTCTTTGGATGATTATAGTTATTTTTTTGTTACGCTTTTTTTCATTTAGCAAAAACATCTTCAATTTTTTCGCTATTCTTTTTGAAAACCATTTGGTAAACTGTTAAAGAATTCTTATTTTATCAAGAGGAGGATGGATAACATGAAAACAGTGATACTCGCTGAAAAGCCTTCTCAAGCAAAAGCATATGCGGAAACATTCAAAAAAAGGAAAAAGCATGAGGGCTATTTTGAAATCAGTGATCCATTATTTTCAGGGGAAGTAACGATTACGTATGGATTTGGTCATTTAGTTGAAATGGTTCCTCCTGGAGAGTATGAAGAACGTTGGGCTAAGTGGTCACTGCCTAACTTACCGATATTTCCAGACCAGTTCAAATACACGGTCCCTCCAGAGAAACGGACGCAATTTGCAATTGTTAAACGGCAATTACAAGCGGCGGATACGATTATTATCGCAACGGATAGTGACCGTGAAGGTGAAGCGATTGCTTGGTCGATCATCCAGCAAGCCAACGCATTTACAAAGCAAAAGCAGTACTTTCGTTTATGGATCAATTCATTGGAAAAAGAAGCTATTTATCAAGGGTTCAAGCAACTAAAACCGGCGGAGCAGTTTTATCCAAAATATAAAGAAGCGCAAGCGCGTCAACATGCGGATTGGCTGATTGGGATGAATGGTAGTCCATTATATAGTTTACTTTTGCAACAAAAGGGGATCTCTGGAAGTTTTTCATTAGGTCGTGTCCAAACGCCAACGCTTTATATGATCTATCAGTTACAAGAAGAAATCAGGAAGTTCAAAAAAGAGCCTTATTTCGAAGGGGAAGCACAGATCAAAAGTCAACATGGGCAGTTTGTCGGTAAAATCGAGCCGAAACAAACTTTTAAGACTGCGAACGAATTAGTTGCTGCGATTGAAGATAAAGGCGCTCATTTAGGTCCCCAGCAAGGAACGATCTTACAAGTAACGAAAAAAGTAAAGCAACAGAGTAGCCCAAGGTTGTTTTCTTTATCTAGCTTACAATCGAAAATGAACCAATTGATGAAAGTTAGTGCGAAAGCCACGCTTGATGCCGTCCAAGGGTTGTATGAAAGTAAGTTTTTGAGTTATCCTCGGACAGATTCTTTTTATATTACAGAAAGTGAACACCAGTATCTTGTTCAAAATCTTGATCGGTATAAAGCGTTTCTAGGAATCCAAGAGGTAGCAACGCCAGAAACATTTCCTAAAAAAAGATATGTCGATGCCAAAAAAGTCCAAGAGCATCATGCGATCATTCCAACGAAAACGCTACCGACGAAGGAACGTTTTGCGAAGCTTTCTCGGCTGGAACAAGCGATCTATCTACAAGTGATGCGTACGACTTTAGCAATGTTTGCTGAAAACTATCGCTACGAAGAAACGGTGATACTTACAGGGGTGCAACGATTACGTTTGAAGAGTGTCGGGAAACGTCCGATTGCAGAAGGGTGGCAACAAATCTTGTCTGTCAAAAGCAAGAAAAAATCAGATGGTCAACTTTTGCCTAAAGTCAGTGAACAAGAAGTGGTTACGGTTGATCTAAGGAGTCTTGAGAAAGAAACTCAGCCGCCTAAGCCATACAATGAAGGAACGTTGATCACTGCGATGAAAACAGCAGGGAAGACCTTAGACGATGAAGAAGCGCAAGAGATCTTAAAAGAAGTCGAAGGAATCGGAACAGAAGCTACCCGAGCAAGTATTATTGAAAACTTGAAGCAACGACACTATATAGAAGTCAATAAAAACGATATCCAAGTGACTGCTAAAGGAATTACTTTGTGTAAAGCTGTCGCAGGGGAGTCCTTATTGACAAGTGCTGAAATGACTGCGCGTTGGGAAAGCTATTTGAAGAAGATCGGTGAACGTCAGGGGACGCCAGAAGTCTTTTTAGAAAATATCAAAAAGTTTATCCTCCATTTATTAGAAGTCGTACCAGAACAAGTGAAAAAAGTCGATTTATCGGAAGAACAAAGTGGCTTGATGCAAATCGAAGCGATGGAAAAGAAGAATGATCAAATAGGGCGCTGTCCGAAATGTAAAAAAGGGATCGTGATGTTATATCCAAAGATTGCGACATGTACGAATAAGGAATGCGATTTTAAATTATGGCCCACGATTGCCAAGAAAAAATTGACCAAAACGAATCTTAGAGATTTACTATCAAAAGGGAAGACTAGTAAAGTGGTCAAAGGCTTCACTGGTAAAAAAGGGAAATTTGACGCTGTTCTAGTATTGAAAGAGGATTTAACGATCGGTTTTTCATTCCCCTGGATGGAGAAACAAGAATAAAGATATATATTCCGAAAAGTCAATATGCTTTAATTATAAATATCTAAGTAATGAATAGGAGTACTTATACGTGAAAAAAATCAATTCACTTTTGAATTATGCAATGGGGTTATTGACGTTGGTTGCTTTATATCAAGCGGTGATCGCCTATCCGGAATATGGCACGAAGTTGTTAGCTATTACGAAACATCCTACTGGCTATTCACCGACTGTGATCTTAACCACGGTGACAGCAGCAGCTAAGAGTGGTACTTATTTGTTGCATACGACTAGCAACTTACTGAAAAGAAAGAAACAACGAAAACAGTTGTTTTTCGTCTTAGTAGCGGCGGGAGTTGTTTATTTCTTACCGGTGATCACTCAATTTGTTCAAAAGTTTATATAAATAGATTTAGAGTAAAAAAAGACAGTGGTAAGAGAAAACATCTTATTCACTGTCTTTTTTCAAGTTTTTGATGTACCAGGCATCCATTGTTGAATGGTCAGAGCCAGGTAGTGGGGCAGACATCAAGTGAAAACCAAATTTCTCATATAGCTTGCATGCGGGTTTTAAGGCGTGCATCGTTTCCAAATAGCACTCGCGATAATAATGACTTGCATAAGATAATGCTTTTTCCATCAATTGATTCGCAATCCCTAAACCAACAGCTTCTGGTGCTAAGTATAATTTTTGTAATTCGCATATCTGTTTTTGCTCGTCGAAGGGCGCAATTCCAACTCCGCCAACCACTTGATCATCGATTTGAACGACCCAATAAGCTGCATGAGGTAACGATTGGTAATAGTCTGATAAATGACTTAATTGAGGATCGAAATACGCCGTGCCTTCAATTGCTAAACCGAGTGATTCGAGAGAATTTTGAATGATTTCTTTTATTGCTAAGTCATCTTGAGGGGTGATTTCTCTTATTCGCATAGAACGTGGCTCCTTTTCTTTAGTGTTCATTTATCGTAATCGATTTAAGTGTCAACGTCAATTTGCTTTTTGTAGAAGTATTGAATGTTCAATCAACTTCTTTCTTGACCCTTTGCTTGAACTGTGAAATAATAACCTCATAAAAAATTATGACTTAAGAGCGTTCGCCGGAACGATCTTGCAGGAGTCAGACAAACGAACCGTAGGCTTTAATGGTTCGTTTGCCTGGCTCCTTTTTGTTTTGGGAGGTATTAGGCAGAATGAAAAAAATCGAAAACTTACAGACAGATGTACAAAAAGGATTAATACAGCAAGAAGCGCAAGAGCGATTACGATACTATGGATTAAATTCGATTGATACTCAAGCAAATAAAAGTATTTTTACCTATGTGAAAGAAGCAATGAAAGATATCACGATTTTGATCTTATTAGTTGCTACTGGACTGTCCACGTATATTGCGTATCAAACACATCCAGATGACTTTACAGAACCGGTCGTTATCTTTTCAATCGTTTTATTAAATCTTTATTTGTCGATACGGCAACAAAAAAGTGCAGAAAAATCGATGGAACAATTAAAAAAAATGAGTACTCCAACTAGTAGTGTTTTAAGAGAAGGTGTCGTCAAAGAAATCAATAGCTCGGAGATCGTACCTGGCGATATCGTTCAACTAACATTAGGTGATCGTGTACCTGCTGACGCGAAAGTAATCTCGTGTGTTAATTTCTTTGTTGACGAATCATTCTTGACGGGAGAAAGCGAGCCAAACGAAAAGGATGCTTCTTATCAAGCCAGTGAGACTGACGGATTGAGCGATCGTAAAGATTTAGTCTTTTCTGGTGCATTAGTCGTAACAGGTAAAGCGACGATCTTAGTAGAAAAAACTGGAAATGAGACGGAAATCGGAAAAATCTCTCACTTGATCTCGAATGAAATCACCAATGTCGCACCTCTGCAAATCAAAATGCAAAAACTTGGGAAAATACTGGGAATCGTGGCAATCATTGCCGGTTTCCTTGCAATTGGCATAGGAATTACGAAAGGATTGAGCGTAGAAACTAGTATTATGACGGCTATCTCAATGGCAGTTGCGGCAATACCAGAAGTGTTACCTGTTGTTGTAACCATTTCTCTAGCTGTAGGTATGGGAAACATGGCAGTTAAGAAAACGATCGTGCGAACACCATCGACTGTTGAGACAGTGGGGGGCGTGTCAGTGATTTGCTCAGATAAAACGGGGACGATCACTGAAAATAAAATGACAGTGAAAAAAATTGCTCCTCTAGCAGAAATGCCGGCTCTGCTATCTTTCACAGAAGATCAAGAAAAAAATCTCCTTTTCCTGTTTTATCTTGCCAGTAGTTTTTCTGAGAATGAAGGGGGTAGTAATCCAACTGAATCAGCCATAAAAAAGGCAATAGATACTCGGTTTTCAGAGAAGGAATTACAGGAACATCTTTCTCACTTGAAAAAAATCAAAGAATTGCCGTTTGATTCAAAAAGAAAACGTATGACGGACGTCTATCAGATTGGTAAAGAATATGTTTCGGTAACAAAAGGGGCGTTTGACCGATTACAATTGGCAAATCCCAATGAACACTATTTAACGATACATGATCAACTTGCTAACCAAGCGTATCGTGTCTTGGGAGTAGCGTACAAAGTTTTTCAACAACCGATTGAAGACATATCCGAGGAAGATTTAGAAGAGGGGCTAACTTTTTCTGGTTTTGTCGGTATTATAGATCCGGCGAAAAAAGAAGTGGCAAAAGCAGTGGAAGTAGCTAAACAAGCTGGAATCAAAACCATTATGATCACTGGCGACCATTTATTGACCGCTTCACGTATTGCTAAAGAAGTGGGGATATTGGAGGAAGGAAACGAAGCAATCACAGGAGCTGAACTGAAAAAAATCAGTGATAGAGACTTAGTTAAAAGGATCGATAGGTACCGTGTCTTCGCTCGAACGTCACCTGAGGATAAAATACGGATCGTTAAAGCCTTTCAAGAAAATGACGAAATCGTTGCAATGACCGGGGACGGAGTGAACGATGCCCCAGCGCTGAAAGCAGCAGACGTCGGCATTGCTATGGGAAGCGGCACTGAAGTGGCAAAAGAAGCATCTGATATGATCTTAGTAGACGATCATTTTGCCACGATCGTCCAAGCAGTAGAAGAGGGGCGGAGAGTGTATCAAAATATCCGAAAATCACTTTATGCCATGTTAGGTTGTAATATTTCGGCTCTGACGGTCGTATTGCTTTCTTTGATTTTCGGTTGGGGAGCGCCAGTCACCGCCATTCAATTATTGATCATCAAAGTAGTCGCAGACGGAATTCCTGGTTTTAGTTTAAGTGTAGAACCTTCAGAAGAAAAAAATATGGAAAAACAACCGATCCATAAAAACGAGAGTATTTTTTCTCAAGGATTGGCAGTTAAGATTCTTGAAATCTCTGTTGTGTTTACGATCGTAACTTTATTGGCTATAGTTATTGGACGCACACAATCAGTTGCTATTGCTGAAACCATGACATTTATAGTATTAGGTTTATCAACGATCATCCATATGTATAACTGTCGCAGTGAACAATCGATTTTACGCTTAAAATTTCTAGGTAATCCATTGCTTGTCTTAACAACAATGATTGGCGCACTGATCATCGTTTTGTTAGTAACAATCCCTGTTACACAACATATCTTTGGGTTTGTTACGATTGGTCTCACGAACTGGTTATGGGTCCTTGGTTTATCTCTAATTCCAGTCATCTATATCGAAATAAAAAAATGGACACATCTGTTTTAATGAGTAACTGAAGATTTTTCTCTTAGTTAAGTCTGATTATGTTCGTCTGTAGATTTTTTTCTCAATGCTGCAGACGAACTTTTCTTAAAATGACCAAAAAAAGCGCGAATGACAATAAATAAATGCAGACAACTAAAAAACAAGAGAATTATGGTGATTTACGATTGATAAGAGGGGTTAGAACGAGGAATTATGCAATTAATCATTTTTTATTTATTCTAGTTTACATAATATATATTATACAAAGTAGATTCAAAAAGAACTAAACCTATGTTCCAACCTAAATCATTCGATTTTGACCTCAAAAACCGTTTTTTTCTCTTCTACAATATTTTAAAATTATTTTGCATCGTTTTGTTTACTTTTTTCTTACGCACTACATATTTAACTAACGAATGATTTTACTTTAGACATTCCCGTAAGAAATAATTTTTTCAACAAATGTTAGTTCAATCAATCTGCTAGCGTTAGATTTATATTGTTTGATCTGTCGTTACTTATAGATCATTTATGATTTATCTGTATTTAAGTCTTGCTGATCGTTTCATCCAATCTGTCACTAACATTTTTCAGTAATTATCGCTACACATAACATATCTACATAAGTACCTGTTTTTGCCTAAAATCGCTTTTTTTGTTCTCTTGAACTTTATTTCATGTGATATGTTATGTTTAGAATAAATTTGAGGTGAAAAAATGAAAATTGTTAAACTGGATAAAGCAAAAATCAAACATTACATATTGAATGAAGCAACTGAACAAGACATGATTGAATTGATCGAACTAATGCGTGCAAAGAAAGCGATTTTAGACTTAGAGAAAATTGCTACAGAAAAACAAAAACTTGTTGACAAGTTCAACAAGTTCTAAGAGTCTGACAGGCTCTTTTTTTAGTGCCCTCTTCTCTATCTACACATTTAAAAACGAATGACAGAAGTATGATAAAATATGACTCCAATAAATATCCCAAATATAATATGTACGACAATAGCGATAATAATTGGAACCACACGTGCTCCTTTTTTATCCCAGCTGTATTTCGTCTTTTTGTTTTTCCATAGTAAAGATATAAGTAATAAACTGAGAATCACGACCCATAATAGTAATGCAATGCCAACCAATGGCATAATTTTTTCATTGATAATGGCTATCCCCATAGACTCTCCTTTCTATTCGCATATTTCTTCTATATTAACAAAAAAACGGGAATACTCGGAAATGATGTTTGCTACTTTCCGATTTCCCCGTCTTTTTGTTTATTTGATTGTTGTTTTAGCGTACTGTATCAAGTACTGCTTTTAATTCACTAACTGATTGATGGAACATTGCTTTTTCTTGAGGAGTGATCGATAATTCAATGATCTCTCTTACCCCATTTTCGTCTACGATCGATGGTACACCAGTAAAGATATCTTCTTCCCCATACTCGCCATTTAAGTAAGCTGAAACTGGTAAGACAGCTTGTTCATTATTTAGGATTGCTTTGACGATTCGAGTAGTACTCATACCGATACCGTAATATGTTGCTTTTTTACGATCGATGATTTCATATGCTGCATTTTTTACTTTATCAGCAAGCACTGTTAAATCATTTTCTTCTAAACGATGATCTTTCTCTACATATTCCATGATTGGTTTGCCACCAACTGTTGTATGTGACCAAGCAGCAACCTCTGAATCCCCATGTTCACCTAAGATATATCCATGAACGCTACGTGGATCGACTGCAAGTTTTAATGCAATTTCTTTTCTGAAACGTGTTGTATCTAATGTTGTTCCAGTTCCTACCACTCGAGAAGCTGGTAAGCCTGATTCTTTCCATGTTAAGTAAGTCAAGATATCAACAGGATTTGAAGCTACGACGAAAATGCCATCAAAGCCTGAATCCATTACTTCTTTCACGATTTGACGTGTGATCATCGCATTTGTTTTCACTAGATCTAAGCGTGTTTGACCAGGTTTTTGGTTGACACCAGCAGTTAAGATCACTAGGTTAGCATCTTTACATTCGTTGTAATCACCAGACCACACAGAAACGTTCTTTTCGCCCCATGCCATTCCATCTAGTAAGTCTAATGCTTCTCCTTCTGCTTTTTCTTGGTTGACATCGATTAAGACAAGTTCATTGGCAACACCTTGATTGATCATCGCATAAGCAATACTTGTACCGACAAAACCTGTACCTACGATAACAACTTTACGACTTGTTTTTTTCATGTCTAACACACCTTTCATCCGTTCTTTGTTATTTTCATGAAAATTATAAATCTGTTGTTATCATTTTTCAATAATATAGAAATTATACATACTATAATAATTTTTTATAGAAAATCAGTAGCGACCAAAATCAGATTGCGTCCTTCTTACTCTAGGTATCCCCTTGCGTGAACCTTTTAACGATGGATCATTCTTCTTTGATAAATTTGCCAAATGCGTTGAGAGATCGATCACTTTAGATTCTGAAGTTCGAAGTTCTGATTTCGATGTTCCGCTTGTCTGCTGTTCGCTAGGAAGTGAATTTGTGCTGTTCTGTCGCGAGATTTGGCTGTCGTTAGCATCACTATCTAATCGTTTTTCAGAAATTTTTAATTGCAAATCTTCAAGATAGATTTTTGAATAAGGTTTCTTATATAGTGGGTCCCCGATTTTAGGTAACCAATTTTTTCTTCTCTGACTTCGCTGTAGTTTATCGGCTAAACGCTCAATTTCATTTTGACCAGTATAGGTCGGGTAATTAGTAGCGTTATAAGTCTCATCGATTGCTTTATTCATTCGAACGAGTAGCTTTTCTCGATAAGTATTTGTATTAAAAAATCTATGTATCTGATAGAGTAAAAAATCCTTCAATAATCGTCCTCCTCATTTTGTTCCCATGTTTCAAACACGTCTCTTTGTCTACTTGCTCGTGCTTTTTCTTTTTCTATATTTATCCTAATTGTTTCTTCTTGAGCTTTGTAGGAAGCAGCGACTTCTTTTTTGAAGTGCCTGCGATCTTTCCGACTCACTCTTTTTATAAATTTAAATAATTGCCAAATGATTACGACAAGTAAATAGATCGTAAAAAAACCAGAAAAGCCAAACTCAATAATAAACGACAACAGAAAGGCAGCAATCCTACCTGCTTGACTAGCTGATGGAAAGTTTTCTTGCTGTTGTGCAATGAAAGGTAAAACCCAAAACATCCCCATGTTCTTTTTCCCCCTACTCCTCTAATATCTAGCGACTATTTTCTAATTTTATAACGCTCTTTAGGGATTGTTTGCTTTGACGGTTTCCCTACTTTTGGTTGTGCAACCATTTTTACTGAGATAAAAACGCTTAAAACGATGGCAAGACTTGCAATACCAATGATCATTGAAGAATTTTTGGCGAAATATTTCGTAACTAATTGAATGATATCTAGTTGCCCGTTCATTACTTATCACCTCCTTTAAAAAATACATACGCAATCATAGTTTATAATGAAAGGATAGGTTCGATAAAACTTTTTTTGACAGATACTGGAAAAAAAGTAAAAGAACTTACATCCACAAGCCGTCAGTGAGGCTCTTATAGATGTAAGTTCTTTTGATTGATTATTCTTTATGTTTGGCTTTAAACGCATCAAATTTTTCTTTTGCTTCTTCCACCACTTCTTCGATTTCTTCTTTTAAGGGATGTTTCTCAGGTGTAGGTTCTTCTTCTACTGCATTTGAACCAGACATTGCGACTTCTTTTGCTTCGCCAGAGTTAGTTCCAGCTAAAGCCTCTTCTTTGTCGGTTGTCTCTCCTGAGTTAGTCCCGGCTAACGCGACTTCATCGTCCGTTTTAGGCGCCATTGACCCTCTTAATCGTTTTTCTTTTTCTCCATCATAATTAGTCATATGCTTGTCCTCCTTGTTGCTCTATCTCTATCCTACAACAAGAATAAAATAACTGTCAAAATATAAAGGTGAGATTGAAGTTATTAATTTTCTTTCTTTAAAATTTTTACTTCATAAGGGGCAAATGTGAGTAAGCCAGTAAGCGTTTGATTGGTTTCAAGGTCCAAGAGCGGTTGAAGCAACTCAAGCTGTTGTCTCTCTTCAGAAAAATTCATGAGAAAGTAATAGTTGTGTTGACCATCTGTTCGAGATTGGATCGATACTTTTGGCTGTGTGTCTTTGACGATCTCTTGTTGCAACGCTAATTTTTCAATCATCGGCTGATAGAACACTTCTAAAAAATCAAGATCTGTACGAGCAGCCAAGTAGTAAGCTGTTCCCTGTCCTAGGCGATTTTCAACTAAAGCAGGTGTGTTGACATAAAAATCTTGGCTGTACGTAGCAATCACTTTTCCTGTCGTTTCTTGGACAATCCCGCAGTAATCTTTGGTTTGATAAGATTTCCCTTGGTAAAGAATTTGATTGTGTTCCCCTGGATAAAGGGTCTCAAGCTCTTGTGGAAGCAACCCGAAAATGGTTTGTAGTGTTTGTGGCCATTCGCCAAGATGTAACTGATCATTTTCGTTGACCATCCCGGTAAAATAGCTACCGATCAAGATACCGCCCTTTTTCACATACTCCGAAAGTTCCTTCATCGTATCTTCTTGCATCAAATAGAGCATAGGCGCGATGACTAACGCGTAATCAGAGAAGTCTTGATTCGGTGTAAGGATATCTACCGCAATATCTCTTTCCCAAAAGAATCGATAATTCTCTTGCAACGTTTGGATATAGCGACGAGTTGGTCGTCCAAACCCGCCTCCACGTTTTAATGCCCAATTACTTTCCCAGTCAAATAGAATAGCTACTTTAGCTTCTTTTGGTGTACCTTTGATCGCAGCTAGCGTGTCTAAACGTTTACCATAAGTAGCTACTTCTTGGAAGACTCGATTTTTCTCTGAATTATCATGTCCTACGACTGCACCATGGAATTTTTCGGAATTTCCGAGTGATTGCCGCCATTGAAAATAGAGCGTACTATCTGAACCGTGTGCAAGTTGTTGCATCCCACTCAAAATATGCATCCCTGGTTTTTTTGCTTTGTTGTATGCGTGCCAATTCACGTAACTAGGTGTTGATTCCATGACAAGAAAAGGTTGTTTTTTCAAGGAACGATATTGGTCATGGATGTAAGCCGATTTCATCGCAGTCAGGTGTAAGGGCTCATACGGATTATGCCAGTCAGGGTAACTATCCCAACTAACGATATCAATGACTTCTGCAAAGCGGGAGTAATCCAGTCCTTCAAGTGGGATAAAGTCCTGTTGATCATGTCCTTCTGCCATAAAATTAGTCGTAACTGGAAGATTAGGAGTGATTTCTCGGATCGGTTCGATTTCATTGAGGAAAAAATCAATCGTCTGATCCGTCACGAATCGTTTCCAGTCTAAGTCCATGCCATGTACTTTATGCTCTCCTAGAGGTGAAGGCGGAACGACTTGAGACCAACTGGAATAACTATTACTCCAAAATGTCATCCACCATGCGTCATTCACCGCGTCTAGTGTCTGATATTTGTCTTTGACCCAGTCACGCCATTTCTCTGCACAAAAGTCACAATAGCATTCCCCAGAGTATTCATTGCTGATATGCCACATTAGTAGCGCCGGATGGTTGCCGTAGCGCTCGGCTAATTGTCGATTGATTTGTTGGACCTTTTTTCGATAGATTGGTGACGTGTAGCAGTGGTTGTGTCGAAAGCCGTGATGATGCTTTTGTCCAAGAATGTTGGTCCGATTGACTTCTGGATATTTTTCACTCAACCATTGGGGCCTTCCGCCACTTGGTGTTGCTAAAATGACGCGACCATTTCGTTTGTGCATCGCTTCAAATACTTTGTCTAGCCACTCAAAGTGATAAACCCCTTCCTCCGGCTCTAATGTACTCCACGAAAAGATACCGACAGTCACTGTGTTGACATGGGCTTTATCCATCAACTCGAAATCTTTTTTTAATATTTCAGGATGAGCCAACCATTGTTCTGGATTATAATCGCCGCCATGTAGCAAACGAGTATCGTTATACGTCTTCACTTCGTATCCTTCCTTTCTACGATATGATAAATGAATGATTGGCAATCCCCGGCAAGCTGGTAAGTCGCATGATTGACTCCTGTGAACAAACGAGGTTTTTTCAAGCCAACATTCTTCAAAAGATTGCCAGAGACCGTCTCTTGTCCATTGATTTGATAATAACGATCTTTTTTCAGATAATCTGGAAAAGGCAGATAAGCTTTTGCGGCTGGATTTGCTCGTGCCATTTTTTGATAAAACCCAATGATCGCCTCGGATCGATCATGACTAAAAACACCCCAGCAAATTTCATTATCATACGGACGATTTGGCAAAATCTGAACAAATTTTCCATGAGTCAGCAAGTGACGATGTGCTTTGTAAAAAGCGATACGCTCGCTGATCTGTTGCTTCTCTTCGTCTGTCAAAGCCAAGAGGTCTAATTCATACCCTAGAGGCCCAAACATCGCTACATCTTGGCGGAAGGCTAAAGAAGTCTCACGTAATACTTGATGGTTAGGTGAAGCAGAAACATGATTACTAAAGCTGGAAAGCGGATAGCCTGCCAACGTTCCACTCAGGATACTTAAACGTTCCACCCCGTCACTGTTATCGCTAGGCCAGATTTGCGGACTATAAAATAGTATGCCTAAATCATATCTTCCGCCGCCACCAGCACACCCTTCGATCAAAAGATCAGGATAAGCGGTCAATAATTTGCCATAAAGCGCATAGACCCCTTGAACATAGCGATGGAAGAACTCCTGCTGATGGATTGCTTGTTTCTCTAAATAAGCAGAATAGGCTTCAGTGATATTTCGGTTCATATCCCATTTGATATAAGTTAAGTTCGTTTCTTCAATAATGGCTGCCATTTGCTCATAGATGCCTGCTACCACGTCTGGATTTGAAAAATCAAGGACATATTGCCCACGTCCGACTGAGATGCGTGAATAAGGATGTTTGACTACCCAATCAGGATGTTGTTTCAACAGCTGGCTGTCAGGAGATATCATTTCCGGTTCAAACCACATGCCGAATTGAAGCCCCATGTTCTTTAGCTTATTTGCAAAGGAAGCAAGTCCAGTCGGAAATTTTTGTTTATCAACTGTCCAGTCACCTAAAGAGGAACGGTCATTGTTTCGTTTACCAAACCAGCCATCGTCTAAAACAAAACATTCCATCCCTAAATGTTTACCAATGGTCGCAAGAGATAAAAGTTTTTCTTCAGTAAAATCAAAATAAGTCGCTTCCCAGTTATTGAATACGATCGGTCGTGGTGTATCTCGCCATTTACGATCGATCAGATGATTTTCGATAAAATGCGTAAAGTGTTGCGCTAGACCGTTCGTCCCCGCATCACTATACATCAAGACCGCTTCGGGTGTTGTAAAAGAATCTTCAGGAGCTAAAGTCCACCTGAATTGTGAGGGATGGATGCCGATCATCACTCTCGTTTTATCCCACTCATCCACTTCTGCTTGAGCAATAAAATTTCCGGAATAAACGAGATTCAACCCGTAAACTTCGCCATGGTCAAGCGTTGACTGTTGATGATCTAAACGGATAAAGGGATTGTGCTGATGACTACTTGCTCCTTTTAGTGAACCGATTGAGACGATCCCTTGCTCAAGCGGACGCTTCTTTTCATGACGTTCTTTCAGCCATGCTCCTGAAAAATGGGTGAAATCGTAGGCTTTAGTAGAAAGATTCAACACGCCTGAAAGCATGCGGTGGATCTGCAAATCGGTTTTAGATTGGTTCGTCAATGTCTGACTTTGAACGATTGCAGTAGAATCGCAAAACAGTGTGTAATGAAGTATCAGCTCTAGTTGACGTTCTTGATCTATTAATCTTAAAGAAAGTGTTTCCGATTCTTCCTTATCCCCATAAGTTGTTGGGCAATCTAGGTTTCTTGCCTTTCCTTTTTTAGTCGTTGCTTCGACAAAACGAAAATCTGTATAATAAGGCGCTTGATTACTCGAAAGTTCGATAGCCCCCTCTTTAAAATCAGAAGTACCATACACTGGGTATGCTTGTGGATGATCGGTTAAGGTAAAGTTCGAATCATCTTCAAAAAACTTAACTGTTCCAGCCGATTTATTCTGTTCTGCGACTAAATAGTCGATCTCTTCGTCAGTTAAACCGCGTAAAGGTTTTCCATAATAAATTTGCTCGATCTGTCCATTTTGCATGACATGGAGGATAAAGCTAGTGTGAGGATTGCTCATATGAAATAAGCGATCATTTAGTTGTTCAATCATGTGAGGCATCACCATTTCTTTATTTATAGTTAGAAAAAAGGATATACGTCGCTTGGTTGTTTACCAAAAGACTAAATCTTTTGCAGCAAATAATTGACTCGTTTTGCTAAATTCCGATTGTAAAAGAATTTGTAAAAAGGCAGGACAAACAGCAAGCTTAACTGAGTTTTAGCATCGACCAATTCATTTCTTTCGGAATACAACAACGTGAATTGGTCGTTTTCTTGACTTTTCAGTTGGTACGTTTGAATGATTTTTCCTCCTGCGTAATCAGTCGTCATTTCAAGTAATTCATCCTTGACCAATCGGCGGATCGTCATCGTACTTTCAACGCTCGTTTGTCCTAGCTTCGTTTGCAAGGCAGTTATGACAGTTGTTCCTTCTGTCAGCTCTATAATCGAAGCATCCTTGCTTTGAAAATAATTCAATTGTTCCTCAAGTAGTACTTGGTAAAATTCTGCGGCTTTTGTCGGGATCTTCTTTCGGTAGTTCAATGTATCGATTCGCACAAAGCTCACTCCCTACTGTTCTTCGATGGTGATCTTCCCGTCCATCAATTGATTTTCTTTTTCTTGTTTTACTTGTTGACGTTCTTCATTCAAGTATTCACGGTCCATCGCAACTAAGAATGGTACCCAGATCAGTGTCATTACTACTACTGTTACGATTTGTAAAAGAGCGCCGGTGATCGAACCTGTCCCCAACCAACCTGAAAGTAAAATTGGAGTAGTCCAGACTACTGTTGCTCCGATTGGACGAGGAACCAAACCAAAGTAAATAGCAAAGTATGAGATCGTCGTGGAAGCCAGCGGCGCTAGGATCCAAGGGATGAATGCTACAGGGTTCAATACAACGGGTAAGCCAAACGTCATTGGTTCGGATACGTTAAAAATAGCTGGTGCAATGATCGTTTTCATCGTTTTCTTCATACGGATCGAACGAGCAATAAAGAACGCCATCGTGATCGAAATCCCAAGTTGCATCCCTTGATTGACGAAAACGCCCATAAACGTCGTATTGATGATATGTGGCAACTGCTCTACGCCGTCTTTATACGCTTCAAAGTTTTCAATCGCCAATGCTCCCATGATCGGATCGATCACCGCATTGACAACTAATGTACCGTGGATACCGAACCACCAGAAAAGTTGCGTAAAGAAGACAGCAATCAACACAGCTGGCAAAGTCCCGCCTAGCCCCATCAAAGGTTGTTGCAACATCTGATAAACGAAATCGACTGCATTTCCCCATGTCGTAAAAGTAAACAAGTAACGGATGATGTTGAATAAAAATAAAGGAGCAGCACCAGGGATGATTGCCACAAAAGATTCAGCGATCATCGGCGGAACAGATTCTGGCATTTTGATCGTAAATCCTGAACGACTGATGCGGCTATAAATTTCTGTCGCGACAATCGCTGTCAAAATACCAACGAACATTCCTTCAGCGCCTAGTTTAGATAAAGGAATAAAGGTCCCCATTGCTTCGTCACTTCCAAATGGTAAAAGCATGATGAAACAAGAAAGTGAAATGGCACCAGCAAAGACTTGCGGCTGTTTATAATGACCAGCTAATTGATAGCCGATCCCGTAAACGATAAAAAGTGCAGAAATACTCATTGTCGCATTTCCTACAGGACCAAAAAATTCATTTAAGAAAGTATTGAAAGCCTCCGGTAGAAATGTAGCGAAGCCAAACGTTGTTGGCAAATTTTGGATAATGATCATGATCGAAGCAAACATTGTTGCAGGAAAAGCCATCATAAAACCGTCTCGGAGACTAAGCAGATATTTATTATTTGCGATCAGTGTGGCAGCAGGAACCATTTTTTCAGCTAATTTATCGACAAACTTCATGTTTGATAACTCCTTTTATTCATTTTTATGCAAACGTTTACTTTGCGAGTATAATTGTTTACTTAATGTTTACACAAGAGAAAAAGAAAAAAAGTTCAAGAAACTTTCTTTCTCGAACTTTTTTAACATACTATTAATCAGATGAGTGTCCAATGGAATCTCGTAAAACGAGCTGACTGCGACAGATCACTCGAATCGGCATCGTCCGTTCTTTCAACATGCGCTCTTTTGCTAAACGCACCGCTAAGCGGCCCATTTCTTCAGGATTCGCTTTGATGCTTGATAAGCTTGGCGTCATGAACTGCGCCATTTCGATATCGTCAAAACTTACGACAGCGATATCTTCAGGGATTTTTTTATTTGCTTCACTGATGGCTTTATAAACACCGACCGCCATCGGATCACTGGCAACGATGACAGCTGTTGGTGGGGATTGTTGGGCCAACATCTCTTTACCTAAGCGAAGACCATCTTCGGGTTTCCAGTTTCCTTGATACACCGTAGCATATTGTTGGAGTCCATTTAGTTTCATCCATTTCAAGTACGACTCTGTGCGGATCTCTTCTTTGCTTTTATGGACTTCTCCGTTTTCAGCCACTCGACTGCTGTGTCCGCCGATAAATGCGATATTCCGATGCCCTTTGCGATGGAGTACTTCCAAGACCTCGACTGTTTTTTGTTGGAAGTCTGTCTGGATGCAGTCAAATTCTTCGGAGTTGGAATAATTATCTACCAAGATCAAATTCGGATTGATTGCAGCGATCTTTTTCGTTGCTTCGACCGTCATTTCGCTGATCATGATGACAGCCCCATACTTCGCTAACTCTTTCCATTCTTTATGCGCATCTCTCATGTGAAAAGCACGTATCGTGCGAAAACGCCACTTGGCGGCTTCTTTTTCGATACCACCACGAATCTTGCGGAAATATGGATCATCCAATTCTGCCTCTACTTGATGTCGTACGATCAAAGCAATCGTCATTTCGTCACCTAAACTTCGAGTTCCACGTTTATTTTTATCGACAGAATAATTTAATTGATTGGCGATCTCAATCACTCGCACGCGTGTTTGTTCGTTGATACTAAATGTCGGGTCTTCGTTCAGGATACGAGAAACACTAGCTGCTGAAACCCCAGCGATTTTTGCAATATCACGTATAGACGCCATCCTCTCACCTCTTGTTTACTGTTTACTAAATAGTACCAGAATAATGAGGAAAAGGCGAATGGGGATTTAGCGTTTAAGAAAAGAAGCACTGCCCCCAAAAAAAAATAGCTTGGGATTTCAGTGCTTCTTTAATGATGCTGTGGGTATCTATTGAGTTTTTGTAGATATTCAATCCTCAAATACCTTTCTCGCTTCCTCGATCTGTTGGATGCCTGTTTCGAGTATTTTCATTTGCAACAACGTTTCTTCATCTTTAACGATTTTTTCTGCGCCGTTGATCAATGTTTCGTAAATCCCTTCATACACACGTCGATAATCACCGACTTCAGAAACGACTTTCTCTTCGTGATAAGTTCCTTCTTCATCCATGTACGTCAATACGCCGTAGTGTTCGGGTTGATCAATACCAAAATCTGCATTTTCAGGCATATAGAACATTTTTAAGTGTTCTTCTTGACGGTCTTTCGTCTGTTTGACGAACATCCCTTTTTTGCCATAGACGACAAAGCTTGGTCGTTCTTTGATACGGAAATAACTAGATTTGATGGAAACTTTCATACGGCCATAGTAAAAGTCTAAATCAAAGTAATCATTCATCCGTCCAGTACCTAATAGTTGGCGGACATCATAATGGATATCATCTGGTTCACCAAAGTAAGAAAGCAGCTGATCAACGGTATGACAAGCATGACCATAAAGGTAGCTATTTGCCACTGAAAATTCTGTTGTATTTTCTGGGATTTCTGGGCGGAAATAGTCATAGTGCATCTCGACTTCTAAAATATCACCTAACTTCCCGCTTTCGATGACTTTTTGGACCGTCAAAAAATCTGAATCAAAGCGACGATTTTGGTAACATTGGATGAACAATCCTTTTTCATTTGCTAAGTCAAATAGCTCTTTCGCCTCTTTTGAATTTTCGGCAAAGGGTTTTTCGACTAAAACGTTCTTACCGTTTTCTAAAGCAAGCTTTGCATATTCTGCATGAAACTGACTGGGGGTCGTGATGACGACTAATTGGATCTCAGGATCTTCCCACAAATCAGACAACTGATTGGTATATTCGATGTCATCAAATGTTTCCCATGCCGGTGCCGATGGTGAGAATATTTTTTTGACCTTGATTTTGTCTGGTAGTCTTCTTGAGAACGGTAAGTGATAGCGATTGGTACTTTTGCCATTGCCTAAGTATGCGATTGTTAACATGTCGTTTCCTCCTACTTTCGATTCGTTTCTTATTTTTAAGTATAAGACAGAATGAAAAAAAGAGAATCGTTTCTTGTTTTTTTGGCAAAAATGTTCAAAGAAACTGACAGAAGGGCATGATTTCTGAAAAAGATGTTCAATATTAAAGTACTGTAAAAAGAAGTGGTTATTTTTCGAGTTATTCAGTAAGATAGATTGTGAGGTGTTGTGTATGCTTATTGAAGAGAAATTAGTGTCACAGGAAACATTTACGACAAATGAAAAACGGATCGCAGACTATCTACGATTGAACCGAGAAGCAGCTGTTTATATGACGATCGAAGAGCTTGCAAAGGAGACCTACACCTCCCACTCGGCCATCATCCGATTTTGTAAAAAGCTCGGTTATAGTGGATTTAAAGAATTTCGTTTTGAATTTGGGCGAGAAGTCCATCAGTTGGTTGCCCAGTTCAATCAAGTGATCGATCCCAATTTTCCTTTTACCGTCGAAGATGATGCGAAGATGATTGCCAAAAAAATGGCAGACTTATCGATTCAAGCAATAAAAAAAGCGCAATTTCAAATTGAAGATCAATCGTTAGAAAAAATTGCGACTGTCTTGAACCAAGCGGAACGCATCTTTTTATTTGCGAAAGGAGATTCGCAAATAACCGCACGGAAATTCCAAAATAAATTAGTGAAATTGAATAAGTTCTTGATCTTAGCGGAAGAATATAGCGATTCATCTTGGAATGCGGCTAATTTAACGAAGAATGATTGTGCTATCTTTATTAGCTATAGTGGGCGCATCCATCATTATGAACGGATTCTTACTTATCTAACCCATATCGGAGCACCTAGTCTATTGATTACAGGAAATGAACAGTCTGAAATGGCAAAAAAAGCAGCGATGCGGCTAGTCGTTTCCCAGGAAGAATATGATTTTGCGAAAGTAGCCACCTTTTCTTCTCAAATTGCCTTTGACTACGTCTTAAATACCTTGTACTCCTTGATGTATGCCCAAAACTATCAAGAAAATTTATTGAACTTGAAAGAAAAACAAGAATTGATCCAAAAAGGACTGTTAAAGGAATACAAAAAGCAAGAGCTGTAGCAACTATAAATAGCCTAAAGACAGGAGAATTAGCACTTCTGTCTTTAGGCTATTTATCTGTAGTAAAAATACTTCTTAAAATTGATGATTGATCGCTTGTATGAATTTAAATTGACGATCGCTATACGCAAATTCTAAAATGCAGCAATTTGCAAATTTTATCTTAGCCACTTGTTCATAAGGCAACCATTTTTGGATGAATAAGTACATCGCACCACCGTGGCTCACTGCTAAAACGTTTTGATGGTCTTTTTCCATGATATCGGTCAAGGTCGCGTTCATTCTTTGTTGCAGCTCTTTTGCAGACTCGCCACCATATGGGACAAACGAATCGCCATAGGAAGTTTCCCCAACTGGTCTTTTCGGATTCAAGGCTTCACTTTCCCCTTCAAATCGCCCGAAATTCCATTCTTTTAACCCTTTACTCCGCTGGTATTCCTTTTGTCCGATAATGATCTCTAACGTATCGGATGCTCGTTCTTGGGTCGATGAATAATACGCATCTAAAGGGATTTGATTGGTCTGGAAATATTCTCTCGCCACTTCTGCTTGTCTGATTCCCGCTTCTGTCAAAGGAGAGTCACAAGCGCCTTGGATTTTGCCTAATTGATTGAACAACGTTTGACCATGCCGCATAAGATAAAGTTTTTTCATCACGAGTCCTCCATATCGATTTGTGTATGTATGTTCACTTTTTAGTATAGCCTCTGGAGTGAACTCTAAGTCAATAGGGAAATTTCCTTTTCGATGAGTTTGTGACAAAAATAAGCGCCTCTTTCCAAATACAGAATAAATCTGTGGAAGGAGGCGCTTATTTTCGTATCCTTACTTTCTATTGTTCATTCGCATTCTTGCTTTTTATCCCTATTTCTAACCATTTGACTTTATAGCGAAAATCTTCGATCAGTTCTTCTGCGGTCCATTGATTGACCATATAATCGGTCAAAGAATTCATGACAAGAGCCATCACGAAATACAAAAAGCTGATTGCTTCTTCTGTTGTGTCCATGCTGATCTGGTTGATTTTCAATAAATCCAGCCATTGTTGGACCATAGATGAATCGTGGTTAGTAGGTAAACGTTTTGATGAACCAAGGTCACTCGCTCGGGTCAGTAATTTGATCGATCGCCAATAAGGACTATCCTTGCTTAATCCACCACACCAAGCAAGGTATTCTTCGATGCCTAAGAAAAAGTGATCTCGATTTCGATTGATCGATGCAATGATATCTCCGTGGACTCGATTGGAGTAGTTTCGTACAGTAAATGTGTATGCATCTTCCAAATCCTGGAAATATTTATAAAATGCACCGCGGGACATTTCCATGGCTTCAACGATTTCGGAGACTTTGACTTGGCTGATGTGCCGATCATAAAATTTATCGAGTAAAATCTCTAAGATCCATTGCTGCTTTTCTTTAGAAATGTTAAAAAAAGTCTCTTTCGGCATAAGCATTCTCCCTTACTGCTTACTCTGCGATTGTTTGCTCTGTCAAATAACCATCTTCCATGCGATAGACACGATCGCTCCATTGGATCATCCGAGAATCATGTGTGACCATGACCGTGGCTTTTTGTTTCTCATGTGCTTCTTTCACTAGTAATTTAACAACTTCATATGCATGGTCGGTATCTAAACTTGCTGTCGGTTCGTCTGCTAAAATCAAGCTTGGCTCATTGAACAATGCTCTCGCGATCGCTACACGTTGTCGTTCCCCGCCAGATAAATCTTTCGGATAGCTGTCTTTCAATTCGTAGACATCTAGTGATTTCAGCAGTTCGTCGATTCGTTCGTCCTCTTCTTTTTTCTTAGCGACACGATCAACTAAATAAAATTGTTCTTTGACTTTTAGAAAAGGGATCAAATTCGAACTTTGTAAAATAAAACCAATCTCCTTAAAGCGTAAATCCGCTCGCTTTTTTTCATTTAATTCGGAAAAAGAATGTCCGTTAATGGTTATTTCGCCTGAACTAGGTGTTTGTAAGCCACCAGAGATTGTTAGAAAGGTACTTTTTCCTGAGCCTGAAGGACCAATGATACTAACAAATTCTCCTTGCTTCACTGAAAAATCGATTTCTTTTAGGGCAGTTACTTCTGTACGTCCATTACCAAATTTTTTGACGATCTTTTTCATTGTCAAGATTTCTTTCATTTCATTATCCTCCTATCGCAATTACTGGATCAACTTTAGCGACTGTTCGGATCGAGAACAGACCACCGATCATGGCTACGACGATCAAGATCCCGCTATACAATAGCCATTGCGACCAAATGATGGCAAACGGCATGGCTGCTGGTAAGATCAAGCTAGTCAAGTAAGCTAAGCCGACAGCGAATAGGACACCGACAAAGCCGACAATGAATGCTTGCGCTACTAGTGACCGAGCGATAAATGAATTTCTGATCCCTTGCGCTTTCATCACGCCGAAAATTGCTGTTTTCTGTAAAGTGATCACGTACATAAAGATGCCGACAACAGCTGCAACGACAACGAACAAGAAATAGATCATCGCATTCAATGTCATATTTTGTGCAGAATATCCTGGTAGACTTTGGATAAAGTCTTCAATCGACAATTTTTGCAGTGTTTTTGATCCACCGTCTGTTTGAATGGTGGCTGCTTGTTTGGTGACGATGGCATTGATTGGTTTTTTCTCATCAGAGGCAAACGGTTGATCGCCAAATTTCAGCTGTGTCCATGTATCAAGATCCGTATAAACGACCGGTCCCACGGTATAGTAAGTTTCTGGGAAAATCCCCACGATCGTCAAGTCTTCATCATAGCTACCTATTTTAATTTTTTCGCCGATCGAAAAACCTAGATCAGCCATATTTTTGGAAATAATGATTTCGTTTTTTTGTTTGAACATCTCGCCTTCCAATAAGTCAGGCAATAAAAACGCATCTCTAGTCGTACCGAAGACAGTGATATTTTCCTTTTCTTCTGCCTTGACTGCTCCGCTGAACAAACCAATCGGTGCTTTGTCTTTGGCTTCTACTTGATCCAAATCACCTCTTACTAATTGGGAAGCAGCAAATACTTTATTTGCATCTTCAGACAATACGATCTCTTGTGCTTGCCAGTCAACGATGGCTTTTTTGAACTCTTCGGATAGTCCGCTTGCTAGACCCGTCAACATAAAAACGACATAGGCGATTAAAAACATGATCCCAATGATCAGTCCATAACGCATTTTGGCATAGCGCATTTCTTTTATCGCTAAAAACATTTTTTGATTCCTCCATTTCGATCACTTTGCGAGTGACAAAGTGTCACTGGAGAAAAGTATAGCGCTTGTATCGACCAAAAGTCAATTGCTTGGTTTGCTTATTCAGTTCATAAGATTATTATTTTTTTAAAGAAAAAAACACTGAGAACTGCTTAGCTGGATGCGAGCAATGATTTTCATAGGATGAAAGGAATAAACGAAAAGCAACCGCCAAAATAGTGCTTATTGGCATACTATCTTGGTGGTCGCTATTATTACTTTACCTTACAGATTTAACATCTAAAATCCTCCTGGTCCCATTTGACCAAAGGAGACTGCTTCACCGGATTGAGAGATCGTCATTGAAGTATTTGAGAAAGTGAAAGTCCCTAGATCATTCGCACCACTGACTATCGGCTGCTCACTAAGACCATTTTTGCCTTCAGTTTGAGTGCTTCCGCCGCTAGCAATAGTATACGTTTCCCCAACCGCAAGCTGTGGTGAGGAGACAACGATTGTTTGATAATTTTTTGATGGTTGATAGGCAAGCACTGCTTCCCCTGCTTCTGATGTGATACTCATCAGTGTATCTGCTTGTTGGACAGTTTCATAACTGATTGCTACCGTTGCCTGAGTGGAACTATCGCTGACGGTTTGCGCCATCCCATTGGAACCAGCTGCCACAAAGGTTCCACCTGTTAAAGTAAAGGTTCCACCGTAATCTAATGCACCGTTGCCGCCATTTACTGGGCCATCGATCAACATCGTCCCTCCTGACATCTCGATAGTGCCATTGCTATCTAAACCATCACCTTCTGCATTGACATAGACAGTACCACCGTTGATGATCACTTTTTTACTATCATCCGACGCATCGGGTGGTCCGCCAAAGCTGTCAGCGCCAAATTGACCAGTCGTTGTTTCTGTGTCACTACCACCACCAGCATTGATCCCATCATCGCTGGCAGTGACATTTATTTCTCCGTCATTAAAGGTAATGACTGCCGATTCGATTCCTTCATAGGATTGCTGGATCTCGATCATACCGCCATTGAAGGTCAATTCGTTGTCCGTGTGGATGCCGTCATCCCCAGAGCTTAACGTGAGCGTGCCTCCGGTTATTTCCGCAAGATTATTTGTATGGATACTGTCATCTGCACTGTTGATGACATACGTTCCGCTACTGATCAATACGTTGTTACCGGCTTTCATTCCTTTATAACTTTCATTAGTATCTAAATTGGTGCTGTCTGCTCCTTGGGCGGTTTGGATCGTGATTTCTGCTTCTTGGCTATTGATAGCAGTTTCCGCTTGGATACCGTCTGTTCCGCTATTAATCTCGAAAGTCCCACCGTCGATCGCTACATATCCTTTTGTTTCATCTTCTGCGTTGGTCGCTTGGATTCCATCCCCTTCTTCCGTGGTGATTTGATAGTTTCCTCCTTTGATGGCTACAGCGTCTTTTCCTTTCAACCCATTATTCTTCGCGTTGATCGTGTAAGTGCCAGATATCAAGATCAAATCATCTTTACTACGAATGCCGTTGCTATAGTTTCCATCGACAGTCAATGCACCGGTTCCGTTGATGGTCAAATCTTCTTTACTGTATAGTGTTGCGTCTGGTTCCGTTTCGTTTTCAGCAAGTGTATAGTTTTCACCATCAGATAAATGATTTTCGGTATTTTCTGCTAGGGTTACTATCGCCTTTTCTGTTTGTTGGATCGCAACAGCCGGCCCGTTAGAATTGGTGATTGTTACACCATTGAAGATAAGATGGACTTTTTCTTCTTTTGGCACATTCACGATCAATTGACCGTCAGTCAGAGTCCCGCTGATCGCATAGGTTCCTCCTTGCGTGATCGTTACTTGTTCGTCCACTACTTCGACGCCTTCTCCTGTAACTTCTGTCTTCTCGCCTAATTGGATGTCGATGGCAGAACTTTTCTCATAGCTCGTTGTTAAATCTTCTGTCTCATAGGTGCCATAAGTCGTTTGTTGTTCTGTCGTTGTCGCATCAGTAGACAGCGTTGTCGCCGTACTTGCTTCGGACGCGTCTGTACTCGCCTGATTCGAAGAAGTCGAATCTGCTGAAGAACAGGCGGTCAATAATAGACTGGCGGTAATCAATGAATAGATTTTTTTCATGCGCGTTCCTCCTCTTTATAATTCCTCGCGATTTGTTGCTACTTTGCCTAGTACGATCGGTAAATTGCCATTACGTACACGGATGTGATCAATGATTTCTTTTTCCTGTTGGTGATTTTTCAATAAGAGGATATAGCGTAATTCATACAGACTGCCCATTGTCGTTGTTCGGACTGAACTGAGGTGATGCGTATACGTGTATTTCTCAAAAATATCAGTAAATAGTTCAGGATAATCTAAATCTTCTGGGATCGTTACTTTCAATTCTCTTTCAGCTACTTTATTCTGATTGCCAAATGGTGAAAGGTACAGTACTAATAAAAAGATTGCGACAATCACTGAAAATATTAGTACATACGTCACATAGCCCATCCCTGTAGCAATCCCGATACCCATTGACCAGAAAATACTCGTGATCTCCCTTGACCCACCAGCGACGGAACGAAAGCGAATCAAGCTGAACGCACCAACAACTGCTAGCCCTGTTCCCAGGTTCCCGTTTACTAGCATGATGACGGATTGAACGAGTATCGGTAAGACTGCAACAGTAACGACAAAACTTTTTGTATAGACATTCCGTTGCATATGGATAAAGGCGACTAATAAACCTAATAGTAGTGAGGTGGCGATACATAGCAATAACTGGAATGGTTGAATAGTCGTACCTGATTCGATCAAACTAGATAACATGTTGATTCTCCTCCTTTGTTTGAATAAATAAATGTCGCTTATACGTTTCTGCGTATTTTGAAAAACTTCCTTTTCTCAGTTGATACGCATTGAGTAACTCGACAAACCACAAAGGATATGCCCCTAGCGCTTTGACTTCCATCAATACGCCAAGCTCTGGTGCGACTAAGTTTTCTTCTCCGGTGATGGCTAGATCTAGATTTGTTTGGCGAAAACGGATGTGTTGATCAAAGGTTACACGAAAGTCAGGATCGGTTTTGCCAAATAGCGACATTCGCTCATAAATGATCAGTGTCTTCGGTGATAAATCCGGATTTTTTCTGAATAACCAATCCACTTCCTGTTGGATCTGTTCATGGTTTTCGCTAGGAAAGTCTTTTGTTTGGAGCCATTTTAGATACTCAGAATAAGTTAGCGGAAGTCTCCTTTTATAGACGATCCCATTGACCTTTTTCTTGATTTCCAAAAAAACGAGCGATGAATCAGTCGGCACCCCATAACTTCGCACCCTGAATTTTTCTTTGTATCTCGGCTTATTCATGGAATTTGTAATAAAACGATCGTCTGCTGTATCAAAGTACAACGATAAAATCGTATGCAACCCGTAATCGTCGATCTGCATCTGTTTTTTCAGTTCTTCAATAAACGAATGAAACTGAGTCGTAGTCAATAGGTATTTTGTTTCTTTGCGTTGAAATACATTTTTTAATTTCATTTTCTTTCCTCCTGGTTTTCTTAAGTGATGCCATCTAGCATACAAAGGTTAGCTTAAACGTAACTTAATCCGAAATTTAAGTTTTCTTTATGCTAATCATGGTAAAATCAACACGTATGCTAAAACAATTGAGGTGTAACGTATGATTAAATTATTAGTGATTGAAGATGATCACGTATTGTCGGAAAATATCAAAGAAATCATTTCTGAAATCGGTGAAGTGACTCAAGTCTATGATGGTAGTGAAGGGTTATATGAATTAGAATCTGGGGTTTATTATCTAGCAGTTCTTGATTTGATGATCCCTGAAATGAATGGGTATGAAGTATTAGCACAGCTAAGGAAACAGAAAATGATGACCCCTGTGCTGATCTTGACAGCGAAAGATGGCTTAGAAGATAAGATCGAAGGCTTTGAGCGCGGCGCGGATGACTATTTGACCAAGCCCTTTTATCGGGAAGAATTACTGATGCGCATCAAAGCGTTATTGAAACGTTCGCTGGGACTTTTTAATGAACATTCGTTGGCGTATCAAGAAATCATCTGCGACTTGCACCAAAATACGGTCGAATATAAGAAACAACTTCTACCGATCCAAGGGAAAGAATTTGAACTGCTTGTTTATTTTTTGCAAAATAAAGGGATCATTTTGACAAAAGAACAGATTTTTGACCGTATCTGGGGATTTGATTCAGACACGACGATCACTGTCGTCGAAGTCTATATGAGTAATCTAAGAAAGCACCTACGTGAAACGGGTTTGGATAAAGAAATCAAAACGTTACGTAATGTTGGCTATATCTTGCAGGGAGAGTGATGCTATGACTGACAGTATTTCAAATAGACAACGTAAAAAACTTTTTGCAGCTAACGTGACAGCATTTGCGGTGATCTTTCTTTTGCTTGGCGGAATCATTTTGCAACTATTGAATCAGACCGCCTATCGTGAAACCGATCTGATGTTGAAAAACAGCACGATCAATTCTCGTATGGTGCAATTAGAAATCGAACGGTACCAACAAGGCGATCCTTTCTTAAACGCGCAAATCCCGCCACGTCAGGCAGACTCGTTACCAGAAGGTGATCGTTTTAATACGCAAGTCATTTTGTGGTCGGCTTCGGGTGAAGTATTGAATAAAGAAACTATCGGCGGACGGTTTAATCAAATCGAAGGAATCAAGCTGGACACCACTCATCTAGACACGATCCAAAATATTGATTTGGGGCAAGATGGACAAGAAACACCCCTTACTTTTCGTTCCATCACCAAAAAAGCAACAAATCAAGGCGAAGTTGCCTATGTCCAAGTGTTAGAAAATACCAATCAAATCAGTTCTTCTTTGCGAACATTCCAAACGATCATGATTCTTTGCATGATTGTTTTCTGGTTAGGTTCCATCGGCGTCAGTTATTATTTATCCAAGCTCAATATGCGTCCGATCCTTGCTTCTTGGCGGCGACAACGAGAATTTGTCGAAAATGCCTCACATGAGTTACGCACACCTTTGACGATCATCCAAAATAGTTTGGAACATTTATTCACCAAACCGAACCATACGATCATTGATGAATCTGAAAGTATCGCACAAGCATTGTCTGAAACGAGACGTTTGACTGGGTTGACTTCGGACTTGTTGACGTTAGCACGGAATGACTCAAGTCAAGATACACTCACGAAGCAAGAGTTACGTACCAAAGGATTTATTGCCGAGCTGGTCAAGCCTTTCCAAGAGATGGCAACGATTGATCAAAAAGAATTTCTTTTAGATAATCAAGCAGATATCAACGTTTTAGCAGATCCGAAAAAACTCCATCAAGTCTTAGTGATTTTATTGGATAACGCACTGAAATATACAAGTACACACGATCAAATCATCGTCACCTCAACGAACACGAACAAAGATTGGGTGATCCATGTCAAAAATACCGGCCCTTCGATCAGCGATGAAGACAAGAAACGGATTTTTGATCGCTTTTACCGCGAGGATCAAGCAAGATCAAAAGAAACTGGCGGTTATGGTCTCGGTTTGGCGATTGCGAAACAATTGATCGAACAACATAAAGGACAATTGACGGTAGCGGATCATCAACCTTTAGGCGTTGATTTTAAAATCCAGCTGCCTATCAAATAAGCGACACTGTTAGATTTAATCACACGTTAAAAGACACTTCGATCAATAGCTGAGGCTAGGATGAAGTGTTTTTTATTGGTTTTGTTTTTCGTATTCATTGGCTAATTGTAGTAAAATAAACCTATGGAAAAAAATAATTGATACATTTTGTTGCTTACCTTAAAAGACGAATAAGCAAAAGGTTTGAAGTGATCCTATCGAAAAATTTGGCTAGATGCTTCTTCCCTATTCTCAAATAAGAAATGGAGGTTTTTTGCATGGATATGAAAACAAGAAAACAGCTACAAGAAAAATTGAAACAACGGATGCTTCAATTGCCTCCGATTTTCAATGAATTTTTACAAGTAAATCAAAAAAAATTATCGTTGGCTAGTCGCTTTGAGTATGCAAAAGATTTCCATTTATTTACAGACTATTTACGAAAGACGCATAAACAAGAGATTGATGACCAGTTGATCATTCAGTTGGAAAAACAAGTGTATCTAAATTTTTTGAGTGAAGTTTACCTTCATACACGCGCTTTTCATACTGCCGCTTCACAAGAAACACAACAACAATTTAAAAATGGGTATTATGGAATCTCTCGCAAACAGTATGCCTTGAATCATTTTTTACGTTTTTTATATGAAAAAGGTTCGATTGAAAAAGAGATTTCCTTATTAGGAGATAGCTTACCAGAGACGACTGCTCCTGCTCCACGTTATATCGATGCTTCTTTATTAAGCGATTTTGACTCTCTCTTTATTCCTTCAAAAGGATTCAATTCCCCACGAGAAGCACTTTTTGAACGAAAAAATCGTGCAAGAAATCTGGCAATCGTGGCTGTCCTGCTCTATTGTGGCTTGAAGATCCATGAAGTTGTGGAATTAAAGTGGAAAAACATTGATTTAACGAAACAGATTTTGGTTGTTGATCGAAAAGCGAACCGCTTGAATCGAGTACCTATTCCCAATGAAGCACTGCCGATACTCGCAAATTATTATGACCAACATAAAAAAGAATCATCTGGTGAGTCATTTGTTTTCCGCTCTTCTCACGATGAGCAAATCTCTCCTCGAACGATCCGCCAAGTCCTTGAGCGAATCGCTGTGTACAAAAATGTTTCACCGGAATTGTGTCGAAAAACTTTCCGCTATTACACTGAGCTATATTTAGGTGACAAAGATGCTGTGAATTATCTCTGCGGGAATCGCTATGTTCGTTCTCATTCATTTGAAGAAATTTATGAGAAGATGCGTGACTTCACTTATCGATGACAAACAGGTTGGATCAGAAATATTTATTTTTCAAAGAAGTCGCTTTTGCATTTTTGAGTTCTTAGTGTTTTAAAAAAAGAATCTTACATGGGGGGAAAGAAAAATATCTATCCTTATTTTATGGATGATATAAAAATATTCAGTAGATTTTTAATGCTGATTACGCCAAATTTAATCGTATGTTTTTCAATCATTCGGCTATCTTACTAACTAAATTTCTCTGTTATTTAGTTTAAGGATGTGCTATCATAATTAAGACTTTGTACATTTATTAACAAATATGTTTATGGAGCGTGAAAGATGGAAACAATCGACTATACCCCACTTAATCTTTATACGAATTTTCAAGAAGCGGCAGAACGAACACCAGATGTCCCAATGATTTTCGATCAAACCTTAGTGGCTTTTCCAGAACTTGGTTCTAAAAGCACTTACAAGGAATGTCATGAGCTAGTGTTGACACGCGCTTATCAACTTGCGAATTTAGGTGTATCACTTGGCGATAAAATCATGATTTACAAAAGTTCTGCTTTTGACACGTACTTGATGGCTGTCGCTGCGTCTTATCTAGGTGCTGTCCCTGTGATGCCTTCTTACCATTTACCAACAAGTACACTTGAAGTATTTGTCGATCGCTTGGAAGATCCTTATCTCTTATTCGATGAAGTTACATGTGAACGTGTGGCAGGAATCACGAATGGCACAAAAAGCAAACAATTAGCTGTCGCTGATTTGATCAAGCAACCAGCCACTCCTGTAGAACAAAAGAAATTAGATAACGATGAGATCTCCTATATGACTCATACTTCAGGTACGACTGGTATCCCTAAATTGATTTGTCACTCTGCTCATTCGATGGGCTGGCGGACAAAATGGCAAAAAACAGTATTTACTAAAATTGCCGAGAAAAAGTTAGTTGCTTTTCATATCTCACCTGTTCATTCTCGATTCAACATCGGTATTTCTTCACTGATGGCAATGGGCTTTCCTATGATGCCGATTGCAGATCCTCAAGGTGAACATGTAGTGAAATTATTATTAGAGAATCCGCCAATTGCTTTAGAGACACATCCGAATAATTTCGTGCAATGGAGCTTTACTGCTAGAGAGCATCCAGAAGCTTTTTCTGGGATTCGCTACTACCACTCTACGTTTGATGCAATCAACAATCAAACAATGGAAGTTTTCCTACACACATCAGCGACTAAAGATGCGATCTTTTTACAAGTTTACGGACAAAGTGAATGTGGGCCAATGATTTTAAAAGCTCATACGTTAGAAAGCCTAAAAACTAGTGATGCACGTGATATGGGTGTCGGTTTAGGCGACTTGACGAAAGCAAGGATCACTGATGAAGCGGGTAATGAACTACCTGCTAACACAGATGGACACATCCATTTACTCTCAAAAGGTCGTGCATTGACTTATTACAAAGAAGATGCTCGCTTCCAAGAAAACGTGTATGGTGTTTGGTGGGATAGTGGCGACTACGGTTGTATCGATGATGAAGGTCACCTCCATTTGAAAGATCGTCAAGTCGATTTGATCGATACGATCAACAGTACGTTAGCAATCGAAGACTACTTATTAGATTCCTTGGAATTTTTAGCTGAAGTCGTGATCGTTCGTGACAAAGATAATTCACCACAACCAATCATCGCTTTAGCACCTAATCAAGAGATGGATTGGGATCGTTGGTGGAACCAAGTCCATGAATTACCACGATTGAACAAACCAATCTTACGTGCCTATGAAGATATTCCAAGAACCGCAACGATGAAAGTGCAACGTTTGCAAATCGAAAAAGAATTCAAAGAAGCAAATAATTAATGACCAATTTGAGCAAGCACCCTTCCTCTATTGAAGAAGGTGCTTGCTTTTTTATGGTTTGATCGCTTTTTAAACTTCAAAAGACGTTAGTTTTTCTTCCCTCTTCTTTCGTTCAAACTTGAATTTTGAATTACAATCATATTTAAATAATTGGCTGACCTAACAATCTGCCAATTGGCTGTTTTTCTTTGAACTCGAAAACGGTATACTCTTTTTGTGGAGGGATGAAAGTGCAAAAAATATTAACGATCGGCGGCTCGGATCCATTTGCTGGCGGTGGGATCCAATCTGATTTAAAGACATTTGAGAACCATCATATTTTTGGAATGAGTGCATTGACCTGTATCGGCATGCTCGACTCAGATGGCGCATTTATTTTAGAGACGATTCCGGCAGAATGGTTAGCCAAACAATTGGATTCGATCAAACAAATGACCGATTTAGATGGAATAAAAATCGGGTTATTACATTCAATCGAAGCAATCGACATTGTACGTGACTTCCTTACCCATTTTGAAGATCTGCCAATCGTGATCGATCCTGTCTTTGCATTTAAGGAAACAAACGATACCTTAAATCAAGCCTATATGCAAAAAATGATACAGGAGCTATTTCCCCTGGCGGATGTTTTGACACCTAATTTAAAGGAGGCTGCCCTACTTTATAGTCAACCAGTCAACACATTTGTCCAAATGGTGGATTGTGCGAAATATCTCCATTCTTTAGGTGCGAAAAACGTCGTGATCAAAGGCGGTACTGGAATCATCGGGGATGAAGCATTGGATGTGTTATTCAATGGAAAAGAATCGATTACTTTTAGACGGGAAAAACTAGAACAACAAACCGTCAACGGTGCAGGTTGTACGTTTGCCTCAGCGATTACTGCTAATCTTGTCTTAGGCTATCCTTTGACAGAGGCTGTTGCACGCAGTAAGGCTTTTGTCTATGACTGTATCTTGAACGGTGTCATGATGAAGGATCAGACGGGAAGTGTTTGGTCACAAGGAAAAGGAGTGGAATGAATTAATGAATACGAAAAGAATTGCTATCTATGCGATGTTAACAGCTTTGACTGTCGGGATCTCTTTAGTCATCTTGATCCCAATCCCTGGAACCAATGGATTTGTTACGCTATGTGAAGTCGGTATTTATGCCGCAGCTGCGCTTTTTGGTCCGATGGGCGGCTTGATCGTTGGTGCAGGAAGTGGCTTGTTTATTGATTTACTTGCTGGTTATCCCCAATGGGCGATCTTCTCTTTATTGATCCATGGTTTACAAGGATGGGTTGCCGGTTACTTTGCAGGGAAAGGTTCTGTGCGTTGGGGCTTCGGCTTGACATTAGGTACGATCATTATGGTCTTAGGCTATTTCTTTGCTAGCTGGTTGTTGTATGACTGGCCAGTCGGTGTCGCTTCATTACCAAGCAATTTGGTCCAAAACATTGTCGGTATCGTGGTTGCGATTCCTCTGACAAAAGCATTGATGCGCTTGCCTTTGCAACAAACAACGGTAAAAACCAAGTAAAAGGGATGAATAAAAAATGGAAGTAACAAAAGACAGCTTCAAACAACAATTAACGGAAATGGTTTCAGATATTCTAAGCGAAGCCAATCTTAAAGCAGGCGATCTATTTGTTTTAGGCTGTAGTACAAGTGAGATCGTTGGCGGACACATTGGGAAAAACTCAAATGCAGAAATCGGTCAATGGGTCATCGAAACACTGAAAGAACAGCTGGACCCACTAGGGATTTCATTAGCAGTTCAAGGCTGTGAACACCTGAACCGGGCGTTAGTTGTCGAACGTTCAGTGGCTGAAAAGAAAGACTTTGAGATCGTCTCTGTCATTCCTGCACTTCACGCGGGTGGTGCCTGCTCAGTTGCAGCATTTGATCAATTCAGTGATCCTGTCGAAGTGGAGCATGTTGTCGCTCAAGCAGGAATCGATATTGGTGACACCGCGATCGGCATGCACGTCAAACATGTTCAAGTTCCTGTCCGACCTCGCTCGAATACACTAGGCAGCGCTCATGTGACTGCTTTACGGTCTCGTCCGAAATACATTGGCGGACCTCGTGCACAATACGAATAATAAAAAAGCTCAAAACCCTGAAATCATTCTAAAAATTTCGGGTTTTGGGCTTTTTTGACTGTACACTTTTACCACACGTTCACTTCACTAATTTTTTCGATAAAGACGTGCTTCATACGGAGCGAATGTTCCACTTAGTTCAAATACTGTACGTGGTTGATTTTCCAGTAATACTTCCCAGTTTGTGCCAATTTCTGTTGGTAAAGAATACGTTGCTGGTTCATCGGTCAAATTGACCATGATCAGGTATTGTTCTTCATCAAGAACTCGTTCATACACAAAGAGTTGTTCATCTTCTGTAAGATACTCGTTAAAACTACCATAGATCAATCCTTTATTTTCGCGACGGATCGCAATCATCTCTTTGTAAAAAGAGAAAATCGATTGTGGATCATTCGTTTGCTCAGCGACATTGATCGTTTGGTGGTTCGGATTGACGATCAGCCAAGGATCAACCGTAGAAAAGCCAGCATATGACTCTTCATTCCATTGCATCGGTGTCCGACTGTTATCTCTGGTCGTATTTGCGACGATATCCAAGGCTTCTTCTTCTGATCGTCCCTCATCAAGTAATTGTTGATAAAGTCTTTTCGAATCCACTGCATCGATCTCTTCAATTGAAGAAAATGGTAGATTTGTCATACCGATCTCTTGTCCCTGATAGATAAACGGTGTCCCTTGTAGAAAGAAATACATCATAGCGATCGCTTTAGCAGACAGTTGCCAATATGCTGGGGTCGTGTCACCGAAGACTGACACACACCTTGGTACATCATGATTTTCCATATAAAGAGCATTCCACCCTTTACCGTCCAATGACCGCTGCCAAGCGCCTAGTGATTTTTTCAAACCTAATACATCTAAGTCCCCATCTTTTTCATGTTTCCAGATCGAGATGTGATCAAATTCAAAAATCATATCGAAGTAGCCATTATCCCCTACCCACTCAGGTCCTTCATCTGCCGAAACACCACTTGCTTCTCCCACAGTCATGATATCGTACTCATCAAAGACCTCTTTTAATTCCGTCAAGTGATCTTCAATACCCGAGACATTTTGAAAAGGAGAAAAAGGATTTTCGGTCGCTTCGACAGAATATTCATCTTTTTTGACATGAGAGATCGCATCTAAACGGAAACCATCGATGCCTTTATCTAACCACCAGCGGATCATTGTAAAGAGTTCGTCTTTCAGTTTGTCACTTTCCCAGTTCAAGTCTGGTTGTTCTTTGGCAAAAATGTGTAAATAGTATTGACCAGTTTGTTCATCATATTCCCATGCGGAGCCGCCAAAAATCGATTGCCAGCCATTAGGCGCTTGATCCGGTGTGCCATCGACCCAAATGTAGTAATCACGGTAAGGATTGTCGACCGACTGGCGGGATTCAATAAACCATTCATGCTGATCCGAGCTATGATTGATGACAAGATCCATAATGATCTTGATCCCCAGTTGATGCGCTTCTGCTAATAAAGCATCAAAATCATCCATTGTGCCAAACTTCTCGAGGATCGCTTGATAGTCACTGATATCATAACCGTTATCGACAAACGGAGATTTGTAGATTGGATTGATCCAAATAAAATCGATCCCTAGTTCTTTCAAATAGCCTAGTTTCTCGCGAATCCCATTGATGTCGCCAATCCCATCATTATTACTATCTTTAAAGCTCGCTGGATAGATCTGATAACCAACTGCTTCTTTCCACCACTTTTCGGTCTGCTTCATACTTATCCCCCTTTTTTCTTTATTATAGCTTAATTTCAAGCGGTTACATATTTGTTACCGTTAACTTTTTTATGCGAACATCAGATGGAGTAGTGCTGATAATACATGAAAAAAATTAAAAAAGCGAACATCAAAGACCATAGTATACCTCATCTTTGATGTTCGTTTAGTATTTATTTATAGATAACGAGAAATCAATTGAATCATTTGTTTAGGGAACGTTGTCAAATCAGTGATATCCACGAACCGACTTGCGCCATAAATTTCTTTGATCTCTTCCTTATCTTGTCCGATTGCGGCAGAAACAAAAACGATTCCTTGCCGTTCATATTCAGTCAATACTTCTTGTATATCATTTTTTGCTTTAACACCCGTGTAATCAGGTAAGGCTTTTGGCTGGCCATCGCTGATGTTGATGATCAGTTTTGTTGTAGCTGTTTGTTCACTTAGTTTGCCAGCAATCAAACGTAAAACTGCACCATCGCGGTTGTTTTGCCTTGGTTTCATGGTTACCAATTTCTGTTCTAACCAATCAAATGAATCTGAAAATTCTTTGTACGAAAAGATCGAGGTTTTTTCTCTTGTCGAAGCATCGGCTGTATCACCGTAGATCAACAAAGGAATACGTACTCGTTTCGCAAATGCCGCAACAGCAAATGCTGCTTTTTTAGCCGCCAAGATCCGATCGTCACGAACCATCGAACCAGACTCATCGATTCGTAATCCAACCGCCAATGAAGGCTGTTCATGCGGTGGATTTTTTTTATCAAATTGCCGCAGATCACCATAAGCGATCCGACTAGCATTGAACCGCTGTCCTTCATACTTCCCTTTTTGGTAGGTGTCACTTTCTTCATTTTCCAATAAATCAAGGATTTGGCGACTCAATGAATCAACGACGGGATCGATTTCTCGACGAATCGCTACCACTTCAGGATTTCCTACTTCGAACTTAGGACGATGAACGATCAATCCCTCTTTTTCATGGATCGTGTTCTTCATCAGTTGACGTGCTTCTTTATTCAGCTCACGTTTCAGTTGTTTGTCCAAAGCTTCCATATCTGAAGCAGACATCTCTTCTGATTCATCCTCCGATTGTAGTTGCTGTTGGCTACGTCCTTCGACATCTTTGCTTCGCTCTTCCGTTAAGGGTAAAGGTTCAGCTTGTGTCTTTTCTTCCGCAGTCTCTTCTGGCACGGCTTCCTCTTCTTTTGCGGTGCTTTCACCCAGTGATGCGGTTTCTTCTACCAATGTTTCGATTTGGCGCTCTGCCGCTTCTTCTTCACTGATCCTCCGACCTTTGACCGGCGCAACTTCCTTTGATACGTCGCCCCATTTCTTTTGTCGAATCAGTTCCCTCAGCTCATCTAAAAGCCCGCTATCCGTCAATGCAGTCGTCAAGATGTGTAATTCATCTGGATCAGTCGTTAGTTTATACAACACTTTTGGATAAATAGAAGCAAAGATATCTTGGTTTTGCTTCATCGTATTGACCCAATAAAAGTAAGAACGCATCCCAGCAACACCCTTGATCGCATTTGCTTTCGCTGTTTCGTCTAAGAGACGAATGATCTCTGCCATTTTCAACAAAAGTGTTGGTTCGTTGACTTGCGTCTTGCTAATTGCTCGCTCCACCATGACTGAAAGCTCTGGTAAATCCATTTTCTCAGCATGCTGCATCCGATCTCGTAATGACTCATTCAGCGGTCGGTTACCTTGGTAATTACGATTCGTCGTAATGACGATGACACAGTCGGGGTGGCGTTGGATCACTCCTGTCGGTAAGTTTAACAAACCATTTGTTTCTAAGGCAGAGTTCAAAGCAACAAGAACCGAAGCGTCACGAATCACCGTGGGCTCTTGGATTTCTAATAAATAGCCTTTTTCGATGGCACGCACGATCTCAGACGGATAATATTTATAATGGACCGCGCTTTCTTGCTGCTCTTCGATCCGTTGTACCAAATCAGCTAACTTTGCTTTAGCAGCCTGTTGATCGATTTGATAGTGTTGCTGGATCAAGCGCAACACAGCGTCGAGTGTGTCTGTTTGCTCAATCGCGGCTAATAACTCCTGATCGTCTTCTTGATCGGATTCGATCACTGGTAATAATGCACCAAAGACATCTGATTTATCCATATCTGCAAAACAAGTCACTTTTGTGTAAGGCAGTTGTAGATCAAAAGAGAGTGCCTTGGCTAGTTGGGTTTTCCCAGAGCCAGCATCTCCTTCAAGTAGCACATTACTGATTTTCATTTCTGGATCATGCCAGTTTGCTTTGATCTCAGTGGCAATGCGCAGTTCTTCTTCACTTGTTTGGTGACTAGCTGGTTTTTTCCAGATCATTTGTTTTTCGATCGGTGTAAACACACGTTGATCGGTGAGTGAAAAGTTTTCCATGATAAACACTTCCTTATGACATTAATACCCTAGATCATCTAACAAACGTTTCAAGATACGAAAACGTTCACCAAGTAATTCGCCATCTTTTTGTAATGCATCATAATACAACATGATATCTTCATCGATTTTAGGGTTTTTAGTATCGACTTCCACAGTCATCCGATTTCCTTGTAAGCCAATGATATCGACAACTGGATTTTCAGGATCATAAAATTTCTCGTGGCGGTACGCATCTTGAAAATACACACTTCCTTGCGCAACTAAAATCGCTAAGTCAAGGATTCGTGTAATTGGTAATTCTTCTGATTGGCGAGACCACTTTTCACCTGTGTGACGCCACACTTTTCCGGAAATATCGACTTTGCCACGATCATTCCACTGTGCTAATCCTAATGACAGACCTTTAGCATCTGTATGCAAGGCATTTCTGCCGTCTACTTTGTCGTAATCTTCTACCACGATCACTGGTTTATGTTTTAGATTTGTTGGGATCTCCATGCTTCTCTACTCCTTTTTAGTCGTTTAGTAATTTAGTAAACTACTAGATATTTAACGCTAGTATAAGTTAAATCAGTTATAAATGCAAAAAAACAGTTTAAGCAACATGTGCTCAAACTGTTCTTTACTATCATTATTTGTTTTGGCAGAATCATTGCGCGGAAATCGCAATACCGATCGCTTTTTCACCTAAATGGCTACCAATAACAGGACCAAAGTGGCCGATCTCGATTTCTGCTTGCGGATATTGTTTTTGTAATTTTGCTTTTTCTTCTTCTGCAACTTCAAGATTATTCGCATGGATCACATATAATTTGACCGGTGGTTTGATCTCTTCATTTCGTTTACCAATGATTTGTTCCGCACGTGCAAAAGCTTTTTTGCTGGAACGGATCTTCTCGAATAAAATGATTTTTCCATCTGAGAAAGTCAAGATCGGTTTGATTTTCAATAAGCCACCGATAAGTGCTGCGCCATTCGTCAAGCGTCCACCACGGACAAGGTTGTTCAAGTCATCTACGATCAAATAGGCATATGTATTGTCTCTGATTCGATCGACATGCGCTAAAATAGCTTCAAGTGAATAACCTTTATCATTTAAGTCTAAAGCAGATTCTACCATATGGCCCATGGGCATACTAGTGATTTTAGAATCATAAGGAACAATCGTCATATCTTTGACGTCGTCTTTCATCGCAAATAGCGTATTGACGAACCCAGAGATCCCACTTGATAAGTGGATACTTAAGATCGTATCGTATCCTTTTTCCTTTAGTTCTTCATAAAGTGCTAGAACTTCACCTACTGCAGGTTGGGAAGTCGTAGGGAAATCTTTACTGTTTTTCAACAGCCCGTAATATTCGTCTGCTTCAATGTCAATGCCTTCGTTATAGATCTTGCCATCTAAGATCACAGGGATGGGGATCACATATAAGTCAGGATGGTTCTTGATACGTGTTGGCAGGAAAGCTGTACTGTCAGTTACGATTGCTAATTTCATTTATTTAAGTTCCTCGTTTCAAAGAATTTTACCAGTCTTTAATACTATATCATAAGTAAGAAAATATTTGAACCTTTGTCCGGATTATAGAAAAAGGAACCCATGTTTTTTATCAAAATGCAAAGATTTGAACCTTTCATCCTCTTCTAAAAGAAATAAAAGCCAAGACTAGAAATATCTTTTCTTACGTCCTGACTTATTATTGGAATATTGATGATTGATCGATTGAATGGTGCTTGTTAAAATCATATATTACCGTTTGAAGCTTTTGACCATTTGCATAGCATTTCTACCAAATTGTGCAAACAAGAATGTCAAACCGCCAAAGCCGCCGATCACGACACAATAAACGACTGCGTGCGCTTTTGAAGTCATGGATAATGACAGACTCAACACAAAGAAAAGAACGCAACAAAGGAGTAACATCACCATAGTCGAACGGAACGTCTTCAAGAAAAATTGACTGATCTTGGCAAATGGTGAGATGCGGTATTCTTTTGATAAATAAAGATACCCGCGAACAAATACAAAAGCGAAAGCCAATGTATTTGACAAACTCATGCCATATCCGCCGAACAAAGCTAGCCCGATTGCTTGGAAGACCACTTTTAAGATAATCGCTTCTGTCGTCAGTTTGATTGCGACCAAATGATGATTCAATGATTGAAGCATCGTTGATAAGATCGTAAACAACGAGAAGAATAAGGAAGCCAATAGCGCCATTTGGAAGTAGCCCACACTCTCTGGATCATAGCCAAAGAACAATGTATATAATGGACCTGCCAATAATGACATCCCTGCGAGTGAAGGTAACAAGATCAGCAAAGCAATCGAGAAGCTGTCCCCTACTGTTTTTTCAATTTGGAGACGGTCTTTTTTTCCTAAAGTACTTAGGATCGGTAAACTACTGATTGCGACTGTTCCGACCATTGAAATCAAGATCAAGGTCAACTTATTTGGATTGACCGATGCACGACTGAACAAAAATTCAAGTTGTTGATCCGCAATTTCTGGTCTGAAAAGATGTAAGAAAGGTTTCATCGTGACTTGATCGATCATTTGGACGATCGTAATCACAGAACCGACATAGATAAACGGTAACGTTTCTCGAATGATCGAAACAGACGCTGACCGATTGTCTTTTTGGAAATAGCGACTAGAGATCCAAAAATCCTTTAATCGGAAATAATCGTTTTGTCGTCCGACAACAAACATATGACCAATAGCAGCAAGCCCTCCAAAGAATGAAGCAACTGTACTGATCAAGACCGCTTGTACGATCGTCCCATCTGTCAGCACGCGTAAATAATACGTACCAGCTAAGATGACGATCACACGGATCACTTGCTCGATGATCAATGAAGTACCATAAGGACGCAGATGGTTTTTCCCTTGGAAGTAGCCTCGCATCGCACTTAAAATCGGAATGGCGACTAAAGAAGGACATAAACTACGGATTGCTAAGATCCCATTATCCACATTCGAGATGGGACTGATTTTTGCCAAAGCTGGCGCAAACAAATACATCAAGATCGCAGAGAGGATCCCGATCACGAACATGATGTTGATCGTACTGCGAAAAATGATACGACACGCTTGTTCGTCGTCATTTTTTGTTGCCACAGCGACTTTCTTTGCAATCGCATTTGGAAACCCAACAGTACCTAACATTAGGAAAAGGCCATAAGGTAAATAGCCCACGTTATATAAAGTTGTTGCTAACATGCCGTCTTGATTGTTCCCCATCATACTTAACCAAGGAATCAAATAAACGACACCTAAAACTTTACAGAGTAGATTGGCAAAGGTCAGCCAAAATGTCCCTTGCATCAATTTCTTATTCATACCTGTACCTCAACTATTTCTATTTAGAATAAACATCTTCCCTATTATAACAAAAAAAACTTGAAGGACAACTCGTTGATGAAAACAAAAAAATAAGCTTCTCCATTTTTTTGAGAAGCTTAAGAAATTCTATAACATTGACAATAAAAACACAGAAGCTAGACCAGTGATGACAGATAAAGCCATTGAGCGTGTCTTATAGGCTACACCTACGACCAGTATCATAGCTGCGATTTTGATATTCCAAGCGATATCTAAATGTTCGTGAGTGATAAACACATCCTTGAAAGCTAAAGCCGCAAATAAAGCGACTGGTACATACTTCATCCACTCACTAAACCATGCAGGCACTTTCCGGTGTGTGAAATAAAGCATTGGAAAAACTCGTGGAATATAGGCAACGACAAATAAGCCGAGAACCAGTAACAACAAGTACCATTCAGTCATGATGTTGGACCTCCTGTTCTGGGAAATGGAACAATGGTTCATTCAAAGCCTGTTCCTTTTTACTAGATTTCTTTTCTCTTTCTTTCTTGAAGGCACGCTCGACTGCAAAACCAGCAGAGGAAGCAATCAGTGTCGCGACGATCAACCCAAAAGTATTTTGGAATAAAACCATAAAAATGACACTTAATATACCCGAAAAGAGTCCAGTGAAAATCAACAAGGCATTTTTCATTTGCATGACGAACATAAAAATAAACATGGCAGTTAAGGCAAAGTGGACCAAGTCTGTATCCACCCGAATCACGGATCCAAAAAGATTTCCGACCATGTTACTGATCGACCATGCGCCCATCGAAAACCAATTGACATATAAGGCTTTTCTTTTATCCCAAGTGGGATCAGTTGAATATTTTAGATAATTGACTGCATAGTTTTCATCATTCAATGATTGAGAAAACACAGCTAAAAAGGAACGCTTTTCTTTCTTCATAAAGCCTGAAAGACTCGATCCTAGCAAAATATACCGTAGTTCTAAGAAAAAAACCATCAAGAGTGTGGTTGAAAGAGGCGCTTGTGTAGCCAACATTGAAGCAACCAAGAATTGTGCGCCGCCAGAAAATACTAAGATGGATAATAAACCTGCCAAGAGTGGATCAAAACCAACTTGTTGTAGTAAGACCCCACAAGCTAATCCAACTGGGATATAACTGAGGCAAAGTGGCAATGCCGCATGTAACGACTGCTGCCAAGGCGCCCGTTTCTGTTTATTCATTAACGATATCTCCTTCAATTTACAACAAATAAATAGCGGACTTATTGTAACACAAATAAATAAAAATGTAGCCGTTTTAACGAAAAACAACATAATATTTTTCTCATTTTTAGGGAGAAAAATGAAAGAAAATCATCAAAAAAGAGGATTTTCCCTGCTTTTTTGATGATTTTAAATGAGTATAAGGTATTTTTTTTTTAACAAACAATCATTTTAAAGTTAAAAATAACACAGGTTTTTATAATTTATTCGAGTGTCCTTGTGTGATTCGTTTGCGTTCTTGGGATGTTAGAATAATTTGGATCATATTTGTCCGTTTCGATATAAATATAGATTTTTTTATCATTTAATTGTTCACGAATCGTCCGTTCGATGTCATTGATGATCAGATGTGTTTGGTATTCTGTCTCTTGAAGATCGATTTTAGCGGCGACCAAAATTTCGGTTGGCCCTAAATGGACGGTTTTGATATCGATGACTCGATTGACTTCACCTCGCTCAAAAGCACGTCTGATTTTTTTCAAATCTGAGGCGGTCACACTTTCACCAATGATCAGACTATAAAATTCTTTTGCAAGAAAAATCGCAGCACCCATCAATAAAAATCCGATCAATAGACCACTGATCGCATCAAAAGCAGCAATCCCTGTCACCATCGTCAATAGTGTACCAACTAATGCTAAAACAAGACCGATCACTGCACACAGGTCTTCTGTGAAAATCACTAAGATCTCGCTGTGGCGACTTTCTCGCAAAAAACGCATCGTTGAAAGATTTTCAGTGTTTAATTCACGGATCTCTTTCATGGCGATACGTAACGAACTGCCTTCTACTGCTAAACCAAATAAGAGGATCAGAATAACGATCCATGGATTACCAACTTCATGGGCGGGATGTGTCAGCTTTTCGAAAGCTTCCATCACACCAAGTGCGCCCCCACCGAAAAACAACATCATAGCCACGATCGTACTAAAAAAGTATTTTGCGCGTCCTTCGCCAAATTGATGCAAGTCACTCTGGCCACGATTTGCTCGTTTATCGCCCACTAAAAGCAACACTTGATTGCTACAGTCAACAATACTATGGATACTTTCATTCAACATTGCCGCACTACCACTGATGGCATAACCGACGAACTTGCTAAGTGCAACTAAAAGATTGGCACCCAACGCAGCAAGTACTGAAAACATGCCGCTTTTCTTTAAATTTTCCATGATTTTTCATCCCTTCACTTAAAAAATATCAAAGAGTATCTAGATTGAAGATAACGGTTTGCTCATCTTTCAGAATGGTTTCTTTGGCACCTACCCTAGTATTTTTACCATCTACAGAGAACATCCAATATTTTTTTTCTTTCTCATTTTGTTGATGGCCATTGATCGAAGTGATAAAGCCCATATCTTCTTCCACTGTAAAGTTTTCTTCAAGTACTGCTAATAAGTTTTGTCCAGTTTTGAAAATGACTTTTTTTATCAGTTTATCTTCCCCATCTTCTTGTAAAGTGATCGTTGCTTGTTCGTCTCTAACGAGTGATGAAGTTTGTTGATCTGTTGGTTTGGATGTTTGATCCGCACAACCACTAATGAATAATAGCATCGTCGCAAAAATAATAAGACTAGTTCCTATCTTTTTCATTTTGTCCCCCCTTTTCATAGAAAAGTTTGTCATCCATAATCGATGAAGCTCTCCAAATAAAAATAGACAAGCCGGAACAGCCGCAACTGTTAAAAACAATTTTGGCTGTTCCGGCTTATTTCGGCTGACTACTTCCGTCACAACCTCTTTCATTGATCAACAAGTGTAAAAAATACTATCAAGTTTTGCGTACCATCAAGGGAACTAAAAACTCGTAATTGATGAAGAAATCGATCACTGAACGATGATAGTCACCGGAAGAAATCGCTAAGTCTGTCTGTGTTTGATCGTTAAGTGAAATTTGGAGTGACTGTCCTTTATCAAGTAACACTTTATAAGTCGTGCTATCTAATTTTTCCATATCATATTGCGGATTTTTCATAGCAACGATAAAAATATCGTCTAACACTTCTTGCGTAGCTGGGAACTTGCTGGCAATATCTAATCGTAGTGGTTTTGTATTGTCTAATAGTGTTTGATCTACTGTAAAGCCGAGTTTGCGCGCATAGGCAAACAATTGGTTCAGCTTGTGGTTGAAGATCGTGATCTGGCTCGCTGAAAACACGCGCTCGACCGACCAATGACGGATCAATGCCAATACTCGGTCATCATCGATCTCGATCGTCATGTGTTCTGGGGAAACTCGCATCAAATTGATGGATTCTACCTGGTACCGTTGATCAATCGTAGGTAACACAAAGGAGAACATCAACTCTTTTTGCGGAGTCAAACTATAATTGATCGAAAAATATCTAGTTTCCCAGACATCGTATGCTTGTTTGGATAACTCCAAGCCAGTATCATTCAATGGTTTTAATAATTCGTAAGCAAAGTATTCGATCAAACTCGTCTTAGCAATCGTAGAGAGCGGTGTATCTTCTAAGACGTAGCGATGATAAGCGACTAATAATTCATTAAAGTCCGCTTCGATCAAGTATTTACGTAGACGTAGATCAGCCAGCTCTTCTTCTGCTGCTGCAATCAAATTAACGATGTCTTCATGATCATTTTGCTTACCCGAAAGATATGCTTGGTTTTCATTGACTGCATGTTCGACCGTTGAGCGATCATTGCCCGATTGGTTCGTTGCGTTCGGGACGATTTTTTCTTTTTCATGGATTTTTGCTTCTTCGCGTGTTTCCATTACCTCATTGTCTATTTCTTCTTCATTGACTTGGATTTCTGCTAATGGTTCGCTTGTTCCATGCTCTTCAGGTGTTAGCACTTGGTTTTCTAATTCTTCTTGTTTTGTCATCACTCGTCCCCTCCCTCTTCGACTAATTCAGGGTTTTCACTGCCAAGGTACGACATCAAGAAACGATGGATCGACTGTCTGAAACCTTCCATTTCACCAAAGTATTTTTTTATTTGTCGTTGTTCTTTTTCAACGATTGCGGCACGTAATTGGTCCGCTTTTTCTTCATGTAATAATGATTGCTTTTGTTCTTGGATTTTTTCTGGCTCTTCGATATACGGAAGCCATCCTAATTTTTCATTTTCTAAGGCTTGTTTTTTTTGTTCCAAAGCCTGGATCTCTTCGTCTATTTTTTTACGATTCAAAAAGCCCTTTGTATCATCTAAATCTGTGATCTGACGGTCGATTTCTTTGATAGCATCATCCAAACGATCGATCTCAGTTTTCGCAGTGATTACTTTTGCCTCTAACTCATTGATTTGTTTATCGTAATCAAGCGTTTCTTTCGTTGCATATTTTTCCCATTCCTCATCGATTTGTGGCAACACAAAGATCTCAGGTAAACTAGCGTCAATCCCGATTGTTGGACGTTCATGATAATACGTCCCGATCTGGTAATAACTCATCGTTGGTGAAATAGTCTCTGTGTGCACCATAAAAGGAAACTCTTGCAAGAAACGGTCATGGATCTTGCGCATCAACAGCTGATCGATCTCATGATTTTCATTCGAGCTCTTTTTAAGCTCATCATTCAAACGTCCATTGTATAACTGATAGATCGCGGGAATGTTTTCTTCGCGGACTGCTTGTTCAAAAGCTTGCAGATCTTCTAATAATTGAGAAAGATTCATACTCGCTTTTTCTTTGATATCGTAAAACGAAGATGCTTCCTCATATTCATTTTCATCATGGTGTTCATTCATCTCTGGGTCTATCATAGCTTACTTGCCTCCTCATGCTTTTGAACGCATCAATTTTCATCAATTATTCTATGTAATTCAATAGTATCATTTTCTAAGTAAAAAGTGTTACTAAGTATGCGCTGACTTACAATAAAAATTACTTTTTACGGGTTGAACTGGAGATTCAAAAAATATAAAAGAGCGGGACGTCGATTCCCCGCTCTTAGCATTATTTTTTGGGTAAATCTCTAGTAGTGAAATGGATGCGTTGGTTCTCATCTCTTGTGAGCAATGTTTCTTCGTTTAAATAAGAAAACTTCAATTCATTCAGTTCGCTATCTTCTAGCATATGCTCATAGCCTGTAAAAATCGAGCGTATATACTGTTTGTACGCGTTTTTCTTTTTTTGTCTTTTTTTCATGGGACACCTTCCTTATCAAACCTATCATACCAATGAATGACTTCTTAGACAAGCATGATTCTTCTGTTTTTTCTTTGAAATTTCTTTACATACTCAATTGATAGTTGACGAAACCTCTAAAAAATGAAAAAATGCGAGAGTAGCTAAGGAGGGAAACAAGTGAAAAAAATTGGTTTTGACTCAGAGAAGTATATTGAAGAGCAATCTGCGTATATCCTTGAACGTGTCCATCATTATGATAAGTTGTATCTGGAATTCGGTGGAAAATTAGTCGATGACAAGCATGCAAAACGTGTCTTGCCCGGATTTGAAGAAGATGCAAAAATCAAATTGTTGCAAAAATTACGTGATCAAGCTGAGATTTTGATTTGTGTGTACGCAGGTGATATTGAACGGAATAAGATTCGTGGCGATTATGGCATTACTTATGATATGGATATCTTGCGTTTGATCGACGAATTACGTGGATATGGTCTATCGATCAATAGCGTGGTGATCACTCGTTACAACGGACAGCCAGCAACAAAAGTCTTCATCAATAAGTTGGAACGCCGTAATATCAAAGTATATAAACACGCTGAGATCGAGGATTATCCGATCAATGTCGAAAAAATCGTGTCAGAAGATGGTTTTGGGAAGAACGAATACATTGAAACAACAAAACCGATCGTCGTTGTGACAGCGCCTGGACCAGGTAGTGGGAAATTAGCCACTTGCTTGAATCAACTGTATCACGAAAGCCAAAAAGGCAATGCGGCGGGTTATTCTAAATTTGAGACTTTCCCAGTATGGAATGTCCCATTGAAACATCCATTGAATATTGCCTATGAAGCAGCAACCGTCGATTTAAAAGACGTCAATATGATCGATTCTTTTCATTTTGATGCCTACAACAAAGTAGCGGTCAACTATAATCGTGACGTGGAGACTTTCCCAGTCATAAAGCGGATCATCGAAAAAATCACTGGCAAAGAATCAGTCTATCAATCGCCTACCGACATGGGTGTCAACCGTGTAGGTTTTGGCATTATTGATGATGAAGTCATTCAAGAAGCGTCAAAACAAGAAATCATCAGACGCTATTTCCAAACAGCTTGTGACTTTAAAAAAGGATTGACGGATGAAGATGCAGTGAATCGCATCAAATTGATCATGGAAGAAGTCGGTTTGCGTCCAGAAGATCGCAAAGTCGTAACTCCTGCCCATGAATATGCTAAAACGAGTCAAGCTGCTAGTACAGAACCGATGGCTGTTATTGCTATCGAACTCCCAGACCAAGTGATCTTAACTGGTCGAACTAGCCAATTGATGGATGCTTCTGCTGCGGTTGTATTGAACGCTATCAAATATTTAGCGCATATCTCAGACGAGATCCCATTGTTGTCACCCCTCGTTTTAGAAACGATCCAAGGATTAAAGAGTAAAGCATTACATTCTTCTATCGATACGCTGAATCTCAATGAAGTATTGATTGCTTTATCGATCAGTGCAGTCACCAATCCAATCGCCCAAGTTGCTTATGAAAAACTAGCAGAACTTGAAGGCGCTCAAGCACATTCAACCGTGATGATCAATAAGAACGATGAACAAAATCTTAAACAATTAGGTATCGACATCACGAGTGCACCAGTTTACCCTTCAGAAAACTTGTATTATCAATAAAAACTTCAAAAAAGCGGGTTGAAAATCACTATAATGATTTAGACTCGCTTTTTAGTTGCTTTATTCTGTAACAAGAAGCTTTTTACTAGATAAAAACCAGTCAGTTGATTCTTTTAATTAATTGCTATTTCACACTATTCCCCTGTTTTCTCACGTTATATTATATTCGTTATTTATGTATACGCTTTAGTCTAAAAATCTCATGAAATTTCGCTCAAAAGATTCGTATTCTATAAAAATAACATGTAGAATTAAACGGAATTTGGTAAGGAGTGATTTTTTGTGAGTCAGTTTATTGGAATTATTGGTTTACTTTTTATTTTTGGATTGGCGATTTTGGTTAGTAGTGATCGAAAAGCCATTAAACGCAAACCGTTAGTCATCATGCTAGTTTTACAATTTGTGTTTGGTTTTGTTTTATTGCGAACGACTTTTGGTACAGCAGTTGTCTCAATGTTGGCAAAACTATTTGACCATTTATTGGCATTTGCTGGAGAGGGCGTTGATTTTGTATTCGGTGGCGTAGCAAACGCTGGTAGCTTCCCCTTCTTCTTGAATGTGTTGATGCCGATCGTCTTTATTTCTGCAATTATTGGGATTTTACGTTATATCAAAATCCTCCCGCTATTTATGAAAGCTGTTGGATTAGGCTTGAGTAAAATCAATGGCATGGGAAAATTAGAATCCTATAATGGTGTTGCTTCAGCTATCCTTGGGCAATCTGAAGTTTTCATCTCGATCAAAAAAGAATTACCTTTCTTAACAGAAAAACGGTTATTCTCAATGAGTGTTTCTGCCATGTCGACGGTTTCGATGTCGATCGTTGGTTCTTATATGGCACTGATCGATTCAAAATATGTCATCACTGCGTTAGTATTGAATCTTTTCGGTGGGTATATCCTTGCATCGATCGTGAATCCTTATGAGTTGGATGAAACAGAAGATGAACTAGTGATTGAAGAAGACAAAGAGCAAACATTTTTCCAAATGCTAGGCGAATATATTTTAGACGGTTTCCATGTGGCGATCACTGTCGCAGCGATGTTGATCGGTTTCGTTGCATTGATTGCGATGATCAACGCGTTGTTCAATGGTATTTTTGGGATCACATTCCAACAAATCTTAGGTTATATTTTTGCACCTTTTGCCTTTATCAGTGGGATTCCTTGGAATGAAGCAGTTGATGCCGGTAGTATCATGGCAACTAAATTAGTGACCAATGAATTTGTGGCGATGACCGAATTATCAACCGGTACATTCGAGTTTACTGAACGAACAACTGCTATTCTATCTGTCTTTTTAGTTTCATTTGCTAACTTCTCTTCAATTGGGATTATTTCAGGAGCAATGAAAGGGTTGAATGAAGAAAAAGGAAACTTAGTGGCAAAACATGGGTTGAAAATCTTGTTCACTGCCTCATTGGTTAGCTTTTTAAGTGCGATCGTTACAGGTATTCTCGTATAAACTTTCAATTAAATAAAGCTTCAAGTATACTGAACTTAGCTGATTGGGACAGATCTTCTGTTTGGATTAGTTAAGTTTTTTTATTTAAATGATCAGGTTTCAACTTTTCGGTATATATTCATTCTATTATTAGCCATTCGTTTGAACTTTTAGAAAGGAAAATGACGTATGAACAGATGTTATGTATTTATCGGGCCTTCTGGTTCCGGTAAGACGAGTTTGGCACAAGCCGTATTTTCTCATCAACAAAAAATCATTACTTATACGACTCGCCCACCTCGTATAAATGAACAAGATCAAATCGACTATCATTTTGTTTCTAAAGAAACATTTGAACAGATGATCAAACGTCAAGAATTTGCCGAATGGGATGAGTACGCCAATCATTATTACGGTTCGAGCAAACAAGAGATCTTATCATTTCTTGCACGCGGTGATTGTTACACGATTCTTACCGCTTCAGGCTTTTGGCACTTGTATGAAACATTCGGTGACTGTATCCAGCCGATATTTATCACGGTGTCAAAAAAGGTGTTAAGCGAACGCCTTCATTTACGTGGGGATGCACCAGATAAAATCCAACAACGCTTAACTCTTTTTGAAAAAGACCAAAGAGAACTGGAAAAATTGAAAAACGTCCCTACATTGATTATTTTTGAAAATGATCAAAGTTTGTTGATCGAGGCAAAAAATTTAAAGCAAGCCATCCGAGAAGCGGAACATCGCTAAACAGGTGATTTGCTTTTTTTAACTATTCATAAACGTTTTTGATACGCTTTTCGTTCGCCATGTGTAAATGGAAACTCGATCATTCCACAATAACTGAATCCGGCGGAATAGATCGTTCGTTCCATTGGTTGGTTCGTCGGAAAGGTATCGATTCGAACGTCGGTAACTCCTTGATAGGCGGCGACCGTCAACAAATGTTCTAATAACTGTTTCCCTATCTTTTTCCCTCTGATTTTTTGATCAAGTGCGACTCGATGAATCGAGAGATACTCACCTTCGCCTTCCCACTTTCCGTCGATTGCAGTATATACTGGATCAATGCCGGCAACAAGCGAGGCAGTCCCAACGATGACTCCTTCATCAATCAAGACATAGCTTTCTTGTCGTTTGATATCCTTGTTTATTTGTTTTTCTGATGGTTTTTGCTCCCCTTGCCACTGAGGCAACCTTTGTTCAGCAAGATATGCTGCTGCTTGATCAATGATTTCCATGACTCTAGGTAAGTCATTCGGTGTTGTTTTTCTAAGGTACATATATTCGCTCCTTTTTTATTGAGTCGTGATCAGTTCATATAACTTATCTACCCTTGAACCACTACGCAGCCAGTCTGTCGGATGTTCCAATAACTGACTGACTAATTCGAGGTGATGCATCAGAGTCCACTTTTTCAAGACACCTAAGCCAGGAAATTTTTGTTGTCGATAAAGACTGACTAATTCAAGTAATCCTTCGGTAATAAAAATTTGTTGATGGTTCTTCATCAACCAACCATACATTTTATTTGCTGCTTCTATAAATTTCAACGCCTGATCTTTCGCAGAATCATTGCTATCTGAAACAAAGTGTTTGATTCGAAGATTTCCATAAGCATCCACATATGTAAGGTGCAAGGCAAGCGCTCGACTTGGAAAACCTTTATCAAAATAGCGGCTTCCTTCAATCGTAAAATCAGAAAAACCGTTGTAACCATCGATTTGATAGAAAAGATGATCGTCACTGAAGAAATCATCATTTTTTTCTGCATAAGATTCTACATGACGTCTCGTTTGGAATTGGTCGCGGACAATGATCTTATTTTCAGGCAACTGCATACGCAAGCGACTGGAATCAGGAATGAAAAAAGTTGCGTTTGTCGCGATTAAATCTTGCCAAATAGCCACCTCTCTTGGCTGATGTTGGCCATCAAAAATAATAAACGGCGGTGGTGTTTCGATCACTTGTTCATAATTACTTGGTGTAATGATCTCTGCCTGTGCTAACGAGCTATTTTCACTGACTGCCCACGTGTGGATGTGTTGTTCAAATAATTTGAACTGCCCCACTTGAGGATTTTTGATCACGATCAATGGATGATTCTTTTTTTGAAACAATTCGATGATATTTTTTAATGTCGCGGAATCACGTACTGGCTCAATGATTGGTTGGACTTGAGAGGACAATAGACCTCGATTCAAGCTTTCCTTCAAAGCTAGTAAATCGAATTGTTTGCCACGTAAATAAGGATAATACATAGATTGTTCACTCCAATGGTTCAGTTGGCAGGCGTCGAATATGGCGTTGTTGGCGCAACCATTCCTGTTCTTGTTGCAAGGCACGATTTTCTTCTTGTAAGTCATTGATTGCTTGGTTTTCGATTTCTTCGATAAAGCGTTCATAGTAGCGCTCTTTTGAGAATGGATCTTGCGTTTCAGAACGTTTTTTCAGTTCTTTGTATAACTGTTCTGATGGGAAGTATTTTACCCCACGCTCCATCTGTTTTGCTTTTCTGACTTCCCTGAATAAAGAGGCCATAAAGCGATTGGTCAATGCGTCTTCAGCTACTCCTAGTTCTCGACGCATCGCTTTTTTGGCAATGACAAAGGTTCCAGGAACCGGCATCTCCTCTTCTACTGCATAAGAACGATAAACTAATACACCGATCTCTGGTGGGATCTCGCCTTGGACTTCTTCATATAATTTTCTAGGTAAAACAAAATAATTATAATGACCGACAAAAGATAGTTTAGCGGTTGACCGAAAGTCTGCTTTTGTGACTTTTAGCTCGTAACAGCGCCATTCTCTTGTTCCATCAAATTTTGTCAGACAACTTAATGTGTCAACGATTCCATGATCATCAGGCATCGTTACTTCCTCGACAACGATTCCTCCTTGTTCGATACAATAATGATACAACGATGATTCAAGCTCGATCGTTAAAGGAGTTTTCATCAGCTCCACCTCCGAACATACTTTCGCCTTTTCATTTTACCTGAAAAAGCGGAAAAATCCAACTGTCATTTTTATTTTTTACTCATCCTTACTATTTCCCAATCCGATAACCACATAGAAAAAACGAAAAATGCAGATCAAATGTCACATTTTTCGTTTTTTCTTCTAAGTAATCCCTTATTCATTCTCTATTCCAACTGGCAGATGAAATAAGCCGTTTTGTTCAAATAATTCACCAACCTGGAACAGTAGATCTTCTCTTCCTCTGGCAGCCATAAACTGAATGCCAAGCGGTAACCCTTTTGCACTGAGATGCGTCGGTAAACTGATTGCTGGTTGCCCTGTCAGATTTGCTAACTGCGTATAAGGTGTGATCGTCAAGCTCTCCTCGAACATCTCAGAAACGACTGCTAACCCTGCGTCTGCGGATAGATGTGGCATCTCAGCCATCTGTTGACGTATCAAGTCACTTTGTAAATCAGCGTCGACTTTCGGTGCAGTATCCGCGGTAGTTGGTGAAAGGAACAAATCAAAGGTTTCGAATAAAGTCTCCATGGTAACAGCTGCATGATCCCATACGTGTAATGAATGGACATAGTCTGCCGCGGAAAGTTTCTTGCCATACTGCCATAGTGTCCATGAGATCGGTTCAAGCTCGTTAGTTTCAACTCCTCGTTGCAAGCCTTTTTCAATCGATTCGATCATTGCGGCTGTTTCAGCACCATTCATTTGGTAATACGAATTGATCAATGTGCGCCCATCTAAAGGATAAGGCATTTCAACGATCTCATGTCCTGCTTGTTCAAGAAACATCATTGCTTTTCGAACAGCATGCTGCGCTTCTTCACTCACCTTCGTGCCGATTGGAGAATCAACACAGACCGCGATTTTCAACCGTTTTTTCACAGGGTGTTGTTGCCAAAATGCGGGTGCTACTTGATAAGGTGCACCACTGTTTGTTCCTTTTAAAGCTTGGAACAACGCTTTCGTGTCTCTCATCGACACAGTAAGTCCGAAATCGATTGCCGCTCCTTGCCAACCACGCCAAGCATTTGGCCCCACAGGCATCGTTCCTCTTGATGGCTTCAAGCCAATCAAGCCAGTAAATGAGGCAGGGATACGAATGGATCCGCCACCGTCACTTGCCCCAGCCATTGGCACGATTCCTGCGGCAACCGCTGCCGCCGCCCCACCACTTGATCCTCCCGGAGAATAATCAAGATTCCAAGGATTCCGTGCCGGACCGTATAACTGTGGATCAGTGATATTTTTAAAGCCAAACTCTGGTGCATTGGTTTGCCCAAAAGGTACTAAACCGGCCTTTTCTACTGCTTGGACATAATTCGAGTTTTTTGATGCTCGATGCTGTTCAAAAATCCGTGAACCAGAAGTTGCCAACCAGCCTTTTTTTTCCTGTCCTAGCATTTTCAATGGAAAAGGTATGCCAGAGAGTAACGAATGATTGTCTCCTTGCACATGCGCCTTATTTGTTTGGGCTTCGCTTGATTCCTCTGTGACGAACGCATTGATCTCTGGATTGAGTTTTTCGATTTTTTTCTTTGTTTCTTGATAAAGTTCTTCTGAGCTGAATTGCTTTGTTTTTAAACCATTCGCAAGATACGTCGCATCTTTCATGTCGTCTCCTCCTCTTTTGTTGCTATTTTCTCATATGCTGGAAAAAGCAACAATGTTTACGCTTATTTTATTCCTATGATAGAAAAAACACTTGAAGCAAATGACTGCTCCAAGTGTTTGTCTTGTTCTATGGATTAAAGAGAGATTACGACATCGAACGTAATTTTCCACGAAATTCATCGATTGAACGATAGCCTTTGTCAGCCATGATCGCTTCCAGTTCTTTTGTGATACGGTCGAAAATAGCAACGCCTTCTTTGTGAAGTTCTGTTCCGATCTGTAGCATACTTGCACCACACAACAAATGTTCAAATGCATCTTGTCCATTGCGAATACCACCGGTACCGATGATTTTGATTTCTGGTTTTAAGCGTGTGTAAAACGCACGTACATTTGCTAATGCTGTCGGTTTGATATACTCGCCACCTAATCCACCAAACCCATCTTTTGGTTTGATAACAGCTGTCTCAGTATCCGTATCGATATAAAGACCATTCCCAACACTGTTGATCGAATTGACATAAGCGATCGGATATTGGTTCAAGATCTCCGCCATTTGATCAAAGTGTGCAAAATCAAAATAAGGAGGTAGTTTGATTCCCAATGGTTTTGAGAAAACCTGAAAGACTTCTTTCAATAAAGTGGCAGTTGCCTCGAAATCATACGCTAATTGTGGTTTTCCAGGAACGTTCGGGCATGAAAGATTCAACTCAGTGATTCCTTGATAATCACTTTCTTCGATCAGCTTCAACATCTCCAAATTTTCTTCTGCACTCATACCAGCAATCGAGAAAAACAATGGTTGTTCTTCGCCGTGTTCTTTCTGATAAGCCAATGCATAATCTAAATAATAAGAAAAACCTAAGTTTGGTAAGCCCATCGAGTTGATACTACCAAGTGGCACATCATAATAGCGTGGTTCAGGATTGCCAGCTCGCTCATTGATCGTACAACTTTTAGTGATAAAAGCACCTGCACTTGATTGCGCAAGTTCATCTAGCTCTGTTGTAGTCATGCAATGGACACCAGAAGCGTTCATTAAGGGATTTTCAAAAGAATGATTTAAGAAAGTAGTCGTTAAGCTCAAGTTTTTCTCTCCTTTTAATAAAGCGTTTTTTCTAGTGTATCATTTAAGCGAACAAAATCAATAAAAATTTTTTCAAATGAAGCTTAATCATCGATTTCAGTAGACAAAATTTCTCCTGTTTGACTATTGATTTTTACATTTGTCGTTTGGTTGCCGTTTTTGACTTTTACATCCCAATAAGTAGTTCCTAGCTCTTTATCAAGGTCCCAATCTGTCGCTGTGCCTCCGCCAACTTTTTCAACTGCGATTTTTCCGGCTTCTTCAATTGAGATCAGGTTACTTACATCTAAAGCATCTTCAGATTTTTTCTGACCATTTTGCTCGTCACGATCTAATCTTTCTGGATTTTCTGCATCAAGTTGTTCATCGTTTGCATTGATCCTTACTGAATATTCGTTTTCGTCATCGACACCTTCGATTTTGTAGAAATAGCTGCCCCAATCACTGTCTAATTCTAAACTAGTAACTGCTGCGTCAGGGTATTTATTTTGGAATAACTCGATTGCTCGTTCTACAGAAACTTTGATCTCTGGATTTGTAGATTGTGAAGAAGAAGCCTCACTTGAGCTAGTCACTGAGTTAGCTGTTGAACTGTCTTCTGACTTGTTTGTAGAAGAAACAACTGTTGTTTCTGAAGTTTGGGTAGTCGTACTTGTTGGTGTAGTTGTTTGGTTCTGCTGGCAGCCTGCCAAAAATAGTAAAGAAAATAAACCTGTAAAAATAACTTTTGATTTCATAACGATTCTCCTTTTTATTTGGTAACTACTAATCAGTATACCTAAAAGAGTAGATACTGTCAGCCAATACCCTAGAAAATCAGTCTCCAGTCTGATTTTCTATCAAAAAAAGAACCTGTTTTTACTTATCATCGTAAAAACAAGTTCTTCACTTTTATATAAAAAAACAACATACTGCTTGGTTAATTTCGATGCATTGGCATCTCATTGTTTCCAGGATGAACTAACAAGTATTGGATCACATCGATGTTACTTGATTCAAATGATGCGGCACATGCTTGTAAGTAAAGATCCCACATGCGATAGAAACGCTCGCCCATTTCTTCTGTCACTTGTTGCTGTACGTCATGGAAATTTTTCGTCCAATGTTGTAAAGTCCACTGATAGTCACGACGTAAACTTTCAAGATCGATCACTTGTAAATCATTTTCCGTGATATCCTCGATCAATTCCGCCACACCAGGCACATATCCTCCTGGGAAAATATATTTGTTGATCCAAGCATTCGTTGCGCCACCTTGTTGTCGGCTGATTCCGTGGATCAAGGCAGTTCCTTTCGGTTTTAACAGATCTTTGACTACTTTGAAATATTCTGGCAGATTATCTGATCCGACATGTTCAAACATCCCGACACTCGTGATATGATCAAATGTCTCCTCTTTCATGTCACGATAATCCATTAGAAAAACACGACATTGGTCTTCTAGGTGCTCTTCTTTGATCTTATTGGTAATAAAGTTGTATTGCTCTTCGCTTAATGTAATGCCTGTTGCTTTGACATGGTATTCTTTTGCAGCAGTAAATAGCAATGTTCCCCAACCACAACCAATGTCCAACAGCGTTTCCCCTTCTTTGAGGAATAACTTATCTAAAATATGATGCACCTTATTGATTTGCGCTTGTTCAAGGCTATCTTCCGGTGTATTGAAATAAGCACACGAATACGTCAATGTTGGATCAAGCCATAACCGATAGAAATCATTGCCCAGATCATAGTGGGCGTGGATGTCCGCTTTATTTTGTTGCTTCGTGTGTTTTTCTTTTTTAGGCAGCCATTTCAGATAATCTTTGCTCCGCAAGAAACTATCCGCATGTTGATAGGCATCGTTGATCAAGGCTTGGATGCTGCCCTCGATTTCGATTCGTTGATCCATATATGCTTCACCTAAAGAAAGTGAGGCATTTTTAGTCAACTCTTTGATTGGGATTTCTTCATTGAAAGTGATTTTGATTTGTGGAGGGTTATCGGTATCTCCATACTGTTTCGTTGTTCCATCCCAATACACGACTTCTACTGGAAGTGAAAAAGAGTGTGAAAATAGTTGATGATAGATTGTTTTTTCTAACATAATGATCCTCCTAAAAACAAAAAGTACACTATTACGTTATACCTATTTTGTCAAAGAATCAACAGATTACATGTAATAAATAAAAGCTTTTTGAAAATTTCAGAAACAAAAAAGAAGAATGTAACGGCCCCCACATCTCTGTTTAAGCCATTGACATTCATCTTTTTTTTATTCGATCATACTTGGATTGCTTTCGAATCTTTGAATCCTGTTTTAGCAAAGATCCATAGTAACAAGAGAACTGCTACTGTCGACTGGATCCCCATCATCCATATAAAGTCAAAATGAATGAAACCGACCAAGCCAGCAATGATTGAACTCACACCTAAAACATTCAACATTAGATTTGCACTCTCTTTGAAGGTACTAATAGAAGAAAATTTACTTTTTCTTGTTAGCCATAAGAAGAAGGCCGCGCCGAACAAAATCAAGGCGGTCATGATAAACAATAGAATACCTAGGGTCAAGCTGTAAGATAAAATGATCATCGGACGATTGCTCGCATAAAATTCATTCTCTAAAAACTGTTCAAACTCTTGCGGACTCGTGATTCTTGCGAAATCAAATGAGGAAGGATACGACATGGAATATTCTCTTATTCGCCCGTCCTCTTCTTGACGGATCGTCCAACGGGTATCTTCAAAGTTGATCGATGCTCCTCTTTCTACCGTTTCTTCAGTAGTCAACGCTGTGCCGATGATGACATCATTGGTCACGCTGATGATCTCTGATTCGGCAGATAATTGCCCATTCGACAGTTGAAGCTCTCGCAGACGGTCAACGCCTTTTTGGTCGATCAATGTATTCACCGATAAAAATTGTTCCATCGGGATCGCAGAGACTTGATTCGCATAAAATAAAGTGACTGGCATGACCATAAAAGAAATCAAAAAAAGGAAGATCACGATAAATTTTGGCCAAGTGAGCTGTTTTCTGCCTAAAAACAACTGTTTTGGACTTCTTAAGCTTGAAAAGTAATTGAGTGGAAATTTATCCATAGCAAACGACTCCTAACCTTTGGTACCGCCTGATGTCAGTCCGGTCACAAAGTTTTTTTGTAAAAAGAAGAACAATAAACAAATTGGAACAGCAATCAAAATCGCTCCTGCCGCAAACAGTGAAACACGTTGGTTGGTCACATCAGAGATAAACGTTTGTAACCCAACAGCAACTGTTTGGTTTTCTGGTGTACGAAGGAGGAAACGTGCCAACATGAAGTCACCGAATGGTCCCATGAATGCCCAAAGCGCTTGAACGGCGATCATTGGCTTCACTAATGGCAAGACGATCTGTCCGAAAATCCTAAAATGACCAGCACCATCTAGTTTTGCTGATTCATCTAAATCGATTGGTACTGTATCGAAGTACCCTTTCATTAACCATGTATTCATCGGGATCCCGCCACCGATATAAATCATCGTCAAGAACCAGTAACGGTCTAAGGCACCTAGTAGAAAGGCCATCACGTAAAAGGCGGTCAATGCTGCCATTGTTGGCACCATTTGGATCACTAGAAAGAACATCAAGCTCGATTTTCGTCCGATGAAACGGTAACGACTATACGTGTAGCCGGCAAGTGTGACGACCGTTACTTGAATGACCATTGTCAACACAGAAATGATCAAGGTGTTCTTATACCAAGTACCATAAAGTGTTTCGTTGAATAATCGAGAAAAGTTATCCAACGTCCAATCACCGGTTAGATCTAAACTAAAGGCTGCGATATTTCCTGATTTGAAGGCAGTACTTGCCGTGATCAATAACGGATAGATGATAATGATCGATAATAGGATCAAAAATACATAAGTGAAAAAATGCGAAAGTCTCCGTTGGAACTTAGCACTTGTACTAAATTTTTTCATGACTAGTCCTCCATTTTGAACGCATTAGTTTTCTTGAATACCAACAGAGAAACGGCAATCACGATCATTGAAATGATCAAAGTGATAGCTGAGGCCATCGAATATTGCGGAGACGTCCCTGTGGTCAATTTATAGATCCATGAAATCAAAATATCCGTTGAGCCTGCGCCACCACCGACACTTCCTGGTCCACCATTATTGAAGAGATAAATCATGGAGAAATTGTTGAAGTTCCCTGTATATTGTGTGATGAACGTTGGTGCTGCGACAAGAAAAATCGCTGGAAGTGTAATGCTTGAGAAACGCTGCCAGGCATTCGCACCATCGATTTTTGCTGCTTCGTACAGATCTTCCGAAATCGATTGTAAGATCCCTGTGACCATTACATAGATATATGGGAAACCTAACCAACCTTGGATCAAGATGATCGCAACTTTTGTCCAATTCGGATCAGTCTTCCAAGGAACAGAAGCAATGTCAACAAAGGGGAGATTATTCAAGAATGGGATGACTTGAGTGTTGATTGCTCCAACACTGTCATTGAAAATATTCGAAAAACTCATGATTGTGATAAATGCTGGAACTGCCCATGGTAAAAGGAAAATGATACCAAAAATACGCTTGAACTTGATGAATTTCTGATGGGCGATCACTGCTGTGAATACGCCTAGCGTGATTTGTAGAGTAGTCGCACAAAGCGTCCAGATAACTGTCCAAGAGAAAACCGCTACAAACGTATTACGATAAGAACTCAAGAAGAAAATACTGAAAAAGTTTTCGGCACCTACCCAGTCGATCAAGCTTGCTGGTGGAATGTGTTTGAAATCGTAGTTTGTAAATGCAGTAAATAATGTCACTAAAACTGGGAAGATGATCGTGAAGATCATCAGTAAATATGCTGGAAGTGTCAAGAGATAAGGAAAGCCTTCATCACCTACATTATGTATGACTTCCTTCATTGTCCGATTGATCTTTTTCCCTTCTTTTCTCATAATTGCGACACGCTTTGCGTCTAAAATATTAATGAAATAAAAAAGTAAAAACAAAGCAGTCAAAATCAATTGCAAAGTTCCTTGGATCAAAATAAATAATGAATGGTCTTCCATTGGCACGCTACCTAATGTCACTAACCCAACTAAGGATTGAAAACCGCCTAAAACCATTTGGATGATAAATCCGATAAATAGTGCTAAAAAGATGATCCCTTTGAACGTTTGCCCATTTGCAAATTGACCTAGTCCTGGAATGATGGAACGGAGCATCGTACCTTTGACGTTGACAGCTGTATCTTCTTGTTGCATGGTGTTCCCCCCTCTTGTTACTTAAACAGGTGCTAAGTATTGAAGCGCCCCTTTTTGTAAAAATTTCCTCTTTCAACAAAGGTAAAACATGGAGCTGAGAAGCAATTTCCTTCACAGCTCCAACCTTTTTGATAATCGTTATGATTTAATTAGTATTTTTGCTCGATTGCTTCACTGATCGTTTTCACCGCATCATCCGCAGATTCTTTCGGTGTTTTTCTACCTGAACCTGCATCGAACATCAAGTTTTCGGCACCTGTCCAAACTTCTGCCATTTCTGGGATGTTTGGCATTGCTTGTGCTGTTTCGTATTGTTCGATCACTGCAGTAGTCAACTCGTCATTTGTTCCTTTTGCTGTTTCACGCGCGGCTTGGTTTGCTGGTACTTCGTTGACCATTTCAAAGAATTTCTCTTGGTTTTCAGTATTAGTCACATAGTCTAACCATTTTTGAGCAACTTCTTTATTCTTAGAGTAGTTACTTACGACCCAACCTTTACCCCCACCAAATGGTTGATAAGGTTCACCATTATTCAATGTTGGAATTTTTGATACGCCATAATTGATGTCATTTTCTTGGTATGTTTGCGCTTGCCATGGACCATCGATGATTGCTGCTGCCTTATTTGACATGAACTGTTGGTTGACAAAGTCGCCAGCACTCTTGATATCTTGCATTCCTTTAGGCCAAACGTTTTGGAACCAATCTGTTGCATAAGTGATTCCTTCAACCGCCCCTGCATTGTTCAAACCGATTTCAGATGGGTCTGTTCCATCTTCACCGAAGACATAACCGCCATAACCTGAAATCAAGCCATATGAATAATAAAAATCAGTCCATTTTGCTAAGAAACCAGTATTTTTACCTTCTTCTGATTCAAAATTAAAGCGTTCATCTTTTGCTAACGCTTCCAAATCTTCGAAAGTTGTTGGTGCTGTATCAACCAAATCTTTGTTGTAGTATAAAAGCAAGGTTTCAATAACAGCCGGTGCGCCGTAGATTTTATCTTCAAAAGTCACTTGCGCTTTATCTGTATCATCGTAATCTGCTTCATTACCCAATTGAACTTCTGCCAAGTGCCCTTGTTGACCTAATGCACCGATACGGTCATAAGCAGCCATCATAACATCTGGCGCTTTTCCAGCGGGGCCATCAAGCGCGAGCGATTCCAATTGTTCAAACATGTCTTTTTCAACTAATTTGATTTCTACGTCGTTATCTTCTTCGAACTTTGTTTTGATCTCATTGACATAGTCTGTATAACCGGCATCAACTGAGATCGTCAATGTTTTGCTATCTTCTTCGCTTGAGCTAGTGGATGATCCGCCATTGCCACATGCAGCAAGTCCACCGATAAAACCTAAAGATAAAGCACCTAACCCTAATTTTTTAAGCAACTGTTTACTCATTTTCTTTCCTCCGATTCTATTCTGTTACTCTTTACAATTTGATTATAAGTCGATAAAAGTTCTATTTGCAAACGCTTTCTCTATGTTACCGATAACAAGTTAACAAAGGATCAAAAATCCATTCGGGTGGATTTCTGCTTTGCCATCTTTTAAGATGTCGCAATTTTGACTGAACAACACATCATTTTCCAAATCGACCATGTATGCTTCCGTCCCTTGATTGAAGTAAGCATGGATCGTTTGCTGATTGAAATGACGAGTTAAATAAAGCTGTTCATTTTTATCATCGACTGATTGCCAAGTCATGTCTCCTTGAATCAATATTTCTTGAATCTGTTTCCGTACACAGATCAATTCTTTCACGAATCCTTTTAGTTCAAGATCTTGTTGATCTTTTTCCCAAATCATACATTTTCGGCAATCTGGATCATCATGACCAGTCATACCAATTTCAGTTCCGTAGTAGATACAAGGTGCCCCTTTTTGTAAGAACATAAAGGCTAAAACGGATTTCATCAACTCTTTGTCCTCTTTACACAAGGTCAAGATTCTTGCTGTATCGTGGGAATCCAAAAGGTTGAATGTTCCTTCATTGACTTGGTCGCGATACAGCATTTGCTGATGGTTCATGCCGCTGACCATTTGCGTTGGCGTGATTTTTTTATGGACAAAATAATCTTTGATGGAATCCATAAAGGCGTAATTCATCACCGCATGGAATTCATCTCCTTGTAACCAAGCTTGAGAAGAATGCCAGATCTCACCTAAGATATAGATATCTGGTTTGATTGAGGTAACTGCTTCTCTGAATTTTTTCCAAAAATGATGGTCGACTTCATTGGCAACATCTAATCGCCAGCCATCGATATCAAATTCCTTGACCCAATACGTAGCAATATCCAATAGGTACTCTTGGACTTCTTGATTCGCTGTATTGAGTTTTGGCATAAATGGCGTAAAAGCGAAAGTATCATACGCTAAGTTTTCAGCTGTATCAGGAACATCAGTCAGTTCATAAGAATCTACTGGGAAGGAATGGATATGGAACCAGTCTTTGTAGCGTGATTCTTCCCCATGTTCGATCACATCTTGCCATTGTGGTGAATGGCTGCCCATATGATTGAAAACAGCATCCAACATGATGCGGATTCCTTTTTCGTGTGCTTTTGTGATCAACTCTTTTAAAAGTTCTTTATCGCCAAACTGTGGATCGACCGCATAATAATCGATCGTATCGTATTTGTGATTAGATGTTGCTTCAAAAACAGGACAGAAGTATATCCCTGTGATTCCTAGGTCGGCTAAATAGTCGAGATGATCGATCACCCCTTGAAGATCGCCACCAAAGAAATCTTCGCGATCTGGATCTTTACTTCCCCAAGGCAACGTATCTTTAGGATCATTTGCAGGATCGCCATTGGCAAACCGTTCAGGAAATATTTGGTACCAAATCGTTTGTTTTGCCCATTCAGGAACCATGAAGAGATCGATTTGTTGGAAATATGGCATACGGAAATAGTAGTTTGCGTTTGCCAATGTTTCCTTTTGATAAGGAAATATCCCTTGATCTCCGTAAAAACAGTCCATTCCATCGATTCCGACGATATGGAATCCGTATTGTAATCTTCTAGTATCACTCGTCAACTCGATTTCCCAATAATCATGAAGAAGTGTACTAAGCCCTTTTTTCATGGGAACTTCTTCTAAATACCAATTTTTTGAAAAAATCGTATACGGATCACCGCTGATCACATAGACCTGTTTGACATCGTCTTTACTGGTACGTAGGCGAATCCGCATAGTCGTGTCGCTATATAAATAGGCAAATTCACTTTCTGGTCGATGATAAATTGATGCAGTATTCATGTTACTCCTCCCTTGTCTTTCAGTTAACAAAAATAACTATAAAAGATAAATCACCGAAAGACAACGCTTACATTTATGTTATCGGTAACAAGATTTTTGGTTAAAAAAAGAAGATGAAGAAACATCACCTCGTAAACGGGTGTTCTTCACCTTCTTGATTTTATTTTTTAACATATGTTTTCTTATCATACGAATAGTTTAGCAACTGTTCTTCCTGCCAGATTACACCAATCCCAGGTTGATCAGGAACTGCCAATTGGCCATTGTTGATTGTTGCCTTTGGTTCAACGATATCATCATGGAAATAACGATCAAAGGCGGATAGATCTCCTGGAAAAGTAAAACAATCTTGACTAGCAAAATGCAGATTGAGTGCGCGACCGACTCCAGATTCAAACATTCCGCCTAACCAAACCAGCAACTCATTCTTCTGACAAAACTCGACGATCTTTAACGCTTCAGTAATTCCACCAACCCTTGGAATCTTCAGATTGATTGCGCGACAACTTCCTAATGCGTGAGCTGTTCTAACATCTTCCAATGTTCGGATGTTCTCATCAAGACAAACGGCTGTCTTGATTTGCTTTTGAAGCATTGCATGATCGACATAGTCGCGGGGATGAAACGGTTGCTCGATCATCGCAAGCGCCAACGTATCCATTTGCTTGAACAGTGGCAAATCCCTCAAAGTATAAGCAGAATTTGCATCTGCCATCAATTGGATCTCTGGATATTCCTTGCGCAACGCTTGCAATGGAACCAAATCATTCCCCGGAGTAATTTTTAACTTGATTCGTTGATACCCTTGTTCAACATAAGATTTTGCCGTAGCCAGCAGATCACCGACATTCTCGTGGACGCCGATACTCACACCAACAGGAATGCTTGATCTCTCAGCTGAAAAAATCTTTTGCAGTGGCACATTCAAGCGACGAGCATAGAGATCCCAAACCGCCGTTTCTACCGCCGATTTTGCCATAAAATTCCCTTGAGTGTGTTTAAAAGCAGACCATATTTCCGCAGGATGTGAAAATTCTAGATCAAATAAACGAGGAATCAGTTCGTTTTGAATCACCGAACGACTCATGTCAATCGTTTCTTCAATATAGTCCGCTCGTTCAAAAGAAACTAACTCACCAATCCCCTGATTGCCTAATTCATCTTCCAAGATCAACAAATCAAAAGCTTTTGTTTCCAACTGACCATAGCTCGTTTTAAAAGGCGTGACTAAGGGTAATCTCAAACAGTATTGGTGGATGTTTACGATTTTTATGATGTGCGCCCCCTTTCGATCTCATTGATCCAAGCAACTACAGATGCTTCAAATAAGCAAGGTTGCTCGATGTGGCAACAATGCCCACAATCAGCAAGCATTTGGTAGTGAAACGTCTCTTTGGTGGCTGTTAGCTGTTTACCGATTTCTTGAAACTTCGTATCTTTTTGACCAACAAGGTACAATACCGGACATTCAATAGTCGTTACCATTGGCCAATAGTTTTTTTGAGCCCCTGTCCCCATAGAATATAAACTCATGGCTAAACCAAATTTATTTTGACCAAGGCGTTCATTCCTTACTTTCGTTTTTTGTTCAGGTGATAATGCCTGTTGTGAAGCAAAGAGCGGGAGTTTCTCCCAATAGTTCACAAACTCAACTAAAGGTTCTTTCAATAGGCGTAAAGCAAGCTTTCGATCAGCGATTTTACGGTGATGTCGTTGCTGCTCATCTGCAATACCAGCAGTTCCGCCTTCTAAAATCAACCCTTTGATCCCTTGTGGGCGCTCGATCGCCCAAGCAAGAGCGACACGTGCGCCCATCGAGTAACCTAATACATAAAATGACGGGATTTCTAGTTCCGCAAGAAGAAGTGACAGATCCTCCACTAATGCTGACAGTTGATAGCGATAAGGGTGAAGGTACACTGCAGTTTTTCCATGTCCGATCAGATCGATCGCTAAGTAATTCGACGTAGGATTCTCAAATAGAAACGTTTGTGTACTTCCGGTAAATCCATGCAAACAAACGACCGTTGGTTTCTTTGGATCAGGTTGGTGCAACCAACGGTAATGATAGGTTGCTCCACGAATAGTTTTAAATGGCATCAGTCCAGTGCCTCCTGATAACGACGCTTGACCTTCTCCCATAGTTGGACAGGCTCTTGCTGTTCCCCTTTGATTTCGATCAAAGTCCACTCCATATGCTTGCGACTTTCTTCAATCGCTTGTTTAAACTCTTCAGGAGAAGTTGGTTGTTCGTAATAGCCATTATATAAACTTGTGACTTTTTCTAATTCCAAGTTTAGCGGTGTGCCAAACAATGGCTCAAAATCGGCTTCCTCCAACTTGTTTTGAGGAAGGAACGAAAAGATTCCGCCCCCATTGTTATTCAATACAACTAAAGTGATTGGTAAATGATAACGTCGAATGAGTTCAAGGGCATTCATGTCATGGAACAACGCTAGATCACCGATCAACACAAAGATCCGCTTGTTCTTTACTGCAACAATGCCCGCAGCTGTTGAAATCAATCCATCGATCCCATTGATTCCTCGATTGCCATAGATTGAAAATGATTTTGCCACAGGTGAAGCAAAGCGATCGACAAATCGAATGGCGTTACTATTAGACAAAAACAAGGCTTCTTCTGAATGTATCAGTTGAAACAACTGACAGCTGGCATTACTTTCGCTCCACTGTTCCAAGGCTAGTTCTTCAGCAATAACTTGACTCGCGTTTTCTCGGACTTTTTTCCACTTATCCAACCACTCGTTATTCTCAGGAGAAAAGTTCACAGAAGTCGCAGAAGCGAATACCTGTTTACAAAAACCAGTAATATCGCGTTGGATAAAACTCGTTCCTAAGTGTAAAGGATCGCGCCATTCCTCGTCATCGATCAAGACATAGTCAGAGATTGTTTGATGATATTTTTTTAAATAAAGCATCACGTTTTTAGCAACTGGTAAATTCCCAAATTGCCAAATGACTTCGGGTGTTTCAGGAACAGAGCCAGCAAAAATCAAGTCCGCATGTGGCATGTAAGCACCACTCACTTGCTGACAAGCAGCGAGATTCGCCAATGGATCCCCTATGATCGGCCATTGTAAATACGTCGCTAAAGAAACTAACTCTTTTGCTTCATCTGGTGATAACTCTTTACCAACGATCATCAAACCTTTTTTTGATAGCCAATCGGCGAGCTCTGGTGCTTGCTTTGATGCAGTTTGAGCAATCGCTTGTTTTGTGTGAAAAGAGTCATCTAGGGAATAAGCCAAGTCAGGCAACAAAGGTTCTCTAAAAGGAAAATTGATCTGGATAGGTCCTGCCGGCACCCGCATTGCTTCACTCGCACAATTTGCACCGTGCCAGTGGCTATACCGCAACATTTCTGGAGTACCTTCAGGAAGTGCCATTTCGATAAACTTCTTGATATACGAACCAAACAATTTTTGTTGATCCATCGTTTGTGGTGACCCTACACCTCTGGCTTCTGGTGGCCGATCCGCTGTCAACAACAACAAGGGAACGTTTGTAGCTTTTGCTTCACAAACAGCTGGAAAGAAATTCGCAGCGGCAGTTCCCGAGGTACAAAGAACACCGACTGGTTGCTTCAATGCTTTCGCCATGCCTAGTGCAAAAAACGCAGCGGAGCGCTCATCAACGTTGACCATTGTTTTGATCTCAGGGTCTCTATGAAGTAATAATGCAAGTGGTGTCGACCGTGAGCCAGGACTGATCACCACATGATTAAGTCCACCATCTTTCATCCCTTTGATGAAAGCCAATAAATACGCAGTCATTTCTTGTTGTTGATTCATCCCTTCACCCCTCTAAGCATTGGTTGGAATTTTAGCAAAGTTTCCTGTCTTTCAGTCTCAGGGTCAGAATCTGCGACGACGCCACACCCTGCATACAACATTCCTTCGGTTTCATTTAAGATTCCCGAGCGGATTCCTACAGCAAATTCACCCACATCATTGATCAGGTCTAACCAGCCAATTGGTGCGCCATAAAGTCCTCTGCCAAAATGCTCATGTTCTTTGATCCATTCCAGTGCTAATTCTTTAGGTTCTCCACCTAATGCTGGCGAAGGATGAATCATTTCGACAGCATCAATCAATGAAACACCTTCTTTTCGATCCCCAGAAAAAGTCATCGACAAATGTTGGATGTCGCGATTTTTCAATAATTGGCGTGAAGAGACCGACACTTCCCCAGTTACGATCTCCGCTAATTGACCCGCTAATCTGTCGGTAACAATCCCATGTTCTTGTGTATTTTTAAAGTCTTTTAAAAGTTCTTTGCCGATTTCATCATCTTTTTGTGGCGTCGACCCTCTAGGCGCGGAACCGGCAATCCCTGCGGTCCTAAATTGTTTTTCTGTCGCTTGGATCAAACGCTCAGGGGTAGCCCCAACAAACGCATGTTGATTAGAAGCTACAAGAAACAGATACGTATGCGGTTGTTGTTCGGTTAAGTTTTGGAGAATATTAGGAACTGAACCAAAAGAACCTTGAATCTTCATTTGTCGAGCTAACACTACTTTTTTCAGTAAGGTCTCTTTGAATCCTATACTTTGCTTCGCTTTCTGGACATTTTCCAAAAAAATCGAAACATCTAACTCTTCCGCTGAAGTCAGTTGATTAGTAACAGGTTCTTGTTTCTTATCATCAAATAAACCCTTGATTATTTCTGCCAAACTCTCAAAGTCTTTTAAAAGTTCCTCTCGAGATACCCCATCTGATGCAACGGTCAACACTACTTCGATGGTAGAATTAACTTTTCTAAGCAAAATACTTGGGAGGATAAACAGACCTCTTTCAAGCTCTCCCCAGATGTTTTCTTTTTGGTTCGATTGGTCAAAAGGAAAACCGCCAAACAACAAAGGCGTTGCTCCGTTTTTAGAGACGTTTAAAAAACTTTTGCAAAACTCTTTAGAAAAATCTTGAATGGCCATTGGTGTATAGATCTTTGTGTGATCAAATAAATTCTCGCCCATTCCTAATAGTTCAAATTCCCTGTCCGGAGTAGACCAATAAAATCGTTCGCCATCAGAAGGTAGAAAACGAAAAAGTTTTTTTGAAGTTTGATTTGCTAATTGATAGCTATAAGTAAAATAGCGGTATTTTTTTAAAAGTTGATCATCCATTGAGCTATCTAATTTGATATTCAATATATTTCACTCTTTCTTTTGTCATAAAAAGACGTTTGATTGGTTTACCCGTTGCTGTTTTCGGTATTTCAGAAACAGAATAGATTTGAGTCGGGTGTTTGTAGCGTGCTAAGGAGGTCAACGCATCATTAAGCTCACCATCAACTAGCGGTTCCCGCAGTTTGACATATGCAACGGGCGTTTGTCCCCATGTGTCATCAGGACAACCAACAACGATAGCTTCAGCAATTTTATCGCTAGCTAAAAGTACCCGCTCAATTTCGACTGGAAAAATATTCTCTCCGCCCGAAATAATCCGTTCACTCATTCGGCTGACAATGTAAAGGTACCCTTCCTTATCGAGGTATCCCCAATCACCGGTATGGAACCAGCCATCTTCTGTCCATGACTCTGGGCTGACTTGATTCAAGTAACATTGGACGATTGAAGGTCCTTTAACTAAAATTTCACCCATTTGCTCTGTTTTTGTATTCTTTTGGATATGGATCGATACTCCAGACAAAGCTTTGCCAGAAGAGCCTATTTTTGTCAGGACTGCTTCAGGAAGCAACGCGACGATCTGGGAGCAAGTCTCCGTCATTCCATAAGAAAGCATCACAGGTACCTGTTTTTTTAGACAAGAATGGATCACACGTTCTTCTCCTGGTCCGCCCCCCAATAATACGTGTTTAAATGAGGGAGAATAGCCACGATCTGGAATCAATGGTTCAAGATCTTTTAACATTTTTGTGACTAAAGAAATATAGGTACCTTTTCCATTCATCAGTAGTTGATGCACTTGCTGAGGAGCGAATCCCGGTAGTAAAATGACTTGGATAGCTAAAACGAGGGAGCGTAACAAAATAGAGAGACCACTGATATGATAGAGTGGGACACAACAAACCCAGCTATCTGACGCTTCAACACCTAAACTTAATGAAGTTGCTTGGGCACTGGCAAAGTGATTGGCAAATGTTTGCGGTACGCCTTTTGGTTTTCCTGTCGTGCCAGATGTATACATGATCGAAGCGACCTCTTGTTCTTGGTACCCATTATCAAACCACTCTTCTGACAGCAACTCGCGTAATTCAGAAGAATCAGGAAACGGGTGTATAGTGACTTGCTCGTTGATCATGATTTTTTTGGCAGAAATCAGAATGGAAGTCTCGGCATCTGCTAACTGTTCATTGATTTCATTTGCTGTTAAGCGTGTGTTGACAAATTGGATCTCTTTTCCTAACTCCCATAATGCTAAGATCGATAAATAAGCAGTCAGGTCATTCTCACTGTATAAGGCAACTCGCTTGCTAGATTCAGGTAATGTTCGGTGATAATAGTCCGCATAACTCTGGACTTTTGATGACAACTCACCAAAAGTCCAACATTCATCATTCCACTGACAAGCTGGTGCATCAGGATGAAGCATTGCTTGTTGTTGCAACCAGCTTTTTGGGTTTCGATTAAGGGAATTTAGGGAATTGATCAAAATCAGGTTCTCTTTTTTCTTTAAATGCGTCGCGCCCTTCTTGTGCTTCATCCATCGTGTAATATAAAAGCGTTGCATCGCCAGCTAGTTGCTGGATACCAGCTAGTCCATCTGTATCGGCATTCATCGCTGCTTTGATCATTCGTAAAGCTAATGGGCTTTTCTTCAACATCTCTTCCGCCCATTCGATCGTCACGTCTTCTACTTGCTCGATTGGAACGACTGTATTGATCCAATTCATCGCTAGCGCTTCTTCCGCACTATATTGCTTCGTCATGAACCAAACTTCTTTGGCTTTTTTATGACCGACAACACGTGCTAAATAGCCAGAACCATATCCACCATCGAAGCTCCCAACGTTAGGGCCTGTTTGACCAAATTTCGCATTTTCAGCAGCAATTGTGAGATCACACACAAGTTGTAAGACATTTCCACCGCCGATCGACCAACCTTTGACCATCGCGATCACCGGTTTAGGGATCACACGGATCAACCGTTGCAAATCTAACACATTTAAACGCGGAATCTGGTCTTCACCAACATAACCACCATTTCCTCGAACCTTTTGGTCACCACCTGAACAGAAGGCTTTGTCTCCTGCACCTGTTAAAATAATCACTCCGATATCTTGGCGATCACGGCTGATTGTAAAAGCTTCGATCATTTCAAAAACTGTTTTCGGCGTAAAAGCGTTATGGACTTCTGGTCGGTTGATCGTTATCTTCGCGATTTTCCCATATTGTTCAAATAGGATCTCATCATATTCCTTAATTGTCTTCCATTCTCTCATCTCTATCTCCTCCTAAAATTCATTAAATTTATTATACACAAGAATAAAGAAAACGTTTGAAAATCTTAAAATAAATTTAGAATTTCTGTTATACTAAAAAAAAACAAGTTAGGAGAGTCGCTATGGATCTATTACAACACTTAGGAATTGAAACATTATCTGTCACGCCAGAAAAAGTCCAGCTGGCTTTGACGATTGCTGACACGCATCACCAACCCTTTGGCTATTTGCATGGAGGAATCAGCGGAGTGTTGATCGAAACGGCTTGTAGTATTGGGGCAAATCAACACTTATCAGCTCCCCATTTTGCTGTTGGCGTCGATCTTCATGTCCAGCATTTGAACAAAGCCTCTTCTGGTACGTTACGAGTAGTAGCACATCCTGAAAAGATTGGGAAGAATCTGCATTTTTGGCGAGCAACTGTCTATTTGGATAACGATTTAAAAATCGCCATTGGCCAATGCACGTTGATGGTCAACTAAATTTATCCATTTTTATTCGCATGATTGATTATAGAATAGATAACAACCTTATAAAGTTAGGTTTAGCTAACTTTCTTTTTCATTCATGTTAACTTTTACACAAAATTAAGGTATAATAAAGATAGTTAGAAATAAATGAATAGTAGGAAGTGAATGAATGAAAAAAAGTAGAAATATAATTTGGACATATATCAAAATAGTATTTGCATTAACTATTTTAGCCATCAGTATCAATATGTTTTTAGGCCCACATCATATCGCAGCTGGTGGAGTCAGCGGTCTCGGGATCTTACTTGAGTTCGCTTTAGGATTTAATCGTGCCACCGTCATCCTCGTGTTAAATGTCATCATGCTGATCTTAGCATTGATTTTTTTAGGAAAAAAACCTTTCTTCAAAGTCTTATTTGGTAGTATCGTCTTTCCCACGATCGTTGAGATCGTTCCAGAGTATATGATCACTTCAGATCGTTTATTATCTGTCATTTTTGGTAGTGCGATCTTCGCTTTAGGTGTAGCCATTTTATACAAAAACAACTCATCCAGTGGTGGTACCACCATCCCTCCCCTTATCTTCAAAAAATATTTCAACTTGAGTCCCTCGATTGGACTTTTGATGACCGATGCCGTAGTTGTTTCATTGACCTTGTTTGTCTTCGGATTCGATGAATTCCTTTATGCGATTCTATCAATCGTGATCACTTCGATCGTGATGAACTATATTGAGACCGGAACGAACCGTCAAAAATCAATCATGATTTTCAGCGAGAACCATCTAGCTGAGATCCAAACACGCCTGATCAGTGAAATTGGTCGGACATTGACGATTATCGAAGCGCAAGGTGGCTATAGCCAATTGCCAAAAGAAATCTTATTGATGGTAGTGACAGACCAAGAGTTCTCCAAAGTCAAACCATTGATCGAAGAGATCGATCCGAATGCTTTTGTCATCGTCAACAGTGTAGCGGAAGTTATGGGTAGAGGCTTTACTTATCACCCGATTGAATGATGCTAGAAACTAAACAGATGTGAATACTTCTTTAAAAAGCTATTTCTGGTTTAATGTTAAAACCAGAAATAGCTTTTTTTATAAACAACTTAGTTGCTCCCTTCAATTAAATTGTGTACAATCTAATTGTATCAAATATAAAAAGCAAGGAGTGTTTTTAATGAAAAAAATGTACTCAACAAAAATGATCAATACTGGCGGACGTTCTGGGGAAGTGCACAGCCCAGACAACTCATTTGAGTTAAATATTGCAGCTCCTGGTAAACGCGTTGAAAATGCAACAAATCCAGAACAATTATTTGCTGCAGGTTTTAGTGCTTGTTTCAACAGCGCATTAGACTTGATCAAAACACAAAAAAATATCGAAGGTGCATCAACGATCAGTGCACAAGTATCTTTATACGCAGAAAGCGAAATGAGCTTTGTTTTAGGCGTTGAGATCGAAGGTTCTGTGGAAGGTCTATCACTTGAAGAAACTCAAGAATTGCTAGAAGCTGCACACAAAGTTTGTCCTTATTCAAAAGCGACAGCTGGCAATATCGAAGTCACTTTAACAGCTGTTGAGGGCTAGATTTTTTTAGAAAAAACAAGTATGCTATGAAGTAGCACATTAGGAGGTGGTCTATTTTGGAGGAGTTATTATTAAAAAATCAATTATGCTTTCCCTTATATGCCACCTCTAAAGAAATTACACGTTACTATGCGCCTTTGTTAAAGCCACTGGATCTAACGTATACACAATATCTTGTTCTACTTGTTTTATGGGAGAGAAAACAAATCACTATGAAAGAGTTGGGACAGATATTATGTTTAGATTCAGGAACTTTGACGCCTGTTGTAAAGAAATTAGCTAGCAAGCAGTATATCAATCGTAAAAGAGACGATTCCGATGAACGGGTGACTATCCTTTCTTTGACAGACGCCGGTCAAGCATTACAAGATCAAGCAAAAGACATCCCTGAAAAAATTCTTGATTTCTTACCTTTAGAGGAAGAAGAATTAGCGATGCTACTTTATTTGACTAAAAAAATGCTAAAAAACTTTAATAAAGAACAACATGCTCGGTAAGCTAATTACCGAGTTTTTTTGTCTGCTCGTTTATATATTTATAACGGTGAATAATCGTATTGTTAGAAATTTTTCTTAATTCGTCTTAATATAGAATTAAACAAAGGAGGTTATTATAATGTGTACATCTATTACTTACACAACAAATGATCATTATTTTGGACGTAATTTGGATTTAGAGATTTCTTATAATGAACAGGTGACGATCACTCCCAGAAATTTCCCTTTTGTTTATCGGAAAGTCCCAAAACAAACATCGCATTATGCAATCATCGGTATGGCAGCAGTTGTTGACAACTACCCTCTCTATTATGATGCAACAAATGAAAAAGGCTTGAGCATGGCTGGCTTAAATTTCCCTGGAAATGCTCATTTCTTTGATGAAGATCCTGAAAAGACAAATATTTCCCCGTTTGAATTTATTCCTTGGATACTGAGTCAATGTAAAAACGTGGAAGAAGCTCGTGCATTACTAGCAGATATCAATTTAGTCAACATCAATTTTAGTGAAGAACTACCTTTATCTCCCCTACATTGGCTATTAGCAGATCAAGAAAAATCCATTGTCATTGAATCCGTTGCCGAAGGATTAAAGATCTATGATAACCCGATTGGTGTATTGACGAATAATCCGACTTTTGATTATCAATTATTCAATTTGAATAACTATCGATCCGTGTCGACAACTACGCCTAAAAATCATTTCTCAGATCAACTTGATTTGTCGGTCTATTCTCGTGGGATGGGTGGCTTAGGTTTGCCTGGGGATCTATCTTCTGCCTCTCGTTTTGTCAAAGTAGCTTTTACAAAATTGAATTCGGTTAAAGCAAGTACGGAACAGGAAAGTGTGAGTCAATTCTTCCATATCCTAAAATCTGTTGAACAACAAAAAGGCCTTTGTGATGTCGGCAATGGTCAATTTGAATATACGATCTATTCTTCTTGCTGTAACATGGATAAAGGAATCTATTACTACACCACTTATTCAAATAGCCAGATAAATGCAGTCGATATGACAAAAGAAGATTTAGATAGTAAAGAATTACTAACCTATCCACTAATTGAAGAAGAGCAGATCCACTATGTCAATTAGTAAGTACACTTCTAAAGAAAAGAAGTCATACTAGAAGTATTTTTTAGAAAAATAAAAGCGATCAAATCCAATATGCCATTTTGCATTTTCGGATTTGATCGCTATTTTTTGAAATTGGAGTTCTCTAATTACTCATTGATTTTTCTAAATGAAAAGAAACTCATTCCTAAAATCAAAAGACCTAAGATCCACATTGAACTAGTTTTATTTTCACTAGTCTTAGGTAGTTCTTTCGTTGATTCTACAGCTTGTTTCATAGGAATTATGTGGTTTGACTCTTGTTTCAACGTGCGATTTTCATTTACGCTTGGTTGGCTCTCTTTTACAATAGCAGAGTTTTCTTTAGCGACTGAAATGTGTTTTGTTTCAATCAATGAAACTGGTTGCTTTTTGATTTGATCCACCAGTTTATTATCTGTTACTACTTTATCAGGTTTTGTGATTGGTGTCTTTTTATGATCAATATCGGGTTGCGGTTCAATGACTTCTTTTTTATCCTCTTCCCCTTCCCCTTCATAATTGCCACTATTCCCCTCTGGTTTTTCTGGTTTGATACTAGGATTTTCGTCTGGGTTCTCTGGTGTTACATCTGGGTTTTCATCTGGATTCTCCGGTGTTACATCTGGATTTTCGTCTGGATTCTCTGGTGTTACATCCGGATTCTCATCTGGGTTCTCTGGTGTCACATCTGGGTTTTCATCTGGATTCTCTGGTGTTACATCCGGATTTTCGTCTGGGTTTTCTGGTGTTACATCTGGATTTTCATCTGGGTTCTCTGGTGTCACATCTGGGTTTTCGTCTGGGTTCTCAGGTGTTACATCTGGATTTTCGTCTGGATTCTCTGGTGTTACATCTGGGTTTTCATCTGGGTTCTCTGGTATAGGATCGGGTTCACTGACGCCCCCAGAGCCACCTGCTTTTTGTTCAACTGTTTGACGTTGACTATATGGTGTTAAGAATTGGCGATCCCCAGGTTGGCCATCTGCGACTTTTACAGTAAACAACGCTGGTCGATTGATTGGTTGAGTCAACGTGATGTGAAACGTAAAAGTAGCCACTTTATTGTTAAATACGAGTGTCGTTGGATCATGTTCGATCTTCAACGCTGGATCGACGTTTTCAAATTGGACGACGGATTGTAAGATTGGTTGAATGTCTCCTGAATAGGTCACTAAAGCTTTCACTGTGACTGTTTCGCCTAAGCTGATTTTCATAATCCCAGAGTTAGCTGAAGCATGTTCTTCTAAAAATTTGATTTGATTGACATTAGCCCAACCTGATCGTGAAGCGAGCTGAGCTACTTCGTTTCTTGGCTGCTCTTCTGCTTGTGCAGCTTCTACAGGTACTGCAAAACTAGTGAGTACAGCGGAAGCAAATAGAAGACTTAAATATTTCATGAGAATTCCTCCTGTTTGATATCATTATTATGTTAAACATAAGATAATATAGATTGATACGAGAGATTTACTGTTTTTTTGTGCAAAATCAAGAAATTTTCAGTAAAATTTTCAATCGGAGGAATTCAAATGCAAACACAAGAAGCAATCAAAAAGTTTCTACTAAAGAAGAAAAATGTAACGAAACTTGAGATTTTTCTTTTCTTAACAGAGCATCAGTTCTTTATTACTACTCATTACCTTGCAGATTATTTCAGGATGTCTGATTCAAATTTTCTATTATATCTTCAAGAACTCGAACAGGATTTTAAGGCATTGGACATCCAAAATGTCAAAATCGTGAAAAATAAGAAGTTTGTCAAAATTTCTCTAGAGGAAGCTGATCCAGCTACTTGTTACTATGAATTATTTGGTAAGTACTGTTTCGACTCAACCAATTTTCAAATTATCGCAGCATTACTTCGCCATAAAGTCAACTCGATGGTCACGATCAGCCAAATGACGAATTATAGCCCTTCCTACCTTTATTCAAAAATGAAAGCAATCAATCAGTTTTTAGCGCTTTATGGGATATCTTTCAAATTTTCGAGCAAAGGAAAAAAAATCATTACTGGAAGTGAGATTCAAATACAATATTGTTTTTTGGATGTTTATTGGACGATTTTTGCTAATACTTCCCTTCCCTACCACCAGGAAGAACCGGAACAAATCAACGCTACACTTTATATGTATTTCAAAAAAGAGGTGTTAGAAGGCATGAACGGCGGAGTTTTGGATAAGTTGTACCTTCTCCTAAACCTCTGTCAAGATAATTTCCCGATGACTTCTTTAGAAAATGTCCAAAAAGAATTGAGTCAATTTACTTACATCGATCTTTTGATCCAGCCGGATGTCGATATTTTAAAACCTGATCTACCTATTTGTAGGGAACAGCGAATCCTCCTCAATTTATTAGCTCGCTTAACCATCTCTCAATTGGATAGTGAAGAACAAAGCTTGACTCATTATCAACGATTACTTGAACTTGATTTTCCTTATTTGCTTTATTCCAAAAGACTAGTCGAATCGTTCAGTCAGTACTTTCATTTAGAACTTCATGAAAAACAAAAAAGACTATATGCACTCTCTTTTACGATCAATAAACTGCATAATACCTTTTTAGATAGTGAGCAGCCAAATACACCTTTACCGACATTTTTGCTTTACCAAGATCAAGCGAATTATCAACAGTTAAGAGCGAGCGTAGCAGATTTTTATGAGCGCTTCCGAGAGGAAAATTGGCATTATCTCCCAGAGTTCTTAGAAAGAGAGAATGTTTCTTGGGTCATCGAAGAATTACTGCATTTCTATGACCGATTCAAAAAGCAGCCGCCGATCGTTATTGGTGTGAATCACACAAAAGATTTCTACATCAGCAAAGATCTAATCGTTAAGATCGAACAAATATTTTCAAAAGAAGCAATCACTATCCAGCGCTATTATATGGAGCAATGCGACATCGTTATTAGTGATTGTCCGCTGAAACATTTACCTGAGAAGATCAAAAAAATCTACCTATTGAACGGAATCGTTCGCCCAAATGATTGGAAAAAAATGATTTCACAGTTAGCCGAATATATCTTTGAAATCAAACAAGAACGTGACTATGCAGATTTACCAGCTAAACTTATTGATATGGATGAATAGTCTTTAGCTAGTGACCACTGGATCTATTTTTTTGTTTCAGTAAGCTAACACATATTCTTTTCCACCGATCCGTTATATACTAATGAAAAAAGGAGAATTACTATGACTGAACATCGTATTTTTACTATGTCTTTTTCCTCTGTCTATCCTCTTTATATCAAAAAAGCGGAAAGAAAAAATCGGACAAAAGAAGAAGTTGACCAGATTATTCATTGGTTGACTGGTTATGAACAAGCTGAACTAGATGATCAAATCCAATCGGAAAATGATTTTAAAACTTTCTTTGAACAGGCGCCGAAATTAAATCCCGAAAGAAAATTAATCACTGGTGTTATTTGTGGTGTTCGAGTAGAAACGATCGAAGAGCCTTTAATGCAGGAAATTCGTTATTTGGATAAACTGATCGATGAGTTAGCTAAAGGCAAGAAAATGGAAAAAATCCTAAGAAAATAAGTGGATCATTAGTTATTAGTTGGTTTAAACCGCAATAACCGTTAAAATAAAAAAAAGGAGGTTATAATAATGTTTGAACTTATTCGAAGAAATTTTCAAAGATATGCTTTTTTACGAGCTGCCATTTATATTATTGCCGGCATCGCAATTGTTATCAGCCCGACTGCTGTTTTTAATTTTGTAGGCTATCTCATTACTGCTTATTTTGTTTTGCTGGGGCTGATCAATTTATTTGAAGCTTATAAAAACAAACAAAAAACAGGAGTTTGGGGCTTCGGACTGTTCAGTGCAATTGCTTTTCTGGTATTTGCATTGATCGTGTTCTTATTTGCTTCTGCCATTGTTTCGATCTTGCCGATTCTATTAGGCTTGATGATCTTAGCAAATGGTGCGTTCCAATTGTTTATCAGTTTGAATACAAAATCAAAAGGCTGGTCTATATATAGTGTGGTTTTATTGATCGGTGGGTTGATCTTGCTTTTCAACCCATTCAAAAGTTTGATGGTTCTCTTTCAAATTTTCGGCGGTATCTTGATATTCATGGGTATCTCTGAAATCATCAACTATTCAAAAGTTAGAAAAATGTATATCGATTGATAGCTATTAAAGATCAAGGTTGGGCGAATTTTCGCTCAACCTTTTTGCTTTTGCTCTATTCCTTTGTGTGACAAACAATTGGTAAAAGAACAAAAATAACGCATTTTATGTTATTCTTTTAATGAAGTCATTTGACGATAATTCAAATAAATTCTTTTTGAGAAAGAAAGGATGAAAAGAATGGAATTCATAGGTATTCTATGTCTGATTTTGATAGCAACAACCCTCGGCTCTCACCTTTCTCGAAGATTTGGTATCCCTGCCGTGATTGGTCAATTGCTTGTGGGTGTGTTGCTCGGAGGCGCTGGTCTCGGATGGGTCCACCCGAATATCCTCGTACATGATTTTTCTGAGATCGGTGTCATTTTATTGATGTTTTTAGCAGGGCTGGAAAGTGATCTTTCACTATTGAAAAAATACTTTCGTCCAGGGATGTTCGTAGCATTATTAGGGATTTTGTTTCCTGTTTTGTTTGGCTGGTTAACTGGCGAAATGTTTCAAGTTTCAATGAACGAAGCGATTTTCTTTGGGATCATTTTAGCAGCAACCTCCGTGAGCATCTCCGTCGAGGTTCTCAAAGAACTCCATGTCGTCAATACTAAAGAAGGCTCAACGATTTTAGGCGCCTCAGTCGTAGATGATATTCTCGTCGTTCTAGTATTAAGTTTCAGTTTATCTTTTCTAACAGGAGAATCTGGGAGTACCCTCCCTATACCTCTGGTCTTGTTTGAACAACTCATCTACTTTATTTTTATTTTCTTGTTAGTTAAATGGATCGCTCCGTTTTTAATGTCATTCGCTGAAAAAATCTATGCGAACTCTGCGATTATCATCGTTTCATTAGTATTATGTTTAGGTATGTCCTATATTGCTGATTTAATTGGCTTAAGTTCTGTTATCGGTGCCTTTTTTGCAGGGATCGCTGTCAGCCAAACAACAGTGAAGGAAGAAGTGTATCACAATGTTGAAGCATTAGGTTATGCAGTCTTTATCCCCGTATTCTTTGTTAGTGTCGGACTAGAAGTCGATTTTTCAAACTTCGGCGAACAACTGATCTTCATCTTGATTCTAACCGTTGTCGCTGTCTTAACAAAACTTGGTGGCGGGTATCTAGGTGCAAAAGTAGCCGGCTTTTCGACGAATAGTTCATTTATGGTTGGAGCTGGTATGATCTCTCGTGGTGAAATGGCGTTGATCATTTTACAGATTGGTCAACAGAGCCAATTGATCGAAGCCAAATACTATTCACCTCTAGTCATTGTGATTTTATTGAGTACATTGATTTCACCGCTTATCTTGAAATATTTTACTAGAAAAGTGTATCCTAATTGAGTGATCCACACCTACTTTTCTTGCGTAAATCAAAAAAGCCCTTCTGCTGGATTCGATGATTTTGAATCCAACGGAAGGGTTTCTTTCTCAATTCAGATGTGCTTTACTTTCGTTCCAACATTCTTCTGGCGAGTAAACATCATTTTCATTCAACACCAGTGTACCGTCTGGTTGGATCGTGATCGTCGACCCAATCCAAGTAGTTTGTGAAGCTAATAGGATATTCTTCTTTTTATCCTTTTTCATCGAAAAAGCTTCTGCATGTTCTTTTGCTAAGTGTGATTTTAAATATCTCGTTTCTCTATTATCAAATTGGATTTTCAACATACTTCCAGCCATTTCGGCTATTACTGCTTTTGGCCCATCAGTCATCTGATCTCCTCCTCTTGTTATTTACACTAGCTTACATCACCAGTGTATCACTAGCAGAAGAAAATAACCAATGTTTTTGTATCCGATTTCAGATACTTAATTTATTGATAGTTTTGATTCAAATACTGCAATAGCGCAGGCGCTCGATTAGTCGCAGAATCGCCATCTTCTTTGTTTTCTAACATGCTGATCACTAAATAGCCGTTCGTTTCAGGATTGATTGCATACAAGAAGCTGTTTTCTTGTCCTTTTTCATCTTGTTTTTCTTTGATTTCGGCTGTCCCAGTTTTTGCAGCAAGCGGAATGCCTAATGCAGCTAGAGAGTGTGCGGTTCCATTCGGGTCTTGCACGACATCGACTAAATCTGGCAAGATCGTTTGGACGCTGGATTCACTGATGACATTTTTCTTATCTTTTGTTTCCTGATCCATAACTAGACGTGGATAAATCAAATTGCCATTATTCGCAAAAACACTATACATCGCTGCTTGTTGGATCGGATTGATCAACAATTGCCCTTGTCCATACCCAGTATCAGCTAATAAAATCTCTGAATTGAATGAATCTTCATTCGAGATTTGGGCAGGATTCATTTGGATCGGTAAGTCCAGATCTTCACCAAAAATGAATTGACCGAGTCCTTTTCTAAAGGCTTCCTCTCCCATTTTCAATGTTTCTTGTGCCATATAGATATTATCAGAATAAACTAACGCATTTTTCAAGTTCACTTGAGGGACGTCGCTGACACGCGTCACTTGGTAAGAACCCCAAGAGCTGTCTTTTTGCCACTTTAAACCATTGATCGTCAAGACTTCATCTGGATTCAAGGTTCCGTTATCTAAGCCAATCGCTGCGGTGATCATTTTGAATGTTGAACCTGGCGCATATCCTGTAGCAAAGCGACTAATAAACGGACGATTCGGATCCTCTTCATACGCTTTGTAATCGGCTTGAGAGATGCCGTTCGTCATTTTATTCGGATCATAACTTGGCGAACTGACAAGGGCTAATAAATCGCCAGTTTTTGGTGCTGTCGCTACAGTAGAACCCGGCTTACCTTCTAAACTGTCAAACGCTGTTTTTTGTGCGTTAGCATCGATCGTCAATTGGATATCCTGGCCATTTTTCACTTCGTGTTGGAGTAAGACAGCTTTTTCATTTCCTTCTTCATCTGTCACACTTAGTTTCCCACCATTTGTTCCTCTTAATTCTTTGTCATAAGCCATTTCTAGCCCTGAACGACCAATTTTTCCTGTACTGCTCAACTCAGGATTCTTCTCGATGTCTTCTGCTGTAATATCGCCCACGTAACCGATCAGCTGAGCAGCAGCTTCGCCTAGAGGATAATAACGGCCGTCAACCTCTTGGATCGTCGCTCCGCTTGGAAGTTCTGGTGTTTCTCCTTCAATGATTTTTAAAGGCACAAAGTAATCCGGTTGGACCCATCCTTGAGAGATCGCCTGTTCAATACTGTCTTCGGTCAAATCAAAGCCTTCAGCGATTGCTTTGATATTTTTTGTTTTTTCTTCACCCTCACCTAATTTTGCAGGTACAACACCTAATTGCTTCAATTTTCCAGTAGTAGCTAAAGGTTGTTTATTACGGTCTAAGATTTCACCACGCGTCGCTACTTCGGTACTCAAACTGACTTTATCTTGACCTTCCATTTGTGGGAAAATCAAATTCGGTTGCCAGTTGATTTTGGTTTGGTCGCCATCTTTTGTCAATGTACCTTCATAAGCTAAGTCTTTCAGCTCTCCCAGCGTCGTGTTCATTTTTGCTTTATACGTAAATTCATACGTATCATTCTCTTTTTTTGTCACGGATAGATCTGAAAGTTTGATGCCTCTGATTTCTGCTGCACCATAGATATTTTGATATTTTTCTAAGACATCTTGTTCAGTGAGATCATTATTCCCCTGAACTTTAAGTGATTTCACCGCTTCTTCATAGTTTTCATCGTTCAGTGAATCGATAAATCCTTCAATGGTTTTCTCACCAGCTTTTACCGCTTGTTGTTCTTGGACATGTTGATAATAAAAGAAGCCACCACCAGCAGCTGCAAGCAAGACGACAATTCCCGCTCCAATATAGATACCGGTCGATTTTTTCTTTTGTCTGTCACTCCTTTTCATGTTTGAATACCTCTCTTTATTAAAAAGTTCGAATCAAAGATATTCTAACATATGACAGGAAAAGTAGCGTTATGAACTAAATGATTCTTAACGATTCCTGTCATGATATTAATGAATTTTTAACGAAAAAAGTACGCACTGTTCACCCTACCCTATCAAAATAAGCCGGAGATTCGGAATCATCTCTGATTTTCCGAGTCTCCGACTTATTTCTGGATAATAATATTTCCTTCATAACCACTGATTTAACAAAGGCTTATTTATTCAAAAATTCACTGATCGCTTGCTTATTTTTGGCTAAGTCGATTTCTAACACGCTACCTGCCGGTGTATTATCGTTGAAATCCCAACTTTTGTCCACTGGCACTGACAACGTATCGATTTTTTTGTCATTGTTTAGAAAATCCAAACCACAATCTAATAAGACACTTTCGGGTAGATTTGTCTGGATACTGCCTAAAAGTTTTCCGATTGCCTTTGGTAGTTTAATGATCGATGTAACATCTTTCAGTTGACTGGCTACCGCTTCAACGACTTGTTGCTGTCTGCGGATGCGACCAAAATCCCCTTCTTCGTCTTCACGAAAGCGCGCATACTGAAGTAAGGTGTTGCCGTCCATTGTTTGTTCTCCCTTTTTGATATCTACACCATCTAAATCAAGATCTTTTTCCGCATCGATGGTTACGCCATCTGGAAATAATTCATCGACACAATCAATAAAATCTTGGAATGTAATGCTGGCATAATAAGGCGTTTCTAACTTGAAATTCTCTTGTAATGTTTTGTCCAATAAGTCAATACCACCGTAGGAATAGGCTGCATTGATTTTATTCATGCCATATCCCGGTATAGGTACATAAGAATCCCTCATAATAGAAATCAATTTTGCTTGCTTTGTCTTTTGATCATATTGAGCGACCATCAACGAATCTGAACGCCCGTTTTCTTCTTTTGATCGAGCATCAGAACCAATCAATGCGACATTGATGATCGTCGGAACATCTTTTGCATCGACTTTGTCCACTGTGTCGGATTGCTTAACTGATGAAAAACCTTGGATAAATTCAAAAGAAAAAAAGCCGATGACCATCGCAAGAACGAGCAAGATACTTAAGATGATTTTTTGAAATGGTTTCATGTTAAATGACTCTTCCTTTCAAACTCTTCTACTTGCAACATAGAACATTGTCCCTTATGATGAGTCAAGTAAAGAGTGTATTCTCTTTCATGTCTTTTGGGTCGATTGAGCTGCAACTCGTCGATCCTTTTTTGTGTATTTCTCTCATAAAATCAAAAAAAGTTCGTTCCATTACTCCCCTTTCTCGTCCAGACACAAGTTAGGCGAAGCGAGCATAAAAAGAAGCGAAAACTAAGAAAAGGTCAGAAACCTTTTCGAACAAGATTTCTGACCTGGCATCATCTCATCGTCCGAGTTTTAGCACTATACAACGTAAAGAACGCATTCTTAGCTATTGGAAAAAGCCTTAATCCGACAATTCCTGTTTGACCCATTGGCGTCTTTCGACGTTTCTGGGCAATAGCCTATGTTTGTATAGGAGCCTCACCTAACAAGGTTAGTACTTATTTGATTTTTACAAAACTCATCTTATTCCTCTTTGAATCGATAATCAATAAAAACTAAAATAAAATAACTAAATTAATCTTTACTTAATAAAGTTTAAGGACAGATGATAAGTAATTAACTTCCACTGATCTTTAGAAATAGAGTCATTCCATCGTGTGATTATTTTGGGCGCAGCATCGAAACGATCTCGCCAAGTTTTCCATAGTCATTTCCAGCTAAGCGACTGATCGGCTGTAAATTGGTAGGATCGATATAGCCCGTTTGTTCATCATAGACAGTTTCACTCAATTGATAAGCAGCTATCTGTAATAAAAATAAATCAGCCGTAATTTCTTGGTCTTTCATGATCGGGACGTGTTGATAAAGTGTGGTCTCAAAGGCAATACTAGCTTCATTGATCCTTGGAACATCGATCGTATCTAATTCGGAAATCGTGAACGAAGTCAACGTCAACTCACTTTCCTCACTGGATAAGCTAGCGGCTGTTTGATTCGCATCTACCAGAATATTCTCATCTAAAATATGGATCACGGCTTCCTTCGTTTGCATCAGATGTCTAGCAGTGTCTTTCCACTCTCCGTTCTTTCGCTGAATGGCTAAGGAAAGTATCGGTGGATTGGAACTGACGATATTAAAGTAACTAAATGGCGCAATATTCGTCACTCCTTGGATCGACCGTGTCGCTACTACAGCCACCGGTCGAGGAATTACTGAACCGATCAATAGTTTATAGTTTTCTCTTTCAGTTAACTCTGAAGGAACTCGTTTGAACATTTGCTTTCCTACTTTCTTGTTGAATGATCCATCCTAATGATAGTCATGGTATCGGACAATCTTATTCATTGTCAACTAAACGTTCTTATTCCTAAGTCTTATGACACAAAAACACCCAGTGCAATTAAATGCACTGAGTGTCAAATTGATTATTTCAAACGGAATAATGTTGGTGCTTGGTCAGGTGCCCAAGTATCATCGCCATAGTTAAAATGCGTAACTAATGTTGTATATACTCTTCCTTTGTAGCTTACTTCTTCGTTCGCAGTATAAAGTTCTGGTGAAGACATTGAACCTAATTTCCATTCGCGAACGCCTTCAATGATTTCGCCTTGTTTTGTTGTAACATTCAATGTATTACTTGCATATGAAACTTCGCCATTTGTACTGATTGCACGTACTACGTATGAATAAGTTGTATTTGCTATTAGATTTTCATCCATATATGAAGTTTCTGAAGTTGAACCAACTAACTGGCCGTTACGGTAAATGTCATACTGTTTGATACCTTGAGTGTGTGTTGAAGCTCCCCACATCAATGAAACACTTGAAGATGTTTCGCCCATTGAGTGTAAGTTTTTAGGGGCAGTTGGTTTTTCTTCTGCACTGATTGCTGTAGTTGTTACTGAGATTGCTGTTTTATCTGATTTGATACCTGTTTGGCTAACTGCTTCGATTTCATATGTATAAGTTGTTTCTGCTGTTAAATCTTTATCAGAAAATTCAGGATCAACAGATGTACCAACTAGTTTACCATCACGATAAACATTGTAAGAAGCTGCATTTGCTTGTCCGTTCCATGTTAAGTTTACTGTTGATGAAGTCACGTTTTGAACACGAACATTTTGAGGTGCTTCTGGCTTCACTGGAATCGTTGAATCGCCTGTAACGTTCAAGTCGATCACATTATAAAACGCATTTACTGTATCTGCTACGTCCCAAACTGCTAATACAACATGGTAACCTAGGCGATCACTTGGGATATTGATTGAATGACTTGGATTTGTTGATCCAGTTGTTCCATTGTGGTTGATCGTACCAATCAATTCAAAATCATCACGGTCTAGTTTATCATTTGGATTCCAATCTGCTTTCGTCATATAATAATGCCATTTTGATGTCGCATGTGAAGCAGTAAAGCGCCATGTAAATACGTTCGCTCCTTGAGAAATCGATTGTTTTGTCCACATCGTAGAGTTTTGTTGATCAAGATTGAAGTCTCCTAATGAGCCACCAGCTGAAGCGATTTGTCCATCTGCAGGACCTGCTGCTGGAAACCCTTTTGGCGCTTCTAAAGATTGAGGCTCGTTGATAACAGCTCCATATTTTTGGAATGCTGCATTCCAGTTTGTATTTCTGTCTAAATGACCTTGATACCCACGGCTGATCGGTGATTGCACGTAGCCATGTGCGGATGCTTCATTTCCACCGATTACCAAGCTTGCTCCAAATAAAATACTTGAGCATAAAATTGTTCCTAAAATTTGTTTCTTCATAATTCCCTCCGTAATAAACGATTAATATAGATAACGATTTACAAAATATTTTTGATATTTCATTTCTTTCCTTTTGTTATCTTGAATTAAGAATATCAGATAAAAAAGATTAAATCGAACCAATTATTACCGAAAACGCGGTAATAATCATCAATTGAAAAAAATGTTAAAATACCGTACAAAACGCTGCATTCATAATATTTTATGCTTTATAAAAATTAATTTCATCTCGTTACATCCACATTGTATTTTTATCCCCGGTTGTTATATCCATAAATTATATAAACTAAAAATGATTAATTTTTGTTATTTCTTAACTATGTAAAAAAACGATAAACAAATTTTTCCATTCATTGTCTGCAAAGTAGTCTAACAACTTTTCGTCTATTATAAGTTTATTCATTTGCGGTATCTATTGCTTCATCATATGATGATATAAAGGGGGTTTTATTTATGAAAGTTTGGCTGATCTTACCCTTTACTATTTCATTATTTTTGCTTAGTGGTTGTGAAGATCCACAGGAGATGCCTAATCCTGAGCAACAGGAAAAGGCCACCTCTACCTCTATGATTGAGGAATCAACTACTGAGGAAACGACCACTGAGCAAACAAATCATGTAATCGAAGAAACGGAGGAATCGCTTGTGAATTACCCATCTGGAAGTTTATTAACCGCTGTTGAAGGAAATGATCGAAAGCAAGTGGAAGAGATTTTACAAACCGATTATTCAATCGATGAACAAAATGAAAAAGGAGAAACTCCGTTGTTGATTGCAACACATCATAATTTTGTCGACATTGCAAAGCTATTGATCGATCATGGTGCTTCGATCGATATTCAAGACGAGATCCAAGATAGCCCTTACCTCTATGCTGGTGCACAAGGCAAAACAGAGATTCTCGCCTACATGTTGGAACACCGTGAACCAAATCAAGAGATCGTCAATCGTTTTGGTGGCAATGCTTTGATTCCAGCAGCCGAAAAAGGTCATTTGGAGAATGTAAAACTTCTCTTGACCGATGCTCGCGTAGATATCGATCATCAAAACAATTATGGCTATACTGCGTTGATCGAAGCAGTCGCTTTACGCGATGGTTCTGAGATCTACCAACAAATCGTTCAAGAATTGTTGAATCATGGTGCAGATAAAACATTACGTGACAATCAAGGGAAAACCGCCGAAGATTACGCACGCGAATTGGGCTACACTCAACTACTCTCACAGTTAACGAAGTAGGTTTAAATATGTAGGTTAAGAGAACATCTTTCTAAGTGTAATAGACACTTCAGCAAGATGTTCCCTTTCATTTATTACATCTAGTTATCGATCAGAATAAACCAGGATGTAGTTGGTACAAACATAAAGTTTACATAATTAATTTATAAACTACCTATATTTAAGATGATGATTTTAAACTGATAATATTAAAAAGTATCCTCAAGCCTATGTATAAAATAAATCAACCTCAAAGAGTTAGTTGATAAACTACTCTTTGAGGTTGATTTACGGTATTTGTTTATTTCTCACTTAAAGATGTTACTTTGAACGCACTTAGCTTACAGCTTACGAGCAAAGAATGAAACGATCAATACTAAAATGATTGCTCCGATAAGTGATGGTACGATCGCCATACCACCGATCACTGGACCCCATGTACCTAATAGTGCTTGACCAATAGCTGATCCAACTAGACCTGCAATCACGTTTGCAATGATTCCCATTGAAGAACCTTTATTAGTAATTGCTCCTGCAATTGCTCCGATAATACCACCAACGATTAATGACCAAATAAATCCCATATTAATTACCTCCTAAAAATTCTAAAAAATTAAGTTTATTGTACGCGTGGTTCATTGTTTTCTTTTACTTTTTGCGCACCTTTACCAACAGCTGATTTTGCTTTATCTGTTTGTTTTGAAGCAAATTGACCAGTTGATTTTGCAGCATCTGTTACTTTATCTTGAACTGTTTCTTGATCTTTTTCGTATTCTGCTTGTGTTTTGATATCAACAACATTAACGTTTACTTCGATCACATCAAGATGAGTCATTTCGTTCACTTCTGTGCTGATCAATTCTTTGATTTGGTCATAGATATTTTCGATATCTTTACCGTATTCAACAACAACATCTAAATCAACTGCGACTTGTTTTTTACCTACTTCAGCGTTGATTCCTGCTGTTACGTTATCTGTATTCACAAGTTTTTCAGCGATGTTTGAGAAGAATCCACCATCAAGAGTCAATAAACCATCGACATCTTTCAATGCATAACCAATGATTTTTTGAATCACTTTGTCTTCATAAGTCAATTCACCTTTAGCTGAAGTATCAGCAACCGGGTTTGTACCTGTAGTAGTGTTTACGTTTTTGAAATCTTTGTTTTCCATGATAAATTCCTCCTATGATTTAAAATATTCATCTAACAATCTTGTTTCTTTTAAATAAAAACCAATCCCTACCCCAATGGCAGTCATGATCAGTATTAAAAGAGTTTTGAAAAATCCAACTGTCAACCATAAAACGGCTAACAGTAACCCAAGACCCCCAAAGATAATAGGGAGCTTATAGAGTGAAAAGAATTCTTTCATTTGTTTGCCCTCCTATTCTACACGTGAATGCTGGTTGTCCTCTTGATCTTTTTCTTCTTGATAACTACTGTAATTGACAGCTACTTTGATCTCTTGTTCTGAACCAAGGACATTGGCAACTTGATCTCTGACTTCTTGCATCAACATTTCTGTTTTACCAATCAGAGAAGAAGTACGTTTTAAATCGCCTTTAACATGAATATTGATTTTCTGTTTTGTTGATCGTACTTTGACTTTAGGAGATTGAATGAACTCTTCTTCGTGTAAATACGAGCGAGTGAGTCCTTCAATTGCTTTTTTATCTAAGGTCAATTTCCCATCTTTGTGCTTTAATACGAAAGTTCCTTTCGATTTTGGATAGAAAAGAACGAATAATAAGATGAGAACGACAACAATTGCAAATACGACAGCAGCCCAGAAAATATATTGTTGCATATAATAATTCGTTATCGTAAAAAAGCGAAAACGTTCCAATTGTTCAGGTAAGACATATGGTGCATTAACTAGAGCGATGATCAAAAGTACTGAAAGTAACACTATGCTTACAATTACACCGATGATCTTTACCCCCTTATTCATTTTCCACCTCCTAATTATCTTATTTTTCTGTTTTAAACACCTGACCAACAAGAAATTCCCTTGAGGAAACTAGAAAGACAACCGAAATAAGAAAGCGCTACCAAAGCGAACAGCCTCAAAATAACATCGATTCCTAATTCCCTGCTAAATTCTTAAATAACAGAAACAATTATTATATAACTTCCATTGTTTCTTGCTGGCTATACTACAAGAATAGTATTCAAGATTAAAAATTGCAAAGATAATGCTCATTTATTATTACAAAACAAAAAGGATAAATGACAAAACAGATCTGACAGTTAAAAAGATTGTCTATTCTACGGATTCTATTAATCTTTTGATAGAAAGGATGATACCCTTTTCAAAAAGCATGGAAATATTTTATAATAAGAGAAGGAAATGTTAGAGTAAAAGTGATCCAAATCAAAGAAACTATTACTCTTAGAAAGAGGTGTCAGCATGTTAAAGAAATCCCTTTATGCATTTATAATAACGATTATATATCTGATTGTTTCCAATGCTGGAAATCTATTTTTTGGAGTGTCGAAAGAATTTAGTTGGACGACTACGTTATGGGAATCCCTATTTTTCTTTTTATTTATACTTCTGCTACAAAATTATCGAAAAAAATAAATGGACAATTGCTTCTTTCGTAAAAATAAAAAAGCGATTTAGAAAAAATCTAAATCGCTTTTTTGTTTTTATTTATTCATTTCATTTTTTAAAGCTTCAGGCATTTTTGGCTCATAGATAACGAATGTACAATCTGCTCCGATCGTTCCCATTGCGTATGTTGCGATAGCAATCGCCATAGTTGAGATGACGTGCATCATTTGTAATTTTTTTGTTTTTAGATTTGTTAACATATTTAATCTACCCCTTTATTTTTTATAAACATCAACAATGTAGCAATCGCTAAACCTAATAAGAGATATGTACGGATACTGTCACTAGGCAAAAGCAAACCGATCGTTGTGATGAACAGAATAATAAGAACTGTTTTTTTCAATTGGAATGGTCCGTTTGTTTTGTTGATCGTTCGCTCTTTCACGAATACTCCCAGACCAACTAATAGAATACCGAGACTAAACAAAGGACGGGTCAGTTCAAACCCAATGGAAGCGGTGATCCATGGCAACACAACCAAGAAAAGCACACTAAGTATCGTACAAACTGCACTATTACTTGCATGAAACCCTTTTGTTGTAAAGCGAACTGAGATGAAAACAAGGTGTGTGATGAATACTGCGCCCATGATGTGTAGTAGAAATGCAATCGCATACATCACCATCATTTTGAATAGATCCACAAATAGAATTGATAACCCATACTCCACCTTTGCTTGTTCAATCGGTGAAAGACCTAATTGTGCAGCAAAATGTCCGCTTATTTTCTTCGATAATTTTTCCTCTATAGAAATATACTCTTCAGTCATTTCTCACGCTCCTTCGCAGTTTATTATACCTATTTTATAATTTGATGGATTATTTTTTCAAAAGTGTAAAGAATCTTAGCAAAAGTGCAAAAAAACATGCGCTTATGCACTCGTTGAAAGATCATTTTCGAATCGTGTGACTAGTTTTTTTAAATATCTGGTGGAAACTAAGCATTCTTCCCCATTGGTCATGATCACTTTGCGTTCTTTTTTATTGATTTCTGATATATTAGCTAAATTGACGACAAAAGATTGATGACACCGACATAAAGAATCACTTAGTTTTTCGATTTCTTTGATTTTCCCAGCATATTCGATCATCCGATTGTCTAAATGAACGATCAATTTATGCGGAGTTGGGCTTGAGCTAAAGAATAGAATCTCATCTACATACAGTTTGACATCGACTGCCCCACTTTTCAGCCAAATTTGTTCTCTTGTAGACAATGCAGTATTCATATATCGTTCAATCGCAATATCAATACAGCTGATGATTTTCTGTTGCAATTGTTCTTCGTTATCTTTGATTATATAATCTAATGCCTCTACCTTATAAAGAAAAGTAAGATAAACAAAATCCGTATATGTTGTGACAAAAATGATTTTAGCTGTTGGATCATATTGACGAATTTGTTTTCCAAGTTCCACACCATTGATATCTGAATTTAGATCGATATCTAAAAAATAGATACCTTCTGTTTTATTCTTCGATAGATAAGACAAAATATCATAAGGATTTTCTGTCGCTAATTGAAATTCAACATCATAATCCATCATCATGACGTAATTCTTAACAATGCTGGCGATTCGATTACGATGGATCTCTTGATCATCACAAATAAAAATTTTTAACATAATTATCCCTCTACTCCACATATAGTTATGATTTGTATAAATTTATCCGATTGGATTTTCGTATCTAAAAAGACATTGGTATTCAATTTGACTAAATCATCTAAATTGGCTAACCCGATACCAGAATTCCCTGGTTTTGTCGTAAAATTTGGTTTTTTTAAATCATGTAGTTTAGGTAAGTTACTTTTACATTTATTGATCAACATGAAAGTACAATCTTTGTGATCAGCTACGATCGCTATTTCGATCTCCGGCTGTTCGATCTCTCTCGAAGCTTCAATGGCATTATCCAAAATGATTCCCAACATTCTTACTAGGACCATCGTGGGCATTTCGATCTTCTCCACCACTTTTGGTACAGATATGTTTACGTGGATTCCTTCTTGGTGAGCCATGTACAACTTACTCAAAATGACACTTTTGATTTCTCTTATTTTTATATTTGAAATCGAAGACATCTTGAAAATTTCTTGATCAAAAATCGTTCCAGTAGCTTTGATACTATTTCGAAAATAATCTTTTAGACCTGACAAATCTTCTGATTCAATATATTCTTCCAAAGAAATCAGAATATTTTTGTAGTCATGTTTGAATTTCAGGATCTCTAGATAATTTTTTTCTGCTTGCTCACTATATTCGATCAAATAATTCATTTGTCGTTTTTGTTCTTTATTTTCATATTCCGTCCTTTTTATGAAAATGAAAGAAAAACAAAGGACCGTTGATAACAGGCCATAGAGGATCACAAATAGCTCATGCGCATCCATCAAGTAGGCTCGTAAATTAGAAAACCTTTCCATGACTAACAGGCTAAAATAGACCAAGATCGTTGCTGTAGCAATGACCCCACTGATTTTTATCGTTAATAAATCCTTGTAGCATTTTTCTAATAACCAAGTTTTGAAAATATAGGCAAAGAGGAAAAAAAGACTAGTTCCTAAAATGACGGTTAATCTTATACTTAGATCTAAGTGTAGAATAGAATAGCTGAAATTGATGAGATAATCAGAAAAAATATATAAGCAGAAAGTGACAGAAGGGATAAATAAGGCTGTATAAATATTTCTCCTAAAATAAAAAGTGATCATACAAAGCCCTATCCATAGAACAATCGTAGCAAAAACATTGATCACAAAATAAAGTGCCATATAGCAAACTATTCCAATGATCGACATAATGACATAATACCAACTTTTCAAATACGTATCCAAAAAGCTAGTGACAAAAAAGATACAAGCCGTTTGAACGATGACTATCAACAAGCTTTCCAGCGTGTTTAAATTCACAAAAACCCCCCTATTTTGAGTAAATCCTCTTGTGTACAATGTAAAAATAACAGTTAAGTTTTGCTTTACGTGCAAAACTTTTATTGGATGAAGCGTAACGAAATTATTTTATGTATTTTTAATCAAAAATTTTCCACCTTATCACCAAAAAAGATTGTAGCATATTTCACTAGTTATTTGGATTATATGTTGATTAATATACTGAGTAGAACTTATCATTTTTTCGGTATCAATGTTTTTTTATGAAAATTACCATTTCGTTTACATTTGTAACTATATATGTTATAATTATTTTTATTACGAATCATATGTTATGCGACATCTTAATTTGTTTTTATGAAATTTAATCCCACTGGCGTAACTAAAGGGTTACAAGGATGTATTAGTGGTTAGGGAATACATTGTTTAAATGAGAAAGAGTTAATATAGAGTAATCGCCTCTCAAGTAAGAGGTTTTAAGTAACACCAATGCTTCGTTAGATTGCCTTTTCTGCGGAAAAGGCAATCGTTCAGTTTCGTATTTATCGATAAACGATAAAAAATATTTGTTTTTCAATATATCCACATAGGAGGAAATCATATGAAAAGTCATTCACTATTTTTAAAAACAACTACTATTGGCGTATGTGCTGTATTCGTTCTATTCGGCCTTTTGTTTGCTACACAACTGTTAACAAGTGAAAGAACTAGACCATTCGATTGGCAAACCGCTCTCTTCATCGCAGTCATCTACATTACGCTATTTTCCGGTATCCTAATCGGTGGCATTATTTTCAAATTATTGACCAACATTTCTACTGACCAAACATTTTCTGATGATTCTCACCACTTAGTTAGTTATATCCGGAAAGTGATGATTTTCTTATCTATCAGTTCTTTTGGCATTTTACCAAAATTTTATCTATTAGCTGATGCAGATGATGCACCCGGATTGATGCTTTTAGGCTTGGCACTTGTTTTCTTACCATTTGCTGGTCTTGTCTTGATGAATGTCTTGATCAAAATATTAGAAGAAGCGATTCGTCTTAAGAAAAATGATGAATTGACTGTGTGAGGTGCAAGATGGCAATCATTGTAAATCTAGATGTGATGTTAGCAAAACGAAAAATGTCAGTGACTGAACTAAGTGATAAAGTTGGGATAACTATGGCGAATCTTTCCATTTTAAAAACCGGAAAAGCAAAAGCGATCCGCTTTACCACATTAGATAAAATCTGCGAAGTATTAAATTGTCAGCCCGGTGATCTTCTTAGTTTTGAGAAAGATATAGAAAACTAAATATTTTTATTTTATAAAGCCCACAAGACATAAAATGGTGAACATTTTATGTCTTGTGGGCTTTTTCAGTTCTCTTATTTATGCGAGCAACTCTTGATAAAAGTGGATCAGATTATTGATCTCTCTAGCTTTTGGGAAAACGGATATACCAAATACAGGAATATTATAGCTTTTATCTATTGAAATGTTTGAAATAATGCAATCATAATTCTCATAGTTGATCAGCGCTTGAGAGATTGTCTTGTTTTTTCTGAGAATAAATTCAAAGCGATTACCTAGTTGATGCTCTAAATTACTAAGTAAATAGTCATCATATTTTAGCGTAGCATTAGTTACGACTAATGCGCGAACCTGTTTATTTTCTTCGAACATTTTTAACAAAACTGGCCAGTATAATAATATTTCCGTGAATACCGTTGTAGTAAATCCTTCAAAATCATTTAATAAAATCGAATGATTATGCATGGCATGTTTCATCTTATTCCAAAACCTAAGCTGGATTTCTTTCATTTCTGAGTGATTATTTTTAAAAAAAAGAGAGTTTTTTTTATAATAAACAGTAAATGGGACTGTATTTTGTTGTAATAAAATGCTCACTTTCCGGAAAATCCTTTGCTTATCTTCACAAATGATCCCGTACTTTTCTTCTACCTCTTTTATAAAATTATTCAATGCAAGAATAATTGGATTTTTCATACTTGCAGACTCAATATCGAATAACTGATGGACAAATGGCTTGTCAAATATGTAAGTTGCTAACTGTTCGTTGATCAAGTCGTTCGTTTTCGGCAGGCGCAAACGCTCCACAGATAGTTGTTCATACCTAAATTTCTTTTGTTTTTTACTTATCGAACTTATGCTTTCCTCATTTTGAAGTAACAGAATACGGCTAGCGACCCAAAAATAAAATAGTTTTTCCTCTTGCGGTTCTAAATGAGTGAATTGTGGTTGCAGCCCATTTTCTTCAATAAATGCTTGAATGAGTTGAAGAATAAGTGAACGAAAATTTTCAGGAAATGCGTCCTCGAAATAATGATATTTCTCCATTAAAAACTGGACCGTCATTTCAGTGATGATTTGGTCGTTTCCAGTAAGCTTGATCAATGCTTGTACTTTCATCCCATATCTATGCAACGTTGGGTTGATTTTATCGACAATTCGTCGCAAAGTACTTTCAGAAATAAATAAATAGTCGGCTAACTCCAGATAATTTTTGAACTTATGTAATAAAATCGCTTCTAAATAGCGATACTCCATGGATTCTTGCTTGATCACATGATAAATATAATCTTCTGTTACATGAGGTAAGATCGTTGCCTTTACTCCCTCTCCTCGGGTCATTTTGATCTTGATATCACTAGCGTAAGAATGAATATCAAGTAAGTCGTTGCGCAAAGTTTTTGCTGAACAGCCAAGTAAATTTTCTAAATCATTAAACCGATAGCTATCGCCTTCAAATAAGTATTCCAGTAATCTTAATTGTCTTTTTAACTTTTTCGACAAAATCTTCAACATTTTTTATTCACCTCACAAACAAATGCAAAAAACACTCAAATTCGGGTCTCCCCTCCTTTGAGTGTTTCCCTTATTCTATTTTAGTGGTCTTTGTTCTTCTCTAAAAACTATTTTTTCTGTTACTTATAAAAAGTGGATATGAACTCACTTTATTCTTTCGATTCTTCTTCTACTTCTTCAATTGATCGTTTCTTCCAGAAGAAGATACCGCCAACTAGAGCGAGTAGCATGGTTCCTAATACAGAAAGGAGTGTGTTTCTAGTCGCATTGGTTTGTGGCAAGTTGCCCATATCTTCTCCAAGAGCGCCCTCTTCATTCAGTTCATTTTCACCACTATTTTCTCCAGGGTTTTCTCCAGCAGCATTTCCGCCAGAATTTTCGTCACCCGCTCCTGGTGTATCTTCTTGACCTTGTTCGACAACTGAGTATCTTCCTTCCGTACTTGTTGTAAATCCGCCATGTGCTTGATCCACTTGGATATCTAAGCCTACCACATTATTACTTCCAAGTTGAGAAGTATCGATCTGTGAATCTTCTTGTAATTGAACGGTGAAAGAATTATTGGAGATCTCACGGCCATTCACTCGGACTGTATCGATCAATGATTTCGGATCAACTCTTTCTGTGCCAATTGCAATCGCTGCTTCTCTTGTTCTGACATCTAATTCGCCTGTCGGCTCAAAGCCATATTCAGTCACATTATAAACAGCAAATTGTCCGCCATAAGTAAAGTTTCTTTCCTGTTCTTCGTGCATCAAGATATTGTTGTTTGCATCTTGATGATACACTTTCACCACATCGCCCTCAACAACTGGGAAGGCATTGCCACTATTAAAACGTGAGATTGCCTGTTGGATCGTTTGTGTTCCTCGAACATCGTATTGGTATTTCGCACGACCATCTTGACCAATGATCTCGATGCCATAGTAGACATTATTATCATCTACTTGTGTCACACGATTATTTAAAATCGTACGATCTGAACCTTGGATCGACTGGATTTCGATTTGACGGCCACTTTTCACTAATCCGAATGAGCCAACTGTTTCATTTTGGCGATTCTTCAGATGGATCGTGCTTCCCCATTTCACTTCATAAGGCACTTCGATATCAGTTGCTGTGACACCATCTGCGGTCGATACTCGAACTGTCACCGATTTATGCCCAGCAGTTTGTGTATCAAATTCATCGATTTGTTCTACATTATATAACGAACTAGACAACTGGTGTCCGTTGAAACGAACTTCATTGATCAGTTTTGTCGCATCCAATTCACTAGCATCCTCACCTAAAACGAGACTTTGATTTTGTTTTTCCGCATGGATCATCGTGATTGGCTCAAATTCACCATTTTGGATACGGTAATGTGCATAATTAGACCCGGCCGTAAAGTTTCTGACTAAGTTATCTCGCATCAGTAAGTTACGATTTTCCGTTTCTGCATGATACACTTTGAAGATATCTCCTTCGTTCACTTCTAATGGTTGCCCATTGTTGAAGCCTTGGATCGCTTGCCTAATTGTCATATGTCCTGTTACTTCATAGCTGTATTTGACATTATTAGGGAACAAGTGGCTTTCAGGTTGTTCAGGATCAGCTAAAATCTCAATTCGATAATACGTATCTCGTCCAAAAACATTATTGACCGCATTATTCAAAATCGTGCCTTGTTCCCCTTGAGTCGCATGGATTTTTGATACGCCATCTTGTTCGACGATACTAAAAGCACCAACTGTCGCATTTTCAAGACCTTTCAACAAGAATGTACTTCCCCATTTCACTTCGTAAGGAATCTCTAATTCCACAGAAGCTAATCCATCTTTCATTTCCATTCTCAAACGAACTTCTCTTTCACCGACCGTCGAAGTATCGAAATCAGATAAACGTTCGATCGTATACGTATCTTCAGCGACAGCTTCACCGTTGATCGTGACTCTATCTAGTAACTCTTCCAACTCAAAGTTAGTGGTATCTTGTGCTAAAACTAGCTCTTTATTAGCTGTATAAGCATCCATCACTGCCATTGGTTCAAAACCGTATGCAGTCACTTCATAGTAAGCATAAGATGAATTATGTGTGAAGTCTTGTTCTTCTTCATTAACCATCAGCACTGAACTTCCTTCTGAACGTTGCGGATGATAGATTTTGATCACGTCACCAAATTGAACGGTTACCGCACGATTCGTTCCAAAATTATCCAAGACTTGTTGTAGAGTTGCTCGGCCTGGCATTTCTTGAGAGTAGACTGTTCGATCGCCACGAATGATTTCCATTGAATAGTACAAGGAAGAGTTAGGGCTTAACTGCTCATTTAGTGGCGAATCAATCCCAGGGAACATGGTTAACTGACGTACCGAGTTATTACTACCTGTTCTTAAAGAAAATGCACCCGCTGCTCCGCCATTCGCCGAACGCATAACGATTGTGTTCCCCCATTTGACTTCATAAGGAACGGTGATTTCCTTAGAAACTAAGCCATCTGTCGTTTCAAACTGAATGCGCAAATCTTTCTTGCCAGCAGTTGACGTATCAAACTCTTCTAATTGCGTCACTCTGTATAGATTTGGAGCTAATTCGATACCATTGACTGTGATATGATCGATCAGATTTGCTCCATTGATTCCTGCCGTGCTATCCCCTAAAGTAAACTCTTGCGGTGATGAATCTGCAGCTACGGCAATAATCGGTTCTAACCCATTATCTGTGATTTCGTAATAGGCGTAGTTTGAACCGATCGTGTAATCACGAACCAATTCATCTTGCATTAGAAGGTTACGTCCTTGTGAGGGACCACGTGGATCTGCATGATATACTTTGATCACGTTACCTTTTTCAACTGGAAGAGGCTGTCCATTATTAAAACCGTTGATGGCATCCCTGATCGTAGAATTACCCGCTACTTCGTATGTATAATTCGTACTAGATCCGCCCATAACTTCGATCGAATAATACGTATCTCGACCAAAATGGTTGTTGACTGGGTTGGCGAGATTCGTGCCGCTTACTCCTTGTGAAGCATAGAGTGCAAATTGACCGTTTTCTTTATGCAAACTAAATGCCCCGACTGTGGCTTCATTTAATCCTCTTAAGACAAAGGTATCTCCCCACTTCACATCATACTCTACTTCGATTTCATTTGAGGCAAGTCCATCTTTCATGTTGATTCTTAAACGCATCTTACGTGTACCGATCGTACTTGTGTCGAAATCAATTAAGGACTCAACATCATATTGGTTACTATCGATTGTCTGCCCATTTATAGTTACACGACCAATCAGACTATTAGAATCAATTGATTTAGTATCTTCACCCAGAACAAAAGATTTTTGAGCTGCTTCTGCTTCCATCTGAGGAACTGGAATAAATCCAGAGTTAGTGACGCGGTAATATGCGTATGCAGAACCGTAAGTAAAATCATGTTCTCTTTCTTCGATCATCACGACTGAACTATTCGCAGTTCTTTCTGGATGGTGGATTCTAATAATATCATTCGCTCGAACATTAACAGTATTTGACGTGTCTCCAAATTCATTCCTAATTTGTTGTAACGTCGTTCGATTAAAGACATCTTGTTGATAAATTACTTGATCGTCTCTTAAGACTTCAAAAGAGTAGTAAAGAGAAAACGGCGAAGTAGCAGGTCCTACAGGAGTGTTCATTCCTGATGGTAATCCACGAGAGACAACTAATGGAATATTGAGCGAGTTTGTGTTGTCTAATAATAAAGAGAACGTACCAGCTGATTCACCATTTGTCGATTTCATGACAATCGATTCTCCCCACAAAACGTTTACTGTAGCTTCTGCAGAGCCTTTGATCATTACACCACTATTCGGATGTCTAGTTTGAACAGTCATCCTAACTGTTTGTTGACCAGCAACATCAGATTGGATATCAGTTGATTCCGCTGGAATGAATTCTAAATTGTTTTTGTTGATTTCAACGCCATGCATCGTCACTCTATCGACATAATCTCTAAAGTTTGAAGCAAAATTAGTATATTGTCTACCAACGAATCGATCTTCTATTGGCTTCAATTGAACATTCAGACCTTCATGTGCCCTTACATTCATTTGAATAGATGCTGTTGCTGTACGATTGTCTTCAGTTGTAACTCTTGCTTCCCAAGTATGTGTTCCGGAGACATTTGTATTCGCTCCATGAATCCATTCTATACGATGTGTTCCATATCCGTTATCTACGTCAAAAAAATCGGAAGGATCTGGCATTAGATCAAACTGGTATATTTCATAATTCCCTGGCCTAGGGGTAATAGAAACGGCATGTGGAACGATCATCATATCAAAGCTACGTTCAGTTGCTCTACCTGTTTGATCACTAAACTCAGCTCTGACAGTTTGTAATCCTGGTATTGATGTATTAGGAGCTTGTGTCCATCGGCCTGTTACAGTACCACGACTATTTTGAACATTTATATACGTTAATGGATTAGGTATATCCGTTGCAAACTGCATTAAACTATGGTTTCCAGATTTAACAGAAGTGGTTAATTGACCAACCACAGATTCCACTGAAGGCAAATTAACACTATATATCTGTCTAATTGTCCGATGAGTACCATTATTATCGAAATGAATTCTTGGGAACACGAAGCTTTCCCCTGCTGACAGAGATTCTTTGGTTAATCGTTTAAAAACGACTTCAATACGATCACGAGTGAAGTTCGCACGAATAGTCATATCCCAATTGCCTGTATTCGAAGTAACTGTTGCCCAGTGGTCCCTGCCTGCCCCCCGATCCCTCATGATATAATCGCCATTTGAGTTAAAGGGATGTGATCGCGAATACCTCACAGGAACATTCGTCACAAAAGTTATTTCTTCTCCAATAAAAAAATTTGAATCGGTAAAATTAATATTATCACGAATTGCTAGCCATTGTGCTATTGGTTCCATATATCTTACCATTCGATTATATCTTTCTGTACCTACAGGCTCTTCTGAAGCACTTGTTGGAATATTTGTTCTTGGATTATTATTTCTAAATAATAACTCGCTTAACAAATCATCTTTTAGGAGATCATCCATAGTTAAACTTGAGTTAGCAATTTTTTCTTCTAATTCCTTAGTTTTTTTCTTTTCGAGTTCTTGTTGTTCACGTTCTTGTTGTTTACGTTTTTCTTGTTCTTTTGTTTTTTCAGCTCTATTTGCTCTGCGAGTTCTTCTAGTTTCTTGATTTGTACTGGAATTTCCAGATATTATAGATTCATTCCTCAATGAACTCATTGCCGTCACTGCCTGTACAACTGTGCCATTGAGATTTCCTAAGGTCAAACCCAGGATCAAGGCACTGTTCAACAGTTTTTTTCTTGTTCTCAAATCATTTCCTCCCTCTTTATCAATCAACAAGAGAAAAAACGTTTATTCTTGAATCATTTCTTTTTGTCATTTTTTCTCTCCATATGATAATCGTTACTTTTTTACTTAAAGGATGTTCGTAGTATCATGAATGTTCCTTGTATAAAACGTTATGTATTTTCCGTTTCTTAATCTTCTTTTTACTATTCACTCCTTTTTCAAATCATTTAGAAAAGCAATGAAAAGCTTTACTGATTCAAGTTTATCGGTCATAGAAAAGACTTAAAACGTCAATTTTTCCCAATCAACTTGGAGAAATTGACAGAAAAAAATCTGTAAGAAAATGAATTATATTCATCAAACTTAACAAAACGCGAGATAACAACGAAAAAGAAGGATCTTCTCAACATTGAACGTGTCAATTTGAGAAGATCCTTCTTTTAAATTACTTAAGTTTAAACGTTACCGATTATTTCAAAGTAGAAGAATTTTTGTATTTATTACAAATTTCCCTTCCTATTATTACAATTTACGAGCAAAGAACGACACGATCAATACTAAAATGATCGCTCCAATCAATGAAGGTACGATTGCCATACCACCAATAACTGGTCCCCAAGTTCCTAATAACGCTTGTCCGATTGCTGAACCAACAAGTCCTGCAATGACGTTTGCGATGATGCCCATTGAAGAGCCTTTATTTGTGATTGCTCCTGCAATTGCTCCGATAACTCCACCAACGATTAATGACCAAATAAATCCCATCTGTATTTCCTCCTATAGTGTCTAGCCGATTTTCTAATGCGACAAGTAGTTTTATTTTAAAAGTTTTGACTCGCTAAGTTTTCTTATTGTACTCTTGGCTCGTTGTCTTCTTTTACTTTTTCTGTTCCTTTGTTTACTGCATGTTTTGCTTTGTCTGTTTGTTCTGAAGCAAACTCTCCAGTTGCTTTTGCAGCATCAGTCACTTTGTCTTGTACAGTCACTTGATCTTGTTCAAATTCTTCTTTTGATTTGATGTCTGTGACATTGACGTTTACTTCAATGACATCTAAATGTGTCATATTTGCGACTTCTTCACTGATGATCTCTTTCATTTGTTTAAAAATGTCTTCAATGTCTTTGCCATATTCAACGACGATCGACATATCAACAGCCACTTGTTTTTTCCCTACTTCTGTTTCGATTCCTGCTGTTTCATTGTCCGTATTGACTAACTTACCAGCTACATTAGAGAAAAATCCTCCGTCAACTGTTAATAGTCCGTCGATACGTTCTAATGCGATCGCAATAATTTTTTGAATGACTTTATCATCATAAGTTACTTCACCGTTCATTGTTTCTTCACTGCCCTTCACTTCATTTGCCTGTTTATTGCATTCGTTCGGTGTTACGTGTCCATCATGAGGTTTTGGGTCATGATGTGGATGATCATGATGTTCTTTTTGATCATGAGCAACCTTTTCTTCTGCATGTGGTACGACTGGATCTGGATGTGCAGATACTGGCGCTGTTTTATTTTTTTCGTCTTTGATTCCTTGCGCTTGGTTTGGTGTTGTTGGATCTGGATGCGCAGATTTTGGTGTATTTCCGTTAGTATTTGTATGATTGTTTTCCATGGTAATGCCTCCTAGGATTTAAAGTAATGTTCTAAAATTCCGGTTCTTTGCAAATACATGCCGATGGCTACGCCAATCGCAGCCATGATCACGATCAGCAATGTTTTGAAAAAACCGACAGCTATCAGTAAAATAGCTAGTATCAATCCAAGCGCGCCACAAATAATTGGGAGCTTGTATGTCGAAAAGATCTCGTTCATTTTCTCTCCCCCTTACTGTACTCGTGATTGTTCGACTCTTTTTGATTGTGGTGAGTCAAAGCCTGTATAATTGACCAATACGTTCACTGGTTCGTCTGTACCGATGATTTGTTTTACTTCACGCTCAATGTCTGTCATTAATGTTCCTGTTTTACCGATTAATGATGACGTGCGTTTTAATTCACCTTTTACTTTTACATCGATTTTATTTTTAGTCGCTTTGATCGTTACTTTCGGGGAAGAAACAAAATCTTCTTTCGTCAAACGTGAACGAACCATTCCTTCAATCGCCTTTTTGTCTAAAGTCAATTCACCGTCACCTTTTTTAAGTAAAAATGAACGGTATGTTTTGGGATAGAACAGTAAGATTAGAATGAGTATCAGTGTCAATACAGCAAAAGCCGCAGTGACCCAAAATACATATTGCTGAACATAAAAATTAGTTAATGACAAAAAGCGGAATTCTTCCAAATTAAACGGCAATGGATATACTGCAGTCAGCAACATAGCAAATACTAATACCGATAGTAAAATGATCAATAAGATTGCCCCTAGCGTTTTCGCTCCTTTGTTCATTGTTTCGCCCTCCTCGCATATTGTCACAGATTATAGATTGATGGCTTCTCCACCTGTAATACCGTAAATTTGTGCAGTGACGTAGCTTGCTTTGTTTGATGCAAGAAAGACATAGACAGGTGCTAATTCAGCTGGTTGACCCGCACGTTCCAACAATGCTTGTTGACCAAATTCAGGTAGATCTTCTTTTGGTTGACCTGCATCTAATTGTAATGGTGTCCAGATTGGTCCTGGCGCTACACCGTTGACGCGGATTCCTTTTGGTGCTAATTGTTTCGCTAAACCGATTGTAAAGTTGGCAATCGATGCTTTTGTTGCTGCATAGTCTAATAAATGTTCACTTGGGTTGAATGCTTGGACAGAAGTTGTTGTAACGATTGCTCCTCCAGCAGGAATATGTGGGATTGCTTCTTTTACTAAAGCAAACATCGCAAGGATATTTACAGTAAACGTATCTTTCACTTGTTCCAATGGAATTTCAGCAATGGATGGAGAAGAGATTTGTTGTGCAGCGTTAAGAACTAAAGTATCTAATCCGCCAAATGCTGCTACAGTTTTTTCAATGATTTCTTTTGGTGCTGCTTCATCACGCAAGTCATAAGGTAATAGTAAAGCTTTACGTCCAGCTTCTTCGATATAATGAGCCACTTGCTCAGCATCTTCTTCTTCACCTGGGAAAAATTGAATAGCAACGTCTGCCCCTTCTCTTGCAAAAGCAATGGCAGCTGCCCGCCCAATCCCAGAGTCTGCTCCTGTAATCAAGACACGACGGTTTTCTAATTGCTCTGTCCCTTTGTAGCTTTCTTCGCCACAATCAGGTACTGGTTTCATGTCCTTTTGTAAAGCAGGTGTTTCTTGGTCTTGTTTTGGAAATTCTTCCGTATGATAAAGTTTTCTTGGGTCGATTAAATTTGGTTCTGTCATGATGATCCTCCTATTTTTTAGTCATAACTATCGTTATAAATTTGGGTAAAAAAACCCATACTATTTACTTTGTATAATCTTTTCTAAATAAATGATAACCTAAAGCCGCAGCCGCTAAGATCGATCCGCCTAATACTAAAAGAAAGCCAGTCGCGGAGTCTTCTCCTGGGAGACCACCGGTATTCATCCCCCAGATACCAGCAATCATTGCAGGAACAGAGATGATCAAGGCCGTAGAATCCAGATATTTCATGAGATGGTTCAGATTATTGTCCATCATCCCATTGAAAAGATCGCCAATACTTTCTAAGAGATCACGATAGATCAATATCATCTTCTCCGTTTGACGTTGCCTCAGATGGACATCATAAAGTAACTGTTCGTCATTCACACGTTCTCTAAATTCGGTTGTTTCCCATAATAGATCCATCGTCTCTTTCTGATCTCGCAAAGTATGATCAATATAAACAATATCTCTTTCTAAATCGGCTTGCTTATAGAGTTCTTCATTTTCTGTCGTTTTTCGAGCTTCTTGATCCAACGAATCAATACGCGTTTTCATTTCTCGAAGCTCTTTGACAAAATGTGTATAAATGTCTAATGCCGCATAAACAATCACCTTTTCGAAAGAATCGATTTTATCTCCATGATGGTCAATCAAATGATCGATAAAATTGGTTTTCTCATCCCGACAAGTAATCAATAAGTCATTTGATAAGACGAAAGACAATGGCGTCAGACGATGTTCGATTTTTTCTTTTTTACTTGAAAGGTTGAGCAGTACTAAGGAAATCGGGTTGTTCAAACTCGTTCCTGAAAGATGTTCTAAACGAGAGACCTCTTCTGGATAAGTCATCCCGACAAATATATCCTCCGGAAGCTGATACGTTCGAGTAACCTTTTCGATTTCCTCAGTATCGCTCGTATCAATCACAAGCCAATTAAAATGTTTTTCATCTGCGGCTATTACTTTCTTGTTTTTATCAATCAAGTAATATTCCAGCATGGTGAATCGTCCTTTCTAGTATGCTCTCAACTAAAGAAGCAATTGTTCAATTTGATGTTATGATCCAACACAGCAATTTCGTTTTCTAGTGAGAAACTATTCAATCGCTGGTCATAATCCATAATCAAAGACTTTCCTAAATAGCATTGCTCGTTTTGAGACGTATAGATATCAAGCGAAGGATGTTCGATCCTTGTTACGTATTGGCCAAATTCTGTAAGAAAAGGAATGATTTGAAAAAAGCTTCCTTTCGCACAGGCGCCCTTATCTCTAAGAAAAGGATCTTTACTATCGATCAATGCAAGGGCTAATTTTGAATGCGTCCCTGCTTTTTCTTTCAAGATATCCATCGCATTTCTAGTCAATGTAATTTCCATATCGCTCATCTCCTCTATATAATAGTAAGTTTTTTCTATTATCGATCAACGACTCAATTCTGTGTTACGTTGAACACGGGCATATAATGGATATTTCGGAAAGTTTTTCACACATCGAAAAGCTGTCATATTTGCATACTTTTCATAGTATTTTTTGCTTTCTCCCTTAAACTCCTCGCTCCATGGTTTGACATGGCCAGAGTAATGGATGATATAAGGGTCGCGACGTGCTTCCTCGTACTCTTTTTCTCCTTGAGCAGTTGGATGTTGTTTTGCTTTCGCCATGATGTAGCCTTGTGCATTCCATTTAGGATGTAACGCGATCCATTGATCATGTAAAATCGCATTCAAGGCATCTTGGTCATGGAAGCGAAGTTTTTCTGGATTGTCTTCGATGAATTTAAGCACTTTTTTAGTAATGTTATGCTCTAACCATTTTTCAACATTGATCAGCATCAACCCTGAGTTAAAGTAACGCATAGAGTCTGCTTCAATTTCCATTTTTTCAAGACGTTGGTGGAAACCAGCATCTTCAACTGCCGCCATGATTGCACCGTTAAACTCAAGATCCCATAATTTGCTGATATCGTTCAACGTGATCATGTCACAATCCATGTAAAGGATACGTTCCACATTTTTCCCTCTAAATAATTCTGGGATCGCAATACGATAGTATGCTGTTTCAGGGATACGATCACTTGTTACTAAGTTTTTGAAGAATTTTTTATTGATTTTCAAAAATTCGACATCTGTATTCATTCGTGAATTCTTTACTGAAAAACGTAAAAGATTTTTGCTTTCCGTATCAATGTCATCATCAATTACGTAAAAACGTACAAACACTTTCGGGTCACTATTTTCTAAAATCGACACAAATAGTGCTGCTAGATGAGGCACAAATTTTGTATTGCAACTTGAAACGACTGCTACTTCTTTTCTTCTATTCATTTACCTCGCCTACTTTCATTAACACGCTATGCGCTAGATTTTTTAGATAGATCTGTGTATAAGGATGATCCTTCAATGTATTCCAAGGCTTATCATGCCCTGTGAAATGAACGATTGAAGGAGCTTTATTCCCACTTTTGTATAGCTCTTCATATTTTTCATCTGGAGCTGGGTGGCGTTCAAAAATCAATGAACATTGCATATTCCATTTTGGATGAAGCTGTTCCCAATCTCCGTACAATACGCCGTTCAATGCGTCTTGGTCATGGTAGATGATCTGATCGCCATTTTCTTTTAAGAATTGGATCGTTTTATCTGTAATATTTTTTTCATTCCATTGATCGATATCGATCACCATGACTCCTGAGTTAAAATAATATTCATCTGAATCGATTCCTAAGCGTCTCAATGCTTTTGTTTGTCCTGGATCGATTACTGCCCCAATTGTTTTACCATTTAATGATTCGTCATATAATGCAACGATGTCATCCAACACTAAAACGTCCGCGTCTAGATACAACACTTTTTTATAATTGTATTTTGCTAAGATTTTAGGTAGAGAAATTCTTAAATACGCAGTTGTTGTAATATGGTCACTGACTAAGAAATCTTCATAGACATCTTTCTCAACAGTCAAGAATTGAATACTTGCATGCTCCGAATGCTGTGCAACTGTCTGGCGCAATCCTTCTTTGCTATATTCTGATATTCCATCGTCGATTACGTAGAAATATATATGTCTCATCTTATTCGCATTTTCCAGTGCCGTTGCAATCATTACGCTTAGATAAGGAGCATAATTTTCATCTGAAGCAGTCACAACCGGTACAGTTCCATACTTAATCTCCATCAAAATCACTCCTTTTTTTAATCTTTTTCTAACCTGTTCTACATCTACAATATGCCTACTTTTTCCTGAAAGCAAAAGATATGCTTTGTTTTTTATGAATATTACCCAAAAATTGACCTTTTTTATGAAAATGAAAACGAAAACATTTGAATTGTTATGCTTTTTTATTCAGCGGTCTTGACCATTTTCTTACCTATATACTTTGCTCATTTCATGAAAAATCTTTTTTGAAAAAATTCAAAGCGCCAAAGCATTTTATTTTTATTTTAGAAGTTTCTCATTTAATCTAAGGATGAGAGAAAAAAGACTAAGGGAGCGTAAAAAGATGAAATTAGCAGCAATCGATCTAGACGGGACCTTGCTTGATTCACAAGGATTAGTCCCACAAGAAAATATCAGAGCATTGAAATCATTCGCATCTAATGGAGGAATCGTTACGATCGCCACAGGAAGAAATAGTATCTCCGCAAAGGATGTCTTTGCACAGCTAGGTATTAGCGGATATTTGATTTCTTCAAACGGTGCATTGATCTCTGAAATGAAAGATGGAAAAATCGATCATGTATTAAGACGATCAAAAATAGAAGTTCCTATACTGAAAAAGGCCTTTTATTTAGCAAAAGAAGCAAAAATATCGATTATTGCAAGTCGAGAAACGCAAGATGATCAAATCACTTTTGACGAATCCGCTTTAGTAAAAGATGATCCTTATTATCAACATTTTAATTTACAAAACCATTCCTTCGAAGAGATTACAGCTCAGCTGGACGATCCTTCATTGAGCTATTTGAAATTAGCGTTAACGGATAAAAATGAGGAAAAACTGCAACATATCCAAGCTGAATTGAAGAAAGAATCCATTGATTCCGTCTTTTCAGATCCACATTTCTTGGAAATCACGCCTAAAGATATTACTAAAGCTCATTCTTTATTATTTTTAACTGAATACTTAGGTTTGACTGCAGAAGATGTGATGGCATTTGGGGATCAAGAAAATGATCTAGCCATGTTGGAATTCAGTGGATTGAGTATTGCTATGGGAAATGCCCAAGAACATGTCAAATCGTTAGCCGATGAAGTGACTACCACCAATGACGAAGCTGGTGTAGCCGACTTTTTGAACAAACATTCTATCTAAGGAGAAATGTCTGATGTTAGTCATAATCGATATGCAAAACCATATTTTAGATCCGAACAGTGAATTTTATATAGAGGATGCAGAAACTTTAGTTGAACGAATCAGTACGCGTTTGAAGCAAGCTCGCTCAGCAAATGAATATGTCCTATTTACCCGTGATATTCCTGTCGATCGAAAAGACGAATCAGAGAGCAAAGATCTCAAAATCATTTCTGAACTCTCCCCTCTGCCGAATGAGCGAGAGATAAAAAAATATTACTTCACCTTGCCGCCAGAAACACTGACAGAAATCAAACATTCCTTATTCGAAAGTAAAGATGAGCAAAAAATAATCGAAGTCGTGGGGATCGAAACCAATCTATGCGTCTTATCAAACACTATTGCTTTGCAAAGCGCCTTTCCAGAAGCTGATTTTATTATTGATTCATCGATGGTAAGTAGCCGAGATCACGAGCCTCTCGCTTTGCAGCTTTTGAAAGATTTCAATGTTTATGTAAAAGAATAAGCTTTTCAAGCTATACTCAAAAAAAGGTGGAATGAAAATTCCATCTTTTTTTTGAGTATTTATTTCCGTTGATAAAAGGTCAAATTTTTAATAACGTTTTTTATCAAAATATTTGTTCAGAATCGCATAACATGCTATCTTTTATTTAGTGAATATAAATCCAGTATATTCTCAAATTTAATAACTCAAAACATCATCAATGCACCAATAAAATATAGCTATGGGAGTTTATTTATTATGTTAGAATTGAGTCGACTTGCCTTTATTTTTCCTGTGTTTATATTTGCACCGATTGTTTTTTCGTTTATCAAATGGACAAAGGAACGTAAAAAAATTGCTTTGGCTAGTTTGCCTGCAATCTATTTTATGTACAAAATATTAAATTACCAGTTTTTTGAACCAACACAGCATTTTTATTTTAATTTAGTCGGATTTATTCTCTCCATAATTTTTATCATCGCATATTTATTTTATTTAAATCGAATAAATAAACACTAAGATTTTAGACGATTATTCAGAGAAAGGTGATGGAAAATGACGATTGAAGAAGCAATTTTATTAGACACGTTGCATTGCCGTTTAAACTTTCTAAAAGAAAAACAACAATTGACTACTCCGCAAGTTGCCGAAAAAGTAAACTTACCGATTGAACGATATAAAAAATACGAAGAAGGAAGTCACATTCCCAGCGTCATCGAGTTAGTATTTATAGCAGACTTTTATGACACGACTGTCGACTACCTGATTGGTCGAACAGAAGCCTCATAACAGTTCGAACATGTCTAGAAGGAAGGAACAATTTTATGCGATTATGGCACCAAAGCTTACTAAGCTCTCTGCCACGCCAACAATTACTAGGACAACATCGCGAGTGTTGTGCATTACGAGGTAATGGTTGGGGCCGAAAACACGCTACTGTAGATTATGTTTTCACCCATTCTCCTTATAAATTATTTCAATACCATTTGTTAGTCATGGAAGAAATGAAGAAGCAAAATTATAAACCGGGTGAAGAATGGTTCGATCCTTTGTATCGCGGGAAAATTTGTGAACCTTATACATCTTTATCACCTGTAGAATGGACCTCTCCACTCTACCCCGAGCATGATCAAATCTATTTAGCAGAATGCGTGGCGAATCTTGAACAAAAAGGAATCGTCTTGTAAAAAAGCGTTATCGATCAAACTATAGCAAAAAGCTCTCGATCTAAGGATCGAGAGCTTTTTTAATCAATTCTCTATTACGTACTCCATCATTGTCCCATCATCAGATTTTACAAATCCAGTTTTTTTGTAAAATTCAGCTGCTTGTTTTCCTCCAGTAATCAGAAATAGATTATTTATTCCTTCTTCTTCCAAAATATTCGCAGTGAATTTCATTAATTTTTTACCAACACCTTGCTTTTGGAGCTGTGCGGCAACATTGAATTCATCAATACAAAATTGTTTCCAATTATCGTAATAATAATCAATTCTACCTAAACACATTGCGATGATCTGTTCATCTTTTTCGACTATGTACCCTCTCGCATTGATGCCACTCATCGTCGCCCGGATCCTAAGCAAGGCTTCTTCCTTTGTCCATTGATTGAACCAAGGGGCTCCACCATACGCAGCAACTAAAATTTCGGAACAAGTAGAATAATCTTCTGGATCGATACTTCTAAAATTCAAATTCAAGCTCATCACTCCTTTAAAAATGATTATAAAAAAACTGTCCTTTCAATGAAAGAACAGTTAAACATAAATGTTTGATTATGCTTTAACGATGTTGATTGCTTGAGGGCCACGTTGTCCATCTTCAACATCAAAAGTCACAGCTTGACCTTCGTCTAATGTTTTGAAACCTTCACCTTGGATAGCTGAAAAATGAGCGAATACGTCATTTCCATCTTCACCAGTGATAAATCCAAAACCTTTGTCTGCGTTAAACCATTTTACTGTACCGTTATTCATATATATTTCCTCCTGATACGTATCAACGTACGTTTATAGTGCAATAAATATTTGATAGGCAAAAGGAGTCTTATAATGATTAAGTTATAGCTCAAATTACGTTTCAAAATAGATTACTTACTTACTATAGCATGGTGATTCAGAAAACACAACTATAAACCCTCGCAACATTTACATCTACCAATCTAATGTAACTTTTTGATTTTTTCATTGAACAAAGGAATGTCTTTTTTCTGATAGATGATTCCCTGATTTTTCATTAGGAATCGCTCACTGATATTCATTAACATTTGTTTGATTCCATCAATGGCTTCTTCTGGAGCAGCCCCTTGTACAAACCAAAAAATAGGTTTCTGATATAACGGTGCTTCTGCGGTATCCAAGCCAGTTTGAAACAAATCCGTCCAACGATCGATAAATGTTTTTAATAAACCCGTCACATCCCACCAATAAATTGGTGTCCCAATGATCAAGACATCCGCTTTCGCTACTACATCCATCACTAATTGAAATTCGTCTATTCCTGTTACTTGTCCTAATTGGTTGATTCGGTAATCAGCTAAATGCAAGACCGAATAATTGATATCAGCTAAGATTTTTTCTCCCCATTTAGCAGTCATGCCGTTTTTATTAGGACTTGCATTGATAAATAAAACATTCATTTTCATTCCTCCCATCTTCTTTCTCTCACCGCAACAACCCTTGTTAACTTAAAAATGAGATATTTTCTATATTAGAACGATTATGATATCAAAACAATACTTTTCTTATTTAAATATAACATTTTTTACATTAATAAAACAAATATTAAAATGGATGATACCAGAAAATCTGTCTATTATTTTTGTTTTTGTAATGATAAAATAATTATTGTTTGTTATCTTTAGTTTATATAATTATAACATTACGCACACTACTTCTTTTCGTCTTTCTTCTATTGAAATGTCACTCTCTAACTGGGTTTGTCGGTTCGAATCCGACATAGAGAATACGGTCAGTTACCGTAAATCGACCATTCACTTTTATTTGGGGGAGCTTTGTATGAAAGTGATCGGTTTAGAAACAGGAGGAAAAAATGGATTTATTGATGTTATTGTTAGGGTTTATGAGTTTGATGATTGGTGTACTATTACCTAGTCTATCAAACAAAAAGAGCAAAAAGAATTGGCAGCGTCATTTGATTTTACTGAGTGCCTTATTCGGTTTTGTATTGATCAGCAGTGCTTGTGGATCTGGAACCGAACAGACTTCCAAAGCGGACACTGCTACAACAGAAACAAGTTCGCAACCGAGCGATGAAGAAGAAGCTGCTGAACAGAAAAAAGCAGAGGAAAAAAAGAAAGAAGAAGAAAGGCTAGCAGCCGAGAAAAAAGCGCAAGAAGAAAAAGCAAAACAAGAAGCTGAAAAGAAAGCACAAGAAGAACAGGCAAGACAAGAAGCTGAAAAGAAAGCGCAAGAAGAACAGGCAAAGCAAGAAGCTGAACGAAAAGCACAAGAAGAACAAGCGCGATTAGAAGCAGAAAGAATTGCACAAGAAGCTGAGCAAGCCCGGATTGCTGAAGAAGCACGTGTAGCTGCTGAACAAGCCGAAGCACAACGAGTGGCGCAAGAACAAGCTGCTGCCGCTGAAGCACAACGAGTGGCACAAGAACAAGCAGCTGCTGCTGAGGCACAACAAGCCCAAGCGAATGAAGGACAAGTCCTTGTCACAAGCACTGGAAAGAAATACCACACCCATAAATGTGGTAACGGCACTTATTATCCAGCAACAATGAGCGAAGCGTTGGCACGTGGATTGACTCCTTGCGAAAAATGTTTTTAAAAAACTTAGTTTATACCGTATAAAAAATGGGGTTCCCCCTATTTTTTATACGGCTTTTTATATACTTTTTTTAGAATAGAAAACAGCATGCAGTCTATCCCCCGCTCCATATAATAATAATTATTATTTAATAAAGATACAGTTGCTTCTATTCATCCATCTGTGCTATAATAACTATGGAATTTCGTTATCAACGTATCGTTGCCTTTCATAAGAACAACAGAAAGGAGAATGACTATGACATTCTATAACAAAGAACTACAATATCGTGTCACTCTTAACACCGATTTAAATCTTTTCGTCGTTTTTGACAAAGAGGATAGCAATCGCGTAGCTACTGGTGTAACGATCGAACAAGCAGTGCAAGAACTTAAAAAATCCGCATAGGAGTGAAACCCCGAATGGACGATTGCAACTCTAGTTCACAATAAAGACACCTACTTGAAGGTCAAAGTAGGTGTCTTTAATTATATGTATCCCCTCTTCGACTCTTATCTTATAAGTCCTCACACGGCGCTCAACATACATGATCCTTTCAATGATGATCTAAGACTAGCAGTATTGAAGCAAGTTATGCTAAAATTTATTTTTATAGAAACATTGTTACTAAGTATGAAATTTAGCGCAAGGAGGTTTAGTGTAGAAAGCAAAATGGATCATCAATGATTTTCTTACTTGTTTTCTCCCTTTTATGGAAAAAAATTTAACCGTTTGGACGCTATTATTATGTTTGATCGTCGGATTAGTCTTGTTAGTTTTCAATTTGATCAGCTGGACAACTTATTTTGTTGTTCTGATCATCGTTGGTGGATTGACTATACTCGAAAAAAAACGTCGATCAAATCAAGAAAAATAAAAGCTTCGATCATTAAAAAAGAGCCGGATCTACTGGCTCTTTTTTCAATATTCATTATGTTTTTCTACCCACCATTACTTATTTTCTTCATTGACTTTAAATTCTATATGAGTCAGTCCTCAGTCAATAAAAACTCTGGCTTCATAGATGATTTCTTCTAATGTTCCCGTTGCCGCTTCTGCTTCGATCGCAAGAACCTTTCCTTTTTTACTAAATATTTCGGGAAACAATTCTGGAAGATTTTCACCATAGTTTTTAGGTGTAAAACGGCAGGCATACTGCCCACTTGGTAAAACTTTGATATTTTCACAGATATTTGTTGTAGGCATGATCTCTAAAAACATATATTGTTGAATATTTTCGTCTGTAAACTCATAGAGAAAACCAAAATCATATAAAGGTTCATAGCCACCTTCAAGCGAACGCTCAAATAATTTTGCCGCTTCTGTATAAAGCGTCTTTTTATTATCAGTGGGCTGATAAGGAAAAACATACAGATATTTCTCATTCATCTTCCGGATATGTTGATTTTTTGAATGTCGATATTTTTTAAGGAGTTCGACCTCCTCTTTCAACGCTTGCATGCCTTTTAAGTTTTGCTGAAGCGCATCGATTTTTTGCTTCATTAGTTCTTCACTATAGGTCAAAAAAGAAAGATAGTCGATTGAACTTTTGGAATCGCCAAATCGGTGCAGCTCTTTTAACGGTATACCGATCTCTACACATGCTTGAATCAGTTCAACTGCACTCACTTGAGCTAATGAATAGTAGCGGTAACCCGAGCTTGGATTGACATACACGGGCAACAGGACCCCAATCTGCTCATAATATCTTAATGACTTAATGTTGACACCGGTGATTTTCGCCAATTCTCCGATAGACAACAGTTCACTTTTTATGTCAGTTTCTCTCATTTCCATTCTCCTACATGTCAGATACGGCTTAGTATCAAGTATTTAGATATTGATTATACCATAAAAAAACGAAACACTTTACATATTTTTGTTATTTTTTAACAAACAAATAAAACAAGAATTGCAATTATTCACATCTGCCCTTCTCCTTTCCTCTTTGTTATAAATGGTGTTTCGAACTATTTCCAATCGGTTCTTTCGTTCTATCTTAAAAAAACAAATATATTCGAACATAGTCTTGTATTATTCATTATACAAAGATATAATATTAATGTGTTTTCGATGATAAACCAAAGAAGATATAATAAAAAATATTTCCAGAAATGAATAGGCTTTCACATCATATTAGTGATTCATCCTTTAGTAACTACTACATATTTACATAGTAGTAAAAATAAATTTTTGGGGGAAGAAAATGAAAAAAATCGTTAGTCGTTCCATTATGTTATTCGTTCTGCTATTTCTAACTGCCTGTGGAAGGCAAATCAGTGTTGATGATTTAAAAGAAAATGATTGGTTGATCGAGGATATGGAGGAAGTAAACGTGATTGCTTCTTTTTCAAATCATGTTATCTCGTTTCGTATCGATCCTTCTTCCTATCAATCGACAGCTACGAATGAATGGGAAGCATTTGGCGAAGAATTAGCAAAATCCATGATCGAAGAATTTGAATTTAAGATCGAATACAGTTTAGAAGGCAATACCATGACTTGGGAAAATGACGAAGGTACTGCCAAATATACAGTATCTAAAGAAGATAAAAATATTATTCTAACACCCGTCGAAGGTAGTGAAACAGATGAAAAACTCGTTTTGAAACCATACGATAAAAGCAAAACAGCAACCTCTTCTACTCGCTCAGACAGCACAGAAACACAAACATCCGAAACAGATGATTCATCACTTGTTGATATCACAGATAACTCGACCGAATTAAGCGACTCGGATAATCTATCAGGCGATTCCGCTTTTGGAAAACGTTCAAATCCTGTTCCACTAGGCACACCGATTACTTTCGATACGGTATATTATGATGATGACTATGAAGACATTGAAGCTAATCTTACAATAACGGTTAGTAACGTGATTCGTGGCGAAGAGGCGTTTAATCATATGGTCAGCCTCAACGAATTCAATGAACCAGCCCCAGAAGGAAAAGAATGGGTGATGTTCGATGTGGAAATGACCGTCAATAAAGGGAGTCAAGATTATCCATACCGCGGGCTTTCCTTATTTGTACCAATTAGTTCTTCCGGTGAAGAGGTCAATCAAGACGAGTATAGTTACTTAGGTAACGAAGAATTTGGCAGTAAAGATCTATACGAAGGTGGATCAGATAAAGGAAAAGTTGCATTACTCGTTCCAATCGGAGATGACACACTGATCGAATTCAATGATTTTACCAATCGACTCTTTTTCAAATTACAATAATCTTTGAAATCAAGCATCGATTGATAGATCTATAAATTAATTACACTCATGCTTATGTGGCTACTTCAATATAGTCGCCTCGCTCTAAGGAATAAACCGTTCCAGCTGAAATCGTCTACTCTATTTTCAGTTGGTATGGTTTATTTTAATGTCCCCTCTCTTCACTCCAATAAAAAAAGAACCAACCTAAGCTTTTACACTTCGATTGATTCTACATCATACATCTTCTTTTGATCACCAAAAAAACTTTTAACAGTTATAGATATAATGGATGAAATCAGACAACTGATGATCGTTTTGAAAAACATTCAAAAAAACTTTTTAAAGTCTCTCAGAATGCGATTCCAGCTTTTCATAAGGAGGTTGATTATTTGCTGTCTTAATTCGCAATCAGTTGATTTGTCTCACGTACGATCATTCGCTCTTCATTCGTTGGTACGACCATGACAGCAACCTGTCCGTCTTCTTGACTGATCATTGATTGTCTTGAATTGTTTCTTTGTTCATCAACTGTTACGCCAAAGAATGACAAGCCTTCGCAAGCTAGTTGGCGAATGATTGGTGAGTTTTCTCCGATCCCTGCAGTGAAGATCAACACATCAAGTCCACCCAACTCAGCAGCATACGAACCGATCGTTTGTTTTACTCGACCACAAAACATGTTCATCGCTAAAATCGCTTTTGGATTTCCTTGTTCAAATGCTTCCTCAATATCACGAGCATCACTGCTGATACCAGAAACCCCTTTGAAACCAGATTCTTGGTTCATCATTTGCTCGATTTCTGCAAAACTCATCTGTTTTTCTCTACCTAGATACGTCACGATCGAAGGGTCGATATCGCCACAGCGAGTGCCCATCATGATCCCTGCTAAAGGAGTGAATCCCATACTCGTGATGACGGATCGTCCATTTTTGATTGCACAAATGCTCCCACCATTTCCTAAGTGACAAGAAATGATTTTTAAGTCCTCCACATTTTTCCCTAAAGACTTGGCAGCTTCAGCCGCCACATATTGATGACTTGTGCCATGGAAACCAAAACGGCGAATCCCTTCTTCTTCATACAAATGATAAGGAATTGGATACAGAAAGTTTTCTTCTGGCATCGTCTGGTGGAATGACGTATCAAACACCGCCACTTGCGGACAAGCTGGCAGATTATTTTTGAAAGCTTCGATTCCCATGATGTTGATTGGATTATGCAACGGAGCTAAATGAGCGAGCGATTTGATTTTTTCTAACGCTTCGTCATCCACTAAGCATGAGCCTTTAAAGAATTCTCCACCATGAGCGACACGATGGCCAACCCCAGTGATTTCTGATAGATCAGCAACGATTTTTTGTTCCAATAGAAATTCTAATAAGAACTTGACTGCATCTTCATGCGTTTCTCCTTCAACAGAGCGTCTGTTTTTAGCTTCGTCTAACGAATACGTCAAATCCATTGATGTCGCCAGTCCGATTCGTTCAAACAATCCTTTGGCGATCATTTTTTCTTCAGGAAACTCATACACTTGAAATTTCAAGGAAGAACTTCCTGAATTGATCGCAATAATTAATTCTTTCAATGCTTTACCCCTCAATCTAATCTTTTACAGAATATTTACTAAAAGCACAGCAATCGTTGCGCCAACGATTGGACCTACTAATGGCACCCATGCGTACTTCCAGTTGTAGTCAGTGTTTTTATTTGGCAAAGGCATCAATGTATACATCAAGCGCGGACCAAGGTCACGAGCTGGGTTGATAGCATACCCTGTTGTTGAACCAAATGAGAATGAGATACCGACTAACAAGAATAATGCGACAACCGGTTGGAATCCTCCTGGGAAGTCTCCTGCTGGAAGTAACAATAAGGTGAAGATAAATGCAAATGTTGCAATGATCTCACTGATCACATTCGCAATTGGTGCATCGATGGCTGGACCTGTGGCAAAGATACCTACCGAGTTCCCTTCATCAGCACCAGTTTCTTTGAAATGCGCCATAAACGAAATAGCGGCAATCAACGCACCTAAGAATGCGCCTGCAAACTGGGCTAAGACAAATGGCACGACCATATTCCACTCAAAAAGCCCGCCAATTGCAAAAGCAATCGAAACCGCAGGATTCAAATGCCCTGGCGAACCAAAATAGCCAGCCGAATAGATCCCTAACATTACGGCAACGCCCCAACCAAATGCAACTAATACCCAGTTAGCTCCAACTGCTTTTGCTAAGGTTTTCTTTAGGTTGATACTACAACCAACACCACAACCGAAAAGTGTTAAGACTAACGTTCCAATAAATTCACCCAATACTGTATTATCCATTTTATGCTCCCCTTTTAAACGATTTTTTGATAGATTTCTTTTAATTGTGCATGATTGAAAGCAATCGGATTCGATTGGAAAGTAAAATCATTGGCAGCATTGGCAGCGACTTGATCGGCTACTCGATGAGCGCTTGACTCCTCAACTTTCCATTCAGCTAAAGTTGTTGGGACTCCAGATTCTTTACTCAATCGTTTGATTGCATCCACTAATTTGATCACGGCCACTTCGTCTGAGAGACCGTTCGTACACAATTTAAGTTTTCGTGACACGTCTGCGTATAAAGCTTTTGCTGTCCAATCTTTGGCATTTGCTAAAATGACATGCGGCAACAACATCGCATTTGCCAAACCATGCGGAACTTTGAAAAGCGCGCCAACTTGATGAGCTAAAGCATGGCAAACACCTAAGCCAGCATTGTCAAAAGCGACACCAGCTAGAGTAGCTGCTTCATGCATTTGCACGCGAGCTTCTTCATTTTGCCCATTTTTTACACACTCGACTAGATTCGAAAAGACAAGACCGATTGCTTTTTCTGCAAGCGCAGAAGAATAATTGGTTCGCCCTTTCGCTACCAAAGCTTCTAATGCATGTGTCAGAACGTCCAATCCACTATAAGCAGTGATCGAAGGCGGACTTGTCAGCACAAAGTCAATTGACAAGATGGCTTCATCAGGAACCAGCTGCTCATCAAATATCGGATATTTGATTTTATTTGCTGTATCGGTGATCACAGCTGCACTAGTCACCTCAGAGCCAGTCCCACTAGTTGTTGGGATCGCCACAAAATAACTGATTGCTTGCTTTGCTACCTTCTGATAGAAATAAATGATTCCTTTAGCAGTATCTAATGCAGACCCACCACCGATTGCGATCACGACAGTCGGTTCAGCCTGCATAGCAATTTGCATCCCTTTCACTACTTTTTCAATTGGTGGATCAGGAACGATCTCGGTAAATGTGATCACACGATTTTTCTGTTCTAAATAAGCAATCATTTCAAGTACTTTTTGATTACTTTTCAAAAAAGGATCAAAAACGAATAGAACGGTTTCATTTGCAAAATGTTCGAACCTTTCTACGATGTTCGTTGTTACAGCAACCTTTGTTTTCATTGACCAATTATTCAAACTGTTTCCTCCTAACGAATCGAAAATCCGTCCGTTAACACACAACGACGTTTTCTAGCAAAATTTCTAGCAGTCGTCGTACATTCGCCGGTTGGTGTTGCAATCGTGAATGTGGTTGGACCTTCTCCACCAAACCCTAATCCTGCAAAAGAAGAACCATTTTTTACAAAGATCGATGTTTGGAATTTCTTCGCTGCAAGGTTCAATCGTTGAATATTTTGCGAATGCATCGTTGCCGTGTGATGACACTTGTTTTCGATTCCTAAAGCCGTCGGTAAGGCTTCATCAAAATCTTTCACTGTCACAATCGGCAAGATCGGCATCAACATTTCTTTGACAACAAACGGATGATTTTTATCTGTTTTCATAATGATCACGCGAATGTCCGCTGATACATTTACACCGACAGCAGCTAAAAGCTCACTCGCATTTTTCCCAACAAACTGTCGATTAGGTGCCCCATTTTCCGCAATCATCTTATCGATCAATCGTTGGATGATTTGTTCATCCCCTACGTAATAAGCCCCTTGTTTTTCCATTTGTAAAATCAAGTAATCAACCACTTGTTCGACAGCAACAACACTTTTCTCTGCTGTACACAAGATGTTGTTATCAAAAGATGCGCCCAAAACAATATCCGCCGCTGCTTTATCAAGGTCTGCGGTTTCATCGACAAGTGAGGGCGGATTGCCTTCCCCCGCTGCAATCGTCTTCTTACCACTCTTCATTGCTTGGCGCACAACACCAGGTCCACCAGTGATCACTAACAATGAGATGTCTGGATGACTCATCAGCTCTTGCGCTGCTTCGATCGAAGGTTTTTCAATCGTTACCACCAAGTTATGGATGCCACAACTTTGATAGATCAATTCATTCAATTTTGAAACAACCCAACCAGAAATGCGCTTTGCCCCTGGATGGACACTGAAATAAATCGCATTTCCTGCTGCAATCATCCCGATTGCATTACAGATCAATGTTTCAGCTGGATTGGTACTTGGCGTCACCGCACCAATCACCCCATATGGAGATAACTCATAAAGTGTCATTCCATTATCACCAGTGACCGCTTCAGTTACAAGATCTTCCACGCCAGGTGTCTTATTGATCGCAAGCGTTAATTTTTGGATCTTATCTTCATATCTTCCCATTTTGGTTTCTTCAACCGTCTCACGAGCAATTGTTTCGATATGTGGCGTCATCCCTGTACGAATCGCAGCAATAATTGCTTTTCGTTGTTCCAATGACAAGTCATCCAAACGTTCTTGTGCTGTTTTTGCAGCTGCAACCGCTGTGTCAACTGTTGGAAAGATCCCGACAGAAGAAGTCGAAGCAGTTGCGGTAGTTGGTTCTTCTAAAAGGATTCCTTGAATCACTTTCATGATTTGTTCTTTTAATTGTTCTTCGCCCATCATGCTCGCTCCTTAAACTTTTTGATTCCTTTTGTTGCAATCGCCATATCTTGATCTGGACGACCACCGCTCACGCCGACACCACCAATGATGTTCCCTTGTCCATCTTTAAGAAGGAAGCCTCCTCCGAATGTCACAAGTTTTCCATCACTTAAGGTTTCTAGTTGAAAAAGCGGCTGGCTTGGTTGTACCAACTCTGTTAGTTCATGCGTATCAGCTTTCATCGAAACAGCTGTATAGGCTTTTTTGATCGCCATGCTTTCACTAACGATCAGTGCATCGTCCATTCGATAGAATTGTTTCAAAGCCCCGTTTTTATCAACGATTGCAATAGAAACAGGTACGCTCAAACAATTCGCATGATCGATACAAGCGTGCACGATCTCTTCAAAGTCAGGTTTGACTTTTGGCTGTTGCACACGTTCTTGATAACGATGAATGATTTTAGTGATCAGCGCTTCTTGTTCCTGTTCATGATCTGCCTCACGGGCAAAAGAATACAAGCAATCCGACAAACGATTAGCAAACTTGCTAAGCTCTGCACGGACTTCTTCGTTTTCCATGAAACGATCAAGTACACGTTCGCCTCGACGACAAACGGTTCGAGCCACATGAAGTTGCGCCCCAGCTAAACTTTTCCCCGGTAAGATAAATTCATGGATCGGTGGTAACTTCGCCGTTTTTTTATCGATCCAAATTTCCAATTGTCGGATATCCTCCATAGAGATCAGATCGCTTTTGTTGACCAATTTATCAGTTTTCGTCGCTGTTGCTAATTCTGCATTCATCTGAAAAAGTTTATTTTGGATCCAGTCTAGCGCAAGTTGGCTTTCCTGGTTTTTCAACATTTTTTGTGCCAAACTGATCTGCGCACAGCATTCATCAAAAGTTCCATAAACTTCAACTCTTAAACTCGCTTTTTTGACTCGTGTCCCATCAAAAAGACTGGTCATTCCTTTATCACCAGTTTTTGTATAGATCGGCATTCTTTTCACTCCCTTACATGTCAAATGTATCGATGATCCCAACAATCGCACAATCGACCGCTTCTGATGGTTCCGAGAATAAATGTCTCGCTGAACTGCCGCTATTCAACAGAACATAATCACCAATGCCAGCACCTACAGTATCAGCTGCTACTTGTTGAAAACGTACTGCCTCTTTTTGCGCATTGATCGGTTGAACGATCATTAGTTTTTTGCCTACAAGAGAGGAATCTTTTTGAGTAGACACAACGCTACCGATTATTTTTCCCATTAACATTGAGATCCGCTCCTTTTACAAACAGTTATCTGTTTTTCCTGAATGATTTCTTGTGCCAATAATGTAAAGTTTTGTTTCATTGAAAGAATCAACACTGCATGATTCGGCAGAACAGCCACTTGCTTATAAGTGATATACCGATTCGAAAAGGCATAACATGGTTTTTCAGTAGCTGTATAAACTTCGACATTATAGTGGAAGATTTCTTCAGGTATCAAAGTCAGATCCGAAAAAGAGCATTGAAATCTAAGCTCGCAACCGTAGTCCAAGCTACGAAATAGCCATCGTACAAATGGATCACTCTCATTTTTTCTTGCGAAATTCGTTAAAAAGAAACAGTCGCAATTTTTGACATAGACAAATTTATTCGACAGAAAAGGTTTGATCGAATCGGTATCGACCGCATCAGCTGATACGATCACTGTACTTTTTTCTCTTTTGATGAGCCAATCAACCACTTTTTGAATAATTTCTTCCATACGAAACTCCTATTCCACGATGACTTCAGAAGCCATCGCTATGCCGATCGGTGTAACGAATTGCGGATGAATGGGTTTCAATACTTCCTTGCCAATGACACTACTCATTTCTTCTTCGAACTGTGTAAAATAAGCAGCCCCGCCGACAACAAAAATCGGCTCGATTGGATGTGCATCCAACATATTTTTTGCGATCGTCGCCATTTTTTGAATCACTGGACGACAAATCGTAAAATTCTCCGCTTCATTTTTGGGATTTCTCTTGATTTTCTCCGCTTCATCTGTGTCCACTCCGTGATACCCTGCGATCACTAGCGTCATATGCGTTCCGCCAGTGGGTTCATCATCAACGAATGCAACTTCGCCATTCTTTAAGATGCTGATGCCCGTCGTTCCGCCCCCGATATCAATGACTGCACCGTCTGAAATATCAAGTGTCAAGGCAGCCGCTGACGGCTCATCCACTAACTGATCGATTTCCATCCCCGCACTTTCAATGACGTTTGCTACTACTTTTTTGTTGTTACCGATCGTTCCTGGGGGGATAGCCCCGGAAGCTGCTTTCAGTTCAAACCCTAAAGCAGCCTCCGCTTCTTCCCGCAAAGCTTCGACGATTTTCACCGCTTTTTGATAATCAACCACCAAACCGTCTCGAATCACCTTCGCTTCTTTGAAAGCCCCGAATAACGGTTGGTTGTTGGCATCTAAAACAACTAATACGATTGAAGCTGTTCCCAGATCGACGCCTACTTTATAGCCATCAGCCGCTGTATGATCAGTTGGTACAAAAGAATGGACGATTTTTTCGAAAGATTCTAATAACTGGTTCGCTTTCTCAATTCCTTGCATCTCTTGCTCCTTCTGATCAACGAATGATCCTTGCTCTAGTTTCAGTAGTCACATTGGCTGCGTTCGCTTCATCTGTGTCGATGTGCATTTCCATAATAAATTTTTCATGTGGACGTAAGGCAACCTCATGATAGACAGTTGCTCGTTCACCAGATAAAATTTCGACTGACACCAACTCATCTTTAGCCAGATCCAAACGTTTCATATCCTTAAGATTCAAATGGATATGTCGTTGTGCAATGATGGCAGCTGGAATCGTGATCGTAGCAGCTTCAGTCATCAAAGTGATTTCAACTGCTTCGTCAAGATCACCAGAAAGCTTGATTGGTGGATTGATTCCTAACAGACGCGCATCGGTTTTTGAAACTTCCACTTGTGAACGATTGCGAAACGGACCAAGGATTCTTACTCGTTCGATCTTTCCCTTTGGACCGATCAACGTCACCGTTTGCTTTGCTGCAAACTCCCCAGGTTGTTTCAACTCACGTAATCGCTCAATGTTTTGTCCAGGAAAAAGCTGTTCAAAGTGAGCTGGTGTCAGATGGATATGACGATTTGAGATCCCGATCGGAAAGGTTTGATCAAGATCTGCGATCACTTTCCGGACGATTTCTTTCAACTCAGCTTTTGAAAAATCAAGCATTGTCTTGACCAGCTAATAGTTTATTCACATCATGATGTGGGCGTGGGATCACGTGTACAGAAACCACTTCCCCTACACGTTCAGCCGCAGCAGAACCAGCATCTGTCGCTGCTTTGACTGCGCCAACATCTCCGCGCACCATGATCGTTACTAAACCAGAACCGATTTTTTCAGTTCCGATCAATTGTACGTTTGCTGCTTTGACCATTGCGTCAGCTGCTTCAACAGCTCCTACTAAACCTTTTGTTTCGATCATTCCTAATGCATCATTCATTTATGTGTTCCTCCTAGTTTTTTTTATTTTTCTTTGCCCCAGTTTTGTTTCCTTTTTTTGGTGGATCTTTTGGGGTTTTAGCTTTGTCAGACACTGTATCGACAGGACTTGTAGGAAGTGTCGTTTTATCTTCTTTGATAACTGGCACTTCTTCACTCTTCGGCTCTACAGCTTTTTCAGCTGAGGATTCTTGCTTCGTTGCTGTTTCCTCAACCTTAGCGACAGGCGCTTCTTCTTGCTTTGGTTCAGCTTTCTCTTCTTTTGAAGAGAAGACATGAAGAATATTGTCTCCTGGTCTTGGAATAACCAGAGAAGAGACGTAGGCATCCATCGAGATCGCGGCGGATTTTGCGGCATCGATTGCTGCTTTTACAGCACCAACATCGCCTTGGACCATAACGGTCATCCAGCCAAATCCTTTAGTCTTTTCTATACTCAAAAGTTCAATATTTGCGGATTTCACCATGATATCAGAAAGGTTGATAGCACTGGCTAATCCTGTTGATTCGATCAATCCAATTGCTTGGTTCATTGATTCACCTCCAATAATTCCAGTGATTTTAACGGAATGCTTTTGACGATCCGTGCAGCATTGCTTCCTAAGTTTCTCAAAATCGTGGAAGGGACGATTGAAACATGTTGCAATACTTGATAAGGTGCTTCTCTTTTCAAGCTTTTATGGTGTAAGCAAAGTGTATCCTTGCTTCCGCCGATCCCTACTTGTAATGGAGAAGCTAAAGCCGCTTCGTATGCCGCTTGGGCTGCATTATTGAACGCTTTTGCTTCTAACTTATACGGAATGCTCTCTTCTTCTATCCCATAGAGTAATGAGGTCAAGATTGCTTCGTCGATTCCATCTACGTAGATGATGATCGAAGGTCTATCCATGTTCATTCCCCCTCAGATGTGAAAGGATCAAGCCAGTAGCGACGGCATTTCTAGGACCTTCACATGCACGCACATTCCCTTGCCCAGCAACTAACCCATAGTGAGATAACGCATCTGTCACGATTTGAGGAATCTCAAAATCAAGCGCCGAACCTCCGACGATCACAACAAATGGAATGTCACGGATATTGCCAGTCGGGCTGACACGTTTCAATGCTCGGATCGTGTTTGTGACAAACACTCTCTTTTTCGCTGTCTGTCTAACTAATTTGATTTTTTCGATTGAAATATCTAGCGGAATCGGAATGAGGCCTTCTGGTTTGACAACGACAACTTTTGCAAATAAGTGAGGATCTAAAGGTTCCTCAAAGAATTGCACACTGCCATCTTCATGACGGATATAGAAAATATTCTCTACTTTTGCCAAAGGATATTTTTTGACATCTTCGGCTAAATAAATATCATCAATCCCTAACTCCGACTTGATCAATAATGTCACCATATCTCCCGCACCAGCTAAATGAGTAGCAGAAACGGTTTGATCCCCAATGATCGACGCATCGGTAGAACCAGCACCTAAATCTAAAATCGCTAAAGGTGTGCTTGTACCCGGCGTCGTCAAAGCCCCTAGAATCGCCGCCTCTGCTTCCGCACCGCCAATCTCAACCGGTGTTTTCAAATCTTCTTCAATCGACTGTGCGATTTTCGACATTTGCAAATGATCCGATTTGACCATTGAAGCGATACCAACTGCCTGTTCCATTGAGAATTCACCGGCAACACCGCCTTTGACTTCGATTGGAACAAAAGTATCGACCGCAAGTAAGTCTTGGATGAAAATCTCTGCGAGCGGACGTTCCGTTAGATTCGCCATCGTTAACCGAACTTTCTCCAACATTCCACCGACGTTTGTACCTGATTCACCAGTCACATTGTCGATCTCGGCAAAAGAACTCACCGCCGTCATGATATCTTCTGCACCAGCAGAGATTTCCACGATCTTGCGACGATTCCCTCCCGTGACCTCGATGCTGCCTGCTGGAATCACACGTGCTTGCACATCGCCTTGTGGTGTCTTGATCACGACGGCAGAACGGTTGCCAATCAACGCACGAGCCATAGGAACGATACTTTTCGTTGCTTCTGAATCAAGTTCAAATACAGTCGCAATACCATATGGATTCGATAACTGAGCAACCCCTTGACCAGCTGGCGCTACTTCAACCGCAGCTAACATACCCAATGGGATTTTTTCAATGTACGCCACTTCGTCAATGATCGGGATTTTATGGGTCAAGCGATTATTGACTAACACCCCATCATCGCTTTGAAGGATCGCACCTGTGACCCGAATATTATTTTCAACGATCTGGTTGATCCATTTCGCCGCTTGGTCAAATTCGATTTCTTTTTCAACGACGACGACATAGTCGTCATCGCTGAATGTTTTTTTGACTAATTCTGATAATTTGATCGTTTTCCCTACGCCTAAACCATGCCCACCAGGCGTTTTAGGATTATGACCGATCATCGTTGATTCGGTGATGATCGTTTCAGTGATCATTTCCATCGCCACGTCACCGATGACAGGCGTTGCTTCGTTGATACGGATCAAATCGATATCGGAGATGGTCAGATCATTTTTTGCGCAAGCTTCATTGATTGCTTTATAGATCCCAAAGAGATTCTTCTTCGTTCCTTTGATCCCCGTTGTTTCAGTAATAGCCGATTGTAGAAATTGAATTTGATCATTCTTATCGATCTCTGCAAGTGCGATCTCCGTTGAGGAATTTCCAATATCAATACCTATAATACGTTTCATGCATATTCCTCCCGATAACTGAAGATCTCTTAATTATCCCCTTTAAGCTTCTTACGTGTTTCGTAATGCTCACTTGCTTCACGGAAATAAGCAGCAGAGATTTTCGCATTGTATTTTGTTTCCAATTCATCCGCAATGTCCAGCAATTCTTGTTTGCTTGAGCGATACGGGCGTAACGCATTGTACATTGCTAAAACACGCTCATCAGGAACCGCTGTCAATTCTGCGGCACGATCAAAGTTAGAAGAAATAGTTTTACGTCCGGCACTGTGCGCAATCTCACCTTGTGCTTTTAAGATCGATGGTGTGATCTTCAAGTCTTCGGGTGTCAACGAGCCATTCAATACATTGGCCAGTGTGATATCTTCTAATGTTTTGCCTGTTTTTGTTTTTACCCATTCTGGATGTTTGACAGCAATTGGATAGTCAGCAGTCGTCGCTTGGGTGCCACTTGCAACTTCGGTTGTTCCAGTCGGTTTATTGTTCATATCTTGTAAGATATTTCTTACCAAGCTTTCTAATGTCTGTTCGTTCATCTGTTTCACCTCGTTATAATGTTACAGCAATTTCTTCTGCTGGTTTCCCAATGACAACATGCTTTGTTTCTTTGATGTGAAGTAAAGCAGATTGTGCTTGGTATTTTGGACGTGCCATTTGGTCGTTCATCATCGGAACTGGATTTGGTGATTCCCCTTTTGCATATTTCGCTGCATTTTTACCGATCGCACGATACGTTTCAAGTGTGATCAGTGGTGCTTGTGGGAATAATTCAAGATTTGACAATGGTTGTAAATCTTTTTGGTGAATGATCGCTGTTCCTTTTGATTGGATCGACACGCAAATACCTGAACCAGAAAGCTTGTCTCCCTCAACCGCAACAAATGCCACGTCTGAAGAACGGAACACTTTGACTACACGAGCTTTTAAGCCTTCCTCTTCGATCCCTGCAATGATTTGCTTCAAGATATCTTTATGACTCAAGCCAATGATACTCGTTGTTTGAGATGCCGCAAATGCAGGTCCAACTGCGATAACCACTTCATCTGGTGCATTGCCGGGTTGAGCAACACCGATGGAACGGAACCAAGATTCAGAGTTGTTATCTGCCGCTGCAACAGTAGACGGTGTACTTTTGAATGCTACTGTTTGGTCAGTTTTATTTGTATCCATTTCAGTCAAGACTTCTTGAATGATCGATCTTAATAAATTTTCGTTGATTTCTGCCATTTCATACTCCTCCTATATATCCTGCGGGTTGATTGCGTTAGGAATTGCTTTCACTTTTTCCCACTCTGAGCCATCTAGACGATGCCCGGTTCCTGGTCCTGCATAGTCATTTTTATCATTGACAGCAGAGATGACATTCCAATCTTTATCAAAGATAGAAGAAGTTTGTAAGAAGTCTCCGGCAACACGCTGTTTCAATAGATTCAACACGCTGACAGCGACATCTTCAAAACCTGTTTTAGATAAAGCTTTCACTAGATCTAACCCAGTAGCCCCACTCGCTAACAACTCTTCTGCTCCTTTGATATCTTGAACCATGTCACGAGCAGGCATGTCATCAGAACCACGAGCGTAAGTTGCTGCTTCTACTTCTTCGTCTGTGATCGTTGGTAACCCTAATTCTGCAAATAACGCTTGCATCGCTTTTGCTGCTTTATTACGAACTTTGATCACTTCTGCTTCTTCTACTGGACGTAATCCACCATCAACACGTAGGTCACGCTGTAAGATGTTGTAGTCATCAAAATCATCCGCATCAAAGTTTGAACCCGCAAACATATTGTCATAGTTTGGAGTCGCAGAATATCCTGAAGAAATATAATCAGTTCCTGGTAAGAATTGCATCAATAAACGAGCTGTTCTACGGATATCTGAGTGAGAGAATGTCTGGTCATTTCCAGAAGCCACTTCAAGGTCAAGCAACATCGCAATCAAGTTTTCCGCTAAGACCGCACGGATTCCTGAAGGCACCGCACCTGGGATACCGATACAACTGATCGAACCATTTTGCAGTCCTTGCACACCCGCTGCTTTTGTTAGATAGATACATCTAGTTTCTAAATACAACATCGATTTGCCTTCTGCATAACCCATTTGTACTTCTGAACCTGTCCCAGAAGTGAAACGCATTTTCAAGCCACGAGACGCATAACATGAAGCAAGGAACCCTTTTGACCAAGGTGTATCATCGCCATCAGTAAATACTTTCTCTGTACCATAAACCGAAATCGTTTCAGCATACGCAGTGAACCCTCTCATACCAAGGTCAAGCTCAGTTGCTTCTTCCAATGAACACTGTGTCAATACGCCTGGACGTCCCACTTGTGAACCGATCATGATCGAGATTGCATTAAACGGTGCATAACGTGCAACCGCGACTGTTGTTTCCTGCTCATCAAATCCACGTAAAGCGCCTTCAGCGGCATCCGCAGCAATCTGAACAGGGTTATCACGTAAGTTCGTTACGTGAGATTGTGTTGTTGGACGACGACGTGCACGCATTTTTTGAACGGCCATCATCATTTCAACCACATTCATGTAGCCGACAACTTCATTGATTTTTGCTGGTGTTGCTGAAGTCGTCAATTGGATGATTTCTTCACGGCAAATGTTTGGATCAACGATTTTATTCGCTAATTCTTTGGATGACATCTGCATTACTTCTTCTGCACGTGTGATGTCAATGCCATACTGCGCGATATACGCATCGATCAAATCAAAATCTTCTTTTGCTTTTCCATCTAATTCAACGACCTCACCGGCAACGATCTTGATGCTTGGCTTTGGATCATTGGGACTTTGCATGGCGATCAGACCTTCGTCTATCCACTCATCAACAAATCCATCTTGGTTTACAGGTCTTTTTGATAATTCTTCAAATCGTTTCGATTTCATCTATTAACTCACTCTCCAATTTAAATATATGATGGCTGATCATTCGTTGGTTCGCTGCCCAATGTACCTAATAATTTGATACCGATTTCACGCGCAGAGATCACCGCTTGACGTACAGCTCCTGAATCGCCACTAAATGTCATCGTTACCTCATTTGAAAAGTTTTGGCCATTTTGTGGTGTTGCATAACTAACAACTTCGATATTCGCTGCCTTCATTGCTGTATCTGCCATTACTACACCGATCGCCGCTGGTGCGCCAACGATCAAACCAAATGATTTACCCACTGGAGTACCAAATACTTTGTTACACGCATAACTCGCTCGAGCAGTATATTGACATTCGATATGGCCCGCTTCATTTGCGTAAACATCACCAAACGTACGAGTATCTACTTCTTTTAATGTCACTTCAACCGCACGCTTCACATCTGAAACATCATCGCCACCGAAAATGATGATCGATCCATGACCAGCGCCACCTTTTGTATCTCTAGGCATTTCGATTGAGATCACTTCTGTATTTGTTGCTTTAACTGCTTCGTCAGCCGCCAAGATATGTGGCCCAGCACCTGTACGAGCACCCACAATACCGATTGAACGATATTTTTTCTCTAATTTCATCGTATCCAATAAAGATGAATCAACATTTGCAATCACCAAACCAATCGTATCGCCAAATTCTGATGCACCGACAAATTCTGTTAAGCCACAATGTTTTTCAATCATTTTGTTTGTTCCCCCCGAAGTATTTTCCTTTGTTTCATTTGATTCGATTTTATTCAAAACCTTTTTTAAGATTTCTTCTACTGCTGCATTATTATCAACCATTCAGATCACCTCAGTCAGTTAAATTTGGGAGTACTCTCTCAACTTCAGAATGAGGACGAGGAATCACGTAGTTTGAAACGACTTCCCCAACAGACCCTGCTGCTGCAACGCCAGCGTCAACTGCGGCTTTGACCGCACCTACATCTCCTCTGACCATTACAGTGACTAAACCTGAACCGATTTTTTCAGTGCCGATCAACGTTACATTCGCTGCCTTCACCATTGCATCTGCTGCTTCGATTGAACCGATCAATCCTCGAGTTTCAATCATGCCTAAAGCTTCTTGACCCATTGTCATACCTCCTAATTTTAGTAGCGCTTACAATATCATCATATAAAAAAAAGATGGAAAATAATTGTTCCATCTTTTTTTTATGAATTTAGAAAATAATAATAATTTGCTGTGAATAAAAAAAGAAAACACGACAAATAAGCTTAAATTTTAATAATTTAAGCGAAACAATCTATTAAAATCTTGTCATTTGATAGTCAAAATCGTACTATTTGTGATGTTTTGTACAATAACTAGTGTTTTTCTGTTAGAATTAGTGCGATGAAAGGGGGCTGTTGCATGATTCAAGGTCATCCAAAAGGAATTTATTTAGATAGACTTACCAAGATAATGGAAGAATTTGCATTAGCAGTCGATTATGGCGCTGTATTAGTTGATATCCACGGTAAAGAAACGTCAAATTTGTTTAATTTTTCTCCTTTTTGCCAAACCATACGCGCAAATCCACAATTGAAACATCTGTGCCAAAAATGTGATGCTTATGGCGGTTTAGAAGCATCAAAAACCGGAAAACCACATATCTATCAATGCCATGCTGGCTTGACTGATATCTCCTTACCTCTGATATACGATCGACAACTACATGGCTTTGCACTTTTTGGTCAAGTACAAGTAGCTGATATCAAGGAAAATCAAATCGATCGCATCCACCCATCGATCACGAATTGGAAGGACTATGCTGAACTGAGGCATGCACGTAATAAAGTACGTGTCGTGAATAAGAAACAAATCACGGCTGCCGCTTCACTTTTTGAAACGATCGCTGAACATTACGGAAAAGAAGAAGACCATCCTAGAGATCGGATCAAATTCAATCTCAGTACACCGAAAGAAAAAACAGGTAAAACTAAGAATAAAGAAGCTAACTCCGATCATGGAGAAATCAATAAAGCAATCAAATATATCAACAAGAATCTCTCGCGCAACATCACACTAGATGAAGTAGCAAACCATGTTTATTTGAGTCACTATTATTTTAGCCGACTTTTCAAAAAAGAATTAGGGATCAGTTTCGTTAACTACCTTAATAAACAACGGATCGAACAAGCAAAAGAATTACTGCTTCAAACGAATTTGAGCGTGCAAAAAATCGCCTACCGTATTGGCTACACTCAGCCAAGTTATTTCTGTAAACTATTCAAAAAAGAGACCGGAACAACTCCCGCTTCATTTAGAAGAAAGAGCTGATCCACTGAAAGACAGTTGGCCGACTGTCTTTTTTTCAATAAAAAAAATGAAGTGTTTTCGAAAAAACACTTCACCAAACAAGCCGTCTATTGATCGGTTTGAATCGCAAAATGATTTTCCCAATAAAATCACTTTCACATCATGTAAGGTATCCTGACTTTGCTTCATCCTACTACCTCGCCTTCCCGTAAGTGGCTAAATGAGGGGTCGTCTGCATATACAGTAAAAAGGGTCTGTCAAGGATTCTCACCTTGTTCCCTTAACATCATGTGTTTATATTTTTATTATTTCCAATTATACATTACTTCACAATCATGGTCAATAGATAACAGAAGCACTTTATTTTAAACCGTATTTCTGCCACCTATCCTTTCGTAGACAAGTGTTTCTCTAATTCGTCTAAACCAAAACCTGTTATGGTAGAAACTTCAAAAATCTTAGATGCACCAGCTAATTGCAACAATTCACAGGCTTTTGCTCGTGTCTGTTCATCTGCTAAGTCAACTTTTGAGATCACACCGATTACTTCTTTGTTGAATCTTGATGAAAAATAAGGAGGAAAATAATTTTGAGCGCTTGTAATATCTTGAACGAATGCAACCACCTCTGCCTCGATCGAAGCGCTGACTAACGCATTATAGTAAAACTGATTCTCCATGAACTCGCCAGGTGTATCGATTGAATCATCCAGATAATACACTTGTTGAGTCTTATGATAAGAAATGTCTTTCTTTTGTAGCCACTGTGACAAGGTGGTTTTACCACTACCTGTTTGTCCAATAAAAATCACCCGACGCATTTTTTCACCTGCCGTTTCTCGCGAATCAACAATCAGTGATTGCGGATATCCTATGTTTTTGTGATCTCAGGGATATCAAACCCTAGAACCGTATTCATTGTTTGGATGACTTGTTGCAGTGCATATTCAACAGAAGAAACCTCACCAGTAAAAACAACTGATCCACTAAATCGATCCATGAAACCGATCGACACATCTCCTGATTTTTTAGCGATATCTGCACCGATGATCGACGCTTCACTTGGAGTGATCGTTAAAATACCGATTGCATTACTCGCCTCGCTCAATCCAAGCTTTACAAATACTTCACGATCAGCATTCGGGATGATGTGTGCGAGTGTGACCTGTTTTCCTGGAACGTATTCTTGGATCGTTCGTTCGATTTGTCTTTCGTTTGCCACCATTTGCCTCCCCCTACTATCTAATAATAACTATATTCTAGCATAGAAAAATAGAAGTATTTTGTCTTTGATTTGAGGAAGTAACAAATATTTGCGACTTATGAAAGCTTTTTCATCCGATGAAGAAAACTACTATTCCCAACTTTATCCAAGCTGAGAATAGTAGTTTTTCTTTACTTAATAGATATGATCATCCGACTGCCCCTCTTGTTCGATAGTTATCGTTAGTCGATGAGGTAAACAGATAATGCTTTATTTTGGTTCTTGCCTTATCTATTATTTTTTTCTTGGATGGAGGATATCATCGGCTTTATTTGCAATCGATTCTGTTAGCAAGACCGAAAAATTTATACCAGCACGTTTTCCTAAGGTATCCGCCCATCTTGGGATCGTTAATGTTTTCTTGATCGATTCTGTGTCTTTTAAATATTTAGCAACATCTACACGTATCAACGTCGTAAAGGAATCTGTTTCTATAGAAATCTGATTGATCGGGGTTGGCTTTGGTAGTGAATCTCCATGCTCGATATAATCCGCCAAAACCATGCCTAAAACCTCTTCTGCCATTGCGATTCCATAAGAGATATCATTTTCATTGATCCCTGTGTAAGCCCCCTGGATATCAGGAAATTCAATGAAGTAACCACCATCTTCTTCTGGTTTAAAAATAGCAGGATATGTTTTCGCTAAAGGCTCGCTTAACATTTCAGTTCCCCCTTTCTGCTAGCCAAATGCGAGATTATTTCAATCCCGCATCTTTCAAAATTTTTTGCTCAAGTCCTCGACCGAGATCTTGATTGGCATGAACAGGAACAGTAATTCTAACATCATCCTTATAAAGGTGGTGGTGAGAGCCTTCCTGCCTTCGCTCAATCCAACCATTTTCCTTCAATAACCTAAGCATTTCTTTTCCTGTAAGCGGCTTTTGCACTATACTCCCTTACAAAAATATTATAGCACGTACTAACACGTGTGGGGAGAAAATGCTAAATTTTTATTAGTTTATCCTACTTGTATAACGAAACTTCAATGCTTTGATACATTAAAACTAGCCCAACTCTTTCTTTTACAGATCAAATACTTTATATCTTCCAAATTATTTTTCAGCGACATCTCACATCACTTGGAGTGAAACCGCAAAAAACTACTACCCCCAACTTTATCCAAGCTGACAATAGTAGTTTTTCTTTACTTAATAGATATGATAATCCGACTGCCCCTCTTGTTCGATAGTTATCACTAGTCGATGAGGTAAACAAATACTGGTTTGTCCTGGTTCTGAGATCCAACCGGTTCTTACCGCGATTTGATCAGGGCTATTATCTTCTTTCACTCTGATTTTACCTTCATTGATTTCAACAATGTTATATTGTGTATCAGATGGGTGATAGGTCACCTTCTTACTGCTGATATCGTCTAAATCAAAACGGTCAACTTCATTGCCATCGATTTTGACTACCGCATACTTGACACTATTTTCGCTTTCTTCTTTATCAAATGACAAAGCAAATACGATTGTCGGTACTAAAGAAGCCACGATCAACACAAAAATAATGATGATATCCCAAGGTTTTATACCTGTTTTACGAAAGTTGTTCATTTAGATTGTCCTTTGTTGGATTTTCTTTTCTCTTAATGCTCAGCGATCTTCCAAGTAGATGTTGATTTGCTGTGCGTCATCATACTCTAGTTGATCTGTTTCAAGCATTTCGATCAATTCTGCTTTCAAGTCTACAGGAATCTCCCAGAAGCCGTCAATACATTTGAACAAACCAGAGTCATATTCTTGGAAAAATGGATAGATCGATAGAAATTCATCAAAAGACAGGTCCTGTTTTTCGTAATAGTCTTTGATAAACCCTTGATCAATCGCATGTTGTGTTGGAAGTCCAGTTTCTGTGATCAATTTCTTATCGACCATTGCTCGATAGAATTCACCTTTGTCTACAGTAGGCTCGTTTTCTGTTTCCAAATAATACTTGATTCCTTGCTCGACTAATGGCGGATAAATAATTTCCATCTCTTGAGACCTCCTTGAATGACTAATCGTTTATTCGATAACTTTTCGCCCTTTATAATAGCCCTTTAACGAAACATGATGACTTCGGCGATAATCACCGGACAACTCATCAAAAGAAATCTCTGGTTTGGATAGACGTTGATGTGTTCGACGTAAACGTTTTTTTGCTTTGGATGTTTTTCTTGCTGGTACTGCCATGACTGTTTTCCTCCTATTTTACCAACTTGCTTTTTTAACTCCTGGGATCAATCCTTGATGAGCCAGTTCTCTAAACGTGATTCGAGACATCCCGAACTTCCTCATATAGCCACGAGGACGGCCATCCGTCAGGTCTCTTAATTTCAAACGATTAGGATTAGACTCTTTTGGTAACTTAGCTAACCCTTCATAATCTTTTGCTGCTTTTAACTCTTGACGTTGTTCGCTATATTTATTGATCAAAGCTACTTGCTTATTCATTTTTGCAATTTTTGATTTTTTTGCCACTAATATTCTGCTCCTTTATTTCACTTTATATTATCCAAATCGTAATAATTACGTTTTGAGTAGAACTACTTTACCACGTCTAGTTTGGTTTGTCAAAAAAGAAATACTAATCGGTCGAAATGAAGCAAGACCTTAAACTGACATCTTTTTAAATATAAAAAAAGCCCCCTGACATGTATGAACTAAATACATCTTAGTGAGCTTTCATCCTATTAGTTTGTAATTAATGTCAAATCAAATTTATCGACTGAAACATTACGAGTTGAGTTTTTCCAATGCCTTCGCTGGCACTTCATTTTCTGGTATTTCACTCCAACCTTTTCCTTGAAGACCTTTTGCATCGATTTTTAAGTATTTATCTTGTTGTAACTCGCGATCAACCATTTTTTTCACTGTTTGCTGATTACCGGCTTCATCGTATCCATCAAAAGTATAGAGATAATCATTTCCTTTTTTATCGCCAGTACTCGTTTTAACATAATACTCTTTTACTTCTTTATCAGATAAAAAATTATCCGTTAATGCTTGAAATCCTTCTGTTTTTGATTCGATAAAAAATGCCCCTATTCCTAAAACAAGTGCAACTACCAATAATCCTTTGACTAGTTTACCCATCACCATTCCCACTTTCTCATTCTTTTTTCTTTCTAAATCATACTAAATATGATGATGAGGCGAAATCTATTCTTCCTATGTTTAACTTACATTAACGTAATGAGCTTTTTTTATAAGCCACTGCTCAAGCTTTCGCTAAAAATAGATACTAAAAATAACCTGTAAAATCCAAAATAAGCAAAGTTATTCTGGGATTTTACAGGTTATGAAAAAAGCGTTTTTTATGGACCCTATTTCGTACGTTTTTAAGTTTTACTGATTCTATCTAACGACTACCGCATATTTACGTGCATTGTAAATATTCTCAAATGTCGTTCGATTCATCCAATAAGAACCACTGATAGGATCTGAAACGTGGACTTGATTACTTCCTTTGTTGTACCCATCAAGAGTTACCGCATGGTTATTATTTGCTGCAACACCAAAATTCCAATTCCCCCAACGAATCGGTTGGAAATTGATCGTGACCCAAGCAACAACAGGATTTCCATTTTTGACTTCATTTAACAACGTATTCATGGAGCTGCCCGAAATATTTTGGACATTTCCATACTTTTTGCCCCATGTCGTCAAAGGTGCAGGGTAAATTGCAGAGTACGTCCATGAATTTTCGACAAAAGGACTACCGACAAAGCCGCTGTTCGGATTGCCATTTGGTGATTTAGGAATCGTGTTCAAGAATTGAGTCAAACTCCAGTTAGTGATTTTTCCTTTGTATTGAAGAGCTTGTAATAAAGAAGCCCCTTCACAGCCACTTGGTGCACCTAAAGCATACTGGTTATAATTTTTCACACCTAATAATTTATAGTCATCTTGACTTTGCTGCCCATTTCCAACCGCATACCAACCAACGCCTTCATAGACCCAACCTTGTTTTGTAATGATTTTTTTCTCGTTTTCATCTAATGTGTAATGATGCCAGTTCACCCGTTTACTATATAAACGACTGACCGGGATAGCATTCGCGCCTTTATATGAGTACCAACCGATTCCTTCATATTTCCATCCTTGTTTCGTGATACTATCGCGTTCTTTTGCGTTCAATGTATAAAAATGTTCGCCATTATAACGATTGTACAAACGATACACTGGATCTCCATTTGTCGGAGCTTGCCACCCAACTCCTTCGTAATTCCAACCAATCCTTCTCAGATTATCCCGCTCGCCAGTATCTCTCGTATAAAAATGTTCACCACTGTGTGGATTGAACAACCGATACATTGGGATCGTTTGCACTGCCGCACGAAAAAGTCTAGGTGAACCTTCGATCAACTCCTCTTTTGGCGCTTGCGTAACATCAGCTTCATTTTTACCAGCTTTTTCCGGAGCTTCCAAAATCACCTCTACCCCATCGACGATTGCGGTTTGTGGTTGCTCTGGTTGCACTTCTGTTACTTCACTCGATTGTACTTGTTGTGTCTGTTGGGACTCTTGTGTCGGTATTACTGTTTCAGTCGTTCCTGTTTTCTGACTGACTTCATTTGCTTCTGTATTTTGGACTTGTGCGACTCCTGATGTTTGAGTTGATTCTGTGGTGGTATCCACTGTAGACGACTCTTCCGCAAACACTTGACTCATGCCAAACGAACTCGATAGAATAGCAACTATCATGCCCCCACATATACCTTTAGTGATAGATCCCCGTTTCATCTTTTTCCTCCTTATAAATGAACAAAAAATAGCAATAGATTTTAACATATGATGTTATTCGAAAATATTATAACAATAGTAATATAAACTCTTGATTAAATTATACATGAATCTATTTTTTTGTCCGAGTAAAAAGATTGGTCAGAAATAAATGAAAAGCAAGACTATTCCATTTATCACATACGAGGAAATAACAAAAAAATCTGAAATAGAAGTACTTACTTCGTATTCCAGATTTCTTTAGTTGAATTATTGATCTTAATTGATAGAAACTACCTATTATCTCGTTTTTATTTTCAATTAACTTAAAAATTTATATCTAACCTTTAAATTAATAAGTAGTTATATCTTGATTATTCTCTACCCAAGAATACGTAACAAATCATAATTAACATATACCTTATTTTTTCTTTTAGCTTTATCTACATCAATTAGTTTCAAATCAACTAAGTGATTTAAGCCATTTCTTGCAGTTGAAACGCCAATACCTAGATTACTCGCAACTTCACTAACTGTAATATATGGTTTATTAAAAGTAGCCATCCATATATGATTGATTTTTCCGCTTTGTGAGTTAATTTCTTTAATACCAATTCTTGCTAACTCTGTAATACTCTCTAGCTTATGCAACATACTATCTGACATCCTTTGGCAAGTATCCAAAAAAAAGTCAATCCAGCCGAACCAGTCTGCTTCTTTTCCGCGAACGCCATTTAGATAATTATAGTATCGTAAACGTTCTTTTTCTAGCTCCTCACTTACAAAAAATACAGGATGTTTTATCAAACCATCTTTCATTGTACTGAGTACAATCAAGATTCTTCCCATTCGCTCATTTCCATCTAAAAAAGGATGGATTGATTCAAATTGCGCATGCAAAATTGCTGTTTTAATTAGCGGATCAGAATTCTCATCTAGTAAATATTCCATATCTGAAACATCCTTATGTTCAAAAGAATGGTGTTCTTCTCCATTAATATAATACTCTAAGTTCGTCATGTATTCTCCAATTTCGTGCGCACCAATTGGAATATATACTGCGTCCTCCATTTTATTAGTAGGGCCAATAAAATTTTGAATTGTTCGAAACTCGCCTGCAGAAGAAGTAGTTCCACGAGTGTTTTTCCCCATTAGAACAGCATGTAGCTGCTTAATCAAGCGTGACGAAATTGGCATTCCATTAGTAATTAAATCGATTCCTTCAGATAAGGCTCTCATATAATTTTCTACTTCAATTGCCTCGGTACTTTTATTTTTCTTAGTTGCGTCTTCAATCATATCTGCAAAGGTCACTTGAGTCCCTTCAATTCTTGTAGATTGCACAGATTCATTAAGTGTCAGCATTTGTATTAGTTGAGAATTTACGATAGAATGCTCTAGCTCTGAGTTCAACTTGCCTACTGTAGATTTTATTTTCGCTATTTTTCTGTAAAGTTTCAATGCCTGTTCCATAGTTACTTTGGGTGGAAGTAATTCAACTCCTTTAATTGCAACCATCTTTGACCTCCATAGAATTTGATAAGCAAATTATCTCATTCTATTTGATCAATATTAACCTTTTTAATCAAATAGAATGAAATGAGGTTTATAAATATATAATAATACCTGATTTTTGAGCATAGGGCTTTTCCTCATTAAAGAAACCGTTTCTTTTAGAATTCAAATACGCAAAAAAAATCAATCTAAGCATAAAGACTCAGGTTGATTCTTTTTTAAAATCTATTAACTAACTATTTACTATTAAATATGAATCTTTAGTTCTTGTTCTTTTTCTTTTTCCAGTAACAATTGTTTAGCTTAGATTAATTGGAGTATATATGTAAGATTCTCTCTTTTCCCCACTCATATTTGTATTATCATAACTATACTAACCACATGTCGATTGTTTTCTCATCATATATTTTTTTATCCAGAGGAACATAGAAGCCATTCATTCGCAACTCTTTCAAAATACAATCCATATCTTGTTTATATCCTCTATTTGCCTATTTTTAGCGAGGTAATAAGTCTGACTTTTTTAATATAACCTATATAGTCTTTTAAAATAAATCAAGTTTCATCATCACTCTATTCTAAAATGCATAATCACGACTCACTTAACCTTTTAGAATAAGATTGTTAAAATCAAGAGGTTCGAAACTGAACAAATATATCAAAATCATCTTTTGGCATTTCACCAGTAAACTCTGAGATTTGCTTGTAAATTTTATCTTTTCGTTCTTGATCTATTTCTAAACTATTTATTTCGTCTTTATTAATGATATAAAGGTCACCAGATCTAATTAATTTTCTAGTCATTGTAATTAAAGATTCTTCAAATTCCTGTGTCCAGTCCGGTTCTACTATTTCTGCAATGGTATCAATTATTAAAGATAAAGATACTTTCATGTGGTAGCAACTCCAATCTTTAGATAGTTTAGGATATTTATGATTTACCTCTATTATAGTAAAAATAAACCTTAACGACATCTTCAAAATGATGTCGTTAAGGTCTTCTAAATATATCCAACTTTATTGCGCGGAACTGTTCGATTAATTCTCTTTAATAGAACTCAGCCCTTACTATTTCTTCGGTTCATCCTCATCCATTTTCAGAACAGCCATGAAAGCTTCTTGTGGGACTTCGACGTTACCGATTTGTTTCATTCGTTTCTTACCTTCTTTTTGTTTTTCAAGAAGTTTACGTTTACGGGAAACGTCACCACCGTAACATTTTGCCAATACGTTTTTACGTAAGGCTTTGATGTCTGAACGGGCAACGATTTTTTGACCGATTGCTGCTTGGATCGGTACTTCGAATTGTTGACGAGGGATCAATTTTTTCAGTTTTTCAACGATTGCTTTTCCACGTTCATACGCAAAATCACGGTGAACGATGAAGCTTAGTGCATCGACTTTTTCAGCATTTAGCAAAATATCCATTTTGACTAGCTTGCTCTTTTGATACCCTGACATTTCGTAATCAAGTGAGGCGTAGCCTTTTGTACTTGATTTTAGTTTGTCGAAGAAATCAAAAACGATCTCTGACAATGGCAAGTTATAAACGACGTTGACACGGTAATCATCTAAATAGTCCATCGTGATAAAATCGCCACGTTTGCGTTGGGAAAGTTCCATGACTGCACCAACGTACTCATTAGGAACCATGATCTGTGCTTTGACAAAAGGTTCTTCAACATCTTGGATCGTTACTGGTTCTGGGAAATCAGCAGGGTTATCGACGACGACCATTGAACCGTCTGTTTTATTGACATGATAGATTACTGATGGTGCTGTCGTGATCAATTCAAGATTGAATTCACGTTCCAGACGTTCTTGGACAACATCCATGTGAAGCAATCCTAAGAAACCACAACGGAAACCAAAGCCAAGTGCTTGTGATGTTTCTGGTTCAAACTGCAACGCAGCATCGTTCAGTTGAAGTTTTTCCAAGGCTTCACGTAAATCATTGTAACGTGATGTGTCGATCGGGTACAACCCACAATAGACCATTGGATTCATTTTACGATAGCCAGGCAATGCTTCAGCAGCTGGGTTATCCGCCAGTGTCACTGTGTCCCCCACACTTGTATCTTGGACTGTTTTAATGCTGGCAGTGATATAACCAACATCACCGACCATCAAGAAGTCACGAGCAATCGTTTTTGGTGAGAACACGCCGACTTCAGTTACATCGAACGTTTTACCATTACTCATCAACTTGATTTTATCACCTGGTTTGACCATACCGTCAGTAATACGGACGTTCAATACGACCCCACGGTAACTGTCATAGACAGAATCAAAAATCAATGCTTTCAAAGGTGCTTCGATATCGCCAGAAGGTGCTGGTACATATTCAACGACTTGTTCCAGTATTTCTTCAATACCGATCCCAGCTTTTGCACTTGCTAACACTGCTTCACTGGCATCAATACCGATCACTTCTTCGATTTCATTACGTACACGCTCTGGATCTGCGGCTGGTAGATCGATTTTATTGATGACTGGTAAAATTTCTAGGTCATTGTCTAATGCCAAATAAACATTGGCTAATGTTTGTGCTTCAATTCCTTGTGCGGCATCCACGACTAAGACGGCGCCTTCACAGGCAGCCAAGCTTCGTGATACTTCATAGGTAAAATCGACGTGCCCTGGGGTGTCGATCAAATGGAAGATATACGTTTCGCCATTTTTTGCAGTATAGTTCAATTCTACGGCATTTAGTTTGATCGTGATCCCACGTTCGCGTTCTAAATCCATGGAGTCTAATAACTGATCTTGCATTTCACGAGACGTCACAGTGTTCGTCTTTTCCAAAATCCGATCGGCCAATGTTGATTTCCCATGGTCGATATGAGCAATGATCGAAAAATTTCGAATTTGCTCTTGGCGTTGTCTCATTTTCTTTATATCCATAGCGTCTCCTCTTTTCATATAATCAGCACTTTTCATTATACCAACGAAAAGGAGGAATTTAAAGACTTTTTCCTTCTAAGGACTTTAGAAGTTTTTTTTAGAAACTTTTGTTATACTGTGAACAAGCAAATAAATTGGAGTTGAAAAAATGGACCAAACAGATTTTAGAGAAAATTTTGAGTTGAAGCCTGTCACGGAGGAACATGTTGACCAGTTCAATGAGTTACTCTCCTATGTTTTTCAAGTCACTGACTCAGATATTGAAGAAAGTGGTTTTGAAAACAAACGGGAATTCGTGCGTTCAAAGCGACCGATCCTGGAGTTATCCAATGTATTCGGTTGGTTTCATAAAGAAAAACTGATTTCTCAAATCGCGATCTATCCTTGTGAAGTCAATATCCACGGAACACATTACCAAATGGGTGGTGTGACTGGTGTCGGCACCTATCCTGAATACGCTAATCATGGATTGATGCAAGACTTGATCATCGTGGCTTTAGACAACATGCGTAAAAATAAACAGTGGATCTCTTATCTCTATCCTTACAACATTCCCTACTACAGGCGTAAAGGTTGGGAAATTATGTCAGATAAGTTATCCTTTAAAATACGTGATACGCAGCTACCTAAACAAGTGCCTGTTTCTGGTATTGTTGAACGAGTACCTGTCGATCACGAAGATGTTTTTCGAGTGTATCAACAATTTGCCAGTAAAAATCACGGAGCATTGTTCTGTAGTGCGTTTCACTGGGAAGAATATTGGCGTTTCGAAAATGAAGAAGAACGAACTGCGGCGATCTATTATAATAGCAACAATGAACCAACTGGTGTACTGTTTTATTGGGTCGCAGAAGAAGTATTCCACGTGAAAGAGATGTTTTATCTGAATCAAGAAGCACGGAACGGATTGTGGAATTTTATCTCTGCCCACTTCTCCATGGTTTATTGGGTACATGGTGATATCTATAAAAATGAACCACTTGCTTTCTTGTTAGAAGATAGCCAGATCAAAGAACAGATCGAGCCTTATTTTATGGCAAGGATCGTTGACGTGAAAGAATTTATCCAGCGATTTCCTTTTTCTGGTACAGCAGAAGATTTCCATTTTGTCGTGGAAGATGCCGTTGCACCTTGGAATAATGGTGTGTTCGGCTTGAGTTGGCAAAATGGTGATCTATCGATCGTTGATGAACCGATCGGGCGAGAAGTTCGCTTAGATATCCAAACTTTGACGTGCCTAATGATGAATTATCGTCGTGCTTCTTATCTTGCTCGAATCGAGCGTTTAACAACTGACGAGGAGATGGTCAAGATACTTGAACAGATCATCCCGAACATGGAAGCTTACTTCAGTGACTATTTCTAATATTAAGGAGACTGAAACAAATGAATATTTATTTTGCAGCGCCACTCTTTGCAAAAGGAGATTTACTTTATAATGAATCTCTTGCAAAAAAAATCCGAGGGATATCATCTGATTTGACGATCTACCTTCCACAAGAAAACGAAGCAATCAATGACAAAACTGCTTATGCAGACAGCAAAATGATTGCCTTGGCAGATACAGAAAAAGTTCTGGAAAGCGATTTGATGATTGCCCTCTTAGACGGACTAACGATCGATGCCGGTGTTGCTTCTGAAATCGGGGTAGCTTATGCAAAGGGTATTCCAGTTATTGGCTTATATACCGACTCTCGCCAACAAGGAGCGACTCATCCGAAAAAAGTAGATGCATTGCAACACATCGGTGAAAATCAGTTCCATTATTTGAACCTTTATACGGTTGGTTTGATCAAATTGAACGGTACGATTGTTTCTTCTGAAGAAGCGTTGATCGAAGCGTTGGAATCTTATCTAGCAGGAGGAAACATCCATGAGTAAGACAGTGAAGAAAGTGCAACTCGCCTTAACGATTTTTGGATTCTTCGTTGTTGGTTACAATATTTTCGAATTTGTGACGAACAAATATTCAACGACTCAAGGAATTACGTTTATCGTTGAGTCATTAGCAGGAATCCTATTGATTTATTTACCACAAATCGTCCGCCGATTATTCAAGATCCATGTGCCTGATGCGATTGTTTTATTTTATTGGTTTTTCTTGTTCATCTCTGTCTTTTTAGGAACAGGATTACATTTGATCAGCATCATTTCATTTTGGGATAAAATCCTACACGCAGTTAGCCCAATGGTTCTGACTGCATTAGGTTATGGTTTGATTGGTTTCTTGTTGAAAGATGCGGCAATCGAAAAGACTAGTCCGTGGTTGTTTCTTTTATTCGGGTTTGCTTTTGCTGGACTATGCGGTGTTTTCTGGGAGTTTTGGGAGTTCTTATGCGATCAATTCTTAGGCATGAACCTGCAACGGTTTGCTGCTTCTGACGGTACCCTTTTTGTCGGACGTGAAGCCTTGATGGATACGATGGGTGACTTATTGACGAACACGATTGGGGCGTTCATCATGGGCATCTATGCGTGGGTCCAAGTGAAAAAAGACCCGATGCATTTTGAGAGTTACCGATTGCAAAAATTGGATCACTGATCGACAACACTATTCGAGACAAATAAATAATTAAAGTGACAAGGGATCAAACAACATCCCTTGTCACTTTTTTTGGTTCTTTACTTTAAAAGGCTCATTCCAATGACACCGACTACGTATACCAGTGTCCCAAAATAAACCGATCGTTTTTCTCCTGCGGTTTTCTTTTCTCTTAAAAGAATGATACTTCCATAGGTTGCCACAAGTAGGCTCATTTGCGAGAACGAATAAGTGACACCGACACCTAAAGAAGAAGATATTGCAAATAATGTCGTGTTAGCAATTACCCAAGAACTTCCGGTAACGATATTTCGAGTAATGGCTTTGAGTTTCAATTGAGTGATCTTTTTCATTGAGATGATGATTCCCCCAACGAACATGCCAATGGATTGTGGCAAGAAAACTTGTGCTCCATGGATACCAAAATAACTTGTGATCGTTACATAGAGCATCAAAAAAGCAGAAGAAATACATAAAAAGAGAATGACTTGTTTTGCCACTGCGCCCTTCCCTTTGCTTGTTTTTGTCACCAACAATACCCCAACTAAAATGACAGCTAGTGCTAAAATCGACAGGAGTGCGACAAAGACACTCGTCCACTCTAATAGAAAAATACCAGAAACGAGTGTGACAAACGCGAGTTGTGTCCCTACAGAGATCGGCATCGCTTTTGATACTTCTGCTTTTTCTAACGCACGGAACTGAAAGTATTGTCCGACAGCCCAAAATGCGCCGGATAAAAAACAAATGATAAATGCAGATAATTAATAAGTTACCTGTTGAGTCAAACTAAAGATCAAGCCAAACAATAATGCAGCAATCGTTGTACCAATCAACTGTTCCTCAGACTTGCCGCCCATGATTTTAGATAGTATCGGCATCATTCCCCATCCGAGTGCTGGAATCAACGCTAAAAATAAAAGGTGTATCGACATAATTTCTCCTCTTTCAACTTCACAACTAAATAAAGACACAAGTAGCCAGTTCGTCACTTCTAAAACCCGATGGACGGCCTGCATACAACCGCCGATAAACGGTGTTCCAGAAGCAACTCACGTTCCTCTACTTGTGCCTCAACATATTTTTTATTTTGTTAACAAATAACTAGCTAAGCCATAGCAGCTGATCATTTTTGTATCCTCTACTTCTTCTTCCAAGGCATTGATGCGTGTGTAGCCATATCCTGCGAAAAGCTTTTCTGGATCAAGTGAACGCGCTTCTTTCGTTGCATTGACGAAGCGGATCACTGTTCCTTCTGTGTAATACGCATGATGGATGGCACTAACGCTCAAGCCCTCTTCTAAAGTCAAAGAGAATTGGGTATACGTTTGTTCACTTAAAACAAGTGGCTGGATTCTACTTTGGATTTTATTGTCGATTCGATAAACAAAATAATTCAAATCTTGTAGCTGATAAGAAATCGACGGTTGTTCTTTTTCTGTTTTCCAGGTCACTAAAGTGTTTTCAGAAATATCTGCTGATTCCAATCGAATGGAGAAAGTAAAATCGATCAGTTGATTTTCCATTTGCGCAAGCGGCGTGTCCATCATGATATGACCTTTTTTCGTTGTATCGCCGGACGCACGGCCTGGTCGGTACATCAAATCGGGTTTACCTAATGAATCAGTCGTAGCTAATACTGTGACATATAACGAATCATCGATATATTCGTATTCTTTACTTTGTTCTGTATAAAACACAAGTGCTTCTTCTGGACTATATGCAATCACTTGCTTTTCAAATGGTTCGATATTCACTGGCATCTCAGAGTATTTTTGCTCCCAATCGGTCATTGAGCGATTCGTTTTTTCTAAGTAACCAAATTGGATTGCTGAAACGACTTTCTCGATTGGTTGACTCAGCTTTGTTTTGATTCGGACACGGTGATTTAAAACAGTATTTTCAAAAGAGAGTGCGCCTAATACTTCTCCTTGTTCCGTTAAACGTAGAGTAAGTTGGTAAGCGAAGTTTGTTGTCGATTGACCTTTGATCCGTTCTTCCAACGTATAAGGAAGCTCTAGTTTGCCTTCTAAGACCAAAGTATCTTCTGTTCCTTTACATGAATCAAACGTCAAAGCGAATGGGTGATCGTTTGGTATCGGGGAATAATCGTACGTGTCCCCTGCGTTGCTATCCTCTATGACTGTCAAGAAATTTTGAATCGTTTGTTTGCCATCTGAAAAGACCAGCTGCCCCTTTTCAAAACTCAAGGAATATTTCCCTTTTGTGAGTGTTGTCCATGGATTCATCTCAGGCAGATCGACGGATGTCTGTTCAACGAAATCAAACACTTGATAGCCTAATCCATCAAATGAGCAAGCAACTTCTACTTGTAAAATATAGTATCCTGGTTCTTCGATAAAACGATTGCCCGCAGGAGTTTCTTCCATGATATTTTGGCGACTAGGCACATAGTCCATTGAAATGACAGAAGACTCATGACCTAATACTTCGATCTGATTGCCTTTTGAAATGAGCTTCACTACTTTTTTCCCTTTGAATGGCGTAGCTGAAGTATTTAAAATCAGAAATTGCTGATCGGTCAACTGTAATCCTTCAGAGATTCTTTTCAATACCAAATTCTCGATACTATCACAAATTTCTGATACTTCTTTTAACCGATGCGCGATATCTTGTGCAACACTATCTGATACACAGCCAGCTAGACTATCATGCGCTTGACATTCGAACAATTTTTTCCATGCTTTCATCACTAAACGATTACTTAAAACGATGCCTAATTCCTTAGCAATCACTAACATCGGCTCGATTTCTAATGTTAGCTTGTTCTCTAATCTGAAAATCTCACGTTTCAAATCCATCCGAACAGAACCGATCGTTTTATGCACACGAGCAAAAACAGGCGCACGAAATTCCCCTTGATATTCCTCTAAATCTTTTTGACGAACCAATCTCATAAACTCTTGATAGGTGCTTGTTTGATAGTTATATTTCCCGATTTCATTGATTTTCTCGATTTTTTCTTCTAGAGACGAAATGATCCCTAATTGATCATTTCCTGTTGGAATCAGGATATCTGTTTCGTCTGCGTAGCTTTTGATAAAATCGATGCCTTTATCTAAACGTCCTTCCACATAGCTTTTTGTCGGTTCTAATTGTTGTTGTGCACCATATCCTTGCGGAAAGTTCACAGCATACAATTTATTCTCCCCACTTAAACTTTTCCATTTGAAATAAGGCGATTGTACATGTTCACCTAAGTCGATGCCCCGCCAAAAAATGATATTGTCAAAACCTGCTTCATTTAAGATCGTTGGCATTTGTGCATTGAAACCAAAGGTATCTGGCAGATAACCGATTGGTAGATGCTCGCCGTATTTTTTGCTTTCAAAAACACCGACCATTGCATTTCTTAAAATCGACTCTCCTGATGCAAAAAAAGCATCGGTTTGTGTGTACCAAGGGCCAATAAATAATTGACCCTTCGCAACTAATTCTTTGATCTCTGGTAATTTCTCTGGATAAAGTTCCAAGTAATCATCTAAGATCGAAAGCTGTCCATCTAATACAAATGTAGCATTAGGTTGTCTTTTCAACTCTTCCAAGACATCTGTAAACAACTGATCACTTAAAACGATGCAATCCATTGAAGTAAAGTACCATTCTCTATCCCAATGTGTGTGATTTACAATGTGTATGTTTGTCATGGTTAAGCTTCCCACTGTTCTTCCCAAGCAGCTTCATCGAATTCTTCAACTGCTGATTCTACTTCTTGTCCAGCATCTTTTGAACGTAGTAAGCTAGTTAAGATCGCAATGAACAACGCACCTGTCGCAATCGAAATCACATAGATTGGCCATTTCTCAACGGTGAACCAGCCATAGAAGCCTGAGATCGGTGCGGTATTCACTGCACCTAAACCAACGGCCATCGCAGAACCTAAAGCAGAACCAATCATGTTGATCGGAATCACTTTCAATGGATTTTCTACTGCAAATGGGATCGCTCCTTCAGAAATACCGACAAGACCCATGATCACTGCTGATTTTCCAGCTTCTTTTAATTCATTGTTATATTTGTTTTTAGCAAAAATCGTTGCTAGTCCTAACCCGATTGGAGGAATGATGATTGCGACTTGTGCCGCTGTATTTGGGGCATAGACATTACTTGTCAATAGTGCCATTGCTGTTGTCACTGCTGCTTTGTTGACTGGTCCGCCTAAGTCAAAGCCAACCATTGCACCAACTACTGCTGCCATAACGATCGCATTACCGCCGCTTAATCCGTTCAACCATGATTCTAAACCAACATTCAATGCTGCAAATGGTGTCCCGATCACGTAATTGACTAAAAGAACGGTGATCAACGTGCCTAATACTGGGACAAGAAATACTGGAACTACTGAAGCCATTGATTTTGGTAATTTGATTTTATTTTTGATCAACAAGCACGCATAACCAGCGATCAGACCAGATACGATGGCACCTAAAAAGCCTGCATTGATATCTTTGACTAACATCCCTCCGACTAAACCAGGAGCAATTCCTAATTTATCTGAAATCGAATAGGCAATAAATGCAGAGATCACTGGGAACATCAAACCTAGAGCTGTTCCGCCGAAACCATCTAAACTGTGTAATAAACGAATGATTGCATTGGCACTTTCACCATGTGAACCGTCCCAAATATCGACAATACCGAAAAATGAACCGCCCACACGAGAAATGGCCATGATGACCGCTCCAGCGATCACTAACGGTATCATATAAGAAATTCCTGTTAAAACATGATTTTTGATTTCACTTGCAATTTTTTTCATTACTTTCTCTCCCCCACGAATAATTGATTAGTCGACCATTTTTAGTGCATCTTCGATGACTTTTTCTGCATTCTTGATTGGTGCTGCAACTGGTACTTTTAAAATCTGTTTTCCTTTGAAGCGCTCTTCGTTTCTAACTTTTGTATCTACTGCAAAAATAACGACTTCGCCGATGTTACAATCTTTTTCAGTTAGTTCATTTTCGATACCTGTCGCTCCTTGTGTTTCCACTTTGATCAAATCGCCACGTTTTGCCGCTGCTTTCTTTAATGCTTGGGCTGCCATGTACGTATGTGCGACACCTGTAGCACAAGCTGTCACTGCAATAATTTTTCTTTTCATCTTATTTTCCTCTTTTCGTTTGTTTATTCGCTCAATAGTTTGGCGATTTGTTCCTTATTTGTTTCAGTTTTTAGCTGTGCAGTAATCTCATCGTCCATCAATTTCATCGCAATTTCAGATAAGATTCTTAAATGTGTGTCGCCTTTTTGTGACTCTGGAATCGCCAATAAGATCACCACTGAAACTGGCTCTTCATCTAATGATTGCCAATCGATTGGCTGTTTCAGTCTAGCAAATACGATTGATGGTTCGATCACTGCCTCACTTTTCCCATGTGGAATAGCAATGTTATTGCCGATCCCTGTTGTTGAGTGTTGTTCTCTTTCTAACACAGACTGGATATAAGCTTCTTTGTTGCTGACTAGTCCGTTATTCGTTAACACTTCCCCTAATTGGTGGATCGTGTCTTCTTTATTGGTACTTTCCATATCTAGAAAAATATGATTAGAAGGTAATAAAGTTGCAATGCTCATATTAAAATTCCTCTTTCAAATAGTTTTTGATCTCTGTTTTTGTTCCTTTTAATAAATATTTTTTTTCACCAGATTCGATGATCTCCAGCATCGTATCGTAGACTTCTTCAAGCTCTTGCGCTGTTTCATCTTTGATACAGATGAAAAATAAATATTTGACTTTCGTTTCTCCCCACATCAATTCATTGGCCAAGCGTAAAAAAACGATTGCCGATTTTTTGACATATTTAGGGGCCCCGTGTGGTGTCGCAAATTTGCCAAAAGAGGTGAAAGAAAGCTGTTCTCTTTTTAAAGAAGAAGAAATGATTTCTTCTTCTGCATACCCTTGTTCGATCAACTGTTTCCCAATAAATTGGATTACTTCTTGATAATCCGCAAATGAATGATCCAAAAAGATCAAGTCTTCTTTGATCAAGTTCGCAAAGTGATTCATTGATTTTTCAGATTTCTTTTGTGCATTCTCTAGAAACAACTCAATTTTTTGGCGTTCTAATTTGTTCAGCACAGGCGAAACATTGATCGTTGGGATCGTATCCAGATTCAAGTTGACTGTCGATATCACTAGATCTTCATAGATCGATGTCTGCATCAGCTCTTGAATCGAAAGGATCCGCGAAATCTCGATTTTTTCATAATTTCTACGAATACGAGCGGCTAAAAGTTGTGATGTTCCTTTCCCACTGCTACAAACAAGTAAGACACTGATTTTCTTTTGCTGTTTTTCTTCAGTTTGTTCCTTCATTGCTTGGATGTGTACAGCTATAAAAGCGACTTCATCTTCTGGTACGTTGATCGCGAAAGTTTGGCTCAATGCATTCGCGAGTTGAATCGCTTCCGTAAAGGATGCTGGAAAATTTTTCTTCACATCCTGTAAAAACGGATTATGGATCAACAGTCCTTTTTGGATGCGTAGGACAGCTTCTTTGATGTGCATGACTAACCCTAAAAGGATGTTTTCACTGTAAAGGGTTACATTTTCATGGATCAGTTGCCGAATCCGTTTGTCCGTCACTTCTTTCATTTGTGTCGTTTGTTCAAGCAATGTATCGCCTTCCAAATGTAATTGGATATAGTGGACTTCAGATGAAGGTAACGTCAATGAAAAAGCTTTTTCTAGTTTAAGAATAAATAAATCGAACGGTTTATTTTCTCTTATTTTTCCATACACTTCTTCCGTTTCTAAATAGTTGTCCTCTCTGACTCGATCGATCATGATCAACAGATGGAGTAGCAATGAATGATAGGTCGTATCATTCAACTTTGTTCGTGCGTCTTTTAGATATTCTTGCAACAACGTATCGACCAATGTAATGTTGTTCATGTCAATAAAATCATTGACGAAAGGAGGAATCCCTTGGATCGAGTGTAGATATAGCTGTTTCTTTTTGGTGATTTTCCAGTTACTCCCCCAAAAATAGTAAATCAAATCAAATGCTAAGCGCCTCTTTTCTTGCTCCGATAAGTTCAAAAAGGAACCTTTACCGGGTAAACGATCGATGCTGACATTGAAATGACGGAAAATCTCGTGGACTTGGTTCATATCACCTTCTAATGTAGATTTACTTACGAATAATGTATCTTGTAGTTCTTGGCGAGTGAAATAGGTCTTTTTTTCAAGAGTTCAAAACAAAGGAATTGAATCCGCTCTTTTTTAGAAGCTGGAACTGTTGCCACAGTCGTTGTATCAAGCTCACGTAAAATCTCTGTTGGATCACCGATGATCGAAACACCGATTCGTGGTTTTCTGATTAGTTCGATCGTTGTATCACGAAAGAGTTCATCGATCAATTTTAGTGATTGTGAAACTGTTTTGTTTGATAAATTCATGTGTTTCGCTATTTTTGTGATCGTCGTATGTTGGTTCATCAAAATATATTGAATGATTGCTTTTTCCCGTTCATTGATCATCACTCTATCACCTCATCTACATTTACTATCTTAGCTTCTCTTACATTTTATGAAAACACTTACTTTTACCGTTTTGAATACAGTAATTCATAGGATTAGTGTTTGGTTTACTCTCCGTCTTATTCTAAATTCGTCGGATCATACGAAGATTTAAGCAATTGTTTATTAAGTATAGACGAAAAAAAAAACCTGTCAAAGCAGAGACTATTTGAAAAGTCCTCTGCTTTGACAGGTTCTGGGTTCAACTCCATCAACCAACAGAATTGGTTGAACAGTTGCTGTTATTCCTCTTCGGGTAAACTTTCTGTTGCGAATGCTAAATGATTATCAAACAAAGTGATCGTTACTTTTGATTTTGGCATGATTTTTCCAGCTACGATTTCTTTTGCCAATGGCGTTTCGACTTCTTTTGTGATAAATCGTTTCAATGGACGAGCTCCATAAGCAGGTTCATACGCATTTTCGGCAATCCACGTTTTCGCTTCATCACTGATTTCCAAGAGAATATCTTGGCTTTCTAAACGGTGAGCCAAATGAGTGACCATTTTTTCAACGATTCCTTTGACATTATTTAGACTTAGTGGCGTAAAGAGAATTGTATCATCGATTCGATTCAAGAATTCTGGTTTGAAATGACCACGTAGGATCGTTCGCACTTGTTCTTCGACTTCTTCTGGGATCGTCCCTTCTGCTGTGACGCCTTCAAGTAACAATTGTGAACCAATGTTACTTGTCATGATCATCACCGTATTTTTAAAGTCAACGACACGACCTTTTGAATCAGTTAAACGGCCATCGTCCAGTACTTGTAATAAAATATTAAAGACATCTGGATGAGCTTTTTCGATTTCATCCAGCAAGACGATCGTATATGGATTTCTTCGCACCGCTTCTGTAAGCTGTCCGCCTTCTTCATAGCCGATATAGCCTGGAGGCGCTCCTACTAAACGAGAGACGGCATGTTTTTCCATATATTCACTCATATCGATCCGCACCATATGGTCTTCAGAATCAAATAAGTTTTCTGCTAATGCTTTGGCTAATTCCGTTTTCCCTACACCTGTAGGTCCTAAGAAGAGGAAGGAACCTAATGGGCGGTTAGGATCTTGTAACCCAGCGCGTGAGCGGATCACCGCATCACTGACTGCATCTACGGCCTCATCTTGGCCAATGACACGTTTGTGGAGTGTTTCGTTCAACTTGATCAGTTTTTCTCTTTCACCTTCCACTAGTTTCGTCACTGGAATCCCTGTTAAACGACCAACGACTTGGGCAATTTCATTTTCAGTAACAGATTCTTGCACCATCTTGATGTCGCTGTCTTTCGTTTTGGCTTCTAATTCTTGTAGTTCTTTTTCTAATTGTGGAATCGTTCCATGGCGTAAAACAGCGGCACGTTCAAGATCATAATTGTTTTCTGCATCTTCTAACTCATGTTTTGCTTTGTCGATTTCTGCACGTTTTGACGAAACAGTGTTTACTTCTTCTTTTTCTGTTTCCCATTGCATCTTCATCGCATTGGCTTCTTCTCGAAGATCTGCCAACTCTTCTTGGAGATTTTTCAGACGTTTCTTACTTGCATCATCAGATTCTTTTTTCAAAGCGGCTTCCTCGATCTCCAACTGCATAAGCCGACGAGTAACTTGGTCCAATTCAGTTGGCATGGAATTCATTTCCACGCGGATCGTAGCACTTGCTTCATCGATCAAATCAATGGCTTTATCAGGTAAAAAGCGATCGGTGATATAACGGTCGGATAGTGTAGCTGCCGCCACTAAAGCATTATCGTGGATATTGACGCTATGGTGGATCTCAAAGCGCTCTTTCAATCCTCGAAGAATGCTGATCGTATCTTCGACAGTTGGCTCTTTGACCAATACTTTTTGGAATCGGCGTTCTAACGCTTTATCCTTTTCCATATATTGACGGTATTCATCTAACGTAGTCGCGCCGATCAAATGAAGTTCTCCGCGCGCTAACATCGGTTTTAGTAAGTTACCGGCATCCATACTGCCTTCTGTTTTACCTGCCCCCACGATGTTATGGATCTCATCGATAAATAAGATGATCCGCCCATCACTTTTCTTGACTTCTTTTAAGACTGCTTTTAACCGCTCTTCAAATTCTCCACGGAATTTTGCTCCAGCGATCAAGGCGCCCATGTCTAAAGAAAAAATCGTTTTGTCTTTTAAGTTTTCAGGTACATCTTTACGTACGATTCGTTGGGCTAATCCTTCAACGATCGCTGTTTTACCAACCCCAGGTTCTCCGATCAACACTGGATTATTTTTGGTTTTACGTGATAAAATACGGATCACATCACGTATCTCTTCATCTCGACCAATGATCGGGTCCATTTTTCCGCTGCGGACTTGTTGCACTAGATCGACACCATATTTTTCTAACGCTTTATATTGTTCTTCTTGGTTTTTAGAGGTCACACGCTCTCCTCCTCTCATGTCTTCGATATTTTTACGTAATTCTTTTTCATTCAGCCCTTGTTTTGTCAAATAAACAGTCAAGGGGTAATTTTTTAATTTCATCAAAGCTAAAAGCACGATCTCAGTCGATAAGAATTCATCGCCAAAGCTTTCTCTCAATTGATCGGCTTCGTTCAATAAATGAAAAAGATTTTGGCTAAGGTTTTGACCATATTGGACATTGCTACCTGAAACCGTTGGATATTCATCTAACACTCGATCGATTTCTTGTTCAAATGCGTCTGCATCGATCCCTGCATCCGTATAAAGATTACGTCCAAAATGATTTGGCTGTAAAAAAATCTTCCATAAATGGACGATATCGATTTCTTGGTGTTTTCTTGTCATTGCTACTTGTTGTGCTTCTGCAATCGCTTCTTGGAGCGTAGTTGTCATTTTTTCGCTATTCATATATTTTCCTCCTATGGTAGAAGTTGTTTAGTCAAAGTCAACTATAGCGTTGTCTTTAGTCCGAATCAATCCGTCTAAAGTCTCGTTTTCTTTGACCTTTACATGCTTATTATACTCATTTGGTCAGCTTTGGTCAAAGATTATACTCACTAAAAACAAATAGAATCCGGAAGATTTTTGGCTCTATAATAAAGTGGACTGATGAATCAATTCTGATTCGTCAGTCCACTTTTTCTTTTTGGGTATTAAAAAACATATCGTTCTCTAGTATGATTAAATCACCACAAAATAAACAACTGAGAGGACGATATGCTCTATGGAAAATTCTATCAAAAAAATGCTCCGATTAACAGATAAATATTTAACCATCCAAGATGTTTCTTACGAAACGTTCCATCAAACCAATACTTTAGTTATTGACGCAGTGTTAGCTCCTCCTACTTCTGCTTGTTTGACTTGTGGCTCTGCCGTGAGAGATTCGAAGGGGAAAACGGTCATTGTCAAAAATGGCAAGAAAATGACCTGCATTCGTTTCGATCAATTCAACCATTTACCGCTAATCATGCGGCTGAAGAAACAACGTTATCACTGTAGAAACTGCCATACCCATTGGACAGCCCAAAGCTATTTTGTTCGGCCAAATCATTCGATTGCCGAGCATGTAAAAATGAAAATCATTGCTTTACTCACCGAAAAGGTCTCCTTATCTTTTATCGCAAAGCATTGCCAGGTGTCTATTCCAACGGTGACGCGTATTTTGAAGTCGTTAAAAACCTATTTACCAAAACAAGCCAAGCGCCACCTGCCCAAAGTATTGATGGTCGATGAATTTCGTTCCCATGTATCCTCAGAAGATAAGATGAGTTTTATTTGTGCCGATGGGGAAACCGGGCAATTAGTTGATATCTTACCCACTCGAAAATTGTCTCGGTTGACCACTTATTTCCAGACATGTGTGAATCCATCTGACGTCGACTATTTAGTTACTGATATGAATGCGGCGTATTTTCAACTAACAAAAAAAGTATTTCCTCATGCCAAACTGGTCATTGATCGTTTTCATGTGATCAAACACATGAATCAAGCGTTCCAAGATTTTCGTGTCCGTGAAATGAAACGCCTGATTGCTTCGGGCAATCGGACAATGCCAAGGAAATTAAAAAGCCATTGGCGCTTACTCACCAAAAATCGGAAGAATATCAACCACACAGAATATAAAACTTGGCATAGCTTTCGTGCCCCAAAGTATCCTTACCTGACAGAAGCCATGGTGCTTGACCGTTTATTAAGTGCTTCAACTGCCTTGAAAGTCGCCTATCAAGCGTTCCATGAACTAGCGGATGCCTTTCGTGACAAAGACCACGAGTCATTTTTCACTCTCTTGCATCAGTTACCAGAAACATTAGATAAAGAATTTCGGCTAAAACTACAAAATCTTCTGAGCTATGAAGAAGGGATTCGTCATTCTTTGATTTATCCTTACTCTAATGGGAAAATTGAAGCAAAAAACACCCACATCAAAACACTCAAACGAGTGTCTTATGGCTTTAAATCATTTGAGAACATGCGCATCCGAATCTTTTTGACGAATCAAGTCATTCACGTCAAATAACGAAGAAAATCCGGAGAAGAAGTGTTCACTTCTTCTTCCGGATTTCACTTGATTGCACTCATCAGTCCTTATTGACAAAGAGCCAGATTTTTTCTTCCGGATTCTAAGTATATGAGTATCAAAAGCAAATCAGATTTTTCCTTTTGCACGCTTTTTTTCTGCCTTTACTTCGTTGATTTCTTGACGTAAGATGTTCCGTCTTTCTGCAATCACATAGAAAAAACCATAGATGAAAGGTAAAATAAACGAACCAAATCGGTAAAGCAATAAGGAAGAAACCGCATCAACTGTTCCAACCACTGGACGAAACAGTAAAAGATAAACAAACTCAAACGAACCAATGCCCGCGGGTGTTGGCAACACTCCTGACAAGACGACTGCAAAGCTAATAAATGAAAATGTCAAAAGAAAATCAAGTGTTGGATGATTTTCTACTAGAAAAAGGTAGGGCATGACATACCAACATAGTAGTTTCAATAGGTTCCAACAATAGATCCTGACCAACGCAGTGCGGTCTTTAATGATCGTTTGTACAGTTTCTCTTAAAGAATAAATTTGCGTGTTGCACGTATCGACCCAGCCTCGCAGGCGGTCACTTTTGAATAACCGATTGGAGATTTTGACGAAAAAGACTTGCAGATTCAAACTCACAGATATCGTTACTAGAAATAAGATGATCAAAGCCGTTAAAATGATCCCTGCAATGATGAACCAAATCATATTTGGCGCTTTTTCGTAGAACAAGGAGAATTGAACGATCAAGCCAATGACCGCATAAGTGATCACTGCTAGTTTGTACATGATCATATGCAGCGCAGTGACTCCCGCTCCTTGAGAAAATTTCATCCCTTTTTTATTGTAAAAATAAATTTCAGAAATCAGTGTACCCGTCCCGAAAGAAACGATTCGGTAAAAGGCAATATAACAAGAAGTCCAGAAGCCATCGCTTGTGCTGAACGAGTCAGAAAAAGGTTTTGCAATCTCTTTGATCGAACGCCCTTCAACGACTTGGTAAAGTGTGCCGAAAAAAAACATTGCCAGAAGTACTTGGACACTTGTTGAAAGCAACTCTTTAAAAATATCTGCAAAAGATTGATTGATCAAATAATAAATAATAGCAAGAATAGTAGTTACTAATAATAGATTAATGATAATTTTGATTTTTGTTCCTTTAGTAGACATGTATGACTCCTTAATGGAAAAAATAGATCAAGATGAGATCGATCATAATTCCTAGTATGAAAACGACCGTGAACTTTACTTTTTTGGTTTTGTGGCGAAATACACGCTGAGCGATCAGACCACCTAAACCTCCGCCTAACAAACTGACAAACAACAAATTACTTTCAGGAACACGCCATGCGCCTTTTTTTGCCTGACGTTTATCATACCCCATCAAGCCAAAAAGATACACATTGACAATGAACAAGTAAAACCACAAGGGATTATACATCAATACTTCCATCGCTTTCCTCCAACGATTGATTTTCTTCTTTTGGTACGTAGATCGCAATACCTTCTGGAATGACTTTTAATTCGATCGGCAAGTCGTCTGTCGTATCGCCATCTGTTCGAGTCGTTACTTTCTTTTCTCGTGCTTGGATATTGATTTGACTTGCAGTCATGTACTTGATACCAGGAACAGAATAGATTTTTCCTTTGATCATTCGAGGTAAATAAAAAGCAAAACGGAAAAAATCTAATGAAGGCACGATGGTGATGTGGAACTTGCCATCATCTGGTGCTGCGGAATCATCGAAACGAGTGAATCCTCCGACTGAGTTGGACATCGTGATCGTTAGTAATTGTGTCTTTCCTTGCCAATGCTCTTCTTCTGTTTTGATATCTAAATGATATTTTTTCTTTTTCAATAATAATTTCACGAAACGTTTGATAAAAATCCATGAACCATACTTTTGCTTTTCTTTTTGACTGATCCAAACGGCTGTGTCGGCTAATATACCGATCGTCAAAGTAGAAATCACTACTTTATCATTTACTTTCCCATAATCGATTTTACGGATCGATTCTTCTAACATCGCTGCTGCGGCTTCTTCTTTTTCAAAAGGAATGCCCAACACTTTCGCCAAGTTATTGATCGTTCCACCTGGCAATAAACCAACTTGATACTGGTCTAACTCATCTTGGAACGCTTGAATGATATGGTGGATGGTGCCATCGCCACCGATGATGACCAATGTATCTACTGCATGTTCTTTCGCTTTTTGTCTCAATGTTTCATCTTTGATCGATGGTCCAGTTTCAGTTAAGTAGACCTCAAGTTCTGGACGATGTTCAGCAACATAGTCTTTGAACCAGTTTGCTAAGTCTTCCCCTTCGTCACTTCCTGAACTTTTGTTATAAAACACGAGTAATTTTTTCATGCGACTTATTCCTCCTACTTCCTGCAAAAAACAAGGGGGATGGATGCAAAAAACACTCACCCTCCCCCAATGAACAGTGTTACGAGTGCTGACCGAAGTCCCCTCGTTTCAATCATATGCCAACTTAGTCTGGCAATCAACCAACAATCCCAAATGTTTGTTTGAATTTTACTCTTTTTTATTTGTTGAAAACAGAGCGATTACGCTTGTGTATTCAATTCTGCAATTTTAACGATCACATCAGTCGCTTTTTCCATCACTTGTAGTGAGACAAATTCAAAACGCCCATGCATATTTTCGCCACCGGCAAATAAATTCGGTGTTGGAATCCCTAAATAAGAGATTTTTGAACCATCTGTTCCACCGCGTACTGGTTCGATCACTGGTTTGATTTCCAATTCGATCATCGCTTTTTCAGCTAAATCAACGATACTCATATCTTTTTCAATGATTTCACGCATATTGTAATATTGATCATACATGTCTACTTGGATACGTTCTTGATCAAATCGTTGATTCATTTTTTCTTGGATGCTTGTGATCATTGCTTTTCGTGCTTCGAATGACTCACGTTTGTGGTCACGGATGATATAGCTCATCTTCGCTTCTTCAGGGCTGCCTGTCAATGCCATCAAATGGAAGAATCCTTCGTACCCTTCAGTTTTTTCAGGTACTTCATCTGCTGGTAATTCATTATGAAAATCGATCGCCAATTGCAAGGCATTGATCATTGTGTTTTTCGCTGTACCAGGATGGACATTTTTCCCTTGGATCGTGATATTCGCTTGTGCAGCACTAAATGTTTCATACTGTAATTCTCCTAATGGCCCGCCATCGATCGTGTAAGCAAAGTCCACGTTGAATTGCTCGACGTCAAACTTATCTGCACCCACACCGATTTCTTCATCTGGACCAAAGGCAACTTTGATCTCACCGTGAGGGATCGAAGGATTTTTAAGCAAGATTTCCATCGCTGTCATGATTTCTGCAATCCCGGCTTTGTCATCTGCACCTAATAAAGTCGTGCCATCAGTTGTGATCAATGTATGCCCATCATAATTTGTTAAATTAGGAAAGTCTTTGGTATTCAATGTGAAACGACCTTCTTTATCTAACACGATCGTTGACTCACCGTCATAGTTTTCAATGATTTGCGGATTGACACCTACCGCATTGAAATCAGCTGTGTCCATGTGTGCAATAAAACCGATCGAACGCACGTCATGATCGACATTACTTGGCAATGTAGCAATCACAAAGCCGTTGTCAGCATTGTAAGTCACATCAGATAAGCCTAGATCTTCTAATTCTTTTTTCAATACTTGCGCAAACTCTACTTGTGTTTGAGTAGATGGCGTAGTGTTGCTTGTTGGATCGGATTGTGTTTCCGTTTTGACGTATCTTAAAAAACGTGGTAATAGATTTTCGTACATAGATGACTCTCCTTTTATTTAAATTCAAATGGATTGGTTGATGTTTCTGAAACAAAAAAGTCAACCTGCCAATTCTCTTCTTTTTTCCAACTCTCAAACTTTTCAACAAATTTTTCTTTGCATAATGATTCGATATAATGACCAGGATCGATTGCCGCCAATCCGGCACTTTGCATGTCTTGTGCGGTATGGAAATAAATATCCCCCGTAATATAGACATCTGCGCCTTGTGCTAGCGCTGCGGGATAAAATTTCTCCCCACTACCGCCACAGATTGCCACGCGTTTGATCATTTTTTGCGGATTTGTTGTTGGTCGAACCACACGTAAACCGTCTAGTTGAAAGACTTCTTTCACCTGTTCAGCAAAATCATCCAATGATTGTTCCAATGGTAATTCACCAATACGACCAAGTCCCCATGTTTTGACTGGGGCATCGATCGAGAATAGATCAAAGGCTGGTTCCTCGTAAGGATGCGCTGCAAACATCGCTTCTAAAACATTTTTTTCAATTGATTCTGGGAAAATCACTTCAACTTTTGCTTCTTGGACTTGTTCGGGACGACCCACTTCACCAATTGTTGGGTTTGCCCCTGCTTTTGGTCGGAAACGACCTTGTCCAACAGAAGTAAAACTTGTACTGTCGTATACGCCTTGTTCACCTGCACCTGCTTTGGCTAAAGCAGCCCTTAAACTTGGGGCATCGTCGACTGGCAGATAACTGATCAATTTTTTATAACCTTGTTCATGCGTTTTGACAAGATAGCCGGTTACGTCAAGTCCTAGTTTTTCGCAAAACCAATCATTTAAGCCATCTTCGATAATATCCATATTCGTATGCGCCGCATAAACAGCAATATCATGCTTTAACAAATCAGCATACATTTTCTCTTGCGGAGAATCAGTGATCAAGCGTTTGACTGGTCGAAAGATTGGCGGATGCTTGGCAATCAAAAGATCGATTTTTTTCTCAATGGCTTCAGCAACAACTTCTGGACGGACGTCTAATGTCATCATGACACGTTCGATTGGTTTATCCAAAGTACCGATATGCAACCCCACAGGATCGCCTTCTTCTGCTAACCATTGTGGACAATAACTTTCAAATTTTTTGATGAACTCTTGCGCTTTGATGGCCATATCTATAAAACCTCCTTGATCCAATCCACTTCTTGCTGGATCGTCTCCCGTCTGTTTTTTTCACTCGCATTTTTTAACTGCTCTAAGATCACTTCACGTTGTTTCAACTCACGTTGCCACTTTGCTAAAAATATTTCGTTTTTCTCTGCGAGTAAGTGTGGACCAAACATCAACTCTTTTTTCGAATAATCGATCGTTTGCTCTTTCTTTTCTGCTACGATGACCTCATAGATTTTTTTATTTTCTTCGAGGATCTCTTCTGCAATAATTTGGTAGTTGTTTTCCTTTAGCCATGTTCGCAAGGTTTTCTCCCCAATGTTAGGCTGTAAGATCAAACGTTCCTCACCAGATATTCGCTGATTTTGTCGCCCAGCTTCCAAGATGTCACGAATCAGAGAACCACCCATTCCTGCAATCGTGATCGCATTGATTTGATCTTTCTTTTCGATTGCATCTAATCCATTGGCTAAGCGTACCTCGATCCGATCTGCCAATCCATTTTTCATCACTTGTCGTTTCGCTGATTCAAAAGGTCCTTTAACGACTTCTCCGGCTACCGCATAGTCGATTTTACCTTTTAGCATTAATGCAACAGGCAAATAAGCATGATCTGAACCGATATCTGCTAGACGAGCAGCATCTGGTACGAAACGTCCGACAGTTTCAAGACGTTTCGATAAATCTGTGTGATTCATTTTTCCACTCCTTAACTACTGAATGCTTGGCTATGAACAATTTTTATGCCTTTAGCCAAAACATGTCTATAAGCATAAACTTACTAGTTGTTATCTTATTTTATTCGACAACTTTTTTCTAACACCTATCATAACACTTGTTTACGTGTAATAGAAAAAAGAACTGGGCATTTGTCCCAGTCTTTTTCATTCATCAATCAAAAAAACGTTGTTCGATTTCTTTACTTCATTATTGAACAGTGATCTCGATGATCGAATTCCCAGGAACTTGTGGCGGGATCGACATTGTCATAACTGCCATTTCGACTAATTTGAATTCGACTTTTTCTCCTTCTTTCAAGGAATCGACACCACCAGTGATTTGATCCACTGAGGCATTCAAGATCACGCCATCATTGCTGAATGAAGAACCAATATTCGCTGGATCTTCTATTTCTTTTACATCTTTGATGGTGATTTGATAAACATCACCTTCAGCTTCACCGAAGCTTTCGATCGTACCAGTAAATACACTTTGTTTTTGTTCGGTAGAACTATCTGTTTCCACTGTCGATTCTGCATTGATCGAATCGATTGAACCTGTACTTCCTTCTTCGTTACCACAGCCTGTCAATGTAAATAAGAGACCGGCAGCAACTAGACCAGTTAAAATAGCTTTCATCATATATCCTCCGTGTAATTTCTTGCGTTACTCGTTTTTGATGATTCCATCCGGTTATTTCTTCAAGTCCATGGATTCGTTTCATCTTAACTTTGTTCATTTTATGAAAATTTTATTTGAAAAGGTGAAAATCAGTGACAGTAGAGTAGATACTCCAACCTGTAATTTGTCGATGATCGATTGAGACATTAGCCATTTCGGCGATTTCGTCCTGTCATTTCGATCTCTTTTGTTAAATAGCGGATCCGTTCCATGATCCGTTTTGCTTTCAATGGTTCTTCATCGCCACGTTGTGTCACAGTCAAATGCTGTTCTAATTCGTTCATCGTGAAGTTTGATGAAAAGAAAGTTGGTAATTGTTCTTGCATGCGGTATTGTAGGATCACGCCAAAAACTTCATCACGAATCCAACTGCTCATTGCATCTGCTCCGATATCATCGATCATCAAGATCGGTGATTTCTTCACAGCATCCAATTTTTCCGCCACTTGGTCTTTGCCGATCGCTTGCTTCATTTCAACTGCAAACGTTGGGAAATGAACCAACGTGGTCGTAAACCCTTTGATCGCCAATTCTTTTGCTGTTGCGCCTAAAAGATAGGTTTTCCCGATACCAAAACTGCCCACCAAGTATAATCCCTTATGGAAGCTTTTAGGATCAGCTGAGTATTGTTCAACAAAGTCTAATGCTTCTAAGCTGGCATATCCACGTCCATCTGTTCGTTCGAAGTTTTCAAAGGAAGCAGACTGGATGTCTTTTGGCATATCCATTGCTTTGACACGACTCTTGATTTCTTCTTGTTTTTGACGAGCTAAAAGTGCTTCTGTCGGTACATACGTCACATCGACGTAATGGAAATTCAAAGTCAATTTAGGTTCATATCCTGGAGCGATCATGGTTGGGTCATTTGTTTGATATTTCCTTTTTTCCTGTACGTATTCATAAAGTTTGGCATAACTTTTTTCGATATCTGCTTGAGTCAATCGGTCTTGATGGGCTGACAGAAAGGCTTGAACATCCGCATCATTCAAAACTTCAGCAATCATCTCGGAATATTTTTCTTGGTAGTTGCGTTTACTGATGATTTTCTTCAGTTCTTTTCCCACATCTTCCATTAGCTCTCACCTTCCTTTTTAGCCAGATACTCTTTAAAGCGACGATCGATCTCGGCTTTTTTCTCTGTACTGATTTGTGTTTCGTCTTTCGGTTGATTGACCCAATCTGGTAATTTTTCTCTTCGGACATTGCGTCGATAATTTGAGGAATTGTTTTGTTTGGTCGTCTTCGGTTGTTTCGCCTTTGTCTTCAAGGTATGAAGATGTTCGATGGCTTCTTCAGGGGTGTTGATCTTTTTTTGCGCCCACTCATTCGCAATCGTATTGACAAAGCTCGCATTTAAGCTTGCATGATTCTTGATGACTAATACGTAGTTGATCAAAATATTGATAACACCGCTAGATAAACCGGATTGTGAAACTAGATCTTGCAACAGCCAATTTTCTTGTTTAGAGACGTACCCGCCTTTTTCTTTTTTTATCGCTTCGAGATAACGCATTGGTGGGGTTTGTCGTGCCACTTGGATCAATTGTTGTGCCGCACTAGGTAAAGCTTGATTGACTGCCGTACTCATTTCAGGCGGTTCCTCCGGATCTAAGGTGCTGTCTGCTTGCTGTGATGTACGTTGTTGTTGCTGGCGTACTAAGACGATTCTTTGGAGTTCTTTTAAAGACACTTCTGCTGTTGTAAAATCAAAGGACTGTAAAATCAGTTCTCCTAAAGTCAGCTCATCAAAACCATAGAGCTGCTGATACATTTTGACTTGTTGAAGGACTTCTTCGTTCAATTGGTTGATATGTTGTTTCTTCAACCAATCAGTCAAAAACGTCCAGTCAAACGAGCTAGACTCTTCGATCAGTGATTTTGTTTCACTTGGTGTGAATCTTTGTTGGATCGATTCCACTTGTTCTTGATTTGCTGCATAGACTGTTTCATTGAACCGATACACGTCCAAAAACTTTTTAGTGACTTTTTGATACCCTTCATGCGAAAGATTTTTTGGTTCGAATAACTTGGTCAATTGGCTAAAACGACGTTCACCGACTTTTTCTAGAAGTAAAAAAGAAAGTAACGTATCGTTGAAAAAGGCGGTCACATCCATCGGTTCTAACAGCTCATAAAGAAAACAACTGCCTAAGCTTTCATCGTTTTTGAAATAAACTTCTAAAAGACCGATTCCTTCTAATTTCTTTCGTGCTTCATAAAATTGTGGTAAGCCACAACTCAAACTGCTCAATAGATCAGCATGTAAGCTTTCTGGACCTGTCCCAGTTTCTAACGAGATCTCAGAGTATAACGTCAAGTACAGACTCAACGCTTCTCCGCCGATCAAAGGTTGGTAAAGGGATAACAAGGCAGACTTTCCTTCTTCTTTCAAAGGACTGCTTTTTCTTCCTTGGTAAATATTTTTCGGTTGTAATTCTTTCCACGCATTTTCCAAGGAATACACCCTCCTTTATTAATTACGCGTCATTTTCGTTATTGCTTGTATCTTTTGCTTTATCGACAATATCTTGCAGCTCTTTTAAAAAGACAGACATATCTTTGAACTGACGATACACACTTGCAAAACGAATATAGGCGATTTCATCTAAGTTTACTAAATCTTCCATGACATATTCGCCAATCAGATTCGTTGAAACTTCATTTTCGCCAAGACTTCTTACTCGATTTTCTACATGGTTGACGATTTGTTCCATTTGCTCCATCGCAACAGGCCGTTTTTCAGCCGAACGGATCAGGCCTCGTAAAATCTTATCACGATTAAATTCTTCACGTTCACCATTTTTCTTGATGACCAATAGTGGTGCTGCTTCGATTCGTTCAAAGGTAGTAAAGCGGAAGGAACATTTTTCGCACTCGCGGCGTCTTCTTATTGCTCGACCATCGTCCGCTTGGCGACTATCGATCACTCTTGAATTGTTGTGTTGACATCTTGGACATCTCATCGTAATTTTCACCTCTCTTGGTGTAATTTGATCGCTTATTTGTTTGAATCAGATGAAGTTGGTACATCAGTCAACTCGTCACACCAGAAAGAATCTATGGTGTTCAAAACGCTGAGTTGCAACACTAAGCTTAAAAATTATAAAATATGAAAAGATTTTTTTCAATTTTTAACTTACTGCTCAGGTCAACGTACTTTTCACAACCTCATTGCTGAGTATCTGTTGATTTTTTCATCCACGGAGTCTCTAAGAAAAGATCAAGTGGATCGTAATAAACGTTTTCTTATTACTGCTTTTAGTATAACATGAAACAATTCCACAATGCGACTGTCCTAGTCAAAAAAACGCATGATGTGAAAGATTTGCTGTGTTTTCTTGTAGACAAACGAAAACAGACTGGTCATGGTCTGACCAGTCTGTTTCTTTTCTTCTTGATTTTCTGTGTCATTTTGACTTCTAAAAAGCTTTACAGCTTTTCTTCAATGCCGGTGTATCGTTTCATACGCTCTTCTTCGATCTTTTGTTCTGTTGAGCGATGATCCATTTGGGGGTCTTGGTTTTCTTCACGAATTTCTTCAGGATCTTGACGTTCTTTAGTCAAATCTTGTCGTTTTGACTCTTTTTCAGCATGTTGATCTTCTAATTCAGCAATTCTAGCACGGTACTCATCTTCACGGATCTTCCCTTCTTCCGCTTGGATCTGTCCTTTTTCCAGCAAGTCTTCTTTATGGAAAATCTCGCCAATTTTTTCTTTCGCAGAACCTACTACCTTGTCTTTTTGGTTTTTGAATGTACCCATCGTATCATCTCCCCCTCTTTCTTTTATATAAATAGCATAGCAAAATGTTGCAATTTACTCAAAGAAAGCGATTAAACGACAACCATTTTTTGATTTCGTCCGATAAATCTTCTTTTGTTTGACGATTATCGAATACAATATCTGCGCGACGTTTCTTTTCCTCAATGGATAATTGACTTTTGACCCGTTGTTCTGCTTCTTGTTTCGTTAGTTGATTCCGTGCCATCAATCGGTCGATTTGTTGAGATTCGGGAATATAAACGACTGCAACAGCATCCATTTGAGCATCATAATGTCCCTCAAATAACAATGGAATATCAACTATCACCAACGGATGTGTTGCTTTGTTCTTCACGATTTCTTCAGTGATTTTCCCGCGGATAAATGGATCCAATACTTGATTCAATTGCTCACGAGCGGTCGCAGAACCAAAAATCAATTGGCCAAGTTTTTGCCGATCTAATTGACCATCCTTTTGCAGTATTTCTTTTCCAAAAGCTTGAACCAGCGCCTGGAGTCCAGGTGTATCTGGTTCAACGACTTCTCTTGCCACTTGATCTGCATCGATCACCGGAAAACCATATTGCTGAAATACAGCCGCCGCAGTACTTTTCCCTGTCGCTATCCCACCGGTCAACCCTAACACAAATCCTACTTGGGTATTCTTAGTTTCTGACATGTTGGACAATAGTGCGTCCCCCTTTGCGCAACTTTCGTTTTCACGATTGGTGTTTGACAACGCACACACAACTCGCCTGTTTGACCATAAACATGTAACGCTACTTGAAAACTACCGGATTCTCCTAACGCATTGAGATAACTTCGGATCGTTGTGCCACCAGCTTCAACTGCTCGAGATAACACATCGATGATTGCTTGACGAAGCAGCTTGATTTCTTTAGGACGTAAAGAATCTGCGGGTTGTTCTGGGTGGATCTTCGCTTCCCATAACGCTTCATCTACATAGATATTTCCAAGACCAGTAACAAGTTTTTGATCAAGTAATAATGGTTTAATGGCTTTATGTGATTTTTGTAGACCTAAAGTGAAATCTTTCAATAAAAATAAATCTGGTAAAGGTTCTGGACCTAATTTCAAGATTCCTTTATACGTATTGCTCGCACCTTTTTCCACAATCGTCATACGACCAAATTTCCGGACATCGTGGTAACGCAATTGGCTGCCATCTTCAAAAGAAAAAATCACATGTGTATGTTTATCGATTGGTTCATCGTTTTCAACGTATTGATACTTTCCTTCCATACGTAAATGAGAGATCATGTCATAATGACTTAAATGAAAAATCAAAAATTTCCCTCTACGACCGATTGCTTCGATAGTTTCACCAACTAAGGTTGCTTCAAAAATCGGTACCTCTGGTTGTTCAATGATTCTCGGCCACAACACTTGGACGTTTTTGATTTTTTTGTTTTTCACTAATTTCTCTAATCCTTTGCGGACCGTTTCAACTTCTGGTAATTCGGGCATGCTTTTTCTCACCTGCAATTTTTACTTATTTGATTGAACTCGCACGTTCTTTTTTATCGAAAAAAGAGAAACTCTTGAATCGAACGAAACCGACCCAAGAGCTTCCCTCGATGTTTGTTTATCGGTGTAACAGTATAGAATTATTTGGCTTCATACCATGTTTTGCCCCAGCTGCTGTCTGTAATCAATGGGACATGTAAGGCGACCGCCTGTTCCATTACTTCACTCACTAATTTATCTAACATTTCCAATTCACTCTCTGGCACTTCAAATACTAGTTCATCGTGTACTTGAAGTAACATCGTCGCTTGGAGGTTCGATTCTTTCAAGCGTTTGTCCAATTCGATCATGGCGATTTTCAAGATATCCGCCGCACTTCCTTGAATCGGCGTGTTGATCGCTGTACGTTCTGCAAATGAACGAATGTTATAGTTTCTTGAATTGATATCCGGCAAATAACGACGGCGATGATATAAAGTTTCCACGAAACCTTGATCTTTCGCTTCACGAACGATTCGTTCCATATATTCTTTCACACCAGGATACTTTTCAAAATAGGTATCGATGTATTGTTGTGCTGCTTTACGAGTGATCCCTAGATTCTGCGATAAACCATAATCAGAGATACCATAAACGATACCAAAGTTGACTGCTTTTGCCTGACGACGCATATTTGGTGTCACATCTTCTGCTTTTTCAATCCCAAATACACGCATAGCAGTACTTGAGTGGATATCTTGCCCTTCTAAAAAGGCAGCTTTTAGATGCTCATCATCTGAGATATGGGCCAACACACGTAATTCGATCTGTGAATAGTCAGAAGAATAAATCAACCAATCTTTATCTCGCGGAACAAAGGCTTGACGGATCTTACGCCCTTCATCCAAACGGATCGGAATATTTTGCAAGTTAGGATCGACCGAACTCAAACGACCTGTCTGTGTCAATGTCTGAACGTAACGAGTATGGACTTTTCCATCCGATTGGATCACTTTCAACAAGCCTTCGACATAGGTCGATTGGATTTTAGCGATTTGACGATAGATCAAAATATCATCCACGATCGGTGCTTGCTCACGTAATTGTTCTAAGACATCAACAGCTGTTGAATAGCCAGTTTTCGTTTTCTTGATCACTGGTAGACCCATTTTTTCAAACAGGATCACACCTAATTGTTTTGGCGAGTTCAGATTGAACTCTTCACCAGCTTCTTCATAGATTTTTTGCTCGATCTCTCGTAAACGATCTGAAAATTCGATTTTCATTTCTTGCAGACGTGTGGCATCCACTTTGATCCCGCTGATCTCCATTTCAGCTAAAATGATCGATAAAGGCAATTCCATTTTGCGGAAAAGATCCTCTTGATTTTTTTCTGCAAGTTCTTGGCTTAGTTTAGGAGTCAACCCATTGATTGCTGAAACTTTCCGTGCTAAGTGAGCAAAGAAAACTTCTTCATCTTCTGGCAATCCTTTCTTTGCGCCTTTTCCGTAGATCGCTTCATCCGACTGGATATCATGATAGCCATAATGCGTAGCAACACCTTCAATGTCGTCACTTTTCTCATTGGTATCCAATAAGTAAGCACCTAATAAGACATCGAAATCGATTCCTTGTAGTTTGGTCGCATAGCGGTTCAATGCTACATACGTACGTTTCGCATCATAGACATTTTTCAAACGCGTCTTATCTTCAATCCATGAAAGAAATGCTTCATTTTCAAAAATCGCTAAGTCATTTGTGACATAGATTTTTTCTGATGTTCCCCAAGCAACACCAACGATGTCTTCTGTGTGGTAGTTATCTCCCATCATTTCGACATATAAAGCCATATTCGTCTGGAACATGCTTTCATCATACTCATGGACGACTTCAAACAAAATATCTTTCATTTCTGCTTGTTCTTCGACAACATCTAATTTAGCAAGGAATTGTTTGAAATCCATTTCTTTGAAGAAAGGCACTAACTTTTCCAAATCTTTCCCTTGGTATGCAAGAGAGTCAATATCGACTTCCACAGGTGCATCGGTATCGATCGTTGCTAATTTTTTAGATAAGAAAGCTTGCTCTTTATCATTGATCAGATTTTCTTTCATCTTGCTTTGTTTCATTTCGTCGATATGCTCATAGATCCCTTCTACTGAGCCATATTGGTTCAACAGCTTGATTGCTGTTTTTTCACCGATTTTAGTTACACCAGGGATATTATCTGAAGCATCACCTGCTAACCCTTTCATATCGATGATCTGATTTGGTGTAAGTCCATTGTATTTTTCTGCTACGTGTTCTGGCGTATAGCTTTCAATATCACTTACACCTTTCACTGTGATATCGACTTTGATTTCTTTTGATGCCAGCTGTGTCAAATCTCGGTCACCTGATAAGACAACCACATCAAATTTTTCTTTATCTACTTTTTCTGCTAAGGTCCCGATGATATCATCCGCCTCATAGTTTGGCAGCTCGTAATATTTCACGCCTAGTCCAGTTAAAAGTTCACGGATATAAGGCATTTGTTCTTTGAATTCTCCCGGTGTTTTTGAACGTCCACCTTTGTACTCTGCATACATCTCTGTTCGAAATGTTGTTTTTCCTGCATCAAAAGCAACCAAAACATGCGTCGGCTGTTCTTTTTGCATGACGTTCTCAAACATATTATGAAAGGCATAAATAGCGTTTGTGTGTAACCCATTACGATTTTTAAAACGTTCCAACGAATTGTGCAGCGCAAAGAATGCACGAAATGCCACACTATTTCCGTCAACGAGTAATAATTTATTTTTTGTCATCCGCTTAACTCCTTACTATAAAGTTCTTTCTCATTCTAACAAAGAATGCCTAAGAATGCGAAAAGAAAAAACGGACAAGGCAAAGGTTGTGAGAAAAGCGGTCAGCACTAAGGCGGAAGATAGAAAATTGAGAATGGTTTCTAAACCATTAATCGAACAAAAAAAGAACCCACTAGAATTTGATCATCAAACTCTGTGGATTCTCTCGTTATTCACTATTTTTATCTCTTACACCATGTTTCTTGATTGCTTAGTTATTGCGTCCAAAGATTCGTAAGAACGCTAAGAACAAGTTGATGAAATCAAGATATAGTTGAAGTGCTAAGAATACGGCAACGCCACTATTTGCTTGCCCATTTGATTGGACATAAACATTACCGATCTTTTGATTGTCGTAAGCTGTGATCCCTGCAAAAATCACTACAAGTAGTAATGAGATAAACAGTTCAACGGCACTACTTCTCAAGATAAAGACATTCAAGACCATCGCGATGATTACACCGATCAATGCTGCCATTCCCGCACGACCAACACCTGTCAAATCTTTTTTCGTAAACATCCCGATCGCTGACATCCCAATAAACATCCCTGTTGCTGAGATAAAAGCAGTCGTGATCGTTCCAATATCATAGAAAGCTAACGTGACAGCTAAAACGAGACCGTTCAGCAAGGAATATGCGACGAATCCGCCAATGGCTAAGCTTGGATTTTTTTGAGCTTTCGTGCCTAAAACTAACACCAAAATGATTTGGACAATCCATAATCCCATAAAACCTAATGGGAAGTTGTTGATAAAGCTTGCTACTTGATATGGAAAGACTTGGATCGCTAGATAAGAAGTGAGCGCACTTAACGCTAGACCGATTCCTAAAAATCCGTAGACTTTCGCATAAAAGCGGTTGATACTATTTGAAATAATTTGATTGTTCATATTATTCACCTTCACTTTCAAGAGTTGGTTCTTGCTCTAATTCTGGTGGTTGGACCATGACTACGGCATCTAACACACGGTTGTCTTGTGTATTTGCTGCCTCCACTGAAATAGTCACGACATTTTTCATTTTATCCACTCGAATGACTTCAAACTGAAACGTCAATGTTTCATAATGAAAAACCGGCTCGACAAAATTAGCTGAAAAATTCACCACATGAGAACCTGGACCAGGCAAGTGTTTAGACACTGCACTTGTAATGATTCCCATTAACATCACAGATGGAACGATTGGTTGATGATATTCCGTTTTCTGTGCAAAATCATGTTGGATATATAAAGGGTTGGCATCATTTGTTAATCCTAAATACAATAATAACTGGTTATCTTCGATTGATTCTGTTAAAGATAACGAGTCACCTTCCTCGATCTCATTGATTGTTTTTCCTAATTTACGCGGTTTACTTATGTTCAAGTTTAAACCCTCCAGTTTATTTATTCATTCGTACCAATTGTACCAAATCATACAAAAAACGCAAGTTACAGAACATGCTTATGTCTTTCACTTATGTAAGTCAGCGCATGAATTGCCATACGTTATTTATCGAGAACTATACCACAATTGAACAAAAACCGGTCGTATTTTGTCTGGATATTTTAAGATTTTTTTACTACGCCGGATAGATTCAATAACTAAAAAAGAAACAGACGAGCTTTAAGAAAAAATCATCCGCAACTAAACGCAAAAAGAGGCCGTCACAAGACAACCTCTTTGACACTAAATTCTTTTTCCGTTAAATGATCAAAGAACGTTCTTCGTCGTACTGCTCAACAATTTTTCGTAAGCTTGTTCAAATTTTTGAACATCGCCAGCACCCATAAAAATAATGACTGCTTCATGATAGTCAAGCAATGGCGACACATTGTCTTCTTTGATTACTTGACCGCCTTTATTGATTTTTGCGCCTAAGTCTTCGATCTTAACGTCCCCTTGTTCTTCACGGGCAGAACCAAAGATATCACATAGATATACTTCGTCCGCTAAATCTAACGCTTCCGCAAACTCATCCATCAAGGCAATCGTACGAGTAAATGTATGTGGTTGGAAGACCGCAATGATTTGTTTATCTGGATATTTTTGACGCGCGCCATCGATCGTTGCTTTGATTTCAGCTGGATGGTGAGCATAATCATCAACGACTGTCATGTCAGCCACGATTTTTTCACTAAAACGGCGTTTCACACCAGGGAATGTCAACATTTCATCCGCCACTTCTTTGACATCTAATTTTTCAAAGTAAGCAACAGCAATGACACCAAGGGCATTTAAGATATTGTGTTTTCCAAATGCTGGAACTGTAAAGTGGCCAACAAATTCATCCCCATGGAACACATCAAATGCTGAACCAGTGGTCGTACGTTCAATATTTCTTGCTTGGATATCGTCATCTTCATTCATGCCATAATAATAAATTGGCACATCTGCTTCTAATTTTCGTAAATAGTCGTCATCTCCGTAAGCAAAGATCGCTTTTTTCACTTGTTTTGCCATCGTTTGGAAAGCAGAGAAAACATCATCGATACTTGTGTAATAGTCAGGATGATCAAAATCGATATTCGTCATGATCACATAGTCAGGTGAGTAAGCCAAAAAGTGACGACGATATTCACATGCTTCAAAAGCAAAGAATTCTGCCTCTGGATCACCATGGCCAGTACCGTCACCAATCAAATAACTTGTGGGACGAATACCTGTCAATACATGAGATAATAAACCTGTCGTACTTGTTTTCCCGTGGGAACCAGTGACAGCGATACTCGTATAATTTTGGATAAAATCGGCAATAAAATCATGGTAACGGATCACTTCTAACCCAAGCTCTTTTGCTCGTTGGATCTCTTCATGCGAATCTGGAAATGCATTGCCCGCGATTACAATCATTCCTGGTTTCACGTTTTCTGCATTAAACGGCAAGATCGGAATATTGGCTTTTTCTAAATCTCTTTGAGTAAAGAAATATTTTTCAATATCTGATCCTTGAACATCTAACCCTTTTTCATGTAATACAAGTGCCAACGAGCTCATTCCTGAGCCTTTAATACCAACAAAGTGGTACAAGTTTTCTTGATTTTTCATTTGAATCCTCTTCTCTTAACTATCATCCATTATTTTATTCATACATTCAACACGAAACCCATTATCTTATAAACGATAAAAAATTTCAACCAAATTTATTCGGATGCCCCTCTATTACTTAGCTATCAGCTTTCCTATCACCTTTTGAGCGACGCTTTTTCATTGATCGCAATCAAACGTAAATAAGCAGACCACACTTCATCTGGGATATCGACATGACCGATAAACCCCTTCCCATTGGGACCATATCCTTGGGCATCATCTTTCAAACGAACCATTTCTCCTAACACCAATGCTTGAAAATAATCAGCAGGCCATAAGTCATTTAGTCTTTGATCAGAGAAACTGAATCCCTTGGTACTTTCTGTCACTTGAGGAAGAATCGGCACATAATTATAAAAATCTACCGATGTCTTGCCCCATTCTTTCTCAAAAGTTGCCTTTGTTCGTCGTTGCAAAGTAGGATCATTCATCAACAAGATTCGCTCAGGTAAAGAGCCAAGTTTGCTTAACAACTCATAGGAAAACAAAGCATTTTCACCACTATTTGTCGATTTCGTTTCTAATAGCATGGCTTCTTCAGGTAAATGATATTTTTCAATAAGATACTTGGCACAAAGTTCACTTTCGCTTAATCCTTGTTCAAAATCATACCCTTGTTTCTCGAAATTTCGATAGAGATACTTCGTCGCATGTCCGATCCCACCGACTAAAACGATTTGGTCAATTTGCTGGTTCAAATAAGCCTTTGCCGCTTCATCTGCTAAAACAGGCAAGCAGTTTCCAGCTAAAATCAGCATTGGGGCTTTTAATTCCGAATAGTTCTGTGGATCGGCTTCTGCTAAAAAAGCCAATAAACGATTCCAGTCAGCGTTTCTTGCTTGTTCATCTGTCATTTCTCTCACTCCTCATGCATTACTCAACATTCGAATACGTGGTTTCTTTCCATACCAAACGTCCTCTACAACTTCCACATAAATAGCGATCTGTATTGATTTTTCTTTTACGATAGATCCAGTTGGCACAACGTTGGCATTGATAGCTTTCAATTTTTTGTCTTCGGTTTGAAGGGGTTGCTGGTGCATAGCGCAACCCACCGGTCATTGCCAATAACTGTTTGAAATCCGCATCACGATGACGGTAGCCTTTTCCGGTCAAGTGGAGATGGTAATGGCACAGCTCGTGTTTGATGATCCCGATAATCGTTTCTTGATTGGTTGCCGCAAACATTGTCGGATTAAAATCCAAGTGATGATCGCTCAAATGATATCTGCCACCCGTTGTTTTCAACCGCTGATTGAACTTTGCTTCATGACTGAACGGACGATTGAAGCTGGTCAACGAAACCTCTTCGACCAACTGCTGTAATTCTTCTTGCGTCACGCTTTTTCCTCGTAAGGTGAAAGCATCGTCAAGCTGATACGCCCTTTGTTCGTGTCCACTTGTTCGATCCACACAGTCACTACATCACCGACCGAAACGACATCAGTTGGATGTTTCACAAACTTATTGCTTAATTTGGAGATATGGACTAAGCCATCTTGTTTCACACCGATATCAACAAATGCGCCAAAATCGATCACATTCCGAACCGTTCCTTTTAATTCCATACCCGGCTTCAAATCTTCCATACTCAATACATCCGAACGCAATAGCGGTGCAGGCATTTCATCCCGCATATCTCTTCCTGGCTGAGTCAAGCCTTCTAAAATATCTTTCAACGTTTCTTCACCGACCGGTACTTGTTTCACTAAGTGTTGCGGTGAAAGCTGACTTAATTTTTCGATGGCTTCTTTACTTCCTAAATCTTTTTCAGATAGTTGATTCGCCTTTAAGATTTCTTTTGCTACTGGATAGCTTTCTGGATGGATCGCGGTATTATCAAGCACATTTTTGCCACCAGGTACACGCAAGAAACCAATGGCTTGTTCATATGCTTTTGGTCCTAAACGTGGGACCTTCTTCAATTGCACCCGAGAAGCAAAAGCCCCTTGCTCTTCACGATAAGTCACGATATTTTGTGCAGTCGTCTTGTTAAGTCCAGAAATATGCTGCAATAACTGAGGGCTAGCCGTATTGACATCCACCCCTACTTGGTTGACAGCTGTTTCAACAACAAAGTCCAACTGTTCAGCTAATCTTTTTTGAGAAACATCATGTTGGTATTGTCCGACTCCGACTGCTTTAGGATCGATTTTCACTAATTCTGCCAATGGATCTTGTAGTCTTCTTGCAATCGATACAGCACTACGCTCTTCTACTTGTAACTCTGGAAATTCTTTCCGAGCAATATCACTCGCAGAATAGACAGAAGCGCCTGCTTCATTGACGATCGCATAAAAAGCTTGATGTTTGGCTAACTTCAATTGTTCCGCAACAAACAACTCCGATTCACGACTAGCAGTACCATTACCGATCGCAACCATATCCACTTGATACTGATCGATCAATTTTACAAATGCAGGGCCTGCTTCGGCTCTTTTTGCTTGATTAGCTGGTTTATGCGGATAGATCACTTCGATCGCCAACACTTTACCTGTCGCGTCAACGACTGCTAATTTACAGCCTGTACGGTAAGCCGGGTCAAAACCTAAGACAACTTTTCCTTTCAAAGGAGGTTGTAACAACAAGTTACGTAAATTTTCACCAAATATAGCGATTGCTTGTTCATCGGCTTTTTCGGTCAACTCATTACGAACTTCTCTTTCAATCGCTGGCTGGATGAATCGCTTATAACTATCTTGGATCGCTAAACGAACATAGCTAGCAGAAGGGGAAGTTGTATCATGAATCAATTGTTTTTCCAAGTAAGTCAAAATTGCAGCTTCATCAACCGTTAAACTGACTTTCAATACTTCTTCTTTTTCCCCGCGATTAGTAGCTAAGATCCGATGCGAAACGATTTTATGGATAGGTTCAGAAAACTCGTAATACATTTCGTATACGCCTTTTTCGTCATTTTCTTTGTTTTTGACCGTACTTTCGTAAAGTCCCTTGTTGTACGTATATGAACGGACCCATGTTCTGAATTTTGCATTGTCACTGACTTGCTCCGCAATGATTTCGTGTGCGCCCTGCAATGCTTCTTCCGGCGTAGGGACTTCCTCAGTGACGTATTTCGCTGCTTCAGCCAAAACCTCCGCCGACGTAAGCGTCAATAACCAAGTGGCTAACGGTTCTAAGCCTTTTTCTTTGGCAATCGTTGCTTTCGTTCTTCGTTTTTGTTTGTAAGGACGATATAAGTCTTCTACTTGCTGCATCTTCACTGATTGCGTAATACTTTGTTGTAATTCTGGTGTCAATTTCCCTTGTTCATCGATCAGACGCAAAACTTCTGTTTTACGTTTCTCAAGATTTTCTAAATAAGCATAGCGCTCTTCGATTTCACGAATTTGTACTTCGTCTAAACTTCCGGTCATTTCTTTGCGGTAACGAGCAATAAATGGCACCGTGTTGCCTTCTGCTAATAAATTTAAAACAGTCGATAACTGCTTTGCTTGATAATCTGCCAATTCTTTTTTTACAAGATCTAGAATCGTTGGATTTACTTTGTCTGTCATTACATAGCCTCTTTTCTAAGTCAAAATCGAAACTTGCTCTCGGTTATACTTATAAATAGCAAGAATCGAAAAAAGTCATTCTGGTCTATTTTATCATAGATTCTCGTATTTCTAAATGTAACTAAAAAGGCCTGGATAAGAATGCTCTCCAGCCCTTTTCTGTCAATAACGAGGTTGCCATGGACCTTGATTGTTTTGATACTCGATATCTTGGATGATTCCAGTTTGATCAAAAACAACACCGTGCATCGAGCCACCAAAAACAGCTCCACCATCGATTCCTATTTTCTGATCTCGTATCCATAAATCGGTCGTCTGCATATCCCCATGGAGCAATGGAGTGATCGTATGACCAAATACGATCGTCTTACCAGTCAAATTCTTTCGCTCATGAAAAGGTTCCCTGATCCATAAAAAATCACTAGGACTTGTCTTTCGCCAATCTTTTTTGGTTAAATCAACACCTGCATGAACAAAAAGATAATCTTTCCATTCGTAATATAAAGGTAAATTGCATAAAAAATCAACTAGTTCTGAATATCTTGAACGGATCATCATCGCGATCTCCGTCGGTGAATACTCTTCTGCTGCACCTGGATGTAAGAGACTCTCCATTGTTTCTCTTCCACCATTTCGTAAATAAGATGGATACCAATCTTCAGGGTCTTGGAGAAATTGTAAGAAATATTCTTCATGATTTCCTCGCAAATACACCGCACCCGTCTCTTTTGCTAACTTCATGCCTAACAGCAAGCAATCTTTTGTTTTTGGCCCGCGATCATTTAGATCACCAATCAACACTAATTGATGGATACGTGAATCGTAATACGTCAGTAATTTTTGAAAAAGATCATAACTTCCATGGACATCACCGATTGCATAAACAAATGGTTGATTCATGATAACACCACCTTTTCATTTGATTATAGCTCAATTTCTCCCTCAAAGGTAGCAACATTTTTCGCTTTGCTAAAGGAACAACCGCTTGATTTCAGGCTAAAATGAGAGCCACGAAAATTTGCAAAACAAATTTCATGACTCTCATTTTATTTTATGGTCGCTAACCTTCTATTTTAAGTTCTAAAAAAAACGAATTAAGCAAACGCTGCTAATTGTGCATCGATTTCTTCTGTAGAAAGATTTCTTTCTTTCACATAGCGATTATTTGGATGTTTTGCACATGCTACGGAACATGAGCCTAGATGTTTTTCTTCATTTTCAACGGATGCTAACATTTGACGGTTACATTCTGGATTTGCACAGTTGATGTAACGTTCACATGGCGTACCATCAAACCAGTCCTTACCAACGATCTGCTTATCAACGTGGTTGATGTCGACCGCGATACGCTCATCAAAAACGTACATTTTGCCATCCCATAGTTCCCCTTGGACCTCTGGATCTTTACCATATGTCGCAATACCACCATGTAACTGACCTACGTCCTTGAATCCTTCTCTCACTAACCAACCAGAGAATTTTTCACAGCGAATCCCACCTGTACAGTAAGTCACGACACGTTTTTCCATGAATTCTTCTTTATGATCGCGAATCCATTGTGGCAGTTCTCTAAAACTACGAATATCCGGACGAACCGCTCCTCTAAAATGACCAAGATCATATTCATAATCATTCCGTGCATCGATGACAACAGTATCTTCATCCAGAATCGCTTCTTTAAATTCTTTCGGTGACAAATAAGCCCCTGTCATTTCTTTCGGATCAATATCATCTTCTAGTTTTAACGAAACAAGTTCAGGACGCGCACGAACGAACATTTTTTTGAACGCATGCCCCTCGCTAGGATCGATTTTGAAGAATGTATCTGCAAAACGTTCATCTGCTAGCATCGCTTCCATGTATGCCTCAGTCTCTGAAATTGTTCCAGAAACCGTACCGTTGATTCCTTCTTCTGCGACAAGAATACGACCTTTCAAATTCAAAGATTTACAAAAAGCAAGATGCTCCTTCGCAAAAAGTTCGGGATCAGTGATCGTTGTATATTTATAATATAATAGTACTTGGTAATCCATTTAGTTACTTCCTTCCTACAATTCATTCCATAATAGTATAAAGAAGTCTAAATGAAATGACGATTTTTCTGCTTGTGTAATTATGCGCAAGAGTCAGTTTACATAAAATAATTATTGTAATTATATTTCTAAGGTCACAAAAAATCCGACTGAAATTTCCAGCCGGAGTCCTCACTTCATTCTTACTAATTTATTTTCCAGTCACAGCAAAGTAATTGCCATCAGGGTCGGCAAAATTAAAGACATATTCTTCTCCTAGTTGAACCAGATCACCTAATGTCACTTCTAATTCTTGCATCTTTTTGTATAGATCAAAAATCCCTTCGCTATAGAACATCAAAGACGGTGCGCCAGTAGCAGTTCCTGGTGAATGCTGTTCAATGAATTCACGATCATATAAGACAAACGCTGTATCAGCATCTTTCGATTGGGCAATCTCAATAATCAACGTACCATCCATCTCTTGACGATCCAACTCCACAAAACCAATCTGCTGCCAGAACGTAGCATTTTTTTCGACGTCATCGACATATAACATTATTTTCATTTCATTCGTAAACATTCATTCATTCCTCCACTTTTTTCGTCTTTGCTAGTTTAGCATAGCTTATACTGAAAATCTATGTTAGAGACATACGGATGAGAAGGGGGATTTATGTCGTTCATTTTATAAGTGAACTCATCTTTACTGTTCAAGCTTCTTCTATATGAGAGCAATCAGTCAAAAATATTTTAATATAGCATTATTCGAAAGCTGCATGAATAATAGTATTCACTTGGATAAGATCTTTTCGAGTACATTTGTAACTTAACTTTTTTTGTTTACTAAAGGACTCACTTGCAGAAATTTTATTGATATAGTACACATCCCCTTTTTCGTTTGCAACTTCTGATAAAACTGTTCTGCCGATTGAAACATCATTTATATACTGAAATTTTTCACCACTATCATCTTGTTCACCAAAAAGAAAAATTTTACAATCATATACTTCATTTATTTGCATAAAATCAAAATTTTTAAAACTAGTAACAGCAGAATCATCAAAACATAAATCAATTGTAGCTGTATCTAAATTTTCCAACACTAAATTCCGTGTAGCTACTGATGCTTCTATGGAAAGTAGTTTATACATGCGCATGCTCCTAGTTTAAATAGTTACGTGGATTGCTCTTGTTGGTAAATCGGTTGATTTGCTACTGCTCGATTCTCTAACTTTCTTTAGAAACCAGAGCATTTATTTCAAATTGATCTTTCTTGCCAAAAGAATCGATTTTCTTCCATGTTTAATTTTTCCACCTGAATCTCTTTACAAACGATATTCATTGTCATAATCGATAGATCAAGGAAACATTCCACGAAGTTCTGATTTCCTTCATATTTTTTCAAAGAGATATCTTGTCCATCATAGCCAAGTTGTCCCCCTCGCATCTCTTTTACGTTATCTATCTTTCGCCAATTAGCATCGGTCTCATAACTAACTTTATAACAAGATAAAAAACAAATTTTCCAACAAGTTTCTTCATCATTTTCTATAAAAATGTATACTTCGTCATTAAAATACTGAGTTTGAATATCCAATATTGACATATCCCAGTACTTCGTATCATCAATTTTCTTTTGTAATAATTCAATATTCAACATTTACCTCCAAAATTATTACTCATAGTTGATATAGATTGTACTCAAATAATTATTTTCTAAAAATAAAACAATTGATTGTACTACTTCTTCTAATATCTCTTTTATTGAAGTTTGATTGATCTTGCTGATATCGAAACACCTTAATTGATCAATAGTAAGCGACTTATCCTTGATCAACCACGGTGAATCATCATACCATCCCTCATGATGAAAATATTCTTTCACCATCCCCTTTTTTTCGACATTACAATCTAATAAATGATCTAAAATAGCTTCAAAATAGCCGTTCCAAATGATAAGTTTATTATCAGTAGCTACAAAAGAAAGCTCCGCTTCTCCTTCAAAACCTTCATAAAACCTATTGTCAATCATAGAATCCATTCCTTCCATTGACCTTTATTTAATTGTTCTGTAATGATATTCCCTGCTTTTTTCAGTTATTGTATCGTACTGTTCTTCACCTGTTTTAAGCCTCTAGTCAGTAATACTTGATGCGATGCGTAATAGGGAATATTTAGTTTCAGTGATCCATATATCACCGGATTGCAAGGTAAAGACATTTATTTCTTACGAAGAATGTTTTCTGTTGATTGACTATTGATTTTGGCTCCAAGTATCTTTTCGCTCTTTCTAAAGTTTACAAGTTAGAAATTATTTTTTTTAATTGCTCATATTTTTCCATAAATTCGTCTCTTTCAAAAGCAAAATCCCACAGGTGAATATCTATATTTTGATCTATGTGTGAAGGTAATTCTTTTAGTTCTTTTGTATATTTTTTCAATTTCTCAATCGACACATTTGCTAACTGTTCTAAAAATTGTCCGTCCCATAATTCACCAGCCAATGGATCGTTTATTATAAATTCTAACGCTTTTTTTATTGCTAACTCCTCAACCTCATGCTGAGAAAACATTGTGTAAACATCATTTTCATCTATATCATCTTCTGTTTTATTCAATAATTTATTTAACCAAATATCATACTTCTTGCTTACAATAGGAAAATCGTCATTTATATGATAAATATCTTTTATTTTTTCTGCCATTGATCTATCCATCCATATTCATAAATAAGTTATCTATATTTCTGAGATTCTCGTCTTAATGGCTCTAAGTAAACCTATAAATTATATTTCTAAACTCTTTTTAACTCTTTTTAACTCTTTTCAATAATCCGATTAACTCACTATCATCTGATTTTTTTGTTTCTTTTCTTACGTTTTTATCCAAATAGTTGTAAAAAGTGTCAAAATCTAAATACACTATCTGATTTACTTCTACAGCTGGAGAAGCCAGCTCAATCAATACATGTTTATCATCTAGCGGCTTAGGCAATTGTGCCATATCGTAGTCATCTAAATCATTTTCAAAAAATAACCTCTTCTCCCCATCCTTCCTTATTAGATAATAAATTTAATAACTTGTTTAGATTTCTATTAGCTGCACAAAAAAAGTTTCCATCAACTCATCTATTTCTTGCTCATTGATTAAAATTTTAAATTTTTCTGTCATCATCTTTACTCCAATTAATAATGAACCATCTAATTAATGCAGAAATTCTTAGGTTGAAATCTACAACTTCTTTACTTTTAAACATCAGTTTTTTATAGTATAGCCCTTAAAGCCATATTCAATGTAATAGGGGTAGTACACGATACTTTTTTATTCGCTTTTATTTATGTATCTTCAGCTCATTGATCGTTACAGAAAAAACATCCACTAATTTGCGTTACCTATACGTCCTATATTTTTTTATCCAGTCAAGTGTTTCTTCTTTATTCGTGATTAGCCTGATAAAACTTTCTTCAATAAATTTTACTCGGGTATCTTTTGTACTAACCCCATGAGCCTCACTTATCATATCTATTATCGTTACTTCCCCTTCAGAACTAGCTAATAAATATTGATTACCTTCTAAAAATATTCTGTCGTATTCATCTTCTTCATACATCACCTCTTTAAAATTACTATCGTAACTATTATTAGAAACTACGAAATCTATTGTATCTTGCAGGTTATCTTTATCTATTTCTGAAATTAAGAAGTCTGCAATTTTAAATATTTGTTGTTTGTCGTACAATTGTAAGATATTTGCTAGTTGTTTTTCTTTCACTATAATCTTCCTTTTAGATTTTGAATAGAGTCAAATTCTATATTTATACTTATCATACTACTGAAAAGATAAGACAAAATGGGTAACGATTTGATCTATTCATTTTATTTTCCCTGACTCTAAAGAAAAAATTGTTATATCACCATCTTCACACTCAATAACGATCGAGTCATTCCTCTTTAAATAATAATCTTTAACAATATTTCTGAATCCAATATGCCATAATAATGATCCACTGCTTTCGTAAACGAGTATATCCAGCTCACAAATAAACACAATGTATTTAGCGTTCGGATCTATCATTATTTCATACAATAGAGAAGGTAAGTTTTCTTCAAAAGACACCGACAGATTTGCAGAATCTAAACATGCGGAAAGACTATTTATTCCTAAAAATACTTTATTTGAATTAGTTGATAGGTACATCTGAGGTTCTAATCCCAAATCATCGTATATAAATCCTACGTCAATTAAACTATGACTAATTTTTATAAATTGGTTGCTTTCGGCTATATTTTCGCCGAGTAAGAAAGATTTTTTTCCTAAGCTCTCTTTTAATTCTATTGCTGATTCATAAGTTTTTTTTCGAATAAATTCACGTATCTCCCACCTTAAATATTTACTACTAATACGCCAACGCCATCCTAAACCGACTCAATTTAAACACCTCCATTTGGACCTTGTAAAAAGCTTTCTCTTACAGTAGTTATATAATTAAATGGTGTTTTATCAGCTAATTTATTTCATAACTTTTTCTTCCCCATTTTAAAATATCAGAAGAGCCGATTGATACATTTTTCAAATCATCATTAGATAATTCCTACTTATTGGCACACCATAAATATAAATTTTAATTAGCTCAATCTTCTATGATGCTATATTGTATTTCTAATGGGAATTTTTTGTTTGTTGCCGTTCTTCGACTTTTATTTAAAATATGGTTTAATCCATAACGATTTTAGACACTGATCATTATCGACCACAGCAAGCACATTCTCAAGAAACTCTACACATCTATCATTGTTATCATGCATGAAGTCTCCAAAGCATAACCAATTTTGTTTTAAGTCATAATAGGTAAGCCACACTTCTTTTTTATCTAGCCTCCATGAACCTGATTCTAAATTCTCTTCTAGTTCAACTTTCCCTTTCTGAATATGTAAAGGTAAAAGTAAATCTTTTTTAATCCAACTTTCTTTCGGCGTGTATCCCCAAACTTGATTAGCAGACTTTTGAATAGAATCAAAACCTATATTCATATAACTGATAAGTAATAAAATATCTGCATTTGATCTAGGATTAAAATCTAAATTTCCATCCTTTTCATCATACGTTACTTGTCCGTTAATTCTTTCATTCTCAGATTTTAGATTTAGTTTTATCATTTTTCACCCCATTTATTTACAAAATTATAATGAACAATTTTATTTGTCGATATATCAATAACTGGTTCTCATGTATCTTTGAATCCTCTAATTACTCCTTCAAACTCTCAGCGAAGTCTATTCTTAAACTACTATCTTTAATCAGTATTGCTGTATTTATTATTTTATCTAAAAGTAAAGTCATTGATACTTACTATGAGGTGCCAACGTAATCTTAAACCCTATGACTTTACAAAAAATCATTCACTAGTCTTCATATCTACCTCTACTTAACCTTGAATTTTCCTTATCCAAAGATAGGTCAGCAAATGAAACAATATATTCCTCACTATCAATGGCTATTAACTGTCTATTCCCATTTTTTTTAAATTCAATCGGTGAAATAAAAGTCATGTTGATTTATAAACTTTACATACGCTTGGTAGTAGTTTTCAATCTAAAACATTTTTATCATCTCATGATTTCTCTTCATAGACTATGGATCAGGAGTTGAATATGTATGTAAAACCATCAGTAGGATTCATTCATGTGATGATTTTTTTAACTTGAAATACCATGCTTACTATTTTTCTAAGGTTTATAATTTCAATTTCTCTACTAATTTTTTAAAGTTGCGAATGTTTTTATTTTGCAAAGAATTTAGTTTAATTATTTCTGATAAATAATACTCTGATTTCTCTAATACTTCTGTTCTGAAGTCAGAGAATAGCATTTTTTTATCTTTCCAGAATTGATAATCCGGATTTGAAAGTTTCTCTGTGCGAATCCATCCTCCTTGACCCACTTTAGCACCTGAAACTTTACTAATAGATAGAATTTCTTTCTCCCTATAAATTTCTATCCACGTATTAAAAGATTCAATATCATTAATCAAAACATAGCTCTCTGTGTTTAAAATCTCTAAAGCTCTTAAAAAACTGTCAAACCAATCGTATAGAGATACAGTAAAATCTTCTACTTCTTCTTCAAGGATAATCCCATAGTGTTCATTATCAATTGTGACACTAAAATAGCCATATTCTCCGATAAAATTTTCTATATAAATATCTTTAACTATTTTAAATTTCATCTCAAAAATTTTTTCCACCCTATTTCTCAAGCTTTTCAAATCGTCTTAATAAATATTGATACTTAATATAATTCATATGCATAGCTTAATAACCTCAAATTTTTTCTGCATTTGGATTCGTTGATTAGTTGTATCTATAATTAGGTGGAGAACTAATCATTCGTGGGTTCACAGACCAAGCCTATTAAGTATGATGAGTGATTCTATGGGTTGTTTTTTACAACAATAACCGTTCATCAAGTGATTCACTGATTTGTTAGACTGGAATGCTAGCATTTGTATAAATTATTTGCTGTAGTTATAAATTATATGACTCACCAGTAAATGAGCGCAAAAAATCAGTTAGCTCATCGGTCTCATTTTAAAAAATATATAATATATCTTGTTCTGAAATGAAAGAACTAGGGATAACTTTTTCTAAATGTTCTATTCTAGCGGTCATGTATTTTTGATTTTCTCCTTGAAGATTTGTTATCGCCCAGCTCTTCAGTAAATCTAATTCTTCCATAACAACTCCTAATTTAGTATGATCAAATTCCGCACCATCTTTTATATATTTGATACCTAATTCTTTTATAGCTTTTTCCCAATACCTTTCATAAAATGGTTCTGAGGAGATATTTTCACTTAATATAACTTCAGAGTTTTCCTCATAGATATCTCCATCATACTTAAATAATCCTACTGACATTAGTCCTCACTTCCACATATTTCATCAAATTCGCCAATAATATATCATTTTTATTTATTATGTTTTATTCGATAATCTAGTTCTGACAATGCTTCTTCAACGTCTTCTTTTAATCTCGAGTTTCCTTTATACGATTCAATAATTTGTCTATATTTTACATTCTCGGAATTTCCCAGCAAGCTTAAGATATAACTCAAACATTCATCATTGAAGTCAGTTAAGCGATGAATAATTGGATTTAAGTCAATTGACTTTTCAAGATTTGGATTTTTCGACCCTTCTAATATTGCATCTAATATTAATTCCTTTATATCATCATCCTGTAACGTAGCTTGGACAGCCAGAATATCGATAAATTTCTTAGCATTATTCTTTGAAATATCACCATATTCTAAAATGTCCCTTATATAGCCCACCGCCTCTAACTTGTCATTCTTATTTTTCTGTTGATTTTTTAGAGTATTTAACCAATCCATTAAGATACCTCTTTCTATTTTTATGGTGTCTCAATCGGAATATGGGTGCTATTTATAAGATTTTCATCATAAAATCCACTATGTTTATTAAGTTTTTTAATTTTTACAATTTATATCTTCATTGGTTCAGTACATTTCTTAGTAAATATCAATTCTTGCAATATCAGCTTCTAAATATTCATATTGTTTTATATCCTTTGGAATATCCCCATCTGACAAATCGATTTTAAATTCTCCTATTTGAAGAATTTTGTTTTTCAAATCTATAAGCTCTCCCTGAACATGATAGTAATCAGTTTTTTTATGTACTGTATATTCTTCATTTAAACTTTTAACAATGTGTTTGATGTTAAATCCATAAATTATATCTGTGAACATATCACCTTCTGATACATCACAATCACTACAAAAACATTCAATGGAATATAAGCCATCTGAAAGTAAAATATCAGCTTCTCCTGAGTCTTCATCTATCCAGTTTACTTTTCTTATATTAATCATTTTGTAACATCTCCTATTATTCCAAACCTAAACTAGGTGCTTTTTTAACGAGTTCTTTTACAGACTTTAAGTGCAAGGTTGTTATGTTCCCAGTTATTCTGTCTAATCCTACAAATGCATACTTTGCACTTCCTTCTCCACCAACCAGTTTGAAATATCCGTTCATTTCAGGGACAAATTGTCCCTCTTTAATCACATGATTTGCCTCTCTTAAATACTCAACTATTGAATAGTGATTTTTATTTAAAACTTGTTGCATTTCTGAACCATGTTTTGAAAAGTGAACTTCTAATTTAGTTTTACTATTAAATTCAATCGTCTCTCCTTGAAAAGATCTCGACTTAACTGAGTGTCTAGTGTAGAAAAAACTTGGGCGATTGTCTGTAACTGATTGGCTACACTTGAAATGGCTGAGGCGATTTGACTGGCAAAGTTTTTGGCGGATGTGAGGCTAATTTGAATGTCTTGATTGCCAATAAGCGTGGTACGTGTGTCATTTTGAAGCGATGTTGATTGTTGTAAAGGTGTGGTTGCACTGTTGATTTTAGAAGTGGACTGCTGGGCTTGTTGAGAATTACTGCTGAATGTCGTCATGAATTTCCTCCTCTATTCTATAGACTGGATGGAACGCTTACACATTACATTATATCAATATATAATCTTCCAGTGGATGAAAATTTCATTAGATAGGTCTTGTTACCTTATTGATCAGTGCTTATTTAAAATGATTTTTTCGTCTATTCACTTTTCGGAATATATTTGTAGTATAAAAAAAGCGAGAGCATTTCGCTCTCACTTTTCATTTTAACGATTAAGCATTCACGTCAACGACTTTTGCTTCGTCTTTGATAACGTCGCGATCAAGATCATGGATACGTGCGCTAGTAACAATACCTGCTACCATACTACCACTTACATTGACTGCCGTACGAGCCATATCGATCAATGGTTCAACTGAGATAACTAAACCAACGATCGCTACTGGTAAGTTCATTGAACCTAAAACGATCAATGAGGCAAATGTTGCTCCACCACCGACACCAGCTACCCCAAATGAACTGATTGTCACGATGGCTACAAGTAGCAAGATAAATTCTAAGCTGAAGACATTCATTCCAGCTGCTGGTGCGACGATTGTCGCTAACATGGCTGGATAAACACCCGCACATCCATTTTGACCAATCGATAAACCAAAGCTGGCAGCGAAGTTTGCTGTTGCTTCATCCACACCAAGTGCTTTTGTTTGTGTTTCGATGTTCAATGGCAAAGCACCTGCACTTGAACGGGAAGTAAACGCAAAACTTAGTACTGGAAATGATTTTTTCAAATAGTCGATTGGGCTGACCTTCACACCCATCAAGATCAAGAAGTGAACGATCATGACTGCAAACAATGCCAGATAAGATGCTAATACAAATTTCCCTAAGTTAAGAATTGCATCAAAGTCACTTGTTGCCATCACGTTAGTCATCAATGCGAACACGCCATAAGGTGTCAAACGCAAGACTAACGTCACGATACGCATGACAATGCGGTACAAGCTATCGATCATATCAGCAAAGAATGTTGCTTCTTTCGGTGCTTTTCTTTTGATCCCTAAGTAAGCAACCCCAACAAATGCAGCGAAGATAACTACCGCAATCGTACTTGTTGCACGAGTTCCGGCAAGATCTGCAAAGATATTTCTAGGAATAAATGACAAGATTTGTTGTGGGATACTTAACCCTTCCACTGTTTCTTGTCGTGCCGCCAATTCAGAGATACGGGCAGTTTCAGCTGCGCCTTGAGTGAATTCTGCGCCTTGAAGACCAAAGGCGATCGTCAAGCCGATACCGATCAATGCTGAAATAGCAGTTGTCGCTAATAGAGTTGTCAGTACAGTTGCACTGATTTTACCCAGTTTTTCAGATACTTTCATTTTTGTAAAAGCTGCAACGATCGAAACGAAGACTAAAGGCATGATCAACATTTGTAAGAAACTAACGTAGCCGTTCCCAACAATACTGATCCAATCCATCGATTGTGTGATGACCTCATTTTCTACTCCGAAAATCAGTTGCAACGCGCCCCCGAATACAATACCGGCAGCCAACGCTGTGTAAACCCGTGTTGAAAATTTTGCATGGCGCTTTTGCATACGATAAAACACATATAATAATGCCGCAAAAACTAGAACCACTAAAACTGTGATGAGTGTTGTCATTTTCATCCTCCTCTTAATTTGTAATGACAAGTCCATCTAAGGAAGTAAAGGTTCCCGAGAAGAACTCTTCAGCTCTTCTCCTGAAAATATTTTTTTCAGTGACTAATTCATTCTAGACTATTTTCCGAAATTTTTCCTTACTTTTGCTTACAATTAGTAATAGAAAAAAACACCAGTGATAGCTAATAACTATCACTGGTGTTTTTTGTTTAATTTTCTGCCTTTTCTGTTTCTGCTTTTTCTGATTGGAAGTTCAATTTTACTCCTGGTGCATCTAAAGCAATCTCTGTTACTTCGTATGCAAGACGTTTGACCATTTCAAAAAGTGGTGCAACTAATTCATCGACCTCTTCTTGTGTCACGTCGTTTTGATCTTGGACCTTACGATTCAAGATATGGTTGATTTGGCTAACGCTTCCAGATAACACATATGTATCAAATACTAAACGAAATTCTAAACGTGCACCCACGATGCTATGTTCTTTCGGATAGTTTTCAATTGTCTCTTTTAGTGGTGAGAAACCTACTTTTAAGTCTGTTTGTACCTCTTGATCAGGCTTTAAAAAATCATAATGAAAGGCTTCTACTACTTCTTTTTGTCTTCTAATTTCCATTTTATCACTCCTCTGATTAAATTATAGCATAACTAAAGTTGAAAGGGGATACTTATTCTGTATTCTTTTTGATCATCAAAATATCCGCTAGATTGGCAACGGTGTGATCTGCAGGTATCTCTCCTAAAAAATGATCGATATCATATAAACAAGTGGAGACGTTCGCATTGATCCCTGCCTCGATGTCTAGTTTGCGATCCCCTACCATCATCGTTTTCTCTAGCTTCATCTTGTATGTGTCGATCAGATGAAGGATAGCATCAGGTGCTGGTTTTCTTGCAAAACCTTGATCGATACCGATCACCTCTTCAACCAAATCAGCTAAATCAAAGTTTTTTAAAAGTTCCCATGTAGAAGCCGTGACACGATGCGTCAAAATATAATGTTTTGCGCCACTTTCTTTCAAGTGACGTAAAACCATTTCCGTCTCTTTGAATGGTGCTGACATGTCTTGATATTGCCGTTCATACTCGTGGAATAGCTGGTTAAAAGCCGCTTCTTCTAACTGATAGCTTTCCCGCAGTTTTCTCATTGATTCTTGCTTCATCACACGATAAATTTCATTTTTTGGTCGTTTGATACCAAAATCATTTAATGCGTGGAACGCACCCTCGACCATTGCTGGATACGTATCAAATAGTGTGCCATCAAAATCCCAAATGTAATTCTCGATCATTCTTTTACTCCTCTTATCTAACTAGCTATCAGTCCATTAAACTTCTTATACTTTTGTTGTGAATTGCGTAGCGCATTTCTTACAAGTCACTCGAATCTCACCTTTCCCTTTTGGCGCCCGTTGTTTGAGTTGACAAGTTGGGCATGAAAAGATCGTATAGGTAGTAGCAGTTTGTTGCTCGGACTGACGTGTCATTTTATTTCTTGTTTTTGACAACCAATTCTTGAAAGTGACTGTCTTTTTTAAATATGCTTGATTTTCGTTCGTACGGACATAGATTTTCTTTGAGCTAAATCGTCCAATGACTAGGAAAATAAAAACAAAGAAAAGTAGATAGCCTAAACCAAAAGGCAGCCAATATCTAACCACAAAGAATAGTAATCCTAGAATCAAAAAGAAACGATTCAATTGGTCAAGACGTGCATACCTTCCTTTCATCACTTGTTGATATTTTTGTTGAGCTTTCATTACTCGCTGTAACCAGATAGGTCCCATTGTATTTCTCCATTCTTTTTTTCAAAAAGAAAAAGCCCTAGTTGGCCTTTTCCATCGCCATTTGTTGCAACACTTGACGATTGCGCATAAAATCGATCACGATCAATTTTTTTTCATCTTCGCGTTTTACTACCCGAAAGGTATCTTGTAAAGGCAATGTGAGCTTTTTGGATTGAATCTCCTTCAAGCGAACAAAGCGACGGATCAATGAAAGTAATTGTGGAAACTGGATCGATGTTTGTAATAACTCTGGATATTTTTTTAATAATTGAGTTGTTTTAAACAAATTCCGTTTTCGGCTGATTTGTTTTAAAAAACTTTTTAAGATCTTTTGCTGCCGCTGAAAAATCGAAAGAGATCCCTCTTCATCGATTCGATAACGCATCTGACTTTGCAGATCTTTTACGGTTAAATGTACTTCCGCTTTATCTGTCTCTACATTGATTCCTTGAGGAAAAAGTTCTGCGACTGCTTTATCCCACTCAGCTAATGATACTTCAAGATAGTCATTCAGTGGGAGTTGGAGTTCTTGAGCAAAAAATTGCTTCGCAGCTTCTATACCACCTTTTTCGTAGATTTCCCCGATCGTCAACCCTTCTAAATGGAACTCCGGCGAAAAATGCAATACTGTTTTTTGTTCATCGATTTGTGTATAGATGAATGTCGAACGCTTGAGGCTCGCATCTTTTAAAACAACTAAAAAATTCATTCTTCTCCCCCTTTTTCTACTACAAAATAGCATATTTTCAACGGTTTGTGTGGGAATATGCAGGAGATTTCATAAAATCTTATTTTTTGGTTAATCTTGATTGGTATTACGAATGAGTAAAATAAAAGCTTAACGAGAACAAACGGCACTTTCTCTTCGTTTTTCACGAAAAAGTTCGTCTCTCATCAAGCTTTATACTCAATTATCTTCTAATAATTCTTTCATTTCAACGACTTCACGATACTGATGGATTTTCGTGATACCGATCACTTTATCGATATCGATGCTAAAGCAAATACCATTTCCTGGAATATCGATCTTGATGCCTTTTCCGATGGCATCCATCACTTCGTTCGTCAAGCTATCTGGCACTAATGTCAACACAACATCCTTTTCTGGTGAGATATCCAATCCTAAAAATTTACCTGTGTCATGGACACCTGAGCCTCGTCCATGTAAGATCGTTCCACCTGATGCGCCAGCTTTTTTTGAATAATCAATTACATCTTCTCCAATACCACCGTCAACGATCGTAACGATCATTTCAAGATTCAGCGCGACCAAATCGTTCATTGTTGTTCCTCCAATTTCTGTAATTTTTCTTTGTTTTTTTGATCTTTTTTATCTTTTTGCTTATAGATGAAGCCTAAAACTAAGGTTGATAATATCGGAGTCAAAGCAATCATTGCGACAACGCCGAAGCCATCAATGATTGGATCTCGCCCGTCGATTTGTGTCGCGATCGCCACACTCATGGACAAAATGAAGGTCGAACACATCGGCCCTGTGGCAACTCCTCCGTTATCAAAAGCCATGGAGAGGAAAATTTTATCCACTTTTGCCCCCAAGACAAAAGCTAAGCCATAACCAGGAACCAAGAAATAGTAGAGAGAAAAACCAGCTAATAGGCGCCACATAGATAAGCCAACTGCCAGACCGATCCCTATTGAGATCACTGCTAACATCACTTTTGCATGAATCCTTCCTTCACTCAATTCCTCCACTTGCTTTACCATGACATGGATCGCCGGCTCTGCAAAGCCAACTAAAAAGCCCATCACAAAACCTAAAGGAATGAGGATCTGATTATTCGTTAACGCAGCAATTGCTCCGCCAAGATGCTGCCCTACAGGAACATAGGCAACATTTACCCCATGTAAAAATAAAATCAATCCTATCGTTGTGATCAAAAAACCTTTCATGATATCTAAAAAGCGTTTCTTTCTCATTTTGAACGAAAGAAAATTCATCAGCACAAAGAGCAGGACGATCGGTGCCACAGCGAGAATGACCTCATATCCGACTTGACCGATACCATCAAAAAAAGTAATCAAAAAGCTCACTGGAAGATCACCCCCAGGATCATGACAGCTAAAATCGGACCGAGTGACGCAATACCGACCATCCCGAAGCTATCGTTTTCATTTTTTCCTTGGCGGATCATACTCGTCATTCCACCAGCTAATGCTAAAATAAAAGGAACTGTCACAGGTCCTGTCGTAACTCCACCTGCATCAAAAGCAATCGGCATAAATTCATTACTCGTGAAAAAGGAAGCGATAAGTACGGCTAAGTAACCGATCACCATCAATTTATAGTAAGAAAGCTTGAATATGACACGTAAAAGCGCAAAAGCTAGGAATACCCCAGTTCCCACACTAACGATGCCGATCAATAAAACACGACCGATCTCTCCATCAGAAATATCGAAAACTTGCTGACCCAATACTTGCACAGACGGTTCGGCGATCGTGATCACGATCCCAATCAAAAACCCCAGACTAATGATTATCGGTAGACTTTTCTTTTTGATCATATACTTGCCGACCAAGTCACCGACTTCCATCATCGAATAATCAGCACCAAATAAAAAGAGACTCATGCCAACCATCATCATGATTGCTCCAAGAACAAATCTTCCCATGGTTTCAGCATCTAAAGGTGCAAACACAAAGGTCAGGATAACGATCAATATTGTCATAGGCATGATCGCAATGATTACTTCTTTAAAATTTTTCTTCATGTATCCTCCTCCTTTACTTCTAGTTTACCTGATTAAAAGTAAGTTTACGAGAAAAAAAGGAAGCGATATCAAATTTATGTAAAGATTTCTAAAAAGAATAATAAAAAACATCGATCAACTAACTAAAATAATGTGAACCATACAATGAACGAGGATTATTTCATTTCAAAAAAGGCTTAAATGTAATAAAAAGCGACAAAAACCAAAAACATATAAACTATTTCTGGTTTTTATCACTTATATTGAAGATGTTTTTAAATAACAAAAGTTATAAACATGTTTAAAATTTTGTGATTACTACTATTATTTATTGATAGGAAATTTTATAGGATTCAGATGATCTTTTATGAAAAAGATATTTCAGACCTATTTTACTGAGCCGATCATCCCTTGGACAAATTGTTTTTGCAAAATGAAAAAGACAAGGGCGGTTGGTAAGGTCGCAATCACAAGACCACTCATGATCATACCATAATCTGGTGTATAAGAAGCGCCCATGGCAGACAATACTAAAGGAACTGTTCTTCTGTCTGGAGATTGCAAAGCAACCAATGGCCAAAGGTAATTGTTCCAACTGCTCATAAATGTGATGATCGCTGCTGCGGCATACGTATTTTTGGCTGTTGGTAAATAAACCCGAAAGAAGATACTTAATTCCTTGAGTCCATCTAATCGTGCCGCCTCCACTAGATCTTTAGGAAATGATTTTGCATTTTGTCTGAAAAAGAAAATCAAAAAAGCGGTGCTCACTGAAGGTAAGATGACAACTAAAAAGCTATTGATTCCTAGTATCGTTCCATTCAATTGTGAAAACATCCGATAGAGTGGAATCATCAATGCTGCAAAAGGAACCATCATCGAAAGTAATAAAATATTGAACACATACTCTTTTCTTTTACTCTTATAGATTTCAAAGCCATAGCCCGCCATGGAAGAGATCAATAAGGCGAAAACAGTTGTCACGACAGCAATCAAGGCAGAATTCAGTAATGAACGAGAAAAATTCAAATCATTTGAAAAGAGATTTTGAAAGTTGATGACTAGATTTTCACCAATCATCAGTTTTCCTGAACTGATGTCGACCGCTGTATTCGTCATGCCTAAAATCATCCAGACAAATGGGAAAATTGAAATAAACGACACAATGATCAAGGATGTATACTTAAAAATACTTAATAATAAGCGTGAGATACTTACTTGCTTTTTTTCGACCGAACGTGGTTGCGTACTTGTCAATTCTCTCATTGTTTCTCACTCCCTACTTTCGTTTGAATAATGGATAATAAGACGATAAATACGACGATGACGAAAGAAACCGCTGCGGCATAACCGAAATTCGGCGTAAACTTGTAACTCAAATTATAGATATATTGAGATAATGTCGTTGTTGCATTTGCCGGGCCACCGCCTGTGATATTTTGAACCTCATCAAATAATTGTAAAGTACCGATCGTTGAAGTGATCGATGTAAACAAAATGATCGGTTTCAAGTTCGGGATCGTGATTTTTATGAACTGTTGCCATCTTGAGGCACCATCAATGTCTGCGGCTTCGTAGATTTCTGGGTCGATATTTTGCATACCAGATAAAAAGAAAATCATATTATAGCCTGTCCAGCGCCATGTGATCGAAATGATGATCAGCACTTTTGCCCAAAATGGGTGTGTCAACCAACCAATCGGATTATCGATCAAGCCAATCCCAACCAACAGATTATTCACTAGACCTGATTGAGAAAATAAGCTTTTCATGATCAATGAATAACTGACCATTGATGTGATACATGGTAAGAAAATTGCTGTTCTAAACAATCCTTTGAACTTCAATTTTTTATCATTCAACAGATTAGAAATGAACAATGCCAAAAACAACATGACAGGAACCTGTACTAATAAGTATAAAAAGGTATTGAAAAATGCTTTACGAAAAGTCGAATCGCCCAACATCCGTTGATAATTTCCTAAACCGTTGAAGGTCATATTTACAGGAGGACCACTTTGAAAAGAAGTGATCAACGCCAATCCCATTGGGACAAAAACCATAATCGAAATCATGATCACTGGAAGTACTAAAAACGCATTGCCATTTCTAAATAGATCCTTTTGTTTCATTTTATTCCCCACTTTCATTGCACATACATAGAAGAAATATCACGTTTCACAAAATTCAGACAATGTAGACACTCTCTCATCCGAAATTTTGGCAGGCTTTCTTCAGCAGCTGGTTCAGTCACCCATACATTTTGAAAAACTGCATCGACCTAAGCAGTAAGATAGAAAATTGAAAAATAGTTTTCGGATTTTGCAATTTTCTATCTCAGTGTTGAAGGTTATGTTGTACACCATTTATTCAGTCATAAAGGACAAGAGTTATTGCTACTCACTATCCGCTTCATCGATTAGTAATACACTATATCTTCAAACAACGAACGAGCTGTTTGAAGATATAGCGAATGAATTTTCGTTATACTTTATATTGTTAATTTGCTAACTGCGCTTCCACTTGTTTCTGCGTATCTGCTAACACTTTATCTGCTGATTCTCCGTTGATGATTCTGCTTAATGATTCAGCAACGACAGATTCGATCGCATACGTTTCATGTCCATAGTTGACTTCTGGGATCTCTGCTGTCCATTTTGAAAAGTCGTCGAAGACTTTTTGATCACTGTAGAACTCTGACGGTTGTTGGTATGCTTCTTGGTCATTTGCGCTTAACATCGTCGATACTAAACCGATCTCTTCTGCTAGTTTACCCATCAATTCCTCATTCGTTGCGAATGTCTGTTGCAAGAAATCTTTTGCGTTTTCTTCACCAGCAACGCCTTTGATGACATACCAGCCTGCGCCACCTAAGTTGGAAGCTTGGGCTTTTTGCATGTTAGCAGGCAATGCGGGAATCGGTGCGATCTTCCATTTGCCGGATTGATCTTCTGCACCTTGGATTGTGGATGAGTACCATGCGCCCGTTGGTGTCGAAGCAACTGCGCCTGATTGGACTGCTGTAACTCCCGCATTCCAGTCAGATGTTTGTTCGACTAGATCTTCTTTCAGCAAGGCCGCAAATAACTCTAAGCCATATTTTAATGACTCATTGTTTTCGATCGTCACGGTTTCACCATCTTCTGATGTATACCATTCACCAGCTTGTTGCATGATCATCCGAACACGTCCTAAATCAGAAGGATTGACTTCGGAGATTTTTTTCCCTGTTTTCTCTTTGACATCTCTTGCAACTTGTAAATAATCATCCCATGTCAAGTTCTGCATATCTTCTTCCGAATAACCTGCTTCTTCCAAGATATCTGTTCGGTAGAAGTTAGCTGTAACACCTGAGTCGAAAGGCACGCCATAAATTTTGTCGTCTACTTTGTTTACAGCAAATTTATATGCGGCAAAATTGTCTTCATCCACAATATCAGTCAAATCAGCAAAGGCATCTGGATAAGAAGTCCAATAGCCTTGGATGCGATAATCTTCGATCAACACGACATTCGGCAAGCCATCCGTATTGCCACTGGCTAAGGCTGTGTTCAATTTTTGCACGATATCATCTTGGGACATCGTTACTACTTCCACGTCAACATCCTCATTTTCATAAAACTCTTTTGCTTCGTTGACGGCTTTGATGTTGAATGCCTCATCCCATGCCCAGACCGTTACTTTATCCTCACTTCCGGAAGCATCACTGGAAGAATTGCCGCAACCGGCAAAAAGTGTGACTGCTGCTGTTAAGGCGAATGCACTAGCGAATAATTTTTTTAGTTTCATTTTTTTACCCCACCCTTTTAGTGTTTGTTTTTCTTACACGCCTATCATAACAGACTTGCAAGCGTTTTCTTTATTAATGATCGTTCTTAAGAAAAATATCCTAAAATAAGAAAAAAGTACAATTTTGATCTCTGATTCCTTTTTGATTGGAATTTTAGACTTGCATTTGTAAACGTTTCCCAGTATTTTTAATTTACGCAAATATGGAGTTAGGGGGTAAAACATTGAAAAATATCGTATTGATCGATGATGAACAGACCATTCTCCATGGTCTAAGTACCCTGATCGATTGGCCAACACACGGCTTTCAGTTAAAAGGTGCGTTTTCAAAACCGTTAGAAGCACTTGAATTTATCAAAAAAGAGCCACTTGATATCATCGTGACTGATTTGATGATGCCAGACTTAAATGGGATTGAACTTTCTCGCTTGATCAAGGAAGAACAGCCCGAAGCAAAAATCTTAGTGCTATCCAGCTATGATGACTTTCAATTGGTCAAAGATTCATTTAAAGAGGGCGTTTCGGATTATTTATTAAAACCAAAATTGAATCCCAGTGAATTTCTAGCTTCTCTGAAAAGTCTTGTAGAGCAATCCGCAGAAGTAAAGAAACCTCGTTTGTCAGAACTTGAAAAAACGAGTCAAGCAATCAGCAATTATTTAGCAGGTTCTTCCCTTGATACGGGGATTACACGTAAACCATTCAAACACGACGCTTTTTTCATAGTGTATTGCGAAGAAAAACCAGCAGAAAAACATCGTCGTAGCCAGGAATTAAGTGCTGAAGCACCACGATATACGAATCAGGATGTATCCGTCTTCCCTTATTTTACGACCGCCAATGATGTTGGTTATCTGATCAACGCTCATTCAAGGGAAGCCTTTGAACAGTTTGTCACCCACTTTCAGGAAGATCATCAGACGGACGCTTGTCTTTATGTGTTATCTGGAGAACTTACCTTCGAAAATATTTATCCTGCTTTTCTTTCGTTGAAACAAAAAAGCAACGGGCAATGCTTTTATCTCAATGAGCAATCTTTGATTTCTGAAGAACAATTATTACCGCTTCTATCTTCTTATGAACAACAAACAAAAAGCTATTTGACAAAGATCATGAATAAAGATTTTTTATCTGCGATCGAAGAATTGGAAAGCTACATGAAAAATGTACTCGAGCAACGGTTACAGCCAAGTTATTTAAAACATGAAATCATCAATCGACTCTATGCCTTGATCAATGCGATCGCCGAGGAACATGAAAAAAGAAAAGAAATCATGACTTTAAAAATCACGATCCCAGCTCAGATCACCCAATCAGACAATTGGGAGGAATTGGTGGTGATCGTCAATAATACGACAAAACTATTGCGTGAAGTGACTACTACCTTCAGAAAAGACAATTCGGATGTTTTGACGTTGATCTATGACTATGTGCAAGATCATTATCATCAAGATCTGAGTCTACAGACCTTGTCCGAAAAGTATCATTTTTCTTATAGTTATTTATCGACGATCTTTACAGAAAAATATGGGATCAACTTTACCAAGTACTTGAAAAAAGTCCGCATCAATCAAGCGAAAATGTTATTGAAAGAGTCCAATCTCTCATTGAGTGATATTTGTCAACAAACCGGTTTTACAGAGATTGGTTATTTCTCGCGGGTATTCAAAGAAGAAACTGGCTTGACTCCTTCGCAATACCGTAAAGGGATGTTGACGGTATGATAAAAAAACTAAGAGAACATGAGCTGTTGACCAAGCTTTTGCTTATTCTTTTTATTGCCTTGTTCGCGCAAGCCGCTACTATTTCTTTGTTCATTTACCACCGTTCAAGGGAAGCTTATATTGAACAATTCGATCAATCCAATCGCATGACCTTACAAAAGATCCAACATGATTTTGAAACACTGAATGATAATATAGAGAATACGTTGACCTTATTGGCTGAGAGTTCTGCGGTAGAAGGTTATTTTAAAGAAGGCCAACAAACCACTTTGGAAAAAATCAATCAACTACGAACGGTACAAAAAATGAATGATTCCTTAGCACCGATTTTTCCAAACATCAAAGATGATATTTTTCTTTTTGGTGAAAATGGTCGGATGTTTATCAGTAATGACATGGTGAGTGATCTCACTGCTGATGATTTTTTTCAGTTAGAGTTGATTCAGAAAGTCAATGCGAATCCAACGGCAACACAAATGGTCTTTACCCAGTTTGGACTAACGAAACGTGACAAACATTCACCGAGTGTCCTGTTCATCAAAAAGCTTAGATCCACATTGAATCAAACTTATGGCTATGCGGTCGTTGCGATCACCTCTGATGAACTAGCAAAAATATTCAGTCAGTCCGTCGATCCGCAAATCACTCAGATCGATTTTGTGACAGATGACAAAAAAATCTTTGCTTCTAATCTGGCGCATCGAATCGGGACGACGTTTGATTCCTTTGATCAGCTGAACGAAAACGAAACGTTGACAAAAGCGAACCAACGGATCACACGTTTGCCACTTTATCGGCAAAACTCTGCCTTAGTCAGTGAGGTCAATGTCCATTCGATTGCTGATCAGATGGGCGTGATCCTGCCAATCATTCTCTATAATATCGCAATCCTATTTTTAGGCGGGATCGTCGTCTATATTTATTTGAATCGCAACACCAAATCGATCTATCAATTGGTGGATTCGTTGAAGCAGATCAAGGAACCGGTTGCTACTTCTGTTCCAGTCCAAGGTACGTATGAGATCCGAACATTGTCCACTACGATCAATCAGCTATTGACGACGATCAGTGATAACCATACACAATCATTACAAAATGAACAGAAAAAACGAGCATTAGAGATCCAAGCCATGCAAGCTCAGATCCAACCTCATTTTATTTATAATACGCTGACTAGTCTTAAATTTTTAGTTTGGCAGCAAGAAAATGAAAAAGCTGTTTCCGGCATCGACAGTTTTATCGATCTTTTACGAAGTACGATCGGTAATAAAAATGAGATCATCCCTGTAGAAGAAGAATTAAAAAGTGTGAAAAGCTATATTGCGATTTTGACTCTACGTTATGGTGAGGCGATCTCAACAAAAATCATGGTTCCTGAAGAACTTTATTCCTTGTATATGCCTAACATGATTATCCAACCGATCATTGAAAATGCTTATTTACACGCATTTCAGCTAAAGAAAAGTGGCTTCATCACTTTATATGCCATGATCAGAGAAGATACCTTGACATTTGAAGTCGTAGACACAGGTGATGGCTATGATACAGAACAGTCACCAAAAAATAGGGATTACTTTTCAGGCATTGGAAGCAAAAATGTGCACGAACGAATCCAATTACTTTACGGTGAAGACTATGGATTGCACATTGATTCTGTCCTCGGTGTTGGCACTTCTGTTACGATCACGTTACCGATCATAAAAACTCCCTCTAAACATCCTTAATCAGATGTTTAGAGGGAGTTTATTCTTCTTTCAACTAACGCTCTTACTTGATGATAAAACTGAATTCGTGATCTTCTTCGCCACTGATATGATACGGTTCTTCTACATCCGCTCCCCAAGAATCGATACCACCGACTCCTCGGACTTTTGCTAACATCGTAACAACCGTTCGACGTTCAGGGGGCAGCTCTTCCATGTGTGTTGCCTGTTCCAACTCCTCTGCTTTGAACGGTAACGCCGCAAAAGCAAAAGGTTGATCAGCTTGTTCAAAACGTAATGAAAATTCATCCTGGCTTTTATCGGCATTGTTCAACGTAGTATTTCGAGTGATCTCTACCCACTTAGTATCCATATGAACACCACAGTCTTGCGGAACCAAGTAAGGCGGGATCGGTAATCCCTCGACACGGTACACCCCCGGTACGCCACCGGCTTTCCGGTCAGGATAAGTTTCGCCTGACAGTCCTTCATACTCGAAATGAGTAGCTTTTGTCGGCATGATCATCCGAAATCCTAGTACTGGTAGTTCAGGCAGCCCTTTTTTGCCATGATAAATCATCTTGACTTGAAGATCTCCTCCTTCATCCACACGATAAGTCATATCGACCGTCGTCTGAGGGGTGGTGTTGACAGCTAAGGTGAATGTGATCTCGACTGAATCGGCATATTCTTGATTACTATAGCGATTGTTGGCAGGGGAGATCGGCAACTCGATCGCTTGCTCATCGATCTTGACGTTGATCGCTGCTACTTTTAGATAAAGCCCAGCCCCAAGCCACATACTTGAACGATAACCAAAACCGTTACCACGATCATTATCCGTCAACGCACGCCAAAATGTCGGTTGCGTCTCGCGATAAAGCCATTCTTTCCCATGCTTTTTGAGGGATTCCAAACCGCCTCGTGTATAAGAGAAAATATAGTGCTTAGCTTCTGTTTTGATCCCTAAGGTACAGTCGCCGTAGATCACCCTTAATTTAGGAGCTGTATTTGCCATAATAGTATCTTACCTCCTGTAATGCTGGTTTTTCTTGTCCATTTGCAAAAACAATACCATTTCCTGAAAACTCATAATCACTTGGACGATCATCAAAATCGCCGCCATAGCGCATGACTTTGCGGTTCGTGATTGGATCAAGTACTTCAATGGCTTGGTCTTTAAAGTCCCAAATATAGCCGCCTTGATACATCTCATACTTGTCTAATAGTGCCATATAAGAACCTAAGCCACCTAACGAATTTCCCATATCGTGCATGTACTCGCATAAGATATAAGGTTTTTCCGCTTGATTTTCCAAATAATCAGCCACTGCCGCAGGTGACGCATACATACTGCTTTTTATATCGGAAACCGACGCTTCAAATGCGGGATCAACATAATTCCCCTCATAATGTACTAAGCGATCTGGATCAACCGTTTTGAAGTATTCATTCATCAAGCCGATGTTCTCACCTACATACGACTCGTTGCCTAACGACCAGAACAAGATACTCGTATGATTTTTGAACGTCTCAAAGTTGGTTTTCGCTCGATCCAAAACCACTTCGCGCCATTGTGGTATCCCTCTTGGTACGTTATATGAAGGTTCAAATGCCCCCATTTTTTGCCATGAACCGTGTGATTCCAAATTGGTTTCTGCCATCACATGGATTCCCGCTTGATCGCAGAGAAAATACCAAGGAATTTGATTTGGATAATGAGACGTCCGCACTCCATTGATATTGGCATTTTTGATAATAGTTAGATCTTTTTCCATATCAGCCAAGGTGATCGCACGCCCTGTCTTTTCACTCCATTCATGGCGATTGACGCCATTGATGAACAAGCGTTTCCCGTTAAGATACATCACTTTATCTTTTAATTCGATTGTTCGAAAACCGAATGGATACTCGACGTATTCAGTTACGCCATCATGATCACTTGTTTCAATTTCAAACGTATAAAGATTGGGTGAAAAATGATCCCACAAGGTCACATCACCGATATCCATGGTAAGCTCCATCTTTTCAGTGAGCGAATGTTCTTCTTCGTAAATGGTTTGCTGTTTTAAATCAAGCACCCTGATCCGTAAATGACTCTCATCTTTGATATTTTCAAAAGATAAGGATACGTCTAATTTTCCTTTTTGATACGTATCGTCTAATTTTGGACGCAACCATAAGTCCTCCAAATGATTCTTTCCTCGCGCAATCAAGACGACATCTCGGAAAATCCCAAAGAAACGGAAGAAATCTTGATCTTCTAAGAACGCTGCCGTGCTGCGTTTATGGACTTCAACAGCCAGACGATTCTCCTCTTCCAAATAAGGCGACAAATCAAATTCGGACGGAGTAAATGAGTCCTCCGCATAGCCGACGAAATGACCGTTCAACCATACATACATCGCTTGTTCGACCCCTTCAAAACGGATCGTCACATCTTTACCTTGCAACCCTTCGGCTAATTGGAACGTTGTGACATAAGAACCCACTGGATTCTCTTCCGCTTGGGAGAACATCCCTGCCATTTCCTTTTCTGAAGCAGTGGTATAAGCAGGCCGACGAAATTCATGCCCCTCCCAAGGATACATCGTGTTGATATAATGGATCTTATCAAAATCACTTAGTTCAATATGACCAGGCACTTGGATCTGACCGAAGGAACGATCATCAAAATCCTTTTCAAAAAAATGTTTTGGTCGTTTTTCCGCATTTTCGGAAAAGCAAAACCGCCACTCGCCATTCAATGACTGTATGCGGGAACTTTGACTCCTCGTTTCTTCTTTTGAACCATAGATCGTATGATCGCTATGTGCGTCTCGTTGATTCACTCGAAACACTTGCGGATCATCTAACCAATCAATCAATGCTTGCATGTTCTTCTTCCTTTCCTGTAGCTATTTTTTCAAAGTGCAACATTTCTGTCTGAAAATCTCCATAAAAATCTGGGAGATACAGCCCCATCGTCATCAACTCCGAACTTGAATAAATCAGTGAGCTTTTTTTCTCACGATACCTCCCTTCCGCTAAACCGACTAAGCGAATTTCTTGAAAAGGCGGTTGTCCAGAGGTCAATCTGCGAGCCATAAACACAACGACCTCTTTATTATCAGGAGAAATAAACTGCCATGCCGCAATATTTTGTTCGAAAGGATTCACTAAGCGGTCAAATCTCCCTTGTTGAACCGTCTGGCGTATTTCTTTATACAGGGTGATCTGTTTCTTGATGATTGCCTTTTCTTGTGGTGTTAGCACAGTCAAGTCGAGTTCGTAGCCAAAGACACCACTCATTGCCACATCTCCTCTTGTCTTTAAGTCTGTGACACGGCCGCTTTGATGGTTAGGTGACGCTGAAACATGTGCGCCCATTGAGGAGATCGCGTAACCAAGACTCGTTCCATATTGGATGTCGATACGTTCCACTGCATCAGTATTATCACTCGTCCATGATTGCGGCATATAGTAAAGGATTCCTGCATCAAAACGTCCCCCACCACCTGAGCAGCCTTCCCAAAGAATATCAGGATAAGCGGTGGTCAACTCTTCTAATAGATCATATAAACCTAGAACGTAGCGGTGATAGACTTCTCCTTGATTCTCAACGTATGCAGAATAAACATCTGATAACGAGCGATTCATATCCCATTTGATATAATCGATCGGTACCTTATCGAAAATCTTTCGTAATTGTTGACTGATCGAATCTCGGACCTCTTTTCGTGTGAAATCCAAGACAAATTGTGATCGTGAGGCTGCAGGTGCGCGATTTGGTTCTTGCATCAAATATTCTGGTGTCTGTCGGTACAGATCCGAATCCAACGAGATCATTTCAGGTTCAACCCATAAGCCAAATTTAAGTCCTTTCTCATGCGCATAATCCGCCACTCCCTTCAACCCATTTGCCAGTTTGCCTTCATATTCGAACCAGTCACCTAAAGAAGAAGTGTCCGCATCCCTTTTGCCAAACCAGCCATCATCTAATACGAACATTTCCATGCCTAAATCTGCTGCTTCATCGATCAGTGCTTCGATCTTTTTGCTAGTAAAGTCAAAATAAGTGGCTTCCCAGTTGTTGACTAAAATCGGACGTGGTTCATATTGATGCTTCCCACGAGCCACTCGTTCGCGCAATAACGCATGGTGTACGTGGCTCATTCCATTTAGTCCTTCATCAGAATAAGAAAGGATCATTTCAGGAGTTTGGAACTCGTCTTCGTCTAAAATCTGCCATTGGAACTGATAGGCATTGATGCCGCCAACGATTCTTAATTGATCGATTTGATCTTTCTCAATCTCAAACGCATGATTACCAGAATAGATAAACTGCAGACCAATCGCCTCTCCAAGAGTTTCTGTTGTATGCGAATGTGTCAAAGCGATAAAATTATTCATTTGATGACTACTGCTCCCTCGCCGACTTTCAAATGTTTTCACTCCGTCGGTGATCTGTTGCCGTGAAATCAAACGTTCTCTTGCATGTGCTCCAGGTAAAGCAATCACTTCAGAAAATCTTCCTGAATTCGTCAAGTCCAATTGAAAAGAGGCTGCTTTATCCAGCCAGATCGTTTGACCAGTTTGGTTACGGTACTTGGCAGAACGAATGATTGCCCCTCGTTGTTCATAAATGGTATAAAAAAGGTCCACGTAAATCGGTAATTCTCGATCTTTCAACGTGATACACAACGTTTGTGCTTCCTGCTCATCCACCACATACGTTTGCGGTAACCCTGCAAGCTTTGGTTTGCCTTGAAGGATTTGATATGTTTCATATCTTAAATCAAGTAAGCTTGACCCATTCTCGCGTGTAATGATCGTCGCCGGTATCCGATAATCCATACTTCCATGTCCAGAAAATTCTTGTGGCAACGTATCTTTTGAAAAGGCGCGTTCTTCGTGCAAAGGAACATTCCCGGAAAATCCGCGATCTCTTCTCGGATACTTTTTATTGCCAGAATAGTTACTCACTTTCTTCCCAAAATGAACGTGGCTCAACACGTTAGATTCTTCAATCTTCATCACATAAGAAATCAATGTGTTCGACAAATGGAAGACATTTGTTTCTGGATCAAATTCAATCAATGATCGTCTCTTCATTTTTTCACCTCACAAATTTTTAGAAACCGTTTACTTTTCAGCTAACTCCTGTATACTGTTTACTAAACAAATTTGTCAATAACTTTTTTAGATTTTTTTAGGGAGTGATTATTTATGGTTGGGATTCGTGACGTCGCAAGAAAAGCGAATGTCTCTCCAGCGACTGTTTCACGCGTATTGAATCAAGACAAGACGATCCATGTTGCACCGGAAACAAAGAAACGGATTTTTGAAGTTGCTGAAAAATTAAACTATGATATCAATAAACGAAAATATATCAAAAAGCGAATGCCCTCGATTGGTGTGATCTCTACGATCAGCAAAGCGAGCGAAGAACAAGATGTTTATTATAAAGAATTACGTATGGGGTTGGAAGAAGAAGCCAATCGATTGCATATCGGTATGAATCGGATCTACAATCTCTCAGATGATCCTAAAGAATGGAAAGATTTGGATCAATTAGGCGCGATCATTGTAGTAGGAACAGTGACAAAACAATCGATCACTGATTTATTAGTACAAAATCAGCATTTGGTCGTCGTCGATAACCCTGACATCCAACAAGAAGTCGATATGGTTTATGGTGATCTGGAACGAATGACCAAAGCTGTTTTAGAATTATTTTTAGAAAATGGCCACCAACGGATTGCTTATATCGGAGGCTATCAAGTCGATATGGATGAACGAGGAGGCAAAACGATCAATCAAGATGAAAAACGTGTACGTGCCTATCTACATTTCATGACCGATCATCAATTACAAGACTACAGCACCCACTACCTTGGAAATTGGACAGAAGAAGACGGCGAACGACTAGCAGAAGAATTGATTCAAACTGCCGATCCACTGCCAACCGCCTTACTTGTTGGCAGCGATCCGATGGCGATCGGTGTTTACCGCGCGATGAAAAAATATCAAGTGAACATCGGCAAAGACATCGTGATCGCAAGTTTTGACAACATTGAAGCAGCCAGTAAATTAACACCTGGATTGACCACCGTCCAAATCAATGCCAAATCCATCGGCAAAGCCGCCGTTCGCTTAGCCGTCGAAAGAATCGATCAAATCCGCGACGAACCAATCATCCTAACCTACCCCACCCGTTTAGTAGTAAGAGAAAGCTTTGTGCCAGAGAGGTCGTGAAAGGCGCGATCAGCACAGAGGCATAAGTAAGAAAAATAGAAAATGGCTTTTTCATTTTTTATTTTTTGTCTTATGTCCGAAGTGTTGCGCCTTGAACACCGTTTACTAGAGGTCGTGAAATGAGCGTTCTGACCTGAGCAGTAAGATAGAAAATCGGAAAATAGCTCCTCATATTTTTCGATTTTTTAGCTTAGTGTTGAAGGTCAGCTCATTGAACACCGTTTATAGGAGGTCGTGAGAAAGCCGTTTAGCTCCAAGCATTAAGGCGGAAGTTGGGAAAATAGCTCTCCATATTTTTTCAACTTTCGACTTAATGTCGTAGGAGTTGGCTTTCGAACACCGTTTACCAAAGGTCGTGAGAAAGCCGTTTAGCTCCAAGCATTAAGGCGGAAGTTGGGAAACCAACTAAAAGAGAAGCCACCACGAATCAATCATCGATTCGCTCGTGTCTTCTCTGCTTTTATATCATAAAAATATACTTAGTTATTTAAACTTCAACTATCTTTTAATTCCAGACTTCTTCTGCAATACCCTTGATCAAGGCGATTTTCTCCCACTGTGCTTCTTCAGTCAAGATGTTGCCTTCTTCAGTTGATGCAAAGCCGCACTGTGGACTTAAGCATAGTCGATCCAAAGGGATATAGCGAGTGGCTTCATAGATCCGCTCGATGATTTTTTGGCGATCTTCAAGTTCGCCGGATTTTGAGGTAACTAACCCTAAAACAACGAGTTTTCCTTCACTCACTTTAGCAAGTGGTTCAAATCCGCCAGAACGATCGTTATCATATTCTAAATAATAGGCATGTACGTTTTCGTCCGTAAATAATGGCTCAGCAACCGCTTCGTATCCGCCTGCTGCTGCCCAAGTAGAGTGATAATTTCCACGACAGACATGAGTATTCAAAATCAGATCCTGTGGTTGATTTTCAAGAACCGCATTATTGATTTGTAAATAGGTCTGCGCCAAATCTTTACGAATCTCGCTTTCCTCTTTATCACTCTCTGCTAAAAATCCTTCTGGTAAAGGTGCTACTAATACGCCCCAAGTACAATCATCCAATTGGATCGTTCTGGCACCTGCTTCATATAAGTCAGCGATCACTTGCCGATAAGCGGTAACGATATCTTGAAAAAGTTCATCGTTTTCTGGATAGATGGCACGAACAAGTGGTAGGATATCAGGACGTAACAGTTCGACTAATAATTGAGCTGGAGCTGGTATCGTTTGCTTTACTTCGATTCCTTCACTTGTATGCGCACGCGTAAATCGAAAATGCTCCACAAACGGATGATGCCCCCCGCTGATTTTTTCTGTGACGGTCACTGTTCCTGGACGTGTCTCTTCTCCATGAAATTGATACCCCCGATCAGGTACAAAAAACTCGATTCCTTGTAAGCCAAAGAAAAAGTCTAAATGCCACCAGCTTCGACGAAATTCACCATCTGTCACCGCATGTAATCCAGCCGTTTCTTGTTTTTTGATCAAATCGATGATTGCTAGATCTTCTACCTCTTTCAGTTCGGCAGCTGAGATAAGCGATTCGCTATATGCCTTTCGTGCTTGTTTCAATTGATCGGGGCGTAAAAAACTACCAACGATATCATAGCGAAATGGGGATGTTGTTCGATTAGTCATAAAAAAATTCCTCCTTATTTTTGCGCAGTAGCAGATAAACGGATGCAACTAAAAAAGCACTCATCCCCTTTGCCAATTTTGACAAAAGGGACGAATGCTTCGCGTTACCACCCTTATTTACATCATTTTCACAAATAATGCCTCAACGATACCAATTGATATCCGGCGAGTTAACGGTCGCAATCCGGTTCTACTGAATTTGAGTAAAACAAGCTCCAAGTTCATCTTCACTAAGGTTTCTGGTCTCCTTTTTCACCGTCCGGAGTCTCTTGATCCTTCGCCCATTAGTTACTCTTCTCTTCTACGCTTTGATATTGTTCAATAATATCCCATGATTCACTAACAATGTCAACTAATTCCCCTCGTCTTCACTCACATCGATCCATGCTCGGTAATATTCAAAGGAAAGATTTTCTTTTGTCGTGTGGGTCAATAAGTATTGACCAATCGTCTGTCCCGATTGATAGCCTTGCTCAAGCAAGCTTTCTTTTACTTCAGATAAATTATTGTTTTTTGTGTTATTCACTTGCACTTTCAATAAAAAGCGTACGTATTTTTTTTCAAGATCATTTTGCCAGATCGTCTGTGATCCTGGGAGTTCTTTCGTGTGTTCGTCCGTACAGAATCCATAAATACTGTTCTGGCTATTTTCTGGAAAATAAATCACAAAACTTGAATAATTTTTTAGATATTCCTTTGAATAGAGAATGTCATCAGAAGCTGCCACGACAATTTTTTGAAAAGGAATCTCTTCTTCTGGAAATTCGTCTGGTTCACTATCGATCATTTCCTTTAACTGGTTTTTTCTTGATAATACTTCCTTATGTTTTTGCTCTAAGATTTTTCGCTCGTCATTTAATCGCTCTTCCGTTTCAGCTAAAGTCTCAAATAGCTCATTCAAGGATTTACTATAAAGATTTTTCATTTGCTTGATTGGAATGTCAAGATTTCGATAAAAATTGATGTCATAGACCTGAAAAATCGCGTCAATATCAAACATCCGATAGCCATTTTCTTCTTGTCTTGCTGCGTGGATCAACCCTTCTGCATCCCAGTAGCGAATCGTTGATCTTGGTATATTCAGCAACTCGGAGACTTCGCCAATTGAATAGAGTTTTTTCATACACTTCACCTCAATGATCAGTGTATGCTTTTTCCTCTTGACCTTCAAGTAGCTTTAAGGTGTAGAATTCGTATTTGTCGGGAAAAAGGAGGAAAACATCATGAACTTGTTAAAAACATCTATCAAAAACAATAAAGGGATTGCTTTACTTACTCTCTTATTTATTTGTTTACAACTTCTAGGAACACTAGGCGTACCAAAGTTAGTCGCTGATCTCATTGACCATGGGGTTGCTAGCGGTGAAGTGAGTCAAATCCAACAAATCGGGCTAAAAATGTTACTTGTTGCCTTACTCGGTTCTTTTGCCGCTGTTGCTTCAAGTTACTATTCTGCGTTGCTAGCTGCAAGATTTGGCTATCAAACACGAGCAACTTTTTTTGATAAATTCCAGCAATTATCGATGAAAGATGTCGACCATTTCAACACCGGATCACTCTTGACAAGAATGACTAATGACGTCGACAACGTACAACAAATGATCGTCATGTTCTGCCAGATGATCATCCCAGCACCAATCATTTCACTTTTTACGATCTTGATGATGTTGGAGCATTCAGTCAAATTGACAGTGATCACACTAGGTTCGATCTTCGTCTATGCGGTAGTCATCTATTTTTTGATGAAAAAAGGAACACCTTTATCTTTGAGTATCCAACCAAAAATGGATCGTATCACAACGACGTTACGGGAATTTTTTACTGGCGTGAATATGATCCGTGCGTTCAACAATCAAGACTATGAAGAAAACAGAACAAATCAAACATTTAAAAATTATGCGCAACAAATGATCCGCGTCAATCGAATCTTTGCATGGGTCACACCAATCGCCTTTTTATTGATGGGTATCGTTTATGCCTCGATTCTATGGTTTGGTGGAGGCTTGGTGGCTAACGGCACCTTACAAATCGGAACAGTGACAGCTATTGTGGAATATTCGATGTTGACACTTGCCTATTTGATGATTGCTGCCATGGTGCTTGTCATCGTGCCAAAATCCATGTCATGTCTCAAACGGATCGAAGAAGTCTTACATGCTGACATTGAGATCAAAGATCCCGACAAACAAGAAAAATTGACTTTTGATCCAACAGATGAAGCTTTTTTATCTTTTGAAAATGTTACGTTTCGTTATAACGAAACAGCTGATCCTGTGTTGGAAGACATTGATTTTGTCGTACCAAAAGGAAAGACGACAGCAATCGTTGGTGGTACTGGCTCAGGAAAAAGTACGATTGCGAAATTGTTGTTACGTCTAAACGATGTATCAAGCGGACAAATCAAATTAGCAGGTACACCGATCACAAAGATGAATCAAGACACACTCCGAAGTTATATCAGCTATGTTCCGCAAAAAGCTTTCTTATTTAGTGGAACGATTTTAAGCAATCTACTGATGGGCAACAAAAATGCTACCGATGAAGAACTGGCGAAAGCCGTCCGTGTTGCACAATTGGATGAAGTCTTAGAAAATCTGCCTGACAAGTTGAATAGCTTTGTTGCCCAAGGAGGCGATAATTACTCTGGCGGACAAAAACAAAGAATGTGTATCGCTAGAGCTTTAGTCAAACCAGCGGAAATCTATGTCTTTGATGATAGTTTTTCTGCCCTGGATTATCGGACAGATGCCAAATTACGTCGCGCTTTGCATCAAGAAATGGCGGATAAAACCCTGATCATTGTTGCGCAAAGACTGAGTACTATCATGAATGCTGACAATATTATTGTTTTAGACCAAGGTCGAATCGTCGGACAAGGAACGCATGAAGAATTATTGAAAACCAATCGATCATACCAAGAATTTGCGAAATCACAAGGTATTTTGAAGGAGGGATTTGATGGAAATGACTAAAACAACTGTAAAAAAACAAAGCTTAAAACGTTTCTGGAAAATGATCCAACCTGAACATAAAATCTTCTATGGTTCACTATTTTGCAGCTTGATCGGTAACACACTCGTCGTTGCGATGCCTTTGATCATGGGTATCGGGATCGATCAACTTTTAGCACGTATCAAAGCAGTTGGTTTGAACCACATGACTACAACAGATGTGAAAGAAACATTACTTTTACCTGTCATCCTGTTGGTCCTTTTTTCTTTGCTGAGTAGTGCTATTTCCTTTATCCAAGAATGGGCAATGGCTTCATTGAGTGAGCGTGTTACAGTACGAGTGCGTAAAGAAGTCACCAAAAAATTCAAAGCCTTACCGATGGCTTTTTATGATCGACATCAAGTAGGCGATATCATTAGTCGGACAACAACTGGCTTGAATCAACTGTCACAAGTATTGTTAACAGGGATCAATCAATTTTTCACTTCCCTAGTGACGATCCTTTTAGCTGGTATCATGCTGTTTTATATCGATATAAAATTGACTTTTCTTGTCCTGGTTTTGATTGTCACTAGCGCGATCGTCACGACAAAATTTGCCAATAAGAATAAAAAAATATCTGATAACAACCAAGAAGAATTGGGCGAACTTAATAATAAAACGGAAGAATATTTGACTGGTAATCTAGTGATCAAAGCCTTTAATCAGCAAGTATTAGCGATTGAAGAAGTCAAAAAAGTAAATGAAAAACAATCCCAAGCATTCAAAAAAGCACAATTTATGAATTTTGCGATCTATCCAGCGATTCGTTTGATCAATCAATTGGCATTCATCGTTAGTGCGATCATTGGCGCTTCATCTGTCTTAACTGGTGGCATCACGATTGGTTTCTTACAAGCCTACTTACAATATATCAATCAGATCTCTGAACCAATTTCTACAGCTTCTTATGTCATCAATTCGGTCCAATCCGCGATGGCTTCGATCGAACGGATTTTTGAAATCATGGATGAACCTGAAGAAGCAATCGATCGTGCTGTAGAAAGTCCAATCATTCATCCACAAGGAGCAATCGAATTCAAACATGTCCGTTTTGGGTATACACCAGAAAAACCATTGATGAAAGATGTTAACTTCTCCGTGAAACCAAAACAAACAGTTGCGATCGTCGGACCAACTGGTGCTGGAAAAACGACACTTGTCAATCTTTTGATGCGTTTTTATGAAATCAATGATGGCCAGATTTTATTCGACGATCACGACATCACTGATCTGCCAAGGCAAGAGCTACGTCATCTTTTCGGGATGGTTTTACAAAATACTTGGCTATTTGAAGGAACTGTCGCAGAAAACATCGCTTACGGCAAGAAAGATGCAACAAGAGAAGAAATCATCCAGGCAGCTAAGATTGCCCAATGCGATCATTTTATCCGCACCTTGCCTCAAGGATATGACACGATTATTTCAAGCGAAAACGGATCGATCTCACAAGGACAACAACAGCTTTTGACGATTGCGCGGGTCATTTTAGCTAATCCAGCGGTCGTCATTTTGGATGAGGCAACATCGAGTGTAGATACACGTACCGAAGCCTTGATTCAAGAAGCGATGAATGCTTTAACTAAAAATCGTACAAGTTTCGTGATCGCTCATCGTCTTTCGACAATCGAACATGCGGATATGATATTAGTTATGCAAAATGGGGACATCATTGAAAAAGGAACCCATAAAGAGCTACTACAACAACCAACCCTTTACTCAAGCTTATACCATAGCCAATTTCAAAATAATTAAGTAGAAAAAAGCCAACTTCGTCTAGGAATATTTCGAAGCGAAGTTGGCTTTTTTGATTGATCGTATCAAGTTTTACGTTTTTTCTTTTTGTTGTAGATGTAAGCAGCAATTGTTCCACTGACGATCGCTAAACCAAGAATGCTGGCGCTCGATTGCAACTCACCTGTTTTTGGTAAGTTTTTCGCCGTATTTTCTTGTGCTTTCTTCTGTTGTGTCGCAGTAGAATTAGCTTGTTTCTTTTCCTGATTTTCTCCGCTTGCGTTCCCATTTCCACCCGCAGCGCCTCGTTTGCTCACTGTTACTTGACTTGTTTCTGAAACTGAGCCATTAGTATAAGTGATCGTGTAAGTTCCTTCTTTGTTCGTATCAACAGTTCCTGATACCATACTTTCATCAAAGGTGACTGAAAATCCTGCACGATTGGTTGCCGAGACGAAACCATCGCTTGGCTTCTACGTATCTCCGATATATAACTGAAGATCTTTCGTCACAATCGTTTCACCGTTTTCTTTCACGACGACCACTACTTCTTCTGTCGCTCCACCATTAGTATAAGTGAGCGGGTAATCACCTGCTTTTGTTGTATCAACGGTTCCAGTTACCATGCTTTTATCAAAAGCGACCATCTCGCCGTCTTTATTCGTGGCAGACACAAACTGATCACTTGGGTCCCATGTATCCCCGACGTAAATACTACCGTTTTGAGCTTGGATCGTTTCTCTATTTTCAACGACCGTCACTGTGATTCGTTGAGATGCTTCGCCATTCCTATATGTAATGACAAAGTTTCCTGTTCTTCCAGTGTCAACGGTTCCTGAAACCATGCTTTCATCAAATGGAACAGTTTCGCCTGCTCTGTTCGTTGCGGAGACAAAATTGTCACGAGGATGCCAAACATCACCTGTATGGATCCTTGAATCAGTTGCGTTGATTGCTTCTTGACTCGCAACGACTGTCACTGTGATTTCATGACTGATCGCCCCATGTGTATAGGTGATTTTGTATTCGCCTACCTGTGTCGTATCGACTTCACCACTGACCATACTCACATCAAACGGAACAGAAGCCCCAGTTTTATCCGTTGCTGAAACAAAATTATCACTTGGCACCCAAGTGTCGCCAACGATGATCGTTGAATCGACAACTTGAAGAGATTCTTGACTTTCTTCGACAGTCACATTGATCTCTTGACTAGCAGAACCATTGGTATAAGTCACCGGATAGACACCTGCTGTCGTAGTATCGACCTCACCACTGACCATACTTTCGTCAAATGGGATCGATTCACCATTTTCATCTGTAGCTAAGACAAAATTGTCGATCGGCTCCCAGCTATCGCCAACATAGATCGTTGAATCGACTGCTCGGATCGACTCACCAGCAAGTGGTTGCCATACATAGGTATCTGCCATACTGTTTTGATAAGTCGCCATCAATGAAGAGGAACTTAATACGTGGTTACCAAGCGGGATATCTTCAGTACCTGCTCCCACATTTTGCCAATAGCCAGTATGTTCATCTGTTGCTAAAAGCTCCGGAATATTTGTCTCATTCAATGAATAGAACTGGATTCCTAATGAAAGCTTGGCTAAAGATGAAGTTCCAGCAAACATCTCTTGTTGCAATTGAACTCTGCCCGTTTTAAAGTACGAAAGATCAAGCTCTGTGATATTTTGACAGTTTCTGAACATGCCTCGCATGAAGCGTAGGCTATCTGTGTCGAATCGGCTGACATCGATCGAACGCAAATTGATACATTCTGCAAACATAAAACTCATCGTGGTCACATTACTTGTTGAAAAGTTCGAAACATCTAATTCAGTCAGACCCGAACAACCAAAGAACATATAATACATCGAAGTGACGTTCGTTGTATTGAATCCACTTACATCAAGTTCTGTCAGACCAGAACAACCATGGAACATATAATGCATAAATACGACATTGCTCGTATCAAAATGAGTCACATCCAGCGCCTGCAACCCTGAACAGCCATGGAACATAAAGGACATATCAGTCGCTTGACTCGTCACAAAACTCGATAAATCAAGTTGACTCAACCCTGAACAGCCACGGAACATATGACTGAAATTCGTCACGTTTGCTGTTTGAAAGCCTGTCACATCCAATGATGTTAAAGCGGAACAATCGTAAAACATATAACTCATGTTCGAAACATTCGACGTATCAAAACTGGATAGATCCAATGAAGTCAATGCAGACATGCCATAGAACATATGACTCATGTCACTGACGTTCGCTGTATTGAAACTGCTCAAATTCAATGAGGTCATAGATGACAAACCATTGAACATATAATTCATGGAGCGAACATTTTGAGTATTGAACGTGGACAGATCTAATGATGTCAGTTGGCGGCACCATGCAAAGAAATAATCCATATTCGTGACTTGACTTGTATCTAAATTAGCTAGGTTTTCAATCGTCGTTAGCTGATTCAGGTCAAAAAATAACCCTAATGATTCAGCATTTGCGACTACTGGTCCTGTAAAAACGATTTTTTTGATCAGTGAGCGATTGGAAAACCAAGGCGCCCGAGCAGCCATCGTTGTTTCTCCTAAAGTTCCTGAATCTATGTACAAAACGCCTTCCTGGTCGATCCGCCATTGACTGGTACCGAATACACCAGAAATAACTTGATCTTCTACACCCTGTATTTCGCAAACCGTCCGAGCATTGGGATCTGGGATCACTGGTTCATTTGAAGGTGCAGTTACTTCTTCCACAGCTGGAGCAATCGTGGAATCGACAGTTGCTTGCTCTGCCTCAGTCTTGACTTCTTGCGTAACCTCTGTCGTAGGTTCTGTCGGCACTTCTGACGGAACCGTTGCTGAGGATTCTGGGCTCTCACTTTCTTGTTTTTCCGGCTCTTCACTTTCTGCTACTTCCATCGTGACGTCCTCTGTTTGGTCTTCAATCGTCGGACTGGCTACCTCTTCTGTCATTTGTCCACTGTCTAAGTGATCGGCAAATGTAATGATACTCTGTTGGGATGCGTTCATGAGTAATAACATCGAAGCGGTCACTTTTAAGATTTTTCTGTGGTCCATTGCTTATTCAACTCCTCTAATTTAGAAAGATAAAAAAACATCCAACTAAATTTTAACTTATTTCACTAGAGAAAATTTTTTATTTTTTTTTTTTGAAAAAAAAATTTGGAAATGGGTTTGTATTTGAGAAATAAGCAAGCTAAAATAAAACAATCAAAGGAGAATCAAGTAAACGAGAGGAGCAGCGAATGGAAACTTTTTTCAAACTACATGAAAATAAACAATTGCATCGCCAGATCAAGATTCTTACTTATTTGAGAAAAAGAAATGAGATTATTTCAATAACAGAGTTAGTTCAAGAAATAGGCTGTACGCCCCCTACTCTCCGTACAGATATTCAAGCGTTACGTGCGAAGCTACCACCGACGATTCAATTACTTTCAATCAAAATGATCGGTTACCAATTAAAGATTCCTGATGGAGAAACATTGGATACATTTCTTCTACTTCTTGCGAGAGAAACGATCACTTATAAGCTGATTGACCGCAGCCTTCGTGGCTTTCATCAATCGTTTGAAGCCATGCGTTTAGAGTATCATCTATCAAGTTCTGCCTTACGAAAAAACATCCGCCATATGAATCTTGAATTAATCAATCACCGAATCCAATTCTCACCTAAAAACGGGGATCTGCTCGGTAAAGAAAATGATATTCGTTTATTCTTTTTTAATTTCTATATGTGCTTTCGCCGAAGCATTGTTACGGATCATACATATTTGTTCTCTCCAGAAACACATAAAGTCATGTTTGCTGAATTGCAGCAAGCATTTGAATCTCACTTACATATTAGTAATTTTCGTGCGATGCTCTGGTTGTCCATCTTAAAAGAACGCTGGTTGCGCCGTAAAAAGGGCGAGATCCCTCAAGAAACATTGACTACCATCCAGTCTAGAAAAAGCTTCAAAAGATTTGAAAAAAAAATCATGCCTTTTTTAAAAAAGACTCTTGGTATTCAGCAGCTTTCTACAAATGAACTTGCATGGGTCTATTTGATTGTTATCCATTGTATTTCCTACAGTTCACCAAAGTGGCACGAATCAATGGCACACACAGCAACGCACTATCAAGAAGAAACAAACATGAAAAACTTGATCAAGCAAAGGCTATCAGAAGAACCACTGATTGATGGCACAAACAACGAGGGCATTGAGCAGATGAGCGCTTATTTAGCCAACCTCCACTTATTAAGAGTCCTCACAGATCAATTTGAGAAGCACTCTCTATCCATCGACCATTTAGTAGACCAACGTTTTCAAAACCTTCACCTTTCATGGGAAAACCGCTTGATTCAGCGGGATTGGCAAGAACTCGTTCCACTAACTCATACAAGAGAAGTTTCATTGTCTTTAAGTATGATCCAATTTTCTACTCAGTACTCGAAAAAAATAAAGAAACAACCAATCATTTTTGCTTTTCACGGGGATGCTGGCTATGACAATTTTTTGATCACGATGATCAAAAAATGGCTACCGCAACAGTACAACGCCCTTTTTCTCATCGACCAACCCGTTACGCAACTAAAGATAAACGAATTACACGCCTCTCTTGTCGTCAGTAATTATGAGTTGGAGAGCACATTATCATGTGAGTTGATCCAAATCGCTCAAGTGCCGACAAAGGAAGAATGGTTGCATTTAAAAAAACAATTGATCGAACGTTCTCTCCATCATTCATTCTTTTGATCAAGCTATCGGAAATTCACGATCAAATGTACACGATTCAGCAAAAAAATAAGCGTCAAAAGCTACTTTCGGCTTTTGACGCTTATGGGCTGACCATGTGGCTCCAACTATTGGACACATCGCTTTTTATGAAAAGCGATTACTTGTTATAAATTTTTGGTCCTTTACGCATATTGCGACGATCATTCTTAGGCTCTGCCATTTTTTCCACTCGGCCGCCACCTTGCTTTTTCTTGATTAACTCAAGCATTTTTTCTTTTGAATTCATCTGTATCCCTCATTTACTCTATTCACTTTTTCGCTATCGTGATAAACACTTCGCTATTGTAACACATTTTTACTTGAAAATTTCAAACTTATCGATTTCTTTATGCTTTTCATTATAAAAATGTACAATATCTTTTTGTTCCTCACACGTTAAGATCACATAGCTTTTTTCAGGATAGCGCTTAGGGAAACGGAAACTGCCTGGATTGATACAGAGTACTCCGTCAACCATTGCTGCTTCTCGGACATGGGAATGACCGAAACAAGCGATCTGAGCATTCAGCTCTTTTGCTCGTTTTGCCACTTGTTCAAAAGAATATTTGATCCCATGCCAATGTCCATGGATCATATAGATCGTTGTTCCCTTGATCTCATTTAGATATTCTTCTTGAAATGTTGAACCATACAGATCACGATTGCCATTCACTACTTGAAAGCCCTGTAATGCTAGATGATCTTCTGGTAATTCAGAATCGCCACAATGAAGCATGACATCGACAGTTCCTTCATATTTTTGTCGAAGTGATTGCAGCTCTTCTGTCGCCCCATGGCTGTCACTAACAATCAATGCTTGCACCTATGATTCCTCCCGTCTTAAAAATGAATTGATGATGACCAATGTACCTGTCGTAAACAGAACCGTCAAGACAGCCATCGCCATACCTACTGAAACACTTCCTTGTTCAAACTCCCGCATGATGAAAGTGGAAACCACCAATGTATTTGGCGGGGATAAAATACTCGCTGTGACTAATTCACGAAACGATATGATGAAGGTCATCATCCAGCCAACAAAGATCCCACGCAAAAGTAAAGGAAAAATGATTCGTCGAAAAACATAGAAAGGTGTACCGCCAAATACACTACCTGCCCAAATCAATGAATCAGCAATCTGTGTATAAGAAGAAGTTACGTACTGTACTGAAAAAGGAAGAAAAAGTGTGACATAAGCTAATAGCATGATCCCGATATGGTTGTACAACGGAATGATATGGAAAATACTATTCCAAAAAATCATGATACCAATACTAAAGACGATACTTGGCAACATGTCTGGTAATAAACTCATCACATGTAATACCTTGCGAAATTTCGTTTGACTAAAGTAAATGATCGAAGCACAGGCGGTACCTAAAACTGCTGCAATCGTTGCAGAAAAAAATGCTAAAAACAAACTATTCCTGAATGCTTGTACCGCGCGAGGATTCTCAGTCAAGAGTTGGCTATAGTGAGCGAGTGTAAAGTTTCCACTAGCCATGCCTTGACCTCTTAAACGGATCAATGAGGTCATCACGACTGAAAAATAAGGAATACCGATGGCGACAACTAATAACGCAATGATATAACCCCAAGCGGCGATTTTCTGATGCGCGGATAGTTTTTTGACCACAAGTTTCGTGCCTTTTCCGCCAACTAACTTATAAGATTTCTTAGCCGTCACATAATTTTGTAAGAACCAAATACAAAAACAGATGAAGATCAGTAAACTTGACAGACTTGCGGCTGCATTGAAATTGATCGGAGCAATCGTCGCGTTATGATGGATCGCGGTGACAAAGACAGAAAAGCCGATACGTTGACCGATCGTTGCTGGTGTACCATATTCCGAAACAGCTTTTACAAAGACTAGTAAGGCTCCAATAGCGTAGTTCCCAGTGATCAAGGGTAACGTGACACGGCGTAACCGATAAAAAAAGCCACCGCCAAAGATCACCGCACTCTCGTCCAAGCTAGTCCCAATATTCAATAACGCATTTTTTAAGATCGTCAAAATAAAAGGAAAAAGATGAAAACTCATCGTCAGAACGATTCCCCAGAACGAAAAAAAGTTTTCGGAAAAATCTCCGGTAAAAGGAAACATTTGCTGAAAGAGACCCCGCCGTTGCGTAAATAAGATCCAGCCCATCGATGCGATATAAGGTGGTGTCATAAATGGGATCAGCAAGACGATATCTAACCATTTTTTTCTCGGCGATCTTTGTCCTAACTGTCAAAAAAGCGAGGGGCAAGGCAAGTACAGTCGAACAGATCACGACCGCAATGCCTAATAACAACGTATTTGTGATCGTCTGCAAATTATCTGGATTCATGATGGTCTGGATCGTTTGTCCTATGTCAAGTGTCCCCTCATAAACTAAGGCGCGATAGAAAATGACACCGATAGGGATTCCCGTCAAAATGAATAAGAGAAGACATATGGGGGCGACCGCCCCATATGTCCATTTTTTAGCGTTTAATTTCATTGCGCAGACTCCACTAGAGACAAGAACTCGCTCGTGATATCAGAAGAATGCTCCATCATCCAATCCCAATCCACATCAAGCGTATTGATATCGGCTAAGTTTTCACGTTGCGTACTCGTGATGTCACTTCGGCCAGGGATCAAGTAGGCTTCGCTGATCAGCTGTTGCGCACGATCAGATAATAGATAATCCATAAAAGCTTTCGCATTGTCTACATTTCGACTTGAATTGAGGATCATTGCTGGACGTGGATTAACGATCGTTCCACCTTCAGGATAGTAGATTTCTAAAGCTTCACCTTTACTGATCGAATCATAGGCATTCCAATCCACCCCACCGACAAGGATGCCTTTTGCACCAGTAGTTACTTCTTCAAGGGCTGCTGCATTGGCACCTGGTATCGTCATTCCATTCGCAGCTAAATCCTTCCAAGTCTGCCAACCCGCTTCTTCTCCTTTATTATTGATAAAACCTGCTAAGAAATCTTTAGCAGAGCCAGATCTTTCAGGATCGGGAAAGGCTAATTCACCTTGATACTTATCAGAAGCTAGTTCATCCCAGTCTGCATCCAACTCCGGGAATAACGTCGTGTTATAAATGACACCGACCGCTGAGCCACTTGCGCCAAAGAGCATATTGTCCTCATCCGTCCAACCTTCATGAAGGTTATCTGCTCCTTCTGGCGTATAAGACATCAACGCATCATCAGCTTTCAAACCAAGACCATCACTCCATGAAGCGAGCATGATGACATCCGCTACCGGATTTGCCGATTCCGCTTCCAAGCGAGCTAAGATCTCTCCCGTTGTTCCTTGAAAGACATTGACTCTAACTCCTGTTTGCGCTTCAAAGTCTGCTGCCAACTGATCGCCAAGATTTGCTGGACTAGGTAAGTAGACATACACTTCACCCGACAGATCCGTTGCTTCCGTTTCCTCTTGCGCGCCACTCGTTGATGAAGCATTAGAATCATTTTCTGACGTATCTCCACTTGCTGAACCACATCCAGCTAACATGATCGATAAGATACCTACACCTGCGACTAACCATTTTTTCATCGTTTTCTTCCCTCATTCTTCTATAGTATTTGTAAAATATGCTCTTTCTTTACGTAAATAGCTATACTTGTTGATTGCGGTTTATGACTTGAAACGACATACCAGCGTTGTTTATCCTTTTCTAAACAGAGTTCATACCCCTGACCGATAAACTGACTTGAGATCACATCGACCTGATACTTTTCAGCCAACGGATCAGGCGTTAAGCTGACTGACTCAGGTCGAAACATTTGGTTCGTGTCAAGCCAATTAGAACGCCCGATAAATCGCGCGACGAATTCATTTTTCGGAAAATGATAGATTTCTTCTGGTGTTCCTTTTTGTTGCAACACTGCTTCATTCAACACGATCACATCATCACTCATGCTCATCGCATCCACTTGGTCATGGGTGACGAAAATCGCCGTGATACCGATTTGATTTACCAAATTTCGCAATTCGATCCGCATCTCATTACGGAGTACCGCATCCAAAGCAGACATCGGTTCATCAAATAGTAAACAATTCGGTTCAACTACGATCGCTCGGGCAAACGCCACACGCTGTTGCTGACCACCAGATAATTGATGCGGATATCTTGATTCAAACCCACTTAATTGAACCGTCTCTATCGCCTGCATGACTCGATCTTTTAACTGGTCTTTTTGTTTGCGCGCTCGTAATCCGAAAGCGACATTTTCAAATACTGTCAAGTGAGGCCATAGTGCAAAATCTTGGAACACAAAACCTAACTCTCGTTTATCTGGCGAAAGGCTGATTTTTTTTTCTGATGAAAAAACACACTGTTCATCGAACCAGATTTCTCCGGAATCCGGAGTCTCTAAACCTGCGATCATCCGCAGAAGAGTCGTTTTCCCACTACCAGAAGGCCCCAACATCGTAGTGATTTTCCCTGTTTCAAAGGTCAACTCATCCATATTTGTGACAACCGTTGGACCAAATGATTTTTTCAAATTTTTTATGGTGATCCTCACTCTTGCTCCCCCTAAATGTGCGATGTTTCAGACATTTTGTGTATGTTTATATCTTTGTAAGATCGTTGACGTCCTTAAACCACTCTTTGGTACAACTAGATTATCCATAGTCGAAAGACGAGCGAACAAGTAATCGCGTTGTTTTTCTGTTGCTGCTAATTCTTGATTTTCTCCAACGAAAGAAGCTTCTACAATATATTCAATTCCTTGACCATCTTCTGTTTTGATCGGTAAAACTTCGATTCTTAATGCATTGCTTCCGCCAAGCTCTGGTACAGAGAACTCATAACGATCAAAATAAACAGGCCCATGGATCAATGTTTGATTGATCAATTGATCGTAATCAATAACCGGCACTAAAGCAGGTTGGTTATCGATCAACAAACGTCGTGCAAGGGATGTATCAGGCAAATCCCCTGGACGTACACCAAGAGGTAAATCGACCGTTTTTGTTGAAGATGTACTTAGAACTGCTGAATCATAGCTCCAATCGATCTCAAATTCCCAGTCCTCTTCTGTAAATCCTTCATTTTCCGCTGTTTTTAAAGCTGCTTGGATACTTCTTTCCGTTACCGGCCAAGCAAGCGGAAATCTTTTTCTATAGGTTAATTGCCAATTATTTTGCCAGTTTCGCTGTCTGATTCGATGAATCCACCCTTGATCATTGAAATCTTGCTCCAATGTATCCATGAATTGCATATCGATTCGACGTTGGCGATTGACAGTTAAATCAAGTGTTTCTAAAAAAGAAGAAGATAATTGACCATCCTCATCTAAAACGAGCGTAGGCTCAAGTAAAAATTTCACTTCTGTATCCACCATTGATTCTGATGAAGCAGAAGCGACATCTTCAGAAAAAAAAGTCAGTGTGCTGATTCCTATCGTAAAAAGTAAAGCTACCATCATCCATTTCTTGTTTGTCATCTTTAACAAATACGTCATCTTACACCTCTTAGCTGTTTATTTTTCTCTGTTACAAATCTATTATAATAATCATTTGTCAATTTCCAGTAAACATCAAGTGAATATCCAGTCAAAAATATGTAAAAATTCTAATATAAAACGTTATTTAAAAGTGTATAGTAAAAAACAAGCTTTCTATTCACTCCTTCACTTATTATGGAGACATTAGTAAAGCACACATATAAAGCGTTAAAAATACACAGCGATTGACTTACTGTATATTTTTAACGCTTTTTATCAATGCCTAATTTATGTTTCCTTTACGAAAACGATGTAAAGAATCGCTATTATTCAATCAGTCATTGAGAGAAGTATCTCGAATCACTAAAGACAATTGGAAGTTTTAAGATAGTCATCGATCAGAATAAATAAAAGTTCACTACCTATCCATTCGAAAGTTCGTTTATTTTTAGTTGTTACAACCGTGCATATATGTGAAGAATCAATACGCTATTATTTCACAACCTTTGGCCCTGCAAACCGATTCAGGATCGGTCCCCAAAAGCTTTTAAAGATCTTTTTATAGTCTTCAAAATCAAACGTTCCACATGTAAAGACTCTTTTAACATTAACTGTTTGTGTTACTTGCTTGTAAATCAGCGGTTTATTAATGATATTTTTTATCATACATTTTTGAATGTCAATTTTGTATTTTATTATTCACTATCTATTTTATAGGAAGAAATTTAAAAGATACATGTTATTTTGTAGCAACAGAGTTTATCGATTATTTTACTCTCTAAAATTTGAATGGATAAGAAAAAGACGTTTCCATTGAAAGAAACGTCTTACATTAAGAATTAACCTTTACGTAGTAACCCGACACATTCCACATGATGCGTTTGTGGGAACAAATCAACTGGTTGGACTTTTTCTAACTTATAGCCATCTTCCGCAAACAACTTCACATCTCTGGCAAACGTTGCTGGATTGCATGAGATATAAACGATTCGTTCAGGCGCCATGTCGATTGCTGAATCAATGAAACGAGCATCTAACCCTTTTCTTGGAGGATCGACAACTAAAACGGTTGGTTTGATCCCTTTGTCTTGCCATTTCTTCATAACTGCTTCTGCTTTGCCCACTTCATAATGGGCATTTTCGATTTTGTTTGTCAATGCGTTGAACTGGGCATCTTCGATCGCTGCTGGAACGATTTCCATCCCATAAACGCTTGCTACTTGATCTGCTAAAGATAATCCAATCGTTCCAATTCCTGAATACGCATCGATCACGACATCGTCTTTTTTCAATTCAGCAAACTCGATTGCTTTTTGATACAGTACTTCGGTTTGTACTGTATTGACTTGGTAAAAGGATTTAGAAGAGATACGATACGTTTTACCAAGTAACTGATCTTCGATATACGATTGACCAAAAAGGACTTTCTCTTTTTCACCTAAAATGACATTTGTTTTTTCTTCATTGATATTTTGGATCACTGACACCACTTCTGGTAAAGCTTCATGGATTGCTTCAGCGATTTCTTTCGATTTGAAAAATTTCTCTTTTCGAGTGACTAGAACGACCATCATTTGATGCGTATAATGCCCGCGACGAACGATGATATGACGGATTTGACCTTCATTTTTTTCTTCATTGTAGCCGCGTACTTGGAAACGTTGCAAGATTTCTCTTACCTTGATGATCGCTTGGTCGATTTGTGGATCTTGGATAAAGAAATCTTCAATCTCCACTAAGTCATGACTATTTTTCTTGTAAAAACCAGTTACTAATTCGCCGTCAACACGACGAACAGGAATCTGAGCTTTATTACGATAGCCTGTTGGTTCTGCCATACCGATCGTCGGTTGCACTTGGACTTCAGGCGTTTTTGCGATTTTAGTCAGGACATGTTCGACTTGTTTTTGTTTAAATGCTAATTGTTGATCATACTTCAAATGGGCTAAAGGAGCGATTCCTGTACGCAATAAAACGTTACTAGTGATGTCTTGGCGGTCTGGTGAGGTCGTCAACCAGTTTTCCACTTTACCGTAGCCAAATTTATTTCCTGCTTTTACAACGAGGATCTCCACTTGTTCACCTGGCAAAGCATTTTCAATAAATAAAGGATAACCGTCGATTTTGGCAACACCCAACCCTTCGTAACTTAAATCGATGATATCAACAGTATACCGTTCATTTTTCTTAATTGTTTGTGTCATTTCATTACTCCTATTCTTCTTGAATGGTTTCTAATTTTGTTCGATCAACAAAGGAAAGAGCTGGGAGATCCATTCATTCCCAGCCCTTTTCAGTCTATTGGAAAAAGCCAGTAATCATAGTGATCCTTGTTTTTTCCTTCTAAGAGTCATCCAATCTTGCTCAGTTCTATTCTTCGTCTGCGATTTTACCATCGCCATCGATATCTTCATCCGTCAAACGTTCTACTTCTTTTACAAATTCTTTGCTGACTTCTTCTAGTTCTTCTTCTTCAGAACCAGTAATTGCCTCATCTGGAATTTGATCGGTGTTTGCATAAAATTCGATATGTTGATGAAGATTTTTAAAGTTCATCGGTGCGTTTCCACCATATTCACCATCTAAATTGATCATGACCGGACGGTTCGCATTGTCTTCTGTCTCTACATAAAGGAAACTTGTTTTCGTGTAGATGACTCTTGGATCGTCTACGTGTTTTCCGCCATTGAGCATCAATGCTGCAATGTGTAGGATCTCGAAAATATTCGCCGTCTTGACGATGATCAAAGAAAATTTCCCATCGTCTAACTTCGCATCTGGGGCAATTTGTTCAAAACCGCCGACAGAATTTGTCAAACCTAAAAAGAACATGGAGGCATTGCCTTTATATTCTCCTTCATCGTATTTCAAGTGCATCTTGATCGGTTTGACGCGTGGCAACATTTCTGCTCCTTTTGCTAAATAAGCAAGATAGCCAAAAATACTTTTTAATTCAGAAGGCACTTCGTAAGTCAGTTCTGTCAAATAGCCGCCAGCTGCAATATTGATAAAATAGCTGTTGTCAGATTGACCGATATCCATTTTGACTGTTTGGTTCTTTTTGATGACTTCAGCTGCTGCCTTGATATTATCTCGTGGGATCTTCAAGGCGCGAGCGTAGTCATTAGTTGTTCCAGCTGGAATGATCGCCATTTTTGGTCTGACTTCAAGTGGGGCGATCCCATTGACCACTTCATTGATCGTCCCATCGCCGCCCGCTGCAACCACGAGATCAAAACCTGCCTCAGCCGCTCGTCGTGCTTCATTTTTTGCCGAATCCTCTTCTGGAGTCGTTGCAAAAGCACTCGCTTCATAGCCGGACTCCTCCAATGCTTGGAGGATGTCGGCTAGATTACGTTTTAACAGTTCTTTCCCAGAAACCGGATTATAGATCACACGCGCTTTTTTCATAGCATCCCTCTATCGTTTCGCTAATTCTTGATTTAGCAATTTGTTGACCACACCTGGGTTTGCTTGTCCTTTTGTTGCTTTCATGATTTGTCCGACTAAGAAACCGACTGCACGGTCTTTTCCGTTTTTGAAATCTTCAATCGATTGTTGGTTATTATCTAAGATCTCATTGATGATCGGCAATAATTTCGCTGGATCAGATAATTGGACCCAACCGTTTGCTTCAACCACACTTTGTGCTTCTCCGCCATTCATGATCAACTCACGGAAAACTTTCTTCGCAATTTTAGAACTGATAGTGCCATCTGCAATCAAACGGATCATGCCAGCTAAGTTTTCAGGTGTTAATTTCGTTTCAGCTAGCTCTAGTTTTTCACTGTTCAAGTAAGCAGAAACTTCGCCCATCAACCAGTTTGATGCTTGTTTGGCGTCTGCTCCGTTTTCTAATGTTGCTTCAAAGAAATCAGACATTTCTTTTGATAGTGTCAATACTTTTGCATCATACTCTGGTAAACCTAATTCGCGGATGTAACGTTCACGGCGAGAAGCTGGCATTTCTGGTAAGCTTGCTTTCACTCGTTGGATCCATTCATCATCGATCACGAATCTTGGGATATCAGGTTCTGGGAAGTAACGATAGTCACTTGACCCTTCTTTGACACGCATCAAGATCGTTTTGTTCGTCGTTTCATCGAAGCGACGTGTTTCTTGTTGGATCTCTCCACCAGATAACAATACTTTCGCTTGACGTTTTTCTTCAAATGCTAACCCTTTTTTGACAAATGAAAGAGAGTTCAAGTTTTTCAATTCTGCTTTTGTTCCAAATTCTTCTTGGCCATATGGGCGTAAAGAAATATTGGCATCACAACGCATTGAACCTTCTTCCAATTTTACATCACTGACTTCAGTAAATTGGATCACTGAACGTAATGCTTCCAAGTAAGCATAGGCTTCTTCTGGTGAACGCATATCCGCTTCTGAAACGATCTCGATCAACGGTGTTCCTTGTCTGTTTAGATCGACATAAGAATAGCCGCCGATACCGTGCATATTTTTACCTGCATCTTCTTCTAGATGTACACGCTCGATACGGATTTTTTTCTTTTTGCCTTCGACTTCGATCTCGATCCAACCATCATGACCGATTGGTTGGTCAAATTGTGAGATTTGATACGCTTTTGGATTATCTGGATAGAAATAGTTTTTGCGGTCAAAATGCGTATCTTTTGAAATCTCGCAATTCAACGCTAACGCCGCACGCATCCCAAATTCTAAGGCTGCTTTATTCATTACTGGTAAAACTCCAGGGTATCCCCAGTCGATCACATTGGTGTTGCTGTTTGGTTCAGCACCGAAATGCGCAGGAGCTGGAGAGAAGATTTTTGAGTTGGTTTTTAATTCAACGTGGACCTCAAGTCCAATGACTGTTTCAAAATTCATTCGGCTTTCCCTCCTAAAATTGCTGGTTGTTGACGGTGGAACTCAGTTGCTTGCTCAAACGCATAAGCTGCTTGGTACATCGTTTTTTCATCGAAATAATTCCCGATGATCTGTAAGCCGACTGGTAGTCCTTCAGATAAGCCAGCAGGAACAGACATACCTGGAAGTCCTGCCAAGTTCACTGGGATCGTCAAGATGTCACTCATGTACATCGTGATTGGATCGTTGATATTTTCACCAAGGCCAAATGCCACAGTCGGTGACGATGGGCCAATGATCAAATCATAGTCTGCAAAGACTTTTTCAAAGTCACGCTTGATCAGCGTACGAACTTGTCCTGCTTTTTTGAAATGCGCATCATAATAGCCGGCACTCAATGAGAAAGTCCCTAACATAATACGACGTTTTACTTCTTCTCCGAAACCTTCAGAACGTGAGTTGACATAGACATCATCTAAGTTCTTCACATCTTCTGAGCGGTAACCATAACGGATTCCATCAAAACGTTGCAAGTTTGAGCTTGCTTCAGATGAAGCAATAATATAGTAAACAGCCACACCATATTTTGAATGAGGTAAGCTGACTTCTTCTACAGTAGCACCTAAAGAACGGAAAGTTTCAGCGGCTTTAAGAATCGCTTCTTTCACGCCTTCGTCGACACCTTCACCTAAATATTCTTTAGGTATAGCGATCTTCATGCCTTTGATGTCACCAGTCAAGCCTTCTGCAAAGTTAGGGACAGAGACACCTGATGAAGTACCATCTTTTTCATCGTAGCCACTGATGGCTGTCAAAGCTAATGCATTGTCTTTGACTGTACGAGTCATTGGGCCGATTTGGTCTAAAGAAGAGGCAAATGCAATCAAGCCGAAACGTGAAACGCGACCATACGTTGGTTTCATCCCTACGATTCCATTGAAAGCTGCTGGTTGACGAATACTACCACCAGTATCACTCCCTAAAGAGACTGGGATCTGTCCTGCCGCAACAGCTGCCGCTGAACCACCAGATGATCCTCCAGGAACCTTTGTTTGATCCCAAGCATTCTTCGTTTTTTTGAAATAAGAAGTTTCGGTACTTCCGCCCATTGCAAATTCGTCCATGTTCAATTTACCAACAGGGATCATATCTGCTTCGTAGACTTTTTCCATGACTGTCGCATCATAGATCGGTTCAAAATTATAAAGGATTTTTGATGCTGCTGTCGTCAAAAGATCTTTCGTTACGATATTGTCTTTGATACCGATTGGAATACCTGAAAGAACATTGTTTTCGTCGATGCCCTTTTCGTCCAAGGCTTTAGCTTGCGCTAGAGCTTTTTCTTCATTCAATGTGATAAACGCATCGATCTCAGGTTCTGTTTCTTTGATACGATCAAAGGTTGCTTTCACCAAGTCTTGTGCAGTGATTTCTTTTGAAACCAATAAGTCGTGTAGTTCTTCTAATGAACGATTGTATAATTCTGTCATTATGCGCCAGCCTCCCCGTTATCGATGATTGCTGGTACTTTAATGAAACCATCTTCTTTTTCCGGTACGTTTTTCAATAATTCATCTCTGCTCCAACCTAGTTGTGCCCGGTCTTGTCGCATGACGTTGACTGTTTCAACGACGTTTGATGTAAATGGTACGCCTTCAGTATCTACTTCCTCCAGCATTTCTACCATGTCAATGATTTTTCCTAATTGATCAGTAAAACCTGCGCGCTCTTCATCGGCAAATTTTAATTTGGCTAACTTCGCTACATGTTTTACTTGTTCTTCACTAATCGCCATAGTACCCCTTCTTTCTAAATGAAAACTTTGCTTCTTATTTTAACATAAGAAAATCGCATTCTGAAATTCTTTCTTGAAATTTATCTGAAAAACTTAATCTTCTTCACCGACAGGATGACTCTCTGCCAAGGCTTCAGCCATTTGATCTTCCGTCCAGATATCGATTCCTAACTCTTGGGCTTTCGTCAATTTACTACCTGCATCTTCGCCGGCAACAACAATATCTGTTTTTTTCGAAACACTGCCAGTGACTTTGCCACCTAAGTTCTCGATCGTTTCTTTCGCCTCTTCTCTCGTGAAGCGCGTCAATTTACCCGTTAACACGATCGTCTTATCTTTGAACGGTGATTCAACTTCTTCCAACTGTGTCGAACGAATCCCTTTGTATTCAAGATTGACACCTGCTTGTTTCAGCTCTTCCATCAATTCGTGGACTTCTTCGTTGTCAAAATATGTCACGACACTGTCCGCAATAATGTCACCGATCGTATCTAGCTGGATGATCGATTCAAAATCACTACGACTCAAAGTTTCTAAATCGCCAAAATGCTCCGCTAAGATCTTCGCTGCTTTCGCCCCAACGTGACGGATACCTAAACCAAAAATCAACCGTTCCACCGAGTTATCTTTACTGTTGTCGATCGCAGTCAAAATATTGTTAGCAGATTTTTCTTTGATCTTGTCTAGCGTTAATAGTTCTTCTTCAGTTAGTTTGTAAAGATCTGCAACGTCCGCCACCAATTTCTTGTCGTACATCTGTTCCAAGACTCTCGGCCCTAAGCCATCGATGTTCATCGCATTGCGCGAAACAAAATGGTTCAAGCCTTCTTTCATTTGCGCTGGACATTTTGGATTGATGCAACGCAAGGCAACTTCTTCATCTAAATGGACTAACTCACTGTGACAAACGGGGCAATGCTCGGGCATTGGGTAAGGCTCACTGTCAGCCGGTCGTTTATCTAAAATAACTTGTGCGACTTCTGGAATGATATCTCCTGCCTTATAGATTTGAACAGTATCATTCAAACGAATATCCTTCATTTGGATATAGTCACCATTATGCAGACTCGCGCGACTCACTGTCGTTCCAGCCACACGAACCGGTGTCATGATCGCTGTTGGTGTCACCACACCAGTCCGTCCCACTGTCCATTCGATTTCTTCAATCACTGTTTCCACTTCTTCAGGCGGAAACTTATAGGCAGTCGCCCAACGAGGTGCTTTGACTGTGAAGCCTAGTTGGTCTTGTAATGAAAAATCATTGACTTTTATCACGATGCCGTCGATCTCATAAGGTAAGTCTTTTCTTTTTTCGTGGTACTCTTCAATGAATGCCCAAACTTCGTCGATCGACTGACAAAGACGTTTTTCATGATTCGTATGGAACCCGATCTTATCTAATTCTTCTAAGGCTTCGTATTGCGTAGTAGCTTGCATCGGTCCGAAATCTGCGACGGTATATAAGAACGTATCGAGATTTCTTTTCGCTGTGATCTTGGAATCTAATTGACGCAATGAACCTGCGGCAGCATTCCGAGGATTCGCAAAGACTGGCTTGCCTTCTTCTTCATTTTTTTGATTCAATTTAACAAATGAACGTTTTGGCATAAAGCATTCGCCACGCACTTCAATACTCATAGGTTCTTTTAATTGGATCGGGACAGAACGCACCGTTTTCAAGTTTTCCGTGATATTCTCACCAACAGAACCATCCCCACGAGTGGCACCACGAACAAACTCCCCATTCTCATAACGCAACGACACTGAGAGACCGTCGATTTTCAATTCACAACAATAATCGACTGGATGACCGATTGCTTTTTGAACACGTTGGTCAAAAGCTAACAATTCTTCCTTATTAAAAACATCATTTAAACTATATAATGGAATATCGTGTGTGACTTTTTCAAATGCGGAAAGAATCTTCCCACCTACTCGTTGTGTCGGTGAATCTGCGGTGATCAAATCTGGATATTGCTCTTCGATCGCCACTAACTCAGCATAGGTCTTATCATAGACATAGTCTTCCACTGTTGGTTGGTCCAACACATAATACTCACGAGACCAACGATCTAACTGCACTCTAAGTTCTTCTACTCTTTTTGTCGCTTCATCGATCGTCATTTCGTGTTCCATCTTTTTCTCCCCCTATTGAACTAAACTTTTTCGATTGGTGCAAAAGCGGCTAATACACGTTTGACCCCTTGACTTGGAAAAGCAATATCAAGCTCAAGGTCTTTTGCGTCGCCAGTAACTCTGACCACTGTTCCAGGTCCCCATTTTTTATGTTTGACTTTATCTCCAGGCTTCCAACCACCTGTTTCACCACCGGTAGCCACCTTAGCTGAAACACCGGTCTTTGTCGGTTGCTGATACGTCGTTCCAGTTTGTTTCCCGCGAAAAGGTGAAGGCTGTGAAGCACTTGGTGTCGGACGCATCCCATGGATATCCAACAATTCTTGATCGATTTCCTCTAAAAATCGTGAAGGGCGATTGTATTGTGTACGACCATATAGCGTACGTGAAAATGCATTGGTCACAAACAATGCTTCTTCCGCTCTGGTAATTCCTACATAAGCTAAGCGGCGCTCCTCTTCCAATTCACTTTCTTCCATCAATGCTCGGGAAAGTGGGAAGACGCCTTCTTCCAATCCAATCAAAAATACCACTGGAAACTCTAGTCCTTTAGCCGCATGTAAAGTCATCAACGTGACTTGTTTTGTTTCTTCTTCTAAACTATCGATATCTGAAACAAGTGCGAGGTCATTTAAAAAGACGACCAACTTATCTTCTGGTGAGTCGGCATCTTCTAACCCTTCTTTTTCAAACTGCCTATCAAATTCTTGTGTCACCGTCAAAAACTCTTCCAAGTTTTCGATACGTGCTTGTGATTCTAATGTATTTTGGATTTTTAGATCATCTAAATAGCCACTACGTTCCAAGACTTCTTTTGTTAACTCTGTCACTGTCAGATAAGGAATCATTTCAGTCAACTGATGCATCATTTCACCAAAAGAACCTAATTGTGTCCCTGCTTTTCCACCGATATTCGCTAATTCAACATTTCGAGCTGCTTCTAACAAAGGCCACTCGTGCATCGTTGCGAAGCTACGGAGTTTTTCCACTGAACCTGGTCCAATCCCCCGTTTTGGTGAATTAACGATCCGCTCAAAGCTTAATGAATCTTGCGGGTTTGCTATCACATTTAAATACGCCAAAACATCTTTGATTTCTTTACGATCATAGAATTTGTGACCGCCAACCATTTTGTATGGGATGTTGGCTTTCAGTAACGTTTCCTCCATCACACGTGATTGCGCATTCGTCCGATAAAGAATCGCAAAATCGCCATAATTCCGATTGTTCGATCGGATCTCTTCTTGCATTCTTTCGACAATGAAACGTGTTTCATCTCGCTCATTATCTGCTCGATAGTAAGTGATTTTATTGCCATCTTGGTTTTCTGTCCAAAGGTTTTTCGGTTTACGATTGCGATTGTTTTCAATAACTTGATTCGCTGCATTCAAGATCGTTTTCGTTGAACGATAATTTTGTTCCAGCAAGATCACTGCCGCATCTGGATAGTCTTTTTCAAAATCCAAGATATTTTGCATATCCGCGCCACGCCAACCATAAATACTTTGATCGGCATCCCCCACTACGCAAAGATTTCTAAAACGGCCAGCTAATTGATTGACCAACGTGTATTGCGCATGGTTCGTATCTTGATATTCATCCACATGGATATAATGAAATTTATTTTGATAATACGTCAATGAGTCTGGATGCTCATCAAATAAACGGATCGTGTTCATGATCAAATCATCGAAATCCATGCATTGGTTGTATTGGAGTTCTTTTTGGTATGCCGCATAGCATTTCGCGGCAATTTCTTCATAATAACTGCCCTGCATCTTTGCAAAAGCTTCCGGCGACAACAAGCTGTTTTTCGCTTGCGAGATCGTGCCTAAAAGACTTCTCGGATCGTATTTTTTAGGATCGATATTCAATTCTTTCAAAATCCGTTTCATCAACGATAACTGTTCGGAAGAATCAATGATCGTAAAGTTGCGATTATACCCGATGTAATCGACATCTCTTCTTAAAATGCGGACGCACATGGAGTGAAAGGTCGAGACCCAAACATCTTCTCCACCAGTTTCTAAAATGGCATTGACCCGTTCCTTCATTTCCTTTGCTGCTTTATTGGTAAAGGTGATCGCCAAGATATTCCATGGATTCACTTCTTTTTCTTCAATCAAATAAGCAATTCGGTGCGTAAGTACGCGTGTTTTCCCACTACCTGCACCAGCCATTAATAATAACGGTCCATCCGTATGTAGGACTGCTTCTTGTTGACGAGGATTCATCCCCTTTAGTAAGTTTGCTTTGGATGACATGTACAACATCCTTTCTATTATCAATCCTTCTAATTATAGCATTATCCGGATAGGCAATAAAGTGAAGTTTCTTCATCTTGACGGAAAACCTTTGCGAACGACTACTTCTGAAACACTTTCAATAGTAAAAGTACAATCACTTAACAGTACTAACTTATTAGCACCATGAATCGTTCTCTCCATACAAAAAAACTGAAGCGTTGATGCTCGCCTCAGTTCTCTTTCTTCTGTCCATTCATTTGTTCATCTTACGATCAATGATATGATAGCTGATGACTGCGGCTACTAGGAAGATACCTACCCAAGAAACAAACCACGGTTCAGCTTGTTCATTCGTTTTAGGGAAATAATCGATCGTTTGCGTTTCGACTTTGATTGGAACTTGATTCGTATTTTGAGTATCTGTTCGCACAACCGCACTGGTGTCCTTTGTCTGTTCCCGTTGTTCAGAGGAAGACGTCTGATCGGTAGTTGATGTCCGATCATCGGAAGAACTACTTTGTTCCGTAGATGGCTTACTTTCAGTCGGTGGATTGCTATCTTCGGTTGGTGGTTTACTCTCATCAGGAGGCTTGCTTTCTTCAGTCGGCGGTCGACTTTCTAAAACACCTAATTCTCCTTTTAGTTCTATATTTGTGTCCATGATATCCCTTACCTTTCTTAAGTCATGGTGGCAAAAGCGACTATCAATTGTTACAAGAAATCTTTTTTCTAAAAATGACGATTGTCTAACTCAGTTATTTTGCCGTTAACTGATAGATAAATGAATAGCTGACATCATGTTTCACATGAAGCCCTCCGACATAATGTCCTTTGAGATACAAATGGAGCGGATTGTCGAAGAACGGGGGTATTTCTATAGGTGAGGCTTGATTCTCTCCCACAACCAAAGGACCAGAATCTTGATTATCTGTTGATGCTAAGTGCAAACGTAAATGTTTATCCGAATCAGGTAAAATTTCATTGACCAACGTTACAGGTGAATCTGTGGTATGTTCCACGACTTCAGTTACTGTTAGATTAATTGGGAAATTACTATGGCTAATGATTGGTTTAGATAGTTCAATAGTATCAAATTCCCCTTCTTCCCGAACTTTAAATATTTTTTCTAAAGGAACTTCGATATTTAACGGACTTCTTGGTACCTCTATAACAACTTCATACCATAAGCTTGAACTTGGTAAATGAGCTAATGAGGGGTCTTCTTGCATTAGTCCAGTGGCTTGGAGGTATACATAATAGGTGCCGGCTTGTAGTTTTTGTTCTTTCCAAACTCCTTCAGTCGCTGAGGATTGAACAGCAACAACCCCACTTGTACTTAGCGTAGCACTTTCAACTATCCTTTGAGCGTCTAGTGTTCTGAGTGAACTGCCTGTCCATAATCGTTGCCTACTTAATTTAAAATTATAATTTATTAATGGACGCTCCACTGGAGAGACTGCGTTTATTGTAATGTTCAAGTTACTGATATCTAAGTCCACCTCTGGTTCTACCTGAATATCATTAATTATAAAACTTGGTTGGTAGATGATGTCATACGATCCTAAAGTACCATTATCTACATAATACATGTCTACTAGTGCAGTATTACCGAAAAATACCGGTGTAGTAAGTAAGCGATTTCCACCGTATAGATAGTTTACTTGGTAATCTCCACCGAAATCACTTGCTCTATCCTGCCGAAAAATTCTAAAATATCCCCTGAATCTTGTAGTTTCCCTCGTTTTAGATCTAAATAGTATATATTTCGGTTTGTTAACCCAAAAATGATAAACATTGCCAATAACCGATTGACTCTCATGTACGACTGTAGCATCTTGTCCAACCCTTATAGTCATATTAGCATGAGGACTTGCGCTGCTCTGCACAATGTGTGATGAATACGCTGTAGGGTGCAACGTATGAACAAATAGTCTCGCTTCATCTTTTATATCAACCGTCGCAAGATTGTCGACGTATATTGCACTAGGAGCATGCGTTATTATGGATAACTCAGCATTTCTTTCAAGGATTAATACATCTTCATCAAGATTGTTTAAACTTAAAAAAGCGGCTCTAGATGTATTAGTTTCAGTTGATGCTGAATCATCAATTAATGTTGTCGAATTTTCAGCAACGAGAATTTGTTTATGGATTGTAAATCTCCCAGCATTTCTAAAGGAATTATCTCCTTTAAAAGTAACTTTAGCTGAGTTAATCACTCGTGAATATACTGTTCCATAGTAATGAACATTTTCAATAACCACCTCAAGTCTATCGTAATATGAACTAGATTGATATTCGCTATATATTGAGCGAGCTGGATTTCTATCGTAAATAATTCCGTTATTATCCATTAAAGTATCACTACCGAAATTAATGTTCCTTAATGTTATAGTCAGTCCTGCTGTAGCCGCATTGAATAATGTTCCCGCTTCTGATGAACTATCATTACTATGCAATAAATAATAACCTTTCCCATCAATTATCAAATTTTTGTAGAAGCTAAAAACAATATTGAGTCCAGTGTAAACAATATTTCCAGTTAATTCGATATAATAAGGTCCAGTTCCTGAATCATTTCGGATTATGGATAATGCACTTGTCATTTCAGCTTGAGAACCTACCAAAAAAGGATCGGACTCCGTCCCAGTTCCTACATAAGCAGTTATCGATTGTTCAGATTCTACATTTAAGCCACTTTCTAACACGGAAGTTTGATTGATTTTATCGGATAAGCTTTGTTGTTCTGCCCTAGCCATTTTTTCTGGCTCTTCAATTGAATGCGTAGTAGATTCAGTACTGGTATTTTCCGAAGTTTCTGCTATCGCACTGTCAGAACTATTTACAGTTATTGGTCCACTGTTTTCAATCCTAGTTGTCAAAGCATAGTGTTGACTCATCGTTGAGCTAGTCAAACATATAATGGAAATGAAGATGAGTAATCTTGATAGTTTTTCCATGATAGCCTCCTTCTCTTTTTATAGTGTTCTTGCTTACCCACATTTCTTTAAATTAGCTATACATTTTTGATCATTTGTATCACTTTATTTTCTCCATCTAGGGTTATTTCTTTATTTGACTAATAATTCGTTTTTTGACCTCGCTCCTTTGTTACAACATTAAATTAAGATTAGATTAAGATTACAAAAAAAGAATACTATATCCTTTTCTTTTTAGTCAAAACATACTATAGCCCCACTCTTACATAACGATTTTTATATAAAAAAATCTTATTAGAGAAACTTCTTAAAAATGAATAAAAATAGATTAACAGTCTATCCAATTCTATTAAATCGCCATTTTATCCACATAAAATATATTTTTTATTATTTTTCTCTTAACAAATAATAACAAATAATTTTTTAGTATCATCTATGATACTCTTGCTTAAAATCGACAACTAAGCACTCATACATGTGTATTCTCAAGATTAGAATATAATTAAAGAAACTGAAATTTGCACAAAAAAAGCAACCATCATCAAGTTGATTTTGGTTGCTTAGAAATGAAAAACGATTTATTTTCATCTGAATAGTCTATTGTACCGTCAACAGATACGTAAATAGAAAGCTTGGGTGATGTTTGTTAAAAATCGGTCCTGAGAACTCTCCACTTAAATAAAGATCATAGGAGGTTTCCCAAAAAGGGAGAATGCCAATTGCGTCGATTTCATTTTCACCAACGAGCATTGGACCAATAGATTGTCCATCAGTTTTCGACAAATTGAGTATCAATTCATTTTCGCCGTTCACAGATAGCTGATCGACTAGAGATATCGTTGCTTCATCCGATTGATCGGTTACTTCTGTGACCGTGAAATCAATTGGGAAATTGCTCTGGCTAACGATTGGTTCAGCCGAATCATTGGCACTGAATGCCCCTGCTTCTTTTGTTCCAAATATCAACTCCAAAGGAACTTCCACACTGATTGGACTTTTTGGTACGACGATTTCTGCTTCAAACCACATGCTCTCCGTCGTGTACACTTGTACGTCGGGGTCATAACTGATGGCTCCAGTCAGTTTCACATACACATAATAGGTGCCTGCCTGTAGTTCTTCATTTGTCCAGACTTGTTCAGTGGATGTATTGACTGCAATTACCCCATTTGTCGCAAGTGTCGCATTTTCGATAGCTGTTTGCGCTTGTGCATCTGTGATAGCTGCTCCGGTCCATAAACTCTCTTCGCTTAACTTATACTCGACCGTAGTCACTGTCCGTGTAGGCGGATCAAAGCTATTGATTGTTGTCGTCAGTTCACTTTGATTCACGGCTACATCAGGTACATTGCTCCAATCAGTCACTTCGATTCTTTTTTGATAGATTGCTTCCATTAATTGAGGATTGCTGAAGTAGCTGTTGTTCAATGTGCTGGACGATGGGCCAGCTACTTCTTTTTCCTGCAATTGGCTACTTGCATTTAAATAGCTGAAGCGATAGTCCCCAGTTACACCGGTAGTGCTGTCCTGTCGATTAAATGTCATTGCAGTTGAGAACAACCCTGCGCCAGCACTACCTGCGTTTTTAAAGCGAATGTAATCAGGTGCGTTCACATTGAAAGTCACTGTATTTCCTGAATTAAATGTTGCCGTATTCACAAAAGAAACTTGAGCCTCGCTCCCAACTGTGAAGATCACTGGGACAATATTAGAAAAATACATCGAATTTGCCCCTACCTGTGTATAGTAAAGTCTCGCACTGTCTGAAATTGTAAAGTCCACACCATTAGAATCATACGTAAAATATGGTTTAGTCGAAATAATCTCTACTTCCGCATTTTCTTCAATCGTAATTCGTAAACGCCCATCTGTTGGACTGCCACCTCCAAAAGCATAAAATAATCCTGTGGCTTCGGTTGTCTGATGATCAATCGTGGTTTTCGACTCTTCTGCAAAAATGACATTATACCCTTCTAAAAATTCTTGGCTATTTGTTCCCGCTCTACCAACAAATGTATTCTCCCCTTGAAAGGTAAAAGTTGATTGTTGATTCCAGGAGATGAAAGGCTGTGCGCCTGTTTGGGCATAGTAATTGACATTTTCTAATATAGCATGAAAAGTAGTCGCATCATTAATAGCCCCAATGATCCCGTAATAGGTGCTGTTCGCATAAATTTGGTTGTTCGCATCCATGAGTGTATCACTACCGAAATTGATATTTCTTAAAGTGACTGTCACACCAGAGGTTTTAGCACGAAAGCCAGTATCTAGCGCTGAGGTGCTTGAACTATTAGAATACAACATATAAAAGCCTTGACCATCAATAACAACATCTTTGTCGATACTAAATGAATTAGTGTCCTGATAAACGATATTCGCTGTCAGTGAGATGTAATAGGGGCCAAGAGTGGCTGTATTGGTAATGGTTTGTAACACGGTGATCAACTCTGTTGCTGAACCAGTGGTAAATGGATCAGCAGATGTTCCAGTACCGCTATAAGGCGAGACTGGCTCTGCTGTAGTTATTAATTCTTCAGACTGTACGACTGGATCGTCACTTTCTTCTGGTCTGTTAACTTCTTCAACCACATCCTCCGTATTTTCCTGATCCTCATTTAATCTATCATCGGTCAAAAAGTCTTCTGTGATTGCTTCTACATCGGAAGACTCCAACTGGGTTTCGACATCTGCATAGATTAAGTGATACGGAAAGAGATGGCTCCATATAAAAATAGAAAGCAACAGAATGTTTACTATTTTTTTCATAACGTCCTCCTTTTTGAGGCTAGGCTAAAAAACTTCACACTATTTTTTCAATATTTCAAAAAAACAGTAAGGAAGATTTTGTAAAAATAGCATGGAAAATCAACGAAATTATGAGATAATCATTTAGAAAAAAGAATCAACCTAAGCCTAGGCTTAAATTGATTCTTTCTCTTGTCCCTCTACCACAAAATGTGTCAGAAACGAGCGGAATAGATAGCCATCATGGATTTTTTCTATCTCAATTTATTAGCTTATGGTCTTTCAGGTTGCGACTGATCGCCCATATACAACATACAAGTAGAATAAGCACGAATCCTAAAAGCGAGAGATACATTCCAGTTTGATCATTTGTTTTTGGTAAAGGGTTAACCACCTTCACTTCGGAACGAATCGTTGAATTTGTTTCAGGTGAAGGTGTTTCTTCTTTTGGTGTTGGCGCTTGCTCTGTCACACCTAACATCCCGTTCAATTCAATCGTTGTTGTACTCATGTTATCCCTTCTATCTTAAGTTTAAAATGGTACTGCGTCTAATTGAAGTGTCAGTGTGAATGCTGGATTTGTTCGAGCAATACTAGTTCCTGATACAGTCCCTTCGTACTTGAATGTCGTAGACTTACTGTCTGTTCCACTGCCATCTTCTGTCAAGTTCCCTTCACTATTTGCTAAAGTAAAGAGTTCAACTGGTGACCCAAAGGCCTCAACATTCCCACTATTAATAAGTGACTGAGTTATCGCACTCCCACCAAGGCTTGAAACAAAGTTCAAACTATCAATGACACTAATGTTAGATGTATCTGTTTGAGTAAAGCTCTGAATAGATACTTTTACCGGGCGACCTGAATTATTCTCAATGTTATATGTTGGTGAATCAATGGTAGTTGTTCCGGAAAGATTATAGAAAATCGTTGCTGTATCTAAAGTAACGTTGATCCAATTCGTATTACCTTCCTCAATTTCTTCTTCAGGATCTGTATTGTCTAATCCAAGTGAGCCATTGATCGTAATGTCGGCCGTTGGTTCTCCAATAACATCAGTCGCTAAGATCGTTGCTGGTGCTAACGCTCCTAAGCTTGTTCCTACTACTAATAAACTAGATAATAATTTCTTCTTCATTTTGATATTCCCCTATCTATTTTTTTATTTTTATTCGATGACTAATGTCACTCCAGCTGCTACTTGTCCTTTTTTCTGGTTTGTATCTGGATCATACAAACTAAACATTGCTACAGATGGATGCTCTCCTTTCTCTAGTGACTGTTCAAGCGTCACTTCTTTTATTTCATACCCTGGCTGAATAGCTCCAGATGTATAAACAAGTTCATCATTGCTCTTTTTCCGTATTTCCACATTGATTGGGTGGCCATTTTCGAGTGGATTTTTGATCATCAATTCACCTTGAAGGGTTCGGTGATTAAACGTTGCCTCCGGTGAAATCATTAGATTGAATTTGCTTCTGTCAGCAGCTGTTTGGGCTAATTCCGCTAACTCGTCTTCTGAGATTCGTTGTGCATCTTTCCCGTCTGGCAAAAATTCGCCACTGACGAGCGTGACCGGCTCAGGTTTTTCTGGAAAGAAATGTTGATAGGCTAGCCAACCGACTATCAGTAATAAAAGTAGTACGAGTATGATGATTATTTGTTTCTTTCGTTTATCCGATGCGTTTTCCATTAGTCCTCAGCTCCTTGTGCAGTTAGTATATAAGTTAATCGAAAATCGGTTTGATGTTTTTTGAAGATGGATCCTCTAAATTCTCCTTTTAGAAAAAGTTCTAATGGTTCGTCTAAAAACGGCTCTAATGAAACTGTATCTAGCTTATTTTCACCGACCAATAATGGTCCTAATTTTTGTCCATTGGTCACACCTAGATTCAGTACTAAATCATCCTTGCCTTCCTCGATGATCTCATCCACTAAAGTGATCGTCGGGTCAACGGAATGGTCAGCAACGTGGGTGACTGTAAAATCAATTGGAAAATTACTATGACTGACGATTGGCTGGCTATGTTCATCTTTATAAAACTCACCCGTTTCACGAACATCAAATAACTTTTCTAAAGGAACCACAACATGGATCGGGCTTCTTTCAATAACGACTTCTTTTTCTTGCCAGAAACTATCACTTGCAAAAAGTAGCTTTTCTGGATCATCACTGATTGCTGTCGTTACTCGTGCGTATACGTAATAAGTGCCTGCACGTAATTCATCGTTTTGCCAAGATAAGTTGGTTGATTTATTTGTCGCAACCATGCCAGGTGTATTTTCTGTTGCCTGTTCGATTGCCGTTTGGGCACTGGTTTCTGTAATCGAAGCACCGCTCCATAATCGTTCCTTGCTAAGTTTATATTCCACATCTGTGACCAATCGCCCAGCAGGATCATACGAATCGATTGTCGTCGTTAGTTTACTTCTGCCAATTCCGACATCCGCCGTATTCGCCAAGTCAAAATTTGTTCGCTTTTTGTAGATCGCATGACGTAATCCGGAGTGACTAAATTGATTGTTTGCTAAAACTCTTGATGATGCTCCTGGAATCCCTCTTCTTACTAGTCGCTGATTTTGATTCATATAGTAAAAGTTATACCCACCCGTTGCTTCACCCGCACTATCCAGTCGGTTAAAATTCATGTTTCGTGCAAAAAGTCCAGTTGAGCTCGAAAGATTTTGAAAACGAATAAAATCTGGCTCATTCACATTAAAATTGACGGTATTGCCTGAATTGATCTGACCGTTACTTAAAAAAGTAGCTTGTGTATTCGGATCGATATTGACAGTTACCGCTTGGTTATTGGAAAAACTCAAAGCTCGATTGGCTGTTTGTCTATAATGGAACTTAGCATTTTCTGCAATCGTAAAAATCACTTGCGCACCAAAGGTAAAATGCTGTTTTGAAGAAAGGATATTCACTTCGGCATTTTCTTCCACATTGATTCGTATTCGACCATCACTTCCAGCAGAACCGCCAGTACCAAATGCAAAGATAAACCCTAAGTTAACTTCAGTTTGGTGATCGATCGTTGTTTTAGATCCTTCTGCAAAGGTGATATTATAGCCTTCCATAAATTCTTGACTATTTGTCCCAGTGCGACTAATAAAATGATTTTCTCCTTTGAAAATAAATCGCGATTGTCGATTCCATGTGAGAAGTGGTTGCGCACCCCTCCGTGCAAAATAGTTCACATTTTCAAAAATTGCATCAAAACGGATATTATCGGTTCCCGCAGAACCTAGGACGCCATAATACGTATTATTGTCATATACTTGTCCATTAGCATCTGTGAGTGTATCACTTCCAAAGTTCAGATTTCTCACAGTCGCTTGTACACCAGAAACTCTTATTCTAAAACCTGTATCGCCTGCAGCCGTACTTGCATTGTTAGCGTATAACATGTGAAATCCTTGCCCATCAATTACGACATCTTTATGGATTTCAAATACATCCGAGGCATTGTAAAAGATATTATCTGTTAATAAAATGTGATAAGTTCCTGTTCCAGGGTCTGTGCGGATCGTTTGGAGGACGCTTCTTAACTCCGCTGCTGTTCCAGCAGTATATGGTTCTTGTTCTGTTCCATTGCCTGTTAATGGCATCAACGCTTCATTTGCTTCATTTGCTTCATGTCCTTCAGGTGCTTCCTGACTACTATCGATATGTATCTCTTCCTCCTCAATTTCTACGCTCTCTTCAGAGACATCCGTATCAACCTCATCTTCATAATGATACGCTTCGTTATTTTTTAATTCTTCAACCCCCGAATCTGTAGCTTCTGTTTCCTCGATATAAATAACATCTGTTTCTTCTGTATGCGCATGTAAATCAAGTCCATGCGAAAAAAATAAATAAAATAACCCTAGTAATATTAAGGTTTTTCCTGACTTATACATGTTTCCCTCCTAATGGAATTAAAATGATAAAATAGCAATAATAATATTAAATATTAATAACAAAACGATGATACTATGAGGGACGTAATAAAGTCAAACAATATGTTTTTTGTTTTTTTATACAAAAAAATACCTTACTAAGAAGTAAATTTCCTTAGTAAGGTATTATGCTTGTAAACTTATGCTTCACTGACTGTTGGTGATTTTCTCAACCAACCATAAATAACGCCAGATACAACTGCACCAATTGCGATAAACAACAAGTACATCAACGGATGACTTAATAAGAATACAACGAAGATTCCGCCATGTGGTGCTAACAATTTAATACCGAATGCACCAACTAATCCACCGGTCAATGCTGAACCGATAATGAAACTTGGAATCGCTCTGATTGGATCAGCTGCAGCAAATGGGATCGAACCTTCTGTCACAAACGAAAGCCCCATAACAATATTTGTTAAGCCAGCATCTTGATCTGTTTTGCTGAATTTATTTTTGAACAAACGTGTTGCGACGAAAATCGCTAACGGCGGAACCATCCCTCCTGCCATAACAGAAGCCATTACGACACTACCACCAGTGGCAACCGTTGTTGCTAAAGTAGCTGTACCAAAGACATAAGCTGCTTTGTTGATTGGTCCACCTAAATCGGCAGCCATCATTCCAGCAAGTAATGCGCCTAGTAGTGCTGCATTTGAACCGCTAAGTCCAGACAAGAAAGCATTCAACCCATCATTGATTGCTTTCATTGGTACGTTGACCATCAACATCAAGAAACCGGTAATCAATAACCCGAAGACAGGATAGAATAAAATCGTTTTGATTCCTTCAAGTGATTTCGGTAAGTTTTTGAAGAGTTTACGCAAGAAGACGATTACGTAACCAGCTAAGAAACCACCGATCAATGCACCTAAGAAACCTGCGCCACCTGTATTCGCTAATGCTCCAGCGGCAAAACCAACGATCAATCCAGGACGATCACCAATACTTGAAGCAATAAATCCAGCTAAGACTGGTAACATGAAGCCAAATGCGGCTTGACCGATTTGATTGAACCAGCTCGCTGCTTGGTTGTAGTTCCCAAGGTTTGCTAATTGATCTTGTGGTACACCCATGAATTGGTCCACCATAAATGATAAGGCAATGGCGATCCCGCCACCGATAACGAATGGTAGCATGTGAGAAACACCGTTCATCAAATCTTTATAGATTCGTTGTCCGATCGTACCATCCGCATTTCCTTCATCTGCCGCATTTTCTTTTCCATCACCATGGAAAACTGGCGCTGAACCACTGATTGCTATATTGATCAATTCTTCCGTTTTACGGATACCGTCACTTACTGGGCGATTGACTAATTCTTTTCCGTCGAAACGATTCATTTCGACTTTTTTATCAGCGGCAACGATGACACCGTCTGCACGTGCAATGTCTTCAGCAGTCAAACGATTTTTGATACCTTCAGATCCATTTGTTTCAACTTTGATCTCTACGCCCATCTCTTTGGCTTTTTTCTTCAACGCATCTTCTGCCATGTACGTATGTGCGATCCCTGTTGGACACGCTGTTACTGCAACGATAAATTTTTTGTCTGATGAAGAAACTGTTTGCGCTGCTTCTTCTTGTTCCGCTACTGCTTCAGCTTCTTTTTGTTGTTCTGCTGTTTGGAACAATTCTTGGACTTCTTCAGGTGTTGCAGCTTCTTTTAATTTCCCAACAAAATCTGGATCGATCAGCAAACGTGACAATGCAGCTAATGCTTGCAAATGCGTGTCGTTTGCTCCTTCTGGTGCAGCGATCATAAAGAATAAGAAAGTTGGTTGACCATCAAGCGCTTCATAGTCTACCCCTTTGTTACTTTTCGCAAACAAAACAGTTGCTTCTTTCACTGCTGCATTTTTCGCATGTGGCATCGCGATGCCGTCACCTAAACCAGTAGATGTTTGTGCTTCACGAGCTAAAATTCCTTCTTTATAAATTTCGATATCTGAGATGCGACCTGCATCATACATTTTTTGGACCATTTCATCGATGGCACCTTTTTTATCAGTTGCCTGTAGGTCCATGATCATCGCATCTTTGATCATTAAGTCTTTGATTTCCATGATGTACCCCCCACGATATTAATCAATTTTAGTAATTTCTACTTCTGGTAATAATTCATCGATAAACGAGCGAACCGCTAAATCATCTGAAAAAGCTGTCGCGCTGCCGCATGCCACGCCCCATTTGAATGCTTCCACCGCATCTGCCTGTTTGCTATATGAACCGATAAAGCCAGCAATCATCGAATCTCCGGCACCAACTGAGTTTTTCAATGGACGAACTAAGACGTTTGAACGATAAGTGCCATCTTTTGTAAATAATAAAGCCCCGTCGCCTGCCATTGAGATCAAGACATTTTTCGCTCCTTCTTCTAATAATTTCTTACCATAAGGAAGGATGTCTTCGACTGAATCAAAAGTTACATTATATAATTCAGCTAATTCGTGATTATTCGGCTTGATCAATAATGGTTCTCTTTTCAAGGCTTCCTTCAAGTCATCGCCCGTCGTATCGATCACAAACTCTGCCCCTTTTTCACGGATGATCTCGATCAACTCTTGGTAGAATCCGGCACGTAAACTTGCAGGCGTACTTCCAGATAACACCACGATGTCGTTTGCTCCAACGGTGGCTAATTCTGCTTTTAGACGGTCGATTGCTTGATCTGAAATCATCGGTCCTTGTCCATTGATCTCTGTTTCAGAATCAGATTTTAGTTTGATGTTGATCCGCGTATCTTCTTCTACTTGCGTAAAAGCGGTCGCGATCTGCTCTTCTTTTAACCAGTCAGAAATAAAGTTTCCAGTGAATCCACCTAGAAAACCTAATGCAGTCGATTCAGAATCGATGCGTTTCAAAATACGAGAAACGTTGATCCCTTTTCCGCCAGGCACTTTGAAATCTTCGGTCATACGGTTTAAATCACAGAGTTTTAATCCGTCAACACGTACGATAAAATCGATCGATGGATTAAGTGTTACTGTATAAATCATTGATTTGCCTCCTTGATTGTTGTCCGTTCGCTATAAGCAGATTGAAATTCTAATGGACAACGTTCGGTTATGATCGTGGCAGCTTGTAGTGGTGCAACAGAAACAAATGTTTGTTTATTGAACTTTGTATGATCAAGTAAAATATAACTATCTTGAGCATTCGCAATCGCTAATCGCTTAACAGCGGCTTCTTCTGGATCTGGTGTCGTAAATCCACGTTCCAGATGTACGCCATTCATTCCCATAAATGCTTTATTAAAATGATAATCACTTAACTGACTGAGCGTGCTTGCCCCTAATACGGCATTTGTTGACAGTTTCACTTGCCCACCCAAGACAATGGTTGGTATTTGCAGATCAACTAAAGCAGAAGCGTGTTTTACCGAATTAGTCACAACAGTTATCTGTTTCCCCTTTAAAAATGGAATGATCTCTAATGTCGTTGAGCCCGCATCGAGATAAATGACCTCGTCATCATTCACAAGCTCTGCTGCCAATTGAGCGATGACTTGTTTTTCATGAACGTTTTTGAGCGTTTTTTCACTCATATTCTGTTCAAAGCCTAAAAGATCCTCTTTTTTTGCTCCCCCATGGATACGTTGCAATAAACCTTCATCTTCTAATTCTTGAAGATCCCGTCTAATCGTTGATTCAGAAGCATCTAACAAAGTAACTAACTCTTGGGACTTGACGATTTTGTGTTGCTCCAATAGTTGCAAGATTTTCTGTTTGCGTTCTTCTGTAAGCATTTCCACGATCACCTCACGATAGATTTTAGCATATTTTATTCTATTATTCAACACAATACGTTCAAAAACATTCAAAAACAATAAAAAACGAGTGTATAGTGATTGAACCCACAAAAACGAAAGCGACATCCCAAAAAATAGAATACCACTTTTCGAGGATGTCGCTTTATTTATGGTTGGGAATGGTTATTTTCCCAGCTCTTTATTAAGTAAAAAAATCAGTCGATTCAATCCTTAATTGTTCAGTACATGGATTGGCAATTAGGATTGGTACTGAAGAACCCTTTTGATAAGGACTTAATTTTTTTGCATCAATAGGTTACCTGTTAATTCCACTTGATCTAACAAGACGACCCGTAGACGTTTTTCTCCTTGGACCGCATCAAAACTTAACCGACCTTTTCTCTTACGGATTCGCTTGAATTTGATCGTTGATAATCGATCGCTGATTTCTTCCATCGGAAAATCGGATAAAAACTTGGTCGGAACGTAAATCCGTAATGAGGTCAGATAATCCCGATACATTTCATCTGGTGCTTCTACGTTTAAATATTCATTGATGTAATAGGTATAAGCATCGATGCCATTATCTAACGTGAAAGTTGGATCGATCACTTTATAACAAATCAACTGACTATGGTTTTCATCGACCCAAGGAAAAAATGCTTGGCGATTAAGGACGCCTCTCGCTCTTTTTTCTTTATAGTCATAAGTCGAAAAATCATAGTTTCTTGTCACAAAAAATGTTGCTTTTTTCTTTTCTGTTGGTTGCATCAAATGGTTTTGATATTGAACAGATTGTAAGGAATCTTTCGTATAGGCATATTCGACAAATGGTTCCTTCAATAAGCCTACCCCATTATCCCAAGATAAATGATCAAAACCTAATTGATCGCGGTAGTATTGTTGAAATTTTAAGTTCGTCTCACTTTGCCAACGGAAAGGATCACGATACAACTGGATACCAATGACTTGATTGTCAAATTGTGTGATCTTTTCCACTTGCTGAACTTCTAAAAATATCTCTTTAGGAATCAAACGATAGTAATAACTACTATAATACATTTCCCAACAAGAAGTGAAACAACGTCCTTCGACCATCAAATCATAGCCCGGGAACTGGTTGCAATCAACGATCACTTGCCCATCAGACCCTTTGATTTTCGGCAACTTATCGATCATCTGTGAAGATTCAAATGTCAATCGCTCGTCGATCGACTGTGTATTATGGTATAGATATTCTTCGACACTTCTCATATAGGCAAAAATGCCGTGTTTTTGCATTTTTGTTTGAAGATAATTGCGAATCACCGATTCATTTTTTTCGAATATTTTCCAAGTAAACTGATAATCGACTTGAAGGTGGTGGTAGCCAAACTCAAAGCGACAAACGAAATCTCTTTCAATGATTTCAAGCCAACCGATTTCACGATCATCAATTTCATCTAATGCTTGTTTTAGCTTCACCAAGGTATACGGTTCTTTTATCTGACGAGAGGATTGAAAAAATTCAGGGACAAGTAAGATACGAGTAAGTACGGACCAATCATAGGCTTCTTCTTTTTCGTTCTCACGTTCTCTTTTTATGACGAGACGGAGCATCATTTTTCTTTCTGGTACCATCTTTCTCACCTCTCTCAAATCTCTTTATAATCAAATTATAACGAATAATAAAAAAAAACTAAAACTTTTCGTCTTATAGCGCGTAATAAATGGTACCGTGTTAAAATAAAATCAGAGGTGATAAATATGGGATTGAAATTTGAACGTACCGACAACTTAGACAAACTATTCGAATCTTTTGGCGTTGATCCTGAAAAAACCGTCGCTTCAAAAGAAGAAATCGACCGCTTTTTAAAACCAAAGAGCGAACCAAAAAAAGACAAAAAAAAGAAATAAACAAGAAAGACTTGATGTCTTAGTTTTTGAAAGTTCTCCTTTCACACTAAGTCTCAAGTCTTATTTGTTTATTCTGCAATCGCGTCTTCGATCGCTTGCCACGCCTCTTCTTTTCCTTGCTTTGTCACAGAAGAAAACAAGATGAACGTATCATTACGATCAAAATTCAACGCTTTTTTGATTTCGCTTTCGTGTTTGTTCCATTTTCCACGAGGAATTTTATCTGCTTTTGTCGCAACGACGATGACTGGAATATCATAATATTTCAAGAATTCGTACATTTGGATGTCTTCTTGTGAGGGTTTGTGACGAACATCGACAAGTGAGACAACGGCTTTTAGTTGTTCTCTAGATGTCAAATAAGTTTCGATCATCTGTCCCCATTTGGCACGTTCTGTTTTAGAGACTTTCGCGTAACCATAGCCAGGGACATCAACAAAATGCAAGGCATTTTCAATCAAGTAAAAATTCAAAGTTTGCGTTTTCCCCGGTTTTCCTGATGTACGTGCAAGATTCTTTCGATCGATCAATGTATTGATGAACGATGATTTTCCGACATTCGAGCGACCTGCCAAGGCGATCTCTGGTAAATCTGTTTCCGGATATTGTTTTGGTGCAACTGCACTGATCACGATCTCCGCATGATGGACTTTCATATACTCTCTCTCCTTAAAGCGGTATAGCGAATCCGTTCATTTCCGCTTCCTTCGCTAAAATAAAAAGGAGTAGTCGAAAAAGCTTCAAAAACTTTCACGACTGCTCCTTTCATTTTATCCCGCTTTTTTTTCTGAATCTTTGTAGATAACTGTTGGTTTACCGGTAAGTTCGGCTGCTTCTTTAGTAATGATCACTTTCTCGATCGTTTCATCCGAAGGAATATCGAACATGACATCCATCATGATTTCTTCGATGATCGAACGTAATCCACGAGCGCCGGTATTGCGATCGATTGCTTTTTTCGCAATTGCTTTTAGTGCTTCCGGTTCAAATTCTAATGCAGTGTCATCTAGTGAAAGTAATTTTTGGTATTGCTTCACTAAGGCATTTTTAGGTTCCGTCAAGATTCGGACTAGATCGTCTGTTGTCAGTTTTTCTAACGCAGCCATCACTGGTAAGCGCCCGATAAACTCAGGGATCAAACCGAATTTCAATAGATCTTCTGGAATGATATGTTGCATGACACTTTCATTTTCTGAAAGTTTTTGGTTGTTCGTACCGAATCCAATCGTTTTCTCGCCCATACGATTTTTTACGATCGTTTCGATTCCGTCAAAAGCTCCACCGACGATGAACAATACATTCGTCGTATCGATTTGGATGAATTCTTGATGCGGATGTTTGCGTCCACCTTGAGGCGGCACACTCGCAACAGTCCCTTCCAAGATTTTCAGTAAGGCTTGTTGTACGCCTTCACCTGATACATCACGTGTGATCGACACGTTTTCACTTTTACGTGCGATTTTATCGATCTCATCGATATAGATGATCCCTTTTTCAGCACGCTCTACGTTGTAATCAGCAGATTGTAAGAGTTTCAGCAAGATATTTTCCACATCTTCTCCGACATATCCTGCTTCTGTCAAGCTCGTTGCATCGGCAATGGCAAATGGCACATTCAACGTTTTCGCTAAAGTTTGCGCCAAGAAGGTTTTCCCTGAACCAGTAGGGCCGATCAAACAGATATTGCTCTTTTGCAATTCAACATCATCATCTTGCGCTTCTTGATTGACACGCTTATAGTGATTGTAAACAGCTACCGCCAATGAGCGTTTCGCACGTTCTTGCCCAATCACATAATTATCCAATACTTCAAGAATCTCAGAAGGTTTCGGTACTTCGGTAAACTCACGTACAGCTTCTTCGTAAAATTCTTCATCAATGATTTCTTTACATAGGTCAATACATTCGTTACAGATGTAGACCCCCGGACCTGCTACGATTTTCTTTACTTCTTCTTGTGTTTTGCCACAAAAAGAACAGCGTACAGTCTCATTACCACTTGGATTATCATACATGGTCTTCACCCCTTAACTTGCGATGATTCGCAAGAAACTATCAAAGACTTTACAGTCTTTCCCTATCATACCATAATTTAAAAAAAAGCAAAAGTATCAATGAAGTAAAACAAATGAAAGAGTCCGGGCGTCTTCTAAACGCCTGAACTCTTTCCATTCGATGCGAATAAGAATTTTCCTTATTCTGCTTCTTTTGCTGTGCTAGTGATCAATTCGATTGCTTTTTTCATGATCACATCATGTTTTAGCATGTCTTCTGTCAATACGCGTTTGATTTGGTCGATCGGCATATTGTAAGTTTCTGCTAATTCTTGGATTTCCGCAGTGATTTCTTCTTCAGTAGCATCTAAGTTTTCAGCTGCTGCTACGGCTTCGATCACAAGGTTTGTTTTTGTACGCATTTCTGCTTCTTCTTCAAACTGTTTGTGCAAGTCTTCTTCTGTTGAACCAGTTAATTGGTAGTACATTTCTGGTGAGATTCCTTGACGTTGCATGTTGTTCAAGAATTCGTCCATTGAACGGTGTACTTCATCGTGAACCATCACATGTGGAAGATCAACGATTTCCGCATTTTCGACTGCTAACTTGATTGCTGCTTCATCTTTTGCATCTTCAGCAGCTTTTTCTTTCGTTTCAGTCAATTCTTTCATGTATTTTTCTTTTAATTCTGCTAATGTAGAAACTTCATCGTCTACATCTTTTGCAAATTCGTCATCCAATTCAGGAACTTCTTTTGTTTTTACTTCGTGAACTGTTACTTTGAAGACAGCCTCTTTACCAGCTAGATCTTCCGCTTGGTAGTTTTCAGGGAATGTTACAGTTACATCTAAGCTGTCGCCTGATTTGTGTCCAACTAATTGCTCTTCAAAACCAGGAATGAATGAACCTGATCCTAATTCAAGTGAATGGTTTTCGCCTTTTCCGCCTTCGAAAGCTTCATCATTGATGAATCCTTCAAAATCGATAACGACAGTATCGCCATTTTCAGCTGCTGCGTCTTCTTTGATCACTAATTCAGCTTGCGCTTCTTGTTCGCGTTTGATGCGTTCTTCAACGTCTGCTTCTGTTACTTCACGGTCTTGTTTTTCAACCACTAGGTCTTTGTAGTCACCTAATTTAACTTCAGGTTTTACAGTAACTTCTGCTGTGATCGTCCAGTCTTGACCTTTTTCCATACTTGCTACGTCGATCTTAGGTTGTGAAACCGGGTCGATTCTTGCTTCTTTGACGGCCGCTTCATAAGCTTCTGGTAAAACAGCGTTCAATGCATCTTCGTACAATGCTTCTTCTCCGTACATACGGTTGAATACTTGACGAGATACTTTTCCTTTACGGAATCCAGGAACGTTCAAGTTTCCTTTTACTTTATTAAAGGCTGTTGTCAATCCTTTTTGGATTTGATCTTGCCCGATCGTAAATGTTAAAACACCATCATTTGTGCCTTTTTTTTCGAATGTTGCAGTCATTTATTTCCCTCCGAGTTTAGAAATTCATTTGATACATCAAAAACGTTTCATGCATACCTTTAAATAGTACACTAACCCTTCCAAATTGTAAACATATTGAACAAATGGAATCCACGTTTTTCATGATTTTTTTTATCTTTTTATCTGTTTTTTTAGGTATTGAATAATAATAGTTCTGTAATTATTTTATTTCTCTTTTCAGCGAATTCTTGTTGCTCAGACGAAGAAAGATCCTCACAAGGCTGATTTGTATAACTAGCTACTGTTTGTTCGAACCATTTATCAAGATCACCGATATAACTATCATAGATCGGATAAACGATCGCAGACTGCATTGTGAACTCTTCTGTTAAGTTCTTGCTCATCAAGGCATCTTCTTGCTCGTAAGCTTCAGCCATTTTTTTGATTTGTTGATAGCTGGTTTGCTCTTCTGGACGTACCATTTTCTTTGGTATGACTTCGATCAATTCCTCGTCGATCGTCAAATAAGCAACTGGTGTCGGTTCTTTTACTTGGACAAGCGATTCAAGCAGCTTTGCCCGTACAAGGACATGGACCGTTTTTAACACGATCAATTTTTTGGCTGTTTGGATAAATTCGTGATAAGGCAATTGCTCGATTTCTTGGATATAACTCAACTGGGTAGTCGGTTTTTCAGAAGGTAGCTTTTCGACTAATTGGTAGATCTCTCGGATCTTCTGTCGTTTCATCTGCCCTACTAATTCTTCTGCCTGTTGGATCTTCAACAAGATCGCTTGTTCAAAATCGTCAGGGAAATCGGCACTTGCAATCAGTTTACGCGCATATAAAAAATCTTTTGCTGTAATCAATAAATCAAAATAAAAAGTGGCCAATTCTTCATTCATTAAATACTGCTTTTCATGTAAGAGTGCTTGATGGAGCGCTTCTTCCCACATATCTAATTCAGATAGTGCCAACACGAACAACGTATTCGATTCAAACGTTGCTTCGAGTTCATAGGCACGTTCAAACAGCTCTTTTGCTTGACTGTATTGATGATTTGCTAATGCTTGTTGGCCAATACGCATCAAATTGTCGTATTTATCAGGAAAATCGATCGGTCTCACTTAGGTTCTTCCCTTCACTGTTTTATCATTTGTCTAACACGACTTATTGAACAATAACCAGCCTTTTCTATACGTAAAAAATCAAGCGTTCATCTCTTGGTTAAATGCTTTGATCAAGTTGATCGTCACCACACTCGTATTGGAGAAATAATCTCCGATGTGCTGCTTTTTCTTGCTGAAAATGACTGGGAGATAACCAATAAATAGTAGTGGAAATCTTAAAATAAAGCGACAAGCGCCCTCACGAACAAGAACGGTACTCCATGACAGCTCTTCTTCATCAAAACTGATCACCCGAATGCCAAAGATCATTTTACCGACCGTCTGTCCGTGATTCCATTTCGTCAACAAAACAAAATAGGCTAAGTAAGCAATCAGTGACAAGGCACCGTAAATACTTAAATAAGAGTCAGATACTTGGAGCCAGCCTAAGTTCACAGCAATACCTAACGTTAAGCGGCTGATTGATCCAATACAAATGAGATCGATCAAAAAAGCAGCAAAGCGAATCCAGAAACCGGCAAAGAAATAATTGGGAAAGCGATTGATCGTTGGTTCTTCCGCTTTTTGATCGGTATATTTTTGCCATTTTTTCTGATTTTCTTTGATTTCAGTTTGTGTTAACGGTTTTTCTTCAAAGGAACTCAGTACCTTTTGGGAAAAACTAGGATCAGGTCCGACAGCCGGTTGAGTAGCTTTATCTTGCACTGTAGACTCATGTTCTTCATTTGAACGATGGACGTTTACTTCGCTCGTCGTTTGCCCTTCAGACGTAGTAGCTGCGGTGACCATTTCATCCGTCGTATTGTTGCTTTCTTCTACCTTAGAAACTTCTTCCGGAGATAACTCCTTGCTTTCAGATACTTTCGGTCCCTCAATATCCTTGGGCATTTCCTCGATTGGTGATGAGTGAGTAGATTTCTCAGTCATGTTTACTCACCTCCATAAAGATACATTGCTCTTGGAGATTCTGCTGTTCCTAAACTTTCAAGCAATGACAAGATCTGACTAGTTTCAGAAGCTTGTAATCCTTGTAATTCTGCTAATTTTGCGCCAAACCATGTATTGCCAAAGCCGGTCGAGCTCGTTGAATATTCGATCAACTCAGCGTCTTGTAAATCAAGGTCTTCACGCATGGCTGCTAAAGCGTCTGTTGGAAAACCGATTTCGTCTACCAATCCTGCTTCTTTTGCCTGCACACCGTCGTAGATACGGCCATCTGCCACTTTTTTCACTTCATCTTCTGATTTGTTTCTACCTTCACTCACTACTTTGACAAAACGATTATACGCGTTATCGATATAAGCTTGCAATACCGCATGATCTTGTTCTGTCTCTGGACGAGTCGCTGAACCCATATCTTTTAGCGCACCGCTTTTTACAGTAGTATCTTCAACGCCGATTTTTTCAAGTAAACCCGAATAGTTGAGGCCAGACATGATCACACCAATGGAACCCGTCACTGTTTCTTCCGTTGCAAAGATTTTATCTGCTTGGGCAGAAATATAGTAACCACCACTGGCAGCCATATTTTTCATGCTGACATACATCGGTAGATCACGTTCCGTCCGAACATTATTTAGTAAGTTGGCAATTTCTGCACTTTCATAAACGCCACCACCAGGAGAATTGACTTCTAAGAAAATCCCACTGACATTTTCATCGGCTTCAATCGCTTCGATCTGTTTCAAAAAGTCTTCATGATTGTAACCTTCAGATGAAAACAATCCTGAAGATCCTCCGCTAGCAATAGCACCATCAACAGATAGTTTTACGATTCGATCCGTACTACTGCCTTCTTCCAATACTACCGGTGTCATTTCTTCATCGCCATATAACCAACTATTGAGACTGCCCATCTGAGCCTCTTCTTGGGGTTGTGTCAAGCTCGAAGAAACGAGTGAAACAACTAATAAACCAGCAGCAATCAATACCGCGATCCAACGTTTTTTATTCATTTTACACTCTCCTAGTATAGATTTCTAATAACGATCACCGCTTCAGAGCCAGGTGTCGCATTCATCTTTTCTGCCTTTTCCTCAAGGGTGTAACCAGTAAATTTTTCGTGGGTCAATTCATCTTCAACGACAAACTGTTGCGCTTGCTCGATTCCGAGCGCATCAGGGGCAATTTCTTGGATACTATCCCAGCCGGTATCCAAAAAGATTTTAGTTTCATCCGTCACACGTTCTGTTTTTTCAAATTCAGCAATTTGTTTTTTTAACATCCCCAACGTCATGATTTCTATTTTCTCTTCCATCTTTTTCCCTCCTATCTATAATTATTGTACCGAACTCAAAGTAAAGAAGATAGTCGAATTTCGTTTTTTTGTTCTTTTCGTTCCGTTTCGATATATACCAATTACATATTTTATCTTTTTTGTTGACAAACCTCACACGTTAACGTTATTATTTTAGATGTTTCCAGGAAAAATACTTTTAGGAGGATAATTAGACCAATAAGGAATAGCGCCAGGTCTGTTTTGACAGATGACGAGGAGAGGGTTTATCGAAACATTCGGCGGATGACCCTAGGGACTGCACTCTAAAAAGAAATATAAAACCTATCTGCGAAGATAGAACAAAAAATTTCTTACGCAGCTGGAAACAGCAAAATCAAGTTTATAACGGAAAGTAGGATGTTTTTTTATGTGCGGAATTGTTGGAATGATCGGATTAGAAAATGTTACCCCAGGATTGATCAATGGTTTAGAAAAATTAGAGTATCGCGGATATGACTCAGCTGGGATCTTTGTCACAAATGGAAAACAGGACCATTTAGTCAAAGCTCGCGGCAGAATCCAAAACCTTAAAGATAAATTAACACCAGAAACAGCTGGTACAGCAGGAATTGGCCACACTAGATGGGCAACACACGGTGAACCTGCAGAAAAAAATGCGCACCCACACCACTCACAAAGCGGACGCTTTGTTTTAGTCCATAATGGTGTGATCGAAAATTTTGAAGAATTGAAACAACAATACGTGGCAGCTGATGACTTTATCGGCGAAACAGATACAGAGATCGTTGTTCATGTGATCGAAAAATTCGTAGAAGAAACTCAAGATACACAAGAAGGATTTAAAAAGGCCCTTGAAGTCATCGAAGGTTCATATGCTTTTGCTTTGATGGATCGTACAGCACCAGAAACGATTTTTGTTGCAAAAAATAAAAGCCCTTTATTGATCGGCAAAGGCGAAGGATTCAATGTCATTGCAAGTGATGCCATGGCAATGCTTTCTTATACAAAAGAATTTGTCGAAATCGAAGATCAAGAGATGGTGATCGTTCAAGCGGATGCTATCACGATCCAAACATTGACTGGCACGATCGTTGAACGTGATTCTTATGAAGCACAAGTCGATGCTTCTGATATTGAAAAAGGAACATATCCTTACTATATGTTGAAAGAGATCGACGAACAACCGATCATCATGCGTAAAATCGCTCAAACCTATGTGAATGAAGAAAATGACATTCCTTTGGATCATAAATTGATGGAAGAACTCTTAGCGAGTGACCGGATTTATATCGTGGCTTGTGGTACAAGCTATCATGCAGGTCTAGCGAGCAAGCATTCCTTCGAGCAAATGACTGACATTCCGGTTGAAGTTCATCTAGCAAGTGAGTTTGGTTACACGATGCCTTTACTATCGAAAAAACCATTCTTTATCTTTTTGAGCCAAAGCGGTGAAACGGCAGATAGCCGTCAGGTGCTTGTCAAAATCAATCAATTAGGCCACCCTTCATTGACGATCACAAATGTCGCTGGTTCTACATTATCAAGAGAAGCTAGCTTCACTTTGTTGCTTCATGCCGGCCCAGAGATTGCGGTAGCTTCTACTAAAGCATATACTGCTCAAATCGCTGTACTCGCTTTACTTGCAAAAGCAGTCGGGAATAGAAAAGGGAATGTCCGTGCATTGGCGTTTGATGTTGCTCATGAATTGAGTTTAGTCGCAAATGCGATGGAAACAGTGATTACCCAAAAAGATGAATTACAAGAATTAGCAGCGGAGTTTCTTAATGAAACGCGAAATGCCTTTTATATTGGTCGCAGCAATGACCATGATGTCGCTTTAGAAGCTGCATTAAAACTTAAAGAAATCAGCTATATCCAAGCAGAAGGCTTTGCAGCTGGCGAACTAAAACATGGAACGATCGCTTTGATCGAAGAAGGTACACCAGTTATTGGGATCATTAGTGAAGAAGTCACAGGCGCACACACACGAGGAAACTTAAAAGAAGTAGAAAGTCGTGGTGCCAAGACCTTAGTGATCGCTGCACATGGTTTAGAAAAAGAGACAGATCAATTGGTTATCCCAGCTGTCCATGCGTATCTTTCACCACTGGCTATGGTGATCCCTACTCAATTGCTCGCTTACTATGCGACATTGCTACGCGGCTATGATGTAGACAAGCCAAGAAACTTAGCGAAATCAGTCACAGTTGAGTAATCTCTCGGCTACTACTGCTAAATAAATACCGTTCAAAAATCCCTGTAAGAAATGCACTACCGTTTCTTACAGGGATTTTTTGTAACAAGAAAATGAACTACTTCTTCCTCACACGTTGATTGAAAGCCACTATCGCTAAGAACCTAAAAATAAAAATCAAGCTAATACTCCACAAAAACGCCTGTACTAATGGTGGATTTGGCAAACCTAACAATAACCCTCGAAGCGCTTGGATGATTGGTGTCATCGGTTGATATTCCGCAAATAGTCGTATCGCTGTAGGCATGTTGTCAGTCGGCGCAAACCCAGCACTCAAGTATGGCAATACGGTGGTCAATACAGTAAATAAACTGGCCATTTCAGCTGATTTTGCTAATAATCCAAACAAAACCGAGATCCAGGTAAATGCAAGAATAAAACAAAAAATCAGCAGCCAAGCAACTAGCCATTCCGCAAGATCGGCATTGGGACGAAAACCAATGAGCCAAGCCACAAGTAAAACGACGAAGCTACTCATCACACTTCGAAGCGCAGCCGCGAATACATGCCCATTTAAAAATGCTGACTTTGATAAATTCAGCGTCAAGAGTCGCTCGACCATACCAGAATGTACATCCTGATTTACTACTATCCCCACAACAGAGGAACTTTGAGCAATACATTGGACTAATACACCCGGTAAAACAAAATCAACATAAGACAACTCCCCCACATCCATGGCTCCGCCAAGTACATATACAAAGAGCAACATCAACAGTACCGGCGTCAATAGCCCACTCATGACCGTTTCTAAGCTTCGCAACGATAACTTCAGATTCCGTTTAAATAATGTATTCGTTTCGCTGATGGCTTTCATTTTAAACTCCTCCTTGTACTAGCTTTAAGAAGATATCTTCTAATGAGGCATTTCTCTGCTGGAAATTAGTGATCGTGATCGGTAGTTGTCTTAATTCGTCCAGAAGATCAACCGAATCGTTGAAAGCATTCCCTACATTGACAGTCACAGAAAGTTTTTCTTCATCCATTGATAATAATCGATGATCCAAATGTGCTGAAAGTTGATAAAAATCACTTTTGGTCAACACATTGATTGCCATCGATTGGCTGTCATATGTGTTTTTAATTACTTGTGGTGTAGCATTTAAAATAATTTTACCTTCATGTAATATCGCCACTTTGTCTGCTAGATACTCGGCTTCCTCCAGATATTGCGTCGTTAAAAAAATCGTACGTCCTGCTGTCGCTGTTTCTTTGATCAGTTGCCAAGTGGCGATGCGGTTTTGTGGGTCTAAGCCTGTTGTCGGTTCATCGAGAAAAATCACTTGAGGGTCACCGATAAAACTCATGGCGATATCTAAACGTCTACGCATCCCTCCTGAATAATTTTTAACTAGGACTTGGCTATGTTTTTGTAAATCAAACCGTTCTAATAGATTCTCGACAACCTTTTCCTTCTCTTTCACATGGCGAAGCTCAGCGATCATTTTCATATTTTCATAGCCAGTCAACAGCTCATCCACTGCTGCGAATTGTCCTGTCAAACTAATATTTTCTCGCACCTTAGCACTCTCTTTTTTTAAATCATACCCGTTGATCCAAACTTGCCCATCATCAAATGGCAGGATCGTTGTCAACATTTTGACAAGTGTCGTTTTTCCTGCTCCATTAGATCCTAAAAGCACAAAAACTTCTCCACGTTCAACTGTAAAATCAACTCCATTTAGTACTTGTTTTTCAGCAAACCTTTTTTTCAGATCGATAATCTCGATTATTTTCTTTTTTTCCATAGCTTCTTCCTCGTTTCTATAAGATAATTTAACTATATAAAAAATTTCATTCCTGGTTTCTTACAGTTCAATATATTGAAAAAGAAGGTGTGTTTATGAAAACATATGGAAGAACAATCAAAGAGATCCGCTTAAGTAAAGGAATCTTACTCAAAGAACTAATCGATGATCAGCTTTCGATGTCGCTGCTTTCTCAATTCGAAAATGAAAAAACAACGATTTCATGCGAGAGATTTCATCGCTTATTGTCGAAGTTAGAAGTGACCTTTGATGAATTTATCTGGATACAAACTGGCAACACCTTTTCTGCTTCTCAGCTGGAAATTATCGAATATGTCGAATATATGGATATCAATTCCATCACAGAGTGGGCAAAGTTAGAAGCAAAGTATCATGAATTACAGAACTATTATCAGGACAACTATTCTTTAGAACTGGATCATTTGTTACAATTGTTTCGTTTTGATCTAGCCATGAAAAAGGGGATCATCGAAGGCACGCCTCTCTTGACATCCTACCAAAAGCATAGCCACTACTTAGATTCCGCAAAGCACTATTTATTGAATACGGAGACTTGGGGCGTTTATGAGCTGAAATTATTTACCCGAATCGCTGTCGGAATGGAACCTGCTCTTTTGTTTCGCTGTTTGAAACTTGCCATCAAAAAAGGCCAACGCTTTGCCAAAATCTCAGGAAACAAGGATATTCTCTATCAAACTTTTCCAACGATATTTTCGGTCTTTTGTTTATTAAAAGAAGTCGCTTATGCCAAAGATACGTTTGAGTTATGGAAAACACTGATCTTTGAAGAAGAACGGATTGAACAAGCCGTCTTCATGCCATTTTACGAGGGTTGGATCGCATTTTTAGAAGATGATCTAGCGCTTGCTCATCGATTGATGGACCAATCACTGAATCATTTAGAATCATTGGGTATGCTCAAGTCGTTAACAGGCTATCGGAAATTCAAGCAACTCATCCTAACAAATGAATTTCCGGGAATCATTGTCAATGATCCGTTATTTGGCGAATTTTTTGATGTGAAAAATTACTAAGCGTCCTTCGTTTGAACATAAAAAAAGAGAATCAACTCCACTTAAGGATTGATTCTCTTTTGCATCGTATGTTTTATTCGATTCCAATCTCAGCTTTAACAACCGCTGCGATCTTGTCAACGTAGTAATTGACTTTTTCATCCGACGGTGCTTCTGCCATCACGCGCAATAACGGTTCTGTTCCAGAAGGTCGAACTAAGATACGTCCTTCACCAGCCATTTCAGCTTCTGCTTCTTCAATGACTTGTTTGATTGCAGGAACTTCCATCGCACCATTTTTGTTGCTTACTCGGATGTTGACTAATTTTTGCGGATAGATCGTTACTTCAGCCGCTAATTCTGATAGTTTTTTGCCGGTTTGTTTCATGATATTCAATAATTGGATCCCTGAAAGCATTCCGTCTCCAGTAGTATTGAAATCTAAGAAGATCATATGACCGGACTGTTCGCCACCAAAATTGTAATCATTTTTGCGCATTTCTTCCACGACATAACGGTCACCTACTTGAGTAACGACATCTTTCAAGCCGATTTCTTCAACTGCTTTATGGAAGCCAAGATTACTCATGACTGTTGTGACGATCGTATCTTTTTTCAGACGGTTTTTCGCCGCTAGATACTTCGCACAGATAAACATGATTTTATCGCCATCTACAATGTTCCCTAATTCATCCACTGCAATGATGCGGTCACCATCGCCATCAAAAGCAAGACCGACGTCTGCTCCTTTTTCGACGACCATTTCTGCTAAACGCTCTGGATGTGTCGATCCCACCCCATCATTGATATTCAAGCCATTAGGATTTGTTCCCATGGTATAGAAATCTGTTTCCAAGTCAGCAAACAAACGGTTGACAGATGTTGCTGTAGCCCCATTTGCGGCATCCACACAGACAGTTAAGCCTGATAGATCCCCATTGATCGTTTGTACTAGAAATTGTGAGTATTTCAATAGACCTTCTGGAAATTCTTCGACTGTGCCTAAGCCTTCAGCTGAAGGTCTTGGCAATTCGTCAACTTCCGCATCTAACAATGCTTCGATCTCTAATTCTTGGTCATCATCTAATTTAAATCCATCTGCACCAAAAAATTTGATGCCGTTATCTTGAGCTGGATTGTGTGAAGCAGAAATCATGACACCTGCGCTAGCTTTTTGCAATCGTGTCAAGTAAGCCACTCCCGGTGTAGAGATCACACCTAATTGAAAAACTTCGATCCCGACAGATAACAGACCAGAAACTAACGCTTCTTCGAGCATTTGACCTGAAATTCTTGTGTCACGTCCAACTAATACACGTGGACGTTTTCCATCTTTCTCATGTTGGCTCAGTACATAACCGCCGCAACGCCCTAATTTGAAGGCTAATTCCGGTGTTAGTTCTTTATTCGCTTCTCCACGGACACCGTCCGTTCCAAAATATTTACCCATAACTGTAAATTTGCTCCTTTAACTTAATTTTCCGATGAATCCTCTTGACTATTCGGTTGACTACTTGATTCTGTCGTCTCGCTTGATGATTCACTCGTCTCTTCACTCGATGTTGACTGCGTCTCTTCCGACTGACGTGTCGTCGATGACGAAGAGTTTGCTGGTGTAGATTCCACACTTGAAGCTGAGCTTTCGTCTGAACTTGAACGGTTCGTATTCCCATCGTCTCTTTGTAGGACCGGTGTGATCTCTACATCGATCGAAGCTGGTGTGATACTAACGCCACTTTCTACCGGTATATCGATTTTTCTTGTCGTACGGTGAACGATGCCAGAAATGTCGATCGGTATCGTAATGCTATTTCCCAGTTGGGCCAGTTGACTTTCTGAACCAGTGACTTCTGCTTCAATGTCAGAAAAACTGAAATCATAACTCTCCACGTTGTTGCCAGGAGTTCCTTGTGCTGTCCCATAAAGTCGAACCGTTTTCGTTGGTTTTGTTACCGTAGCTTTCGCCGTGACTTGGACTGGATCTGAGACGATACTCAAAGGCTCTCCGGCACTATTCAATGCTTGGACCGTGACCTTCGTGTCGATCCCATCATCAGTGATCATCGCAGGATCGATTCTTGCAACGATCTGCTGGATCTCTTCCAGTGTCTGATCACCGGTCGTGACAGACACTTTTTTAGGTGATAGTTCAACATCATTCAATTCAAATCCTGCTGGCGTCGTTTCCGTTTCAAGTAATGGTGTGACATCAAATTCTTTTGTCACTTTTTTCTCGATCGTTACAGTGATGGTATCTGGATCAAGTTTTGCTTTGACCGCACTGCTCAGATTCCTGACTTTCAGCGGCACTTCATGCGTCCCTTCTCCAAGATCTGTCAAATCTGCTGTCACTCGAAACATCCTTGTGTCTTCCATCGCTTCTGCATTCAGCTGCACACGATTGGCGCTGGATAACTTGGCTGTGACGGTACTTTCATAGCCATGGATATAATATTGATCCGTGTCATACAAAAGTTGGACTGACACATCAGAAACGTTTTGCGTATAAGCTTCATTTCCTGATAGAGTATCTTGGACAGATTGGCCATTGGCATTGAAATATAGCACAATACTGAATAATAACGCAACAAACGCATATAAGATACTTTTACGCCTCTCTTTTGAGATCATTTGTGATCCCCTCCCTTAGTCATCACATCTAAGAAGGTTTGGAGCGTATTTTTATTTTTGTTCTTTTCTTCAACGATCAAGTTTTTTCTTAAAATCGTCAAGTATTCTTCTTGAGATAAACCAGGCATCAATTGGTTATCCAACGTAATGCTGACATCTCCTGTTTCTTCTGAGACAACGATCGTGATTGCATCGCTTGCCTCGCTGACTCCGACAGCAGCACGGTGACGGGTTCCGAATTCTTTCGGAATCAACATACTTTCTGATAAAGGCAAGTAGGCACTGGCTACTGCAATTTTTCCATCCTTTACAATTACTGCACCGTCATGCAATGGTGTGTTCGGAATAAAAATATTGATCAGTAACTCGCCAGTGATATCGGCATCTAAAGCAATCCCCGTTTCGATATATTCATCCAAACCTGTATGGCGTTCAATCGTGATCAATGCACCGATTTTACGTTTAGACATATACTGGATCGCTTTGTCGAAAGAAAGGATCATTTGTTCATCTTCTTGCTTCTCACTCTTTGATTGTTTGAAAAGTGAGCTGCGTCCGAGATGTTCTAATCCACGCCGTATCTCTGGTTGAAAAATGACGATAGCCGCAATCACACCATACGTGATCACTTGGTTCATCAACCAAGATAAGGTATGTAGACCAATGATCTCGGCTAAGATCCGAATAACAACAAAAATCCCTACCCCTTTAAGCAATTGGATTGCTTTTGTTCCTCGCAATAGTTGAATGAGTTTATAAACTAAATACCAGACAACCAACACATCGAGTATGTTCACCAAAAAATTCTGAGAAAACAAGTCACCGGAAAACATTTGTCGCCAATAATCTAAGTTAAAAAGTTCTCCGATTTGAAATGACATAGACAGCCTCTCTTCTCTTTTGAGATTTCCTCTTTAGTATATCATATGTTTCCCCAGATGAGACTTATCTGCTTGGAATTTCCTAACAAAAATCAATTTTTTCAAGAAATTTACATTTTTTGTTCATTCACTAAAAAGTTGTTTTGTTTAGACCAATTGCTTTATTGATCCTTCTCTTTTCTTCGCTCTGCTCTAGCCGCACGTCTAGCCGCTCGTCTAGCTTCTGCTTCTGGGTCGATCGTCCGCTCTTTTTTGACTCTGGTTTTTTCGACTTCTGGCTTGTCAATAACATCTTCTGGCTCGATTTTGGCTTTGATCTTTTCTAATTGACCAGTCATCGCCGCATAATTATAAAAGCGTTTTTTCGCATCTTGGATCGTTTTGTCGAATAATTTTTCCGCTGCTTGCGGATGGATCGTTTCGAGGGATGAAAAACGGACTTGCTTGCGCATGAAATCAGCCATCATTGTAAAATCAGGCTTTTTATAATCCAACGTCATCGGAGTTTTATTCTTTGTAAGCAACTCAGGGTTATAACGATACAACGACCAATAGCCTGAAGCTACTGCTTCTTTTGCTTCTTTGATCGACTCTTTCATACCACCTAATAATCCATGAGCAATACAAGGTGTATATGCAATGATCAATGACGGTCCAGGGAACTTTTCCGCTTCTTCAAATGCTTTGATCGTTTGCATTTGGTTTGCACCTGAAGCGATTTGTGCAACATACACATTGCCATACGTCATCGCCATCATTCCTAAGTCTTTCTTCGACGCATATTTTCCATTCGCCGAAAATTTTGCAATGGCGGAAGCTGGTGTTGCTTTGGAGACTTGTCCGCCAGTATTGGAATAGACTTCATTATCCATCACCAAGATATTGACGTCTGCTCCACTTGCTAACACATGATCGATCCCACCAAAGCCGATATCATACGCCCAACCATCGCCACCGATCATCCATTGGCTGTTTTTGACAAACAAATCTTTTTCTTGGTAGATTGCTTGTAGTTCAGGAAGCTCTGGCAGTTCAGTTTCGATTGCTGCTCGTAATTTTGCCGCTCGCTGTTGCGTTCCTTCACTTTCGAACATGTGAGCCAACCAATCTTCCATCAATTGGCGTAATTCTGCCGAAACTTTTGGCATGACATTTTTCATTGCTTCCGCTAATGCTTCTCGTCTAGTTTGTGCAGCTAAAAGCATCCCGTAGCCAAATTCAGCATTATCTTCTAATAATGAGTTCGACCAAGCTGGCCCTTGCCCACAATCATTCGTGGTAAATGGTGAAGCTGGTACGGCTCCGCCCCAAATCGAGGAACAACCTGTGGCATTGGCGATCATCATCCGATCACCGAACATCTGTGTCAATAATTTCACATAAGGTGTTTCCCCACATCCAGAACAAGCACCTGAAAATTCAAGTAATGGTTTGTTGAACTGTGTTGATAACACTGTGTTTTTACCTTTGACTGGATTTTCTTTTTGTCTTAGCGTCATGGCGAACGCCCAATTCATCGCTTGTTTCTTTTGCTCTTCATACGGCTTCATCACTAGCGCTTTGCCTTTTGCTGGACACGCTTCGACACACAAGCCACAACCTGTGCAGTCTTCAACAGAAACTTGGATACGATACTTCAATCCATCTGGTCCACGCATTTCTCGAACAATAAATCCTTCTGGCGCTTCTTCAAGCTCATCTTCGTCTGCTAAAAATGGCCGGATCGCAGCATGCGGACAAACGAACGAACATTCATTACACATCGTACAGAGTTCACTGATCCACTCTGGAACTTCCAGGGCAACTCCGCGTTTTTCGTATGCTGCTGTTCCTAAAGGCATGTCGCCTCGCGTCATACCATTTTCTGCCAAAGTTCTGACCGAAAGCTGGTTTCCTTCTTGCGCGTTGATTGGTTCAAGGATGTCTCTAACATAGCGATCTTGTGTGTTTATTTCTTTTTTAGGAAGCTCTAACATTGCCCATTCAGCGGGTACTTCGACTTTGTGCAACAGTTCCACCGTACGATCGATCGCATGGATATTTTTTTCAACGATCGTCTTTGATTTATGACCATAGCTCTTCACGGCTTCCTCTTTCAAAATAGGCAACACTTCTTCAAAAGGGATGATATTCGCCAATTTGAAAAATGCCGTTTCCATCGCCGTATTGATCCGTCGACCTAAACCGACTTCTTGGGCTAAACGCATCGCATTGATCGTATAAAATTGAATCTCATTTTCTGCTAAATACCGTTTGAGATGAGTCGGTAGATGTGTGGCTAATTGCTCATCTGACCAAAGTGTATTCAATAAGAACGTGCCTTTTGGTTTCAGTCCTTTGACTAAATCATAGCTGTGAAGATAAGCAGGGGTATGACAAGCGACGAAATCCGCATGCTCCACTAAATAAGTCGAACGGATCGGTGTATCCCCAAAACGTAAATGAGAAACAGTCAAGCCTCCTGATTTTTTTGAATCATAGTAAAAATAACCTTGGGCGTATTTGTCCGTATGGTCACCAATGATCTTGATCGCTGACTTATTCGCGCCAACAGTCCCATCAGAACCAAATCCCCAGAATTTTGCTTGGTAGGTGTTCGGTTCTGTTAAATCAAGAGACGGTCCTACTTCAAGAGAACGATAGGTCAGGTCATCAATGATCCCGATTGTAAATCGTTTCTTCATCTCAGCTTTTTCTTTTTTCAATTCATCGTAGATTACAACGATTTGATCAGGTGTGACATCTTTTGAGCCGATCCCATATCGCCCACCAATGACTTTCAGATGACGTTCTGCATCATATAACGCACTTTGAACATCTAGTAATAGAGGTTCCCCTCCAGCTCCCGGCTCCTTGCTACGGTCTAAGACAGCCAGTGCTTTTGTCGAACTAGGCAGTTTTTCGATCAATGTTTCGATTGGAAATGGACGATATAAATGGATATTCAAGAAACCAACTTTTCGTCCGTTTCGATTCAAATGATCAACCGTTTGTTGGATCGTTTGCGCGACTGAACCCATAGAGATAATGACTTCTTCTGCATCTTCTGCACCATAATAAGTGACGAGGTCGTACGCAGTCCCTCGCAATTCATTGATTTTATCCATATATTTTTTGACGATTTGAGGCAAGCGATCATAGTATTGATTGATTGTTTCTCGTTGTTGAAAGTGGATATCAGGATTTTGATTCGTTCCACTAGTCGTCGGTTGGTTTGGATTCATCGCACGTTCACGAAATGCTTGTAATTTTTCTTGATCGATCAATGGGGCTAGTTCATCGTACTCCAACACCTCGATTTTTTGGATCTCATGACTCGTTCGAAAGCCATCGAAAAAGTTGACGAACGGGATCTCTCCTTCTAAAGAAGCAAGGTGAGCGACTGGCGCAAGGTCCATTACTTCTTGTACGCTACTTTCTGCAAGCATCGCAAATCCTGTTTGCCGAGCAGCCATCACATCCCCATGATCGCCAAAAATATTCAGTGCATTCGTTGTCACTGCTCGACTAGCTACGTGAAAGACACTCGGTAAAAGCTCTCCAGCTATCTTATACATGTTCGGGATCATCAATAGTAATCCTTGTGAAGCAGTATACGTTGTTGTCAATGCACCGGTTTTCAATGACCCATGAACGACACCAGCGGCTCCCGCTTCGGATTGCATCTCCACGACTTTTACTGGTTGTCCAAAAATATTTTTTTTACCTGAAGCAGACCATTGATCAACAAGTTCAGCCATTGTTGAACTAGGCGTAATTGGATAGATTGCTGCTAATTCAGTAAAGGCATAAGAAATATAGGCAGCTGCTGTATTCCCATCCATTGTCTTCATTTTTCGCATGTTTCATCACCTTTGCTCAATTTATCTAAATTATCTTTACCATTATACCGTAAACGAACCAAGAAAACCTCCTTATTTTGAAAGAAAAATCACATGATGAGGTGATAACAGAAGCACTTCGATTCGATCCATAAGTTCGACACTTTGGGAAAAGCTTTTGCATTTTATTATTTAGAGCCTTGCCCATAGACAACTTTTACACAGGAAGGAATACCTGACCGCATACCTTTCTATTTTTTGAACAAATCATTGTCTTTTTTGGTTCAAAATTATTACAATAGAAGAAAGAGGTGTTTAAAATATGGATATTTCAATTATTGATGCAACAAAAACAAATACGACGACTGGAATTAAGTACGGAAACGAAGATGCACCAAAACAAATGATCGAATTTGTCAATCTCGCTTGTCCTTATTGTCGCCAATGGTTTAACGAATCTTTCGATGTTTTAGAAGAAGCAGTTCAATCTGGAAGACTGCTACGAATCATCAAATTATTCGACAAAGAAAAGCCAAGTTTACAAAAAGGAAATGTGATGCACCACCATATCACAACGACGGACGGAGAACGAGCATTAAAACAAATCAAGGCGATATTTGACGCACAAGACGAATGGAAACAACTTGATCTAGCTGGTATCGCTGACTATGCGACTGAAACGCTTGGCTTAACTGAACAAGAAGATAAAGCCGCAACCAAAGCGATCATTGATGAAGCAAATGCTGCGCACATCCAATTCGTTCCAACTGTGATCATCGATGACCACATCTTTGATGAATCGATCAGCCAAGAAGAATTGAGTGAATTGGTGAAATAACACATTATCCAACTTACGGTTGAAATTCAAATCAAAAAACAGACCTAAAGCAACTTCGCTTTTGGGTCTGTTTTTTTGAGGAGCCATCTAAAGAATACTTCATTCGATGACAAGCTACAGTCTCATTTTTTAATTGTTAACGTTGGAGCAAAGAAGTATGTTTGGTTGAACGAAATTGTTGCGGTTTTTCCTGGAGTATTCGTTTGATGTTCTCGATTTTTGAACGTCGCTTGATCTCCTGTTCGATTTGTTTGAATTTTTTTAATTTCTCCACATCTTTTTTCCGTTCATTGATGACTTTGACCCTCTTTTCGTCATTTTGGCTTTCTATGACACGAACTGTTTTTTCACTTACACCATGTTTGATGGAATTGGCAGCTGTATCCAAACGATTTCTTTCTGCTAAGATCGCTAACTTTTGTTCGTCTGTGATTCTTCGCTTCGTGTCGGATATTCTTGTTTTGCATTTCATGGATCGTCTCTTACTAACAACCAACGTTTCTTTCACAGAAAGCAAATTAGCAATTTGCCGGTTTGTTTTTCCTGCTCGAATCAATCCCTGAACCGCCTTTGATTGTTCCTCTGATAAATAACCGTTCGTACGTCGTTTGATATTGGGGTACTTAGTCAGATCCGCATGAAGCGTGATTTGATAAATATTGCCCACCGATGTCTTGAATCGTTTCGCCACGTCTTCTGTTTTTTCACCTTGATTGAGTTTAGTCAAAACCAAATGATTTCTGATTTCATATAATTTACCTGGTTTTAATTTTAGCGTCTTTGTAATCTCCTTCATCGAACGTCCTGCTCTTAATTCGTTTTTAAACTTTGTATATGTATCAACCGGAATAGAAGATAAGGGTTTCCCATCATTCTTAGTATATGTTTTCTCTCTTTTTTTCGGCTGTTTTTGCACACCATTAAGAAAACCAACACGTTGGACTGTATGAATTTTCATATTGAATTTTCTCGCTATAGTATCTGATTGGATTCCTTCCTCCCGATAGACCAAGATCCGCTGATTCCTAATTTTTCTTAATTCATCTTTTGGCGTATAAAATCTACGACTGATTTCTTCGATTGCTTCTTTTCGTTCAAAAGCTTGTTCAATATGACGAATACGTGTCCGATTAACAATCCGTTGATTCATTTTCAATTGTTTCGCAATGTCTCTTGTCGTCTCTCCTCGCTCTATTCTTGAGAGAACTTCTTTTTCCTGCTCCTTGATGTTTTTTAGCCATATTTTGCTTTCTTTGGTCAATGTTTCATTTGGTTCAGAAGGTTGGACATTTTTTTGTCGGATACTTGCGATCTCTGCAACGGATAGACGAAAGGCCTTTGCAATATCTTCTGGATGTGTGTCTCGGAGTCGTTTTAAGATAGATCGTTCACGAATCCTCGACACGTCATTCTCAGACAAGCGCCAGCGATGTGCGATTTTTCTGGGACTCACTTTTTGCAAAAGTTTTTCCACAATTGTCCGATTTCGGATAGCTAGAATATGTTTGGGTTCCATCTGAACTTTTTCAGCGATCGAAGCCACTGGTTCCTTTACTTTCAAACGCTGGTTGATATAATCATTACGCACCCCACGAATATCATCGATCCGCATATTCAATTGGTGAGAAATCTCCTCCATATGGACACCTTTTTTAATCTGTTGCAAGATATGCTTTCTTTTAATATATCTTATTTGCCAATTGGTCAATTGATGTTTCTTGATGATGTACGGGGATGTTTTCCCATTTCTTAAATCCTCTAATACGAATTGCATTTTCGCTTCCGCTTGTGGTTTAGACTCTCTGTTTCTGTTCTTTGCTTTTTTTGTATTTGATTGTTCATCCATTGATGATTCCCTCCTTCTCTTGAACAAAGAATGCGTAGAATTAATTTCTTTCCTTTTTCTGTGTTACTACCGCTGTGCGACTCGTTTTGTTTTTTCGTTTTTTGCTTGTTGAATGATTTTCTTGATATTACCTATTTTCGCTTCTTGTTTCGCTTTTACCATTAATTCTTGAACCTTTTTTCGTGCTTGTATATTTTCTATTTTTCGTCTTTCTTGGATTTCTTTCCCCTTGATTTCTTTACATCTAGTAGTCAAAACACGGATCGTCGACTCACTAACGCCTGATTTAGCAGAATTCACGTATGTATTCATGTGCTTGATATCTTCCATGATCTGCTGTTTTTGTTCCTTTGTAACACGGTGTTTCATCTTAAATGTTCCTTTTTGAGCTTTCATTTTGGTTTGACCGATCTGATCAAGGAGGCTTTGATATCTAGCGCTTCAGAGATTTCTCTAATCGACATTCTGCGATTGATGTAATTTCTAATTGTTTTCGCTTGTTCGGGTGTTAAATAATCTAATGTCCGACGCTTGATATTTGGAAATTCGGCCAAATTCCCTCGAAAAATTACTTCGCGAACATTTTTGATATTCATTTTGAATTCATCAGCAACCCCTTGGATATGTTCACCACGGTTCAGTTTTTTTAAAATCTCATCATTTCTCACCTTATAAATCAGCGGAACGATTACCTTTAGCTCTTCTCCTAGCGTCTTCGTTATGTCAGTTTCTTTGATTCGCTTCAAAATCTCTTGTCTCTTCTCTTCAGATACTGTCGAAATATCGGGGATTTTCTGAGAACTTGCTTTCGTACGTTTGATTTTACTCGAAGAATTATTTCTACTCACGATTGAACCGACTCTGGAGCGAGACACATTAAATCTTTCTGAAAGAAAAGTGCTTGTCTTTCCTTGATCATTTTGCATCAATACACGAACATCTCTCAGCCGATAGAGTTCTTCGATTTCTATATGGAATCGCTGACTGATTTCTTTACCATCTTGCTTATTTTCGAATGATTTTTCGATTTCACGATTGCGGATATCAATGACCGTTCTTTGGCTGATCATTAATTCTTGTGCCACATCTTTTGTCGCTTTTCCTTCTTCAAGTAAACTTAGTACCTTCGTTTTTCGTTCTTCTAATTGTTCCAAGAGATCTTTGATCGTTATAGAGGAATCACTGATTTCACTATTAGAATTCAAGGAACGTTGCTTAACCAAATATACTTGTTCCATGGATAATTTGAAATCTCTAGCAATTTCCTCCGGATGTTCTTCTTTCAACCGTTCGATAATCTGTTCGTCTCTGATCGAACGAATTTTATCGATCGGTAACTGTGCATCTTTTGCTACTTCTTCGAAACTCAAACCTTTTATCAATTCATTGGCAATTCTTTTATCACGAATCTTTAAAATTTGCTCTTTACTCATCTGTAATTCAGCGACTAATGATGCGACATCTCCTGTTTTTGCCAACGATGTATAAATATAATCATTCCGATATTTACGAACTTGTTCAACCGTCAAATTCAATCGATAAGCAATTGCTTTTTGCCTTTTCTGTCGAATGACTTCTTGGATAGCGAACTTTTTCTTGGCTGCGTATATACGCTCTCTACCGATTTGATACTTGTCCATAATGTCTTTTTCCAGTCGACCTGATACTAACTCTCGATAAATGGATTGATCACGCTTTTCTTTCAGTAGTCTTGTCGGGTACAGTTCATCGATTTTTCGTTTCTTACTTTTCTGCGCTTCTTCCATGATAGAGCCTCCTCATGATTGCTGATTTACATTTATTATAAGTATGTAACGTTCAATCTCGCGCCCATTTTTAGGAAAAAGAAAAAAAAGCGGCCTGACCACATTGTACAGTGCTTCGATGAAACCTAGAAGCTAAGGACAAATGAGTCAAACCACATTGCGTTTGTATCTATTGATCGAATAAAAAAACAATCCATTTTTTTATTAAGATGCTTGCTCTTTTAGTTTTTCAGCAAACTCGTTGATTTTACGAATCCGATGATTGATCCCTGATTTTGAGATCGCACCAGATGGAATCATCTCACCTAGTTCTTTCAAGCTGACCTCAGGATGTTGCAAGCGCAATTCTGCGATTTCTTGTAACTTCTCGGGAAGAGCTTGTAACCCTACTCGAGCTTCGATCAACTCGATATTCTCGATTTGCTTTGATGCTGCATCGATGGTTTTATTCAAGTTAGCCGTCTCACAGTTGACTAAACGATTCACTGAATTTCTCATATCACGAACGATCCGCACGTCTTCAAAACGTAGCATCGAATTGGTTGCGCCAATCAGAGTCAAGAAATCCGCAATTTTCTCTGCGCCTTTTAGATAGGAGATATAGCCGTTGCGTCTTTCAAGTGTTCGTGCGTGCAAGCCGTAATAATTCAACATATTACAAATATCCTGATTATGTTGTTCGTAGATCGAATAAATCTCTAAGTGATAGCGACTGGTTTCCGGATTATTGACTGAACCCGAAGCCATAAATGCACCACGCAGATATGAACGCATTTTTTGCGCATTCCCCATGATCTCGTCTGACACATGACCATTGAACATCATACCATCCATGATATCCAAATCCATCAAGACATTTTTCGTTCCTTGCTTCAAGCGAACGATGTAGACGTTGTTCTTTTTCAATTTCATTTTCTTTCGTACGAGTAACTCACTGCGTACTTGATAATGATCTTTTAAAAGTGAGTAGATCCGACGAGCAATTGCGGCATTTTCTGTCTGTACGTTCAAGATGAATTGCTGGTTGACGATGCCAAGCGAACCATTCATACGTAACAATGCGGCTAATTCAGCTTTTGCATGTTCACGATGGACTTCTAAACCAGTCAATTCCTTTTTGACTTCTGCTGCAAAGGACACGTTGTCCACCTCCTTTTGATAAGTTTATTCTTCTTTATTGTTTTGACCCAAAGACTAAGCGGAAAAGTTCTTCAACGACTTTCTCTCCATCATGAAAGACTCCGCCATTTTTCAATTCTAAAAAGTCCGTAGAGATGACCCGACAGTTCTCTTCTCGCAAGCCATTAAAATCATGAGCGACTTGAACAAGGTATTCATCGTAGATTTCTGGATCCATGTAGTCTTCTGGGACTTTTTCTGTGTTCACTAACACTGTATCAATAAAGGGTTGTTCCAAATGTTGATGTAAGACACGGATGTGATCCGCATCTGTAAAATGTTCGGTTTCCCCTTTTTGTGTCATGATATTGCAGATATAGACGACCTCTGCTTTAGTTTTGAGCATTGCTTCTCCGACTTCCGGGATCACTAAATTAGGTAAAATACTAGTGAACAAGCTGCCTGGTCCTAAGACGACCATATCGGCTTCCATAATCGCCGAAACCACTTTACGTCCAGCTTTCGCTTCACTTTCATCATCTGTATTGCAAACAAATACCCGCTCAATGTTTTTGCGATCAAGCGCGATCTTCGATTCACCGATTGCGGTCGTTCCATCTTTGAACACCGCATGTAAAGTCAATGGGGTCTCAGAAGAAGGATAGATGTGCCCATCCACATGCATCATGCGAGATAAAAGCTGGATAGCTTCATAAGTACTCCCTCTCATTTCAGCGACAGCTGCAATGATCAAATTACCAATGGTATGATTCGCTAAAAATTGATCTTCTTTTTTGAAGCGGTATTGAAAGATATCTTCATAAAATTGAGGCATATCTGATAATGACACCAAGACATTTCTTAAATCCCCAGGAGGTGCCATTGCAATCGATTTGCGGATCTCGCCACTACTACCGCCATCATCTGCCACGGTAACGATTGCCGTGATATCAGCCCCTTGATTACGCAAACTCTTCAAAATAACAGGTAAGCCTGTACCGCCTCCGACTACAACGATTTTAGGTTTTCGAATTCGGTAAGTTTTCATTTTCATGAGCGATTCACCGTCTCTTTACGCTTATCTTTGTCACGGTGAGTCACGTTGACTTTATATGTTTCACTAAGCGCTTGAGACAATCTTTCCGTCAAAGCAACCGAGCGATGTTGACCGCCCGTACAGCCGATCGCTACTGTCAAACTGCTTTTTCCTTCTTTGATATATCCAGGCATTACTGTCTTTAATAAATCAAGGAATTTCAAATAAAACAATTCTGTTTCGTCAAACGACATTACATAGTCATAAACCGGTTTATCTTTCCCAGTCAATGGTCTTAAATCAGCGATGTAGTGAGGATTTGGTAAAAAACGAACATCCATCACGATATCTGAATCGATCGGTAACCCATATTTGAAACCAAATGACACGAATTCGATACGGAAACCTTGATCATCTTTTGTTTTAAATGTTTGATTGATCTTTTCGCGCAACTGTCGTGGTGTCAAAGTCGTGGTATCGATAATAACAGATGCTTGCGCTTTGATATCATTTAAAATCGCCCGTTCCTTGCGAATCCCTTCCGTCACTAAACCGTCCATCGCCATCGGATGAGTTCTTCTTGTTTCTTTGTAACGAGCAACCAATTCTTCATCAGAAGCATCTAAAAATAAGACAGAAGTATCGATGAAATTTGTATTTTCGATTTCGATCAACATACTTTGAATCTCTTCAAAGAAAGAGCGTGAACGTAAATCCACACCTAGTGCCATTTTTGTGACTTTCCCTGATTCCTTAATTAGTTCCCAAAATTTAGGGATCAATGTTGGGGGCATATTATCGATACAAAAGTACCCCATATCTTCAAAGCTTTGAATCGCCACAGTTTTACCTGCGCCGCTCATACCTGTAATGATTACTAGTTCTAAATTATCAGCCATCCGTATGGCCTCCTCTCTCGTTCTCCTTTAAAATTATATCATCCCGGGCGTATCATTGCTAGCTCGAATTAAATTCTTTTGTTTTTTTATATAAAAATAGGAGGCAAAAGCCAATTCCTTCAAAAAATAAGCGTGGCATCCAAAAATTGAAATGATTTTCGGATTACCGCGCTTATTCGGCTGAACCCATGTGGAACAACTTCAGCCACAACTATTTTTACGATCAATTCGAACGCTTCACTCGTTCGGCCTGAGCAAGCTCGATCGTTCGATCAGCCAGTATCGACTGCGCATCGATCACTGGATAAGGATTGTCAGATGCAACTTCTTGCATTAGAGACAATTCGGTACACCCTAAAATGATCTTCTCACAATCCAGACGTTCGACTGCTTCTTCTAAAATCTCATAATAGAGTTCTTTATTCAAATGATCAGACTCTTTGATTTCATGATAAATCAAATAATTCACTTTCTCTTGTAGTGATTGATCAGGGATCACGACTTCAAATCCTAATGCTTTGATCTCTTTTTCATAAACACCAGCAAGAATACTCCCTTGTGTTGCTAAAACAGCCACTTTCCCTGTTGTCTTTTGTCGAACAAGTTCTTTGGCGGCTTCTCGTGGCATATGCAAGATCGGGATCGTTGTCTCTGCTTGCAAGTCATCAAAAAAGTAATGTACCGTATTGCACGTCAAAACAATGAAATTCGGTTGTAGTAGATTTTGCTTTTTGATGTCCTCTACTAAATAAGGGACTGGATTTTCTTTTGTTTGATCCAAGATGTAGGCCGTTCGATCAGGAACTGTTGCATGATTAAATAATACATAGTTCAAATAATCCTGATCTTTGGCGGCTTTGACACGATGATTGATCAAGCGGACAAAGCTTTCCGTTGCCATCGTACCCATTCCACCTAAGATACTGAAAAAATTCTCCATGAACTAGCCTTCTTTCGAATGAAAGTATTTTTTAAACCTTGGAATATAGTTTCGGAACATATACGTCATCAATAACCAACGTTTCAATGAGTGGTCTTTGTCATAAAAGACGGTCGTTCCATATCGTTTTTCTTTGATCAATTTCAAAGCCTGTTGTTTTTGTTCGTTTTCTTTCGCATAAGTCATAAAGACTTTTTTTGGTACGCCCAACCATAGTTTCGCTTTGTCTGATTGGTTCGTTCCGTATGTTGTTCCAACGAATGGTTCATGAAAAACACGATCTTCTGTTAAAATACGTGCTAAATTCAGTCCATTGAGCGTCACAAAGAAACTGCTTCTTCCTTGACGAAGATTGATCTCAAATAATTTATATTCGCCATCTCGCGGATCATATTTCATATCGAAATTCGCAAAACCAGTATACTCGATCTTTTCTAGAAACGCTTTGATTGTTTGATAGATTTTCTCGTTGTAATCCGGCATGATCACGACATAGTTTCCGATAGAAGCTGGCGTAGGATCTTCAAGTAATGGATGGCCTAGGCACATCATTCTCACTTGGTGTTGCTCATCGACATACGCATTCAATACACGCATGTGACTATCATCGCCTGGAATAAAATCTTGAGCGATCATTTCGCTTGTATAACCCGCTTCATAGATTCGGCCTAATACCAAATCAAATTCTTCACGATTATCAATAATAAATGCTTTTTTACGTCCTTCAAATTGGACAGATAAATACTCGACACTATTTGCTGGTTTCAACGCTACCGGAAAGTCGAAAGGCAACTCTTGTTCTAAGCGGCCATTGTTCAACATTTCTTTTCGGATGATCAATGTATTTGGATAAGGCAGTTGATACTCTTCACATATCTCGTAAAAGCTTACTTTATTCACCAATCGTTCAAAGAGTGAATAATCGATATAGGGACAGATAAATGTTTCAGAAAGCTCTTCTTTATGCTGAGAAATCAATTCCGCATATCCGTCGCCACAAGCTATCAGTAAATATTTTTTATTTTTATCCGTATACTTTTCTTTTGCCAAACGTCGCATCGTCTCAATAAAGACCGGATCTTGATCAAATCCTTGAATCACTTCAACGTTGACGATTTTGCTATAGCGGGTAGGCGCTAGTTGGTTCGACGCATAGGCTTGACATACCTTGCCATAAGCTTCATGAAATGAACGGGCCATCCCATAAACGTTCATATCGCTACCTAATAAAATAGGGATAAATGCTTCTTTTTCATTACTGTTCATAATTATCTCTCACTAACTTAATAATCTCTTGTTTTATATTTACACAAGGAATATCATACCATAAAGAAAAAAGCAATCAAAGGAATCTCCTCCGATTGCTCAATTCTTTTTTGAACGGATTGAACTTATAGGAAGTTTTTATCTATACCAATAAGTGTAGAAAGAACTACCATATAAAGTATTCTAGAATACTCGTGAAAAGAAAACAATACATAAAGCTTTCTTTTAATATTTTTTTAACTATAACAATAACGATTCTTATTTTTGCATGATTTTTTTCAAATAATGACCGGTATAGCTTTCTTTTACTTTCACCAATTCTTCTGGTGTACCAGTTGCTAAAATCGTACCGCCACCTTCGCCACCTTCAGGACCAAGATCGATCAAATGATCTGCGGTTTTGATGACATCCAGATTATGCTCGATGACTAAAACAGTATTACCGGCATCAACTAATCGTTGCAAGACATGTAATAAGCGAGCGATATCGTCTGTATGAAGCCCAGTTGTTGGCTCATCTAGGATATAGAAATTCTTTCCATTCGAAATTTTATGCAGTTCACTCGCAAGCTTCATCCGTTGCGCTTCTCCTCCGGATAAAGTCGTTGCTGGTTGTCCCATCGTGACATACCCTAAGCCGACATCGACGATCGTTTGCAGCTTACGATGGATCTTAGGGATCGGTTGGAAAAATTCAACCGCATCTTCCACTGTCATCTCTAAGATATCCGCAATACTTTTCCCTTTATAATGAACTTCCAATGTTTCCGAATTATAACGTTTCCCATGACAGACTTCACAAGGTACATAAACATCTGGTAAGAAATGCATTTCGATCTTGATGATTCCATCTCCACGACAAGCTTCACAACGTCCGCCTTTTACGTTGAAACTGAAACGTCCTTTTTTATAACCACGCATTTTAGCTTCATTTGTTTGAGCAAACAGGTCACGAATATCATCAAAGACACTTGTATAAGTCGCCGGATTACTTCGTGGTGTCCGTCCGATCGGGCTTTGATCGATATCAATGATCTTTTCGATCCCTTCATAGCCAGAAATCGTTTTGAACTTCCCTGGTTTCGCTGAATTACGGTTGATTTTTTGAGCAAGTGCCTTTTTCAAGATACTGTTGACCAACGTACTCTTACCTGATCCAGAAACACCAGTGACCGCCACAAATTCGCCTAATGGGAACTCAACGGAAATATTTTTCAAGTTGTTTTCTGTAGCACCAGTTATCTTGATTGCTTTGCCTGTACCTTTTCGTCTTGTTTCGGGAACTGGGATCGATTTTTTGCCCGATAGATATTGACCAGTCAATGAATGCTTATCTTTTGCCACTTGATCTGGCGTTCCAGCAGAAACGATCTCCCCGCCTTGATGCCCTGCCCCAGGACCGACATCGATCAAGTAATCCGCCGCACGCATCGTATCTTCATCATGTTCGACGACAACTAAGGTATTCCCAAGATCACGCATCTTCTTCAATGAACCGATCAAACGATCATTGTCCCGTTGATGCAATCCGATCGAAGGCTCATCCAAGATATAAAGCACGCCAGATAGATTTGAACCAATCTGAGTCGCTAAACGAATGCGTTGCGCTTCCCCACCTGATAAGGTTCCTGAAGCACGACTAAGTGTCAAATAATCAAGTCCCACATTTTCTAAAAATGACAGACGATCATTGACTTCTTTTAAAATTGGTCGAGCAATGACTTTTTCTTGCTCTGACAATGTCAGATTTTCAAAAAATTCAACGGCATGTTGGATCGACAACTCATTCGTCTGACCGATGTTCGTGCCATTGATTTGCACGGATAAAGCTTGCGGATTCAAACGATATCCGTCACATGTCTTACAAGTCAATTCTGTCATATAAAGACGCATTTGTTCTCTTGTAAAATCGCTGTTCGTATCGTGGTAACGGCGCTTGATGTTCGTCATCACACCTTCAAATGATGTTTCAACATCTCTGACCCCACCAAAATCATTTTCGTAATGAAAATGGAATGGCTCTGATGTGCCATTCAACACGATTTCTTGATGTTCCAAAGGAAGATCTTCAAATGGCGTATCCATATCGATTCCATAACTTTCACACGCTTGTGCCAACATTTGTGGATAATATTGCGAGCTGATCGGATTCCAAGGAATGATCGCTCCTTCATTCAACGTTTTGTTTTTATCTGGGATGACTAGATCGATATCGACTTCTAATTTGACACCCAATCCATCACAATCCGGACAAGCTCCAAATGGCGCATTGAATGAAAATAAACGCGGCTCTAACTCTCCGACTGTAAATCCACAATAAGGACATGCATAGTGTTCACTAAAGAGCATTTCTTCTTCACCGATCACATCGATCAGTACGTAGCCATCCGCTAAACGAAGAGCCGCTTCGATCGAATCGAACAAACGAGAGCGCACGCCTTCTTTCACGACGATCCGGTCAATCACGATCGCAATGTCGTGCTTTTTATTTTTTTCTAATTCGGGCGCTTCACTAACGTCATATGTTTCGCCATCAACTCGAACACGGACATACCCTTCTTTTTGGATACGTTCAAAGACTTTTTTGTGTTGTCCTTTTTTCTTAACAACGATCGGCGCTAAAATTTGGATCTTCGTCCGATCAGGAAGCTCCAACACTTGATCCGCCATTTGATCAACAGATTGACTAGTGATCTCGATATGGTCATTGGGACAGATCGGATGACCGACTCTGGCAAATAATAAACGCAAATAATCATTGATCTCTGTGACTGTTCCAACAGTTGAACGAGGATTCTTGCTTGTCGTTTTTTGATCGATCGAGATCGCTGGACTGAGGCCATCAATGCTATCGACATCAGGTTTGTCCATTTGACCTAAAAATTGACGCGCATAGGCAGATAAACTTTCCACATACCGTCTTTGCCCTTCTGCATACAATGTGTCAAAAGCAAGTGAACTTTTTCCTGAACCGGATAATCCGGTGACGACCACGAACTTATCTCGTGGAATCGTCACATCGATATTCTTCAAATTATGCGCCCTTGCGCCATGAATAATAATTTTGTCGTTAGCCATATGACTTCCTCCTACTCAGATGCTTTTAGTTCAAGAATCATATCACGCACATTGGCTGCGGTCTCGAAATCCAAAGCTTTCGCTGCATCTTTCATTTCTTTTTCTAACTTCATCAATAATGTTGCTTTTTCTTCTCTTGTCATTTCTTCATAAGAGACTTGAACCGTTTCTTTCGCATCATCTTCTGATTCCTTCGTGATCGAGATCAAGTCGCGAATCTCTTTGATGATCGTTTTCGGAACGATCCCGTGTTCTTCATTGTATTGTTGTTGGATGCTGCGACGTCTTGACGTTTCATCCATAGCTAGACGCATGGAATCCGTCACTTTGTCCGCATACATAATTACTTTACCTTCTGCATTACGTGCAGCACGTCCAATTGTTTGGACTAATGAGCGTTCGCTTCGTAAGAAACCTTCTTTATCTGCATCCAAGATCGCGACTAATGAAACTTCAGGGACATCTAACCCTTCACGTAATAAGTTGATACCGACTAAGACATCAAATTCACCTAAACGAAGATCACGAATGATCTCTGTCCGTTCCAGAGTCTTGATATCACTATGCAGATATTTCACTTTGATCCCTAACTCTTTGAAGTAATCCGTCAAATCTTCTGACATTTTTTTCGTCAATGTAGTCACGAATACCCGTTGGTCTTTTTCCACTCGTTCATTGATCTCACCAACTAAGTCATCGATCTGACCCATGATCGGTCGCACTTCAATCACTGGATCTAGTAATCCAGTTGGTCGAATGATTTGTTGGATCACCGTATCTGTTTGTTCATATTCGTATGGCCCAGGTGTCGCAGAGACATAGACGATTTGATTGACATGCTGCTCAAATTCTTCCAGACGTAACGGACGATTATCTAGTGCAGACGGTAGACGGAAACCATAGTCTACAAGCATTTGTTTTCTCGCTCTGTCTCCATTATACATGCCACGGATCTGTGGCATCGTCACATGGGACTCGTCAATGACCATCAACGCATCCTCAGGGAAGAAATCTAATAACGTATAAGGCGGTTCGCCTTCTTTACGTCCATCCATATGTCGAGAATAATTTTCGATCCCAGAGGTATAACCCATCTCTAACATCATCTCAATGTCATAATTCGTTCGCTGTTCTAAACGTTGTGCTTCTAATAACTTGTTTTCATTACGTAGGACGGTCAAACGTTGCTCAAGCTCTGCTTTGATGTTTGCGACCGCATGTTCCATATGATTATCATCCGTCACAAAGTGAGTTGCCGGGAATATGGCTACATGTTCAGTTTCACCTAACACTTCCCCAGTCAAGGCATTCACTTCTCGAATCCGTTCCACTTCATCCCCAAAAAACTCAACGCGCAACGCACGTTCATCTCTTGAAGCTGGAAAGATCTCCACGACATCACCGCGCACTCGAAAACGACCGCGCTGAAAATCAATATCATTTCGTTCAAATTGGATGCTGACCAAATCTCTTATCAATTGATTACGATCCATCTCCGCCCCTTGTCTGATCGACACCACTTGTTTTTGGTATTCAAAAGGTGAACCTAAACCAAAAATACAAGAGACTGAGGCAATCACGATCACATCATTTCGTTCTAATAAAGAACTGGTGGCAGAGTGACGCAATTTATCGATTTCATCATTGACACTTGAATCCTTTTCAATGTACGTATCACTTGAAGGAACGTAGGCTTCTGGTTGATAATAATCATAATAAGAAACAAAGTATTCGACCGCATTGTTTGGAAAGAACTCTTTGAATTCTCCATATAATTGCCCAGCTAACGTCTTATTATGTGCAATGATCAAAGTCGGTTTATTGACTTTTTCGATCAGATTAGAAATCGTATAGGTTTTCCCTGTTCCGGTCGCCCCTAGTAAAATCTGTGCTTTTTTACCATCATTTATCCCTTCGACCAATTGGTTGATCGCTTCTGGTTGATCTCCAGCAGGTTGGTATTTTGACACCAACTCAAAATGGCGGGAGGTATCTCTTTCAATCATTCTTCGTCCTCCTTTTCGTTCATTCCTTCTCTCTTTTCAACAAAAAAGAAAAGGAAAGCAAAGGCATTCCTTGTTTCTCTATTATACCACGGCGAACATACTTTCGCCAATTGAAAGTTTCAGATCTTATTGTAAATCTGCCTCGCAAGGTTCATGTTAGATTTTATTACATAACATGTAACAAATCGCTACTTTTTTGAATTATTTTTTGTCGGAATCTTGTGTTAAGAATATCTTTTCGCCTATAATGTATTAATGTTGGAAATTATCGAAATTTTTATAGGAGGTTATCTATGAAAAAAAGAAACATGTTACAGACATTCCTTTTCATAATGACAGGACTTGTTACATTCGCACTGTACACACCTGTGCAAGCTGACGAGACGCAATCAACGACATCAAGTAGCGAGACGATGCAAAAAATAGAACCTAAAAAAGACGTTTACGTTATCGCAAGTGATTCAGCCTTTGCACCATTTGAGTTCCAAAATGCAGATGGTGAATATGTAGGAATCGACGTCAGCTTGATGGAAGCTATCTCAGAAATGCACGGCTTCAATATCCGTATGGACTTCCGTGGTTTCTCTGCTGCACTACAAGCATTGGAATCTGGACAAGCGGATGGGATGATTGCAGGGATGACGATTACAGATGAACGTAAAAAAACGTTTGATTTTTCAGATCCTTACTTCCAAAGCGGCATCCAAATCGCAGTCAAAAAAGGCAATACTTCAATCAATTCTTATGAAGACTTAGAAGGAAAAACAGTCGGTGCAAAAGTTGGGACCGAAAGTGCAGACTTCTTAGTCGCAAATCAAGATAAATATGGCTACGAAATCAAATATTTCGATGCCGCAGATCAGTTATACGATAGTTTAAGAGTCGGCGCAATCGATGCCATGATGGACGACTACCCAGTAATCGGTTATGCCATCAAAAATGGGCAAGAGTTAGAAACACCGATTGAAAGAGAAACTGGCGGCTCTTATGGTTTCGCAGTGAAAAAAGGCGAAAACCCTGAATTATTACAAATGTTCAACGAAGGATTAAAAGAACTAAAACGCACTGGCCAATATGACGAGATCATCAATGAATTCATCTCGACAGACGACAGCGAAGAAGCGCCAGCTGTTGATGAGTCAACATTGACTGGCTTGATCCAAAACAACTATAAAGCATTATTAAAAGGTTTATGGCAAACGATCCTATTAACATTGATCTCATTTGCCTTGGCTTTAGTCGTCGGTGTGATCTTCGGACTATTCAGCGTGTCACCAGTCCGTGCATTGCGAACAGTTGCCAGCATCTATGTAGATATCATTCGCGGCGTTCCGATGATGGTACTTGCCTTCTTCATCTTTTTCGGTTTACCAAGTATCGTTGGCTTTACGATTCCTGACTTTATCGCCGGGATCATTACATTGACCTTAAATGCGAGTGCTTATATCGCAGAGATCGTACGTGGTGGGATCAACGCAGTCCCTACTGGACAGATGGAAGCTTCCCGAAGCTTAGGTCTCTCTTATAACCGCACGATGCAAAAAATCATTTTACCGCAAGCATTCAAAATCATGATCCCATCTTTCGTCAATCAATTCGTTATCTCATTGAAAGATACGACGATCATCTCAGCGATCGGTGTAGTCGAATTGTTACAAACTGGACGGATCATTGTTGCTCGTACTACACAAAGTACGTATGTCTACTTGATCATCGCAGTGATGTACTTGATTTTGATCACTGCATTGACAAAATTAGCGAAAGTTTTAGAAAAGAAGGTGAAATAAGATGACAGAAAAAATCTTAGTCGAACATCTTGTAAAAAAATACGGAGACAACACAGTCTTAAATGACATCAACGTATCAATCAACGAAGGCGATGTCGTCTGCGTGATTGGCCCCTCCGGTTCAGGAAAGAGTACTTTTTTACGCTGTTTAAATCGCTTAGAAGATCCGACATCTGGTGATATCATCATCGATGGCGCTCATTTGATGGATAAAAACACAGACATCAACTTAGTGAGACAACACATTGGTATGGTGTTCCAGCATTTCAATCTTTTCCCGCACCTTTCTGTTTTGGAAAACATCATTTTGGCACCTATGGACTTGAAGAAGTTGTCACGTGATGAAGCAGAGAAAAAAGCAATCAAATTACTTGAAACTGTTGGTTTGGAAGATAAAAAAGATATGTACCCAGATAACTTATCTGGCGGACAAAAACAACGGGTTGCCATCGCTCGTGCGTTAGCAATGAACCCTGACATCATGTTGTTTGATGAACCTACTTCAGCCTTGGACCCAGAAATGGTCGGCGATGTGCTGAACGTAATGAAAAAATTAGCCAAACAAGGCATGACAATGGTCATCGTAACCCACGAAATGGGCTTTGCAAAAGAAGTCGCTAACCGCGTGATGTTCATTGATGGCGGAAACTTCCTTGAAGACGGCACACCACAACAAATCTTTGAAAATCCACAAAACGAACGGACGAAAGACTTTTTGGATAAGGTGTTGGATATCTAATCGAAGAACAAAACTCCTGAAAACATCTGGAAAAACCAGATATTTTCAGGAGTTTCTTTTTATTGATTTTTAGCTAATGTTATATGATCAATCGATACCCATCCTTGCGCTTTGGCATTGACATAAATGCCAATTTCACTCGTACCAGAAGTAATTGGAATATCTTCGATCATCACCTTTGTCCATTCGCCACTTTTACTGATCGTAGCATTCAGCTCTTTACCACCATGATTTTTGATATACAACTGACTAGTGCTCAACTCTCCACCTGCCATCGTATAAGCAGTTAATGTATAGTTTCCCTTGCTTAATCCATTAACCGTTTGATACATCGACATTTGATACGCTTGGTCATCCCAAAATGTTGCTTTGTACGTTCCGGAAAAACCACCAGTTTCAGTTTTAAACGTATCGATTGCTGCACCATTACCTCGCCACACAGACCAGTTCGCCGGTGTATTCGTGAAGCCATTAAGTTCAAAACTTGGATTTTTGAGAATATTTTGCTGTCTTCCTGCTTCTTGAAACGCCTTTAAGCTAGGAAGTGCTTGTCCATTGAAATCAAACATCGCCTGGTTGTCCCACTCATTGCCTGTTTGAGATTGTACACCCAAATAGTTCATTCCAGCAGCTGTTGCCCAAGAGACATTGCCGTTATACCATAAAGGTTCCCAATAGAAAAAGCCATTTCCTTTTTCGTTTGGCACCGTTTGAATGCGTGTCACCAAATCATTTAAATATTCTCGTTGACCTGCTGGTGTTGCCGCATAACCTCCTGCAATTTCTTGTTCTGGTCCAAAAGCATTTGGCATATTATCCGCATTGGCAGTCGTGTGTCCATACGCAGTCTCTACCACGTTGACTTCTTTATCATATCGTGCACTGATCATGTTCATCGTCGTTTGTAATGCATTCATTGAACCATGCCAATAAGGGTAATAGGAAAGACCGATCAAATCGTAATCTACCCCGCGTTTCGTAATTTCATCAAACCACCAAGTAAAGGCATCCGTATCTCCACCATCGGCTAAATGGAGCATGATTGGAGTATCAACAGGTTGCGTTTCCCTCACTCCACGAATCCCTGATTTCAAGAAAGTCGCCAAACGATCAAACTCTCCTCCACCTTCCCCCCATGATTTCCCATCAGGCCAAAGCATCCCACTGTTTAATTCATTTCCGATCTGGATCATGTCAGGATATACGCCGTTGTTTTTCATCTCCGTCAAAACACTTTTCGTATAATCATATAAGGCCGTGTCAAGTTGTTCAAAATTATACTCTTTCCACGCTTTAGGGACATTTTGTTTGCCTGGATCGACCCAGAAATCACTATAATGAAAATCAAGTAACACTTTTAACCCTAAATTTTTTGCGCGTCTTGACAAAGCAATCGTTGTTTTCAAGTCATTTGTGCCTGCACCGTAAGAATTTCCCTGCTCATCATGTGGGTTTTGCCATAATCGCAAACGAACATAATTGACCCCATTATTTTTTAAAATTTGCAAGGCATCTTTTTTTACACCATTTTCGTAATAAGACGCTCCGGATTTTTCCATATCAGCTAAAATCGAAACATCTGCTCCGCGAATCAATTCTTTCGCCTCCCCTTGATTTGTTCCGAATATGAGACTTGCTAATGACACAAGCAACCCTATGACCAACACAAGCCAACCCTTAACTTTGTTCATCCTACGATCTCTCCTTTGATTTAAAATTGATCTAAAACAAACCTTACCGCTTTCTCAGGATCTCTAGTCAAACCAATATATTCTGCACCTTTTGTAGCAATCAATTTGATACCTAAACGATCTGTATCCTCCTTAATGTCTTCATAGTAAGATTGGACTTGTGGCGCCAAAACGATCATGTCAAAATCTGCCATCATTTCATAATGAGAGCCGTAAGCACCTGCTAAGGCACTGATTGGTGCATGAAATTCTTTTGCACCTTCTTTCAGGGCATTGGCAAGCATTGCGCTCGTTCCTGCACCTGCACATAAAACTAATACGTTAATTTCCTTTCCTGTTTCCACTAAATCAGCATTCTCCGTTGCAAGAACTTGGTTACTTGGAATTGTAACAGTCACTTTCGTTTCGTTTTCTTCCGACTCTACTTTCTCCGCTTGTTGCGCTTCTTGGTCAACTAAAGTCGCATCATATGCCTTACAAAACGGGAAATAAATTGCAAAGTCTACGAGAATCAACAGGGCAGCTAATACAAAAGCTAAGACCCCCATCCCTGTCCCTAAAACTAAACCAATTGGAGCCGGCGTTGCCCAAGGTAAGACATACATAAAGCTATTCATCCCAAACACATCAACGAAAAACTTAAACAAGCAAACGTTTACAATCGGAGTCACTAAAAACGGAACAAAGAAATAAGGATTTAAAATCATTGGTGCGGCGAATAATAATGGCTCATTCACTGCAAAACTGACTGGAATCACGGAAGCTTTCCCCACTGCTTTTAATTGTTTCGATTTCGCAAACAACAAAAAGATAAATGGAACAACTAATGTTGCACCAGTGCCACCCATCGTTCCCACGAAATTTCCTAGACCAACAGTCAATACGTGAGAAGCTTGTTCTCCTGAATTGAACAGCTGTAAGTTTGTTTCAACATTCGCATAAATAATTGCGGCAATCGCAGGTTCAACAATTGATGGACCATGCACTCCGACAAACCAGAAAAATGCCATTGCTCCCCATATCACAGCAATTCCTAAATAACCATCCGCAGCAGTAAACAATGGTTGCAATAATGTGATGATTGCTTCTGCAAACGAAATTCCAAAAAAACTACGCGCAGCTAGATCGACCAACACTGCCGCAAATACAGAAAAGGAAAACGGAAAAATATCTCTGAATGTTTGAGAAATCGTTCCAGGCACTTCTTTTGGCATCTTGATCGTGATGTCTTTTCGAACACAAAATTTATAAATATTAACGGTAATAAATGCGGCGATAAACGAAGCCAGTAAACCCTTTGTTCCCATATATTCTGTAGAAAAACCACCTTCGATCGGTGAGACACTCAATAAAAGGAAACTAACTAAAGAAGCCAACATCACTGAGGTAGTATTAATGATTTTGTTTTTTGGCATTCTTCGGTTCATCGATTCAGCCAAACAGCGTGCAGTAGTTGTGGATACTAAAATGCCGACAACCCCCATCGAATAATTGTAGATCTTCCACAACCATGTCGATACATCTTCAGGCCACTGAAAACCAAAAATCTCAGGGACTGCCGCAATCAAGATAAAGATACTTGAAAATAAAATCGCTGGCATCGCTGTTAAAAAACCATCTCTTACTGCACCCAAATATATATTACGTGAGATTTTCTCAAAGATTGGTTTACCCTTTTCGATTTGCTTGATAATCCCATTCATGCTTTTCACTCCTAGTGATTATTTGTTTTATAAAGCTCAATAAAATCTTGGATCAAATCTCTTAGCAATAGAGTAGTCATCAAGTGATCTTGTCCATGGATAAAAATAAACCCCATATCCATGTCTTTACCCGAAGCTTCTTCAGCCAAGATTTTAGTTTGTGAATTGTGCGCCAACGTCAAGTTTTCATCTGCATCCTTCAGCGCTTCTTCTACACGATCAAACTTGCCTTGACGAACTTCCCTTAATAATGTTAATAATGTACTTCGTGCATCTCCTGAGTATGCCACGATCTCAAAACCTAACATTTGTAACTCTTCTTTATTCATCTTTCATTCCTCCAACTTAAATGATTGTCTTTGTTTCACTCACAAATTTATACCAATAGGCTGATTCTTTCGGGTAGCGTTTTTGCGTTTCAAAATCGACATAGAATAGCCCATAGCGTTTGTTATAGCCATTTGACCAAGAAAATAAATCCATTAGTGACCATAAAAAATATCCCTTCACATTGACACCATCAGAAATTGCTTGACTCAACGATTCTAAGTAGACTTTTAAATAGTCGATCCGTGGTTGGTCCATGATCACGCCGTCATCGAATTGGTCTTTGAACCCCATCCCATTTTCAGTAATATAAATTTTATTGTAGTGGGGATAATCTTTCTTGATCCGTAGCAATAAATCATATAGCCCTTCAGGATAGATCAACCAATCCCAATCAGTTCTTGGAATCCCTTCTTTATAAATCCGTTCACCAATACCTTTGACTTTATAAACTGAAGTTCCTTTGTCTCCAGTCCCGTTATGATGAATCGCATTTTCTCCATGATACGCTTTGACAAAGTGACACTGGTAATGATTTATCCCTAAATAATCATTGCGATCGGATGCACGTTTCATTTCTATCAAGTCTTCTTCAGGAAAGTCAAAGCTTGCTCCATTTGCTTCACAAATCTCAACAAGTGCCGAAAGTGTTTCTTTTGAATAATAGCCTAAATAAGTGGCATCTAATAGAAAACGAATCGATAATGCATCATCTAAAAAAGCTGCATGTTGATCTTCCTCAGATTCAGATGCTGGATATTTAGTTTCTAAGGAATGAACAACACCGATTTCCCCCTCATACCCATTGTCTTTGAACAAATTCACTACTCTTGCGTGCGCATACATCATATTGTGTAGGCAAGCAATGATCTTTGTAAAATCATAGGTAATACCGGGAGGGAATATTCCTAGTAGATACTGATTCGTTGCTACCGGATAAATTTCATTGAAAGTACTCCAATACCGAACTTCTTTAAATTCCTCAAAACAAAATTTAGCATATTCAACAAACGCTTCTACATTATTTCGGTTCAAAAAATCTCCTTGATCGAATAAAACTTTTGGTGTGTCAAAATGATGGAGTGTCACAAAAGGCACTACACCATGTTTCTCGCATGAAGCAAAAACTTTATGGTAAAAAGCAACACCTTCTTCATTGGCTTTACCAGTACCTTCTGGAAAGATACGACTCCAGGCAATCGATAAGCGTAACCCGTTCACCCCAAACTTCTCACATAATTCAATATCTTTTTCATATTGATGATAAAAATCACTTGCTGGATCTGGACTGAATCTTCCTTGCCTCTCTAAAAATTCATCCCACGCAACTTCACCTTTTCCGCCTTCCTTCGTTGCACCTTCTACTTGATATGCCGCTGTTGCACCGCCAAAGATGAAATCTTTCGGTAATTTTAGCATTTCTTCCCCTACCTTCTTTTATGCTATTTATATGACAACACGAATTGTAATCGCATTCAAAACATTTGTCAACAATAACGAACATTTTCAATCATAAAAAAGCACATTTTAGTATTTCTATGTGTTTTTATGTTTGTTTATATGATTGTTAATGTTTATACGTGTTTGTTTCTGTTGACTCGTGTTATACTTTATGATAGATTAATCATGAATTAGGAGTGATGATATGCTAAAAAGAGAGCGCTTACTGATGATTAGTGAAATGGTCAATAAAAAAGGAATACTGACAGTCAATGAAATCATCGAACAATTAAATGTCTCTGATATGACTGTTCGTCGGGACTTAGATGAATTAGAAAAATCAGGAAAACTGCTTCGTATCCATGGAGGTGCGCAAAGCCTAACATATACACTTGATCAAGAATTGTCACATACAGAAAAATCAGTCATGCAAATCAAAGAGAAGCAACAAATTGCCGTGAGTGCTGCTCAACTGATCGACGAAGGAGACACAATTTTTTTAGGCCCAGGAACTACGATCGAGTTATTAGCATCTCACTTGATCCATCGTAAACTGCGGATCATTACGAACAATTACGCCGTTTTTGAAGTTCTTGCTCAAGCAGAAGTACCTGAAATTTTGTTGGTCGGAGGTGACTTCCGAAAAAATACCGGAGCCTTTGTTGGTCCGATCACCAACGACACTCTAAGAAAACTTAAATTTACTAAATCCTTTATCAGTGCAAATGGTGTCCATAATGAAGCTATTTCAACCTACAGTACTGAAGAAGGCGAAGCACAACAGATTGCCCTCAATCATTCGAAAAATAAATTTTTGTTAGTGGATCATCAAAAATTCAATCGTGATGATTTTTATATCTTTTATAAATTACATGATTTTAATTTACTGATTACTGACACTAATATCAAAGAACATGTGAAAGAGCACTATTCTCAATATGTTCAAATCAAAATCTCAGAAACACTAGAAAATGAAGTTTAGGAGTGAACTTATGAAAGGAATTATTTTTGATTTTAATGGAACAATGTTCCAAGATTCACATCTTCATGAAGCCGCATGGATTCGAATGATTCATCGTTATTCAAAAAAAGAACTTTCTGACGAAGATATCGTTAAAAACATACATGGTCGAACAAATAGTGAAATATTAGCTTATTTTATATCTCCTACTTTAACAACGGATGAAATAGCAAATTTATCGTATGAAAAAGAAGCTCATTATCGTAGCCTTTGTTTAGAAAAACCTGAAGAGCTAGTCCTCACTGATGGCTTGATTGCGACCTTAGATATATTGAACGAACAAAATATACCTATTACGATCGCTACCGCGACAGTTAAAGAAAATGTCGAATTTTATTTCGAGATTTTTAATTTGTCCAATTGGTTTTCTTTCGATAAGGTCGTTTATGATGATGGTACTTTTCCAGGTAAACCACAACCTGATATCTTTATAAAAGCAGCACAAAAATTAGCACTTGAACCTAAAGATTGCCTCGTCATCGAAGATGCATACTCAGGACTTTTAGCAGCCACACGAGCGAATATCGGTATGATCATCGCAATTGATCCATATGGTAAAAATCGTCAATTATTCTCTGCGAAAGAACTGAGAAAAGATAGCATCATTGAGAATTTTGATAACTTTTATTTTAATTTTTTGACTCCTTCAATTTGATAAAAAAAGATAGACGTATAAACGTCTATCTCAGATTGTAGACAAACCTTATGTAAAAATGAGGTTTGTCTTTTTTATATGTACGATTTTAAGAATAAAAGAGAAATTTCTTTGTTTTTCTAAAGAAAAACACACCTTTCCTGCTCGCCCTTTTTTGATTTTTATTAGTTTTTTCATATTTAGACAGGCAAAAGTAAGCCCAATTTTCATGTGCATTTTTTCTATTCCTATTTGATTCGTATAACGTAATCCATGAAATTCCTTTGCTGTACCAAAAATTCGTTCAATTGTTTCTTTTCTTTTTCTATATAGGTCTTTAAAACTTCTTTGATGACGTATTTCCTCACATCGTTCGATTGCTTTCGCCCAAATATGTCTGGTGATGACTTTTGTATGATTTTTTGAATTTGTACAAGTAGATAGAACAGGACAATTTTTACATTCTTCTGGATTACTTTTGTATTCTAAATATCCTTTTCGATTGGTTGTCGAATAAGAGAGGATCTTATCATTAGGACAGATATAACAATCATAGTATTCATCGTAGGCATAGTCGTTCTTCTTGAAATAGCCCGCTTTCGTCATTGGTCGCTTATAAGGGAAAACAGGGGTCAGATTTTCTTCGAGAAGTAATTGTGCGATTGCTGGCGTTTTATACCCAGCATCCATAATCAATTTATCTAAAGTAAAAGCTCCTTTGAGCTTTTTAAATAAAGAAATAAACGTACGACTATCATGTAAGTTTCCTGGGTGGGTCGTATAACCTAGTATCCAGCCGTTTTTATCACATGCCACTTGTGCGCTATATGCAAAAACTTCTTTATGCTCACCTTTATGAAACCAACCACTTTCGGGATCAGTAGTACTTGTTTTTTTCATGGCCATTTTAGTTCCTGCGTTTGTTTCTTTTAAGGACTTTTTTAGGCGTTTTTCTCGATCTTTTTCAATTTCTTTTGTCAATTTTTCCGTATAAAAGAAGGCTTGATCCATCACTTCGACGGATTCTTTCTTGTTTCGATTCGCATGTGCTTTAATATGCGTCCCATCAATAAAAATTTCAGAGGTATCAACGATTCCTTCCGTCATACATTGTGCTAAAATCTCATAAAAGATTTGTTCAAACGTAGTGGTTCCTTTGAACCGTCTCGTATAGTTTTTACCAAATGTAGAAAAATGAGGAACTGCATCTTCTAACCCTAACCCCAAAAACCATCGATACGCGTTGTTCACTTCAATTTCTTTGATGGTTTGTCTCATGCTTTTAATACCAAAAAAGTATTGAATCATCGGTAACTTAATCAGAAGAACGGGATCTAAGCTTGGCCGTCCTTGGGTTTCATCATATTTATCTTTTACCAAATCGTAAATAAAAGAAAAATCAATAAACTGATCCATTTGTCGTAATAAATGGTCTTGGGGAACTAAGTCCTCAAGAGCAAAAAAGCCCATCTGTGCACGCTTACTCATATCTTGTTTTGAGAGCATCGGGTTACACCTCCAATTCATAGTTTTATTTTAACGTATAAAAAAAGACAAAGCACTATAAATAAGTACTTTGTCTACAATCTGAGATAGACGTATAAACGTCTATCTTTTTTATTTATTTACGCTTTTTTCCACCAAAAGCATCTTTTACCTTATCAAAAAAACCATCTTCTTGTTGCTCTTGAACATGCATGCCGCCAGCTTTAGCAAACGCTCGTAAGGCGTCACGTTGTTCTTCATTGAGGTTCTTAGGTGTAATCAATTTCACGCGTACATGTTGATCGCCAGTTGATCCGCCACGCAATCGTGGAGCTCCTTTGCCACGTAAGCGGAAGTTGGTTCCCGTTTGCGTACCCGCAGGGATCTTCAATTTGACATCCCCATGCACAGTTGGTACTTGGACTTCATCACCTAGTGCTGCTTGCACGAAGCTTAATGGCAATTCGTAATAGATCTCTGAACCATCACGATCGAAGATATCACTTTCTTCTACTCGGAAGACTACATACAGATCGCCAAACGGTCCACCATTTTCACCCGCTTCGCCTTGACCAGCTAAACGCATTTGTTGTCCTTCTTCCACACCGGCTGGTACATTGACTTTGACCGTATGTGCTTTTTTCTCATGACCAGAGCCATGACAAGTCGGACATGGTTCTTTGATTTCTTTCCCAGTACCACGACAAACATCACAAGTTTGACGGCTCATCACACGACCAAGCGGTGTTTGACGTTCCACATTGATCGTACCTGAACCATGACATTTATGACAAGTCGTCGGTTGTGTTCCTGGTTTTGCACCATTCCCACTACATGTATGACAAATCTCTTCACGATTGTATTTGATTTCTTTTTCAATACCAAATATTGCTTCTTCAAATGATAAATTGATCGTATATTGGAGATCCGCTCCTTGTCGAGGGGCATTAGGATCAACTGATCTTCCGCCACCGCCGAAAAATGAATCAAAAATATCTTCAAATCCACCGAAGCCAGCGCCTCCACCAGAGAAGCCGCCAAAACCACCAAATCCGCCACCGCCTGCGCCGTAATTCGGATCAGTTCCGGCATGTCCGTATTGATCGTAAGCTGCACGTTTTTGCGGATCACTTAAAATCTCATAAGCCTCTGAAACTTCTTTGAATTTTTCATCAGCATCCGGCTCTTTATTGATATCTGGATGGTATTTCTTTGATAACTTTCGATATGCTTTTTTAATTTCGTCTTCTGAAGCTCCCTTTGACAGCCCCAAGACTTCATAATAATCACGTTTTGTTGCCATAGGCTTTCCTCCTATTGGTTCTCTTCATTTCCACGTCGTTTGTTATCATATCACACTTTGATCGAAACAAAAACCGGAAATTTTGAAGTATCGACTAAAGAAGAAAAAATCGATCATTGATTTCTATGGCATGAAGAAAAGAAAGTATTTCTCTCCTTGATCCAAAGAAAATCCACAACTGATGACTTATTCCTTTACACTAGTGATGCTTCAATACTCAAACTAAATTCTCCCCTCGGAAATAAGCCGAAGAATCGCGAAAATATGAGAAGCTATTTTCGAATTCTTCGGCTTATTCTAAAGCGGGACTTGACCTCTTTAGGTGAAACTACATGAACTGATTATTTTTTGTCGTCATCGACTTCTTCAAAATCAGCATCTACGACATCATCCGCTCCGCCTTGTGCTGCTTCAGGATTTTCTTGCGCTTGTTGTTGTGCAGCTTGTTCATATAATTTAACTGTCAAGTTTTGCACGATTTCATTCAATGCATCACGTTTTGTTTTCATTTCTTCGATGTTGTTTGCTTCTACAGCAGCTTTCAATTCATCACGAGCTGCCTCCGCTTTTTTCACTTCTTCTTCGTCAACTTTACCTTCTAATTCTTTCAAAGTCTTGTCAACTGAGAATAGTAATGCATCGACATCGTTGCGTAGATCAACTTCTTCTTTACGTGCTTTATCTGCTTCTGCATTTGATTCAGCATCTTTTACCATACGTTCGATTTCTTCGTCTGTTAAACCTGAAGAAGATTTGATCGTGATTTTTTGTTCTTTTTGTGTACCTAGATCTTTTGCAGATACATTCACGATACCATTTTTATCAATATCAAATGTTACTTCGATTTGTGGGATACCACGTGGTGCAGCTGGAATATCTGTCAATTGGAAGCGACCTAATGTTTTGTTGTCCGCAGCCATTGGGCGTTCCCCTTGCAATACATGAATATCTACAGCAGGTTGATTATCCGCAGCTGTTGAGAACACTTGTGACTTACTTGTTGGGATCGTTGTATTACGATCGATCAATTTTGTAAATACGCCACCCATTGTTTCAATACCTAAAGATAAAGGTGTTACGTCTAGTAAAACAACGTCTTTCACATCACCAGTGATAACGCCACCTTGGATCGCAGCACCCATTGCTACAACTTCATCTGGGTTTACTGATTTATTTGGTTCTTTACCTGTTTCTTTTCTTACAGCTTCAACAACTGCAGGAATACGAGTTGAACCACCAACTAGAATAACTTCATCGATTTCTGATTGAGATAGACCAGCATCTTTCAATGCTTGACGTACAGGAACTTTTGTACGTTCTACTAGATCAGCTGTCAATTCATCAAATTTCGCACGAGTCAATGTCATTTCTAAATGCAATGGACCTGCATCGCCTGCTGTGATAAATGGCAAGCTGATTTGAGTACTTGAAACACCTGAAAGATCTTTTTTCGCTTTTTCAGCAGCATCTTTCAAACGTTGTAAAGCCATTTTATCTTGACCTAGATCAATGCCGTTTTCTTTTTTGAATTCAGCAACCATGTGATCGATGATTTTGTTGTCAAAGTCATCCCCACCTAAATGGTTGTCTCCAGCAGTAGATAATACATCGAATACGCCATCACCTAATTCAAGGATCGATACGTCAAATGTACCACCACCAAGGTCAAATACTAAGATTTTTTCATCGCGGTCAGTTTTATCTAAACCATAAGCAAGTGCTGCCGCAGTTGGTTCGTTAACGATACGTTCTACTTCTAATCCAGCGATTTTACCAGCGTCTTTTGTTGCTTGACGTTGTGCATCATTGAAGTAAGCAGGAACAGTGATAACTGCTTTTTCTACTTTTTCACCTAGATAGTCTTCGGCAAAACCTTTGATGTATTGTAAGATCATTGCTGAGATTTCTTGAGGTGTATATGATTTACCTTCAACATCTACTTTATAACCAGCTTCACCGATGTGGCGTTTGATTGAAGAAATCGTGTTAGGGTTTGTCACTGCTTGACGTTTTGCTACTTCCCCTACTTGGATCTCACCATTTTTAAATGACACAACAGAAGGTGTTGTACGATTTCCTTCTGGGTTTGCAATGATTTTTGCTTCGTTTCCTTCTAATACAGCTACTGCTGAGTTTGTTGTACCTAAGTCAATACCGATAATTTTACTCATAATAAACGTCTCCTTATCTTATTACAAAGTTGTTTGTTTCTATTCCATCATGACTTTATTGTGCGACGATGACCATTGTTGGTCTCAATACGCGGTCATGTAATTTATATCCTTCTTGTAGCACTTCAACGATCGTATCAGCCGGTAAATCATCCGTTGCCGGTACCGTTTGAACTGCTTGATGCAATGTCGGGTCAAAAGGTTCTCCTTTTGCAGGGATTTTTTCGATCCCTTCTTCCTTCAACGCATGTTTTAAACTTTCAAGTACCATCTCGACACCTTTTTTCAAGCTTGCGCCTTGTTCATCCGAAACTTCTGTCGCTAATGCACGTTCCAAGTTGTCGATCGAAGGTAACAATTTTTTCGCTAAATCTTGTGAGCGGTATTTTTGCAGTTGCTCACGTTCGTTTTTACCACGATTCGCCATATTAGCGATTTCTGCTCGTGCACGTAAAAACTTATCTTCCATTTCATCAAATTCAGCTTGGAGATTCGCAAGTTCGTTTATTTCTTCCTCTTCTGAAACTTCAACTTCTTCTGTTTCTGGATCAACCTGCGTATCATTCAATTCCTGATCTAATTCTTCCTGGTTTTCTTTCATGATGCAGTCTTCCTTTCCTTATTCAGTCAGATGCTTGATCGCTCAGTTCGAAAAAGAACGATCAGTCACTTTTTCGATTGTTAAAAATCCGAACGGTCAAGCGTGCGGTAATAATCAGCAAGCTTGTACGCCAATTCTTTTCGATAGACATCCACGAGGCCTAACATTTTTGAATAAGGCATACTAGTTGGTCCGAGCAATGCAATCGTCCCACGTCCATGGCCAACGATTTCGTAACTCGCTTGGATCATACTCATATTTTGCAATAGATCATTGCCTAACTCCGAACCGATCTTGATGTGTATCTTACTATCCATCGGTACGATCATCTGTGTCAGTTCGTAAGTATCTGTCATAAATGAAAACATTGACTTGAACTGATCCACATCTTGCAGTGGTTCATAATTTAGCAGATTCATTTGGCCACTTACATAAACTTTATCTTCAAACGCATGACTCAAAACTGTGTCGAAGAGATTAGACATCCCTTCTGTCGTTTGGAAATACTTATGTAAGATCATCGGAATCTCCGTACGCAACTTATTGTATACGGTCACTAACGGGTCACCGACCAAACGATCATTGACAATACGAACCATCTTCTCTAAGTCCTGACTACCTAAGTTTTCAGGAAGAGTAAAAACCTGACTTTCCACATTTCCATTGTCTGTCACCACGATCGCAATGACCTGACGACTATTCAATGGTACGATGCGAAAACCGGTCAAACGGCGATCTTTAATCTCGGGTCCTAACGAAAAAGTAGTGTAACTAGTCAACTCAGATAAGATCTCAGCTGATTGCTTGATGATTTCGTTGATTTCATGGAATTCCTTGTTTAAAGACTGTCGAATTTGGTGCAAATCATCATTTGCTACACGAGCAGGTCGTAAGAGATGATCCACATAGTAACGATAACCCAGCGCAGACGGTATACGTCCAGATGAAGAGTGTGTCTTCAATAAAAGACCCTCATCCTCTAAAGCCTTCATATCATTACGGATCGTCGCTGGACTTGCCTCGACTCCTTCCGCCATTAACGTTTTGGAACCAACGGGCACCCCACTACTCGTATAGTTTTGGATGATCAGACGTAAAATATCACTTTGTCGCTGTGTCAACATCTTTCTCACCTCTCATTAGCACTCTTATCTTCTAAGTGCTAACCCACTTATAAATATAGCAAGAAGACCAAAAAGTGTCAAGGAAAAGAACCCACTTTTTTAGCACTCTAACATACAGAGTGCTAACCAATTAATGATTGACTCAAATCCCCTTAAAATCAAGCTTTCTCTCCGTAAAACACTTAGTAAATTTGTTTTTTTATCTATCGGTTATAAAAAATTTAAACAATCAATTAAACACTCGGCAACTCTTTATCCAATAAAAACCGCTCGAATACATTATTCCCCAAAAAAGTTCCCTTTTGTGTCAAATACACTCGATCCTTTTCATTCACTAATAGATCTTCCTCCACTAATTCGTCAAGGACAGATTGATACAACGATTCAAGCGATTGGCCATAACGTGCTAAAAAGTGTTGCTTTTCAATGCCCACTTTTTTTCTTAGCCCAAGAAACATCTCTTCTTCGATTTGATTCTTTCGTGACAACTCTTCTTTTTCCAAAACAGGCAATTCACCTTCACGTAACGGACGTAAATAATGTTGGATCGGCCCCTTGTTGCGATACCGAGTATGGTCCAAATAACCACTTGCTCCTGCACCAAATCCGAAGTAATGGTCATTATTCCAATACATCAAATTATGTTGCGATTCGTGACCAGCTAAGCCAAAGTTGCTGATTTCATATTGATGACGTTGATGTTTCTCCATCGCCTCGATCGTTTCTTCAAACATCCGAGTCTCCGTCTCTTGATCCGGCAGCTGCAATCTCCCTTGCCGAACCCAATTCATGAACATCGTTTTGTTCTCTAAAATCAATGAATATAAGGAATAGTGTGGCAAGTCTAGTGCTAATGCCCGCTCCAATGTATCACGATAGCCTTCTAACGTCTGTCCAGGCAACGCATAAATCAAATCAATGCTGACATTCGAGAAATTTTCCGCCTCTAAAAAACGCATCGTTTCATAGACATCTTCTGCCGTATGCTTTCGCCCAATCTTTTTTAATAAACGATTATCAAACGTTTGGACACCCATTGATAAACGATTTACTCCGTAATTCTTCATAACTTGTAACTTTTCTCTCGTCAAATCACCCGGATTCGCTTCAACCGTAAATTCTTTTCCTTCATTAAAAGGTAAAATCTCTCTTGCGCCAGACAGTAACCGATCTAGCTGCTTCGCCGATAACGAAGTCGGTGTCCCACCACCAACATACAAAGTCTCCAACTCATTGAATGGACGGCGCGCCATCATAATCGCCATTTCTTTTAACAGCATCTCCACATACTCATCGACCGGCTGACCTTCAAGAAACACTTTATTGAAGTCACAGTAATAACAGATATGCTCACAAAACGGGATATGGATATAAGCAGAAACCTTATGTTCTGCGGATTTGTTTGTTTCTTTCATTTGATTTTCTTTCTCCTTACGTCAAAAAGTCGTACTGCTTTTCGACCACTCTTTAAACGGTGTTCAAGTGCCAACTCCTTGAAATAAGCTAGCAATTTTCAAAACATGAAAAGCTGTTTCGAAAATTGCTTTCTTATTATCATCGGAGCTAACCGGCACTTTCACGACCTCTTATATACGCATACTAAACGTATTTAACAAACAAATCCACTAAAAAATCCAAGAATCGATTTCTTGGATTATTTTTTCTTTAGTTGTCGTGGAGACTTGGCTGTAAATTTCCAGTGTGGTTTTCATGATTACTCGGATAGAATAGCTTTTGAAAGTTCATTATTTCATTCTGTTTAAAATCATATACCCTAATGTAGAATCATCTACTTATCGAGACCATAAAACACCCATCAATGATTGTAAAATAACCAATAACGTTCAATGACGCCTTTAAATTCCTTCGTAGGATATTTCCCTCTTAAATCAAATTCATGAGTCGTTCCATCTGTAAACTTGATTTCATATTTATAAAGTACTTTATTTTCCGTATCTTCTTGCTTAAAAGAGCCTACATCTGATATTTCATTCCATTTTTTCAAATGATACTTGTTGTTTTCAAAATATGCTAACCCATCTTCATCTAACCTATAAATCAATCCATCATATTTTTTTAATCTTACAATGTTGTAAAATCCTGTACTTACTAAACCAAATGAAAGGACACTTATTAAATATACTAAAAATGGTACTCCAGTTAAAACTATTACTAAAAATAAGATACTATTAACCAGCATATCCCATGTATCTTCAGCACTAAAAAAAGGGTAAAAGAGCCATATAAGTCCGGCTATTGTAAGAGTTATCAATAATACTCCAAAAAATATCATTTTTATTGATTCTCTCCAACCAACTTTAAGCACAAAAGGATCTTGATCTATCATTTTACAAAATCACCTCTTACAAGAATTTTCATAAAATAAATACCTTTTCATTATTCAAAGTCTTAACCAATTGAATTATATTTTTGTTTGCTAAATAATCGAATAAAAATATTTAGCAGACTCAAATCATAGACTGCCAATTCTTAATACTTGAAATTTTAGTCGCTTTTTCTATATAGTCATGAATCAATTTCACATTTTTTTTAATATGTATAAATTGCATTTCAAGTATCTAACACATATTTCTACTCCGACAACTGATTTTAAAGACTATTTTTTACATTTACATTACAAGCTATATCGATCAGCAGCATAATAAACATAATAGGACCAGTTACTCTCACAAAAAATACACCTAAAATTACAGCTAGTAGTGGCACAACACCTAAGCCATTTGGACTTGGATCTAAATGAGGAGAAATTTTAAAAATAACCGAAAATACAATTGGAACAACTACTAATATAAACAAATTTATTATAAACAACACTATACTTATGTTTCGAATTTTCTTAAACATAAAACACCTCATTTCCAATTTTTCGTTACTTATCATGTATTTAATAAATTTAATCGTTTGTCTAAGGACGAATCTTAACTAGAATAATAAAAAATGCTTATTATTAGTTAAAACGTAATAATATTAAGTTAAGTACAAGAGTATAAAATCCTAAATATACATAAAACCTATATTTAGTTAAATAAGTTTCTGCCTTCGTATAATCAGATCTTGATAAACCTTTATCAAGATTTTTTCGTACTATTTTTTTATTTTCAATAAAAAATTGATACCTATACTGAAAAACATGAGACTTAAGAAACATAAGAGTATTCGAGCCTCTAAATATATCACTTTTACTTACCTAATCCCTTCTTCATATCTACTGTCAAAAGTTTATGTAAAAAAAATAGTCTTTTTCGGATACTACATCTAAATTTTCTATAATGACTCTCCAGCTAATGCTTTACCTCGTACTGACGTTATAACACTTTGAGCAACAATAACTTTTTCTACGACCCGAGCTATGTTTCACTAATTATTTACGCTGTTTACGATTTGCTGTACTTGTTCTTTTTCAGTCTTTTAATTTTCCCTCCAATTCCTCTAAGTTTCTAGTCATCATATGTACCTTTACAAGCATTGTTAATCAATTTTCGAAGGATATTAAAATGTCTTTTTAACGATAGGATAAATGTTTTACAAAAATCACTCCCTTATTTTTCTAGTTTTGTCATTTATCCTTACTTAACTCCTCAGCTAATTAAGTAGTTTTAGAACGATCTTTCTTTTTTTCTTGGTACCAAAGATATAGAGTATATACCACTAACATGATTACACCAAACGGAGCAGTAATATATATTCCCAACAGCGAAAACCCTATACATGATAATACAATATCACTATCAACAAATTTAGGAAATAAGTTACTCAATACACTCAAAATAAAGGGCATTACAATCAACATAAACGTATTAACACCTAATAGAACTTGACTTATCAAAAACATTTTTTTCATTTGTCCACTCTTTTCTTTTAGTCTATAAGTTCAAACCTGTATTTTTTTATTCTCAACTACTTTCATCAGTTTTCTCCAAAATTACACTGTTGATAAGCTTTAAGGAACGTATGAGCGAGCGACCTTTTGATTAAATGGCTTTCTATAAATATACGCAAAAGTTCTGAATTCTATCCTATTAACTATATTCTAATATTCTTCTCTTTGTTCTGGCTCAAATTATTTACCTTCTAAAATTATAAAGTATGGATTATTTTTAGTTATACTACATAACTAACTATTACATTTTACGAGGTCTTTTAAGATCATTTCGAGAATCTCTTCTTCTGACATATCACCAGTTATTGTTTTTTCATTGTCTAATCTCAAATAGTCTTTTTCCAGCCACCATTTTTTCATGACTGTTTCACCCCATTGGACACTTTTCTCTCTTGTTTTATGCCGATTCACTGTTTCCTCAAAAGGGATATCAAAGTAATAAATATGCGCATTCTGTTGAAAATTCGTAACTAGCTCAACAAACATCTCTTTATAAATATGACTGCCTAGTATCCCTTCTATCACAATGATTTTAAATTTCCCTTGCCCAAATAATGCGATGGATTGGATCAAGTCAGCCGTAGGATTTTCTATGCGGTCTTTTACGTTGAGGATGTTTAATCTGACTTCATCCTGAGCGATCAGCATCACTTCTCCTCGAGGAAATGATGCTCTAATTTTTGATGCGATGGTAGATTTTCCGCTTGCAGAATTGCCACGCAAAATAATTAATTGACTATTCATTTACTATCCTTCCTTCAGTTTTTATAATTTTTCAAAACAATCATTTCCCCAAGCAGTCCACAGCCTCCTCAAAAGTTGATACAAAATAGAAATTATTCCCTTGGTTTGCTTCTCGAATAAAATCCTTCAGCGCTTGACTGCCTTCATTAAAATCACCAATGATTGCTAAATGGATATCATAATTGATATATTTTTGCAAAATTTCTCCTGCTATTCCTGAACTTAGATCATAAAATCCATTGATTATGGCTTCTTTCCTTAGAATGATATCAGTTGTTTGATAATGATAATTTAATGACATTGCCAAATCTAAGGCAGAGGCAGTATCAAAAATCAGTGGTTTATGATTTTCCATTTCAATCACTACGATGTTCTTTTTGTTTTTTTCAACTACGTTTACCAACAATTGTCTCACCTCTTGTTTTTTTAAGTATATCATAGTGGCGGATTCATTTTTGGAACATTTTACTTACTTGCTGCTTATTTTTTGTTACAAATATGACTGCTAAAAAATCGATAAAAAAATAACTCGTGAAATCCTAAAACTTGAACAGTTTCTTGATTTTTACGAGCTATTTTTTTATGTGCAACCAATTTTGGTTTATTTTATTAATGCAAAAAAATATGAGCAACTTCATACGTTTGTTCTTTTGTTAGAATCACCTATTTAGCGAAGTTCATTGGCAATGCCTTTTCAATCAAAAATGGTCCTGCAAACATAGTATTTCTTATAAAATGACTCCTTCTGAATCTTTATCTGGCAGAAACGCTTCTAATTCTTCTGACTTTTGGAAGAAAGTAATTTCTCCAAAAGTTTCAACGTGTTTGTGGGACCACCTAAAATTTTTTATTGAAACAGAACCGTCACATTTGCTATCGCACGGACTGTTCGCCCATTTGGATAGAAAAGCATTAGTTCTAGCTGGTGTTGACCAACCTTTGATAGAACTTCAGGGTTCAAAATAGTGATTTCAGGGCGATCATTTTCTTCTGTATGGGTGTGATCAACAAAATCAAACGGATCATATGATTCTCCTAAAACAATCTCAACCGTCTGCCCAATAGGAAAAGCATCTTGTATTGGTACTTCCGCTCCTTTATATTGGTCATACAGCGTGGAATCAATCAAATTTCTCCAATCCTTTGGCATTTTTTCATACTCTGCTGAGGACCAAAACTCAACATTCAATTGACGATCAGGCGTGTCATCACGTGTATTGCCAGAAACATACGTTGTCTCTCCTTTAAAACCTTCAGAAGCTTGATTCATGATCAGCAGCTCTCTTCTGCGGTTAGCAGGAATATTGTGGTAATTGATAAATTTATTATCAATGAATACCCCATTAAATACATTGTCTTTTCCAGTATGCCGATTATACTCTATCCCAATCGCGTATTTATCCTGCCATTCTTTAAAATCAAAGACGTTATTTGCTACTAACCAATTCGATAACTCAGCTACTTGCCCTTGAGCAAAACTATCACCTAGTCCGAATTCTGGTGTTTCGTACATAATAATACCTGTATTACGTAGATAATTATTCATGATCGTGATGTCACGTCCTGATTTGAATTTAAATCCACCATACGGTCCATTTTGCAATCCACGAACGTGATTGCCTACAACCTGAACATTCTGTGATCCTCTTAGATAAATGGCATGATCGCCCACCACACCATATCGATCCTTATTCTCGTACATTTGCTGGAAGAAATTATTTTTTATCAAAACATTTTTCGAATTACTATATGAATTGACAGCACAAGAAAGATAGTTTTGTTCATTATGTTCAAGAGCGATTTGCTTAGACTCTAACGCAGATTGTAGACGATCAATGGTTTTGATGATTTCAGGATTGCTAAAGCTCTTGATTGCCTCTAACTCATTGATCCGTAATCCAAATAGATTATCTGTAATCTCTACATTTTCCATATATTCATATCTTCCAACTGTCGAAAAACCACCAATATAGATTGCACGATTTTCTGTATCTGGCGTTGCATGGTCATGGTCTCTCATAAAGATATTGTTCTGAATGGTTGCCCCATTGGACGTCTGTAAGTTGATCGGGTACAAAGAGACAGGATGATAAAACACATTATCATTGATGGTGATATTATTTGCTAAACGTGTAAAAATTCCTACTCCGTCGAAAAATAATAACTGAATCTCAATATTTTGGCTCGTCTGATAATTTTCATCTGACAAATAAACGTTTTGTCCTGTTTCATTTTTCAATATTGTTGGATTCTCTTCTTCTCCTCTGATCTTGAGGCCACTTCTTAACACTACATTTTTATTGATAATATACGTACCAGCCGGAATATATAGCTGTTTGGTTAAAGAATTAGTGCGATCGATAATTTTTTGTAATGAATCTGACTGATCTTCTAAGCTTCCATGTTGTAATGCATGCTCACCAAAAATAGTCACATCTGTTGCATCTAACCAATCGGTGTGTTGAGATGAAAAATTTTTTCGATCAACTAACTCATTCGTTGCTTCAGCTTTTGCATTAACTGGTAGGTTTATTAAAAACAGAACCAGAAAACATAGCATCATTTTTAGTTGTAGTTTATTCATTTGACTCTCCAATCTTTTTTCATTTAGACATGATTAGTTATCATTCTAAATAGAAAGTATTTCGTTATCATTTGGAATAGTGTTACTTTTTCTGTTTCAACACAAGATAAAATAACAAACGATATCCCTTGTAGAGTAGCAAATAAATGAATCGTTCTACAACCAAAAATTTCATTCATGGGTGAAATTTTTGATTTCTTTCACAAAAAGATAGTTAAGTAGAACTACATATTAAAATACCCGACTAAATTTCTCTAGTCGGGTGACAGTTCTATTTGTTATCAATTATTGAAGTTATCTTCAATCTTTTCTCACCATAGACTCGATGCATGGTCCATTGATCAATGAACGGTACCGCTAGATTCATGACAACAATCGCTACTCCAATGCCACCTGGTAAATCTAAGACGATTCTCAAAATGGCACAAACCACACCACAACCGATAGCAAAATAATACTTTCCTTTGTCTGTCATAGGGGAAGTCGTATAGTCTGTAACCATAAAGACCGATGCCATGATCAATGCGCCACTGAGTAAATGTGCTGTGGCAAAAACAAAATTGAACTGGCTATAAATCAAAATCGCAAGATAAAATGCGCTTAGCGTCAATAGAGGAACCAATGGATTGATTATTTTTCGCAGGATCAAGTAACCGCCAGCGATTAATAGAAGCAATTTGCTCGTTTCGCCCATTGGTCCACCTAAGTCGATCCCTAAGAATAGTTTCCACCATTCGGGGGTAGTTACACTAACTTCTCGAGAAAAGTGTCCGAGCGCTACGAGTGGTGTTACAGTCGTGACTGCATCTGGTCCTGGGGCGATCCAATTAGTGATCCAAGGAGATAAAAAGAGCTTTAGTAGTACGCGTGCTGCTACTGCTGGATTGATCCAGTTACGTCCTAATCCCCCGCCTAGATGCTTTACAAGAACAATAGCAATAAAATCTCCGATAACTACTGTCCACAAAGGTGCGCTAGTTGGCAACGTCAAAGCGAGGAGCCAACCGGTGATCACAGCTGTTAAATCATTGATCGTAACTGGTTGTTTGGTCGCCTTTTGGACAAGTGTTTCGAGTAACACACAAGTGATAATACTAGTAGTGATCATCACCAAAGAATACCAACCGAAGAAATAAAGCGCGCCGGTCGTTGGAAATAAGAGTGCAATCAACACTTGTTTCATTTTCCACTGACTTGTCCACCCATTACGGATATGTGGCCCATTGACCGTTCCATTACCTGTATATCGTTCACTCATCTTTTTGCCTCCATGATCTGATTTTTAACCGCTCTGATATCTTTTAATAAATCGATTTTTGAAGGACAGATAAATGAGCACGCACCACATTCCAAACAATTTAACGCACCTAGTTGTTCAGCTGTTTGTAGATCTTGATGACGAAATGCTTGGCTGATCAAGATTGGATGTAAGCCGACTGGACAGGCATTTACACATTCACTGCATTTGATACACATTTGTTCCTCAGGAATCGTTGCCTCCCTTTCAGATAATGCTAAAATCAGATTTGTCGTTTTTGTCACTGGTTCGTCTAATGATTGGATCAGTTTGCCCATCATTGGTCCACCGTTTAACACCTTACGAGGTGAGGACGTAAATCCACCACAAGCATCAATCAATGCTTCCACTGGTGTGCCGATCCGTACGCACAAATTTTTCCCTTCTTTGATTGGTGTTCCTGAGACTGTTACAACTCGTTCTACGGAAGCGATTTGTTTGACTGAAGCAATAAAAATACTGTGAACGGTCGCTACATTTAGTGTGATCACACCTAAATCAAAAGGTAGCTTATCCTTAGGAATTTCTTGAGATAATACATGTTTGATCACTAATTTTTCTGCGCCTTGTGGGTATAGATCACCGAGTATATGTAACTGGATACGTGGGTCGGTCAAATTTTTACGCAAATGGGCGATTGTTTCCATTGATGATTTTTCAATCGCAATCATTGCTTTTTCAATTTGATACGTATCTAAAATAAGTTGGATACTTTTTATTATTTCTTCTGTTTTTTCAATCAACAATCGTCGATCACTGGTAATAGCTGGTTCACATTCTGCCGCATTGATGATCAAAGTATGGATAGGGTGTTCGTCATTAGGTTGTAGCTTTACATTCGTTGGAAAGCCAGCACCTCCCATACCAACGATTCCTGCATTTTCTACTATGCTATGTAACTCTTTGTTTTTTGTATGTAATGATTCGATGCGATCTGAGAAGTCATTTTCTATGATAACTACCTTAGTTGATTGATGATTGATCATCCGGTTTTCAATTTTTTTGACGACTCCTGAAACGGAACTATGAACATTGGCAGATATCAGTCCGTCTTTTTCACCAACGATTGTACCAATTGCCACTTTATCACCCACTTTGACCACAACTTTAGCAGGTTTTCCAAGATGCATGGACATTGGTAATATAATTTTTTTCGGTGGTGTTAGTTTCTCAATAACCTTTTGCGCGGTGTCCTTCCTTTTTTCAAGAGGAACGCCACTTAAACGTTTCTTTACTATTATTTTCATTTTTCATTCCCCTAACGATAGATACAAAAGTAATAGATCAAACCGATCGCTACTAATGCTAATTGCATACCTAATCCGATCCATTCATATTTTTTACGATAACCAAATCTTTTCATTTCTCCCCATATAATAACAAGATATTTTTTATACAAAACAAAATTAAATCTGACAAGCAAGTGAGAAAAATTAATCTCGTTTGCTCAAAGTAAATCTAAAATTTATAATATTCCAGACTGTTTCTAAATACGGCAAAAGAATACAACCTAACATAAAATAACTGTTTTGTGTAAATATAATAACATGTTACGGAGATATATAAAAGAGTATTTTATAAAAATTTTTATCTAATGCTTTTGCTAAATAACAATAAAAAAAGTCCTAACTCAAATGTCATTTTGAATTAAGACTTTTTCATAGCTACTGATCGTTATACTTGTTGATTGCATTTAGCACTAAAAGATTTGGTTCATCATAAATTAGATATCTTGTGAGGAAGGTATTACACTGTTTATTTCGCGATTTGTTTCTCCGTATTTTTATCATAGAGAGATTGTTCAAGCAACACTTTCCCATTCGAGAAATATAGTTCTGCATCCAAACACCCATCATCTAGCAAGTGAGTTACCGCGTGTCCCAACTTGATCACAGCAATCCGATCAAAAGCAGTGACCATCGACTGGCCAATCGCTAAATTGTCTAAAACAATGCTTCGATAGTCTGATAAGGCGGGGCAAAATGTTGCAACAAAAGATTCGATCGAACTAACTGAGCGGTTCAGTAAAAAGTACATAGGATGACTGCTCATATGTTTCAACAGATATTTTTTATTCGTCGTTAGATCAAATTCACTGGCAATACAAACATCGATTTCATTCGTCAAAGATAGTTCTCTCGTTACTTTCCCACTGTGAGTATCATCAATTTGGATAAACGTCACTTTTTGGTGAGAATGTCCGGTATCGACGATTCGATCAATCACTTTCGTCACTCCGTTGATAAATGTATCCGAGCCTACTGTATAGTCACCACTCGGATAGTCCAAATAGTTTGAGACTGGCACAGTGATTACTGGAAATCCATGATTGCGTAGTTCATTTGCAAACTCAACACTCGTAGTACCACCTAAGACGATCAAGCAATCGTAGCTATCTTTTTTTAATGATTGTATAAACTCATACTTTGCTTGATTAGTTACCATACTCAAATACGAACAATCAAACAAATGCCAGTTGTTGGCATTTCGACCCAACTTTGTTTCTATCACTTGTTCTTCGGTGTAACTAATTGCTAGCAATTCGATTTCTTGTTCAGGGGCAGCTAGTGCAATCTGTTCTACCAACCGTTCTGCTCCTTTTACATATCCTTCTATCGATAAAATCCCAACTTTTTTCGCCATATCCGTCTTCTCCTCACTAGACTTGTTCATTGATTTTGAGTACCAATCCTTTTTAATAAAATACGCATCTTTTTTTCAATTATCGTCTAAATGGTTACGATCGTGATGCACAGATATGCACTATCGATGTAACCGATATCATTTATATGATAAAAAATGAATGGATGTGACTAGATACTTCGATCCATCTCCCGAAAAGCCATTTTTTCTCGCTATTTCTATTTAAGTAAAATATACCATATTTATTCCAATATAGCATAGAGGTTTTTCAAATGACAGAAAAAAGCACAGGGATATCCTATTTCTATCATCTTCAAACCTGTTTTTCACTTCTATCAAAATGAAAAAAGACCGCAAGTTTGACTTGCGATCGATGGATAGGATATTATTCTATTTTCGTTCGATAACTCAAAATTAAACAGCTTTAAGCTTTTTGCAAGATCTTCTATACCAGAAAATATGTCAGGATATCAAAAAGTAGAGCTGTTTGATGTTGAATTATCAAACATGCAACAATGTATTTAAACCTTCACTTCACTATGATTGCTCGGTTTAATAGATCCGCTAAAAAATTCTCAATAAATAAATCGGATACTTCTTTTGTATACTCATTCATTTGCTTGAATTTTTCTTTCACTTTTTCTTTGATCTCTGTGAGGGTCTGTTCTTTCTTTAGAAGCTCGAAAATATAGGTCGTTACTTCATTTTCCAATAGAAGGATTCCGTCATCTGCTGATAAATAAATTGTTTTACCTAGTTTTTCATAAGCGATTGCTTTGCTTAACTTCATTGGTTTCTCTCCTTGTATCTAGCTATTCGAATACAATAAAATTTCTCTACTTGAACGGAACGATAATCATCTCTCACCCTTGCATTTATATTTCAAAGACAACAGTATCCTTATTCTAATTGGGTGATTGATTCCTGTATTTACTTTGATTTTAAACATTTAAAAGCGAATAGATAGTTTCTTTCAATTCAAAACGTTATGTAAAATGTATGAATTATTGTATTGAAAAACTATATCATTCTGATTTAAGCCTTGACATCGTTGATTTATTCAATCGATTACTGCGAGACAAACCATAGACGAAGTAATTTGCCTCGCAGATAAGGGAATTTTTAGGAAACTAAAGTTAGTCTATATAAAAAAGGGGAGTTTTTTAGTGTGCTAACTTTGTTTTCTAGAATAAAAAAGAACGGTGTAAGCTTTGTTTTATCTATGAAGCATCTATATCAATTGTATAACATCAATTCGTAATATAGAGTCATTCATCCTTCATAGATAGATTCCTTCTTGTTGACTAACTATCACTTTCCTCCTTTCCATCAATTAGGAAAAAATCATCTCTTTTTTCCTAACTTTAGTATAACGTTATTAATATAAAAGTCAATATATTTGTTAGGAAAATGTAGGAACTCAAACATAATTTTCCTACATGTTTCATCTTTTCTAATCTGAGGAAATTTAAGAGTCTGCTGATTTTCCTAATTAGACTTCAGCTATTTTTGAAAGAACATGTATACTGTGCTTTAATTTGTACAATTTTTCGAAATAAATTGATAGTTGATGATTTACTTGGTATTTTTATTTATTGATAACTATTTGAAAATATAGGAAAACATAACAATAATCTTCAAAACGTATGGTCTTCATACTTTATTTTGAGTATAATAACATGAAAGATGTCCTTGATTTCTTTTTCAGCTATTTTTATTGATTATATATAATCGATTGTCAATTAGTTTCACAAATCATTGATCTAAATTTACTTAGTAATAGTTATTTTTAATATACAATAAAAGTGAAAGAAGGAAAAAAGATGGGCCCGTATTATTCAGTTAACCAACTTGCCGAGCTACTCGGAGTAACGACTCGATCTGTGCGCAATTATTTGCGTGAAGGCAAACTTCATGGAACAAAAGTTGGAGGAAAATGGCGATTTTCTGAAGAAGATCTGTCAGATTTTCTTCAATTCTCTTTCAAAACGAAACCTAGCTTTGATGGTAGCGATCGAGTAATAGAAAGTGCCGTTGTCCTTAAATTCTATCTTCAGTACGAATCATTAGAGTCTTTGCATCAATTTCGCGATCGGATGATCAGCTATCATCAAGATGTTTATTCAAATAAAGAAGATCGTTACTTCTTTTATAATGTCTTGGATGATGAATGCGTGGAATTTATTATCAGTGGTAATTTTAATTATGTTCAAAGTTTTGGTGCCTGGTTCAACGAAGCTGTTTTAAAACAAACAGATATCTGGTTGAGTACACCAAAATAAAACATAGTAAGACATTTTATTTCTCAATGTCTTACTATGTTTTTTTCTATATCAACACGGTGATCATGCTTCCTCCGACGATCAAGGCTAATCCGATCAACGTGTATTTCAATTCTTTTTTACTTTTCTTTTCATGTAAAATGACCATACCACCTAGTGTAGAAATTACCACATTCATTTGTGTAATGATGTATGCAGTCGCCACCCCATTGGCGTTTGCAGAAAATATATAAGCAAATGCGGCTAAACTAAAAATGACGCCGACGATCGTTGCTTTCCAACTCTTATCGTCTCCATACGCTTTAGGTTGTTTCAAGACGACGTAGATGGCTGCTGCTAAGAACACACCTAACATTTGTGGAAAGAAGATTGCTACCCCGTCTGCATCGACTAATTTAGGTAATGCACTATATACCCAATAACCGATACTCGTAGAGGCAAGAATCGAAATGCCTTTCGTTATTCCACCTTGTTTGCTTCCTCCATCGGTGATTGCTGTCAATGCCGAGCCAATCACTAGTAAGACGATCGCCGCACCTCCGATGATTTTCCCTGTTGTCCCTGACCATTCACCAAAAGCGAAAACACCGATCAAAGAGGTTCCAACAAGTTGCATCGCAGTCGAAATTGGCATTGTTTTTGAAACACCGATCAAATTGAATGTGGTGTACTGGCCGATTTGTCCAATGACCCAAAATGATCCCGATAAAAGACTGATCAAAAACGTGGAAATTGAAATACCACCTGGTGACATCACCAATTGAACAATCAGGCCAACTAACAATGCCCCTATCCCTGTACCTAATATTTCATTTGTGGGACGCCCACCAATTTTTTTCAAAACAAGCGGTTGGATTCCCCAACCAATCGCTGGTATTAATGCAATCAAGATTCCCATTGATCAATCCCTACCCTTTCCCACCTTGAAATGAAGGATAAAGCGTCATACCACCATCTACAAATAGTGTGATACCTGTGACGTAGCTTGATTCATCCGAAGCCAACCAGGCAGCGGCAGCCGCAACTTCATTTGGTTTTCCGATGCGTTCCATGGGAATCATGCTTTCTGTTGTCGCTTTTTGTTCTGGATCATCAAATTTTTCGGCATTGATCGGTGTTTTGATTGCTCCCGGACCAATACTATTGATACGTATTCCTTCAGTGGCGTATTCCATCGCAACACTTTGAGTGAATAGTTTGACGCCACCTTTTGATGCAGCATAATGTGAAAAAGTTGGCCATGGGATTTGTTCATGGACGGATGAAAGATTGATGATATTGCCTTTTACATTGTGTTTCTTGAAGTAATTGATGGCCGCCTTTGTTCCTAAAAAGACGCCTGTCAAGTTGACTTGCATCACTGTTTCCCATTCTTCCAAGCTTAATTCATGTGTTGGCTTTTGGTTTTCAGTCCCGGCATTATTGACCCATACATCTAATTGGCCATAAGTTTCAATTGCTTGATCGATTAATGCTTGTACGCCCTCTTCTGTCCCTACGTCAGCTTTGACTGCTACAGCTTCTCCACCCGCTTGTTCAATCGTTTTGACCGCTTCTTCTGCCCCTTCAGCATCGGAATGATAGTTTACGACTACTCGCATCTTTTCTTCTCCAAATCGCTGAGAGATCGCTGTACCGATTCCTTTCGACCCACCTGTTACTACTGCTACTTTGTTTTCTAGTTCTTTATACATCACGGACATCCTTTCTTTATTTACGAAAATAACAAATGTTTTCATTTGTTTATAATCAGCTATAAAGACAGTGTACACTACGCAGTGTGGGGGAAAGCAAATCATACGCACCATGAAAATTGCATAATGATTTTCAAAACAAAAAAAGAGACTGTACGATCAGCCTCTTTCCATTTCAAAAACTTGATTCAATTACTTCGTCTGTTCAAAAAATTCAGCAGTTATTTGCTCATCTGCTCGCAATTGTTCGATCAAAGCTTCTGCGCCATCAAACTTCACTTGATCGCGAATAAATTCATGCCAGCGAATATAGACATGCTCGCCATAGATATCTTGGTCAAAATCTAAGATATACAATTCGACTGTCAATTCACGGCCATCACCGAATGTGTCGTTATGTCCGATTGATCCCATCGCTGGGTACCAAGTGTCACCAACCTTGATTTCACAAACATAGACACCTACTTTTGGTAAATGAACGGTACTTTTGACTTTGACATTGGCTGTTGGAAATCCTAGTAATCGACCACGGGCATCCCCATGAATAACTACCCCATCGATTTCATAATGATAGCCTAATAAGCTAGCAACAGTTGCAACATCTCCGGCGTCTAACTCTTCACGGATACGTGACGAGCTGATTTTTTCTCCTTCTTGCTGCTCTTTTGGTACAGTAACGACTTCAAAGCGACCTTTCGCATAACCAGGAAGATGAGGAACATCCGCAATCTCTTTCGGTCCGTAGGTATAATCAAAGCCAGAAACAGCATACTTGGCGTTTAGTCCTACGATGTACTGATCCACAAAATCTTGAGGAGCCAGATGAGCAAACGCAGAAGTAAATTCAATTTCGTAAAGATAATCGATACCAAGTTCTGCCATCTTTGCTTCTTTTTGTTCCAAGGTAGTCAAGTATTTAACGTCGCTTGGATTGATTTTTTTAAAGACGATTGACGGATGTTGATTGAATGTCATCAATGCCAATTTCAGACCCTCTTTTTGGGCAATCGTCCGACCTATTTCAATGACTTTCTGATGTCCTAAATGAACACCGTCAAAAAAACCTAAGATCAATACGACGTCTTCTTTCGGAATTTGAGTAGCTTGGTAAGGGTGTCTGATTTTGATGATTTCCATTTTTACATTAAACCTCATTTCTTAAAACTTTGCTTGGTTTCAACTTATTTTTTTCTTTTGGATTTGGTTGATAGATACTCACTACTTTTCCTTGATAAAAAAGCGCGATTTCTTCTGATGGCATCTCTGGCAGACCAAATACTTGGTAATCTAGGCGCATTCCATTTTTAACTTTTTGCCATACTGCCTCATTGATCTCAACCTGTTTGAATTTCGCCACGCCTGTTTCGATTGGCAGAAGATACTCTTCGATCGTTCCTGCTTCCATATAAGCGGCTACTTGAGCGAGCGTGATTGCTTGTGATTGATCCATCCCCGCACTTGCTGTTCTCGTCAAATCGGACATATGAGCAGGATAGCCTAATTTACTTCCTGTATCAACAGCTAACGTCCGGACATAAGTACCCTTGCCGCATTCTACTTTAAAGCGCCAAGAAATTGTACCTGTTTCCTTTGACCATACAAGCTCACTGGTTCGTTCAAACCGATAGATGTGTGCTGTTCGAACAGGGCGTTCCACTGTTTCGTTATTTCGTGCATATTCGTATAAACGGCGACCGTTGACTTTCACGGCAGAGTACATTGGCGGAATCTGTGTGATCTCACCGACAAAAGAAGCCATCGCTTCATCGATTTGGGCCTCTGTCAACGCTTCGACTACTGCTTGCTGTTCGACGATCTCTCCAGATTTATCTTCGGTGGTCGTACTATATCCAAGGGTGATCTCTCCTTGGTAGGTCTTCCCCGAATCCGTCAAGTATTCAATAACTTTAGTGGCTTTACCAATACAAATTGGAAGAACACCATCCACATCAGGGTCTAATGTTCCCCCATGTCCGATTTTTTTTGTATGTAAAATTTTTCGTAATTTGAATACACAATCGTGGCTAGTCATGCCTCGTTCTTTCCATAAAGGTAATAAGCCTTCCATTATCTGGTCTCCATTCTTTTAAGTATTAACTGAATTATTATAACACAAAGTAGTATAAACTGACGTGTTTGATCGATTAATGTACGATTATTTTGTTTTAGAAACATAAACGTAACAAAAGTTCACACTGTTGTAAATAGAAAGATGGTATTCTTTTGTAAAGGAGGGAGCACCTATGGAAAATCTTTTCTTTGCACCTTTTGATTGGTTATACGGGTGGTTAGCTGGTAAAAAGTAGGCTAACTTTCTGGTCGATCAATCTCTGATCAATGCTTTTAAATCGATGAAAGCTGTTTTCCCCAAAAACGGACAAAGCGGCAAAGTTCATCTACTAGCGATACAGCGAAAAAATTCGAAAATGATTCTTATTATTTTGGATTTTTCCGCTGTATTTCGTGTTTGTTTCTTTGATGATGGACTGACATCAATAATATATAAAAAGAGAGGACGGATACAGTGATCGTATCCGTCCTCTCTTGACTTACGAGACGAAAAAAGTGTTCGTTCGCTTCTTAATCTTTATTTAAATTACGCAATAATTCATCGATGTGATTACCATAAACAACAGATTCATCTAATTCAAACGTCAATTCAGGTGTTTTGTAAATGCTCATGTTATGTCCTAATTCCCGACGAATCAGACCACTTGCTTTATTCAACCCTTCTTGCGCTTTTTTCTTATCTGAAGCTAAGTCAGATAAAAGACTATAATAGATCGTCGCCTGCTGTAGATCACCTGTGACATGTACATCTGTGATCGTTACATTCTCCACGCGTGGATCACGTACTTTTTTGCGTAAGATATCATTCACTTCTTTTAAAATTTCTTGACCGACTCTGCGGTCACGATAGTTAGCCATAATGAGCGGCCTCCTTTTTTTAAATTAGTCTACTTTGACTTCTTCCATGATAAAGCCTTCGATAACATCGTCCACTTTAAGATCATTGAATTTCTCGATCATTGCACCACATTCAAAGCCCATTTTGACTTCTTTCACATCATCTTTGAAACGTTTCAAGCTTGCTAGTTGTCCTTCGTAAATAACGATACCATCACGAATCACACGCACACCGCTATCACGACGAATGTAACCATCTGTTACAAAGGCTCCCGCAATCGTTCCAACTTTTGATACTTTGAACGTTTCACGGACAGTCATTTGACCAGTGATTTTTTCTTCGAATTCAGGATCAAGCATCCCTTTCATCGCTGTTTCGATTTCTTCGATTGCTTTATAAATGATGCGGTGTAGACGGATATCTACTTCTTCCGTATCTGCTTGGATCTTCGCTTGAGGTGTTGGACGAACATTGAAACCAATGATGATCGCATTACTTGCCGCAGCAAGCGTTACATCACTTTCATTGATTGCTCCAACAGCAGAATGGACGATTTTGACACGTACGCCTTCTACATCGATTTTCTTCAATGAAGCAGCTAATGCTTCAGCAGAACCTTGTACGTCCGCTTTAATAATGACGTTGACTTCTTTCAGTTCGCCTTCTTTCAAGCTTTCGAATAGGTTGTCTAATGTCACACGGCTAGTTGCTGCACGTTGCTCTAACATCGCACGTTTGCCACGTTCTTCACCCGCTGCACGAGCTGTTTTCTCATCTTCAAAGACAACGAAACGATCGCCTGCTTGAGGTACATCATTCAAACCTGTGATCTCAACCGGTGTTGCTGGTCCAGCTGTTTTTTCACGGCGTCCTAAATCGTTGACCATCACACGTACACGACCGTAAGTGTTTCCGACAACGATTGGGTCACCGACGTTCAATGAACCTTGTTGAACAAGTAAAGTTGTCACAGGGCCTTTTCCTTTGTCTAATCGTGCTTCGATCACTGTACCGATCGCGCGTTGCGTTGGATCAGCTTTCAAGTCTTCCACTTCAGCAACTAGAAGGATCATTTCTAATAGTTCTTCGATATTTTGACCGAATTTCGCTGAGATCTCGACAAAGATCGTTTCGCCACCCCATGATTCAGGAATCAATTCATATTCACTTAATTCTTGCATCACGTGTTGCGGATTTGCTCCTGGTTTATCGATTTTGTTGACTGCTACGATGATTGGCACGCCGGCTGCTTTGGCGTGATTGATCGCCTCTACTGTTTGTGGCATTACACCGTCATCTGCTGCTACAACTAAGATCGTGATATCTGTGATACTTGCACCACGCGCACGCATACTTGTAAAGGCCGCGTGTCCTGGTGTATCTAAGAATGTGATCGGTTTGCCGTCGATATCGATTTGGTAAGCACCGATATGCTGCGTGATACCGCCTGCTTCTCCGCTTGTTACACGAGAATGACGTAACGTATCTAGTAAAGTTGTTTTCCCATGGTCAACGTGTCCCATGATCGTTACAACTGGCGGACGTGAAACTAATTTGTCTGGATCTACTTCGTCCGCTTCAAAGAATTTGTCGATATCCGCGATATCTACTTGGACTTTTTCTTGTGGTTCCATTCCGTAATCTGTTGCTAATAACTCGATCGTGTCTTTATCTAATGCTTGGTTTTGGTTGACCATTACACCTAACATAAATAATTTTTTGATGATCTCCGCTGGTTCACGGTGGATTTTCTTCGCGATATCTGCCACGTTCATGCCTTCTGTATATTCTAATACTTCAGGTAATTCACGGAATTTACGTGGTGGGACTGCTGGCTTGTTCGATGTTTGCTGTTTGCCTTTTTTCCCTTTTTTATTGAAACGATTGCGGTTATTATTGTTGAATTTTCCGCGATTGTTATTATTGTTTCTATTTTGTCCGCCGCCTTGGTTGTTTCCTTGACGGTTTTGGTTACTTCCCTGATTGTTACCTTGGGTAGTACCTTGGCGGTTTTGAGTGCTGCCTTGGTTGTTTCCTCGGCGATTTTGGTTGTTGCTTTGAGTATTCCCTTGACGGTTTTGAGTGTTTCCACCTGTCTGGTTACTCTTCTGATTTGTTGATTGGTTTTTTCCTTGATTCACTTGACCGCTCCCTTGACCGCGATCTTGATAGTTGCGGTTACTTTTATTTTTTTGTTGGTTCGATGGTTCGTTTGTTTTCTTTTGGTTACTTGGCTGCTGTCCGGCTGGTTTTTGGTTTGCTTTTTGTACTGGTTGCTTTTTCTGCTGTGGTTGGTTGAACGCTTGTTGCAGTTTCTTTTCGTCTTGTGTGCTGATCGCACCCATGTGATTTTTCACATCGATTCCAAGTTTCTGCGCTTTATCAACGACCTCTTTACTAGACTTATTCCATTCTTTCGCTAGTTCATAAATTCGTTTATTGCCCATGCAATCACCTTCCTAACCTTCAATTAGCTCCTTGACCCTTTTTGCAAAGCCGGCGTCAGTGATCCCTATCACTTTGCGAGGCTTGCCGATCATCTGAGTGATTTCTTCCTCAGAAAACAGCTCAAAGCAAGGAACTTCGTAATACGAACTCTTATCTTTGATTTTCTTTCTGGTATTCTCACTGGCATCACTTGCGACGAAAACGATCTTCGCTTTTTGGCGGCGGATCTCTCCAATCGTCAATTCTTCACCTGTGATCATTTTCCCTGCACGCATCGCTAATCCAATAAGATTCATGGCTTTTTGCCGATTGACTTGACTCATTCGCCAAATAGCTCTTTTCTGGCTTTTTGGTGTGTGACATAATCCAGCAGTTCTTGATAAAATTCATCTGTTAGCTTAGCTTCAAGTACACGATCCAAGAGATGTTTATCCCATGCTTGTTGTACTTCTTCCGGCTCAAGTGAGACATACGCTCCTCGTCCAGGCATTTTTCCAGTAGGATCGATCGATACCACGCCTTCTTTCGAGCGGGTGATACGGATCATCTCTTTTTTGGGTTTCATTTCACCTGAAACCACAGATTTGCGTAAAGGGATCTTCCTTTGTTTCATCTCTTTGCCTCCTTCACTGACAGTTAAATTTCTTCTTGATCTGTTTCTTCGATCGTTTCATCATTGAATGCAATCGTTTGGTATTCATCATCTGTCAAATCTGATTGGATGATAGCTTCATCATGTTGCTCTTCGGCTTCCACAGACACGCTTTGTGCTTGCGTCTCATAAAATTCAGCCATATCTGATTCTGATTTGATGTCGATTTTATGGTTCGTCAATTTTGCTGCTAGACGTGCATTTTGTCCACGTTTACCAATAGCTAGTGACAATTGGTAATCTGGTACTACGACTGTACAAGCTTTTGGATTTTGTTCGTCGAAAATGACATCAACGACTTGTGAAGGGTTCAATGCATTGGCAATGAATACCGCAGGATCTTCATCCCACTCAACGATATCCATGTTTTCGCCTTTCAACTCATTCACGATTGCTTGGACACGTTGCCCTTTAGGACCAACACAAGTACCGACAGCATCGATATTCGGATCAGTTGAACGAACAGCGACTTTTGAACGGTCACCCGCTTCTCTAGCTACGCTGACGATCTCAACAAGGCCATCATAAACTTCTGGCACTTCTTGTTCAAACAAGCGACGCAAAAGATCTGGATGACTACGGCTTACAAAGACTTGTGGGCCTTTTGAAGTATTCTCAACACGTGAGACGTATACTTTGATACGATCATGTGGTTGATAAAATTCATTTGGCATTTGGTCTTGTTTCGATAGTACCGCTTCGATTTTACCTAAATTGACGTAGATATAACGTTTGTCTTGACGTTCAACGATCCCTTGCATGATGTCTTTTTCATATGCACTGAATTCGTTATAGATGATCGTACGTTCCGCTTCACGCACACGTTGCAAGATCACTTGTTTCGCCGTTTGAGCAGCGATCCGACCAAAGTCTTTTGGTGTGACTTCAAAACGGATCTTATCACCGATTTCATAAGCAGGATTGATCAATAAGGCATCTTTTAATGATACTTCTAATTGTGAATCCATCACTTCTTCAGTGACTTCTTTCACGGCATAGACATGGATCTTACCTTTTTTTTGTTCAAATTCTACTTCCACGTTTTGTGCTTGCCCATAATGGCGTTTGTATGCAGAAACTAACGCAGCTTCTAAAGCGTCGATCACGATTTCTTTTGAGATTCCTTTTTCAGCCTCTAAAGCATCTAACGCGTTCAACATTTCTTTACTCATTTTTTCTGTTTCCTCTCCGTGATTAAAATTGGATTGCTAAGCGAGCTTTGGCAATATTCTTACGGTCAAAAACAATTTCTTTTTCCCGTGTCTTTATGCGTATCTTCAATGTAAGCTGTTCAGCATCAAATGATTGGAGAAATCCTTCATATTGTTTTTCTCCGTCAACTGGTTGATATAAAGACACATGGATATACTCTCCTCGTGCTTTTTCATAATCTGCCTCTTTTTTCAAAGGGCGTTCTGCGCCTGGAGATGATACCTCTAGGAAATATGCTTGTGGTATCGGGTCTGGCTCTGTCGTATCAAGCTTTTCACTTAATTTTTCGCTGACAAATGCACATTCTTCAATGTCGATTCCGCCTTCTTTATCTATAAACACTCGTAAAAACCAGCTTTTTCCTTCTTTGACAAATTCTACTTCCACCAGCTCAAACTTTTGTTCATCTAAGATCGGTGTCACCATTTCTGTGACTGTTTCAACGACGCTACTCAAAGATTTCGCCTCCTTAAAATTAGATCCGTAATTCCATTAAAAAGAGTGAGCGAAAATTCCGCTCACTCACAGTTAGTATCATTACCTTAAATAACTATAACATAAATCGCTCTAAATGACAAGCCATATCATTATAACCAACTTGCAACGAGCATTACTACTCTTTGCTTTCATTTTGATTCATTTTCATTTCTCGAATGGACTTTTATAACATATCAAATAACGATAATTGATTTTCGTCGGGTAAATCTTTCAAGACCCCATTTTCCGTCATGTACTCGATCAACGTTTTTGAAACTTTCCCGCGAGTTGCTAAGTCTTCTTTAGATAAGAAAGGACCATCTTTTCTTGCTTCAACGATTTGTTTCGCCACGTTAGTCCCCAAGCTCGGTACTGCGCGGAATGGCGCAATCAGTGTATCGCCTTCGATGACAAAGTTCACTGCATCCGATTTATACAGATCGATCATCCCGAATTTCAGATCACGTTCCAACATTTCATTTGCTAATTCAAGGACAGTCAATTGATTTTTCTCTTTGACAGAAGCATCAAGACCCTTATCCGTGATTTCTTTCATCGCCTCTTTGACGGCTTCTTTCCCTTTACACATCGCGACTAAATTAAAGTCATCCGCACGAACAGAGAAATACGCGCAGTAATACAAGATTGGGAAGTAAACTTTAAAGTAAGCGACACGCAGCGCCATCAAGACATAAGCGGCAGCATGGGCTTTCGGGAACATATACTTGATCTTTGAACAAGAATCGATGTACCAGTCAGGTACGTTATTTTCTTTCATGGCTGTCAAATATGTTTCTCGTAAATCATCAGGAATCTTATTCCATAATCCTTTACGCACCGTTTCCATAATTTTGAACGCCATACCGCTATCTAACCCAGCATGGATCAAATAAACCATGATGTCATCCCGACAGCCGATTACTTCAGCAAGTGTTGCATCGCCACGCTTGATTAGTTCTTCTGCATTTCCTAACCACACGTCAGTACCGTGAGAAAGACCAGATATCTGCAATAGTTCCGCAAAAGTGGTCGGATGCGTTTCTTCTAACATCCCTCGAACAAACCGTGTCCCAAATTCCGGTATACCTAAAGTACCCGTTTTAGAATAAATCTGTTCTTGTGTGACACCTAATACGTCAGGTCCGGAAAAGATCCGCATCACTTCTGGATCATCGGTTGGGATCGTTTGGGGATCGATCCCTGATAAATCTTGCAACATCCGGATCACTGTCGGATCATCGTGTCCCAGAATATCAAGTTTCAACACATTGTCATGGATCGAGTGGAAATCAAAGTGAGTCGTTTTCCATTCAGAATTTTGATCATCTGCCGGGTATTGGATCGGTGTAAAGTCATACACATCCATATAATCAGGGATAACGATGATCCCCCCCGGATGCTGACCGGTCGTCCGTTTGACCCCAGTCGCTCCTTTTGCTAAACGATCGACTTCGGCACTACGATAATGCAAATTATGATCTCGCTCAAACCCTTTAACGAAGCCATACGCCGTTTTATCCGCCACTGTACCGATTGTACCGGCACGATAAACGTATTCTTCCCCAAACAATACTTTTGTGTAATGATGGGCTTCTGCTTGGTAGTCTCCAGAGAAGTTCAAATCGATATCGGGTACTTTGTCACCATGGAAACCTAAGAATGTTTCAAAAGGAATATCATGCCCATCTTTATTTAAGCGAGCGCCACATTTCGGACATTTTTTCTCAGGCATATCAAAGCCAGAACCGTATGTTCCGTCTTCATAAAATTCAGAATACTGACAATCTGGACAGTAGTAATGTGGTGCCAATGGATTGACCTCAGTGATCCCTGTCATCGTTGCAACGAAACTCGAACCGACGGAACCACGAGAACCAACTAAATACCCGTCTTCATTACTTTTATGCACTAACTTTTGAGAAATCAAATAAATCACGGAGAACCCATTTCCGTTGATTGAATCCAGTTCTTTTTTCAAGCGTTTTTCTACAATATCTGGCAATGGATCGCCATATAATTGTTTTGCTTTTGTATAACTTAGTTCAGTGATCTCATCTTCTGAACCAGGAATTTTCGGCGTATACAGCTCGTCTTTGACTGGCACGACTTCTTCACAGATATCCGCAATCTTATTGGTGTTTTCAACAACGATTTCTTTGGCTAGGTCTGTTCCTAAGAAAGTGAAGGCAGTTAGCATTTCATCCGTCGTTCTAAAATGAACTTCAGGCAAGCTATGACGATTCAAAGGATTCGCCCCACCCATCGAGTTGACCAAGATTTTACGGTAAATCGCATCTTCTTCATTTAAATAGTGCACGTTACCTGTCGCAACAACGATCTTGTCTAACGATTTGCCGATTTCTACTAAATTACGGATGATTTCTTCTAAATCATGTTCATTTTTGACAAGTTCTTGTTCTAACAATGGTGCATAAACAGCTTTAGGCATGACCTCGATGTAGTCATAGAATTTCGCCCGATTACGGGCTTCTTCCACACCTTTTTGCATCATGGCTTCAAAAATCTCGCCTTTGTCACAAGCAGATCCAACTAATAGATCTTGTCGGAATTTCTTCAACTGTGACCGAGGGATTCGCGGCACACGTTCAAAATAATCGACATTGGACATCGAGATCAATTTGAACAAGTCTTTCAACCCGGCTTGATTTTTCGCCAGTAACGTCACATGGAATGGTCGAGCACGCTTGTAAGAATCACCCTCACCGACATGCGCATTTAACTGGTCATGATAATACATCTCATGATTTTCCATCGCTTCTTTGATAAATATCCATGCAAGATGCCCAGTTGCTTCCGCATCATAGATCGCACGGTGATGCTGTTCCAAGCTAACGCCGAATTTTTTCGATAGCACACCTAAACCGAATCGTTTGAATTGTGGATATAAATATCGAGCTAATTCTAGTGTATCGATGACTGGATTCGCTGCTTCTGGGATATTGTATTTCGCATAACTTGTGTTCAAGAACCCCATATCGAAGGAAGCATTATGGGCAACTAGGATTGCGTCTTTTGAAAATTCTAAGAACAACCGTAAAACTTCTTCTTCTGATTTTGAGCCACGAACCATTTCATCTGTGATTCCCGTCAAATCAATCGTCGTTCGTGATAAAGGATGTCCTGGATCGATGAACTCGTCAAAACTTTCAATGACATTTCCTTTGTACATTTTAACGGCGGCTAACTCGATGATCGTATCATAAACAGCGGATAAACCAGTGGTCTCCACGTCAAACACAACATAAGTGGATTCACTTAATGAATCATGGGCATCATTGTAAGCAATCGGTACACCATCATCCACGACATTCGCTTCGACCCCATACAAAATTTTGACGCCAGCTTTTTTACCTGCACTATGCGCTTCTGGAAAAGCCTGTGCTCCGCCATGGTCCGTGATAGCGATCGCTTTATGTCCCCACTTACCCGCTTGAGCAACAAGATCTGCGACACTATTCGTCGCATCCATCGTACTCATGTTGCTATGAAGATGCAACTCAACACGTTTTTCATCTTCAGGAGAATAATCTTTACGTGGCGCATGTTTAACTTCTAAAATATCTTGGGCATTCATCACAAGGTCACGGACAAACGTATCTTCTTGGACACTTCCGCGAACCTTCAACCAATTGCCCGTACTGATAGCTTCAAAGATTTGTTCATCTTTTTCATTGTTTGAAAACTTTTTGACGATAAACGAAGAAGTGTAGTCTGTGATCTTCAATGTCAAAATCTTACGTTTCGAACGAAGCTCACGCACTTCTTTATCAAAAACGTAACCCTCGATGGTTACTCGACGTTCTTCTTCCAAAATATTGATCATCGGTGTGATTGGCTCATCATTTGGAATATTTCTACCTAGTTGGATTGGGCCATCAAGCGTTGGCAACTGCTCTTTGCGCTCTTTTTTCTTTTGTTCATGGACAATCAAACTTTCAGCAGCTTGTTTCATAAATGCTTCCGCTTGTTCTTGTCTTCTTTCTTCAAACAGCTTTAGCACTCTTTCTGCTTGCTGTTCATCGACTTCTGGTTCAATACGGAACTTAGGAAAGCCATAGCTGACAAACAACTGTTCCACTAATGGCAAGTATTGTTGTTTAAGATAACCAATAGCCCCTTCTCCATCCACCGGCAAAATCACCTTATGGTCTTTGATCGTCGGCACTTGTGTCTTTAGAACCTTTTGTACTAAAGGCGTATCGCATTGCTGACTCTCTAATGCTTGTGACCAATAATCTTGCAGAAGTTGCTCATCATACGATTGATCCTCCGCTTGGATCGTGATCTTCACCTCAGCGATCTCTTTAAATGCAAGCATGACATGTTGCATCAACGAGCGATAGATCATGACAGGTAAAATAGCTGGGAACCGTAAAGTAAATTCCCAAAGACGAGATTTACGATGGACGACCACACGTTCCATTTCACCAGCAGAAATAAGCGGATGTGATTTTTCTGTTTCTTCTAATTGGATCTGTTCCAATAACTTCTCAAATAACTCTCGTTTTTCTGACAAAAATATACGCCCTTTCTGTCAAGACCAGAAATCATTCCATTTCCGACCCTTACTTTTCAATACTAACTAGTATAACCCTTTTTGGAGAAATTTTCATCAAGGTTGTGAGAAAGCCGGTCAACTCCAAGTATTAAGGCAGAAATTGAGAAAATAGCTTTTCATATTTTTTCAATTTTTGACTTAATATTGAAGGAGTTGGCTTTCGAACACCGTTTATCATAGGTTGTGAAAGAAGCGTTCAGCGCTGAATAATAAGACAAGAAAATCGAAAATGGCTTTTTCATTTTTGATTTTTTTGGCTTATTATTGAAGTGCTGCTTCCTGAATACCGTCTCCCACAATCCACCAAAGGAAATGAAAAAGCCGCTTCCGTCTATTCACAGACCGATACGACTTTTTCATATTTATGCTTATTCGCCTTGATTCAATAAAATCGGTAAAGTGTTCACGAGTTCATCTTTACGAACTTCGACCATTTCACCTGTTTTCTTGATTTTTACTTCGACGATTCCGTCTACTGCTTTTTTACCGATCGTGATACGGATTGGACAACCAATCAAATCAGAATCAGCAAATTTTACACCGGCACGTTCGTTGCGGTCATCAACAAGTACTTGATAACCTGCTTCATTCATCGCTTTTTCCACTTCATTCGTCAAATTCGTTTGGAATTCGTCTTTTAAGTTCATTTGTACGACATGTAGATCAAATGGTGCGATGCCTTTTGGCCAGTTAATGCCGTTTTCATCTGCATTTTGTTCAACGATCGCTGATAGCAAACGGCTTACACCGATACCATAGCAACCCATGATGACATGTTTCTCACGACCATTTTCATCAAGAACAGTGGCACCCATCGATTCACTGTAACGTGTACCTAGTTTGAAGATATGACCGATCTCGATTCCACGAGTAAATGCTAACACGCCATTATTGTCTGGTGAAGGATCGCCTTCTTGGACAAAGCGTAAGTCTTCGTAAGCTAACACGTTAAAATCACGTTCTGGATTGACGTTGATATAATGGTAGCCAGTTTCGTTCGCTCCAGCGATAGCATTTGCCAGATCTTGGACATGACGATCTGCATAGACTTTCACGTCTTCAGATACGCCGATCGGTCCAACTGAACCAAAATCAGCACCTAAATATTTTTTCGCTTCGTCTTCTGTTGCTTCTTCTAAGAAATCTGCGCCTAAGAAGTTTTTCAATTTTACATCGTTGACTTCATGGTCGCCTCGAACTAAAACTAAGACAGGTTGTTCATCCGCTGTGAACAAAACAGATTTGATGATCTTTTGTGGTTGAACATCAAAGAAAGCTGCCACCTCATCGATTGTTTTCACATTTGGTGTTTCTTTCTTTTCCATTTCCAATTGTGTTTCATGGGATTTTTTAGGTACATAATAACTTGTCGCCATTTCTAAGTTAGCGGCATAGTCACTTTCTGTTGAATAACAAATCGTGTCTTCACCGATTTCTGAGATCGCCATAAATTCTTTTGAGTCTTTTCCGCCCATGGCACCACCGTCACCGATGATCGCACGGAATTCCAAACCACAACGTTTGAAGATCTCTGTATATGCTTTCTCATAATCTTTGTACGTTTCATCCAAACTCTCTTGTGACGCATGGAAAGAATAAGCATCTTTCATAATAAACTCGCGACCACGTAATAGACCAAAACGAGGACGTTTCTCATCGCGATATTTTGCTTGGATCTGGTAAAGATTCAAAGGTAATTTTTTATATGAATTGACTTCGTCGCGAATCAACTCTGTAAATGTTTCTTCATGTGTTGGTCCTAAAATCATCTGACGATCGTTGCGATCTTTCAAACGATATAGGTTTGGGCCATATGTTTCATAACGACCAGATTCTTGCCATAATTCAGCTGGTAAAAGCGCAGGCATCAACATCTCCACTGCCCCGATTTTTTCGAATTCTTCGCGCATGATCGTTTTCAATTTTTCTAACACACGATTCGCAAGTGGTAAATAAGAATAGATCCCAGCTGATACCTGACGGATATAGCCAGCACGTAATAAGATTTGATGACTTAATACTTCTGCATCGTTTGGAACCTCTCTTAATGTTGGGATCAACATTTTTGATTGTCTCATTATATATAAACTCCTTTATTCCTCAAATAATCTAACGCATGTCATTATACCCTACTTTTTCTAGAAAAAGAATCGTTGAATGTCATTCCATGTCACTAATACCATCAACAACATCAGGAAGCCAAAACCAACGAGCGTCAATACGCCTTCTTTTTCCTGGCTAAGTGGTTTGCCACGAACACCTTCAAAAATATTCAGTACTAATTTACCGCCGTCTAATGCGGGGATCGGTAATAAATTGACGATTCCTAAGTTCATTGACAAGATCGCCATCAACCCGATGACTGTCATTACACCTTGGTTTGCTGCTTCAGAAGATAATTGGAACATCATCACAGGGCCACCTAATTTGTCCAAGCTAAAGCCTGTAAATAACGAACCTAATGCTTTGAATATTTCTAATGAACTGCTGAATGCACGTTGAGTCCCGCCAATGATTTTATCAAAGAAGCCAGTTTTCATAGGTGCTTGTATCCCAAGCTGACCAATTTTTTCACCGTTTGACTCAACCGATTTCGGCGTTACTTCAATCGTAGAAACTTGACCATTACGTTCGACTTCAAAATCAAGCGGTTTATCTGGATTTTCAGTAATGATCGCTGTTAGATCATTCCATGTTTGGATCGATTTTCCATCCACTTGCAGAATCTCATCATTTTCTTGCAAACCGGCTGCAGCTGCAGCTCCATCCGGCGAAACGACACCGATTTGATTCGTATTTGTGACTGTCACGCCACCTTGCATAAACGCTAACACGATGAATAATAGAATCGCTAAAATAAAATTATTCATCGGACCAGCAAAGTTGGTCAACATCCGTTGCCATAATTTTGCTGATTGGAATTGTACATCTCTCGGCGCAATCCTCAATTCAGTTCCATCTGCCTCAATGATCGAGGCATCGTGATCGACTGCATACGTTACTTCCTGTGTTTCATCGCCATTCACATAACCTGTGATCGTCAGTGCTTCATCAAGATCATAACGGATCAATTCCATTGGGATCGCATTCGTCAATTGGATCTTTTTACTCAAGTTGATTTTCTTTACGACTTGATCTGAATCCATTAAGAGTGACAACGGCATTCCTGGTGCCATTTCCGTTTCGTCATCCCCATTCCCAGCCATTCTCACATAGCCACCGATCGGTAACAAACGCAATGTATAAGTCGTGCCGTCTTTTGCTTGGTGACCGTAGATTTTAGGTCCCATGCCGATGGCAAACTCGCGAACTAGGATTCCTGATCGTTTCGCAAAGAAGAAGTGGCCAAATTCATGTACGATCACTAAGATGCCAAAAACGATAATGAACGTGATAATTGTTCTCATCCTATTCTCCTTTACATTTATCATTATTTTTATTCAGTTAAAATAAAACTACTTAATTTTACCATATTATCCACACTTCACCAAGCACCGATTAAGATGTAAAAAAATAAAAATCCTGTAAAGAATCTCCTCATCGATCATGTCTTGTTGACGCGTAGCTGACTGACCGCTTTGGAAGCTTCTTTTACAGAATTTTTTACTTATATCAATCCAAATAAATACATGACTGGAAAGACGAATAACAGACTATCGAATCGATCTAAGATTCCTCCATGCCCTGGTAAAATATTCCCTGAATCTTTGACCTCATAGTGACGTTTGATGGCTGACTCAACTAGATCCCCAAATTGTCCAACGATCGAAAGGATGATTGTCAGAAGTAACATGATCAGTAATCCATGACCAAACAATTCTTGCGGTGGATATAATAAGAAATACAATAATGCAACAACTACTGCACTAGCGATTCCTCCCAATGCCCCTTCAATCGTTTTATTAGGTGAGATCTCGGGACATAGCTTGCGCTGGCCAAAACGTCGACCAACTAGATAAGCACCAATGTCGGTTGCCCAAACGATGAATAACCCAAACAATAGTACGTTGATTCCTTCTGTACGTGCACTGACAAAGTTCTGAAAGCCAAAACCGACGTACAGACTGGTTACGACTGGAAAACCAGCTTCATCGATCGTGTACATGTTTTTTGAAAAGACGGCTGCGCCTAACAGGATCATCACTGTTAAATAAAATAACATAAACTCATTCGTTTGTTCAGGTAGAAAGAAAAACCATCTTTCTTTCGGCAAAACAAGAAATACTGCTCCGATAGCAGAAAGGATTCCTTCAAAACTTAGTAGTGTCAAGCCTTTCATTCGAAAAAGCTCATAGACACCAACGACTGCTAATAGAGCGGCTACTAATTCAAGACCAATGCCGCCGATCCAAATGATCGGAATAAATAATGCTAACGCTACTACCGCAGTGATCACACGTTGCTTCATGATTGTTCTCCTTTATCTACGCTTTTTACTCCACCAAAACGACGGTCCCGATGTTGATAAGAAGCAATTGCTTCTTCCAAGTGAGCGCCGTCAAAATCTGGCCATAATGCTTTTGAAAAATATAATTCACTGTATGCGATCTGCCACAACAAAAAGTTGCTGATTCGTTCTTCGCCACTTGTGCGAATGACCAATCCAGGATCACGAAGTTCAGGAGGTAAAAATCCGGTCATCAAATGATCCGCAATCATTTCCTCGTCGATTTCTTCCGGAGAAAGATCATTTTCTTTTACCTGTTCACTGATTGCTTTGACTGCCGAGATGATTTCTGCCCGACTGCCATAATTCAACGCAAAGTTTAAAATCATCCCCGTATTATCTTTCGTTTGTTCAATGGCACGACGAACTGCATCTTGTGTATGCGCAGGCAACAACTCTTCGTAGCCCATCACTTGGACTTTGACGTTTTCAGCAATCAACTCAGGAACGAACGTATCAAAAAAATCGACTGGTAATTGCATCAAAAAATTGACTTCGTCTTTTGGACGTTTCCAGTTTTCAGTAGAGAACGCGTAGAGTGTCAATACTTTTACCCCAAGACGAGAAGCTTTTTTGGTGACTTTCTTAACAGTTTCCATTCCTTCTTTATGACCGGCTACCCGTGGAAGGCGACGGTTTTGTGCCCAACGACCATTCCCATCCATAATGATGGCGATATGTTTCGGGATATCCCTCTCAGCATCAAAATGGTGTTCACTTTTTTCTTGAATATATTTGTTTTTTTGCGGAAAAAAACGTAACATTCTTTTTCCTCCCATACTAAAAAATTACAGCTATCTCTATTATTATAGCAATATCTGACGTTATTTCCTATGGTATACCCTTTTTTTATGCAAATTCAAAGGATTTTTTAGTATTTCTTAGTCGAAAAGTAAAAAACAGGAGACAGCATTGCTTACTGTCCACCTGTTTTTGTTGATTCTTATACTTCCAGTAATTCTTTTTCTTTGTCAGCAGCAATACTGTCGACTTCTTTGATGCTGTTATCTGTCAGAGTTTGCACTTCTTTTTCTAAGTCACGCAAATCGTCTTCTGTGATATCGCCATTTTTTTGTTGTTTCTTGTATTCATCGATTGCATCACGACGAATATTGCGGACAGCGATTTTCGCATTTTCAGCTTCTTTTTTTACGTCTTTCGCTAATTCTTTACGACGTTCTTCTGTCAACTGAGGAATCACTAAACGGATCACATTTCCGTCATTTGTTGGGCTGATCCCAATGTCACTTGCCATGATTGATTTCTCAATATCTTGAAGGACGCTTTTATCGAATGGCGTGATCATCAATACACGTGCTTCTGGAATTTGGATCGAAGCCAACTGGTTCAACGGTGTTGGTGCGCCATAATAATTAACAGTGATACGATCTAACAAGCTCGCATTCGCACGACCGGCACGGATCTGTCCAAGTTCACGTTGTAGATTTTGTGCTGCTTTTTGCATTTTGTCTTTTGCTTCTGTCATAATTGCATCTGCCATTGTTTATTTCCCCCTTACGGTTGTTCCGATATTTTCACCTAAGATTGCTCGGCGAATGTTTCCATGTTCGTTAAGATTGAATACAAGTAGTGGGATATCATTGTCCATGCTCAATGAGCTAGCAGTTGAATCCATTACTTGTAACCCTTTTGCAATGACTTCCATATGTGTCAATTCATCGAATTTCACTGCGCTTGAATCGATTTTTGGATCGGCAGAATAAACACCGTCAACATTGTTCTTAGCCATTAAAATAACGTCAGCGCCAATTTCAGCTGCGCGTAATGCAGCAGTTGTATCTGTAGAAAAATACGGGTTACCAGTACCACCGGCAAAAATAACGATACGCCCTTTTTCTAAATGACGCTCTGCTTTACGACGGATATATGGTTCTGCGATTTGTCGCATTTCAATGGAAGTTTGGACGCGTGTAGGAACACCGACATTTTCTAATGTATCTTGTAATGCTAAAGCGTTCATCACAGTCGCTAACATGCCCATGTAATCTGCTTGTGCACGTTCCATCCCCATTTGTGCACCGATTTGACCGCGCCAAATATTTCCACCGCCGACAACAATTGCCATCTCAACACCTAACTCGTGGACTTCTTTGATTTCTTGGATGATTTCTTTGATAACTGGCGGTTTGATCCCAAACCCTTCATCTCCGGCTAAAGCTTCTCCACTTAATTTTAAGACGACACGCTGATATTTTGGTGTGACCATGTTCATTCCTCCAATATTTTCTATTGACATTCTACCATATCCAGATAGTTTAGGCACGAAAATACCTACACACATCTCTTGCCCTAAAAAAAAGAGCTGTGACGAATGTCGCTGCTCCTCATTTCATTCAAATAAGCGATGTGGCCAATGCGGTCTCAAAGAAAATGAAGAAAACTCTTCACTTTCTTTGGACCAAACATCGTACCCATTAATCAAGTCCGTAAACTGGATTATTTTTTCACTTGGTTCATTACTTCTTCAACAAAGTTATCTTCACGTTTTTCGATACCTTCGCCGACTTCAAAGCGGACAAATGTTTTCACAGTTGCGCCTTTAGAAGCAACGTATTTTTCAACAGTCATATCAGGATCTTTAACGAATGGTTGGTCAACCAATGCGATTTCAGCTTTGAATTTGCTCAAACGTCCTTCAACCATTTTTTCAACGATGTTCGCTGGTTTGCCTTCGTTCAACGCTTGTTCAGTCAAAACTGTACGTTCGTGATCTAATTCAGCTTCAGGAATTTGAGTTTCGTTTACATAACGAGGGTTGATTGCTGCTACGTGCATTGCAACGTCTCTAGCAACTGTATCGTCAGTTGTTCCTTCTAAAACAGCTAATACAGCAATACGTCCACCCATGTGTAGGTATCCACCAAATGCAGCATTGTCATCTTTTTCGATTACTTCGAAACGACGGAAGCTGATTTTTTCTCCGATAACTTGTGTTGCTTCGATCAAGTCAGATTCAACTGTACCTTTTGATGTTTTGATTTTCATTGCTTCGTCCATGTCAGCTGGTTTGTTTTCAGCAACTAGTTCAGCGATTTCTTTTACTAAATCTTGGAACATTTCGTTTTTAGAAACGAAGTCAGTTTCTGAGTTAACTTCAACGATTGCTGCAGTATTTCCTTTCACTGCAACTGAAGCAAGACCTTCAGCGGCGATACGATCGTTTTTCTTCGCAGCTTTAGCCATTCCTTTTTCACGTAAAAGATCAACTGCTTTTTCAATGTCGCCTTCTACTTCAACCAATGCTTTTTTCGCATCCATCATTCCTACGCCAGTCATATCGCGTAGTTCTTTTACCATTTTAGCTGTAACATCTGCCATTTTTACTTCCTCCTAATTATTTTCTTTAAAAAAAGCTGTTTCAAAGGAGAGTGAGGCTTGTCGCCTAGCCTTTGAAACAGCTCCATCATTTAAAAATTATTCTGCTGAAGAGTTGTCGCCTTCTACAACATCAACGATTTCTTCGATTGAAGTTGCAGTGTTTTCTGCTGAAAAATCTTCTTCAACAACTTGATCTTCCCCTTGATTACCTTCGATGAAAGCATCAGCCATTTTTGAAGTGATCAATTTAACGGCACGGATCGCGTCGTCGTTTGATGGGATAACTACATCGATCTCATCTGGATCGCAGTTTGTATCAACCATTGCTACGATTGGGATATTCAATTTGTGTGCTTCTTGAACAGCAATACGTTCTTTACGTGGGTCAACGATGTACATTACATCTGGAATTCTTGGCATATCAGCGATACCACCTAAGAATTTTTCAAGACGTTCACGTTGTTTGTTCAAACCAGCAACTTCTTTTTTTGGTAGAACAGCAAAAGTTCCATCTTCTTCCATTGCATTGATTTGTTTCAAACGAGCGATACGTTTTTGGATCGTATCCCAGTTTGTCAATGTTCCACCTAACCAACGGTGGTTTACAAAGTATTGTCCAGCACGAGTTGCTTCATCTTTGATCGCTTCTTGTGCTTGTTTTTTCGTACCTACGAATAAAGCAACGCCGCCTTCTTCTGCTACGCTCTTCATGTAATCGTAAGCTGCATCTACTAATTTAACTGTTTTTTGTAAGTCAATAATGTAGATTCCGTTTCTTTCTGTGAAGATATATTTCTTCATTTTTGGGTTCCAGCGACGAGTTTGGTGACCAAAGTGTACGCCGGCTTCTAGTAATTGTTTCATTGAAATTACTGCCATGTTTGTTTCCTCCGATTTGGTTTTTATTTTCCCTCTTCTTGTCTTCCAACTCGCTAGCCAACTTTTTCAAGCACCGACCAACGATCCAACAAGAATGTGGATTTATCGAACAGACGATCAAGATACCCGAAGATAGTCTTTTTCTGCTCAACATTCAATAGTTTAACTGAAAAGCAACGAAATTTCAAGAAAAAATATCAACTTATACGTTTTTTTGTCTTTTCTCTTCAAGACTCTTTTTGATTCTTTTCTTTTGCGAGATTTTTATAAGGCATTCGTGAAAATCGAAAGCTAGATCAAAAATAAAGATGGGCAAATCAACGTTTTTTTGTTATGATACTTGTGAAATGTTTCGTTAAAGGAGAAGTAGGATGCGAAAAAATGAGCGACACATATTAATTAAACAAATCATTGAAGATTATACGATCCGTACACAAGATGAAATGTTAAGCAAGTTGACCGAAATGGGCGTCTCTGCTACACAAGCGACGATTTCAAGAGATATTCGTGACTTAAAAATCGTCAAAGCCCCTGATGAGAACGGGGTGTCCCATTTTGTTCTTTTCAAAGAAAAAGAATCGGCAGAGTCAAAAAGCGAAGATGAAAAGCGTTTGATCCAAATGATTGAAGATATCGTGTTGAAAGTGGAACGTGTCCATTTTTTGACCATCGTCCATACCTTACCAGATAATGCCCCGTTGTTTGCTGCTGTATTAGATGAAATCAAACCGCCACATATCGTCAGTACCATCGCTGGTTTCGATACAACGATCATTATTTCAAAAGATGATGAAGATGCGCAGTTAGTTGAAAAATTTTTGCATCATCCGACTGAAACCTCTATTTTTGACCAATAATCAATAGAAAAAAGGAGTAGAAATCAATTGCGATTTCTACTCCTTTTTTGTGTCAATCCTCTAGCATTTTTTTCTTTTGTATTGGATAAATGAATTTTAACTTATTACATTTTTTCCGGAGCATGCAATCCTAATAGACGTAAGTCTTCTTTCAGCAAGACAGTCACCGCATAAACTAATGCTAAGCGTGCTTCTTTTTGTTCATCATCCGCTAAGATTTTTGTATGTGCATAGTATTTGTTGAATGCTTGTGCCAATTTGATTGCGTGTTTCGCAATAATCGATGGCTCATATTTTTCACCCGCTTGAAGCACTGTTTCAGGATACTTCTGTACAAGCTTCACGACTTCCCAACTATTTTCATCGTTCAACGCATAATCTTGCTCTTCAGAAGGGACAAAACCTGCTTTATCTAACAAGCTCATTGCACGTGCATGAGTATATTGTACGTAAGGTCCTGTTTCCCCTTCAAAACGAACAACTTCTTCAAGGTTGAAGTCAAACGTATTCAAACGATCATTTTTCAAATCGTGGAAAATAACGGCACCGACACCCACTTGTTTTGCAATGACATCTTTGTTTTCCAAATCAGGATTCTTTTCACTGATTTGTTGTTTTGCTGAGTCGATCGCTTCATTCAATACTTCTTCTAGTAAAACGATTTTCCCTTTACGTGTTGATAGTTTTTTACCACCTTGTGTGATCAAACCAAATGGGATGTGGTGCATATCATCTGACCAGTCAAAGCCTAGTTCTTTCAAAACAGCTTTCAATTGTTTGAAGTGATAGCTTTGCTCATTCCCAACGACATACAATGATTGACTGAAATCATACGTACGTTTACGGTACAAAGCAGCTGCCAAGTCACGTGTGATATAAAGTGTCGCACCATCTGATTTTTTGATCAATGCAGGATTCAGATCATAAGCAGATAAGTCAACGATCTCTGCTCCTTTATCTTCTTGCAAGAGATGTTTTTCTTCAAGTAATTCAACGATTTCATCCATCTTGTCATTGTAGAAAGCTTCACCGTTCAATGAATCAAAGCGAACTTCTAATAAATCATAGATTTTGTTGAACTCTTTCATTGATTCGTCACGGAACCATTGCCATAGCTCCATTGCTTCTTCGTCGCCTTCTTCTAGACGTTTGAACCAAGAACGAGCTTCATCATTTAATTCAGGTTGTGTTTCAGCTTCTTCGTGGAATTGGACGTATAAACGTAATAACTCATTGATTGGTTCTGCTTTTACCGACTCAGCTGAACCCCATTTTTTGTAAGCAACGATCAATTTACCAAATTGTGTTCCCCAGTCGCCTAAATGGTTGATACGTACTGGTTGATAGCCTAGTTTTTCCATGATGAAACCAATCGAGTTTCCGATCACTGTCGAACGTAGGTGACCCATTGAGATCGGTTTGGCAATGTTTGGCGAAGACATATCGATCGGCACACTTCCTTGGTTTCCGATCGTGCTGTCGCCATAGTGTTCTTTTTCCTTCACTACAGTACCTAATACTTGCTTACTGATGATTTCTTTGTTCATAAAGAAATTCAAATATGGACCTACGACTTCGATCTTTTCAAAATTCGTGGCATCGATTTTTTCTGCTAGATCCGCCGCGATCTGTTGAGGTGCTTTACGGAAAATTTTTGCTAATGAGAACGCAGGAAATGCGACATCTCCATGTTCTGCTGATTTTGGATTTTCCAATAATTGGGCAACTTGCTCCAACGTCAAGTCATCTTGTACTACTTCATATAGTGCTTTTGCAACAACATCTTTGTTATTCATCTATTTTCCTCCTATATATTGTTTGCTGTAAAACAAAAAAATCTCTAGCAAATCCATACTATCCATGAATTTACTAGAGACGAGAATTCCCGCGGTACCACTCCAATTGTCCTAAAAAAGGACCTGCTCCATCTGATATCGGTAGACGACCGTCTGTCTAAAACAGAGTTCTCCAAGTGCGCTTCATTGGGATTTGTTCGTCCGGCTTCCACTCTACCCAGACTCGCTTTGAACGAAATGACACCAATTACTCTCTTGTTCAGCAAACATTGTTCTTATTTAACTTGATTGAATTATAGCAGAAATCCAATCGACTGGCTAGAGTTTTCTTCATAAATAAACGGTGTTCGAAAAGCTGACCTTCAACAATAAGCTAAAAAACCAAAAAATATGAGAAGCTATTTTCTGATTTTCTATCTTATTGCTCAGGTCAAAGCGCTTTTCTCACAACCTAAAATGTCCAGGAGGTCTAAAGGAGAATAAAAACCAACTGGACATTTTATACACACGGTTAAGGTAAAACTGTGAGAAAGAGCTTATGCTTCATCCGCAACGATGATCGTTCCTTCTTCTGAAGCCAATAGATTCTCAATGTTTTCTAAAGAAGTAATAATTGCTTTTCCAGCAGGGCGAGCTTCAACAAATGCAATCGCTGCTTCCACTTTTGGCAACATACTTCCTGGGGCAAATTGGTTTTCAGCAATGTACTGTTTCATTTCTGAAACGCCAACTGTTTCTAATTTCTTTTGATCTGGTTTTTGATAATTTACATACACGTTATCGACGCCAGTCAACACGATCAATAAATCTGCACCAATGATCTCAGCTAATTTTTCAGAAGCAAAATCTTTATCGATCACGGCTTCTTTTCCTTCAAGACCTGTCGCTGTTTCCACTACTGGAATACCGCCACCGCCAACAGAAATCGTGATGACACCTTGCTCCACTAATGTTTGGATGACACGAGCTTCTTTGATTGAGATCGGTTTTGGTGAAGCAACAACTTTACGCCAGCCACGACCAGAATCTTCTTTGAATGTTACGGAAGAATCAGCCTTCATTTGTTCATTTGCTTCTTCTTCTGTATAGAAAGGTCCCACTGGTTTGCTCGGATTTTTGAATGAAGGATCATTCTCATCAACGATGACTTGTGTTACTAAAGAAACGACATCTTTATCGATGCCTTTTTCTTTCAACACTTCACCCATTGCATTTTGTAACCAGTAACCGATTGAGCCTTCCGTCATTGCCACACATGTATCCAATGGCATTGCCGGTGTTTTTTCTGAGTCAGCTGCTTGTTGTTGAATCAACAAGTTCCCAACTTGTGGCCCATTTCCGTGTGAGATGATCAACTCATCTCCTTGTTCAATAAATTTCACTAAGTATTTTGCTGTTTCCATCAACGCATCTTGTTGCGCTTTTGCACTTGCATCTGTTGATAAAATCGCGTTTCCGCCTAATGCAACGACCACTTTTCTATTTGCCATGTTTATCTCCCTTTCTTTCAGAACATTCTGAATTTTGCCGATGACAAAACAAGCCAGCGTTCCTCTCGAACGATCCTCACGCTGACTCGTTTTGATTATTTACTTGTTAGTGTTTATACACGAGGAATGAATAAGTTTCCTAATGTTGCTGCCATGATTGCTTTGATTGAGTGCATGCGGTTTTCTGCTTGCTCAAATTGGCGTGCATATTTGCTGCGGAACACTTCATCAGTCACTTCCATTTCAGTGATGCCAAAGCGTTCTTTCATTTGCTCACCGTATACAGTCTTAGTATCATGGAACGCTGGTAAGCAGTGTAAGAAGATCAAACGATCTGTATTGTTTGTTTTTTCTACCATATCCATGTTGATTTGGTAAGGTTTCAATAATTTGATACGCTCTTCAAACTTATCTTCTTCACCCATTGATACCCATACGTCTGAGTAAAGAACGTCAGCTCCGTCTACACCTTTCGCTACATCGTCAGTGATCATTAGTTGTGCGCCTGATTTAGCCGCAAACTCTTCAGCCATTTTCACGATTTCTTCTTCAGGTTGTAATTCTTTTGGTGCAACGATACGCATGTTTGTTCCTAAGATCGCACCTGTTACTAATAATGAGTTCGCCATGTTGTTACGGCCATCTCCACAATAAGCAACTGTGATGCCTTCTACTTTACCGAAGTTTTCTTGGATCGTTAAGAAGTCAGCGATCATTTGAGTTGGATGCCATTCGTCCGTTAAACCATTCCATACAGGCACGCCTGAGTATTCTGCCAATTCTTCAACCATTTGTTGGCTAAAGCCACGGAACTCGATTCCGTCGAACATGCTTCCTAATACTTTCGCTGTATCTTCAGTTGATTCTTTTTTACCCAATTGGATATCATTCGCACCTAAGTATTCAGGATGCGCACCAAGATCGATTGCTGCAGTTGTAAATGCGGCACGAGTACGTGTTGATGTTTTTTCAAATAGTAACGCAATATTTTTTCCTTCTAAGTAATGATGTGGGATGCCACGTTTTTTCAAATCTTTCAAGTGTTGAGAAAAGTCGATCAAATACTGTAACTCTTCCTTTGTAAAATCTTTTTCTGCTAATAAACTTCTTCCTTGAAATACTGATTCTTTCATATGAACATTCTCCTTTAAAATTGTATTCTATTTGATATTTAGGTTAAGAGGAAATCTGATGGCAGCTGACAGTAACTGCCATCAGGAATAAACTATTTTAAATCTTCACGAACTAATGGTTGGCTCATGCAACGAGGGCCGCCACGACCACGTGACAATTCACTTGAAGTGATTTCCAATACTTTGATACCGTAGCTTCTCAATAACTCATTTGATACATAGTTACGGTTGTAAGTAACTACTACACCAGGAGCGATTGCTAATGTGTTTGAGCCATCATTCCATTGTTCACGAGGAGCAACGATCGCATCACCATTACCAGTAGGGATCAACACTAGATCATCTAACCCTAAAGCTGATTTCAATGACTCTTGTAAATCATCTGAATGAGAGATCGTGATATCATCGCCAGCTTGTTCAATTGTAAAGACATCCATTTTTCCTTCTTTACTTTGGATCGCTGGGTGGATCGTGAACTTATCATGGTCAACCATTGTAAATACTGTATCTAAATGCATCATCGCACGGTTATTTGGGATCTTGATTGCCAAGACTTTTTCAAATCCTGAATTTTTCGCAAATAAGTGACGTGCTAAACGCTCGATTGCTTTTGCATTTGTTCGTTGTGAGATACCAACAGCGACAACTGTGTCACTAAGGATCAATTCATCTCCACCTTCGATATGGTCTGGATTTTCACGATCCAACCATACCTCAACGCCTTTATTTGCAAAACGTGGATGGTGTTTCAAAATGTATTCTGTGAACATTGACTCACGACGACGTGCTTCAAACGCCATCTTATTCACTGTCATTCCGTTCCCCATTGATGCGGAAGGGTCTCTCGTGAAGTATAAGTTAGGCATTGGGTCCATGTAGAATGGATAATCATCATCAGCTGATAGATCATATAAGCTGCGTGATTTAACATCGATATCTTTTGTACGAACACCAGCCATGATCTTATCAACCATATCTTGTGTATCCATTGATAGAAGGAACTCATGAAGACCATCTCTAACAGCATTTGATGCAATGAAAGATTCGTCTAACATTTTATTTAAAAATTGCTCTTTGACATTACCCGCATCGATTGCTTCAGCTGCCAATTTTTCTAGATATAATGTTTCTGCCCCTTCACTTTGAAGTACTTGTGCAAATTCATCATGCTCAGCTTGTGCGATCGGTAAATATGGAATATCATCGAACAACAAACGGTCCATAATATCTGGCGTTAGATTTTCCACTTCTTGTCCAGGTCGTTTTAATAATACTGTCTTTAACTTCCCTATCTCAGAGAAAACGTGAATCGGTTTATCCATGTTGTGTTGCCTCCTTCGTTTTGTTTACATTCTTAGAATAAACCGGTTTTGTAATCACTTTCATGCTTTTCTCGCATTTAAAATGAGAAGAATCTCACATTATTAAACATTAATTAAATAATTAAACATTTTTGCAACTTTTATTAATAATTTCTCTTTTTTTTATACTGAAAACTCTCTCAAAAAAATTTTTATTCATCAAAAATTTTTTTATGTATATTTTGAAATTCCAATTAAATTAAGCTTGTTAGCGTTTACTTTATGTATATTATTTGTTTTTTATACAGTTTTATGATAGGTCAACAAATTTTATTCATTCGTTTTGTATAATTCTTACATAATAACAAAGTCTATTGATTTTTTATAATAAATTGCTTTTATCTGCGTGTATTTTCTCTTTTCTATGAAACGTGATTCTACACACAGCACCAAATGGTATTTATGGCTGATCTTTATAAATCGTTATGTCCTCTCTTTTGAAAAATAGTCAAAAACATGAATGTGTTTAAGACTGTTCGTCATTATTTCTTTGGATCTGAATGCTGGTTGATTATTAGATTAATCATTATCCCATTCTAAGTAGTTGAAACAATTCTTTGGCTAGACTTTAGGAAAAGGAAAAATAAGTTTATCTAGTAAATTTTTGTTTCTAAAGGACTGTGCTAAAGCTTTACAAAAGAATTAAAAGAAGTCACAATAGAACTAAAGTATTAATTAGGAAGTAGGAATATCCATGCGTATAAATAAAATCGACTATCATTTTTCTAAACTCAGATATCAACCTGATTTTGAACACTTTACTGATGAGGAATTTGAAGAACTCAAAGAGCAGACTGTCCTACGTTCATATAAGAAAGGACAAGTACTCTTTGATGAAGGAGATGAACGTCAGCGATTCTATGTACTATCAGAAGGCCTGATCCGCTTAGAGCGTTATGACGAAAGCGCCACTTATTACTACTATGATTATGTCACCGCAAATAATCTTTTTCCAATGTCCGGTATTTTTGAAGAAGGAACCTATACGTATACAGCACAAGCCATGACCGATATCGAAACATTTTACTTCCCTGTCGCTTGTTATGAAAAAATCGTCAGAAACAATCCTAGCCAATTGATCTATATGATCCAAAAATTAGCTAAAGTCGTCCAGATGCATGAACTACGCATCCAAATCGGCTTGACTTCCAGTGCCTTTGACCGAGTAAAACAAAACCTATTTGTTTTAAAAGAAGAATTAGGAATCCCTACAGAAGATGGCCACGTATCGATCCCTTACCCTATCACGCTGAAAGAACTTGCTGTGAACAGCGGCACCACACGTGAGACTGCCGGACAAGTCATCAAGCAGCTGAAAGATTCAGGGTTGCTGGATTACGATAAGAAACGATTTACGTTTTGTAAGGAGGCAGTGACGCCGGGGTGGCGGGAGTGATCCGCCAAAGCATTCTACACTAATCAAATAACAATAGATGAGCCAAAGATAGTTTAAATATAAAACTGCCTTTGGCTCATCTTCATTTTTATCTTTAAAATATTCAATAAAAGAAGGAAGTAATTTTTTATTTACTTCTTTTTTCTTTGATAAAAGCAATAATTGGGTTTGTTTTCATCACTGTAGTGAGTACAAAATAGACGAACATAGCGATTAAACCTTGTATTATATTTGTCATTAAACTTGGTGGCATAGCTTGTGTCAACATTCTTGTAATGATCATCATTACAAGTGCTGAAATAAGATAAATAATTATACGACGAAAATTAAAAGAAAAGTTAGTCGACTTGAGAAACGACCTTACTCTCACTGCAGTAACAAAAAACTCTGCCAGTAAATTAGAAATGACGACTCCAAAAAATCCAATAGTTGGTAATAAAATTAAATTACTTATAATATTTATGCCTGCACCAATAATCACAGATTTATTGTATTCTTTTACCTTGCCAATAGGAATAAGGTATTGCCTAGAAACAGCCATGCCTAAAGGAATGATTACAATTAATGGGGTGAAAAACGGAATTACATTATTTATAAATAAAAACTTTTCACCAAAAAACCACGGAACAAGTTTATCATATACAGTTAACATCCCAAACATAATGGGCAAACTAAAAAACAACTGTAAATCAATTGTCTTATCCATTAATTCAACAATACGATGAATACTTTTTTTTGCAAACAAACCACTCATGTGTGGTAGTAAAACAATATCCAGTGTAGTGATGATGGTAATAAACACAGTATTCAGTGTTAATGAGTTTGTATAAAACCCAACTGCTGAAGCTCCTATAAATACGCCCAACAAAGTCTTATTCAAATTCGTGTATAAAGTAATCGCCACTTGTGGTATAAAGAATTCAAAAGAACCTTTGATGTGACTAAAACTTTTTTTTAGGTTAATTTTTTGAAACTTAATATAAGGTTTGATAAAGAACCAAACTAATAATTGTGAAATGAAGGTACCCGTTGTTTGGATCAAAATATAGATACCTACATCATTTGAATCCTTAATAAAAAGCAGTATTAGTACAAAGGTAATTATTTGAACGAATAAACTTGATACACTTGTCAACTTAAAATCTTCAATTCCCATAAAGAACCAGGATATATCGAATAACACTGCTAAAATTGTTAAACTTTGAAAATAAAAATAATTACTGTTAGGTAGAAAGCTGACTACACCAATATAAATAAAAAATACTGTTAACGTCAATATTGCTTTAAACACAACAATTTCCCAAAATAGTTTAGATATATCCTCTTGCCGATTATACGCAAGTGCAATTTCTCTGTTTCCATACATAGCTACGCCTAAACTAGCAACTAATACAAAATATTGTGCGATTGAATTTGTATAATTGAAAATACCTATTCCTGCAGGACCTAACGCCATAGAGACTATCGGTATAGTTACGATTGGAATAACTATTTTCATTATCTGGAATATAGATTGATAAATGAAATTTCGAGCTATGTTTTTCACTCAATCAATCCCTTCTAAAAATGTCTCTGGTATAAACTTTTTCTTCAACGTCAACTAATTCTTCATCAAATCGATTAGATATGATTACATCACTAATATTTTTAAATTCTTCAAGTTCATGAATCACAGGAAAACCAGAAAACTCTGTATCATCTAAAGTAGGTTCATAAACCACAATAGAAATACCTCTCGCCTTCAGTCTTTTCATTACACCCTGAATCGAAGAATAACGAAAATTATCTGAGGCAGCTTTCATTGTTAAACGATAAATTCCTACTACTTTAGGATTTCTAGTTAAAATTTGCTCTGCAATAAAATCTTTTCTAGTCGTGTTTGCATCAACGATTGCACCAATTAAATTACTTGGAACACCACTATAATTCGCACGCAACTGCTTAGTATCTTTTGGTAAACAGTAACCACCATAACCAAACGAAGGGTTATTATAATGTGAACCAATCCTAGGATCTAGTCCGACCCCTTCAATGATTTGCCTACTATCTAAACCATTTGACTCAGCATACGTGTCTAGTTCATTAAAATATGCAACTCTTAGAGCCAAATACGTATTTGAAAATAATTTGATTGCTTCAGCTTCTGTTGAATTTGTTAATAATATAGGGACATCTTTATCGTGTGCATTCTTCTTAAAAAGATTTGCAATTTTTTGCCCTCTATCTGAATTTTCACCAATAACAATTCTTGATGGATGAAGGTTGTCGTATAATGCTTTGCCTTCACGCAAAAATTCTGGAGAAAAGATTATCCGCTCCGTTCCATACTTTTTCTTTAACTCTTCTGTGTACCCTACAGGAACAGTGGATTTGATTATAAAAGTAGCATCCGGTCGAATTGCTAAAGCTTCTTCGATTACTTTTTCAACTGAAGAAGTGTTAAAGTAATTTTTCTTTTCATCATAATCTGTTGGGGTTGCGATAATTAGGTAATCACCAAAAATAACAGCTTCTTCGAAGTCTTTAATAAAATTAATCTTGAGATTATCCTTTTTTAAAAATTCACTGATTTCTTTATCTTCTATAGGAGAGATTCCTTGAATCAGCTGATCTATTTTTTCTGTTACAATATCAAATGCTTTGACTTCCTCGCTTTGGCTTAGAAGTAGTGCATTTGCTAAACCTACATAGCCTAAGCCGAATACTGAGATATTCATATCCTTGTCCTCGTCTTTTCTAAGTTTCTATTTGCTTTTATAAAGTAATATAAATAAGTAACGTTCCACTTTTCTGTAAATGGCACTTTATTTCTTATATTGGTTAACTCTGTTTTTTTCTCTTCATAACACAAGGCGTTATCTGAAGAAATAGCTAGCTGTATTACGGTATAAAGAAATAAGTAATAATATTTTTTTTTAATTTTATTGCAATTTTTTTCGATCCATTCCATTGAAAATTTATACGTGCCACTTCTTCCTACTCGATTTGTTTGCTCCTCATTATGATAGATGACTAATGGTTCCTTGATATGTTTGAAAGAGATTCCTTTATCACTAGCCTGAATGACCCAGTCCCAATCTTGATGTTTAATCAGTTCATTATCGAAGGGTACTTCTTCAAAAATATTTTTTGATCCAAATAATGTAGATGTTTGAATAAATCCGCTTTTCAAACCATATCTATAAGAAAACAAATAATCCACTATGTTTCCATTGCTATTATCGAAGTTTTTTCTTGGTAAAACAACCTCATTAGACTTCATTTTATTTATAACAGAGCAGAATATAATACTTTTATTCTGAAATGATCGACAAAGATTTATTTGCTGTTCGATTTTTTCAGGTAACCACTCATCATCATCATCTAATAATGCAATGTACTTACCTTTTGCCTGATCAATCCCAAAATTTCTAGCATAATTTCCACCTTTTTTTTCTATAGTTTCAAAGCATTCTAAAGGTAAAATACAGTTAGTTTTATAATTCTGTAACATTTTTTTGATTCTATTGTTTACACCATCGATTACAACTACAATTTCAATATCTCTATAGGTCTGTCTCTCAATACTCTTAATAGCTCTTATTAATTCAGTATCCCTATTTACTGTAGTTATAATTGCTGTTACAAGTTCTTCTTTCACCATTATTGATTCGTCCTCTATTTGTTATATTCATTCGATTTAATCCGAATTAGTTGATTTTATTTGTCTTTTATACATTATTTTAGCTGGAACCAAACCTGCAATTATAGGTCTTAGTAAGTAATAATATTTATACTTGGGTATATTCATTAATTTATAGCCTTTATAACGTACTACTATCTCTTCTAATCTATGTTTAAATCGACGTTTATTTTTTATATCATCTATATTCATCTTATATCTTAATAAAGGTTCATTGATATTGGCTCCCAAATAGCCTTTCGAATATCCTCGCATAAACAAATCATAATCTTCAGCTCGAGTGGTTTCTTTAGAAACCCTATATCCGCCCATATCTTTCAAAAAAGATTTTCGAAACATAGTTGCTGGATGAACAAAACTTGATTGCTTCATTAAATCTTTTTTATCTGGAACAGATTTACTAGACCTATTTTTCACAGTAATTTTTTTACCATCAAATATATCTATGTTTGATGAACAAAAGCTATATTCTGGATGCTTATCAAGATAATCCTTTTGTCTAGCTAAGCGCTGTTCGTAGCTAAAATCATCAGCATCCATTCTTGCAATGTACTCACCATTTGCCATATCTATGCATTTGTTTAATGAATATGCAAGGCCTTTGTTTGTAATATTTTTAATAACTATAATTCTACTATCTTTTCTCTGCCATTCTTGTAGACGAACTAATGTATCGTCTATTGAACCATCGTCACATATTATAAATTCAAATTCCTCTAAAGATTGATTCAATATCGATATAATTGCAGAATCTAATTCTTCTTTAAAACTATTTTTCACACTCATTATTACAGAAATCACTACCACACCACCTTTAATTAATGTATGTCATAATTATTTGAGACTTTTTTATCAAATTTATAAAACAATATTGCTAAAACTATCCATAATATTCTTGAATTTTGCAATGAAACTCCGAACGAAAATATGAAAGTTACAATAGATAATGATACTTCCATGTATTGTTTGTGTAATAATTTCGCAAAGAAATTCTTCATAAAAAATATAAAACCTATTATAAGAAATGGTATTCCCCATTCTACAGCAAGCTGTAAATAGGTATTATGTGCTATAGTCGGGCTTCCACTGATTACTCGAGCTACGCTTGAGTAGTCCATAAATCCAATCCCCATAAAATGAGTATCTCTAATAAGTTTATAGGCTGTGTCCCATGCATCTATCCTTCCCGAACCACCTTCAGTAATTGCACCACTAAAATTTTCAAACACAATGTGGATTCGTTCTAATTGTGGAACTGTTTGTGTAAAGGTTAGTAAACTCGTTAGTATTCGATCATAAAATATATAAAATAAAGCCAGACTTCCGCTAATCAGTAAGAACAAAGTAGCTAACTTAGCTGGTGAAAGGCGTTTTTTAAAAATTTTTTCAATACTTAAAATGCTAAGCATAACAATAAAAACAATTAGACCAGTCTTTGAAGCTGATAGTAAAATAGTTATTGGATAAATAACTATTGCCAAAAAATTTGTTGTTTTACGTTTAAATCCTTTAAGATACCAAATACAAAATCCACATATTTGCATATAGGCAAAATAGTTCGGATCATTCATAAACCCTCTCATACGTATCTCACCAAACAAAACGATAGCACGCAGAAACGCCGGGCCGATAAAATAAATCAATACCGATACAGTACCTAAAATCAAGGTTCCATATTTTAATCCTTTAAAAAAGATATCCTTTATTTTGGGATTTACAGTCAAAACAGAAATAAAAAGAATAAAATATAGTAAGCTGATTAGAAACTTTTGAAGCGTAATAAATATAGGCATAAACGATATCGAAATATTCAACCAACTAGTTATTTGCATAGTTGAAAAGAATCGCAAAATCAAAAGTAAAATAAAGTACATTGTAGTTTTTTTTGTTAAATAAATTGAGTTTGTGAAAAATAAAAATATGATTAAAAAAATCATGAAAACATCACTAACAGAAACATTAATACCTAGAAATATCTGTGTAATGTTTACTGTAAATCCAATTAAGAAAATAAATCTATTGATTAATAAATCTCGATATCTATTCTCTTCCATTGATGTTGAAATTTCTGTAAGTTCCATTCTCTTCCTCCTAAAAGGATGTCGATTAATTTCTGTATATTTCGTTAATTTGTTTTGAAACTATGCCCTCGCTATATCCTTTTACTGTTTCATTTGCTCTTTGAATGTATTTATTCATAGGAAGATTATCTGAGAAAACATCTTTAAATAAATCTATTAAGTCAATAGTACTAGTGAATAATATTCCGTTTTCTCCATGAGTAATTAAATCTATATTTCCCCTTATATCAGAAGCCATAACCGGAACCCCATTAGCCATTGCCTCCATAACTGAGACAGGGAGCCCTTCTCTTTTTGAAGGAAAAACAAATAGATCGCTGATTTTCATTATCTCAATAATATCATTTCTATAACCTAGCAGTTCAATTTTATTTGATAGACCAGCCTCGTTTATTTGACGAATCAAATCATCTTCTAGCGGACCGATTCCACAAATCAAATATTTAAAATTTTCATTCTTAAATGCTTTCAATGCTTCAATTACAATCTTATGATTTTTATTGTCATTAAGTTCTCCTACAGATAGAATCACTTTTGTCTCTTGAGCAATTCCCAACTCTTCTCGTTTTTTCATTCTATCAATTGGTCTATCATATTCTTCAAGAGGTAATCCTACGCCATTTACTAAATAAACATTTTTTGCAAAAAAATCCTTTAGCGCACGTTGGTAATCTTCTTGATTTATAGTAATTAGCGTATCTGTATATCTAGATAGATATTTTTCAATTGGATAGTATACAAGCCAGTTTATTATACTTGCGCCTTTATAAAAATGAAAGCCATGGGCAGTATAAAAAACTCTAGACTTCATTTTTTTACATGCTAATCGAGTAATCATTGATGCCACAGGCGTATGGGTATGAACGATATCAAAATTATTTTCATTAATGACTTTCTTAAGTTGTTTGTATGCAGACAAATTATGTTTAGAGAAGGGACTTCTATTAAATGGGACTTTATAAACTTCAACATCATGATCTTGAAAAAATGGCTTCAAAGATTGCTCGATTGAACAAGCAACACTCACCTCATGCCCTTCCTTAATCAACATATCAATATGCGGTATAAGAAATGCATTTAAAGTATTGGATATTGTCGTCACATATAGAATTTTCAGTTTATATCATTCCCTTCAAACTTCTCAATAGTTACACTAGAATTTGAGCTGATTCCTTCATGTCGAATAACTTTCTTAATTGTTGAAAAAAAGATTAGAATATCTTTTTTAAATGTACAGTTTTGCACGTAGTAACAGTCATACTCAAACTTTTCATCCCAGCTAATTGCATTTCTACCCTTGACTTGCGCTAATCCAGTCAGTCCAGGGCGGACACTATGTCTCTTCCTTTGTTCCTCATTATATAATGGTAAATACTCAACTAATAATGGTCTTGGACCCACAAACGACATATCTCCTTTTAAGATATTCCAAAGCTCAGGAAGTTCATCTAAACTGGTTGCTCTTAATAGTTGCCCAAACTTTGTTAAACGTACATCATCAGGTAGATAATTGCCGCTTTCATCTTTTTCATCTGTCATTGTACGAAATTTATACATAGAAAAAATGACTTCATCTTTTCCAGGTCTTTCTTGCTTAAAAATTACAGGAGAGCCTAATTTAAACTTTACTAGCAGAGCTACGAATAAAAGTACAGGTGATAAGAGAATCAGCGCAATAGCTGATAAACATATATCTAATGTTCTTTTTCCCCATTTCTGATATAAACCTTTATTATTCATGATGTAACACTCGCTTTATTGTTTTCACTACTCGATATAAATCTTCATCAGTCATCTTTGTATCGGAGGGTAAACATATACCAGTATTAAACAATGTTTCAGCAACATTACTACCAACATAGTCATATCCTTCGAAAATCGGTTGTAGATGCATTGGTTTCCATACAGGGCGAGCCTCGATGTTTGCTTTGTCCAGTTCATCCATTAACATATTTGTGTCGACATCGGAAAGTAAAATCACACTCAGCCAAAAATTTGGTTTATTCCATTTATTTTCAGGCATGAAAGTAATAGAAGAAATTTCAGAAAGTTCATTTTTATAAAAATCATGGATATACTGTTTCTTTTTGATTCGGTCTGACAACACTTTTAGCTGTCCTCTTCCTATCCCTGCCACGATGTTACTCATACGATAGTTATACCCTATTTCATTATGTTGATAATGTCTTGCTTGTTCTCGCGATTGCGTAGACCAAAATCGGATTTTTTCAACTCGTTCTGGATTATTTGAAACAGCCATTCCTCCACCAGAAGTAGTAATGATTTTATTTCCGTTAAAGGAATAGATACCATATTCGCCAAAGGTACCGGTGTATTGACCTTTATATGTTGTACCTAATGATTCTGCGGCATCTTCGATCAATGTTACTTGATACTCTTTACAAATTTTCACAATTTCGTCTAAATTTGCAGACAGCCCATATAAATGAACCACAATAACCGCTTTTGTTTCCGGATATTTTTCCAACGCGATTTTAAGTTGTTCAGGGTCCATATTCCATGTTTCATAGTCACTATCAACAAAAACTGGTTTTGCACCTTGGTAGATGATCGGGTTTACAGTGGCAGAAAATGTTAACGATTGACAAATGACAATATCGCCTTTACCTACACCAGCAGCTTTTAATGCCAAATGGATAGCTGCCGTACCTGAAGTCAAGGCAGCAGCATGATCAATCCCTACATACTCAGCTAATTCTTTTTCAAAGTTATTCACATTTGCGCCAAGCGGGGCAACCCAGTTGGTATCAAATGCTTCTTTGACGTATTCTTGTTCATAACCTTCATCACTCATATGTGGTGATGCTAATAGTATTCGTTCATTTTCCATCTTCGTCCCAACTTTCAATTATTTTTGCAGGTACCCCCACACTTTTTGTATTGTTTAGAATATCCTTAACAATCACACTTCCTGCGCCTATAATATTTCCTTGGCCTATCGAGACCTGTGGAATCACTTTTGTACCAACACCAATTTCATTTTTATTACCAACTATCGTGTAACCAGATAAATTTACATTTGGATAAATCGAATTATAGTTTCCTATCTGTGAATCATGGCCTATCGTTGAATGGATATTGAACATATTGAAATCACCAATTGATATATCTGCGGTATACGTCGTATAAGGCATCAAGATATTTCCAATACCTAGTTTCACATTCAATCCTACAATAGCCGTAGGGTCAATCAGATTAGGAAAAGTCAGATTATTATTATCTTTTAATTTCAAAAAAATTTTTTCCTTAATAAGTGGGGAAGCAACCCCTATAAATACAGCAGTTTTTTGTTCTACTCTACTTAATCTATCTATTGTTCCAATCACCGGTATGCCAACAATCTGTTCATCTAAAGTTTTTGCATCATCGACAAATGAAACATCGTCATATTCTGAACTTCTGTTTAATAAGAAGGCAATTTCTTTACCAAATCCTCCAGCTCCAACAATCACTGCTTTCATGATACTCCCCCTATTTATTCGAAGCTCGTGCAAACGCTACAACTTCTTTAGCTAACTGCTTATCCTCATCTGATAAACTATTTACAAACTGCATGACTTCCTGTATCGGATATCCTTTAATATTCCCAACAAAAATCTTCTCATACACTTGTTCCTCGTTTCGTTCCTTATCTAACAACAACTCTTCATATAATTTTTCGCCTGGTCGGATCCCTGTTTCAACGATTTCAATTTCTTCTTCTGTATAGCCACTTAACCGAATCATGTTTCGAGCAAGATCTAAGATTTTGACTGGTTCACTCATATCTAGGACGAAGATTTCGCCGCCCTTAGCTAATGCTCCGGATTGGATCACTAATCGGCTTGCTTCTGGGATCGTCATAAAGTAACGGGTCATGCGAAAATCGGTGATCGTGATCGGTCCGCCTTTTGCGATTTGTTCTCGAAACACAGGGATCACGCTCCCACGAGAGCCTAAGACATTCCCAAATCTAACCGCTGAAAATTTTGTACAATTTTCTCCGTTTAAACCTGTAACGATCATTTCTGCAATTCGTTTTGTGGCTCCCATAACGTTTGGTGGATTATTGGCTTTATCTGTGGAAACCATCACAAAATTTTTGACATAAGCTTCTTTAGCTGCTTCGGCAACATTTTTGGTTCCTTTGATATTGTTTTTTACTGCTTCTCTTGGATTGTATTCCATCAATGGCACATGTTTGTGTGCTGCTGCATGGTAGACAATATCTGGTCGATGTTCTTTCATGATATGGAAGATCTTTTCTCGGTCTTGGATATCAGCAATAATTGGAATGATTTCTGTTTCATTATGGGAAGGATCTCCTGATAGTTCGCGATGAATCAAATAAATTGAGTTTTCACCATGACCTAATAAGAGTAATTTTTTGGGTGAAAAAGCAAGCACTTGACGACAAATCTCCGAACCAATAGAGCCTCCCGCTCCGGTAACAAGTATTACTTTTTCTGAGATGTGTGATTTTAATTTATCCAAATCTAATTGGACTTCTTCTCGTCCTAACAAATCAACCACGTCGATTTCTTTTAAACGAGAAACATTGATTTTTCCTGATGCGATTTCTTCAATCGAAGGCATCGTATTCATCTTGACTTCTTTTGTTTCAATCAGGTGGAAAATTTCGCGAATTCTTTTTCGTGGTAAAGAAGGGATTGCGATCGTTACCATATCGATTGACATTTCATCGATCAATCTCGGTAGATCCTTTGTATTTCCAACTACTTTTATCCCTGATAAATACGTTTTGTATTTATTCGGATCATCATCGATAAAACCAACTATTTCCATATCGTTGATGGCTTTTGAACTATTGATACTGTTACTTAAAATACGTCCGCCTTCGCCTGCTCCGATGATCAGTGTTCTATATTTATTGAGTGGTGATCCTTGACGCTGTGCTTTGTGTTCGATATATATACGCCAGAATAGACGACTACTGATGATGAGAAACATCGATAAGACATAAGTTAGTGATTGCAATCTTAAGCTAATTTTTTGCATAAACAAATATTGCACTATAAATGATGAAATAACGGTACAAGTAATGGCTGAAAAAATGGCGGCCATCTCATTTAAATTCGTATATCGATTGATTCGCGTGAATGTTTTGAACAGCATGCCATATCCGATGTAAAAGAGGAGGGATACGCCTAAATTCACGGCTAAATAATCTTGATCGATCCCAACAAATGGTGTCATAAAATAATAGCTTGATAATATAGAAATTCCTAATAATAAACTGTCAACCAACACCAAGATGATGACTTTTCTTTTTCTAGTAAGTTCAAACAACCCTTGCGCCCCCTAAAACACTTTTATACAATAGGTCGAAAATCTTTTGCATATACTTGCTCCCCATTGATGATATCTCTTGTAACTTGATCCATTTCTTCGATAACTGTTGGTCCAAATTTTTTCTCTACGATGCTATAAGCTTTCTCCATATAAAAATCCCGATCTTTTCGACTATGGGCATCTGAGGCGATCATCTGAACGAGACGGTTTTGGACCAGTTCTTCACTTAATTTCTTGATCTGTTTGCCATAAACACCTGCAATACTTGGTGCAGTCAATTGAGCCAAACAGCCCATATTCAAATAAGGTAATAACAAATTGGGGTTTTCTTGGAAACCGCGGTTTCTCTCGGGATGGACAATGATTGGCACAATCCCCATTTGTCTTAATTCATAAAATAAACTTTCTGTGTACTCGGGAATATTATTTGTTGGCAGTTCAGCCAACAAATAACGATCGGTGACATCTGCAAAAAGAATCTTGTCGCTGTTGATTTCGTCGATCAAATTTCTGCTTATTCGGACTTCTTGTCCTTCAAATAAAGTTAATAGGATGGACTGTCGATCGAGTTCTTTTTGCAAGTCTTCGACAGCTACTAAAACATCGGATTTTTCGTTGGAGAAACGTTGGTTGTGATGAGGGGTGCATAAAATGTGGGTGATTCCTTGTCGAACAGCTTCTTCTGCCATGGCAATTGATTCCTTGACCGTTTTTGGGCCATCATCGATACCAGGTAAAATATGACAATGTAAATCAATCATTTCTGCTCACTTCCTCATTAATAATAGTAATAATTGAACTCGGCATTTTTCTTTGCACCATTGTAGACGACACCTAAAATCGTTGCTTGTGCAATCGTTAAAAGTTCTTTTGCTTTGATCAATTCTTGTTTCACTGTTTTCCGTTCGCGTACGACTAAAAGAGTGCCGTCGGTCTTAGCAGCTAAAATTTGGGCATCTGTGACTGTTGCAATGGGTGGTAAATCAAAGATGATCAAATCAAACAATGACTTCAATTGTTCGATCACTTCTTCCATCCGTTTAGAATCAAGTAATTCTGAAGGATTGGGCGGTTTTGGACCACTTGTCATGACCCACATATTTTCCACAGAGCTTTGGTGGTAGTAATTCTCCGCTCTTCCTTCACGATCGCCTAAGAAATTACTTAGTCCATTGACATTTGGCAATTGAAAAGTCAGTGCAACACTGGGCTTTCTCAAATCAGCATCAACGAGCAATACGCGTTTTCCACTGTTTGCAAAAACAACTGCTAAGTTGGCTGCCGTCGTCGATTTTCCTTCACCCGGTCCTGAGGAAGTCACGACCATTGTCTTCAACTCTCGATCGACAGAAGCAAATTGGATATTGGAACGAATCGTCCGATATTGTTCGGAGATCATCGCATTTTTATCTGTAATACTGAGTAATGAAACAGGTAATATAGTGTTCTTCTTCATAAATAGTTCTCCTTATACACGTTTTCGTGAACGACGGCTTTCTCTTTGGTCGTTTGTTTCAATTGTTTCTACTTGTGTCGTCTGAAACATCCGTCCGTTTTCAAGCTCTTTTTTCGTCATTTCATTGACATCTCCAAGGATCGGCAATCCTAGTTCTTCAGTAACGAAACGTTCATCTTTGACTGTTTTGTCCAACAATTCAAGAAGGAAAGCTAGCCCGATCCCAATCATCAATCCTAATAATCCACCGATTGCGACATTCAACATATTGTTTGGCGAAACTGGTGTTGGATTGCTTTGTGCTGCAGAAGTGATCGTTACTTTATTAACATTCAATACGTCTGCTGCTTTTGATTGGAAGACTTGTGCTGTGACATTGGCAATGTCCGTTGCATGATCGGGATTATCGACAGTTGCGACGATTTGGAACATTTGTGAATTTTGTGATTGATTGACACTGATTACTGATTTCAGCTCACCTTTAGTCAGACTTTGTCCATAATTTTGTTCAAGTTCTCGTTGGACATCGTTGATGACGACATCCCCTAAAATCATATCTTTATACGTGTTTATCAACATAACATTTGCGTTGACATCTTGTAGATTGGTATTCGCATTTTCTGCTTTTGACTGAACAATCATCTCAGCAGATGAACTGTACTTAGGTGTGATCAAAAAGAATGTCACGCCTGCAGCCAAAGCAAATCCAGCAAGTGTAGTTGCAAGAATAAGCAACCAACGCTTCCTTAAAATATCAAATAATTCTCCTAGACTAATCGTTTCTTCCATGTTTTCTCCACTTTCTATCGTTAATATCTTTTCTTAACTTTGCGTCTTCTTAATAATTCGCTCAATAACCAGATGATAAAACTACAAATTATGAGCACGATCCCCCATTGAATAAATGTTAAAATGAAATTGGTGAGATACGTAGTTAAAAAATGATAGAGCGACTTAGAATTGATTCCGATACGCTCGACCATTCTGGAAAGGTACACAAAAAGCGGTAACGCTAAAAGCATCAGACCAGCGCCACCAACTGCATAACTTAAATAGCGCAACGCACGATGGAAAAAACGTGTGTCGATAGCAATGATTGCGATCACTAGCAGTGCGGAAACTGTCAGTGTAAAGAAAGTCAATAAGGTCAGCGTTCTCTTGTAGCCCATCACTTGCTTTCCATACGTTAAAAGATAGGGAATCTCAATATATTCACTGTAAGTTTCTATTGCAGATTTCTTCAAATTATCGATGGATTGTTGGGTTTCTGCATTGATTTCATAATCATTTTCTTTCGCATAGTCTTCGATTTTTTTCTGGATCGTTTGATCAACATCTTCTGTCCGTTCAATCATAAAAGGAATGTCGGTGTAGATCGAGCGGATGTAGTGTTCAATATTTGATTGAACGTAGGATTGAGGAACAGCGTCTGCCAATACATCTGCGGGAATATTGCTCCCTCGACCTAAATCGCTGATTCTTTGATTGATTTCTGTGGTGATCGTTTCTGAATAGTTGGCTTCTTCCATGGCTTTTTCCATGAATTGTTGATTGAACAATGTTAGTCTCAATACAACTAAAGTCATGCCGGCAAACAAACTCAAGGAACAGATGAAAGTAAGTACCCAACGGGACCCTTTTTGCATGAATTTTTGCGTACTCATGATTTCCTCCTATTTATTAGGATTGATCAACGGACCGTCAACTAACTCACAGATAACAAAAAGCCGTTCATCCGTCATGCCTAAACTATCAACAGGATAGCATGTATATAGAAGCAGTATTGGTTTATCTTTTTGACTGATCAATTCATTGATTTCCGGATCATCTTTATGACGAATCACCATTTCTTTGACTCGATAACGGTAATTCGCGTAGGTCGTATTCGCTGTTACGATATCATTCGTCTGAATACCGCTCAGTTTACCGAACCCATCAACATTGTGCCCACCGATTAATGAAGTTCCAGTCTCACCTATGTAGACAGAACCCATATATTGTCCGGCACCTTTTCGTAATATCTCATCGGTATCTCCAAAATACAAAGGCACATTCAAATTTAAAGAATCCACAATGATCTCACCGTAGCGTTCGCCACCTCGAGGGTAAGTGATACTACTAGATGGTAATTCATTGTTCTCATCTTTTGCGATATCTTCTTCTTTGACAGCTTCAAAGGTCTGTTCATTTGTTTCAAATGTTGGTACATCTGAAAGTAAAAATAAATTGATAGAAGAAGTGGCAAAATGAATGACAGGTCGCCCTATGACGTACATAAGAGAATAGCCTACTGCCAAAAAAAAGACAGGGGCAAAGAGCATTGCCCCTAATCTCTTCAGCAGTTTACGCTTTTTACGCAATTTTCGTTTTTCTTCCTACTACAACCGCACCTGCTGCGACTAATAGTAATGACGTAATTGCTAATGCACTAGCGATATAGTTACCGCCTGTTTGTTTGATTGGAGAGCTAGTGCTAAACGCTGGTGATGTAGTACCATCAGCATTTTTTGCACCGATTTGAATATTGCCACCATTCCAACTTAGTATAACTAACCCTAACGCGTCAGCAACTCTCGTCACCTCTCGTTGGATCTGCATGATGATGTCCCGCGGTAAAGCACGGATCAAATCATCAAGCGTATTGATTCCTGTCATATCTATCGTCACTGAACTTAATAGATTACGCACGTTCTGAATTCCAGTAACGGCTGTTTCTACTTGTGCATCCGTTAAATCATTTTGTTTCAAGTGATTTTCGGCTTGTGTAATGTACGTATCAGGGACAGTAAAATCTTTTCCTTGAATAGTTACAGGTGCTTTCAACAAGTCTAGGATCTGTTGCTCATTCGCAGAAATCGCGCCAGCGGCATCTACAGGTACAGTGAACAATAATGCAGTGAAAAATACAACTAAATATCCGACAAACTTTTTCATCCATTCGACCTCCTTTGCATTGAATTGTGAAAACATTGAATCTTGTAAAAAAACATAGGAAATAACATTATTCTTTATATTTCCTACAGCACTTATACTATCACATAGAATTATATGACACAATTTATATCCCTTGCTTTAACTGATGTTTTTCTGAGGCAATCTACCGCTGAATACGGGGCTCTTGGCAAGAATGAAACTAGTTGAATCAATAACTGATACATCATGAGAATAAACTATATCGATATAACCTTTTATAGGACACTCATTTAACTCGCAGTGTTAGGTTTATTACCTAACACTTGCAAGTGAGTTATCTAACACTAAGCTTGGTTCTGCATTTAGTTGATAATTTGCGAGATGCCCTTTTCGCCATTCGATGGAAGCCGCTGCACCGATCATGGCAGCATTGTCGCCGCAAAGACGTAATGGTGGTACGATCAATTCCAAATCGGGTAGCTCAGTTGCCAAGTTTTCTTTCAAACTTTTTCTTAATCCTTGATTGGCAGCCACTCCGCCTGCGAGGATCAATTGCTTCACCGGATAGGTTTTGCACGCTCGGACGGTTTTAGTTACCAACACGTCAACGACGCTTGCTTGAAAGCTTGCGGCTAGATCCGCTCGGTCTAATTCTTCCCCTCGTTGTTCTGCATTATGCACTAAATTAATGAATGCACTTTTTAAGCCACTAAAGCTAAAATCAAAATTATCTTCACGGATCATTGCCCGAGGGAAGTTGTAGGTATCTTTGCCTTGATAAGCCAATTCATCGATTTCTTTTCCACTCGGATAGGTCAATCCTAATACACGTCCTACTTTGTCATAGGCTTCCCCAGCGGCATCATCTCTTGTCTCACCGATGATCTCATAAGCGCCGTCTTCTTCCATATAAACTAACTCCGTATGGCCGCCACTGACCAACAATGCCATCAATGGAAATTCATATTCTTTTTCAAAACGAGCAGAGTAAATATGTCCTGCCATATGATTGACTGGAATCAAGGGTAAGTGATTTGCCCAGGCAAAGGCTTTTGCTGCCGAGATTCCAATAAGTAAGGAGCCGACAAGTCCTGGTCCTTGTGTGACAGCGACTGCTGTGAGTTGTTCCGCTGTCACTCCCGCCTCAACTAATGCTTCTTCAAGACATAAAGTGATCTGCTCTACGTGATGCCGACTAGCAACTTCAGGGACGATCCCCCCAAAACGTTTATGACTATTGATTTGTGAGGCAACGATATTTGATAAGATCTCTTGTCCATCTTTGACAACAGCTACGCTGGTTTCATCGCAACTTGATTCGATTGCTAGAATCAGTTCTGTTTGTTTTTCATTCAATGTTTCATCGCCTCCGTTTTTAGCTTTGTACACATGATGACTGCATCTTCATCTGGCTCATGATAATAGGCCTTGCGTTTGCCTACTTGGCGAAATTTTTCTGACTCATAAAGATGTTGTGCGGCGACATTTGACTGACGTACTTCTAAAAAGACGCTATAGGCTTGGTTTGCTTTTTCTCGCTGAAGCATTTCTTGTAATAATCTCCTTGCGATACCTTTTTGTTGTTCAGTCGTCAAAACTGCGAGATTCGTCACTTCTACTTCATCAAGCACTCTGGTATATCCAAGAAAGCCAATGATTTTGTTCTCTTCGCGAACCACTAAGTAATTGGTTTGTGGTTGTTGGATATCGGTCAAAAATTGTTCTTTTGTCCAAGGCGAACCAGTTGAGAAAGCATCTTCGCTGAGTTGCCAAAGCTCGTATGCTAATTGTTCATCCTTGAAAGCTGTTTTTTCTTCAATCACTTTTTTTCACTCTTCTTTTAATATTTTTACCATGTCCAAGGCGTCTTCATTATTTTCGGTATAATACCCTTTTTTTACTTTCCTCGATTGAAAGCCTATTTTTCGATATAAACGTTGGGCATTCTGGTTGCTGATCCGTACTTCTAAGGACATTGTTTCACATTGATTATTGCGTGCAAATCTCTCGATCTCATTGATCAAATAGGTTCCGATTCGTTGCCGTTGATAGCTAGGACTGACCGCAATATTCGTGAGATGACAATCTAGTCCTAATATTCTAGAACCAACAAAACCGAATAATTTTTCTTTGTCGAATATCCCTAAATACAAAGTCAAGAATGGAGAAGTCAATTCGGAGATAAACGCCGTTTTTGTCCAAGGTAGTTCACCGAAATAGACTTCGCGTTCGATGCTTAACAGCTCTTTGACGTCATCGACTGTCAGTTCTCTTAATTGGTACTCTTTCTCACCAACAGTGATCGTTTTCGGTGGATAATCCTCTTTTTCTTTAAGCATCGTCCGTATATAGGCTTTAAATTTTTTCAACATAGCTTTCTTCTCCTGGCGTATGTGTCTCTAGCCACTTTTCTTCTGCTTCCACTCGTTTTAAGTAACGTGGTAAAAAGGCTTGGATATCGCTGACCGGATGGCTTGAAGCACCTAATTGCGCAACGACGACACCACTAGGAATATCCCAAAGTGGCAAAGTATTACGTTTGGCAGACGGGATTGATTCTGCGATTTCCGACTCAAATTTGTGGCAATCACTACCGACAAAAGTGATCGCTCCATCCATTTGTTTTAATTTCTCCGCTAATTCCGCAAAAGAGATATGGGTGTCTTCTAGAAGTGTTTCCAGTTTCCCATGATGCCAACGATAGGCACCTGCGTAAACATTCTTTCTTCTTGCATCAAACATCGGTACGATGATTCCGTCGATCCCCACACAATTTGCTGCAAGTACGGCAAGGCTGGAAACCCCAACCAATTCTTTATTTAATGTGTAAGCTAATGTCTTAGCAGTTGTTACCCCGATTCTCAATCCTGTATAAGATCCTGGACCGCTTGACACAGCAACTCGGTCGATTTGTTCTGGTGTCAGTTGGCAATCTGAGATCAATTGATCCAGCGCTGGCATCAAGGTTAGACTATGGTTTTTCTTTTTATTTACTTGGATTTGACCTAACACCGTTTGGTCTTCAATCACGCCAATCGTTAAGGTTTGATTTGCTGTATCGATCCCTAATGTAATCATTTGACCGTTCCCTTCTGCTACTCTAATATCGCTTTTCATTGTAGCATACTTCCAGAGAAAAAAGGGAAGGAAAAATCAAGTTTGGCTTATGCCGCAGTTGAAATTTCATCCCTTTCGATGATTGATAACTATTCTTTATTCGTGCCCTGTTTTTGTTGATTCTCGTAAAACAAGTTCAGTGGCGATTGTTATTTTCCTTGCAACTGGTGCAGTCGTATGAATAAGCTGGAGTAAGGTCTCCACAGCCAACTCGCCCATCCATTCGGTATATACTTTGACGGATGACAGTGGTGGCGAAACGTATTTTGCCACGCTGATATCATTAAAGCCAATCACCGAAATATCTTGAGGGATCATTAGACCTGCTTCTTTGATTGCCTTCAATGCACCGATTGCTAATGCGTCATTTGCCGCAAATAGCGCGTCTGGTAAATTCTTTTCTTGTGATAAAAAGTGACGAACGGCTTGATACCCTGCCTCCACTGAAAAGTCAGCTTCGATGATTCTTCCAGATAGATGCTTCTCTTCACTGATCAATTTTTGGAAAATAGCTGTGCGAGGATCAGTTACTCTTGTTCGTTGTTGTTTCGTATACTCTTTCCCTGCTAGCATGACTACTTGTTTGACTTCTTCTTGCACGAAATGAGCCATCACTAAACGCAGACTTGATTCAAAATCGACCACCAAAGAATCGACGCCAAAAGTTGTGCCATCTGAATCGACAAGCAGAAGGTTTTCTTGTGTACGTTTTAATTCGTTCAATTGTTCATCGTCAAACTTTCCGAGTGCGATGGTTCCATCTGCTGGTTGGTCGCTGATTGCGTCCCATGTTTCCTTGATCAAACGAATGTTTGCTTCCTCGGCTTTTTTTTCGATGCCTAGACGTATCGAAAGATAATAGAGGTCTTCTAATTCTTCTTGCGTATCATACCATTGGATCAACTTGATTGTTTGCTTCTCAGAGGCTTGATTTTTATGGTGCTTTGTATAATTCAAGTGTTCCGCTGCTTCAAAAATTTTTTGCTTTGTTTCCAATCCTACTGACAATTTTTCATCATAATTCAGCACTCTGGATACAGTAGCAGGAGAAACTCCCGCCAACTGTGCAATGTCTTTGATTGTGGCCATACGTTCTCCTCCTGTAGGTGACTGATCCTTATAATGTTTCAGTAAAGCGTAAGAACGCAGCTTTTCCTTGCTCATCTCGTTTGAAGACCCCAGCATCTTCCAAGACGCGAGCAAAAACTTTTCCGACAGCTTCTTGGATGACGCCTGTAGCTGTCTCTTCAGTCACATCAGGATGGGCTTGTTTTAATTGATCTGCCCATTCACGGTGATAGTCTGCTACTTGGTTCTCTTCTCCTAGCAAGTAATGCTTCACTTCTTCTAATTCTGTTTTTAAACGAGGCGGCAACACTGCCAAGCCCATGACTTCGATCAATCCGATGTTTTCTTTTTTGATATGTTGGATGTCACGATGTGGATGGAAAATACCTTCAGGATGTTCTTCTGACACATTGTTGTCGCGCAACACTAAGTCGATTTCAAAATAATCGTCTCTTCTACGAGCGATTGGTGTGATCGTATGATGCGGCGTACCATCTGCTGAAAAAGCAACGACCGATACAGTTTCATCGGAATAGTTCTGCCACTTATTGAGTACAGTATCCGCTGCTTCGATCAATAGTTCTTTATCTGGTGACTGTAAGCGAATCACTGACATTGGCCATTTGACGATTCCTGCAATCACTTGTGGATAGTCATTTAACTTGATCAATTTCTCCATCGGCGCTTTTGCCATTGGAAACTCATGTCTTCCGGCTTGGTAATGGTCATGCGACAAGATCGAACCACCTACGATCGGTAAATCAGCATTCGAACCCACGAAATAGTGTGGCAATACTTCGGTGATTTTCAACAAACGAGCGAATGTTTCTTTTGTGATACGCATTGGTCGATGTTCTTCCGATAAAATAATCGAATGTTCATTATAGTAGGCATATGGCGAATATTGGAAGCCCCAACTTTCTCCGTCTAAGTTCATTCGGATGATTCGATGATTTGTTCGTGCGGGATAATTCAATCTTCCTTTGTAGCCTTCATTTTCCATACATAACATACAAGATGGATAATCCACTTTCACCGCTTTTCTTTCTGCGGCGATCTGTTTTGGATCTTTTTCTGGTTTAGCTAAATTGATCGTGATTTCCAAATCCCCATATTCAGAAGGGTACGTGTATACGATATTTTTAGCGATTGCTCGTGTTTTGATATAGTCATTGTTACGGCTCAACTGATAAAAATAATCGGTCGCTTCTTCTGGACTTTTTGAATAATGTTGGGCAAAAAACGCATTAACAACAGACGGCGGCGGTGTCAAGAAGTCCATCAGTTGGGCTTCGAACACTTCTCGCTCCGCGACTAAATCGGTCACTTGTCCATTCAATTGTGCTTGTTCAACTAAACGGTTCAACAAGTCCACTGATTCCTCTTGAACTGGACGTACGTCAAAGGTCTCGCCAGCTTCTTCGCCAATAAGTCCTAAAATACGATTTTGTAAGTAAATACGGTCCATTTCCATCCAACCGCCAGAAGCGATGGCTAAAGTGACAAAATCTGCTATTGTTTGACTGATCGTCATTTTCTCTCCACCTACTTTTCATACCCATTAGGATGGCTTTCATGCCATGCCCATGCAGTTTTGATGATTTCTTTCACGTCTGTATATTTAGGCGCCCAGCCCAAGATCTCTCTTGCTTTTTCACTTGATGCAATCAAGCGACTTGGATCTCCTGCTCTTCGTGGCGCGATTTTCGCAGGGATGTCACGACCTGTGACTTCTCGTGCTGCTTCTAGCATCTCTTTCACTGAATAGCCTTTGTTGCTTCCTAAATTGAAGAAGTTGCTTTCATTGCCAGCCTTTAGATACTCCAACGCTAAAATGTGAGCAGCGATCAAATCTTCTACTTGTACGTAATCTCTGATACACGTTCCGTCTGGCGTATCATAATCGTCACCATAAACAGCCAATGCTTCTCGTTGTCCAAGAGCGACTTGTAAGATGATTGGAACTAAATGCGTTTCTGGCGTATGATCTTCGCCGATCGATGCATCCTCTTTAGCACCTGCTACATTGAAATAGCGCAATGCAACGTAGCGCATGCCATAGGCTTCGTCACACCACTTCATCATTTTTTCCATCATCAATTTGCTTTCCCCATAAGGATTTTTCGGATTCGTTGGTGACTCCTCTGTGATCGGTGATTCTTTTGGCTCGCCATAAGTCGCAGCTGTCGAAGAAAAGACGATGCGTTTCACATCAAATTCATGCATCACTTCTAATAACACTTGCATACCATAAACATTATTATTAAAGTAAACTAATGGTTTTTCGACCGATTCGCCAACTAAAGAACTTGCCGCAAAGTGTAAGACACCTTCAATCGTTTCTTTTTGAAAAACAGAACGCAAGAAATCTTTGTCACGAATATCCCCTTCATAAAATCGTGCATCCGTGTGGATCGCTTGGCGATGACCGGTTAATAGATTGTCCACGACTGCTACATCATAGCCCTTTTCAATTAATTGATCGACGGCATGGGAACCAATATAACCTGCTCCGCCTAATACTAAAATTGTCATGTTAAGACTCCTTTATCCATATAATTATATTCGTTATTTATTTTAACAAAAGTGAGGATCAGAAAACAGGGACTTTTTTTGGCAGGACCTTCTTTCGATTTATTTAGTAAATTTATAATAAAACATTTAGTAAACTTTTTCAACATTAACTTGTAAAGGGTTTCAAATAAAATACGAAAGACTAGCGTTTTTCTTTGTTTTGCTTCATAATGAAGAGGTCAAATAGATAAATGAGGTGAATCATTATGAAAAAATTTGTATCAGGTATTTTAGTAGGTAGCTTAGCTACTGTAGCAGCTGTTGCTGGATTAGTCACATCTGTAAAGAAAACAGTCATTGATCCAATCGACGAAAAAGAAGCAATGATTGAAGAAAATCGTAAAAAAGCAATGAGAAAACGTGTTTCAAGATAACAGATGATGAAAAAGCGTTTTGACCACCACTCATTCGCTTTTTCTGTCTTATGCTCTAAAAAAGAACGTTCTTTCAAGAAGTGATCACTTACTTGAAAGAACGTTCTTTTTTATGCCTCTTCCGCTAAAATCAATTGCGCAATATGATCGATTTGCTTTAAATTCCAAAAATCAACATGCGGCCTAGGAACAGAAGCCGTCAACCATTCGACTCCTTCTGTCGGAATACCGATGCAAAACAAATTGTTTTGAACTTCCCCATTTGCATCGATCACACGAGAACTGCTACGTTCCACTGCCACCGCACCTGAAACATACTCTCCACTTGGATCATGTAACTGGAACGGCTGAAGGATTTGCTTCTCACGAAGATTCTTTAGTACCGGATTGCTTGTTGTTTGTAAATCATTTTTTGGTAATCGTGCCTCAATGAGGTAATCGAATGTAAGCTCCCTGTCTTCAAGACAAAAGTGTCCATTCTTTCCGGCAATTGTAAACGGGGGTTCCACCAAACGAAAAATCCCCGCATCGATCAAAGCTGCTAATTCCTGTGTTCTTCGTAAAGGCGGACCAATGGTAAAGAACGCATCAAACGTATTGAACCATTGCCACAAGACTTCTTTGTATTCTTTTGCCGAAAAGACCTCCCACAACATCACTTGATGCACGAGATTACGCCAGTCTTTCAAAGCGTCCAATGTCGCAATCAAAGGTCCGTCAACATTGCCTTTTTGTGCTTCGCTGATCTGATCTTCGATATATTTCCGACTCATTTCTGGATAAGGCAACGTATGATCGGTCAAGTGATCTAGTAGATCCCAAGACCATAAGTCATGAGATAGTTCAGGATATTGTTGCAGCCATTCGTTTTCTGAAGATACAAGGAAGACTTCTTGAAATTCACTGAGAGAAATCGCTAAACCGCGTTCTTCAATCACTTTTTTATAGTAAAATAGCTCAAGTTCTTTCTTTAATTCTGCAAAGAAATCTTGACCACTCAATTTTTTGGTGCGATAGTACGTTTCTAACCGTTCTTGTGTCAGAATAACTGGTTTTGCCACTTCGCCCACTTTTTTCTGATTTCGGCCATGAGGATAATAAGGGAAGCCACGGCGAGAACCACAATATACGATTGGTTCTTCACCAGAAGGTAGATAAACTGATTTCCCTCCCTGTTCTACAAAACGCCCACCACGCTGCTGGGTCAATAAACCGATATAATCAAAGAAACACAGCCCTAAACCGCGAATAAACACTGGCTCTTTCGCAGGTATCATCGATAGATCAACATCCGCAGGGTTTGCTGGTCCTTGATAAAACAAATCGTGCGCAGCAGCATACCCACTCAATTGGTTTTCTTCTGTCGTAAGTTCATGTTCCCAGTGACCAGTCGCCAGGATCAGCTGATCTACCACGTATGTTTCTTCTGTTGTTTGTACGACATATCGTGTGTCTTTCTTTGTTACTTCAGTGACCAATTGTTGGACATAGTTAAAACGATCAGGAAACCGCTCTTGCAGTTCCTCGTAGAACCATTGCAGATAAGCGCCAAAGAACCGACGACTTGTTGGTTGGTTTTCTGATAAGTCAGCCGCTTCACGTAAAAAAACTTCTTTTTCTTTGATATTAGTTTTCTCGAGGTATGAAGGTCCAAGTTCTTTTGCCCATTGATAGAGATTTATCCCGTTAGCGATGACACCACCGCTACTTAATGTTTCATCCGTGAACATCGTTACTTGCGATGCTAAGGAATTCATCAATACTTCTTTCGGTTGATCCACCCGCCATACTTTACCGCCGATTCCACTTGGATCAAATAGCAGGATCTCGATCTCTTTTTCTTGTTGATTATTATAAAGTAAACGTTCTAACATGCTAAGTCCACGAGGTCCTGCCCCGATAATCCCAATTCTCATCTATCCACCTACCTGTATGTATTCGCTCTATTGCTCACTTCGCTTTAAAAAAATTTTTAAATACTGGAACACTACGACCAGCTATAATCAGAGGTTATACCCTCTGATTCAATCATAGCATAATTTTTCTACGATAAGAAAAAACAACAAGAAAAAAGAGCAAATAACAGCTCTTATTCTTGTTGCTACTAAGGTTATACAAGAGGCGCGTGCCATCTCATTAAATTTTCTTACTTTTGATTTTACCTGACCAGCCGTCATAGCCGCCTTTTAAGATGTATATATCTTGGTAGCCTGCTTTACGTAATTGGTTGGCTGTACGAATACTCAAACTTTTCTTTTGATCATAAATATATACAGGTTGATCTTTACGAATCGAACCAAGTGAGTTTTTTAGTACTGTATAAGGAATATTTCTTGCGCCTAAAATATGTCCCGCATCAAAGACGTCTTTTTCACGAACATCGATGACTTGCGCGCGACGCATACCTTCACGAAATTCTGCTTCTTCAAGCATTGTCGCTGAACGTTTAGCCATTACTCGCAAGTAAACTTCCCAAAATACGATTGCTAAGATGATCAGTAATAAAATGATGTTAATAATCCATAAAACCATGTCATGCCTCCACGTTATTCAGCATATTTCAAGGCTAATGATGCAGCGCCGATCACGCCTGCTTCATTTCCTAATTCTGCTAATTTGATTTTTGTTGATTCTCTTACTTGAGGGAAGGTAAATTCTTTGAAGTATTTTTCTACACGGCTACGCAAGAATTCCCCAGCAGCGGATACGCCTCCACCAATCACAATACTTGATGGATTCAATGTGTTTCCTAAATTCCCACAAGCTAAACCTAAGTAAAGACAGACACGATCGACGACCATCAAACCAAATGGATCATCTGCTTCTGCTAATTCAAAAACATCTTTACTTGTTACTTCTTCCCCATTATCAAGCATTGCTTTCAATCTAGAATCGCCAGCATATTCTTCTGCTAGATGACGAGCTACTCGAACCACACCTGTGGCACTTGATACGGTTTCTAAACAGCCACGTTTGCCACATGTACATTCAAAACCATTTGGATCGATCGTGATATGACCAACTTCTCCAGCCGCGCCAGTCACACCATGAAGCAAATGACCATCTGCAACGATACCACCACCAACACCTGTACCTAGTGTGATGAACACGACATCAGGATCATTTTCGCCGGCACCTTTCCAACGTTCGCCTAGTGCTGCAACATTTGCATCATTATCGATCGCAAATTTGATACCTGTTCCTGCTTCAATCATTTTTTTGACAAATTGCAACTCACGCCAATTTAGATTATAAGCACCAATCACTGTACCAGCTTCGCTATCTACAGTACCCGGTGTACCCATGCCGATACCGATAAAGTCTTCAGCTTTCATACCGTATAAGTTCAGACGATGATTGATAGATTCAATGATTTCAGGAATAATGTGTTTGCCATCATCCAAAATATTGGTATCGATACTCCATTTCTGTTGAATTTCTCCGTCAGGTGTCAAGATCGCAAATTTTGCTGTTGTTCCACCTAAATCAATCCCAATAATTTTTTTGTCCATGATCAATTTCCTTTCTTTCTGCTCTCTTCGATTCGATGTTCTCTTTTTAAGATGTGCCACGCAGTCATATATGTTTCATGATCGATCAAATGATTCTCATAAAGCTTACGTAATTCGATCGTCATCAATTCAATATCATAAATCCGTGACCCAACATAAATAAAGATACCAAATCTCTTGAATAGCTGTTGTACGTCGTATAAGCTTTCCATTTAAAGCACTTCCTTCACATTATACAAGTATTCCATAATTTTTTAAACCCACTAAAACACATATTATAAAAAGAAAGAGAAAAACGAGCCCCGATAAGATACGATGATGGATAGAGTAATCATTGAACCGATCCGGCAAACCGAGTAGATTCCCAATCAAGAATCCCCCAATCAAACCACCTACATGTCCCCAAATATCCACTGCACTATCTGATAACCCAAATAGGAAAGAAAAAAGGATAAAGATCATGTAACGACGCACCAGCTGTTTGACCACATAATCATTTTTATAATGGATACCCAGAACAAATAAAGCACCAAATAAACCAAAAAGCGATGTACTCGCCCCAACAGATAATACATTCATTTCATTGAAGGCAAAACTTGTTATATTTCCCATGATACCGCTAAGTAAATAAATCAAGAAAAAGCGCCAATGGCCGTATACTGTTTCGATTTGTGAACCCATAAAATACAAAACAACGGAGTTCAATACAAAATGCATCATCCCAAAATGAATAAATATCGGCGTGATCAAACGCCACCATTCATGTAAATAGACAATATGCTGGCCAGACATCCCCAGTTCAAACGCAATGCGATTCCCAGGTAATATCTCCATTGCGATAAAGACGATTGTTTGGATCACTAAAAAGATCTGTGTTAAATATGGCCCATTTAGCCAAGATTTTAAATGAAATTGTTGCTGACGGTTGACTTTCATAACTACCGTTGCCAAAAATCTATAAATATTTCTAACCAACTATAATAGTTGTTAGATTTATGTTTATTTCCTGTTTCTACGTGTCCGATTTTGCCCATTGCTCGCTACTCTCGTTTGTTCTAACACTCCACAGGCGTAAATTCGGATACAACGAATCCTACATATCTACATTTTTCTTTTCAGTAGAATCTCGTAGATCAAGCAATATAACTAGCTAAATTCAAACTTGCATTGTAATCTCTATCCGCTGTATATCCGCATTCTTCACAATGATAGGTGCGGTCAGACAATTTCAATTCTACTTTCTTATACCCACATTCATGGCATAGTTTGGAGCTTGGATAGAACGTATCTGCTTCTACTAATTCAATGCCGTAATCTTCACATTTATACTGTAGTTGGCGTTTGAACTCATAGAATTTTTGTTGTGCGACTGATTTAGCTAAATGTTTATTTTTCATCATTCCCTTTACATTCAATGTCTCAATAACGATTTTTGATGGTTTGGTTTTCACTATCTCCGTTGTTGTCTGATGAATGTGATTCTGACGAATATTTGCTAGTCTTCGATGTGTATGCCGAATTTCTTTTTCTAATTTATAGATGTTACACGTTTTGACAAATCGGTTTCCCTCCTTATTCATCTCGTATTTTCGAGAAACTGTACGCTGTAACCGACGTAGTCGTTTCTCAATCTTTTTCACTTTTTTTGTTTTATTAATATTTTTGTAGATTCTTCCATTGGAAACAACCGCTAAGTCTTTGATACCAAGGTCAATTCCCAGTACTTCGCCTGTTAAGTGCTGTTCTGACTTCTCTTTTTCAATACCCATTGAAAGATACCAGTACTTTCCATCAAAACGAACTCGTGGATTAAAATACTTTGTATTCTTTGGGATTTGTTCGCTGGTTTTTATCCAACCGATTTTTTCAAGTAAAACTGATTTTGCTTTCACTTTCAGCTTGATGTTGTCATTGTAAAAAGCTGGTTTCGTCTTCTTCCTTGACTTCAACCTTGGTTTTTCAGCCTTTAAACAGCTTCTTCCTGTCCTACCATCAAACCATTTTTTATAGGCATCGCAAGCATCTTTTACTGCCTGTTTCGCAATGTTATTAGAAACATCGTTCAGCCAAGCATATTTAGGACGTTTTTTGATTTTAGTAATATACTTTCGTAAATGATTGTTGGCGATAAATTTCCCGTCAAATCGATGATTCATTTCTTGCATCTTTAGCGTCCAGTTAAATATCCAGCGAGCGGTTCCACTTGATTTCCACAATTGTTTTTCTTGCTCTTTCGTCGGTCGTAGCCTTACTTTCTTGGCCCGTATCAACTTCCATCAACTCCTTAATCATTTTCTTCGCTTTATTTGCTCGATTTCCGTGCCATATTTATTGCAAAGGTTATCAATAAGCTCATACCCAAAACGAATGAACCGGTCTTTGTATAGAATGACTATCTTTTCTATTTCTCCATTGGTCATTCTATCTATCAACTGATTTAGCTCTTTTTTATTGTAGTTCATCCCACTTCAAATATCTTGAATCATATCAAATGGATATCTTCGTGCAATCATGTAAGTTTTTACATTCTCAATCTGACGTTCTAGGTCATCTTTTTGTTTGAACTTTCTCTAAAATAGCTAATAGTTCTTCTCTTAGGTTTCTTTCAGCGATTCCTAAAAATTGATTTCGTTGTTCTTCAGAATAATAACGAGTACCACCTTGCGAAACATGAGTAGGTGTCAATTCACCTTTTTTATCACAGTTTCTTAAGGTTTGTGGTGTTACGCCTCTCTATTTTTCAAATTCTCCTATTAAATATATAGCCATCGTTTCACCTCAATAGGAACATCCTGCATATCGAAAATAAAGACTATATATTTATAGATACTAATTGACTGTTGTTACCCCCTTGTTTTTTAATCAATCAATAGATGTTGAATTTTTTTATCAAATATTTCTGGTTGCCAATCACTATGAATCATTTCTTTGAAAGCTAAACTACAGGTTTGATGCGGATACTCTTGAAGATAGCGATCATAATACCCTCCACCAAAGCCGATTCTATATCCCTCTGGATGAAAGACGATTCCTGGTACGATCAGCAAATCAATCATGTCTGCCTCATAAAGATGAGTTGACACAGGTTCCAAAACACCAAAATTTGACCGTTTCAATCCCGTGTGCTCAGTGAACGCATAAAAAGCCATTTGACGTTTTGGTAATGTCTTAGGGATCACAACGATTTTCCCTGTGGCTCTTGCTTCTTCAATCAACGGTCGTGTATCTATTTCAAATTCATTTGAAAGTGTCAAACCAATGACTTGCACGTTTTTCCAATAGTCAGTGGCAAACAACTGCGCAGCGATTTTTTGTTCTTTTGTTTTTTTATCGCCACTTACAGCAATTTTTTTCAGCACTTCGATACCAAACTGACGAAGTTTTTCCTTTTTCTGCTTTTCGTGTCCCATATAATCACCCGCCTACCTTCTGTTAAAATGGTAGCGGAAAACGGTGAAAATAGCAATTTAACTTTTTAGATTTTTGTGTTTGTTCGAACTTATTTTAGTTAGAAAATCAATCCTTACTCATTTGACACCAATAGTCGCCAATCACTCATTTGTTAGATAAAACTGAAAATCATTATAGTTTGTGTGGATTCGATGCTAGTCTAATCTTTCTTGATGTATATAACAGAAGAAAAATCATTCACAGACTAGATGAAAACTAGTGATACGAATGATTTCTTATGATTGTGTTTGTTTTTCAATCTTTGACCTAATTTTCCATTATCTAGTTAAGAAATTCGTTATTTTGTTTACATCGTTCGCTACTATCTCTGTGTATAAGGTCTCTAAGTTATTATATATATTCTGCAATTTCCATTTTATTCACAGGAAATACTTTACCACCAGGCTCTTTATACTCGTTTCCATCAGTATCTTCTATCCAACCACACCTCGCACACTCTAAAAGAATTTTACTAGAATTATCCTTATAGATTATTTTTATATATCTCAGTTCATCATTTTGTGTTATAGGGCAATCTTTCCCGGAATATATTGTTACCATATCCCATAAAGTATCTCGAATCGACATTGCAAGTGTATCAATGTCTTCATACTTACCTCTACTCAACCTTGTATTTTCCTTATCTAAAGATAGATCAGGAGATGAAACAATATAATCCTTACTATCGATCTTTATTAAAATGTCTAATCTCCATTTTTTTAAAATTAAATCGGTGAAATAAAATTCATTTTTAATTATAAACTTTACATACGCTTGATAGTATTTTTCATAACTTTCTAAATTACTTTTACACCGTGAAATGTCACGAAATTCCTTAACTAGTTCTCTATCTAAAATATTTTTTTTCATCTTATATATTCTCCGAATGTCTTGATTGCCAATAAGCGTGGTTCGTGTGTCATTTTTAAGCGATGTTGATTGTTGTAAAGGTGTGGTTGCACTGTTGATTTTAGAAGTAGACTGCTGGGCTTGTTGAGCATTGCTGCTGAATGTGCTCATCAATTTCCTCCTCTATTCTATAGACTGGGGGGAACGCTTACACATTACATTATAACAATACATAACCTTTCAATGGATAAAAATTCAATTAGATAGGTCCTGTTACTTTATTTCTTATCTGTTGAATACATCCTTCAATGTAAAAAAACACTGAAGGTAGAAATTCCTCCAGTGTTTTCCTATTCCAACCAACACCAACATTCTGGCTTTCTCTTATACGGATAGTTGTTTCTTTTGAATATGAAATAGTAAGTAAAGAAAGTACGGTGCGCCTAAGACAGCAATCAATATTCCCGTCGGTACTTCCCCATCAGGTAAAATGACTCGGGCAAGAATATCGGCAATATTGACAAAAAGCCCGCCGAACAACCCACTCAATAGGAACGCCCAATGATTTTCTTTACGTACGATGATTTTTGCAGCATGAGGTGCGAGTAACCCAACAAAGGATAAGCTACCCGCTACAGCTACACTGCCACACGCCAAGCCGACAGCAAGTAAGAGCAATAATGACTGACTTCGTGACACATTCAGCCCTAAACTCTGCGCTCGCTCTTGTCCAAATGATAAAAGACCGATTCTGCGATTATAGAAAAACGCCAAGGGGATCAAGATGATCGCCCAAGGTAAAAAGGCAGTAACATAAGGCCAACTTGCACCCCAGATTGAACCCGCTAACCAAGCGTTCACAAAGCCATAATTTTCTTTTGAGATCTTTATTGTACTTAAAAGCATTGCCGCAGAGAAACCCGCATTTACTGCGATACCTGAAAGAAGCAAGCGATTCATTGCTACTTGTCCTGAACGACGATACGCAACAAAATAAACTAAAAAAGCAGCAAACGTTCCACCTAGAAAGGCGACGAAAAGTAACAAAAAAGGCGAAGCATGGCTTGTAAAAAAGCCGAGGTACAACATAACGAAAAATCCCGCACCAGAGTTGATACCTAAAATACTGGAGTCGGCTAAAGGATTTCTAGTTACTCCTTGTAAGAGGAAACCGGCTATTCCTAAACATGCCCCTGCCAGTAAGCTGATCATCAGTCTTGGCAAACGAAATTCTGTCAAAACCAACTGTTGGACTTGTGTGCCCCTGCCAAACATGACATCTAGTAATTGGTCGATATATAGAAAAGGGGTGCCGATCATTAAACTGATGATTGCAGTCAAAACCCATAAACAGAGTAATAATCCAATGCCCCAATATATTTTTTTCACACGCGTTCCCTCCTAACTTGTACCAATAAGAATGGCACACCAATCAAGGAGATCACTAAGCCGAACGGTGTTTCAAATGGTGGATTGATCATCCGTGCGACAAAGTCTGCTAGCATGACTAAGACACCGCCAGCGATAAACGAAGCTGGTAAGACATAGCGATAATCCGTACCGACAAAGCCACGAACAATTGGTGGTACCATCAAGCCAATAAAGGAAACGGGTCCAACTAAAGAAACAGCAAGCGCAGCTAAGATCGAGACAAAAATGAACACTAAGACACGTGTCCGCTGTGGGTGTCCGCCTAGTGCAATGGCATGTGATTCGCTTAAATGGATCAAGGAAATCGATTTGCCTAACAGAAAAGAGCCAATAACTGCCACTAAATAGATCGGCGAAAGAACGATCAACTGTTGCCAAGTAATATTAGCCGCTCCACCAACGAACCAAAATGTTAAATCTTGTTGTAAATTGAATAGCTGAGTCAACGCTTGGCTGATCGCAGTAAAAAAAGAACTGATCGCCACACCGGCTAAAATCATCTGCATGGTACTAAGCCCGATTTTTGAAAAACTGAAAAAACCTAAGACGATCATCGTCACGATCAACGACCCAAGTAATGAAAGTAAAAAAATGGCAAATGGCGAAGCTTTTGGTAAAAAGGCAAAGCTAAATGCCATAGCTAATGATGCGCCAGCATTTATCCCTAACAATCCTGAATCCGCTAAATTATTTCTAGTGACACCTTGCATCAAAGCCCCACTGAGTGCGAAACAACTGCCGACGATGAATGCACCAACTACACGTGGCAAACGGATATTACGAATGATCTGCTGTGCTTGATCAGTCGAATCAAATTGAAAGAGCGCTTGCCAAACTTCATTGCCTTTAACTGTAGAGGCACCATTATACAAAGCAAAAAAGAAGATGATGATTGCCAATAGCAGAAGTAGCCATAGCGTCATTATTTTTTTCCCTTTTCTCATCATTTCTCCTCCTGTTTCTTGATTAGATCATACGTTAAGAAAACAGGTTTATTTGTCTCAGGTAGCTGGACGATTTGTGCATCGATCTCAAAAATCTCTCTCATCCATTCTTTGGTAATGACTTCTTCTGGCGTCCCATCGACAACTAATCGTCCTTCTTTCATCGCGACTAAATAATCAGAAAAACGAGAGGCATGATTGATATCATGGATCGACATCAAGATCGTGGTTTTTTTCATTCGATTGATTTCTGTTAATAAATCTAATATCTCTAATTGATGTGCAGGGTCTAAAAAAGTGGTTGGTTCATCAAGTATCAAGATATCCGCTTCTTGAGCTAACGCCATGGCGATCCAAACTCGCTGCGCTTGGCCACCTGACAGGCTTGCTATATCTCGATCTTTCAATGCGATAAGATTTGTTGCTGTCAATGCCCACTCGATAGCTTGCAGATCTTGATCGTCCATGCCACTAAATAATTTTTGATAAGGATATCTACCATAAGAAACCACTTCTTCTACTGTCATCCCTAATGGATATTCACTCGTTTGAGCAAGTAAAGCAAGTTTTCGTGCTAATTCTTTTGAATGGTAGGTCGTCAATTCACGATCATTGACAAGTATTTTGCCATTTTTTACAGGAAGTATGCGGGTGAAGCTTTTTAATAAGGTAGACTTGCCACTACCATTTGGACCGATCAAACTGGTGATCTTCCCTTCCGGTATTGCGACAGATAAATTTTCAATTATCGTTTTATTGGGGTAACCGGTAGTGATTTCAGTGGCATTTAATCTAGACATATACTTCCCCCTCTCATTGAAAATCATTCTCAATTATGACGGTACTTCACAAATTCGTCAAGCATAAATTTCATCGTTTACGCTAGTAAAAAGAGTTGACAGCGCCCTTATCTTGGGGAATAATAGCAATTGAGAAACGTTCTCAATTACATTTGGAGGAAAGACATGAGACTTAAAAATAAACTATTCACAATCTCTAGTGCATTACTGATGGTAGGATTGCTTAGTGCTTGCTCGCCAAGCTCATCAACAACGGAAGAAACAGCTTTTTCAACGACTACCGCTGATAATGGTACACATACGGTGACCGATACATTAGGCCACTCCGTTGAAGTGCCAAACCAACCGAAACGCATCATCGGTAGTTACTTAGAGGATTATCTGATTGCTTTAGGTGAAACGCCTGTCGCACAATGGACAGTCGGTAGCGGTTCGATCCAAGATTATTTACAAGAAGATCTGAAAGATATCCCAACGATTTCCTATGATTTACCTTACGAAAATGTGTTGAGTTTTGAACCTGATCTATTATTGATCTCTTCTTCTGCAACGGTTGAAGGTGGCAAATACGAGCAATATAGTAAAATTGCCCCAACCTACGTCGTTAAAAATGGGACAGATGTCACATGGGAAGAACAATTACAAGACATCGGTAAAGTGTTGAATAAAGAGGATAAAGCCAAAGAAATCATTCAAGACTACCAAGATTATGCGAAAGAAACAAGAGAAGCATTGAGTGACAAGATCAATGGCAAAACAGCCGCTGTCTTATGGGTCACAAACAACTCTGCTTTTATGGTCAGCGAGAACCGTTCAAGCGGACGCATCGTTTATGAAGATCTACAGTTTGGCGTTCCTTCTTTAGTGGAAGAAGTATCAAAAGAAGCAACTTCTGACTGGTCAGCTGTTTCATCAGAAAAATTAGCTGAATTAGACGCAGACTACATCATTTTAGTGAACAGCGATGAACAAGCGGCGATGTTCAACGAACCTACTTGGCAAAATCTGAAAGCAGTGAAAGCCAATCAAGTATTCGAGTTTGGCCCAACTTCTAGCTGGTTGTACAATGGTCCGATCGCTAGTCGTCAAATGATCGATGATATTAAAGCAGAGCTAAAATAAAATCAGCTTTAAGTAAAATCACAAAAACAAACGACAATCACCAAATAAATGTATTTGTTGGTGATTGTCGTTTTTTGATGATCATTTTTTCTAGCAATTCCTAAGAATTTCGGTAATCCCGTAACCGATAGCCAACGCCGATCTCTGTGATCAAATATTCTGGGCTGATGGTATTTTTCTCGATTTTTTTACGGATATTTGACATGTTGACCCTCAACACCTGAGAATCGGTTCCATAAGGTCCCCAAACTTCTGACGTTAATACACGATACGTGACGACTTTGCCGAGATGTTGGAATAAAACGAGTAAAATACGGTATTCATTTTTCGTCAGATGGATCGGTTCTCCTGCTTTTGTCAACAGTTGACTTTCTGTATCCAAACATAATTCTCCGTTCGTAATGATCGCAGGTAATTCTTCTTGTTTACGATGACGAAAAGCTGTTCTGATCCTAGCAAGTAATTCATTCATCCCAAAAGGTTTCGTCACATAATCATCCGCACCAAGATCGAGAGCTTTGACCTTTTCATGTTCGTTGTTACGCGCAGAGATCACGATCAACGGAGTAGCAAGTCGTTTACGGATGATTTTCAATAGCTCGATGCCATCGATATCAGGCAACCCTAAATCAAGCAAAATCAAATCAAAGGAAGTTTCTTGGAACACATTCAAAGCTTCCATGCCTGTTGCCGCTATCGTCACTTGATAGTGTTCTTTTGCTAACACGACTTCCATAAAATCGGTGATCGTTGGGTCATCTTCAATCAATAGGACTTTCCTCATGCAGCGCCACCTCCTCACTCTTTTTCAGATAAATACGAACCACTGTTTTTCCTTCTGCTACGGTCATTTCTAGTTTACCACCATGAGCATGGACGATCGTTTTGACAATACTTAAGCCAATCCCAAGGCCATTTTTAGAATCGATCGGTACTTCTTCTTCGTTCGATAGATTCATTTGGATTTTTTCATATTGCTTCAACGAGATCTCACCGTCATTTTTTACTTCACAAATGACGTTTTCGCCTTCTTGGTACACGCCGACTTCTACTTGTCCTTTGACTGAGCCATGGCGGAACGCGTTTTCCACCAGATTGAACATCGCTTGTTCGATCAATATCGGATCAACTTCTACGAATAAAACAGTCGAAGGTAAATGGACGCGCAATGCTTTGTCAGGATACACCTTCGTAGCATGTTCATACACAGCTTCAATGATTTCTTCGATCGGTTCCGCCGATTTTTTCACTTGCATCGTGTCCATATTGATGCGAGTAATCGATAGCAGATTTTCCACCATCCGGATCAACCACTGAGATTCGGTCTGGATATCGGTCAAAAGCTTTTGCCGCGTCGTTTGTTTCAGCTCTTCATTTGTTTGCAAGAGTGTTTCCGCAATTCCAGAAATCGCCGTCAGTGGTGTACGCAAATCGTGAGAGATCGCCCGCAATAAATTGCTACGAACTTTCTCCCGCTCATTTTCTAACTCGATCTGCTCTTTTTCATTTTTAAGCTCGGTTTGCTCCAAAATAACCGCAAGTTGTGTTAATACTAAGCGCAGGTAGTTCAATTGGCTATCCTCGATTGGGAGCACCCGACTGCGACGAATGCCTAACACAGCTAACGTCTTCCCATTTGCAACGATCGGTAAGTAAAAACCTTTTGCCCCACTTAACGTATCAGTGCCATAGCCTGATTCTTTTTGGTTTTTAGCCGTCCAATAAGCCACAGCCGCTTCTTCTGGGTGATCTAATAAGAGCGGTGCTTCTTTCGGTGTATATTGACTTTGCTTCATGGCATGTTTATCAAAGAAAATCACTTCGCGATCTAACAGACGTCCTAAATAAGTCGCCGATAGTTCAACGATTTGTTGCTGGTCTTCTGCTAAAACAAACTGTTTGTTCAATTCATACAAAATTTCCATTTGCTGTTCTTTTTCTCTTGCATGGACCGCCTGTTTTTTCAAACGAACCATTAGATTACTGATCATCAATGCCACGATCAGCATAATGACCAAAGTGATCGGATAGCCTTGTTTATACACGGTCAAGGAATAAAGAGGTTCAACAAAAAACCAGTTAAAAGCCAAGACACTTAAAATGGAAGATAACGCACTCCAAAAGTAACCAGAGGTCAAACGAGCAACAAGTAAAATAAAGAAAATATAGACCAACATCAAGTTTTGTTCCCCAAAGTGAAGATATTGCATCCCTTCAGTTAAAATCGTTGCCACGAAGACACAGATCAATGAAATGGCAAAATCTTTCCCTCCCCCTTCCACTAGTTCTTTGGAATGGGCAAGGAGTGTGGAACGTTTTTCTTTATATGGGATCAAATGAAGTTCAGTTTCTGGCAATCGCTTGAGTAAGCGTACATCTAGCTCTTCTGAAAATAAACGCTCATACCAAGGCTTCACCAAGTTTTTACCGATGATCAAATCGGTTGCTCCGACTAGTTTAGCATATTCGACGATCGTTTCAAAAGAATGATCCTCCTCGATCACCACGACTTCTGCCCCAAGTTTCTCCGCTAAGTCATTCGTTCCTTGTAAACGATCATCAGAACGAATGTAAAGGACGATCCATTCTGCACCTAGTCCTTGCGCTAATCGTGCGGTCCAGCGAATGCTTTTTTCAGCCATTTTAGGGAAAGCATCTTGAACGATCGTGATCAATTTACTTTGGACACCATTTGTCTTACCGATCACGCGATTGATATGATCCGAGGCACGCTGGATCGCTAACCCTCTTAATTGTTCCAATTTTTTAGGAATAAAAAAATGTTGCAACGCCCGCTTCGCATTTTCATTAGCGTAGATTTTTCCTTGTGCCAAACGATCGATCAATTCATCCGGTTCAACATCGATGACTTTTAACGTTGCATGCTGGAAAAACGTATCGGGAACCGTTTCTTTTACTTCGATTCCTGTTACTTCTTCAACGATATCATTCAAGCTTTCAATATGTTGGACATTGATCGTCGTATGGACATTGATGCCTGCATTCAATAATTCTTCAATGTCTTGATATCGTTTGCGATTTCTTGACCCTGGAGCATTACTATGGGCAAGCTCATCAATCAACACGATTTCTGGCTGTCGCTTGATGATTGCATCGATATTTGGTTCACTCAAAGTCAACCCTTTATATGTCAGCTCTTTTAAAGGGATCTGTGGTAGCCCCTTTAACAACTCATTTGTATCTGGACGATCATGAGGCTCGATATAACCAACTACGATATCTTTTCCTAGAACTCTCAGTTCCTGTGCTTCTGCAAGCATCGCATACGTCTTACCGACGCCCGCGGCGAAACCAAAATAAACCCGCAGACGCCCTCGACCTTTTTCAGGCTTGTATAATCTCTCTGAAATATTCTGTCTTTCCATCTTTGTTTCTCCTAATCCCTCTGTCCTCTATAAACGATCTAATGACAGATTCAGTTCAAGCACATTGACAAATTTCCGATCCGAAAACCAATCTTTCTGTGCTTTTTCCTGTATTATAGCACGAATCTTAGTCACGTCTTGTCCACGCTCCTTGGCGATCCGTGAGGCTTGACTTTCTGCGGCAGCTACGCTGATATGTGGATCGAGACCACTTGCTGAGTTCGTGACCAGATCGATCGGGATCTCAATTGTTTGATTGTTTTGTTGAGCTAATCTTGTTTTGTCTTCTACTAATTTCTTTTGCTCGACTGACGTTGGTGAAAGTTGTGTTACTTCTTGGTCTCTTCCATTAAAATAAGCAGCTTGTTGAAACGGTTGGCCAATCAATGTTGAACCGACCACCTTTCCTGCAACGACTTCCTGACTGCCGTTGGCTTGATGGGGAAAGAAAAGTTGACCGATCCCAGTAACAGTCACGGTATAAAGCCCACCAAAAAGTAGAATGCTGATAAATAAAAAACTGAGCTGTGCTCTAAGTACCTTTTTCATAGGGTATTTCCTTCTTTCTATAAAATGATTCAGTGTTAGATCAAGAAAAAGCTTAAAGCGAGATCGATCAGTTTGATGAATACGAAGGGGGCAATCAATCCACCTAATCCGTACACTAAAAGATTATGTCGCAAAATCTGACTTGCAGGTTTTTCGGTATACTTGACTCCTTTTAAAGCTAAAGGAATCAAAGCAACAATAATGACTGCATTATAGATAACAGCCGACAAAATCGCTGTAAGGGGGCTGCCTAATGCCATGATATTCAACTGCGCCAATTCTGGATATATGCCATAAAACAAGACTGGGATCACCGCAAAATATTTTGCTACATCATTTGCAATACTGAACGTCGTCAATGCCCCTCTGGTCATCAATAGTTGTTTCCCGATACGAACGACCTTCAATAGCTTTGTTGGACTGGAATCTAAATCGATCATATTCCCTGCTTCTTTTGCTGCTTGCGTTCCGGTATTCATCGCCACAGCAACATCTGCTTGTGCTAATGCCGGTGCATCGTTGGTTCCGTCACCAGTCATTGCGACAAGGTGACCTTTTTCTTGATAATCACGGATCAGATCCATTTTATTTTCAGGTGTAGCTTCAGCAAGAAAGTCATCGACGCCTGCCTCAGCTGCAATCGCCGCTGCTGTCAACGGATTATCCCCTGTGATCATGATTGTTTTGATGCCCATTTTGCGCATGTCAGCAAAGTTTTCTTGCACACCATTTTTAACAATATCTTTTAGATAAATGACACCCATCACTTGGTCATTTTTCACAACAACTAACGGTGTTCCTCCAGCTTGCGCAACTTTCGCAACGATTTGATCACATTCTTCTGGATACTGTCCGCCGCGCGCTTCTACGTATTTCTTCATTGTATCTGCGGCACCTTTACGAATTTGGTCGCCACGATAATCCATCCCACTCATGCGAGTTTGTGCGCTAAAATCAATGAATTTCACTTCTGATTTTTCAAAAACACGTTCTCGCAACGCAAATTTTTCTTTTGCTAAAATGACGATACTTCGCCCTTCCGCTGTCTCATCTGCCAAAGAAGAAAGTTGCGCCGCATCAGCTAATTGTTGCTCTGTGATACCTTTTACCGGTAAAAACTCACTGGCACGACGATTTCCTAAAGTAATCGTTCCTGTTTTATCTAAAAGCAACACATCCACATCTCCAGCAGCTTCGATTGCTCGACCACTCATGGCAATGACATTTTCTTTCGTTAAACGACTCATTCCTGCAATCCCGATCGACGAAATCAATGCACCGATCGTGGTAGGAGCGAGGCAGACAAACAAAGCAATGACAACAATTGTCGCAATCGATTCTCCTTTTCCTGAGAGCATCGTACTTAATTCAGTAAATGGCACTAAACTAACCGAAACAACTAAAAAGATGATCGTTAAAGTGATCAAAAAGATTTGTAAACCAATCTCGTTCGGTGTTTTTTTTCGTTGGGTACCTTCCACCATCGAAATCATTTGATCTAAAAAGGAATGCCCATTCTCTGACGTCACACGGATCACCAAGTAGTCAGAAACAACCGTTGTCCCACCAGTGACCGCACTGCGATCGCCGCCTGATTCACGAATCACTGGCGCGGATTCCCCAGTGATGGCACTCTCATCCACTGAAGCAGCGCCTTCGATCACATCTCCATCAGCAGGAATCTGTTGTCCTGAGACTACATAGATCAAATCGCCTTTTTTTAAATCTGAAGATTTGATCTCAATAAATTCTTGATTTTCAATATCTTCTAAGCGGTGGATCTTATACGTGATCACTTCTTTTTTGGCTTGCTTCAAGCTGTTTGCCTGTGCTTTTCCTCGTCCTTCCGCTACTGCTTCAGCAAAATTGGCAAAAAGTAAGGTGATCCATAGTAAGCATGTGATCGTGACTGTAAACCATAAAGGGACAGCCGATTGTTCAAAACAAAGGATCGTAGCCATGATTGCTCCGATATAGACCATGAACATCACTGGATTCTTGATTTGTTGTCGTGGATCTAATTTGATGAATGCTTCTTTCATTGCCCATACATAAATAGTTTTCATTTGATTTTACTCCTTCTAACTTAAGGTAAAATGATCAGCGATCGGACCTAATGCCAATGCTGGTAAAAAGCTCAATGCGCCGACAACGAGAATAACGATCATCAACATGGAAATAAATGTGCCATTCGTGGTTGATAGCGTGCCATCATTGACCGCAATCGTTTTTTTCTTGCCCATGTTTTCCGCTAAGAACAAAATAGCGACTATTGGAATATAACGAGAGCACAACATTAAAACACTTCCCAAAAGATTGAGGAACGGTGTATCAGCTGTCAGCCCAGCAAATGCACTCCCATTATTGTTTGCTAAAGAAGTCACGTTATAAAGCAACTCACTAAATCCATGTGGCCCCTTATTCGTCAACCAAGTTAAGATCTCGGGATGAAGAGAAACTGCCATTGTGCCAAACAACGTCAATAAAACGGGCGTCAAAATCACTAAACTTGCCATTTTAATATCAAATGCCTCGATTTTTTTCCCTAAATATTCTGGTGTACGTCCAACAAGTAAACCGGCAATAAAAACAGTCAACAACAAGAATGCCAACATGCCATATAAACCACTACCAACTCCACCAAAGATGATCTCACCTAATTGCATCAAGAAAAGCGGAATACCACCACCCAAGGGCGTAAAACTATCCAACATCGCATTTACTGAACCATTAGATGCCGCTGTGGTGCTGACTGCCCACAAACTTGACCAACCCACGCCAAAACGTACTTCTTTTCCTTCCATGTTCAAGGAACCAAGGATATTTGCAAAGTTAGGCCCATGGAACTCACTAAATGCTACACCGACGAATGCTGCAAAAAGAAAAGCGAGCGAAACAATCAAAATCGTCCGGCCTTGCTTCCACTCTTTGACCCAATAGCCAAAAGCAAAGATCAAAGCAGTTGGTATCAACAAAATGGCGATATTCTCAATGAAATTTGAAAAAATCGTCGGATTCTCAAACGGATGAGCGGAATTAGCGCCGAAAAAGCCACCGCCATTCGTACCTAGTTGCTTGATGGCTACTTGACTGGCTACAGGACCTAAATATAACCACAAGGATTCGCCAGATAAGCCGGTATAAGACATCCCATGACTAAACGTTTGGACCACGCCTTGAGAAATCAAAAGTACGGCAGTAATCAATGATAATGGTAGAAAAATGTAAAGCAAGCCACGGACTAGATCTTGCCAAAAATTACCAAGTTGGCTTGATTTCCTTTGGATGATGCCACGGATCAATGCGCAAAGTACCGCTAAACCTACAGCTGCTGATAAGAAATTTTGAACAGTTAAACCAAACATTTGCGTCGTATTCGAAAGTGTTACTTCTCCAGCGTAAGCTTGCCAGTTTGTATTTGTCACGAAACTTACCGCTGTATTCACCGCTAAATCAAACGGCAAATTCTCCACTCCATTGTTGCCAGGAAGCCACCCTTGAATCATCAAGAGCCCTGTCAAAAATAGCAACGAACAAATCCCTACACCCAACACATGAGCTAAATAGCGTTTGGCAGTCATTTTCTTTTGACTTTCAGAACCAATGATTTTATAGAAAAACCGTTCGAGCGGTTGAATGAAACGAACATATTTCGGTGTTTCGCCTGTCATGATCAACTTGATGTACCACCCAAGCGGTGCGGCTAAAACAAGTAATATAAAAAAGAAAAACAATCCTTGGAATACTGCACTCATCATTGCTCTTCCCCCTTAAATAAAAACCAGAATAGATAACCTAACAAAATAAAACTGATAAAACCTAAAAATAAGATCATGTTCTTCCTCTCCTTTGTTTTTATCATAGACAAAGGGCTATAAAGATAGTGTTAATGTTCTAGAATTTTCTTTATATTTTCTTTATACGATACAAAAACAGCGAAATCTCAAGGACAAACCCTTTCCTGATTTCGCTGTTTCTGTAAAAATCTGTACAAAAAAAGACGTTCCGATCATCTCATGAACATCTTTATCTGTTTCTTCTTCTCATTTCATTTCTATCACAATAAGCAAATGTTACTTTCTGACCCATTTTTGGAAGCGATGCGCATAATGATTGTCTTGATCCATGATTCCCTCATGTTCTTCTGCTAGCACAAAATCGCTAAAGTCGATCTCACCGATATACGTATCTCCTTCAAATTCGCCATCAATCAACGTTCGCCAAATAATCGCTGTTTGAGGTAAAAGCGCTTGAAAGATCCGACTCCCTCCAGAAACATAAATATCTTCTGTAACAGTCTCTGCAAAAGCCAACAATTCATCGATCGAATGCATCACTTCTGCATTTTCTTTGACCTCAAAATCTTCTTGGGTCGTCAACACGATGATATGTCGATAAGGAAGTGATAGATCACCCATTCCTTCATATGTTTTACGCCCCATTACTAATAGACGATCCATTGTATGTTCTCTAAAAAAACGCATGTCATTAGGTAATCGCCAAGGCAATAAGCCATCTTTACCGATCAAGCCATTCTTATCTTGTGCCCACATAGAAATAAACATTCTGAATCGCTCCTTTCCTCTACTACCTATTATACTAAAAATAAAAAAGCTTGGGTACAGACCCAAACTTTTTTAGACGAATTATTTTGTTTCGCGGTGCAAAGTAACTTTACGTTCGCGTGGGCAATATTTTTGCTTTTCCAAACGATCAGGATTGTTACGTTTGTTTTTGTTAGTTAGGTAGTTACGTTCTTTACAAGAAGTACACTCTAAAGTAATGTTTACGCGCATGATTTTCCCTCCCATTTATACTAGAATCCTCTAAGATGACTCTCAGACTTGATTATCTTACCATGATTTTTATCAGATTGCTAGCCTTTTTCACGATTTTGTTAAGTAGTTCTACTTGACGAGCATAAAACGAGTTTCCTCTAAAAACGAAACAGATGATTTTTCTTTTTTACAAGTTGAGATTACACTTGTTATAGTAGTGAAATTCATTCTTTTAGGAGGAATCAATTATGCCTTGGAATATGAAAGACTTTCCACCAGCGATGAAGAACTTAGAAGAGTTGACTAAAAAGAAAGCCATTGATATCGGCAATGCTTTGCTAGATGAGGGTTACCCGGATGATCGAGCAATCCCAATCGCTATCAGTCAAGCGAAAGAATGGTACGAAAGCGCAGATGAGCAAGAAAAAAAAGCTTTTTCAAAAGAGAAAAACCCCCAAAAAGAGGATAAGCATGACAGCAATCCACGAGCATCAAAATTATTAAATGCCAACGTCGAAGTCAAATTTGAAGAAGATCACTGGATCGTTCGCTCAAAAGGCGCTGAAAAAGCTAGCAACCATTTCGACAAGAAAGAAGAAGCCATCGAAAAAGGAAAAGAAGTCGCTCGGAATAAAGAAACTTCTTTGCTAATCTATAAAAAAGACGGTTCATTTGAACGAGAAGTCCATTATTGATCGTCAATTTTCAAGTAAATTTGTTTGAACATGGCTCATTCATTTTTAACCGAAATAAGTCAGTTATTGCGCAAAAAAAACGAAGAACCTATCCAAATCGGATCGGCACTCTTCGTTTTTTGCATTTTTAGAGATAAATTCTTAATCGTTTAAACTGTGACGTATTGGATCGATTCAGCTTGAGGAATCGTTTCATCTACAAAATAAACTTTATACCAAGTCAAGAAACTAAAGATCGTCCAAATCTTACGTTGTTCTTCACTTCGACCTTCATGATGGTCATTTAGTAATTTGATGATTTTATCTTGATCAAAGAACTCTTTCGCAAAATCAGCTTCAAATAATTCTTTGACTTGACGATACCCATGCTCTTCTTTCAACCAAGCTTTGATCGGTACAGGGAAACCAAGTTTCACACGATTAGACCATTCCTCAGGCAAATGCTTATTCGCAGCTTGTCTAAAGACATCTTTCGTATTGTTTTGATTCAATAGATACTTGCTTGGGATCTGTTGAGCCAATTTCATCACTTCGATATCTAACAATGGTACCCGCACTTCTAGTGAGCTTGCCATTGAAAGTTTATCGGCTTTCAACAAGATATCTTTTGGCATCCACTGATGCAAGTCGACATATTGCATCTTGTTGATCTCATCTTCGATTCCTTCAGTTTTCGCATAATGCTCTGCCATGATTTCTTTGACTGTCGGCGCTTTTTGGAACGCTGGAGTCAACAAGCTAGCCGCTTCGTTTTCTTCAAAGATTCGTGCATGTCCGATGAAATATTCTTTTGCTGGTGCTAAAGATTCATATAAATGGATCCTACCATGGAAGTTACGCATTTTCCCGATTTTTCTTCCTAGATTATAGCGAGTTCCTTTAGGTAATTTTTTCAACCCTTGGGCAATCACTCGGATAAATTTAGAGTTTGTATGAAATCCATATGATTGATAGCCAGCAAATAATTCATCTGCTCCTTCACCGGATTGAACCACACGAACACTTTGCGCCGCAAGATTTGCTAAAAAGTACAGCGGTACACAAGACGGATTGGAATCAGGTTCATCCAAATGATATTGGATCAAAGGAAAAGCTTTAAAGGACATATCGCCGTCGATGACCGCCGCCGTATTATCTAAGTCAAGCATCTCTGTTAATTTACGCGCTTCAATCGCTTCATTATAAGTTTTATCATCAAACCCGATTGAAAATGAATGGTCAGGTTTCAAAACAGAAGTCACATAACTTGAATCGACTCCACTTGATAAAAACGAACCAACTTCGACATCACTGATCGTGTGTGCTTCAATCGATGCTTTGACTGTTTCATCAATTTGATCAATCCATTCTTGACGACTCTTCGTTCCTTTTTCTTCAAAATTCGCATCCCAATACTGTTGGATGTCCATTTGGCCATCTTTGTAAGTGAAATAGTGACCTTCTGGCAAACGATATACGCCTTTAAAGAAGGTTTCCCCATTCAAAGGAGAATATTGGAACGTCATATAAGGTTTCAAGGCTGCCTGGTTTAGTTCTTTATTGAAATCTGGATGTGGTAAAAAGCTCTTGATTTCAGAACCAAACATAAATGTTCCATTCATTTCAGCATAATAATACGGTTTGATCCCAAAATGGTCTCTTGCACCGAATAATTCTTTTTTTTCATTGTCCCAAATCGCAAAAGCAAACATCCCACGCACTTTTTGCAATAACTCAGTTCCCCACTCTTCATAGCCATGCAATAACACTTCTGTATCTGCATGAGTTTGGAACACATGACCTGCATTGATCAATTCTTTTCTTAGCGGTTGATAGTTATAGATCTCTCCATTAAAAATAATGATCTTTGTACGATCTTCATTGTAAATCGGCTGTGTGCCGCCTTCTAAATCAATAATACTTAAACGTCTAAAACCCAAAGCCACATCAGAATCAATATACTCACCAGAACTATTTGGCCCACGATGAATGATGCGATCCATCATATCATTGATGATTGCTTTTTTATTATCTTTGTCATTAACAAATCCTACGATTCCGCACATTTATTTCACATCCTACTAAAATTACTATTCCATTATTATGTCTACATGAATCTTATCACAGGAAGGCATTCAGAATGAATGATTTCCACTCTTACAATTTCGTCACATGTGAACAAATCAAATGGAAAATCTCTAACTTTAAAAAAAGTAGACTCAACAATTAATTTAACACGTTTTAACCTAGGAAGCTACTGGATTCTCCTACTGTTAACAAATATTTCATGTTATTCATAAATAGGGAGATTTTTGCACATTGACACTCACAAAATAACAAGCGGTTACATTTGCATTTCTAGTCCATGATTCGATTACTAAATAATAAATTATCTACGTTTTTACTTACCTCAATCTTTTACATGGAAGTGTAAGAAAAAACTTATAATTGATAAAAGTGTTTTAGCTAAAAAGGTTTATGTTTCCCTAACATCCCATCAAAAAAGGGCTTATCTACCATGCAGTTTATTTAAAAATAACTAATAAATACCATATTTTTTTGACTTTATCTATACCAAGAAGCAACTTTCTAGAAGCTTAAAAGTCCAAATAATAACTATAATCTTATATCAAATCACTTGACGAAATGACCGTTTTCATAGATGCTCAATTTAAGAACTTATTTTTGAAGTTAGGACGGGAGACTATGAAAATCGGAAAAGTAATATTAGGGATATTGTTAGGGGTAACAACTATTATCGGGGCATTCATGTTAGGACTCATCCTATTTCCATTATTTGCACCAGAAAATAAAGCCGTTCCACCGCAAGAAACAACAAGGCAAGCAACCAACAGCCCTCAGACGAAAAGTACTGAAGATTCATTGACCACTACAGAAACAACAGGCAAAGAAGAACAAGTTTTCTCAAATCAAACACCTAGAGAACAAAATCAATCACATGATCCAGTATTAGAAAAAGCGTTGAGCACACCCGCCACCTCTTTAACAGCTTTTACTTCAGATCCTTACGGTTGGGATCTAAACCAAGCAAGCATCACAAACGGCACGGCTCAGTCAATCGGTTGGATCCAAGCAGAAGATGCAACTGGACGTATCGAGGTCGAATACCATTGTTTCGCTTGCGACACCAGCTGGGTAGGTAAAAATTACTCTTATGAATGGAACGGACAAACAACTACTACTAAGATCACGCCTTTCACAATCATCGGTACGCCATGTGAACACCAAAAAGCACTCAAAAATAATGGCTATATCAGTTGATTCTTGTAAAATCAAACTTTCATGTATAAACAGTTGCACAGATCACCCATTGATAGTAAGCGCAAAAGCCAACCAACTGCTTTCATCGTTCTGACTTTTGCGCTTTGAATTGTTCGAATGAATACTTTTACTTATTCAGATAAACGACTACTTCTAGAATGTTCGCATAGTCAAACCAATTACTTGTATAACCATGAGAGTAAATCAACTAGTAATTAAAGCTTGTAAAAAAATTCAATCATTCTTTTTTAATTGCAAGAGTTTTTTTTAAACAACCTCTTCCATGATCATGAAAAAATAATACTCTTGATTGCCCATTCTTCCAGTATAATTTACTTATCAACGAGCAAAACGTTGAAATAAATCAGGATGGTAGATAGAGATGGCAATTTATTATTTTAACAAAAAAGCAGATAATCAAGGGAATCACAAAGTCCACGTGATCTCATGTACGCATTGTCCAGAAGATGCCCTTTTTATTGGCGTATTTACTACTTGCGAAGAAGCCTTACATAAAGCAAACCAAACTCACGCATCAAAAAATTTCAATGGGTGTCTTCATTGCTGCAAAGAATGTTATAACGGATAAACGATTAAGGGATAGCTTGGCTATCTCTTTTTGTTTGGGGATGATGACATGCTGGGCTATTTAAGTAGATAAAATCCATTATTTCAAATTTTTCTAGTTACATGAAAGCTTAAATTCTATGCAAAGGGATACCAAAAGGGTAACCAAAAAGAAAAAAGAAAGCTATCCAGCAACTGCCAGATAGCTCACAAACGTTGATATAAAGGAAGGTACAGGATTTGAACCTGCGCGCCGGTGTTAGCCGGTTCGCCGGATTTCGAGTCCGGTGCATTACCACTCTGCCAACCTTCCATGCCTACTATTTTTAATCTTTTTTTCTAAAATGTCAAGAAGTATTCTCATACTGATTTCAAATATATTTGTTTTCTAAAACCACGTTTATACATCATAACTGTTATGTTCCAATAAAAAAATTTAAAGCCAATTAATAAGAAAAAGAAAAAAACTTCCTCTCTGAGTTTATACTCTCAGAGAAAGAAGTTTACTGCATCATTCTAACGGATTTTTTCTGGATTTTCAATTGCCAATACAGAATCGACCGTTGTTTTGATGATCGAAATGATTTGCTCTTCTGTCGGATGCATAATACTAGAAGACATCAGTGAAGCGATCCCAGTAATCGTTACCCAAGTACCAGTATGAAGTGCATCAATATACTCTTCTGATAGATCTTTGTATCGTGCGTCTTCTTTCAAAAGCTTACGGAAATAATTATAAGAAAAATCATGCATCTTTTGACCATTTCCATGCTCATCGATATATAATGCCATATAAAGGCTATGGTTTTTCTTAGCAAAATAAATGTAATTAAGCCCTAAGTCGATAATCTTATCTCCTGTACGCTCAACAGGAAACACTTCTTCTTCTAACTGTTGGAAGATAACATCTAATAGCGTATTCTTCAAATCTTCCATATTCTTGAACTCTAAGTAGATCGGTTGAGTCGATATTCCCATCTTCTTAGCAATGTTTCTTGCAGTGAAACCTTTGAATCCTTCTTTAGCAACAACTTCGTATGCAGCTTTCAGAATTTGATCCTTCGTATAGACTTTTCTTCTCATAATAAAACTCCCCCACTTCATGCTACAGTCTGTGTTCTTTTATTTTAACCGATAATGATTCATTTTTGCAAATAATATACCTAAATTGTTATATTTTAAAGCATTTATGTGTTTTTTATTGGATTTTCTCAATTTTCTAACAATTTTCCCGCCAAATTTGTTTCCCCTTACAATTTTTGATTTTATGTTGAATTTAAGTTGACCAAAAGTTTTCTTTCAAGTTATAGTTAAATAAAAAGGAAAAGAAGGTGTGTAATGAAGAATAAAAGTGACGTTATTTATATTCATCCTAAAAAAAGAATCATTTCTCAAAGGAAAAACTATTTTTACCTTATTTTTACAGGCGTGTTTTTTTTGATTATTGGATTGCTTAGCGATTCTTTATCGAATAACCTCGTAGGATTAATGGTCATCATGACCTCCCCCAGTAATCTTTTAACAGACTATATTGCTTTAGGTGGATTTGGAAGCGCATTTATGAATGTAGGCTTACTTACACTCTCTTCTGTGTTACTCGCCTATCGCCATAAAGTCATGTTGAATGGTGCGATGTTTGCTTCAATCTTGACTGTCGCAGGCTTTTCTTTCTTTGGAAAAAATCTATATAATTCCATCTCGATCATTCTCGGTGTTTATCTCTATGCTCATTTTATGCACAAGCCATTTTCTCAATATGTGATGATTGGCTTGTTCGGTAGCGCACTCTCCCCTGTTGTCAGCTATATTACGTTCGGGATTGGCTTACCTTTACTTCAAGGTGCCTTTCTCGGGAACTTAGCTGGTTTGATCGTCGGCTTTTTATTGCCGATCTTAGCAGTTCAAACACTTACTTTTCATCGCGGTTTTACACTTTACAATATTGGCTTTACATCCGGCTTGATCGCGATGTTAGTAACAGGCATTCTCCGGCAATTTAGCTACTCGATCGAAGTTCAATCGATTCTTTCAACGGATCATCACCGTGAATTGACCTGGATCATTTTTCTATTCTTTTTATCAACTGCTCTTTGCGGTTTCTTCTTCAACTCATTTAAGTTGAAAGGCTTGCGTGAAATTTTTGAATCATCAGGGAAACTAACAACGGATTTTATTGGTACTGCTGGTATCGGTGCTACTTTGATCAACATGGGCTTAGTTGGCTTGTTACTTTTGTCTTACGTCTTGTTGATCGGCGGGGTATTGAATGGGCCCGTGACTGGCGGGATCATCTCTGTGGCTGGTTTCAGTTCGTTTGGAAGCCACGTAAAAAACTGTTTCCCGATCCTTATCGGTATTTATATCGCTTCTATCTTAGGAACGATGCACGATATGACACAAACGACCATGCTTGTCGCAGCGATTTTTGGCACAGGCTTAGCCCCAATCAGTGGATTTTATGGAGGAGTGTACGGAGTGATTGCTGGCTTTTTACATATTACTCTTGTCCATAATCTCAGTACATTACACGGGGGATTAAATTTATATAATAGTGGATTTTCAACGGGATTCATTGCTGGTATACTAGTGCCTATCCTAGAAAATTTTACGTTTACCGGGAAGGGAAAGAACGCACATGGAAAAAGAGCTATCAAAGAGGATCATTGATGAATTCCTCACGTATTTTTACGAACACGAAATCAATGAGATTCGTATCGGATTAGAATATACCGACGAAGGACTGTATATCGAATTTCAAGGAACCACGATGAATCCGCCAAAAGATTTAAATAATTTAGCAACACTATTGAATACACCTAGAGACCCCAGTATGGAAATCTATTACCACGAACTGCTAGGCACCCCTTCTCACGGTCAAGAATCTTATCGGCTACTTGGAAATTTGATCGATGATGTAGAGATCATGTATGATTCGCCAATTCTGAACATCAAGATTTTTCGTAGAATTGAACTTTAACTTAAATAGGTCACCGAATGAGATCATAAATTTAAGTAAATAAGTCTCTGGTTGGATGTTTTATTTTAACTCATCCTCTATACTTGGTTAGAACTTACAAAATTGTTTGTTGTTTTTCACTTTAAATAGTGGCGAGCGATTACTCACTTCATGTAAAATACAAGTATCAGATGAAAACCTCGAAGGAGTTGACTAGGGATGAACGTTGCAGTATCACGAAAATTAATGAATATCATATCGATCATCGGGATTGGATTCTCAGTGGCAATCACGATTTATTTTATTAATCTAGGCGTATTTAAAGATATAAACGCATTAAAAGGGCTTGTGGGTGATTCAATTATCTTAGGTCCCATTATCTTTATCTTGATTCAAATACTGCAAGTCGTCATACCGATCATTCCTGGTGGGATCAGCACCGCTGCTGGCGTCCTGATTTTTGGTCCTTATGCCGGGTTTATCTATAATTATGTCGGTATTTGTATCGGTTCGATCATCATTTTCTTATTAGGTAGAAAATATGGTAAACCATTTATACTATCGATGATCAGCGACAAAACCTACGATAAATATATCGGTTGGTTGGATAACCAAAGTCGCTTTGAAAAACTTTTTGCACTAGCGATCTTCTTGCCAGTAGCACCAGACGATGCCTTATGTTTGATGGCTGGCTTGACAAACATCTCAGTCAAAAAGTACACTTTGATCATATTGATCGCTAAACCTTTATCGATCTTTTTGTACAGTATGGCATTGATTTATGGTGGCAACTTCCTGACTGGCTTGTTAGGATGATTCCTTAATAGACACACTATGAGTACTGCAATGAATATTTACTGCAGTACTCCTTTTTTATTTTTTGCGTTATAATGTTAGGAGTAGGTGATAGTAATGATCGTTTATATAAAACGTAGTTTAGGAAATGCTTGGGACTTCCTCAAAGGGACGCAAGCTTACTTTCGTGACGTAGTTTTGATGCATGGGTTCATCTTATTTATTTGTTTACCTTTGCTTGGAAGTACAACACGTTTGATTTTACAACGTGGGTCGATTGATTATCTCTCCACTGATAATATCCCCACATTGATTTCACAGCATCCAGTCGTTTTTTTCTCCTTGATCGCTGTCTTGTTGATGATTTTACTCCTAGTTTATTTTGAGTTCACTTTTTTACTGATGAGTGTTTATTTTATCAAAAAACAAGAACCGATATCGTTGAAACAATTACTGCAATTGACGATTCGGCAACTAAAAAAAGTTCGTCCGATGATTTTTTTATTTTTCTTGGCTTACTTCTTTCTGATTTTACCAGTCAGTGGAATGAGCTTTAATTCTGATTTACTTTCTAGAATCAAGATTCCTGCATTTATTATCGACTTTATTTTTGCAAACCGCTGGATCGTCGTCAGCTCTTTTCTTTTTGTTTATGTATTCCTCGGCTATATCGGGATTCGTTTGATTTTCTCTTTACCAGAAATGATTTTAAGAGACCGTCCTTTTCGTGAAGCCGTTCGAGAAAGTTGGCGTTTGACCAAATCACGATTTTTCGCGATTTCAGGACAGTTTTTGATTATCAGTGGAACGCTTCTCTTGATTTCAACAATCGGTTACTTAGCGATTATCTCCGGTCAGATTTTAGTTGAGTCCTATTTTTCTGAGTATTCATTGATCAGTGCTGTATTTGCAATGACTCTTTTACAAGGCGTCATCTTGTTCAATTTTGTGATGTCGACCGTGGGTATTTTTTATGTCATTGTGGACTTTATGGATGACGAAGGGTTTTTACCCGATATCCCTAGCTGGTTTTCACCACAAGAAGAACCTCAAAAGCATTCTGCTGTAAAGAATACTGCATTGACCTTATTTGCCGTATTTTTTGGTGTCGGTGTATGTATTTACAATATGAACTACTTGGACTCTGCCTCTGAAACAACCCCCCTCACCATTTCTCATCGGGGAGTTAGCTCTGGGAATAGCGCGCAAAATACGATTGCCGCTTTAGAAAAGACGAGTAAAAATTACCATCCTGATTATGTAGAGATGGATGTTCAAGAAACAAAAGACGGCCAGTTCGTTGTGATGCATGACTTCAATCTTAGAGATCTGACAGGAGTCAATAAGGCACCGCAAGATTTGACACTTGAAGAATTAGAAAAATTGACCGTCACTGAAAATGGTGCCAAAGAACCACTAGTTTCATTTGACACATATCTAAAACGAGCAAATGAATTAAATCAGAAATTACTCATTGAAATCAAAACGACTAGAAAAGACTCAAAAGATCTAGTCAAAAATTTTGTTAAGAAATACGAAGAGAATATTTTAACACATGGACATATTTTACAAAGTTTGACTTATCAAACAGTTTCAGAGTTAAAAGCTGAAAATCCAGATTTTTATGTTGGGTATATTTTACCTTTTAATATCATTGGTCCTCCAGTTACCCCAGGTGATTTCCTAACCATGGAATACAGTACGATCAATCGTAACTTTATCGATTCTGCCCATCAAGATGGCAAAAAAGTCTATGTATGGACCCTAAATGATTCAGACGATATGAGCCGAATGATGTTTTATGGCGTAGATGGCATCATTACAGATGATATGCAAGCTTTAAATGCTACGATCAAGAACACAGAAGGCGAAATAACCTACTCAGACAAATTATTAAACTTTGTTCTAGGTGTTGGATAAAACAAAAGCGTATCGCTCACTGTCCGATTGGATAAGTAAGCGACACGCTTTTTAGTTTATCTTTCTCTTGATTCCTTAATCGCCCGAACGACTGCTAAAACAGCGGGAATAGCAGAAATAACTGCTAGAAAAATACCCAATTTACCAGAATTTTTTCTTTTTTGCATAGCGTTTCGCCCCCTTTCTTTTATTATAATGAACTTTGCGAAATATCTCAAAACAAGTGTTTGCTCGTTTAATTCTTGGATTTCCCACTAATTTACTTCTCCCTCCTTTCAATACCAGTAAACCAAACGTCAGATATGACAATATTGTTTGAACATTCTCCCAAGCTGTTCGTGAGTCTTCATTCAAAAACAGCTACACTTAGATCAAAGAGGTGAATAATAATGGTCTATGTACAAACAGGAGTTTTTTTACTATTAATGATTGGTTTATTGATTGGAATCACGGAAAATTAATCGAGATATAACTCTCCCCTTTTATGCAATAGCACTTTGATTGCCCAAATTTTGAAATGGTGCTAAACTTGAATTGTATCCGAAAGTTTCACAGAAAGTTTCATGGATACGTTACTTTTCAAGGAAGGGAGGAAACCTATATGACATTCACAAACACAACTATCAGCTATCGTGTAGCTTTTGATAGCTCGACTAACCGCTTCATGGCAATCGATGCAATGAATGAACAACATGTTGCTTATGGGGTCACCATTGAACAAGCAGTAAAAGCATTACACGAATCTAACTAAGGAGTGTCCCTTTTTCATGCCAGCTGATAATTCTATCAAGAAGTAAAAGACGTTTATGGCCAAGTGAGCCACAGAAACGTCTTTTTTGTTTACTTCAAAAAATATTAAACGCAAGTACTACTTACAATAAAATCCACAGTTTATTTTTTACTCCTCCCCTGCTCCTCTGAAAAATCACGCCATTTTTTTAAACGTACTTTAACAAACTCTGGCACAGGAATCCCTAACTTTCGCAAATTTTCAATCACAGACAAACCATAGATTGCACAATACGAGAACACTAAAGCAATCCCAATTGCTTCAAAACCAGTAATCTTTAAATAAGGATATGCAATCGCAACAATAAGAAAAATCATCACGTACTTGACTAGATCTTTCAGAAAAGATTGTTTGCTACGTTTCTTTTTTTCTGTTTTCAAACAAATTCCGCTAATGAAATCAATACATAGAATCAATAAAAATATCTGAATATACACATTACTCCCAAGATTTTTAAACTCATTCAATACCACAGCATTATCTACGATCATTTCCTCACCCTCTACTTTCCAGATTATTTCCCATTATTTTTTAACTCGGCTTGCTGTACTTCTCAATTGTTTGAAATAGTAAAAATATCATCATCTTTGACACAAAATGACTTTTAAGCTATCATAAAATCAATAAAAGAAAAAGAATACGCTTTAACTTAATTGAACTAGCTTGCTTGAACTTCTAAGTTACTGAATTCTTGTCTTTTTAAATGATTAAACGATTGTATAAGTAAACTATAATAGCATAAAAGCTAATTGTCAACCGAAATAACTTTTAAGCTATCTCAAGATCAAGAAAGGTGGTTCCTCATGACACTTGTTACAAGAATCAAACAATTAGCGGAAGAAAAAAAAGTAACCTTTGCTGAAGTCGAACGTGCCGTAGGAATCTCTAATGGGCAAATCAGACGATGGGACCGTGTTTCGCCAAAGTCGGAAAACTTAAAAAAAGTAGCTGATTATTTTGGCGTAACAACTGATTTCCTTTTGGGCAGTAACCAAGCACCGAAATGGGCAAATACAGACGATCTATTTGAATTGGACAAAATGCTTAATTCAAATGTCAACATGGCGTATGGCGGCGAAACATTGACAGAACAAGAAAAGCAACGTGTAAAAGATGTACTGACCGGGCTTTTCTGGGAATTTCGAAAACGCGACAAAGAGAAGTGAGCGTATATGGAGATGGATATTATCAAACTAGTAAGCGAACTGAAGCGCACCTATGATACTGCCAATCCTTTTGTCATTGCTGAAAAATTAGGAATAGAAATCAGATATGTTTCTTTTCTAGATAATCCAAAAGGACAGTTTCAAGAACTATTAGGCTCCCCTATTATCTTATTGAACAACTCAATAAAAGAATCAGAAGAACGTTTTTACATTTGCGCCCATGAACTTGGACACGCCTTGTTCCATCGTGAAATCTCAAGTTACTATGTGTCATCCAGAAACTCAAGAAGCAAATCAGAAAGTGAAGCCAACTGCTTCGCCTCCAATCTGATCGTTTCCTTGTATAAGGAAGATACAGAAACCTATCCAAGAGAAGTTGAGGAGCTGACACGACTCTATGGACTTCCGGAGAGTTGTTATCGGTTTTTGATATGAAATGGAATAAACTACAGATTTTCGAAAGATGATACTGTAGTTTATTCTATTTTTTAGATCAAAATCATTTTGGATTGTAAGAATTTACTCAGTGTCGTTAGCAAAAAAATACCGAATCATTATAAAAAAAGGTTTTACCAATCTATTTCTCAAAATTAGTAGTTTTCTCTGGTTCAATTTTGATAAATGATGATAAGTAACGCAATAAAAAAAGTAACATTTCCATTATATATATAACTATTCTGATTTTTATTTTTTTCAAATAAGTAAAGCAGCAACTTCGATAACAATCACAAAATTTCTAATAAAACGAATTTCCCCTCTTCTTATTTACTTTACCTAAATTGTTTATAGTCCTTATATAACTAATTTATTTTATTTTAAACGAAATATGTAAATCCTTGGTGCAAAATTTAATTAATTATCTTTAGTTATATAACGTTTTAAATACGAAAAACGCTGTGTAATATGTACATATATTATTTTACAATAACAAATCATGTGTGCTAACATTCATTTGAAAGCGATTGCAAAAAACATCTTGATAACGTGGCTAGTTAAAAAATCGATGAATAAAATTTGCACCGTTTTTTAAAGATCAACTGTTCAAGTGGTTTTGAAATTTTGGGAGGATATGTATATAAAAAACTACTTTTTCAAGAGATGCTTACTCGTTCTTTCTCCTTTTTATATAGTGTTCAAAATATACTAACAAATTTTTTATACTTAAAAAACTTATAGCTTAATTGTATGATTACCTATACTACTACCATCTTTAAACTAACAATGAAATGATTAAGTATATTATTTAAATTTGGTTAAACATAATTTTGAATAGTATTCTTATTATTTCGGCGACTATCACTAGATGCCGTTAAGTGAAATAAATTTTTGGGAGGACTATATGGCTAAGAAAAAAGTTATAGGACAGAATGGTAAAGCTTACGTAGTAAAAGAGAAAAAACCGTTTTACAAAAAAGTTTGGTTCTGGGTCATTGCAACAATTTTACTTTTTGCTGTTGGCGGCTCATTGACTGGAGGAGGTAATAATAACAGTTCAGATACAATTACTGCTAAATCATCTGAAGAAGAGATATTCTCTGATCCAGAAACTTCTGAGACTACTTCCAATATTCCAGAAGTTTCAACCGAAATCACACAATCTTCTGCAGAAGAAACCATAACATCTCCAAATACATCTGAAACTACTGAACAACCGAGTTCTAATGATGATGTCTCTCTCGAGTTCTCAAATGCGCTAAGATCTGCTAATGATTATTTGAACTATACTTCATTCTCACAACTGGGACTGTATGATCAACTGATTTATGAACAGTATCCTCCTGAAGCAGCTCAATATGCCATTGATAATGTGGATGCTGATTGGAACCAACATGCGTTACAAGCTGCACAAGATTATTTGGATTACTCATCTTTTTCAAAAGCTGGCCTTTACGATCAATTGATTTATGAGCAATATACACCTGAGCAAGCACAATTTGCTATTGATAGTATAGAAGCTGATTGGAACCAACATGCATTACAAACTGCACAAGATTACTTGGATTACTCTGCCTTTTCAAAAGCTGATCTGTACGATCAGTTGATTTATGAACAGTATACATCTGAGCAAGCACAGTTTGCCATTGATAATTTACCGTAATGATCATAGATTTTTTCAGAAACAGTAAGTTAGTTGCTTACTGTTTTTTTGCTGGTAACCTGCATTTTTTTCATCATCAATCTATGTTACAATTTCCTTATAAAATTATAGGAGAGACAATTATGAACTATCATCCCCAAGAAAGTATCATGAGTAAGTTGATCCAATTACAAAGACAAGAACATTCGATTATTGCTGCTGTTATAGATAACAAGAATATGATTTTATCGATTGGTAAAACAACTGTCTTTATTGACAATGATCCCACTTCTCATGCTGAAGTAAACGCAGTAAGACAAGCTTGCAAGAAACTAAATACACATAGACTACCACAAGGTTATTGGTTATATAGTACCTTTGAGCCATGCCCTTTGTGTAGCTCAGCAATTATTTGGGCAGGTATAGACGGCGTAGTCTACTCTAATAATCCAGCATACCGTGGAAAAGAGCAAAATTGGTCATTCATATCTTGCGAAGAAGTTCTTCAAAAAGGATCTTATATACATGATGTTTCATTAATCAAAGATTTCATGATTGATGAGATTAAAGATTATTTTACTTGATTATCTAAAGTCGATAAATATCTAACTGTTTGCATCCAATTCATTTATTCTGTGATTTCACTTATTTTGAAATACAATAATAAAAAAATTCATGTTTCATCTATTAAGTTTTTTTCCAAAACCCTCATCAACCGTGCAAATTGATCTATCTCCTTTGACACTTCCTTGTATCCCCACTTTTCATATAGTCCTTCATGCTGTGTAGTTATATAAACATTTCTAAACCCAATTTCCGTTAATCTACGTTCGCCTATTTCTACTAATTCCTTACTAATGTGATTTCCCCGATATGCTGGTGTGACAAAGACAGTCGCAATATTTGGCGTGTATTCATTCGTGTAGATAATATCTTTTTTGACAAGAGTACAAAATCCCACAATTTCGTCTTTTTCTTTTGCGATAATCACAGATTCCCAATCTGTGAATTCGTGCTTTGCCATTTTATCTGCTGTATACTTTGCTGCCTTCCAATCAAATTGACGAATAGTATTAGCTACTTTAAGCCATTCAGGGTGATCATTCGTTAAGATGAGATAATCCATACGTTTTCCTCTTTTCTATAATTTAATAACAAAAAAACCATCTCACGATGAGATGGTTCAAATTTAAATTTTGAATTATTTCATGATATTTACTGCTTGTGGTCCACGTTGACCATCTTCAATATCAAAAGTAACTGCTTGCCCTTCATCTAAAGTCTTAAAGCCGTCACCTTGGATTGCTGAAAAATGTGCAAACACATCTTGTCCATCTTCCCCAGTGATAAATCCAAAACCTTTGTCTGAGTTAAACCATTTTACTGTACCGTTATTCATATATATTTCCTCCTATTACGTAAATCATACGTGTTTTGTTGCAATTAACATTACTTGGTAAAAGGAGTTTTTATAGTGTGAATATATAGCTCAGATTACGTTTCAAATTAGATTACTAAATCACTATAGCATGTATGATCGAATAACACAAATATGAACTCTTACTGACTGTATTTAGAATTTATTAAACCAATATTCATGTATAAATTTAGATTCAATTGAGATAGATGATTTTTTGAATTTATTTCGTAAACTCTTTTCGCCTCATTAACCGCTGCCTTGTTCCAATTGTTCCGTATATATATTAGGTTGCACTTTACTTATTTGATCTTTTCAATTTCACCTTATACTTCCAAGAAAAGTTTTCACCTAACACATCTTCAGAAATCTATTCCGGTTAAATCCTATTTATTATTATTGACTCATTTTATATGGATAATTGTATGTATATTAAACGCAAAATCTCACTTTACTTTTGCTCAGAATTTGACCTAAAAGGTCTCAATAAACTTCTAACTAAAATCATCTCCTCTGGTTTACATTATAATTGTAAGCTCTTACGAGTAGCCAACTTCTTACGACGCTTGCTTCCCAAATTTTGTCTACCTCTAAAAAAGTCTTTATATTAATTATCTCACGCTATATCATGTTTTTCTTATCCTTGAATGTATTTTCTTATGATCCCTTAATTCAATCACCCATTGCTTACATAATACACTTCTACCTAAAAATGTCGATTGCTAAACTTATATTTACAATTTTTTCTTATTTATCAAAAATCATCAGTGCACTTTTACCTTTTAAATATCTCATAAAATTAAACACACTCATTTTTTTGGGTACACAATAACAGATGGATGTTATCTGGTATTATTTGTACCTGCAAGATTTCTACTCCATTATACTTAAATAATCTCTTGATAAGCCCTTGAATAATTGTTTGATAATGATTATAGATGATTCTTCTTCGATAATTTGCTGTAAGTACAATGTGATACTTGAACAGCCACTTTGTATAGGCTAAACTATTTGTTTTATTATCTATTTCCTTAACTTTCGTTATCAATATAACCAGAAAAATCATATTTTAACGATGTTAAAGGCCTTTTATAAAACTATTTATTTTCCACAAACATAGCAGGTGTTTTTCTTTTTCGCTCACTGTGCGATTTCAAATTGATTTAAAGACTATAATAAAATATTTTTTCACTTTTAGTGAATAAATATATTTATTTCTATACTTCCACTTAAAGTGATAGTAATATTATTTATAGACAAGGAGTGAAAAAATGACTATTGGAATACGAATTGCTGAATTAAGAAAACAAAAAAATATGAGCCAATCTGATTTAGCTAAAGCTCTGATTGTCGCTCCTAGCACTATAGGAATGTGGGAAACTGATCAACGTGCTATTAAAGATGACCATTTAAAGCACCTAGCTAACTGTTTTAACGTAAGCGCAGACTATCTTCTTGGAACCCTACATGCGCCTGATTGGGCAGATATAAATGATTTAATTGAACTGGACAAACTACTAGAGTCAAACGTCAATATGTCGTATGGTGGGGAAATACTCACATCAGAGCAAATCCAACGTGTAAAGGATATCCTTACTTCAACATTATTGACCTAGTGTAGGATATTAATTATAAATATAACATCACTAATCTTTTGATAAATTAAACATTCAAATAAATCACGTTATTTTTCGAGCATACTAATGGGCAGTTTCATGAAATACTATAGTCATTGTTTTATATTTTTGAGTGATCATATTATGGATTTGGAAGAACTTTTTAGGTTTGTGTTCATGAACTAGCTCATGCTATTCTTTATTAGAATCTACCTAATTATTATTTATCTACCAGAAAGACACGAAGTAAGTCTGAAAATGAAGCTAATTGTTTTGCTATAAAACTGGTTGTTTCTCTATACAACGAAGATGCTGATTTTATACAATAAAAGTTGAAGATTTGACGAAAATGTATGGGCTTTCATAAAAAAGCTCATACAGCTTCTTGATCTAACTACGGCCAGTACTTCCAGCCAAAAATGGAAGTAAATGAATTATTTAGGAGGAATATATGAAAAAGATAGTTACCTTAGGATTTATTTTAATTTCAAGTATTACTTTAGGAGCATGCAATAATAATGATTCAAACTCGTCAAGCAATAACTCAAGTTCTTCAGACATAATATTTGAAAGTAGCTCTACCTCTGATGAGACAGAAACTAGGACCGCTAGTGATACAACTTTTGAAGATGATTCATCAAAAATAGTAATAAAAAATACCGAAGAATTGACAAGTCAATATGATGTCAATAAAAAGATTTTAGCTATGGAAATTGAATATACTAATAAGGGAGATGAAGCCCAAAGTCCGTGGTTTGCATTTGCAACTTCAATCAGAGCAATTCAAGAAACAGATACAACCGAAGAAATTTTGAATGGTGCTAACGGTTTATTTGCAGAAGATTATAAACCCGACCTTGTAAAAATGGGAGACACTAATGTAAAATCAGGAGCTACTGTTGATGCAGTTATCGGCTTAGTCATTTTATATCCAGGATCACCTATTACTATGCAAGATGTCATGGCTAATGGAGTATTTGAAAAAACTATTGAAACTACAAACTAAAAAAGTGTAGCAATCTACTATTTTTTAATTGTCTGAATAAAATTACAAAAGAAGCTGAAATAATGTCCACAATTAAGATAAAAAAGCATCTTGTCTAGTAGTCCATCTGTCTTTCTTCATGTAGTACCATTTGTAGTACCAATAATAAAATGGCGCTTACATGTTTTTATCAACAACGTAAAGTTTCCGGACAAATTATTTCTCTACCAAAAAAGGATGGCTAAATCAGCCATCCTTTCATTTTGGGTACCAGAATGGGTACCATATTTTATTTCAAAGCGAACATGTTTTGGGAACTGATTTTTTATCAGTAGCGTAAAACCCTATCCTACAGGCGTTCGTTCAACTCTTTAGCAAGATCTTCAAACCCTGGTTTACCTAGTAGGGCGAACATGTTTTTCTTATAAGCTTCTACCCCTGGTTGGTCAAATGGGTTGATTCCGTTGATGTAGCCAGAAATGCCGACAGCAATTTCAAAGAAGTACATTGTGTAACCTAAAGTGTAAGCATCCATTGCTGGGATTTTTACTAATAGGTTTGGTACGTCGCCGTCTGTGTGGGCTAATAATGTTCCTTCAAAAGCTTTTGTATTTACAAAGTCAACTTCTTTTCCTTGTAAATAACCAAGTCCATCCAAGTCTTCTGCTTGTTCAGGAATCGTGATCGATTTACGTGGTTTTTCAACTTTGACGATTGTTTCAAAGATATTGCGGCGGCCTTCTTGGATAAATTGACCTAGTGAGTGCAAGTCTGTTGAGAAGTTTGCACTTGAAGGATAGATTCCTTTTTGGTCTTTTCCTTCTGATTCGCCGAATAATTGTTTCCACCACTCAGAGAAGTATTGCATTCCTGGTTCGTAGTTGATCAATAATTCAGTAACTTTGCCTTTACGGTAAAGGATGTTACGCATTGCTGCATATTGGTAAGCTTCGTTTTCTTCAAGTTTGTCACTTGAGTAAGCTTTGCTTGCATCTGCGGCTCCTTGCATCAAGGCATCGATGTCTGCTCCGCTTGCTGCGATTGGTAGTAAACCAACTGCTGTCAATACAGAGAAACGTCCACCAACATCATCAGGAATAACAAATGTTTCCCATCCTTCTGCGTCGGCTTCTACTTTAACAGCGCCTTTTGCTTTGTCTGTTGTTGCGTAGATGCGTTTGTTTGCTTCTTCTTGTCCATATTTTTTAACAAGTAATTCTTTGAATACACGGAATGCAATGGCTGGCTCAGTCGTTGTTCCTGATTTTGAAATGACATTTACTGAGAAATCACGATCGCCGATCACTTCAATCAAATCAGCAAGATAAGTTGAGCTGATTGAGTTTCCAGCGAAGAAAATTTGTGGTGTTTGGCGTTTGTCGCTTCCCAACAAGTTGTAGAATGTATGTTGTAGGAAATCGATTGCTGCACGAGCGCCTAAATAAGAACCACCGATACCGATGACTACAAGGACTTCAGAATCAGATTGGATTTTCTTAGCAGCTGCTTTGATACGATCAAATTCTTCTTTGTCGTAGTTCGTAGGTAGGTCGATCCATCCTAGGTAGTCGCTGCCTGCGCCTGTTCCTTCTCGTAATAATTTGTCTGCAGCAGTAACTTGACTCTGCATATAGCCTAACTCATGTTCATTGACAAATGGTGCAACTTTAGAATAGTCAAAATGAATGTGTGCCATTTTTGTTCCTCCTTAAAAGTTTCAATCTACAGATATACTTTACGTTTTTTTTGCTTATTTTTCAAGCAAATATACGAGAAGCTTCTAATATTTACAAGAAACTTCCATTTTTTTAAACTAAGCCTTGCATTGCCATTACTTTTGCGACTTTTTCAAAGCCAGCAACATTGGCACCTAGCAAGAGATTTTTTTCGTTACCAAAATCTTTGGCAGTTTGACGACAAGTTTGATAGATGGTTGCCATGATGTCATCTAGTTCTGTGTCGACTTGGCTGCTTTCCCAAACAAGGCGTTGGGAGTTTTGACTCATCTCTAGCGCAGAAACAGCAACTCCACCTGCATTGGCAGCTTTTCCTGGACAATACCAGATGTCTGCTTTTTCAAAAACTGAAACGGCTTCAAGTGTCGACGGCATGTTTGCGCCTTCGGCTACGATCTTGACACCATTTTCTACTAAGATCTCTGCCAAATCATCATTGATTTCGTTTTGTGTGGCACAAGGCAAAGCAATATCTGCGGCTTGCTTCAATGTCCAAACAGATTCATTTGCATGATATTCAGCTGACGAGCGTTCTTTGACATATTCTGTCAAACGGGCTCTTTTGACTTCTTTTAATTCTTTTAACAGATCAAGATCAATGCCTTCTGGATCATAGATGTATCCGCCTGAATCGGAACATGTAACGACTTTTCCACCTAGTTCATGGACTTTTTCGATGGCATAGATTGCTACATTTCCACTACCTGAGACAAATACGGTTTTGCCCGCAAATGAATCTTGCTCTTCGTTCAATAAATGTTTTACATAGTAAACCAAGCCGTAACCCGTTGCTTCTGTTCGAATCTTGCTTCCCCAGAAATCGAGTGGTTTCCCTGTCAACACACCGGCATCGTATTGCTTCAAACGTTTATAGGCACCATACAGATAGCCGATTTCGCGTGCACCAACGCCGATATCTCCAGCAGGTACGTCGATTGAAGGTCCGATATGCTTCGCTAGTTCTAACATGAAACTTTGACAAAAGCGCATGATTTCATTATCTGATTTTCCTTTTGGATCAAAGTCACTTCCGCCTTTACCGCCGCCAATCGGCAGACCAGTTAGGCTGTTTTTGAAAATTTGTTCAAATGCTAAGAATTTTAAAATACTCAAGTTGACACTTGGATGAAAACGTAAGCCACCTTTATATGGTCCGATGGCTGAATTGTATTGGATTCGATAACCACGATTCACTTGCCAGTTTCCTTGATCATCTTGCCAAGGTACACGGAATTGGATCACGCGTTCTGGTTCAACTAATATCCCTAGAATATTTTTTTCAATATATTCTGGATTTTTTTCTAAAAATTGGATGACCGTGGGCATAAATTCATCGACCGCTTGTAAAAACTCGCTTTGGCCTTCATCTTTTTGGTGAAGTTTTTCTTGTATCGATTGTACATATTCTTTTGCATTTGACATAGGTTCACGCTCCTTTATTCTTCTGACTTTATTTTAGCTTATTTCAATCATAGGTCAAAACATTTTCTGCGAATCGTCATCAAATATGCTACACTCTCTGTGAGGTGAGAAAATGGAAAAAACTTATGACGTGATTGTTGTTGGTGCAGGAACAAGTGGCATGATGGCTGCAATCAGTGCGGCGGAGTATGGTGCGAAAGTCCTGTTGATCGAAAAAAATAAAAAAGCGGGCAAAAAATTATTGATGACTGGTGGCGGTCGATGTAATGTCACAAATAATCGCCCCGTCGATGATTTGATTGCGCATATCCCTGGAAATGGTAAATTCTTATATAGTACGTTTTCTCAATGGAACAATTTCGATATCATGGAATTCTTTGAATCACAAGGGGTTCATTTAAAAGAAGAAGATCACGGACGAATGTTTCCGGTGACGAATAAATCGAAAACGATCATTGACGCATTAGTTCATCGTCTGAATGAATTGAACGTCACGATGTTTTTTGGTGAACGTGTTGAAAAGTTGATCCATAAAGAGAATCAAATCTATGGTGTACGTACGGAATTTGATGAATTTAAAGCAAAATGTGTCATTTTGACGACGGGTGGTCGAACGTATCCTTCGACTGGTGCAACGGGTGATGGGTATAAGTTGGTCAAAAAAGTGGGGCATACTGTCACGCCCCTTTATGCAACAGAATCTCCGTTGATCTCTGAGGAGCCTTTTATTGCTGATAAAGTGTTACAAGGTCTTTCTTTACAAGATATTACATTGCGCGTCTTGAATCCAAAAGGGAAAGTGATCACGGAACATACGATGGATCTTTTATTTACCCACTTTGGGATCTCTGGCCCTGCTGCTTTACGATGTTCGAGTTTTATTAACAACGAACTACAAAAAACACAAGTGCCTGTCACTGTATCTTTAGATTGTTTTCCGACGAAGTCTGTGCAAGAACTGGTACAAGAGTTAACAGAGTTGAGTAAAGAATCGAAAAAGAATCTAGCCAATGCTTGGCGTGGTTTTCTACCTGAACGTCTGCTACAGTTTTATCTTGAGCGTTTAGAAATGACGGAGTTGACTGGTAGTCAAACAACGGAAAAACAAATTCAGGAGTTTGCTGCATTATGTAAAAATTTCGAGATGTTGATCCACAAGACATTTCCGATCGAGAAATCTTTTGTGACAGGTGGCGGTGTCTCTTTAAAAGAGGTCAACCCGAAAACAATGGAAAGTAAACGATTGAGTGGTTTGTTCTTTGGCGGAGAGTTACTTGATGTCAATGGCTATACAGGCGGCTTTAATATTACTGCAGCTTTTGCTACTGGGCGAGTTTCAGGGATGCATGCAGCGATGCAAAGTCAGTGGTAATAACTAAAAAAGCAAAACAATACTTGAATGCAGTCATCTTTGAAAGGCAACGTGTGTCGTTTGCCTTTCAAGGGCGCTCATTCCGTATTTGTTTTGCTTTTTTTAGTTCTAACTCTTGATATCAACAAATGTTGCATTGGTCAACTCGGCGATGGCTTCTGGAGCTAGCTCTATTTGCAGTCCTCGTTTTCCAGCAGAAATGATGATTTGATCATACGCTCTTGCCTGTTCTTCAATAAATGTAGGAAATAACTTTTTCATCCCAATTGGTGAACAACCACCTCGGATATAGCCAGTTGTTTTTTCTAAATCTTTCAGGTGGAGCATTTCTACTTTTTTATTGCCAGATGCTTTTGCTAGTTTCTTTAAATCCAGTTCGGTGCTTCCAGGGATCACAGCGACGATTGGACCTGTGTTATTGCCGACTGCCACTAATGTTTTAAATATCCTGTCTTCACTTCCAGGCAACTGATCTGCAACGGATGAGGCACTGATATGGTCTTCATCCCAAGCGTATTCATGTTCTGTATAAGCGATCTTTTTTTGTTCGACCATGCGTATCGCATTGGTTTTTACTTGTTTCTTTTTTGCCAAAATATTCACCTTCGTCTAGCTTAATTTTCATTGAGTAAACTAATGATTTTTTTTAATTGTTTGACTGGTAACTGTCCAGGTGCCGATGCACGTGTCGCATCTAACGCACCAAATGTGATGGCTGAACCGGTCACGTTGCCGGCAAGTCGAGAGACCATGCCGAGTTCTCCCATCGACATTGTGACTAAAGGCATCGAAACAAACGAATGGGCGCGACGAGTCAATTCCATCATACGTAGGACATCTCGTTCATTATTTGGCATCACAGCAATCTTACCAATACTTGCACCAAAATGTTCCATCATATTCAAACGATACAGCAAAACTGGATCTGCTGGGGTTTCTTTGAAATCATGACTACTGATGACCAGTGGGATCTGCCGGCGATGGATATCATGAAGCAGATCTTTATCCATACTTTCAATTTTGAACAACTCAATATCTAGCATATCCACTAATTCTGTATCGATCAGAAATTTATATAGATCGTGGTAGTCTTTGATTGAGATGTCTTGTGCGCCACCTTCTTCTAAGGTGCGAAAGGTCAAAAGTAAAGGAAGTCCTTCTAGCATCTCATAGATCAATACTAATGTTTCCTTTAATTGTTCGTGATCAAAGACTTCTTGATAACAATCAAGTCGCCATTCTGCTAAATCCGCGCCTGCTTCTCTCGCTAGGATCGCTTCTCTTAAAAGATCCTCACGAGTCATGCCAGTCAAGGGCGCACATACTTTTGGACGTCCGGTACCAAATCTTACCCCTTTTACTTGAAACATTGCTTCACGCCCTCTCTATTTTTTTATTTCATATACGAATACCTTTAAATAATTGCCTTCTGGGAAAGAATCAATGGTTTGAAAATCATCAGGTAAGCGATACACGCCGCTGATTTGATAATCATACTCCGCAGAGATCAGTTCGTCTTCGATCATCGCTTGAAATTGATCGATCGATACATTGGCTGCATTTGTTGAGGCAATCAAGACGCCTTCATCTGCTAAGATCGACAAGCTATCTCTAACTAATTCCCCATAATTTTTTGCCACACGAAAGACTTTTTTCTTGTTCCGTGCAAAGCTTGGCGGATCTAAAATGATCACGTCATAAGTAAACCCTTTTCGTTGTGCGTATTTAAAGTATTCAAAGACATCCATAACGATGATTTTTTGTGCATCAGAAGTTAAACCATTGACCTCAAATTGTTCGCGTGTCTTATTTAAGCTTCGTTTCGCGAGATCGACACTTGTCGTTTCTCTTGCACCGCCCATCGCAGCAGCCACCGAAAAAGCGCCCGTATAACTAAACATATTCAATACCGATTTTCCTAATGCCAGTCCATCGATCAAAGCTCCTCTGACTTCTTTTTGGTCAAGAAAAATCCCAGTCATGAGTCCTTCATTCAAATAAGTGGCATAGGTCACTCCGTTTTCTTGGACGAGTAAAGGTTCTTGCGCTTCTTCCCCCGTCACATGCTGGCTCTCAGGTAATCGTGTCGTTTCAAAACGAATTTTTTCGTAAACCCCTACAATTTCAGGATAAGCAGCTTGAAAAGCGTTTAGTAAAACTTCACGAATCAAGTATAAGGTTTCATTGTACCAAGAAAAGACAGCAAACCCGTCATAATAGTCGATGATCAAGCCACCGATACCATCGCCTTCTCCATTGAACAAGCGAAAAGCCGTAGTTTGCTCGTCGTTAAAAAAGCTTGTTCTTTTTTCTCGGGCTGTATGGAATTTTTGTTCAAAAAAGGATTGATCAAATGGTTCATCCTGATCACTTAGTATCCAGCCAATCCCTTTGTTTTGTTTCCCTAAATAGCCTTTTCCTATAAATTTACCTTGTTGATCAACTAATTCAACCCATTCTGTTGTTCGTTTCACTTGAACTAGATCTTCTTCTTGGATCAATGGGTAACCTTTTAAAAATTTTTTGACCGCTCTTTTTTTGATTGTTAGTTTCATTGGCTCACCTGCTTTTTCATTCTCCCTTTTAGTATAACAAAAAACAGCCTGCTTGTCTTAGTGATTCCTTGGCTTGAGCCTACTTTCCCTTAGAAAAAGATCATGTACATAGTGGTTCATCCTAAAAGCATGTTTATCTAAAAATGAAGGATATTAAAGAAAATCTTAATCTATTAAGCTTGATTTGTACTTTCAATTGACACTATTTTGGTCTACTAGTAAAATGATGAGGAGTATGTGAGTCGTGAGTATGTTTCATGCCACTCTTTTTTTATGTAAGAGTGCAGAAAGGAAGATTAATTTGAAAATAAAAACACCCGCTTTTTTAAATAAAAGGCTCGGATTTTTTTCTTTACTAGCAGTTTTGTTATGGGTCAAAACAATTGCTACTTATCTATTTGAGTTTCATTTAGGAATTGACAGTGGGATTCAGTACTTCATCTTGTTCATCAACCCAATTGCAACAACTATCCTTCTTTTAGGGATTGCCTTATATGTTAGACGAACGAAAGCAGCGTATATCACAATGCTTGTCATCTATTTCTTGTTGACCTTGCTCTTATTTTCTAACATCATCTACTATCGTGAGTTCACTGATTTTATTACGATCAACGCGATTTTAGGCGCAGGAAAAGTTGCAAGTGGTTTAGGAGAAAGTGCGATACGGTTGTTCCGTCCCTATGATGTCCTTTATTGGATCGATATCGTTCTGATAATTGCCCTTTTAGCAACGAAAAAAATCAAAATGGATGAACGTCCGATCCGCGCTCGGATGGCGTTTGCTTTTTCTACTTTAGCGATCATGATCTTTTCAGGAAATCTCTTTTTAGCTGAAGCAGATCGTCCAGAGTTATTGACACGTACCTTCTCTCGTGATTATTTAGTTAAGTATCTTGGACTAAACGCATTCATGGTGTATGACGGTATCCAAACTTACCAAACGAACCAAGTACGCGCAGAAGCAAGTCCAAATGACATGAAAGAAGTAGCAACGTATGTCAAAGAACATTATGCGCAACCAAACCAAGACCTATTCGGATTAGCTGAAGGTAAAAATGTTATCTATATCCACTTGGAAAGCTTGCAACAATTTGTGATCGATTATAAATTGACCGACGAAAATGGTGTAGAACATGAAGTAACACCTTTCTTGAACAGCTTGTTCCATAGTAATGAAACATTTAGTTTTGATAACTTCTTCCACCAAGTAAAAGCAGGAAAAACAAGTGATGCCGAAACATTGATGGAAAACTCATTATTCGGTTTGAACCAAGGTTCATTGTTCACTCAATTAGGCGGCAAAAATACATTTGAAGCTGCACCAAACATTTTAAAACAAACAAAAGGTTATACAAGTGCCGTATTCCACGGAAATGCTGGTACATTCTGGAACCGTAATGAAACATATAAGAGTTTTGGTTATGATTACTTCTTTGATGCGTCTTACTACGACGTGAATGATGACAACTCATTCCAATACGGTTTACATGATAAACCATTCTTTGAACAATCAGTACCATACTTAGAACGGATGCAACAACCGTTCTACTCTAAATTTATTGCTGTATCCAACCACTTCCCTTATTCAAGATTCACGAATGAGGAAGCTGGATTCCCAGTAGCAAATACAAATGATGAAACAATCAATGGGTACTTTGCAACAGCCAATTATTTAGACCGAGCAGTAGAAGAATTCTTTAACTATTTAAAAGCAAGTGGCTTGTATGAAAACTCAATGATCGTCTTGTATGGAGACCATTATGGTATTTCTAATTCAAGAAACAGATCATTAGCTGAGTTGGTTGGTAAAACAAGTTCAACTTGGACGAATTTTGACAATGCAGCGATGCAACGCGTACCATACATGATCCATCTTCCAGGACAAACAAAAGGCGGGATCAATCATACGTATGGTGGACAAGTTGATGCTTTACCTACACTGCTTCACTTGTTAGGCGTGGATTCAAAAAATTATATCCAACTTGGTCAAGACCTGTTCTCACCAGACAACAATCAATTAGTGGCGTTCCGTGATGTTGATTTTGTTTCACCTAAGTACACATACTACGGTGGCGCGGTTTATCTAACAGAAACTGGCGAACTGCTTTCAGATATGACAGAAGAACAACAAGCAGAAGTCACTGCTTTGCGTGAAGCAGTCAGCAAGCAACTTGCAGTTTCAGACCAAATCAACAACGGGGATCTTCTTCGTTTCTATACAGAAAGTGGTTTAGAACCACTTGATACTTCTACGTTTGATTACAAGAATGGCTTGCAACATCTAAATGATGCTGAACGCGCACTTGGCGATAAATCAACAAGCGTCTTTAGTCAAAACAATGATCAAACAACGCAAAATCTATACGAATCAAAAACGTTCCAGGATCTTCATGGCGTTCCTGATACCGAAGAACCGACGGATAGTGATGATTCAGTAGAAAACAACTAACGAAATCACGTGATTGCAAATACCTTTGTTATCACTCAAAAAAGCACTTGCGAATATTCTTTCTGCAAGTGCTTTTTTTGTGTGAAATAATGTCTACTGTTGGTAAGAAACGCTTGTTTGATTGGGCATCGTCCAAACGAAAAGTAATTTACTTAAACCTGTCAGGTAAGATGATCATTCTGTTCATTTTATGGTCATTTCAATCAACGATTCGCCTCCTTCTTTCTTTATTTCGGTTTTTCACTAAATGAATTTCATACTTTATTCATATTCATTTTTTATACTATTCTTGAGGTGAAAAGTATGAATATGATCCGTTATTCTACGGCACGGTTACTTTATTACAAAAAACAAACTTTTTTGTATACTTTATTTTCAAGCTTTTCTGCTTTATTATTACTGATCAGCTTTAACTTATATAATTTACAAACAGCTTTACACAAACAAATCCAAGATCGGGTCTTGATGTTTGATGCTTCTGATGTCAAAGAGAATTTACCTTCTTCAGAAACGCTTCAACAAGCCTATCTGATCGTAATCAGTTGTATACTGGCACTGTTTGCATTGTGTTTCTTTTTTTTCTTTTTACACTCACTTTATAAGCATCGTATGGAAATAATCAATTGGCGATTGGCAGGGCTATCAAAACCAAAAATGTTCTTCTTTATTTTTTGGCAATCGTTGATTCCGTTACTCATGAGTTGTCTTGCTGTTCTTTTGCTCGTTTTTGCTTTTCAAAATGGCTATCAAACATTACTTCAAAAAATCAATTTGACCTTGTTGAATTTCTTCGAATTACCAAATCTACCAACTGTCTTTTCATCTGGAAATGGTTTATCGATTTCGATTGACCAAAACACTTTTTTTATGATTGATTTTTTTAGCGATAACTTTTTAACTGATACCTTAAAAGGAATTGGGCAGACGATCATCTGTTTAGTTAGTATTAGTACATTGCTTAGTACCTGTCTATTCATGATTTCAAATCGACTTTTAAAAAGAAAGAAGCTGATCATTGATGAACCCACATGATTCACTGATATCGTTTAACGGTTTTACTGTTTTGCTTGGTTCTAAAGCCGAGCAGCAACTGATTTTTTCAGAGATAAAAGAGCAACTCCTTACTTCTGAACGTACAGATGTGATGATCGTTCAAAAAAACTGGCCCTTCTTCCCTTACCTCAATTTAAAGGAACAAGTATTTTTAGATATCTCTGAAAAACAAAAGAAGTCCAAACAGGAAGATATTCAAAGCAAGCTGATGATCGACTCCTCTTGCTTAAAAAAAGCAGTGGATGAATTAAATACATTTGAAAAAATCAAATTACAACTTATGCACGCGATCCTTGCTGAGAAAACGAATTTGATCATTGAAGATCCTATCGATGATCTTTCGATTACTGAAATCCAAGATCTCTTAGTCCATTTATGTGATCTAGTCAACGAGTTTTCTTTTTCTATCCTTTTATTGACACACGATCTCTCGATTGCGGAAAGTCCATATGTCAACTTTTGTAAAGAAGCAAGTTAAAATTTGATTCTCTTTCAAGCAAAAACGCTAAAGCAAGATTCTTGCCTTAGCGTTTTTTTGTTGTTCAGTTATTCGATCTCCACATCTGGTAGTTTGACAGTAAAGGTCGTTCCTTTGCCTAACTCGCTCGTGACATCAAGCTTTCCTTTATGCAGTCGAACTAATTGTTGGACGATTGGTAAGCCTAACCCAGACTCACCGTATTTGGTATTTTTTCTAGATGGATCGACTTTGTAATAGCGATCCCATATACTTTTCATTTGTTGTTCTGACATGCCGATCCCTGTATCAGTCACTTTGATGATCGTTTCAAGATACCCTTTTTCTAAAGTGACCGTGATCGTTCCATTTTCAGTGAATTGGATCGCATTTTGGATAATGTTGACCATGATTTGCACAAAACGATCATAATCAGCATATACATCTAATTGCTCTGGTGCTTCTAAAATCAATTGGTTGCCCGCAGCTTCTGCTTTTGATTCCAATTGGGCAACGATATTTTTCAAAGTTTCTGTGCCATCAAATTTCTTGATGACCATACTGATTTGATTCGTTCTGATTTTTTCATAATCTAGATTCTCATTGACTAAACGAATAAGACGTTCGGTCTCGTTCTTCATCAACTTGATAGCATTGTCTCGTTGATTTTCTGGGATGGCATTATACTCTAAACCTTCCAACAAGCCATTGATCGTTGTTAATGGCGTCCGCATCTCATGAGACGCATCTGCCATGAATTGCCGGCGACGATTTTCTTGTTCTTCGATTTCTGCACGTGACTCTTTCAGGGAATTCGTCATCTTATTGAAATCGTCTGCTAACTCATCAAATTCATCTTTGTCGTTGACTGGTAACTGCACATCAAAATTGCCGTTTGTCACCTCTTTGGTGGCATTTCTCAATCGATTGATCCGTTTCACTTGGAACGCAGCAAACGCATAGCTGGCAATGATGGCAATAATACTTGAGAAAATGAACCCTTTAAATAGATTCAAGGTCACTGAGCGCACACTATTATCGATGTTTCTTGCAGGTTGGCTGACGACCAGTCCTCCATAAAATTCATGGTTCAAGTTAAAAGGAACCAACGCATATGAGGTGGCTTGATTTTCTCCTGCAATATTTTTATTGGAGGTGAACTTGACTTGTCGGCCATTTTTCAAGCTTTCCCATTGATTGGCGGTGATCGTAAAATTTAAGTAAACGCCAGCGGTTGGATAGATGACACGCTCATACTTATCAATAAAGATAAAGTTGACATTTTGTTCCGTCAACACTTGTTCGGTCAATTCCAAGGCATTTTGGAATGCCTGATCTTGATTGAATTGAGAAAACGTATCTGCAAAAGTTTGCGTCGTTTTTTCCACTGATTCAGCATAGCCAAAGAGTTGTTGGTAATTATTTTCTTCGATCGTCTGCTTCGTCAATTGGGTAAAAGAAATGCCGACGATCAAGATGATCATGGCGATCATCCCACAAAAGGCAAGTAGTTGTTGATATAAATAACGCATCAGGCAACACCTGAATCATCAAATTTATAGCCTACGCCCCAGACTGTTTGGATCACTTGTGGGCCTACTTTCTCAATTTTTTGACGCAGTTTTTTGATATGTGCATCGACAGTTCGTTCATCCCCAAAGTATTGGTAATCCCAAACTAGTTCCAATAACTGTTCTCTTGAAAAAACTTGTCTTGGTTTTTTTGCTAATGTAAATAAAAGATCGAATTCTTTAGGTGTCAAACCATCGATCGGCTTGTTGTTCAAATAAGCTTCACGTGTTTTCGTATTCATTTTGAAATGATCGGTTTGGATATCAAAGTGTTGATCAGATAAGGTACTTTCTTCTTTCGTTTCCACTAACTCACTGCGGCGGTGTAAGGCCTTCATACGGGCAATCAATGTTAATGGGCTAAAAGGTTTCGTGACGTAATCATCTGCCCCCATTTCTAAACCGATCACTTGATCACTTTCAGAATCACGGGCAGTCAACATAATGATCGGTACAGTACTAGATACTTTGCGGATTTCTCGTCCAACCATCATGCCATCCATTGTCGGTAGATTCAGATCTAACGTGACCATATCCCAGTGCTGTGGATTTTCTAAAAACGCATCTAATCCTTCTTTTCCATCATATTTAAAGGTTGCTTCCCAACCTTCATTCAAAAAAAACATCTGCATCATTTCAGATACGGATTGATTATCTTCAATCATTAAAATGTTCATGCTCGTCTCCTCCATTTTCCAAATCGTAAGTTTGTAATTTCTTTTCTGTTAATATAAAAATCGGCATGATTGGAAAAACTAAGACCAACATTTCAATAATGAAAAAATTTGTATGGCCTGTCGCTTTCAACCAGTACCCGATCAGAGTCATCAATAAACCAAAAAGAAAGAAATATTTTCCGCTCGTTCGTTGGGCGATCTGCCAATGTGCGTCAGATTTAGCAGCACGTTCTGAATGATAACCGTATAAAGGCAAGTTACCTTTAGAAGGTAAAATCAAAAATAAGAGACCTATTAAGGTTAAAAAGGCACCTACTGTTAAAAAAATCATTATTTCACTCCCCAATCTCTGTCTATAGTATACTCTAAAATCTTTGTTGAACCAATAAGTTCAGTAATTCTTCACGAAACGTTTGTCTTTTGTTCATTCTTTGATAAGATAAGGGTATTCAATTGAAAAAGGAGTTTTATTTGTGACAAACTATAAAGCAATCACATTTTTTGATCTCGATGGGACTTTACTAGATGGAAATTCTAAAATCACTCCTGAGATCGCCGCAGCCATTCAAGCGCTAAAAGACAATGATATCCTTCCTGTTATCGCTACAGGACGTACAGAAATGGAAATCAGACAAATCATGCGTGATGCGGGTATCACCTCTGCTGCAACAATGAACGGATCGTGTATCAGTGTTGAGGGAGAAGAAATCTATTCTGTTCGTTTTTCTAAGGAAGAATGTCAAAAAATGCGTGACCATATCGAAGAGCAAGGCCATGCACTTTGTTTTTATAACCGAGATAATATTTGGAGTACACATCACACGGAGACTATGAGAAAAGCTTATGGCTTTATCCATTCAGATGTCCCGCCGATCGATCCTTCGGCTTTTCAAGATCATCCGATCAATATGTTGTTGATCCTTTCAGAATCAGGCGACGAATACTATCATGAACATTTTCCAGAATTGACTTTTTACCGCAATAGTCCGTATTCGATCGATACAGTTAAAAAAGGTATTTCAAAAGGTGCTGGTGTCAAACGATTGAAAGAAACCTTAAACTTAGAAAACATTCCAACTTTTGGTTTTGGTGATGGCCCTAATGACTTCGCTTTGCTTCAAGCTTGTGATCATAAAATCGCAATGGGCAATGCGTATGATGAGTTGAAAGAAATTGCCACGTTCATTACAAAGAAAAATACTGAGGGCGGAATCGTTCACGCATTGAAGCATTTTGACTTGATTTGATCGTCTGTTATAGCACAACTAGCTATTTCGATATTCCATCTAAATAACTGAATCTCATAAAAAAGCCCTAGTTATTATCTAAAGTTCAAGGACTCTAACTAGGGCATTGTGCTATACTTTTTTTGACAGTAAAGTTTAATGACGGTGGTGACTTCTGGAAGGTGGTGGTGCTTATGGAAATAAGTACAGAAATCTATGAAAGGAGAAACCTTTTGTCTGCATATGAGACAATTCAAACGATCGTAGCTTTCGGTATGTTTACCATTGCTTTGATCAGTTTGGTTGTGGAACTGCTTAAAAACGACAAAACGAAATAGCCGTCACTTTAGCGGAGGACGACTATTTCTACTGAAATAAGTTAAAGCTTTGCCACCGTCTTTAGCGGTGCTGTCAAAAGGAACTGTTGACGCAGTTCCTTTTTTCATCTTTATTATAGCATAGCACGGACGATTCAGCCATTGTTATCTAAACACATGGTTGGAAATTTGATCTAGTCAACATCTCTCAAGTGACAAATAATCACCTTTATTTTTACTATCTCTTAGCAACCTTTAAAACTTAAATACTTGTATTGTCATCAATCGATGTCGATCATCACTTCAACCGTTTGCAGTGGTACGTCATAAAACCGATCTTCGCGACGTCCTAAGAAATCTTTGGCTTGCTGAGGGAATAACGCATAACTCAAAAGATCTTCTGTTGATTTTGCATAGTCGCTGATTTCTTTTTCGAATTGAGGCAATTGTGGTGCCAATAAATCGGCGGGTCGTACAGTGAGTACTTCGTCTTCTCCGATGATTTTTTGTTTGATCTCTTCAGCAATCGGTGCTGGCGGACGGCCATATAGTCCACGGACGTATTCTTTGATTTCAGTTGGGACGAGCTTGTAGCGGTCACCAGAAATCACATTCATCAAGGCCTGTGTTCCTACCATTTGAGATAATGGGGTGACAAGTGGTGGAAACCCAAGATCTGATCGAACTTTTGGTACTTCTGCTAATACTTCCTCATATTTATCTTGTAGTCCTTGTTCGGTTAGTTGGCTCAAAAGATTCGATAACATACCTCCAGGGACTTGGTAAATCAACGTTTTGGGTTCGATATCCTTTACTTTGGGATTTAACATCCCTTCGTTTCGAAAACGATCTCTTAGCGGATTAAAGTATTCTGCTATTTCTGTGATCTTTTTCATGTCTAATCCTGTATCATAGCCCATCTCTGCAAGGACCAAAGCCATTGATTCCGTTGCAGGTTGGCTCGTGCCACCGGCAAAAGAAGAGATCGCTGTATCGATGATATCTGCTCCTGCTTCTACCACTTTTAAATACGTCATTTCGGCGATACCACTTGTGGCGTGCGTATGGACTTCTAAAGGTAATGGGACAGCATCCTTGATCCGACTGATCAATTCATACCCTGTTTGTGGTGTTAGTACTCCTGCCATATCTTTGATACATAAAGAATCGGCACCTGTAGCAGCCATTTCTTTTGCTAATTTAACAAAATAATCGATTGTGTGGATCTCACTGGTCGTGTAAGAAATGGCTGTTTGGCAATGTCCACCAGCTTCTTTGGCTGTCACGATCGATGTTTGTAAATTACGGACATCATTCAATGCGTCAAAAACACGAATAATGTCGATCCCATTTTCGATCGATTTTTCGACAAATTCTCTTACTACATCATCTGCGTAATTTTTATAGCCAAGTAGATTTTGTCCACGCAGTAACATTTGCAGTTTTGTATTTTTTACTTGTGAGCGAATCAGACGCAAGCGTTCCCAAGGGTCTTCATTCAAGTAACGTAAGCAAGCATCAAAGGTTGCACCTCCCCACATCTCTAATGAATGATAACCTGCTTCATCTAGCGTGGTCAAAATCGGCAACATGTCTGCTGTAGTCATTCTTGTAGCAATCAAACTCTGTTGACCATCACGCAAGACAGTTTCCATCATTTGGATTTTTTTCCCCATTTACTCCCTTCCTTTCTCAACGAGTTGTTGGATATGGTTACGTATTTCTTGGAATGGATGTTTCTGTTGACGGCTACATACTTTAGCTTCTTCGGAACAAATGAAACACGTCCGTTGCTTATAACCCAGCATGTCACGACTGACTGGTTGAAGCTGTCCTTCTTCCCAAAAAAGAACGTCTAGATCTACGAGTCGCCCAAAAAGACAAGTTTCTTCAAGTTCGATCATGCGTTTTTTTAGTGTCTCTTTTCCTAATGGAAGAACTAAAAAATACTCGTAACCCGTTTTTTTCTTGCGATATAAATGAACCAATGGTCTGACCTCTGAAACACTTTTTTCGACAGCATCGATCATCACATGAAATACTTGTGCGATTTCTTCTGACGTTTTGACAGGCCCCGGTATATTCATGGTTGCTGAAAGCAATACCGCTTGTGGATTTGCTTTTAATAAATTTTTTTTGGATATTCGCCCGTACTTCTTTTGCATGAAGAATTTCTTCATGCGTTACTGTTGGGCCGTCAAATAACATGCTAAACATTTCTGACCACGTCGATCAAGGTACCATCACGATACTCAACTAAAGCAACGACTTTTTCGCCATACTGGATCGGTGATGGTTCTCCAACGATGTCGTATGCTTTTTGTTTCAGTTCGTCAATCGTATACTTAGGAATATCTACTTCCTTGAAATAGTCAATCAGATCTTGGCGTTTAGGATTGATTGCGATCCCTACTTCTGTGACGAGTACATCGATGCTCGTTCCGGGAGTCACAACTGTATTGACATGATCCACGACAGTCGGTATTCGTCCACGAATCAGCGGGGTGATCACCAGACTCATTTTGCAGCCTTTGCTTGTATCTGGATGACCACCCACCGCACCGCGAATCACACCATCTGAGCCGGTCATCACATTGACGTTGTAATCTGTATCGATCTCCAAGGCAGACAAGATTGCTGTATCTAGCTGATTCACCATTGCGCCTTTACTTGCCGGTGAAGCATACATACTCGCATCGATTTCATAGTGCTTGCTATTTTCTCCTAAAGAAATGGCGGATAAATGATCGAAATCTTGGACATCAATGATTTTTTCAACTAGCCCTTCCTCCAATAATTCTGCCATTGCATTTGTAATTCCACCTAATACAAAACTAGCGGTCATTTGATCTTTGAGCATTGCTTCTCGCAAAAAGCGAGTCACTGCCAGTGCAGCGCCACCTGTGCCAGTTTGGAAAGAGAAGCCTTGCTGATAATACGGCGAGTGAGTGATGACTTTTGCAGCATATTCCGCGATCAACAGTTCTTTCGGATTTTTGGTAAAGCGGGTCGCCCCTTTCGCAATCCCTTCAGGGTCACCTATTGCTTCAACTTTCACGACATAATCGACATCCGTCTGCGCAATACTGATAGGCGTATTGGGAAAATCCACCAAAGTATCTGTGAGGATGACGACTTGATCTGCATATTTTGCATCGATCATGGCATAGCCTAATGAGCCACAAGTGGCTTTTCCAGCAGTTCCATTCGCATTTCCGTATTCATCAGAACTTGGAGCGCCTAAAAAAGCGACATCGATAGGCAGATCACCTGTTGCAATAGCTCGCGCTCTTCCGCCATGTGAACGAATGACTACTGGTTTTTCCATCACACCTTCTGAAATGGCAGCCCCTACTTTGTCCCGTAAGCCACTTGTGGTAATACCAGTTACTACCCCATTTTTGATATGCTCGATCAAGGGTTCATGGACATTGGCTATTGAGCTTGGTGCAATCGTAAGGTCTTTGATCCCCATCTGTGCGATTTCTTCCATAACCATATTTAACACAAAGTCCCCTTCACGGAAATGATGATGAAAAGAAATCGTCATGCCATCTTTCAAACCAGTTTTTTCAATGGCTTCCTTGAGACTCCCAACGATTTTTTTCTCATTTGGCAATACAGGTTTGATTTTCCGACTGGCTTCTTTGTATGTTTCAACATGCGTTAACTCACCTTCGTATAGAAGATGATTTTCCGCTACTGTTTGTGGAATCTCTTTGCCAACTTTATTTACAACCATCCTTAGATTTGCTCCTCTCTGATCAATTTTGCTGCTTTTGCGAGAGCAATCACTCTTTCCGCTCGCTCAACGATCGGTTTATCGACCATCTTGCCATTGACAGAAATCACACCTGAGCCTTTTGCTTCCGCTTCTTGAATGCCCCAGATCACTTCTTTGGCCGCTTGGATTTCTTTTTCTGTTGGTTCATACATCGCATGGACGAAAGGAATCTGACGCGGATTGATCACTGACTTCCCATCAAAGCCCAATTGTTTGATCAGACTCACTTCTTTTTGAAACCCTTCAACATTTTCTACATCGGAATAGACTGTATCGATCGCCGCAATACCAGCAGCTCTCGCTGAATGAAGAATCATATTACGAGCAAAAAATAGTTCTTGTCCATCGGGATATCGTTGCGTTTTCATATTGGTGACATAATCTTCTGCCCCTAATGCGATCCCCACTAAACGACTAGAGGCATGAGCGATCTCTCTAGCATTCAACACACCTTCTGCGGACTCGATCGCGGCCATCATTTTTGTCGTCCCAACTGGCATTTGATTCGCTTCTTCGACCGCAGTAATGACTTGATCAACATCGACGATATCTTGCGCTGTTTCTGTTTTCGGGAGTCGAATCACATTGATTCCAGCCAAAATCATTGCTTCAATGTCTTGATCGCCTCCAGCAGACAATGGATTGATTCGAACGACTGTTTCTACTTTGTTGTAATCAAATGTTTTTAATGCAAAATAAACGAGCAAACGTGCCGAATCCTTTTCTTTCAAAGATACAGCATCTTCTAAATCAAACATGATGGAATCTGCACCATACAATGGGGCATCTCTAAGCATGGCTGCATTTGCACCCGGGACAAACATCATCGTTCTCCTTAAACGTTCCATGAACCGATCTCCTTCCAATCATAACGCTCTTGTTTTGCTGCGCGATAAACGGCTGCCACGGTTCTGGCACGAATCGTGCAATCAAGTGCGCCTTTATCGGTAGCCGTCACCTTCACTCTTTCGATACCTAAATCTTGCAACGTATCCATAATGACTTTTCTGATTTGTTGGCCAAATTGTTTTTCGACACTGCTTGTCAAAGAAAGTTCAATCCCTTTATCTTCCTTTGGATCGATCGTGATCATGATATCGCTTGATTCAATCGTGCCAGCAACTGCACTTTGGTATATTTCCATGTTTAATCACCTCTGTTGTATATGGTTCTTGATATAGTTATAAGTTGAAGCGGGCAAATATACTTGTAATGTCTCATCATCCGCTTCTTTTAAAGCGCGTCGGATTTTTGTTGCGCTGATTGCTTCATTTTTTATGCGTTTTCTCGGGATAATGATCAGGGAAAGTGATTCTCCAAACACCTTCTTTAAGGTTTCGTTATAGATTTCTGTCACCTTAGAATAAGGTTCTTCACCGACAAGTCGGCTTTCGATTGCTAATATTGGTGCAATTTTTTCTTTAAAAAGCTGTGCGTCTAGCGTAGCTTGCGCGATTGTTGCTTTTTCTGTGGCATGGTCTTTTAAAAAATATGCAGGAAATGTGGCGGAAGAAATCAGATAATCTTCTGTTGGTAAGATCGTCACATTAGTTAAATGTGCCACCCCTTGCTTGACCATCTCCAAGCGGTCGTCAAAGGAAAATTCTGAGCGATCTTCTGATAAGACGAAAAGATAGACTTGATCTGCTTTTTTTGATGCACATTCAACCAAGTATTGGTGACCTTTTGTAAAAGGATTCGCATTCATCACAATCCCACATCCTGTTCCTTCCTTCTTTTTTTTCTTCAACATGCCAAGATAGTCATGAAAATCCGGTGTCCCATATTCCATAAACAAAATGGTTGCTGTGGCAATGATTTCTTTCAATCCCAGCGCTCGAAAAAATGTTTGATTACCTGGGCTAGTGTAGACAAAGAAATGTCTCCGATTTTCTTCAGACAAATGATCGATCAATTCCTGAACGATTTTTGTTAATAGATTTTCTGATTGATATGTTTTCTCCACAACCAAATATTTCAAGATATTTCTTTCATACGAACCGGTTGCGATCAGTTGTTCTTCTTTATAGATCCCGACTGTATAGTCAACTTTTTCATCGATGGCAAGATCCGCTTGTGTAACTAGTGCGAGCCATTGCTGATATGCATGCTGATCTTTTTCCAACCATAATCGTTTTATTTTATACATGATCAAACCCTTCTTTTATTTTCGTACTGGAAACAACCGGCTCAAGAGCATCGAAGCGAAATAGATGATCAAGATAACAACGAAAACCCCACCCCATCCTAAAACTAGTAGTTCAAGCGATTTGATTAATTCTGCAGACATTGTCTTTCTCCTTTCTTAGACCAACAAGGCGAGCAATAAGCCACCGGCAATCACTGAAGCAATCTGACCAGACACATTGGCCCCAGCGGCGTGCATCAAGATGAAGTTCTGTGGATCTTCTTCTGTCGCCATTTTCTGTATGACCCGACTAGACATTGGAAATGCTGAGATTCCTGCTGCTCCGATCATTTGATTGATTTTCTCTTTTCGGAATAAATTCAATAGTTTCGCAAACAACACGCCACCGATCGAATCCATAATAAAAGCAACTAGCCCTAACCCAATGACCATCAAGGTATCAATCTGTAAAAATTCTTCATACTGCATTTTGACCGAAATGGATATCCCCAATAAAATACTGATAAGATTCACCAACTCGTTTTGGGCAGTGATCGACAGACGTTCCAATACTCCACACTCCCGTAACAAATTACCAAACATCAAAAAACCGACTAATGGCAAAGAAACAGGTGCAATCAAACCGGCGACGACCGAGATCACTAAGGGAAACAGGATTTTTGCTGTTTGCGATACTTCTCCTGCCCGATAAGTCATGCGGATCTGCCGTTCTTTTCTTGTTGTTACAGCTTTGATCGCTACCGGCTGGATGATCGGTACTAACGCCATATACGAATAGGCAGCCACCATGATGGCCCCCATATATTTGGAGTTCAACGTATTCGCGACAAAAATGGATGTTGGCCCATCTGCTGCTCCGATGATCCCGATGGAAGCCGCATCATTCATATCAAATCCTAATAGGATGGCTACAATGATCGTAAAGAAAATCCCAAACTGGGCAGCCGCTCCAAAGAGTAATAAAAACGGATTTTGTAACAATGGGCCAAAATCGATCATCGCACCGATCCCGATGAATAATAAAAGTGGAAACAGCTCCGTTGTGATTCCCATATCAAACAATATTTGGAATGCTCCTGCCTCGCCACCAGCACTTAGAACCCCTGAATTGGGAAAATTGACTAAAATCGTACCTAACCCCATTGGAACAAGCAACGTCGGTTCATATTCTTTTTTGATCCCAAGATACATGAGGACGCCGCCAATCAACATCATCACGATCCGACCCGGCTCTTGCCCCATTCCAATAACTCCTTCAATAAGTGTTTCCACACATGTCACTTCCTTTACCTAATCTAGAGTGAGCCACTCTGCTTTTAAACGATACTTTCTTAACTGATCGTGATAAGTGGATCACCAGGATTCACCATCTCACCTTGCCCAATATGGATACCAGTCACTTTGCCGGCTTTACCAGCAACGATCTCATTTTCCATTTTCATTGCTTCTAAGATCATCAACGGTTGATTGACTTCTACCACCTCACCGATTGAAACTAGTACGCGAGAAATCGTTCCCGGCATCGGGGAAGCCATCGCATCCGCTCCGGCTGCAACTGAGGATTTCACTTCCGGTTCTTTAGGTGATTCCTTCGTCGGCACTACGGTTTCAACTGGAGTGGCACGTTCAACCATAGGAACTGGACGTGTTTGTGTGCCTTCTCCGATTTCTTCCATTTCCACTAAATATTCTTTTCCATCAATTGAGATTTTGAACTTCCGCAACATTTTTTCTCCTCCAAAATAATTTATTTTTTGGTTATTTTTCGTATCACGAATTGACTATGAGGATGAGCTTCTGCTCCCACAGCCGCAGCAATTAGCGAAACCAAGACCATTTCTGGATTTCGTTGCTTAATTTTTTTTATGACAAAGCGACTTGCTGGATAATGTTCCGCTGCTAAACTTGCAGCTATCACGCTGACACGTTCAATATCTGCTGGCGAAACATCAATATATGCAGGAACCGCTATCATTTCATCTGTTTCTTCTTTGTTCCTCTCTTCCACCATCGAAGAGGAAGTCTTTATTGCTTGTTGCTGCTTGTTGAAACGTTTTTTAAACAGCCCCATACTTCTTGCTCCTTTCTTCTTTCTATCCTTATTTTCATTATAGGAGGATTGAACCAATTTTGTTTTCCAAAATGAAATAAGATTGTTTTTTTGTTGTTTCTTTTTCTAAAAACAGGAATAAAAAGCACGAGAATCATTGATACAAAAGCTTTTTCATTGAATTAATGTTCTGTTAAGGTACGGTTAAGCATACGCTAAGATTAACTAGACCAAATTGTTTTTTTCATGTTCTTTTTCATCCCTAAACCTATCATCCTTTTAAAATATTGCTTATCCTAGAGTCGTCAAGACGACGTCGATGATAGAAAACACCATTCTTTCTATCCTTTGAAGGGTTTTCTATCCACTTGATTTTGATAACGCTTACAAATGATGCAATCAGAAAAGGAGAAGAATATGCTACTAACCGTTTTATCTTATGCGATGATCATTATTTTTATGTATGTCATCATGAAAAAGAAAATGTCTCCATTTACCTCTCTAGTGGTTATTCCACTTTTGTTTACTTTAGTTGCAATGATTTCCGGTGCTTCAAAGAAAGGAAATATTGGCGATTTTGTATTAGAAGGAATCAAAACAACTTCAAATACAGGAATCATGCTATTATTTGCCATTTTATATTTTTCGATCATGTTAGATGCCGGACTATTTGATCCAATCACAAAGAAAATGATCTATTTTGCTAAAGGCGATCCAATGAAAGTCTTGATGGCAACCGCGATTGTCGCTGCCACCGTCTCCTTGAATGGTGATGGAACAACGACCACGTTGATTTGTTGCTCTGCCTTTATTCCTATCTACAAAAAGTTGAACATGAAAATGATGAACCTAGGGGTATTGATCATTCTGCAAAATACGATCATGAATCTATTGCCTTGGGGCGGACCAACCGCTCGAGCAATGGCTGTCTTAGAAGTTGATGCGGATATTTTGTCTTACTTAGCGCCTGGAATGATCTTATCTCTACTTTATGTCATCTTTTTTGTTGCCCGCCGAATGGGGAAACAAGAACGGACTCGTTTAGGTATCACTCAATTATCCAATGAAGAAATCGAAGAGATCACTAAGATCACCGATCCTGAAACAGCAAAAATACGCCGTCCTAAGAATTTTATTTTCAATGGAATACTTACGATCGCACTGATTGCTTGGCTAGTGGCTAGCTCGTTTATCTCTTCGATCGCCTTGCCTCCACTTCTCCTATTTTTAGTAGGGACTTGTATTGCTTTGATGGTAAATTACCCCATTCTTAAAGATCAATCAGCACGGATCGGTGCAAATGGTGGTGATGCCGTCCAAGTTGTAATTTTAGTTTTTGCAGCCGGTGTGTTCATGGGCTTGTTCCAAGGATCTGGAATGGCAGAAGCATTAGCAAACAGTTTTACGTATCTCATTCCAAAACAATTAGCCGGCTTCTGGGGATTGGTTATCGCTTTGATTTCAGCACCAGGTACCTTCTTTATTTCAAATGATGGCTTTTACTTTGGGGTATTGCCAGTCTTAGCAGAAGCTGGTCATACTTATGGATTCACGAATATGCAAATGGCCCTTGCCTCTTTGATGGGTCAAGCCTTCCACTTGCTAAGTCCATTAGTTGCTTTTATCTACCTTCTACTACGTTTGACTGGATTGGATATGGGAAAATGGCAAAGAGAAGCCGGAAAATATGCCTTAGGTATTTTTATTATTTTTATCATCACAATTATCCTTTTAGGACATATGCCGTTTTATATCCCACAATAAAAAAAATCCGTTCTGAGAAAGACTCCGTAACAACTGAAAATAAGCGATTCGATCTTTTCACTGATACGGAGTTTTTCATAGGCGGTATTACACCATACACTTTATTCCGATTGATCAAACAAAAGTCACTCACTTTTTTCATTCGTTTTTATAAGGCGAACGACAAAACAAGATAAACTTATTAATTAATTGGATGATTTAATAGCAAAAGTAGAAATGGGGAGAAAAAAATGAATGAGGTTGTTGAAGCATTACGCAAAAATTTGGATCTAACTCAAAATAAGACATTGAACGTGCTTATTTATGAAGCTTTTCGTAAAACGATCATTCTAGGGGATATCCCTGCAAATACACGGATCAACGAAAAAGTTTTAGCAGAAGAACTAAATATCAGCCGGACACCCATTCGCTTAGCCATGAAACAATTAGTCAATGAAAAGTTGGTTCAACATGTGCCTAAAATCGGCATCGTTGTGAAAGGTATCCGCATAAAAGACGCTTACGAAATCTATGACATCCGCAAATCTTTAGATACACTTGCCACGATCAAGGCCATGAACCAAATGACAAAAGAAGACTTCTCCGAGTTGAAAGAGCTGTTGTTACAAGGAGAACGTTATAATCAAGCGGACCAAACAGAAAAAGTCCTACAGAATTTCTCGGACTTCAATACTTTCATTTATGAAAAAAGCCAGATGCTCCGTTTAAAATCTATCGTACTAGAGTTACAAGCTTACTTAGTTTATTTTCGTGATATCGCCATTCGTTCATCCAGACGTAGAGATAAAGCCCTTGAAGAACACTGGCTCATCTATCGTGGCATGCAAACGAAAAATGTAGAGCAAATCACTTTGATCACACACGAACATCTTGATCGTTCTTTGCAATTTATTTTAGCTGAAATGGAGCGTAGAAAAATTGACTGATCACGAATTGGTACCTTCAATTGCACTTGCTGCAAAACACGCTTTACAATACGAAGTCACATTAAGTCCAAAACCAGGCTTAGTCGATCCATTTTCAAAAGGTGCGCATAACGATATGGATTTTCAGACGTTTCAAACGAGTATTCAAGCGTTATCTCCCTTTTTCTCAAAATATCTTGAAGTTGGGCTTCAGCATAAAGGGAGCAAGAAAAGGTTATTTGAACGTCTACGAACGATCGGCTATCAAGCAGAAAAAATGATGCTTGTTGCAACGAATGGCGTGAATACACATAAAGGTGCGAATTTCTCTTTTGCAGTTATATTGGGCGCTATCGGCTGGCAATTGCAACAACAGTTTATTCAAAAGCTCCCGTTAAACGCTGAACAGACCCAAAAAATTTTACACGTAACTGGTGAATTGACTCATCATTTGATCCAAGAAGATTTTCAAGATCTAACCCGAAAAAAACAAAAAACGCATGGCGAAAAACTTTTTTTAACGTACGGTCTTTCTGGTATTCGAGGCGAAGCATCACAGAGCTACCCTAGCCTTACTTCACTTCTCCTTCCATACCTGCGTTCAACAAAATATGACACATCAGATGAACTATTTTTACGTGCATTAGTATTGTTGATGAGTGAGATCGAAGATGGAAACTTAGTTCATCGCGGAGGTATTCAGGCGTGGCAACAAGTAAAACAAGAAACAAAAAAAATCCATCAAGCAGACCTTTCGACGAAACAACTACTTGATGAATTAACTAATTATGATCAACGACTGATCGAACGCAACCTCAGTCCTGGCGGCTCAGCAGATTTACTTTCATTAGGTATGTTTTTCGCTCAATTAGAAGGACTACTCTCTCTGCCAGAAGGCAAAAAAATGTAACCAAGCCCACGAACTGTTTTGAGGTACTGGACATTTTTCGGATCATCCTCGATTTTACTACGCAAGTGATTGATAAAAACCATAAGGGTATTCGCATCCATCTCGCTGTCATGCCAAACACTTTGATAAATTTGTTCTTTAGAAAAAACCTGTTCTGGATTTTCCATAAAAAATTGCATCAATTTGATTTTTTTTGAAGACAATTCAATACAAGTATCCTTTTTATATAGCCGATAAAGAGCCTTATCGAAACAAAAATCGCCGACGATGATCTTATTTTTTTTTACATAAGGTCATTTCCTCTTTGATCACCTGATGTCGGTCAAGAATCGCAATCACTTGTGCCTTTAAAAGTGTCGGATTGAATGGCTTAGTTATGTAATAATCCGCTCCCATCTCTAATCCGGTGATAATTTCGATTTCATTTTTATGTTCAGTAAAAAAGACGATTGGCGAGAGCAGATCCTTTTCACGAATCAATTGAACAATATGATAGCCGTCCGTCTGATGGGCTAATCGAATATCTAAAAGATAGAGATCAAAAGTCACTCTAGACATGATATCTAACGTTTTTTCAACAGAATCACTTTGATAGATCAATACGCCTGTTGGTTGCAAAGCCTTCCAAATCATTCTTCTAAACGTTAGATCCTCATCGATTGCTAAAATCTTTTCACTTCTCATTTTCTTTCCTCCTATCGGGTACATCTTTAGAACTATAAAAATCTCACACTCTTGTCATTACTATTTGATCGAAAAACCAATTGATCACAACATCACAAATCATCTTTCAGTTCTATTATACGCAAAGAAACTTCGAATTTCCGACCGTAAAAAAGAAAATACAATAAAAAAACATTTTTTATCTTGTGGATAGACGAGTCCTTTATAATAAATTACTTTATGGTTTTAGAATCATACCAACTATAAACATCTATCATTAAGCAAAGTACATTTTGACCCTGTTAAAACTTTAAAAGGAAAAACATACTAAAAATAGTGATCAGAATATTTTACCCACTATTTTTAGTATGTTTAATTTTATGTACACTAATTCATTCTAATATAGAATTAAACGCGACTAATGAAGCGAACCTAATCAAGAGTTTTAAAAGCAAAGAATATTACATTAAAAACATTCTGAATCACTCCTAAAAAAAGCTTATTACAGAAAAATAGCCCCACTCCATAAATCTATGAAATGTGACTATCTTCCTAGGCATAGCGCCCTTCACTAAATAATGTATATCATAGCAAATAGTGTAAATCAATAGATAAATAAATTTTTCATACTATTTTTTTTGAGAATTTTTTCTATATATATGGCATAGTCAATGCTAACTACTTAAAATAAAATTCCCGAAACTCGTTATTATTCTAGGCTGGAGAACATATGAGAAATACAAGTACGCTTAGGTCATTCAAATATCCAAACGACTATTCATATCCCTACTCATGTTTTTCTGAAAAGCGTAGTCAAAACCGGAGTCAAAACAAAAAAAATGTAGCAAGAACACTATAAAATCGTTGGTACAACAGTGTTTTTGCTACTTAAATGGTTTCTCCGAATGGAGACGGCGGGAGTCGAACCCGCGTCCAAACACATCGCCACTTAAAAATCTACGTTCATAGTCAACTCATTTAGAAGTTCGCTTTACAGCTTGCCGAGTGACAGGCAGTCTGTATCGCTAGTCTGATGTTCTCTTTTTCAACTTACAGACGGAAAGTTGAAACGTATCCCACTAAAGTTAGGACCCTTACTCGAGCACATGGGCGATGCCGAGAGGATCTACGCTAACTGTTTTTAGGCAGCTAAAGCGTAAGAGTTGTTTTCGTTTTTAGCAGTTATATTTAACTGTAACGTTTTAGCGTAGACGTAACCTACGAAACGCAATTCAAGCTCGAACTGTGCCTGTCGAATCCGTAACGTCCCCTTAATAAAAATGGGTTACGGTATTTTCAAGATACTTATATAGTATACCATATATTTCATTTTTTTCAATATGGATGTTTGCTCTTCAAGTAGTCCATTCACTTCTTGAGGCAAACAAGAAAAGCCTAAGGTTTGAATAGACAATGGACTTTTCATGCTCCCTCTTAAAGTGAACGTTCTTTCTACCTTAAACAATCACTTGTTTTAGGCAATTGTTTTTGCAACATTCAATACTGTTTCTTTTTCTGCATATTCTGGCATATTTTTGAACAACTGTTGCAATAATGGGCTTTGGTTATGTCCTTCGATTGCTTGTTCATCACGCCAGTTTTCCACCATCGTAAATACATTGACTTGCTCGGTTGACTCATACAATTCATAACTCAAGCAGCCGTCTTCTTTTCGAGTGGCTTCGATCAATTGTGTGACTTCTTCTAAAAATTCAGCGCGTTTTGCTTCTGTAATGGTAAATTTCGCATTGATGATGATCATTTGTCAGTCTCCTTTTCTTTCTATTTGAAAGAAGTGATTTTTTCTGAAGCTAAACGAACAGATTCATATCCTTGATCGACTGCTTTACCGACTGATAAGATCATCACAGGTACATAACGTTCTTTGTCTAAATCAAAAGCTTCGGCCAATTGATCTGCTTCAAAACCGCCGATTGGATTCGTGTCATACCCATGGCTGCGTGCAGTTAGCATAAATTGCATCGCCGCTAAGCTAGAATCGATTTTCACTACGTCATTCATTTGTTCGCGTGTGAAGTTTTTGTAGTAAGGAATGATTGCTGCTAGTTGTTCGTCACGAACTTCTGCGGGCATTTTGCCTTCTTCTACTGCTTGATCATAAATCTCTTCTCCGTACTCGTAGCAGTTCATATCACCAAAAATCAAGACCATGGCAGATGAAGTGTCGTTTTGTTTTGTATTAAAGCGGATCAATGGTTTCAATTTTGCTTTTGCTTCGTCACTTTCAACTACTACAAAACGCCAAGGTTGTAAATTGACAGAAGATGGAGCTGTTGTTGCTTCTTGGATCATTTCCAACATTTCTTCGTGAGGGATCTTCACATTTTCATCGTAAACACGAATCGACTTTCTGCCAAAGACGATATCTGAAAAATCATTGTTTGCTAAAGTTTTATTCATTACTTAACCGCTTCTTTCTTCAATTTGATTTTTAGTATAATTTATCCAGTAATTTAGTCAGTTGATCGATTTCTTCATCTGATAGGGAAACACACAAGGAGTCATCTGATTCTTGATGATTTCTTTCACACGCTGTCAATTCATTTACTGCTTTATCTGATAAGGAAACAAATACTTCGCGATTATTGTTTTCGTTTCTTTTTCTAATCACATATCCTTTTTGCTCTAAAATTTTAAGGTGACGTGAAATAGCTGCCAAATCGATTTTTAAATCGCTCTGTAACTTGTTTTGCAAACATTCTCCGTTTTCTTGTAAGAACATCAAGATCTCGTATCTCGTTAAACTAAAACCAGTTTCCTTCTCAAATAATGCGGTTCCTTCTTGACTGATGATCTTTATCTGATAAAGCAATTGACTTAACTTTCTCAGCTCCATATTATTGCCTCCTACTATCATTGACTAATCAATTATTGACTTGTCAATAATATAAATCATTTCCTTACTTTTGTAAAGTAAAAAGAAAAATAAGTATCTGTGATAACATTTGACGTGCTCCTCAAAATCAAATAAACGTTGGAAGCAGAATCGATCTAAAAAATAAAACGGAAGCCACGAAAATTTAAATAACAATTTTCGTGGCTTCCGTCTTTTAATTGTTCAACTATTCGTAGTCGATTTCTTATATATGTAGTAAAACTCAATTGATTATGTAAAATATGCGAATTAGTGGAAGTCTGACATTCAAATGTTGCTTATGATGATCAGACTTCCTAATGGTCAGTAGATGTAGTCATACTTTAAGAGACCATCGCTTGTGTATAAAGCTTTGTTGGCGCTTGGAAAACTTGCTCAAAAGCGTTCAGCTCATAAATATCTGTATATTTTGCTACTACTTTGCCACCTTTTTCTAAAATATCCAAATGATCGATACGATCATATTCTTCTACACTCATAATCACACAGTTTTCTAATTTTCCGATTACTTCTCCTACTACTTTGTTTTTGATACCAATTGGATTACATACATATTTTTGTCCTAAAACGATTGTTTCACTTGTCATGATTCATTCTCCTATTTCTTTATTAACATTTTATAAAATGATAATAACATTAAAATTAGATTATGAAAACAAAAATATTCACTAAAACACAAAAAAGTTGAAAAAAAGTGCATTTACACCTTTTTTCAACTTTTTTTCGCTTTATTTCATAACATTTACAGGAAAATCACCTAACAATAACTCAACATATTGTTCCAAAAATTCTTGGTCCAACGCATCATACCCTTCGATCACTCCGCAATCGATATCCAATACACCGATCAATTGATTCTCTTTGATCATAGGAACAACGATTTCTGATTGAGCTGCTGAATCGCAGGAGATATAATTTTCGTGGGTTTTTACATTGTCAACGATCAATGTTTTTTGCTTTTCTGCTGACTCTCCGCAAACCCCTTTGCCCATTTTGATACGTGTACAGGAGACTTTTCCTTGGAAAGGACCTAAAATCAATTCTTGTCCATCGTATAAATAATAGCCTGCAAAGACTGTTTGAGGTAATGTTTCATTCAATAGCGCAGAAGAGTTAGCTAGATTGGCTAACCAGTTATCTTCCGCTTCTAAAAGACCTTTTTGTTGAAGCAGCAAAATTTCATAAGCATCTCGTTTTTCTTTTTCTGTCCATAACATCCAACATCACTCCTTCTATTCCCAAAATTATAGCGTAATTCAAGGAGCAATGCTATGATTTATTTCTCGTTCGTACCAATTCGGATCATTCTGCTTGCTCGATTTCAGCCGCTAGATCCGCATAGTCGATTTCCGTTTGGATAAACGTTGGATCGTTCGTTGGAAAATGTTGGATCAACGCATCCATTTGACTGATTTCAACTGTTCCTTCCGAAATCTCAAAATCAAGGATGTGTCCTCCAAATGTTTTTTCCTCGTCAATAAAATGTAGATGGAAACCGGCTGCTGCTACCCCTTGAAATAGTTCAGGCGTGTAAAAACCGACGATCGTTCCTTGCACATCCGATTGCTGGAATTCAGGTTGCGATTCTGAGATCTTCGCTAAGCGTCGATACGGTTTTTCTTGTTTTGGCATGATCCGGATATGCATGTTTTTAAATAAACCACTGATCTTGACCGCAAAAAAGAGATTTTTTCCGCCTTCTTCTTTGAGGATCTCTTCTTTCAATGTTTGGCTCGCTAAGTGTTGGACTGAAAATGAACGGTCAGCTGAAAATGGGGTGATTGCCGCATAAGGAGTAGACTCTTCTCCAGACAAATGGATCAATGCGCCATCAGACCTTCCTTGATAAGCTTTACCATCTAAAAAGATGACCTCCCCATCCAAGCCGTGTAATGTTCCCAATCCTAGTGTGCCATGTTTTAAGATTTCTGCTATCGACGTAGTGCCATCCATCAACCCCGCCATCAGCGCACCTAGTGTGCCATGTTGGTATAATATTTTCTCTGTCATACGAGCATCCCCTTAATAAAATTGGTCTGGTAAGATTGTTTCGCCTAGTTTTTCATTGTCTCGATAATCGATTGGGATATCGATGATGACTGGTCCTTCTGTTGCAAAGCCTTCTTCTAAAGCGGCTGCCAATTCTTCGGCGTTTCTAACTCGTAACCCTTTAGCACCAAAAGCTTCTGCATATTGAACAAAATCAACGGGGCCAAAATCAACACCTGATGCACGTTTGTATTTCATGATTTCTTGAAATTCAACCATATTATAGCGACCATCATTCCAAATCAAATGAACGATATTCAATTTTTTACGTACAGCTGTTTCTAAATCTTGTGCAGAAAATAAGAATCCGCCGTCTCCTGAGACAGAAATGACTTGTGTATTTGGTCGAACCAACGCCGCAGAAATTGCCCAAGGAAGTGCGACACCTAACGTTTGCATCCCATTACTAAATAGTAAATGACGGGCTTCATAACTTCTAAAATGACGAGCCATCCAAATATAGTGGCTGCCCACATCAACTGTTACGGTCATGTCATCTGTTACTTTGGATTGTAGTGTATTGATCACTTCTAAGGGATGCAAGATACCATCTTCACTGCTTGTTTCACAGATATCTCTTGCTTTTAATTTCTCTTGCAAGGTATTCAAATACTCTTGTGCATCTTCAGAGACTTGTGTTTCTTCTAATGATTCAGATAGTAAATCTAATGTGGCAGAAATATCACCGATCAATTCTCGTTCAGGTTGCATGTAACTATCGATTTCAGCTGGCGTTTCGTCGATAACGATGATTCGGGCATCTTTTTCTGCATTCCAGTTTCTAGCTTCATATTCAATTGGATCATAGCCAATCGCAATCACTAAATCGCTACGTTTCAACAGCATATCTCCTGGTTGGTTGCGGAATAGTCCGACTCTGCCAAAAAAGTGTTCTTCGAGTTGCCGAGAGATCACGCCAGCCGCTTGGAAGGTTTCTACGACAGGTAATCCAGTTTTTTCAACAAGTTGGCGAATCGCTGCTGTTTCCTCTTTGCTTGAGCCACGCATCCCTACTAATAATACTGGTAACTTCGCTTCACGAATGCGTTCGACCAAGTAATCAATATTTTCAGCAGAAGCCGAACCTAGTTTAGGGTCTTGTAATGGCTTGATCACGTCGCTTTTGACTGGTGCATCCACCACATCCTGAGGGATACTGATAAAACTTGCCCCTTTTTTCGAGCTTTTTGCCATTCTGTAAGCATTAGCAATGATCTCTGAAATCGTTTCAGGATCTTGGATCTCGGCACTATATTTCGTGATTGGTTCAAATAATGCTGCATTGTTCATGCTTTGATGTGTTAGTTTTAATAAATCGCTGCGTTTAACTTGTCCCGCAATTGCCAATACAGGGTCACCTTCTGCTGTTGCCGTGACTAAGCCTGTCGCTAAGTTACTTGCTCCTGGCCCACTTGTTGCAATCACGACACCTGGTTCTCCAGTAATGCGACCGATTGCTTGCGCCATGAATGCGGCATTTTGCTCATGACGAGTCACGATCAGTTCTGGACCATGATCTTCTAATTCATTGAATACGCCGTCGATTTTTGCTCCTGGAATACCAAATACGTAATCAACTTGATGATTGATCAAACTTTCTACTACAGTTGAAGAACCTTGTTTTTCTTTATTGTCCACAATACATCTTCCTTTTCAAAGCTATTTACATGATTATTACATAATAAATAGAAATTATATTAATACAGTTTTACGAACCTGTTTCATTTATTAGTTTAGCACTAATAGTTGCTTTTGTGTAGTGAGAAGTTCAAAAAAAGACATACATTTTTGTCACTTAGACAAAATGTACGTCTTTTTTTATTGATTCAGATAAGTTTTTCCTAAAATGACTAAGCCGATTTCGTGATCACCCATATCGGCAATTTGCGGTAAGTGTCCCCAAAGCTCATAGCCATTTTTAAGAAATAGTTTTTTGCTTGCTTGATTTACATCAAACACAAGGGCAACGAGCGTACGGATCTTAAGACGTTCCAATTGCGTTTCAACAAAAGCGAGCGCGTCTTGTCCTAAATGTTGACCACGCGTGACTGGATCGAGGTAAATACTGATCTCAGCTGTCCGATGATAAGCGGGTCGACCATAAAATTCACTGAGACCGATCCAACCAACGATATGATCGTCATGAGTCATCACCCATAATGGTCGTGAATCGGCGTGATGTGCTTCAAACCAGGGGATTCTCGATTCAACGGTGATTGGCTCTAGGTCTCCCGTCGATTGTTTAGATGCAATCGATTGATTATAGATTTCAACAATGCGCGGCAGATCATCGATCGTTGCATGTGAGTACTTGATATCGATTGGTTCCGCCCCCTTTATTTTTTTGAACAGTATAGCATATTTTTTATGATTGTTATAGAACAAAAAAGAGGGCTTTTATTTATTTATTTTTCATCCTTTTAGATTGTTGGATGATTTTAAGTGCGCGTTTTCGCGTTTTGATATTCGGGCTTTTCAATCGGCGGTATGCACTTGAAAGATCTTGTTTCTCCATTTTTACCCCACCTCTTCAATTGACTTATTTTATTTCTGTGAATAGCATTTTTTTCCTTAATTTAGGGGAATATTTTTTCAAAGCTAAACGTTCTGGCGTATTTCTTTTATTCTTGCTAGTCAAATAAATCCGCTCACCGGTTTCCTTGCATTCTAATGTAATATTCTGGCGCATCTTTTTTCCTTCTTTCTTTTACTTGATTTGACGATTCAATCAACGTCCGATTTCAACTTTCGATTCGACCTACTGACACCACCTAAATAGTAATGATTACGATTTACAAAAATCAATATACGCTACTAGCATTCTTCTGTCAATAAAAAAACGAATGAAAATTCACTCAAATGAATACACAATCATTTTATACGACCTTAAATAACAAAATAAAAAGTCACCTCTCTCGATAGGATTGCTCCTTTTTCGAGAAAGGTGATGGCTGTCTATTTCGTTTTATTTATACAAAGCGCTTTTTCTTTTGCTAAAAAGAATGGTCGTAGATACCCGACTGTATTTGATAAAGGAAGCAGTTCTTCATTTAGTTGGATATGCAGCACTTCGGCTAAATACTGTTTACGTGTGATGATGCGCTCCCACATGTCCGGATACTGCTCAGCTAATTCATTTCGCAACCGTTCATCCGCAACGGCGATACATTCTTCCGCACTTACACCAGTATAACCAGCTACCGAAGGAATGATATCTAATTGAAAGATCATGCCACTTTGGACGATTTCGTTTGATCCCGAATAGATTGGCGAAGCTAGCCATTCTTCATCCGCTGTCAAATGCCCTGGGTTCAAATGCCAGTGATATTGTGCTTGTGGTAAAACGGCTTCAATCAACTCGTACAACTCAGACCCCCGCATCCCGATTTGGATTGCTTCCAACCAACTGACCATCGCTGCATAGTAAGGCTTTGCCACGCGATCGAGATAGTCAGATTGTTCTACTGGTAACTGACTTTCTTCTGCGATCACAAATCCCGTACGACTGGATAAACCACCTTTGAAACCTGTCGTCAATGACATGGGATCGCCTAGTTGGATCGGTTTTGCTGTCGGATAGAGATTCGCATGTTCAAAACGACGACCAGTCGCTGCGATGGTGATCACTGTGTTGGCTTGTCCTTGAGCATTCAATAACTGTCCGATTTCTGACTCTTTCACCTCAGGTTCGATTGCATCCAACGCACGCAACATACAGGAAGAGGCCAGATTTGCACCATATTCGTAGTGTGCCAGTTCATTGGCATTGTTCGTGACGCGTGACCCATTTTCACCAATCAGCACATGTGTTCCATTGACTAAAGAAGTTTCTTTAGGGAGTGCTTGTTTTAACGCCTCAACAATAAAATATGGCACATCGAAGATTTGGGAATTATCTTGTAATGTGGATGTAAAAAGCTTCCAACCGACTAAGCCGATTTTCTTATTATCTGCTACGTTCAAAGAAGTAAAGATAGCTGATAAGTCTTGTTCATTCGTCATTGGTTGATTTGGCAATGAGAACGCTGGATAGTGGATCAAATCGGCGGTGATCCGCGCATGCGCATTCATTTTCAAATTCTCATTTCCGAGAATCATCGTGCATTTCCCTGTTTGGTCCAACAGCAACAAGCCTTCTTCAAACCGAGGGATAAATCCAGTAAAATACTCAAAATTACTCCCATGCTCTTTGTCTGCGTAAATCACCAACAGGTCGATTGCTTCTACTCGCATTCGTTCAATCGTTTTGTTGACTCGTTCTATGATCGTTGCATCAGTTAAAAACACGGGAGCAACATCTGGAAAAATCGTTGGTTTTGGTAAAGTCGTTAATTGAATATTTTCTTTTTTCATTTATCATTCCTCGTTTCTATGAGTTGTACATGGTTCTCAGTCAATGCTTTGATTAACTCGTTCGAAGGCTTTTGATCTGTAATCAAATAATCGATCGATGACAGGTCACAAATTTTATAAAAACCGGTCTTATCAAGTTTCGTATGGTCAGCCAGCGCAATCACTGTGCGGCCTTGTTGGATCATCTGACGTTTCACACGCCCTTCTTCTTCCGTGTGGATGAACAACCCATCACTTGATAAAGCAAACACACCAAGTAAGGTATAATCTGTCTGGTAGTTTTTCAGCTGTTCAATAGTTTCTGTGCCATATAAAAACAACTGGGCTTTATGAAGGCTGCCCGGCAATAAAGAAATCGCTGTTTCCGAATAGTTCGCCAATAATAAAGCATGGGATAATGAATTAGTGACTGCTTGTAGCCTTTTATCCGGTAACTGTCTGATCACTGCTTCCACGGTAGTTGAGGAATCAAAGATGATCGATGATGGCTCTTTCATTAGTTGGAGCGCCTTCTCAGCCATTCGCTTTTTTACGTCACTGAGAATCGTTGCCCGCTGTTCATAATCAAAGATCGTTGCTTCTTTTTGGAGGGCTAGAGCACCACCATGCGTTCGTTTGATTTGGTGCTGTTTTTCTAACTGGATCAAGTCGCGCCGAATCGTATCTCTGGAGACAGCTAACTCATCCGCCAAATCTTCGATCGAGGCACTTTTTTCTTGGTCAATGATTTCTTTGATCCGTTGCAAACGCTCTGCTTTTAACATCTAATTCTCCCCCTTTGAACTTAAGATACGCTATATTGCACTTTTTTGCAACGTTTTGCATTATTTTTCGCAAAAAAAGAAAGACCAAAATAGTCTTCCTTTTCCCTATTTAGATTCAACTAGTAACGACTTGTTGGGCTTCAATTGTTTCAATCAGTGAAGATAGCTCAGAAAACTGATCAATCACATAGTCTGCGCCCGCTTCCAAATATTCTCGGCGCACTCGTTTGAATAGCGCTTCTTTTTCTGCTTCCGATAATTGCTGATAGGCGTCAAATGAATAACCCGCTTGCGAACTACCTTCAATCACGCCAACAGAAATCACTCCGGCATTTTTCCCTTCTAAAATATCGGAGATCGTATCTCCTAGTTTTAGTACTTCTTGGTTATTTTCCTGTTTGAAATAAGCCAAGTTTGTGAGTAACATTTCCGGCGCAGGACGACCTTTTCCGTCTACCTCATCAGGCGTGACGATGTGATCCGGTTGATACCCTTGTGCGTTTGCTTCTGCAATGACGATTCCCATCATTTCACTTGTATACCCTGTTGTACTGCCGATTTTGATCCCTCGGTTTCGCAAAACAGCAACAGTGTCCAAAACGCCCGGTTTCACTTCTGCATGGTTCGCTAATTGTTGGAACAGTACTTCTTCAAATGTGGCATAGATCGCCTCGATATCTGCTGTTGTAGGTGCCTGTCCATGAGTCTCTAACCAACTCTCAGCAATCCGTGGCATCTCTAGCATCCTCTTGATATGCTCGATTTTTTTCATTCCCATCGGTTCTCTGATTTCTTGCTCCGTCACAGTGATCTCTTGACGCTCAAACGCTTCTCTAAACGCAGCCACTGGCGCCATACATCCAAAATCAACCGCTGTTCCTGCCCAATCTAAAATGACGACTTTAATCATTCTTCAGTTCCTCCATATATTGCTGGATCAAACCAGCTACTTTTTCGATATCTTCCAAATAGATTTCACCAATATTCCCAATGCGGAAACAATCTGTATCACTGATTTTCCCAGGATAAATCGCGTAGCCATGCGTTTTTAAATAGTCATAAAATGCTTGAAATTCAAAATCACTCGTTTCTGGATATTTGAATGATGTGATGAAAGGACCTTGATTGTCACTGACATAGGCTTCAAAGCCGATTTCCGCCATTCGTTCACGTAAACGCTCATTATTCGTATGGTAACGTTGGTAACGAGCAACGATCCCACCTTCTTCTGCTAACTCTTCCAAGGCTTGCCAAAATGCTAATACCGTATGCGTTGGTGAAGTGAAACGCCACTTGCCGTCCACGTCCATTACCCGAAATTGGTCATAAAGATCCATGCTCAACGTACGTGCTTGACCAGCACTTTTTTTCAACAAATCTTTTTGACAGATCACAAAACCAAACCCAGGTACTCCTTGGATACATTTATTGGCACTTGAAACAAGGAAATCAATTCCTAACTCGCCAACAGGAATGGGGATGCCACCGAAACTTGACATTGCATCGACGATAAAACACAAGTCATGTTTTCTTGTCAGTTCCGCAATCTCAGGTAGAGGATTCAAAATACCAGAAGTCGTTTCACTATGGATCATCGCCAGTGCTGTGATATCGGGATGCACTGTTAAGAGCTCTTCGATTTTTTCCGCTTGTGGGGTTTCATTTTCAGCAACTTGATAAACCACATGATCAATGCCATGATATTCAGCCATCTGAACCATTCGCTGGCCATACGCCCCATTTGTACAGATCAATAAGCGATCAGCTGGTGTAACTACCGAACTCAAGACAGATTCCACCGCAAAACTGCCACTCCCTTGCATCAAGACAGCTGTGTACGATTCATTGGAAACTCCAGCAAGATCAAGCAACCGCTGACGGATTGCTTGCGTGATGACCTTAAAATCATCATCCCAGGTACAATGATCGACAAGCATTGCTTCTTTCACCGTACGGCTCGTAGTCAATGGCCCAGGCGTCAATAGTTTATAATTGATTTTATTATGATTCATTTCTTGCCCATAATGTTCGATTACCTTTGTTTTCCCACTCATTTTTCTTTCTCCTATTCAACTAGACTTGCGTGTTTTTTCAATAGATCTGGTGTTAATGCTTCTGGGAAGACTTTTTGATTCTTCGCAGTTTCAACACCTGTTAAATCATCTGTTTCATACAGTTTGCTTGGATAAAATTGCAATAGATCGGCGCGTCCTTCTTTAAGGATCACATTCAACATCTCTTCTGCTAAAGGATTCGTCTCTTCTCCTTTGTCGATCACCGCAAGTGATTCTGTCAACGCATACGTGCCTTCACTAGGTTCTACAAAATCGATCGGCAAGCCTTCTTTTTTATCCTTGATTGCTTGGTGGCGTAACCCAAAACCTAATGCCACTTCACCAACGCGAACTTTTTTCAACGGCCCTGAACCAGAAGCTTCGATATGATCGCCCGCATTGTCATAGATATCAGCTAAAATCGATTGTGCTTCAGTCTCACCATATTCATCGATCAATCCTTGGAACAATAACCAAGCAGTGGAAGAATGGTTGATATCAGAAATCGACAGTTGTCCTTCATAGATAGGATCAGCTAGATCGGCTAAACTCGTCGGTACAGGTAAATCTGCTTCTTCTAAGACTTGCGTGTTATAGAAAATGACACCTTCTTGTGTTGTCATCGGCGCTTGATAATTTGGTAGATCATCGATTGGTTGCATGTCTAGTGATAGTTCTTTGAAGACAGGATCATTTTCTTGAACACCGTCTAGATAAAACGTACTCATCGTGACTAAGTCCGCTTCGATATCTGTCCCTTCTGCCCAAAGTTTGCCGCTCAATTCAGAAGTACCAAAAGATTGCAACAAGTATTGATTCTCAAAACCATTCGCATCAAGGACTTCTTTGATGATTTGCACAGGTTCCTCATCTGCATTGGTGTAAATGATGACTTTGTCTTCACCATCCGCATTTTCGCTTGCATTTGACGTGCTACACGCCCCTAGAATTCCCAAAGCGCTGACGAATGACAGATAAATCAAACCTTTTCTTACTAATTTTTTCATTTGCTTCAACTCTCCTCATGATTGATTGCGCAAGGATTCTTGCGGTTAAATTAACGAGCAATAATAAAATGGAAAGGATAAAGATTTCAGTAAATCGCCCGAAATGTTGCAATTCTTTGATTTTTGTCGTAATGACCATCGTTCGCGCACTTGTCAGAAAAACGACTGCACTGATCGTTACCATCGAGTTGGTAAAATAGTAACAAGCCATTTCCACAATGGTTCGCTTTGAATTTGGCAGAATGATCCGAACCAACGTTTCGAACCAACTATCGCCCATCATCTTCGCCGTATTTTCCCAATTTGGATTCATCTTCAACAAGGCACTTTTTGCTAACTGGTAAGGTGTTGCAAAATAATGGATCATGTTTGCAATCACTAAAATACTGATTGTACTTTGCAGAGTCGTGCCACTAAAAACAAGTAAATAAGCGATCCCTAAGACCATTCCTGGAATCGAATTAGTGACTGAAGCTAAGCTGTCGATCATTTTGAGTATCATGCTCTGTTTCACAGAACGTGCGGTGAAAACTGCTGCTAGATAGGCAATGACCGTCCCCACTAAAGCTGTCCAAAATGCCACGATAAGACCCGTATTCAGCGTCCGACGCAAATCAGACGTTTGCATAAACGCTTCGATATGGCGGGTTGTAAACGTCAAATCAAACGGCCAACCTTCCACAAACGGAATGAGGAACATCACTAGAAATATACCTACAATGAATAATCCACCAATCGTCATACCTATGCTAAAGAGGCAGTCTCTGATACGGTTGCTCTTTATAGATGTGCTTGTACCAGGTGACGTATGGTCGTTTTTTTGGATCTTGCGTAAAAACAAAATACTGATGATCGAAGGAACCAACATGATCAACGCAATGACTGCCCCGCGATTAAAATCTGGGATCGACCCCATAAAATACTCATACAGTAAGGTAGTGATAAATGTTTCTCGACCGCCTACCGCTACAGGAATACCAAAATCAGTAAAACTCATGAAAAATGCTTGGACGAAGGCAACGCCAAATGTTTTGCTTAATGGCTGCAAGATCGTGATCCTCAGCCCTCTCAAAATACCATCACCCATCAATCTTGATACTGTCAAATAGCGTTTATCCAAATAGTTCATCGCATCGTTCATCAATAAGAAAGTCACTGGGATCGTATAGATCAATAACCCTAAGACCACACCTGATTTCCCATAGATCGAAAATAATTCATGACCGAACAGACGCGTCCATAAGCCTTGACGGCCAAAAGAATAGATCAAGACAAACCCGTAAGTGATCGTTGGCAACAACATTGGCAGGAAGAAGCATTTCTCGATGATCCACTTGAACCCCTTTGGCAAATTGGTAAAGTGCATGCCATAAGCAAACACAAAACCAAGAAGTGTTGCCAAAAGTGCCGTGATACCGCCAACGATCAGGCTGTTGCTTAGCGCATCCAACCAACCGTAATCTTTTGCGAGTTCTTGAATCAGTTCAAAAGAAAATCGTCCATCTACAGTTAATGCCTCTTTCATCACGTTTACTAAGGGATAGAACAACATCAGCGCAAAACTAAACAAGATAAGCGGAGGTAATAACTTTTCTACTTTCAACCTACTCATGAGAAATAAACCACTTTTTCTTGAAGGACTCCTGTTGCTTGCGTAAAGATCCGTTCAATATTTCTACGTTTGATTTTTAATTGATCAACGATAAATGCCTGTACAAAAGGCTCGACAGTATTCGTGACGATTTCTTTTGGCGTACTGTATTGTGCGATCCGACCATCTTTTAGCACCATGATCTTATCAGAAAGGGTCAACGCTTCCTCCGGGTCATGTGTCACGATGATCGTCGTTAAATTCAGTTTTTTGGCAATCGTTTGGATGCGCTCTTTGATCGACTCTTTGATGACACCATCCAAGGCACTCAAAGGCTCATCCAACAATAAGACTTGGGGTTTCATCACCAATGTGCGTCCTAATGCTACTCGTTGTTTTTGCCCGCCTGATAGTTGGTGGATTCGTTTATCTAAATGATCGTTCAAATCTAATAGATCGATCAATTCTTGTAATTCTTCTTTAGAAGTGAGATTTTTTTGTTTTCGCAAACCATAAACTAAGTTTTCATACGCACTTAAATTAGGAAATAAAGCATAGTCTTGAAAAACAATATTAAATGGTCGTTTCTCCATGGCGTGTTTCGTAATATCCTCGCCATCATAAAGTAGTTGACCATTCGTTGGTTGCTCCAATCCTAAGATGATATTCAGTAATGTCGTTTTTCCTGAACCTGAAGCACCGAGTATCGAAACGATCTCTCCTTTATCGATCGATACATTGATTTCTTTTAAAACCTCATGATGATTAAAAGTTTTACTAATACCATCTAGTTTTAACATGCTTTCACTCCTTCGTTCTTTCTATACTGCTAATTGTAGAAAACCATTTTTTACTTCCGATTAACTTTAAGTAAATTATTTGTAGGAATATATATTTTTTATGTAAATTTTCTAATGGTTTTCAGATAAGTATGTCTAGAAAAAAACAATGGCTTGGTATCCAATGCGTCATTTTCAGCATTGAAACCAAACCATTTTTTATTTTAGAACTAATTTTCTTATTCTGTTTGTCAACTTCCTGTAAAGTTGAGGTCAATCAGATAGATGCGCTTCAGCTAACTGGCTGTGACACCTCTTGCTTCCACCATACACTGACTCTTATGCTTCTGTAAGTGTCTGTTCGATGTTTTTCACAATATTTTCCAGCGTCAAGCCATTTTCTGCTAAGAGTGCCGCTACCTCATAGCGATCGTGGAAAGCTTTATCTAACCCATAAGTTTGTACATGGATCGCTTCATTGCCTAAATAGCCAGCGACCATTTGGCCATATCCGCCTTCCAAAATACCGTCTTCTAGCGTGACGATCAACTGATGTGTTTCTTTTAGTTCATCAAGCAATTCAGTATCTAAACCGGAAATAAATGCTGGATTGATCACTGTGGCTGTCAGTTGGCGTTCTTTTAGTTCAGTCGCAACTTCTTCAGCTAAGCCGTAAAAATTACCCAGACCTAAGATTGCCACTTTTTCACCTTTTTGCATGACTTTGTTCTTATATAACTGACTGTAATCTGTTTGATCCACTTCACCAGTTGATGTCACTGGTCCAACTGGCACTCGGATCGCAACCAATTGATCCGTTTGATCGATCGACCATTCAAGCATCGCTAAGTACTCTTCTTTAGTAGTTGGCGCTAAGTATACCAGATTTGGGATGTGACTTAAAAATGGAATATCAAAAATCCCTAAATGACTTTCATCATTCATGCCATTAACTGAAGCAAGCGTCACTAAAATCGTTCCTGATAAACGATTCAACGCTAAATCATGTGAAATTTGATCGTAACTTCTTTGTAAAAACGGTGAATGGACCGCCCATACAGGTTTTACCCCACCTTTGGCAAGCCCTGCTGTCATCGTCGCCGCATGCTCTTCAGCAATCCCTACATCCACAAATTGACTACCCACTTGTTGACGTTGTTCCGGTGAAAATAAAATCATCGGTGTCCCTGCATTCACAGCCACGACTGTTGGATCTTCGTTCATTTTTTGTAATAAGAAATCGGTCGTCAAACTGCTGTACGTTTCTATCGGTTTAGAAGATCTTAAGTATTCCCCTGTTTCTAAGCTGAACGGACCACCCGCATGAAACTTTTCTCGATTTGCTTCCGCATAAGAAAAACCTTTACCTTTGGTCGTGTGGATATGAAGTACGATCGGTTCTTTTTGATCCTTCACTTCTTCAAACAACTCGATCAAAGCAGTTAAATCATTTCCTGCTTCTAAATAACGATAATCAAGTCCTAAAGATTGAAAGAAGTTGTTTTCTGCCTGACCATTCGTTTCCCTTAACTCTTTAAGATTTTTATAGAGTCCTCCATGATTTTCCGCAATCGACTGATCATTGTCATTGACGATGACGATCGTATTCGTACCAAGTTCAGAAATATTATTCAAGCCTTCGTAGGCTAAGCCACCTGACAAAGAACCATCACCGATCACTGCAATGACATTCGACGTTTCTTTTTTCAAATCTCGTGCCTTTGCTAATCCATTGGCTAGAGACAATGAAGTTGATGTGTGTCCGATCGTAAACAGATCATGTTCACTTTCTAACGGGTTCGTATAACCAGAAACTTCGTTATAATGCGCTTGATCCAAAAACGCTTGCGCTCTTCCAGTCAACATTTTATGCACATAGGTCTGATGTGAGACATCAAATACGAATTGATCTTTCGGAGAATCAAACACATAATGAAGTGCTACGGTCATTTCAACGACCCCTAGATTCGGTCCATTATGCCCACCATACTGGCTGATTTTTTCTAATAATGCGGTACGTGCTTCTTCAACTACTTGTTGTAGCTCTTCTTTTGTCAATTGTTTTAGATCCTGTGGACCCTTGATTTGTTCTAATAACATAGACTAACCTCCTTTATTTCTGCTTTATCATACACCTTGAAGCAAACTCCAAGTCAAGTGATTTTTTTAACAAAACATTCTTATTTTTGAAAATTATGTTCTTAGATGATTTTATGCAGTTTCAAACCTAAAGAAAAAAGCCAGAGATCATTTGATCTGTGACTTTCTTCTCTAAATGAATATTATTTCACAATAACCCGACTCATCTTTTTAGGATTTCGCCGTTTCTCACGTACGATTTGATACATGATGATCACGATCAAAACCACGATCACACCTGTTAAAACGTACAGTACTTGCATTTGTTCTCCCAATGGTGGTAGAGCGCTATCTTTAGGTGGTGTACTGGGTGTGACTGATTCTTTTGGATCACTGGGTTTCGGATTTGTCGGGGTTGCTTCCTGCTTATTAGTTGATTCATCTGTTGCGTTCAACTCTAGTTCGCCGATGACTTCTATCGTATTGGCGCTCGCTTCTATATGATTTTCTGGTAACCCAAGAATCAATAGTCCCAAAACCATGAACAAACAAAGAATTGTTTGTTTTTTATGTTTCATCCAATCACCTCACGATTCGAACTATGGATAAGGATCTCCAGCTTCATCTAGTGCTTCAATATTCAATGTCAACGTACTTGCAATCGAGATCGATCCCTTATCTTCTGGGAAATTCAACGTATCACCAACAATTCCATTAAAAGTAAATGTCGCTGTACTATCTCCTTGTAAATCACCTGGACGTGCATTCGGAGAGGCTAAAGTCATTAAGTTTCCTGATAAGTTTGAATTTACGGATCCATTTTCAATCAAAAGATTCGTACTTCCTAAACTTCCAACTAATGACAACTCATCGATTGCTGAGATATCCCCAGAAGACACGGTATAATTTCCTACACTGATCTGTACTGGACGTGCTGAATTATTTGTGATCGTATGCTCTCCACCTTGGATGGAAGTATAGTCTTCTGGTTCAGTGAAGAAGACAGCTTTTAAAGGCAAAGTCACATTTAGCCATTTGTCTGGGTTTCCTGGTTCTGGTGCTCCTGGATCTGTGTTATCAAATCCTAATGTTCCATCGATTTCCACATCTGCTGTAGTATCGATCGACCCACCCAATGAGTTATCGATTGTCTGATTGTCGCCATCGGTAATAATATCCGCTTGAACACTTGCACCTGCTGCCAATACCGTACCACAAATAAATCCTGTTGCTAAAATATTCTTTAATTTCATCAATTTTCTCCCTTTTCTTCTATAATTTTATTCTAAAGCATGACTGCCTTATTTCTTTTTTACTCATTGACATGGATCATGACGTCAACGGTTGTTTTTCCCATCAGTTTTTTATTGTCTAAATCATAAAATTCTAATTCTACTACCCCTGGATGTTCCCCACTCGACAGGTTTTTTGTCAAGGTCAATTCGGTTACTTCATATCCAGGTTCTAATAAACCTGTTTCATACAATTTTTCTTGAGAATCTTTCACGGACAATATCGCTTGTTGCCCATAACGATTGGTCGGTAAATTTTGGATCCAGATATTTCCCGTCTTCCCATCGGCATTGATGTTGACTTCTGGATAAACATTGATCGTCACATTACTTTCATCGACTGCTTGATTGGCATATTTCTTCAATTGTTCGCCTGTCATCTTTTCCGCATTTTTGATCTCCGGAAAACCATCTGACAAAATCTGCGTTGGTTGGTTATTGGTATACCAATACCAACCAATCGCAACTAACGCAAGCAATAATAAAACTAATACAAGTAATCGTTTTTTCTTTTTTTGTTCATTTTTTTCAATTGCTGTTGGTGTTTCTTGCGTTATGATGTTCACCTTCTTGATTTGTTCAATTTGTCATCGCTGCAAAGTGTAAACTTAAATTGCCCGAGACTTTGTTACTCACTGTTACATCACCGAAATAGGTTCCTGTAAATCCTAGCGCCATTTGAGAATCGGGTTGAATGACCTCAGTCCATCGCGCGCCCGTAAAGGTGCTTGATCGTCCCACTAAAGGTTTATCAGACACTGGCTCTCCTAGACGTTGCAAGTATAAAAGCATCGCTTCTTCCCCTTGCACCCCATGCTCGGGTTCTTCTAAAAAGACGACGTTCGATGTACTTGCTAATTCCACATCCTCTTTTGTATGGAATGCTACGGATAGATTTGTTGTTGTCGAGTGATTGATTACTTGGTAATCCGGGCTTATCACTTCCTCTTCAATCACATCAAAGATCATTTTAACTGGTAACGTCACATGGATCGCCGGATCACTTTCTACAACAAAAGGAACAGTATATTCCCATGTAACAGTTTGACCATTCACTAGTTCTTCACTGACAACGATTTTCCCGCTCGTATTCCCTTCCATAGAAGTATCAGGGTATTGACTGAAGCCCTCGATTTTCAATGTAGGATATTGACTGATATCTAAATATCGATTGATTTGTCGATCTAAATCTTCTTGAGTCATCCCTAAAACGGTTTTTTGTTCTCGTGGATTTAAGCGATCAATGGTTAACTGTTCAAATCCATTCGCCGTGATTTGGTAACGACTTCTTCGCTCCGTCGATCTAGACTGAGCGACATTATTTTGAAAGTTATCTAATCTAGCGCTAGCTTCTCTATGGTATATTTCTACAATTTCGCCTTTCGCAACAGAGATTCTTCGATTTGAACCAAAACTATCCATGATACCCACTCTATCACTTCCATTAGCAGAAAAAGTAACATTTGATGTTTGCTCATTCAACGGGCCATTAGCGATAGTTCCTGAGTTATAGTGCATGATTTGATAGTACATTTCATTCCCAAAATACGAATGAATGGAAACGCCAGATATCAAACTATTATACGTCGCAACAATTTCTGTTTGATCGCTATTCAAACTTAACGTTGCTGCCCGTATATCAGTTCCTTGGAAACTGATTCCTCGTACATTCAACGAATGGCCGAACTGATACGTAACTGGCACATCAAGCGTTGCTAATCTTGTCCCGTTTTTCGATACCTCTATACGTGCTGAATTTCCATTTAATGAATCAGGGAAGCTTACAAAGCGTGCTTCATAATCATCCGTTTCGCTATGATCTTTATACACAGCCACAAAATCTTTTGCGTCATAATCTTTCTCTTCGTACCCATAGTTCAATACTTGACTAACTGGTTGGATGTCAGTGTAATTTCCAATCCCCGTAAAGCCAATAACGCCTTGTCCATTGATGACCCCGATTGAAAAGCGTGTTGCATTGTTACGATTGATCTGGATCGTTCCTGATGCAGCATTTCCAGGCAAATCTGCTTGGTATGGATTAAATAAGCGCACCGATTGACCTGCTAGATCCAATGTCGTTGTTACTTGATTTGTTGATACCGCTCGATCGACTTCTGGTTGGATCGAGTGTAAAAATTCAGAAGGTTGCACGTCATTCGTTTGCCATTTCAAATATGGGTAGGTTCGATTCGCACTGCTCCCCAAAGCAAAGCCTGTCAACCACTTTTCGCCAAATCCAAGCTCACTGATTGTCGCATCGATCAAACCAGTCGTCAGTCTTGCCTCGCCGACACCTGTCGTTGAAGTTTTTCTTGTAGTTGTTGTATCAAAATAGACATTATTGGCTGTAATTCCTGTTGTTGTATTCGTGATTGGTTGCCCTCCTGTAAATCCAGCAACAAAGAAATTATTTAATTGCACTGTCGCTGCTGAAGCAACCACTCCGATCCCTCCATTGCCATTCGTTGAACCAACGCTATAACTATCATTGACACTCAATTGTCCATTTCCTTCAAGCCTACCAATCAAGCCACCAGAACCATCTGTCACACTTCCTAACATATACCCATTGTGATAACTCTCATTGATCGTCACGTTTCCTGATGCACGACCTACAAAACCACCTGCAAAACTGTTTGCACTTCGGATATCACTAGAATTTATACTTCTTTCAATCACTACTCGGGCATTCCCTCCAGTAAGGCCAATCATCCCACCACGATAAGTAGAGGATGCAGAAGCAACCGTTGATTGCGCCTCGCTTTGAGTATCACTGATCGTGATGGTACCCGATGCTTCTCCGATCAATCCACCTAAGTTTAGACTATAATTATTATCACCAGTAAAGCGTACTCTTGATGTAGTTCGCTCGATCGTAGTCTTTCCTGTCGTACGACCCACTAAACCACCTAGCAAACCATTCGAGGTGTGCGTATGGACAGAGTTTGACAGTAGGCTATTCCTAATCGTCAAACGACCATTATTATTTCCAACAAGAGAGCCGCTACCATTTGATTGGTTCGAAGCAATCCTAGTGCTTCGATCAAACATGATGTTTTCCAGTTCAACGACTCCGCCTGTATTGATTTGACCGATCAATCCTGCCGTATAGTTCATAAATGACTGGGATCTGGTATTTCTAACGCTCAAGTTCTCAAAACTCAGATTCTCGATCTGTAAGGAACCAGTGCCTGTTGATTGGATAAAGCCTAAATCGATTTCTGCACTAGTCAATGTTAAGTTTCTGATCACCGCATGATTACCAATCAGTTTTGCTCCATAGGTTTGTCTGCCAGGGAAGGTCCCTGCATTAGCCATGTCGATTGCGACACCATCTTCTGGCTCGATCGAATAGTTTTCATCATCTCGATCAAAAGGTGCTTGTCTATTCAAAAATCGACTTAGATCTGCAGCTGTTCGAATGACTGTTTGCACATAATTTGCTGTGACAGTAGCATTTTCTGTTCCCATTGTAAAAGTAGCGGTGCGATTTGTCTGATTGATATTACTCAACGTGCTTCCCGTTCCAGTGACACTAAAACCAACGAAACGATACCCTTGACTTGGTTCAGCGGCTTGAATCGTCGTTGTTTCCCCTTCGATAAAGTTCGTTAGGTCAGCAGATGGATCGGATGCACTTCCAGTTAACGGATCTCTAGTCAACGTCAATTCCATCCGGCGTGCGGTAAAACCAACAACACCTTGTGGATTGATGACACCGATTGAAAAGCGTGCCGCACCATTACGGTTGATCGTTCGTTCTCCTGAAGACGCGTTACTTGCCAAGCCAGCTGTATATGGATTAAACAGTTTCAGCGAGCCAGTTTGTAAGTCTAACGTTACAGTCACTTGGTTTCCACTCACCGGACGATCGACCATAGGATTAATACTATTCAAAAACATCGAAGGTTGCGTATTGTTTGTTTGCCAGTTCAAATATGGATACGTTTTATTCGTTCGTTGGCTGACAGAAAAATCGGTTCGCCAACGAGAACCAAACCCTAGTTCATCGGTGGCTGATTCAATCAATTCCAATGTTGTTTTCGCTTCACCGACTCCTGTCGTTGACGATTTGTTTGTGGTACTTGAATCATAGTAGACATTGGTCGCTGTAATACCAGCCGTGGCTGATGTGATCGGTTGCCCACCGGTAAATCCAGCAACATAGAGTTGACTAAGTATGACCGGATTGTTCATTTGGTTGTTTCCGATCACTCCATTACCGTTCGACGAACCAATACTGTAACTATCTGAAATAGCTAAAGTGCCATTACCTTCAGAGATTCCTATAAAAGCACCCGTTCCGATCGTTGTACTTCCTTGTACATGTCCATCATGGTAACTTTCCTCGATTCTAGCAGAACCAGATAATCGCCCGATAAAACCACCAACGTAACTGTTATTACCACGCATATCACCAGAGTTGATACTTCGTTGGATCGTGATATTTGCTGAAGCAACGCCACGACCAATAAAGCCTCCTCGGTAAGTCTCATCCGTTGAATTTACAGTGGTACGCGCTTCGCTCTTAGAATCAATGACAGATACTTGTCCACTGGCTTCTCCAACGAAGCCACCGATATTCAATGAGAAATTATTTCCTCCAGTAAAATTCACTCGTGATAAACTATCTTGGATAGTCAATTGACAGACACTAGTACCAACAAAACCACCGAGCAAGCCATTTGAGGTTTTCGTGCTTAGGGTCCCTGATACACGACTATTCATGATCAGTGTTGTTCCATTATTTTGCCCAACTAATCCTCCGGCTCCATTTGGTTGATTCGCAGAAATCTGGCTCGTTCCATCAATACTGATGTTTTCAAGCTCAGCTATTCGCCCACCACCTACTTGAGCCATAAGTCCAATATACGTAGTAAACGATTGGCCTCTAGTGCTATCAATTGTCAAACCTTCAAAATGTAGATCTTCTATTCGTGCCGTGCCGCTATTTATCTCACGAATAAATCCGACACTTGATTCACCACCGCGTATAGTTAGATTTTTGATTGTTGCGTTATTCCCTTTCAACACGCCAGTAAAGTTCGCGCGGCCAATAAATTCCCCTTCACCAGACATATCGATTGTTTGACCGTCTACTGGTTCAATCGAATAGGTCTCATCATCTCGATTAAATGGCGCTTGACTATTTAAAAATCTGCGTAGATCTTCCGCTGTCCAAATAACTGTTTGTTGATAATTCGCTGTGACCGTTGCGTCTGCTGTTCCCATCGTGAAAGTAGCCGTTCGATTGACTAAATCAAGATCAGTGATCGTGCTATTCGCACCAGTCACCGTGAAACCATCAAAACGATACCCATAATTTGCTTCTGGAGCAGTAACAACGATCGATTCTCCTTCAAGAAAATTAGTTTTATCAATCACAGGATCACTTGAACTTCCAGCCGCAGGTTGACGGGTCACATTTAAATCCATACGTCGCGCAGTAAAACCAACGACCCCTTGCTCATTGATGACACCAATAGAAAAGCGTGAGGCACCATTACGGTTGATCATTTGTTCTCCTGCTGAAGCATTACTTGCTAACCCTGCGGTGTATGGGTTAAACAGTCGCAGTGAATCATTTTGCAAATCCAACGTCACAGAAACTTGATTGCCAGTCACTGAACGATCGACCATTGGATCGATACTATTGAAAAACATTAAAGCCTGTGTATCATTCGTTTGCCAACTTAGATACGGATAAGTCTTATTCGTTCGTTGACTCACGGAGAAATCCGTTCGCCAACGATTGCCAAATCCTAAGCCACCAGTTGTAGTTTCGATCAGTTCTAACGTCGTTTTCGCTTCACCAACACCTGTCGTTGACGATTTGTTTGTTGTACTGGAATCATAATAAACATTGGTCGCTGTAATACTAGTCGAATCTGATGTGATGGGTTGTCCTCCGGTAAATCCAGCAACAAAAACTTGACTAAGCGTGACACTATTGGATTCCTGATTCACGCCGATCACCCCGTTGCCGTTGGAGGAGCCGATGCTGTAACTATCGACAATCACAAGCGAATTATTGCCGTCACCTAAACCAACAAACCCACCAGTTCCCAGACTGGTACTTCCTTGGACATGCCCATTATGGTAGCTTTCTTCGATCCTTGCAGTTCCAGACATGCGCCCGATAAAGCCACCAACTGAACTATTATTTCCTCGCATGTCACTTGAATTGACACTTCGTTGGATCGTGGCACTTCCTGAATGAGCGACACGAGAAATAAAGCCGCCTCGACTCGTTCCGCTTGCTGAATTGATACCTGTCCGACTTTCACTTCTCGAATCAGTGATCGTCACTTGACCATTCGTTTCACCAACTAAACCACCGACACTTAACGTAAAGTTCCCGCCCCCTGTAAATGTTACTTGGGAGAAACTGTTTTCGATCATCAATTGTCCTTGGTTTTGTCCAACGATACCGCCCATCAATCCGTTCGAAGTATTCGTATGTAACGTTCCTAAAACCTCGCCGTTTTTGATTGTGGCAGTGCCGTTGTTGATGCCGATCAAGCCGGCACTTCCATAAGGTTGACTCGCTGAGATCTCACTGTGTTCGTCGATTTTGATATTTTCAAGTTCAATCGATGTGCCACTTGCCACTTGCCCAATGATTCCAGCCGAGTAAAACTGCGTTCTCGTATTGTTGACAGTCACCCGTGACAAAGTTAGATTCTCGATGCGAGATTGGTTACCTCCATTGAGTGTTTGAATCAAACCAAGAGCAGCACTGGAAGCAGTTAATGAAAGATTGGTGATCGTCGTACCATTACCGATCAAGTTCCCAGAAAATTGACTTCTACCTGTAAAGTTACCTTTTCCAGCCATGTCGATTGTTTGATTTGTCTCTGGTTCAAACGTATAAGTTTGACTATTTGAATCGTATGGAAATTCACTTCGTAAGAATCTTTCTAAATCATCCGCATTGCGGATAACGGTTGATGCGTATTCCGCTGTAACAGTTGCATTTTCACTGCCCATCCTGAATGTTGCCGTGCGATTCGTTAGATCAACATTGGAAATGGTACTATCTGCTCCAGTTACACTAAAACCTGAAAAACGATACCCTGGTAATGCAGGTGCAGCGGTAACGACTGTTTCTTGTCCCATTTGCAAAGTATTTGAACCAGCTGTCGGGTCAGTATTACTCCCGGCTTGAGGATTTCGATTCAACGTGAGTGCCTGATCCGCTAGTTCATAACGAGCGGTCACTGATGCATTTTCTGACCCCATAGTAAATGTAGCAGTGCGGTTAGTTGTATTCACATTACTGATTGTTCCCCCAGTCCCACTTACATCAAATCCTGCGAAACGATATCCAGGAGCTGCAGGAGCCGCACGAACCGTCGTTGTTTCTCCCATCACTGAACTCGTTTTATCTGCTGTTAAGCTTCCTGTGCTACCTGGACCATTATTCTGATTGAGTGACAAAGTTTGAGTAGTTAGCGAATATATTGCCGTTAGAATCGCATCCTCAGTTCCAATAGTCATACTCCCACCTAAGCTAGGTGGTATATGGTTAAGCCAGCTTCCAGCACCTGTGAGTTCAAACCGATCAAACTGATAACCTGGATTGGGCGCTCCGGCACGAATCACCCCCCACGTACCAGGAACCAGTGGTCCTGTTGGAAAGGTCGGTAATACTTGACTTCCTTCAGGAGGTTCAACTCTGCCAGTCACCGTATATACCGGTGGCACATAGGCCGCTTCGGAGAACTCAGTGCGCATTGCTGAAACGAGAGTTTCTCTATGATTTCTATGCCACATTTGTATAAACGAAGAGGAATGATAGAAATATGAATTAACTATCCAACTGACATCAAGTGTAAAAACGTTTGATTGAGCAAATGTACTTCTCCTAACAGATGTTCTTTCTACAACGATTCGATAGGGATGAAAATCTGCTAACACCCCTTCGCTGTCGCCTGAACGAGCCACAGGGTCCTTAAACCCATATGATTCTCTTTCGAAAACCGTAATTCTAAAATTATCACTATTTGCTTGGATCCTTGGGACAAACTCATAGTCACTTCTTACAGGATTCCCCCATATATTAGAACCAGAATTGATGATATCCCCTCCATTTGGAGTATAGATATATTGTCGAGGTAAATAAAATGTCCCTGCAATGGTATCACCAATTTCTGAACCAATCGCATTGTTGCTATTGTCCCAAGCAATAACTGCTCTACTGTCGTTCATCAAATAATTAGAGTATGTTTGTGGAAACTGTGTTCTTCCACTACCACTAGCATTTCCTTTAAGAAAACGAGAAATCCAAAAATTATCTAAGTTCGTCAATTCACCCATTCTGGATGAGATTCCATTTCCATCTAGCAACTCATCTGTTACATCTGGCGTATCTGAATCTTGGATATGTAAATCCTTAATAAGATCTGCCCGTTCTTCTTCTGTGAATTGGACTGTTGGACTTGATTCTTCTACTAAATCTCCTATTTCTTCTGTTGTCTCAGGTATACCATCTGTCGTTTCGATTTCGGTAATCGAACTATCAATTGTTTCAGCAATCACCCCTACACTATTCCCTAATGACGAGAAGAGCATCAGAACGACCAAAATCATTTGTACTATTTTCTTTCTATAAAAATGAGTCATTTATCTCCTCCTACTCTACACGTGATGCCTCCCGTGTAGTCATCTGCTGATTGTTTTTGGCAGAAAGCTATACTCACTGTTTTTTATGTGTTTTTTCTATATCTTGCGCCTTCTGTTTGATGAAAGCTACAGATACGTAACTGAATATTCTTCCATAACATCGCAACTATAAAAGGTCATTTGATCTCCAACAGTTGTTTATGGTGGCATCTATTCGTTTTTTATTCAACCTACTTTAGGTGTATCACACTCCTTTTAGCTCCGATGAAAATATAATTATAAATAACAAAGGAACACGTTATGGTTTTTGACTTCCCTTTAGTATAATAACATTAATATACGCATTTTTTATTTTTGTTTTTTTTATAAAGTAGAAAAATTTAACACTCGTTTTTCACTTGTAAGTTGTCAAAACCATATAATAGCAGGGATAAATAAACTCCAAAATCTCTGTTGCAATCAATTATTTTCTTCAACAGAAAAAAATACGAACTTTAAGCCCCGTAATTTTCTATCATCATTTTTTCATAAAAAACAGAGAGATCACTTTCATTTTAAATAACATAATTATTTAAAAAACGTTTATGTATTATTCTAACTTTAACCACATTTGTTTCCTCAATCCATTTTATTTCCAGATTATAATAATTTTTTATTTCAAACAGTTGTTTTTTTTGTATACTTATAATATGCACAAATTCCCCTTGAATCAAAAGTACGATTTTACTTACATAAAAAATAGAAAAATTAGATTGGAAGCCAAAATAATGGAAAATTTACCTATGACTTTGCAACTGGATAATCAGTTCAAGCGTCAATATCAGATTCTGAATATGGTACATATGAACAAAGTAAATCAAATCACTATCAATGATCTCTCAGATAACTTAGAAAAATCGAAACCCACGCTCAAAAAAGATATTGAAGCAATCAACTTAGCATTGGATGCGCATTGCATCTCACTAACGATCGATCAAAAAGGTGCATTATCGATCCAATACAAAAAAGCTTTGACAATCGATACGATGATCACCTTACTGGCAAAGAGAACGATCACTTATCAGCTCATGGATCTACTGCTCCATAACGTCACTTACTCAACTGATGAATTAGTGACAGCATTGATGGTCTCTAGAAGTACGATTTTCAAGACGATCCGCCATATGAACAATATCTTAAAAGAATTCAATGTCACGATCACAACTGGGCCGTTGACTTTATCGGGCAGCGAAGAGGATATCCGTTTTTGTTTCTTTGCTTTTTATTCCAGCTTTGGTGATAGTACGATCATTGATGATGATAGCGAACTTGATGCACAGTATTTAGTCAAAGAAGGGCATAAAAGAGATCTCGCTTTTTTACATTTCAGTCATTTCCGCGCTGCGTTATGGTTATCGATTGCCAAAGCCCGATGGAAGTGTAAAAAGTTCTGTAACTTGAATCGTAGAATCAAAGTATTGATCAAGAGTAGTAAAGGCTTCTCTTCACTTGAGCGATTGTTACAGGATTACTATGTTTCACGGTCCAATGAAACACTCTCACTAAATGAAACCATGTGGTTGTATTTGATTTCGCTCCATTGCATTTCGTACACACGTCAAAAAAACTTAGATGACGGTCGTTCCTACGCGTTTTATCGGGAAGAAAATCCTAATATTATTGAAGCGATCCATCGTTTTCTAGCGACTGTTTTTCCAGAAAAAATGATCGAAGATGGTTCATTAGAAAAAATGGAAGCTTTCTTGGTCAATGTTCGTTTACTTTCTAAAATGAGTCATACATACGAATTACATTCGCCCACGATGATGATGCAAATGAAAGAGCGTCATCCGGAGATCTACCAAGTATGGTACGAAAAACTAACTACGCTAAAAAACAATCCTCTTTTCGGGTTTGTTCATATCGACTATCTCGCAGCAGCGTTGACGACGTTCCATGCGTCACTTTTATTGAAACAATCACATCGTCCTTTACGTATCTTGTTTACGATCCAAGGACCGCCATCTTTAGATGATTACATCCTGAATGAGATCGAAGCGCTTTTTATGCAACGTTCAACGGTCGAATTTCAAATCGAACAGGCGGTAACGAAAGAATCAATTGAAACGTATCAAGCCGATCTAGTGGTTTGCAATTATGATCTACATTTGATTGATGAACATACTTGCCAAATCCATCGGATATCGAATATCCCGACGATTGCCGATTGGCGCCTTTTGATGGAGACAATCACTTATTTGTCTCTTCCTAATTATTTAGAAAGCGAATAAAAAAAGTACGATTCATTGCTGTATGCCCACTATTATAGAAAAAGAGTGCCCCGCTTATTGATTGCAGGTCACTCTTTTTGTTATCGTATTCGTCTTATTCGACATCAAAGTTTAGGAAGATTTTTTCTTTTTTTCTTTCTGCTATCTGTAACGCTTGACGATAGTCAGAAATTGGGTAAATAGGTGCTGTACTTAGTAGATTCAATTGTTTTTGTTCAACCAACTGGAATAATCGTTGAAAAGTTTGCTGCCACTCTTCATTTGAGACCGAATCCGCCCAATGCCTTAAATGATAAACCTTGACTTTGATCGGTAATGTATGGATAAACGACCAATCGACCTGGTGACCAGATAGCAATCCGATGGCAATGAACTTCCCATAAGGATGGATCGCTCGTGCCAAGATTTCACCACTTTTCCCACCGACTTGATCGATAGCTGCACGAACACCCTTACCATTCGTATGGGTCAAAATTTGATGCAATGCTGTTTCTTCATCCCAAAGAACGACCAAATCAGCCCCCAATTCAGTCAACTCTTGTTGATATTTTTCATGGCGGACGATTGCAATGACTTTAAAGGATAGGATTCTGCTGAGCTGGATAAAGATTCTGCTAATCGAAGAATTACCTGCATTGATCAAAAGATAGTCATCATGATTCAACTTTAACTCTTTGGTGCAGATCAGCCAAGCGGTCACAGGATTGATGTACATTTGAGCAGCAGTCAAACGATCGATCGAGTGAGGAACAACAATTAAGTCATTTTTTGACGATGTGTGATACGTTTGCCAAGTGCCCGCGGCTCGTAATGGCAAGACTTGTTGTCCTATCATCGCTTCATCCCGTGGATCGGTCACTTGAACGATTTCACCAACACCTTCATAACCAGCAATCTGTGGTAAGTCGATGCGATGCGCATAAACGCCATGGATTGGAATCAAATCAGAAGGATTGATTGGAGCGATCAGCATTTTGACCAAGACTTCTCCTGGTCTCAAAGCAAGTGGGTATTCTTCCATCTGGACTACCTCATGGGGCAGGCCAAATTCGCGGTAAATCAAACAGCGATTTTTCATATTTTACTCCTTTAACGATCTTTAGCTTCTTTTAACAAGTGTATCATTTACTCGCGACAAAAAGAAGGAGAAGTGACGAATGTCGCTCCTCCTAACTTCTCCATTTCTTAAAATGATTCCTGTCAAAATCAATCTGTCATCAATCAGCCGCTACGACCGTTACCTTGACAGTTTTTTCCCCATGGCCATACTGATTTCCCATAAGTGTCACTTCGTATTCTCCAGGAATAGGCAAAACATTGGTTTGTTTGATTATTGCACCTTTTACAACTTTGCCATCACTATAGACTGTTCGTGCATTGGTCGCTTTGACGATCGATGCTTCATCTGTTTCATCGACTGTAATGACAGCATCTTCTGCCAGAAATGTGTACCCTTCTGTCAGATTCTCAGAACGAACGATCACCTGGACCGTTTTCTCGATATCCCCTTTATCGATACCGATCGTTACTTCATAGTAACCAACTTCGTCTTTGACTGTAGATGCTTTGATGATTGGTTTTGCTTCGACTGGTTGACCAGAAAAATCTGTCACAGTGGCCCCGACTGCCGCTAAGATTGTCTGATCATCCGTATGTCCAACTGTCACAGCTGCATCCCATGCATTTAAAAGATATTCCTGTTGCGGTAGAGATTCACCCACCACTTTGATTTTCACTGTTTTTTCCACATGATCCTCTTGTGCGATACCAATCGTCACTTCATATTCTCCAGGAATATCTTGGACTGTACTGCTTTTGATGATTGGCTCGATTTGCTTTCCTAATGTCTGGTTGAATACAAAAGCATTTGTTGCTATAAGAAGAGAGTTATCATCAATTTGACCAACTGGTACTTCGGCATCGTCTGCTAACAATAAGTAATCAGAACTCGGCTGTTCAGTTTCAGCGCCCTCAACCGTTACATTGACTGTCTTTTCGATAGAAGTATCTTGGCTGATACCTAAAGTCACTTGGTAAACGCCAGCTTCGTCTTTGATCGTTGAATTTTTGACAATAACAGATACCTCTCGCCCTTGACTATCATATGCGACTGCTTTTGTTGCTTCGATGATGGAACGGTCATCTGTTCGTCCAACCGTAGTAAATCCATCATTGGCGTAAAGTTCATAGGACACTTCTGGTTCGGTCGTGCTCTCACCGATGACTGTTACTTGGATCGTCTGCTCAATCGATTGATCTTTATCGACCGCGATCGTTGCTTCATAAACCCCCGCTTTATTCTCAACAGTAGATGATTTGATGATTGGATGAGCTTCGTAAGATAAGAACCCGTTTTGATCCACGACCTCAGCACCACTCGTCCAAAGAATTACTGCTTCATCCGTTTGTCCAACTTGTAGAGTGATTTGTGTTTCCTTTACTTTCAATCGATACTTTGATTGATTTTCTGGATCTTGTACAGTGATCTTCACCGTTTTTTCGACAGAAGCATCTTGGGCGACCCCAAATGTGATTTCATACTCTCCAGGCTTGTCTTGGACGGTCGACTGTTTAACGATCACTCTTCCAATTTTTCCTGTTGTACCATCAATGGCAAAAGCTCCTGTTGCCTCGATCAACGATTGTTCATCGGTTTGACCAACATTGACTGTCGCATCTTCAGCAAGCAATTGGAAATCATAAATACCTGTTGTTCCACCATTATCTTGCATGACAGTGACAGTGATCGTTTTTTCAAGACTTAGATCTTTATCCACAGAAATCGTTGCCTGATAGACTCCCGGACTATCTTGGACAGTAGATGACTTGATCACTGCTTTTGCATCTGCTGGTTCGCCGCGATGATTCGTGATCGTTACGTTTGCTGCTGCAATGATCGATGCATCATCTGTTTGGCCCACCATGACATAAGCATCTTGCGCACTGAATGTGTAATTTTCTTTATCTGTGACAGTGACTTTGATCGTTCGTTCCACACGAGCATCTTGATTGATTCCTAGGGTCATCTCGTATTCACCTACTTGATTTTCAACGGTAGAGTTTTTTACGATAACCTCGAATCTTTCACCTTTTTCGTTTCGTGCATAGGCACCTGCAGATTTCAAGATGAAATCTGTATCCGTCTGACCAACTAAGACCGTCACATTATCTGCTATAATCGAATATTTTGGTTCTTCTTTATCCGTCAAAACTGTGACTTTTACGGTTTTCTCCACACTGGCATCTTCTTTTAAGCCAATGGTCAGTTGGTATACCCCCGGTTTTGCTTCAACGTTTGTTTCTATGACATAAGGTGTAAAACCACTTAATGGTTCCCCCTCTTCATCAATGACTTTCGCATCTGCGGCAATCAAGAGTGACATATGATCTGTTTTTTCAGGCAAAACAATCGCATCTTTTACAACTAACTCATACTTTTGTTCTAAGCTATTGATTTGTTCTTGGGCGGAAGTGATCGAGTTTAGTAATGAGTTGTTTAGTTCACTCGTACTTACCGGATCTGCCTCCTTATGCTTTTCTACTGATAACATGGTTGCTGACACATTGGAAAATGGTACCATCATCGTCGACACAGAAAGTCCGAGCAACATCAACTGACACATTGTTTTCCTTTTTTTCATAATGTAGATCATCCTCCTAAAAATTTAACGCAACAATTTCTATGTATAGATATTTTATCTAATCATAGCCCCCTCATATTGGCGCTTTCTACAAAGAAATAACAAGTATCATTTCTTTACACCAAAATAATAACATCTATTATCGTCTGTATTGTGCTTTTTATTTCCAATTACAGAAATAAATTAACACTATAAAATAAAAAACCCTCATCTTTATTTCTCGTTATAAAAAGAACATCAGATTATTAGAATTCTTTCAGTATCTTAAATTTTCTTACTGATTAAAAAAAACAAATTGAACGTTCTCGCATAAGGAAATACGACTTGGACATTACGGATCGTTCGTTTGATGATATACTTGATAAATGAAACCCTTACCAACTATTCACAACAAGCAGTTGAAGGAGGTCCACACTTATGGATACAGCCTATCTATTAAAAAGAAAAATCGACCAACAAGAACCTATCGATGAGCCAATGAGCTACCTTGAACAGTCGTCGATCGTCAAAAAGTATGAACAACAAGAAAATCTATCTGCCTTAGGAAAGATTTTTGCTTTGATCGGTTTGGCGGAAATTCCTTACGCAAACCAATTGCCAGTTACTCAGTCACTGATCCAATACGTTGATGACCATCTTGCGACAAATGATGGCTTTTCCTATACTGGCAAAGCAGAAGATATCGTCCCTTGTTACAATGCAATGCTACTGGAAGCTTATGTTCGTCTGGGGTTAGGACAGACACCTGCGGCACAGCGAGCGCTGATGTGGATCAAAAACTACCAATTATTTGAACGAAACCAAACAACGACTTGGACAGGACGGGGGATTTGTCAACATGGTGGTTGTTTGAGAAAAACACCTTGCTACATCGGTATCGGGAAGAGTATTCGTGCATTGATCACTTACCAGAAAGTAGTTGATCCAGCTGACCTTAAAGTCAATCAGATGATCGATGAAGGTATAACCTATATGCAAAAACACCAATGGTTCAAACGGTTATCAAATGAGCAACCCATCTCTGCGCATATTACAGAAAATATGTTTCCACAAGGCTATGTTTTGTCTCTGACAGATCTTGTCTACATTGCTTCTCATCGCAAAGAACTCGATAAAGAGGCATTAAAACCACTGATCGAGTTACTCAAAATGAAACAAACAAAAACAAACGGTTGGAAAAACGAATATATCTATCGCTATAACGGCTATCAACCGTTTAGTTCCCGCCGGCAAGACTGTCCGTGGATCACCGAAATAATTTTACAATTTCTGCAATCGAACTCGGAAATACCTTTTTAAAAGAATGGTCGATATATAACAAACGAACGAAATATCAGATTTTTTATCGTTATTAAAAAACGAACGTTCTACATGCTCAACATATCACTAAACACTATAAATCAAGCTTTTTTTGATAAAAACTCCTTATTTTTGAATTTTAACTAAAAAAAATATTTTGTTATGATACTATTATCAGTTTTAAAAATAACAAAAAAACGGTATTATTTGGTTATAAAGATGATAGAGGAGTGAATGACGTTGGTCCAATTAAGTAAGTTTTTATTTTGGTTCCCTTTTAGCATTGCCGCGCTAGCATTCTTTTATTTCTTTAAAATAACTAAGCGCACCTTTTTGATTTTTTTAGCTGCGTGCCCTGTGATTTACTTTATCGTAAAAATCATGGCGTATTACTTTTATGACTCTGTGCGGGTGTTTCTTTATTATGAAATCGGCCTACTGATGTCTGTGATTTTTTTCATCAGTGTGCTGTACTATTTCTATAAGAAACGCTAATTAACAGAAAAGAGATTGTGATCCCTATGCTAAGACTCGTGTTAACATAAGGATCACAACCCCTTTTGATTATTCTTCTTTTTTCTTATTACGTATGAATAGAAAATAGATCAGCAAGAGAATGATTATTCCAAGTAACACACCGACAACTACATATACCCAAGTTGGGATCGATTGTTGATTGACTTCAGTGATCGCTACCTTATTCACTTCTTTCGCTTCATTTTCACTGATCGTAAACTCGCGATCAAATTCCCACTCATTGTCTTTTGCATCAGCGACTGTCAAATGCAAAGAATAATCTCCTGCTTCTAAACGTTCATTGTCCCAGTCGATCGCAAATCGATACGTTGATAAGGGGGCCATTTGCATATCTTTGTCGTAGGATACTTCTTTTACTGTTTCCCCCGCTGCATTTTTCACTTCAGCATTATATTTCAAATGACCGATTGCATCCATTGTTGGATTCTTCAACGTTGCTACAACACTTGTTTTTCCAAATGAAATCGCTGGTTCGATGTCTTCCAGTTCAAGCTTTCTTTGTACTTCATTCTCATTATTCGTTAGTTTCAATCCTAAAACATAGCCATAATTATTGACGATTTGACCCTCTTGTTCAGCTTGTCCTTCTTTCATGACATGGATCGCTGACAAGATTTGACCGTCGAATTCTTTTTCAGGCATTGTGAGATCTATACTCACTTCTTGTGACTTGCCACCCGCTAAAGTGATACTCTCCGGCACTTTAGCGATCTTGCTTATTTGAAATTCCTCTGGTATCTCTTGATTATCCGCTGGTTGCGTGTAATCAATAAACCCTTGGTCATTCGTGTACGCTTGATTTACTGAGATTTTATAAGTCGACTCTTCATTCGATGTATTCTCTATAAGAAACTTGATTGTTTGTTTTTGACCAGATTCTAAACGTAGATCAAAATAAGTTAATTTTTTATCGACTTGATTATCGGGAATAATTGCTTTGATATGAAAGCCCACTTCTGCATCCGTCTCTGTTTCTGCCTCAGCGACTAAGGGAAAGCAAAAAGCAAACAAGAAACAAATGACTAAACTAATTTTTCTCATCACTACACCTCATTTATCGATTCGTTTCCTTTTTTTACATGATCTTTTTATGCGAAAAAAGCGGATAGAAAGAATTGAAGCAATCGACAAAAGCGATTGCTTCAACCTTCGCTCACAATCAGACAGATCAAGAAGCATCTACCGTATTGTACAATTGATAATTGATCGTACCGTTCAAGACATTATTTACTTGTAAGACATTGGTTGGATCGGTAAAACCAATCGCGATCGTTGTCACAGGTGTGGTGATTTGCCCAGTGTTATTACCAGCATCTGGTGTTGCAGCTGATCGAGCGACAATCCCAGTTGCACCTGTTCCAACTAATTGTGCGCCGTTGATTTGAAATGAATTTACATCAAATGTTGCTGGCGCAGCTGCACGTGTCAATTGGTTGTTGGCAACAGTTGCTCTTACTGACCATCCTTGAGCGATGCTATCATTTGAAACAACGATATTTCCAGGCGTACCGATCGTTCCTGTACTAAGAGAGTACGTGCTATTTTCAATTTCCGTTTCAAACGCATAACTTGCTGGAACGGCATCGAGTCTTAAATCCCCTGAAGTAGCATCGGTGATCGTCACTGTCGTTGGGGTATTCCCAGTTTGTCCAGGGACTTCTGCTGCGAATGTGGCTACTCCTCCAATATTTACTAAAATCAACCCTGCGAATACTGCACTTAATGTTTTTGTTTTATGGTTCATTTTTATTCCTCCTTGATTTTCAATTAATCTACATCGGCAACCACATTTACGAGGTTGACCGTCTGTATCGCTTTATAGGTGCCACTTGGGCTATTGGCAGGAACGTGTAACAAGATATTTTCTTTTGGGATGACCAATCGATACGTTTGTTTCGTTCCTTGGTTTACTTTGACGAGCTCTTGCGTTTCGCCATTACCGATATCCTCAATATCATTAACTTGATAATCGGTTGGCCCTTCCGCAGTCAAACGGCCATTTTTCATGGAGAGCTTTGCTGCATATTCCTGCTCATTTTTAAAAGCAGATAATGAATAGTCGAGTTTCCAACCATTTTTCCCACTACGATTATCCACCACTTCGATCACTAGATCACGGTCAGCCTGTCGTTCAATGTCCGTTTGTTGGACTGGGTAACGATTAAAGGTTGGCGGTATAACTTCGCTTAGATAAATTTCTGGTTCAATGATTTGAACCTTTATGGCTGATTTTTTCTCCCCATCAACAGACGATGCTCGATTCCTTGGAGGTGAAGCAAATACCAGCAGTAAGGCAAATAAAAGCAGCCATTTGATTTTACGCTTCATTTCTTCTGCCTCCTTGAAAGATACATCAAGCCAACAAAACCAATGAGTAGTGTTCCAAGGAAAGCAGACGTTCCATACAATAAACTACCTGTTTTAGGAAGCATTCCACCAATTTGCGAGATGGCATTACCTGATCCATCATTTCCTGTGGGCACCACTTCGTCTTTTTCATATAATTCAAACTGGATTTCTTGCTGATCCGATGCGACGATCTCATCTGCAAATACAGGAACCGTCCGCATAAAGCCAGTTAACAGAACAAAACTCAGCAGTAACAAAAGAGTTGTAGTTATTCGGTGCATCTCATCGCCTCCTTATTCGATCGTAGCGGTGTTATAAAGCTTCCAACTGGCTGTCGCTCGTCCACTATAGTCTCCGACAGATAGGAGATTTGGACTATTCAGTAAAATACCTGTATTTTCATCCATACTCATCGTGTATTCATAACCACTAGGTGCCACACCGCGAGAATCGAACACTTTGATAGGCGATGTGCTTAATTTTTGTGCTTCACTCGTTGGACTAGTTTTCCAGACGAAGGAGAACGGCGCGTTCGTCCCACTCACAATGGAAAGACCGATCGACCAATCTTTCGTTGTTCGTGGATCTCTCGAATCCCATACTTTCAGATCCATTTGATTCCCCGCATCACGAGCCAGTATGCCTTTACTTTGCCGAACGGTTCGACTCGTCCATTTTAAATTAGTTGGTACTTTATCAAGTCTTAATTCTCCAGTGTAAGTAACTGTTAGATTCAATGAAGCCGCTGGTTCCTCTGGTTTCGTCAGTTTCCCTGAAGAGTAAACTTCGATCACGAAACGGTTATCACCATAATCAAAATATTTTGTAGGAATCGTTAATTGTGTATTTGCGTTAAATCCTGTTGAACCGTTCGTCGTGACATCGGCTATTGGCACATCCGTTAAATAACTCGTTCCTTTTCTGACCTTAAAGCTCAACTTATCGCCTGTATCCAAATCTTTCCAATAAAATGTTTTCTTATAACCCGGATCACGATTGGATGAGATATCCAATGTTTCACTAAAATTTGTCACAGTATTGACATTTTCCCAAGAAAGCGAAGTGAACTGATCGGTTTTACGAACCCAATAATAGACTGTATCTCCATAGTAAGTGACATTTGTTGTATCATTCGGCGTAGTCCCTACTGGATTGGCTAACACTGCCCCTCCATAACTCGTCAAGACATCCGCGGAGAGTGTTTTGGTTGGTGCAGAATAGCTGAGTGTCGCAGAATCACCTGGATTCAGATTGATGGCATTATTGGCAATCGTTGTTATTACGTTGATCACACCAGTCGTTGCATTGTTGGTGACGACTGTCGATAAGTTAGCTGGTGCAATCGTTGTCGTCACACCGGCGGCAGTTGTCTTTGTGATAGTAGGTGTCAAACTTGCATTCGTGGCTAAATTGATGGCTTTTGCATCAAGAACCGTCGTCCATCTCGTCGCATTCAATGCAGCTTCTCCAGCACTGACCTTGATTGTTGATTGGATCTTTGCTGGCTGCTCACTAATCAGGTACTTACTTTTACTCGTATCCGTACTTGGGACAGTCACAGAATTATTGGCACTGTCCAATACTTGGCTTGTCACAGAGGCGCCAATTGGTATGGGCGGTTGAGTAAAAGCGAAACGTACTTGCCCAGAAACAGCACCATTCGCCGCTGTAAATCCCCAATAGGCACGATTATTATTAGCTGATAATTGCAATTCTGAATTCAAATCTGCCCAAGGGATCGTCGTGTCAGCTGTTTTTGTGCCATTTACCGGATTTCTGAAAGAATAGGTAAAATTACGGGTAGTACTGTCAAAATTGTAATTGAACTCATACCACGTACCATCTTGTACATTGGTGCTGACTGCCCCATTTAGTGGGATCAAGCTATTATGTTTGATCCGACCCGAATTGGCGATCGTCAAAGTAAACCAATCATTCGGACCTAGATCTGCATTCAGGCCATTCACGGGCTGATACGTTCGACTCAAATTTCCTGGAAACGTATAAGCCATGTGAGGGGTACTTCCAGCAGGTATCTGCGCATCATAACGAGTTCTACCAGTCACTGCATCATTGGCGTACATATCAAATTCAACAGCAACAGAGTTTTTGATTGCGGTTGTCTCAGGGGTTCGTTGCGCTAACAATTCATAATATCCACCGGTCGCACCATAGACACCCAAGTTCTGTCCATCGACACCTACCGCTCGAGAACTCGTTAAAGCAGTTGTTTTTCGAGCGTCATTATGCATCACGAAGGCGACGCCATCTGCTTGCTGCGTCCCAAAATTGACATACACACGTTGTGAAAATGATTTTGTAAAATCTAATCGATAGGCATCATTCGACCAAATCGATGTCCAGTTATTACTACCTGAAAGAGAAATTTGTGAGAAAGGTTTCCCGCCATTATCATTCGTATTCGTGACATTCGATACCACCGCCCCACCATTCGGAGCTGCAAATGCGCCACTGATAGGAATCGCACCAGGTGGGACATACTGAGAACCAGTACCGGTCGCACGAGCTAAAGCTGCTCTTGCAAAAGATTGCCGTTCCGAAGAAGTCTCGGGTTGCTCTTCCTCTGCTTGTGATTCACTTACAGCTGTTTGCGACTCTTCATTTACTTGACTCTCTTCAGTTGGTTTACTTTCTTGCGTGCTACTACTCGTTGTTTCCGTTTGGTCAGTTTCGGTATCATTTGATTCGGTGTCAGCTTCCTGTTGAGCTAACTGAAATAGTTGTCCTTCTTGCGGTGTCAAGTCCTTAAAGGATTGATCTATGGTCTTATACTTGATAAACAGTCGTAAAGGTTCAGCCGTCTTTGTAAAGTACAGCGAAGCAACTTGATCTTCTGTGAGTAACTGCTTTTCCGACAATGGTGCTTCATCTACGAAAAGCGGCATCCTCGTTCCTTTTTCATCAAGGAGAGTAACCTCAAATTGCAACGTTTCTGGTACACTTTTTTCTACGCGAAACTGTATACCTTTAGTTGTCTCTTCAAGATAAAGTGCGACTTCTTCATTTTGCGCTAACGGTTTCGTGGAGTAACTTTGTTCCGTATCCGCGAAAGTAGGGGAGTAAACGCCTCCAAATATGAATAAGAAAAAAAGCACTAACGATGTACAAAAAAGCCTCGAAATCCTCTTTTGGTTTTTCAGTATTTCCATAAAGTTTCCTCCTTTATCCAAACAACTTTCGCTTAGATGACGAAGACTGTCAGACAGTCATTATTTTTTATCGCAAAATTCCATCAACAGCATTTGATTGATAAGCATTTCTAATAAAATATTAACAAAGGTAAGCCAGGTCAAAAACTGTTATGTAGAAATAAAGGGGAGACTATTTTTTTAGGTAAAAATATGTAAATAGAATACTTGATTTAAAAAACTTATGATTACAACAGAAGGATAACACACTTTATTTTTGAATTGTATTTTTATGCTTATAACGTGATGTAATTCGATAATATTTGCATAATATACAAGGAAAAGCTCATTCTCAAAAAAATTTATTCAAGTATCCTCAAAAATAAATTGAATAAATGTTCTAGTTCCACATCATGCCGAGAACAAAAACATCGATCATCTATTATTTTGATCCATCAAAAAAAACCACTAGAAAGACTAAATGAATGAGTCAATTCTAGTGGTTCAATTATTTATTTCAATGTAAATGCCAGACACCTACGTTTTTTTCTAGTTCAACGGACTTTTTTCTTCAATCGTTAAACTATTTGATTACAATATCTTCTAGATCAACTAAGCGAGCCCATGTTTGGATTTGCTCCGTAGTGAGGTTCAATGACACGACCGTATGGTGGCCACCGCCTGTTCGGATCCACGCACCGACACCCTCGTGGAAATTCGGTTTGACTTTCCATAGTACTCGTGCGACTGGCAGATGTGGCGCATCTTCCGTTGGTTCGAATGCTTCAACCTCGTTGATCAATAATTTGTAATGTGTGCCAAAATCCGCCATAGACACTACCACGCCATCGCCGGCTTTACCATCAAAGACAAGACGAGCCGGATCTTCTCGATCACCCATTGATAATGGTGAAACAACGATTTTTGGTCGATTGACTGCCAACGTAGGATCAACTTCCATCATATGTGATTGTAGGATCGCTTCTTTTCCAGGCGTCAATTCATACGTATAGTCCTCCATGAACCCTGTATTTTCATTTTGAGCCATGATTTTTAGTAAACGATCTAAAGCGGCTGTTTTCCAATCGCCTTCTCCAGCAAATCCATACCCTTCTGCCATCAATCGTTGAACAGCTAAACCAGGCAATTGCTGCATACCGTAAAGGTCTTCAAAGTTGGTTGTAAAGGCATTGTAATTGCCCGCTTCCAAGAAACGTCTGATGCCGATTTCTTGTTTCGCTTGCACTTTGACATGCGCTTCCCATGTCTCATTGTCATAATCAGCATAATCAAATTCATAAAGCTTTTTGTATTCTTCAAATAATGTCTCGACCTCTTCTTCAGTGACCGCATCAATCACTTGGACCAAGTCACCGATCCCATAATAATCGACTACCCAGCCAAATTGGATCTGCGCTTCTACTTTGTCTCCTTCAGTCACAGCCACGTTACGCATATTGTCACCAAAACGAGCGACCTTGATCGAAAAGCTTTCATTATAAGCCACAGCCACATTCATCCAATCCGAGATTTTTCGTTGAACCTCTTCAGATTGCCAGTGACCTACTACGATCTCATTTTTCTTATTGAGGCGCGCATTGATAAATCCATATTCCCGATCCCCATGTGCCGCTTGATTCAAGTTCATAAAATCCATATCGATGGTTTCCCATGGAATACTTTCATTAAATTGAGTAGCTAAATGTAACAGTGGTTTTTGTAATAGTTGAGTACCACGAATCCACATTTTTGCTGGGGAGAACGTGTGCATCCAAGTGATCACACCCGCTACTTGCTCTTGGTAATTTGCTTCTTTCATGATCGAGGTGATCGTGTCCGCAGTCACTGCTAATTCTTTTAGTATGATCGGGTAAGGTAACGTTTGTTGATCATTCAGTGCAGTGACGATCGTCTCCGCATTCTTTTTGACCTGCGCTAACGCTTCTTCTCCGTAGAGATGTTGTGACCCTACGACAAACCAAAATTCTTTTTTACTGATCGATAACATACTTTTTACTCCTCTGCTTTTTTATTTATTTTTTTGCCCATAATATGCATCTTTACCGTGTTTCCGTAAATAATGTTTATCCAATATTCGTTGTGGCAAAGCTTCTGAAAAACTATTCAGCTGGCGAGTAAACAAGTTCATTTTTGCCACTTCATCTAAGACCACTGCATTCATCACTGCTTGAGAGGCATCTTTGCCCCAAGTAAACGGTCCATGACCATGTAATAAAACGCCTGGGATCGCCATGATGTCGATGTTTCGCTGTTCAAATGTTTCAATGATCACATTACCGGTTTCGTGTTCATAGCCACTATCGATTTCGGCTTGCGTTAAAAATCTGGCACAAGGAACACTTCCATAAAAAGTATCCGCATGAGTCGTTCCCATTGCCGGTAAATCAATACCTGCTTGCGCCCAAATCGTCGCCCATGTCGAATGAGTATGACAGATGCCACCGATTTCAGGAAATTGTTTGTAAAGAACTGCGTGGGTCGGTGTATCGGAGGAAGGATTCAATTCACCCTCAATGACTCGATTATCCAAATCGACCACGACCATATCTTCTGCTTTCATTTCTTCATAGCTCACGCCACTAGGCTTGATGACGAAATACCCGGTTTCACGATCAAACGCACTGACATTTCCCCATGTATACTTGATCAATCCTTGTTTTGGTAGAGCCAAATTAGCTTGGTAAACCGATTCTTTCAGACTTTCTAACATTTCTTCACTCCTTCTTCCATTGATACGATGGCAGAGGCTTCAATCGGCAATCCTTTTTCATACAACGCAATAAATCGTTCATACCCCTTTAAATCTGCCTCTGTCGGTTTGATCGTTATGCCTTCACTATTTAAAAATACATGCTGTGCTAAAAATTCTTCCAACGACATCGTTTCTGCTTTTTGCAGATATGCTGCTAATAGGGCGATTCCCCAAGCACCGCCTTCTCCAGCTGTTTCCATAACTGTGACAGGTGCTTCCATCGCTGAAGCTAAAATTGTTTGAGCCGCTTTTGGCGTTTTAAAAATTCCTCCGTGGGCAACTAAACGATCGATCGTGATTTGTTCAGATTTAAGGATCTCCATTCCTAGACGCATGGCGCCAAATGCACTAGAAAGATGCATCCGCATAAAATTCGCAAGATCAAACTTGCTATCGGGGCGTCTAACGAACAACGGTCTCCCTTGTTCCATTTTTGTGATATTTTCTCCTGAATGATAACCAAAGCTTAGTAGCCCTCCGCAGTCCGCATCCGCCTGTAGCGCTTTCAAAAATAGTGTCTCGTAAATTTGTTGGCTGTCGATCGTCACGCCAAGACTCTCACTGAATTCTTTGAAGATCTTGACCCATGCGTTGATTTCTGAAGAGCAATTATTTGTATGCACCATCGCCACTGGACTTCCGTCAGGTGTCGTTACTTGATCGATCTCTGGATGGACATTGACTAGCTCTTTGTCTAATACGATCATCGCAAATGCCGAAGTTCCGGCTGACACGTTCCCTGTGCGTAGTCCAACACTATTCGTCGCCACCATACCAGTACCTGCATCTCCTTCAGGCGGACAAATAGGAATACCTGCTTCCAACTGACCAGATCGATCTAAAAGTCTTGCTCCCTTTTCGGTCAGCATTCCTGCAACTTCACCAGCCAAACGAATCTCGGGAAGAAGTGTTTCTACAGGTTGTAAGAATCCTTCTGTTTTTGCTAAGCGATCAAAAATCGCAAGCTTTTCTGCATCATACCTTTTCGTTTGAGGATCGATTGGAAACATCCCTGAGGCATCTCCAACACCTAATACTTTTTGTCCGGTCAACTGCCAGTGGATATATCCCGCCAAAGTAGTAAAGTAACTAAGATCATTTACATGAGCTTCTTTATTTAAGATTGCTTGATATAAATGGGCAATGCTCCAACGTTGGGGAATCGTATACTGAAACGCTTGACTTAGTTTTTCTTCCGCCTCTGCGGTGATCGCATTGCGCCACGTACGAAACGGTACAAGTAATTCATCCTCTTGGTCGAATGCCAAGTAACCATGCATCATTGCACTAAAACCGATCGCACCGATCGTGGTCAAAGGTGTATCATACTCCTCGGATACAGCTGCGGCTAGTTTCTGATAGCTTGTTTGTAACCCCTTCCAAATCTCGTCAAGCGAATAGGTCCAAATCCCATTTTCCAACTGATTCTCCCAGTCATAACTACCAGATGCGATTGGTTCATAGTTGTGATCGATCAGTACTGCTTTGATTCTGGTCGAACCTAACTCGATACCTAGTGCGGTTTGCCCAGTTTGAATCGCTTCTTTTCGTTTCAACCTAGTTTCTTTTGTTTCGATTTCAAACGCCCCCTTGGACTCTCTATATGATACCCACAGTATAAAACTTTATGTACGTACATGTCAATAGATTTAACATTATTTGTTCGTACAAAAATATGATTTTTTGTTTATTTATTATGCTTGTTTATTTCATTCATTGCATACAAAAAAGGCAAAGAGAGAAGATTTTTCCCTCTTTACCTTTTTGAAAGATCGAATCGTCCGTAGTCAAAACGTTACGATGTTCTAACTGAATATTTTCAGTCCATTCGGTCTGATCTCAGTTTACGTCAGTAACCTTCACTCATTTGTTGAAGCTACCGAATCTCTGATCACCAAGCGAGGTTCATAGATGATATCTTCTTCTGGATTGCCAGTTTGAATCGTGTGGATGATCCATTCCGCGGCTTCTTTCCCCATTTGTTCTTTAGGATGACTTAAAGTCGTCAGCTTCACTGGCCCTACCTGACTTAAAGAAGAATCATCATTACCGATGATCGACAGTTGTTGTGGCACTTGATAGCCGCTAGTGATCACTTCATCGAGCAATTGACTGGCAATTTGATCATTGTAACAGATGAGACCGGTACAAGCTGATTCTTTTAGCTGTTTAAGCACTTTTTCACCGATTTCCCCACGAGAATCTGTCATGTAGGTAATAATATCTTCTGGCGAAAATTGGACACCATATGCTTCACACGCTCGAATAAATCCTTTCATTCGATACTTTCCTTGTAAATCATCGATTTTCGTCACGAATAGCAACCGTTGATGACCTTGTTGGATCAAATACTCTGTCGCTTTAAAGCCAACTTTTACATCGTCAACACAAATAGATGCCACCGCTAATTCCTCATACACTGCATTGATCATGACCATTGGAATGCCTTGCTCTCTCAAACGGACATATAAGGCTAAGTTGGGATTGTACTCATTACTTTTTGTTGGCTCTACGATCAAGCCATCCACACCAAACTGAAGCATTTTTTCCAAGCAGTTTTTTTCTTGCTGATGATCATTATTCGTACTTGCCAGCAAAAGTGAATATCCTTGCTCACTCAGCGTTTTTTCGATTCCTCGAATGATCGACGGGAAAATATAATCCGATAGATAAGTCGTGATCACACCAATCGTTTTTTGTTTTTTTCTACTTTCCGATACTTTTTTATACGCATCGTCAACGTAAGTACCTGAACCTTTCTCTTTACGCAGATACCCTTCATTGACTAGTATCGCAATGGCTTGTCTTACCGTGTGACGGCTTACTTGGTACTCTTTTTGTAGTTGGAGTTCAGGCGTTATCGGCTCATTTAGTTTAAAAATCTGTGCAATAATCTTCTCTTTTATTTCATCCGCGATCATTTGATATTTTGTCTTTTCCATGGTTGCTTTGCCAATCCTTTCGACCCGACATAAGTTGTCCGAACAATTATTTTATCCTATTGTAGCACAACTTGTTTGGGAAAGGATCATTGACACGGAAAAAACATCCATAGTTTGCTTTTACTGTTACTGAAATCACGCTTGAAAAAAATTTTCTGTCTTTCTTCACAACAGATTTTTCCAAACCTACTTTCAAAAAAATTTTAAGATATCTGCTAAAACTGCTTCGCCATCAAATGTTTCATAATCTTCTTTACGGATCAATTTGTACGGAACAGCTTTCACCGTTAGAAAGTCTTTTAATCGTGCCACTTCATATTCAGATTGTGGTCCGATCATCAAACCGTCAATGTGTTGATTTTGGATTGCTTGCTCTGCCACGATTGCTGGAGCAGAATATACATGAAGAGGTATCCCTTCTTCATCTGCTGCCTTTTGGATATTTTTAACTAACAATCCTGAGGTGATCCCGGCAGTACAAATCAATAATATTCGTTTTTCCTCTGTTGTTTTCATCTACTCGCCACCTTAAGAGATCTTGCGTTTTTTATTGTAAATATCCAATACGACTGCTAGCAATAGAATCAATCCTTTGATTGCCTGTTGCCAGTCTACGCCGACACCCATGATCGACATCCCATTGTTCAATACACCCATGACTAAGCCACCGACGATCGCTCCAGTGATTGTTCCGATTCCTCCTGAAGTAGAAGCCCCGCCGAAGTAGACAGAAGCCATCGCATCTAATTCAAGTGAAGTTCCTGCCTGTGGCGTAGCAGCATTTAAGCGCGCCGCTAAAATCAATCCAGCCAAGGCAGCCATCACACCCATATTCACAAATACCCAAAAAGTGATTTTTTTTGTCTTTATTCCAGATAATTGAGCAGCTTTCAAATTACCACCGGTTGCATAGATTTGTCGCCCAGCAACTGTTCGATTAGTCAAAAAGCCATATACACCAACGATCACTCCTAAAATGATCAAGATCACTGGAAATCCTTGATAAGAGGCAAAAATATAACTAAGTCCTAAGACAAGAACGATCGTCAATGCCGCTTTGATCAAAAATGCGTTCATCGATGGTACGTCAAATAGATTTTCTTTTCTTCTCGCTCTAGCACGCCACTGCGCAAAAACTAAGCTGACTGCCAACACGACACCTAAAATCAAAGTCAAAAGATGCATCCCAGGAACACCAAACACATCTGGCAAGTAGCCTGTTGAGATTTTTTGGAATCCTCCAGGAAATGGCGCTAACGATTGTCCGCCTAACACAACTTGTGTCAGTCCACGAAACATCAATAACCCGGCAAGTGTAACAATAAAAGCTGGAATCCCTACATAAGCGACCCAAAATCCCTGCCATGCCCCAATCACCCCACCGACTAACAAGCATAAAGGAATAGCCAACCAAGGACTGATGTTGTTATTGACCATCAGCATACCAGCCATTGCCCCTACAAATGCCATGACTGAACCGACAGATAGATCGACATATCCTAAAAGAACGACCAGAAGCATTCCCGCAGCTAAAATCAAAATATGGCTGTTTTGTAACACGATGTTCGTTATATTCAGCGGTCTTAAAAAGATGCCGCCAGTCATCAATTGAAAAGCAATCAATAAAGCAACCAAGATAATGACCATACTATACTTACTAAAGATATCTAATATCTTTTCTTTTACATTCCAAGTACTTTTTTCCTTACTTTTTTTCGTGACATTCTCCATTACCCGACTGCCTCCTCTTCTTTTGTCATCAGGTTCATCAATAATTCCTGATTCGCCTCTTCTCGAAGCACTTCCCCTGTCATTTTCCCTTCATTCATCGTATAGATTCGATCACACATCCCGATGATCTCAGGCAACTCAGAAGAAATGATGCAAACACACTTTCCTAAGGCGGCCATTTCTTCGATGATCGTGTAGATTTCATATTTTGCGCCAACATCGATCCCACGAGTCGGTTCATCCAGAAATAAAATTTCCGGTTCGGTCATCAACCACTTGGCTAAAACGACTTTTTGTTGATTCCCACCGCTTAAACTACCGACGTTTTGGAACACATTCGTCGCTTTTGTCCGCATCTTTTTACGAAAGTTTTCTGCTTCGATGACTTCTTTTTCTTGATCCAAGATGCCACTTCGACTGATTTTTTTGAGGCTGGCAATCGTTGTATTTTCTCTAATATCCATCAAAAGATTCAATCCTACAGACTTACGATCTTCAGATACATACGCAAGTCCATGCTCGATTGCTTGAGAGACATCTTTGATGACCAGTTCTTTGCCATCTTTCAATATCTTGCCACTGATATTGCTCCCATATGATCGCCCAAAAATACTCATGGCAAATTCAGTTCGACCAGCGCCCATCAATCCGGCAATACCTACGATCTCTCCTCTTCGGATCGAAAAATCGATGTGATCGTTGACGATTCGGTCAGTTGTCAACGGATGATGTACGGTCCAATCTTTTACTTCAAAATAGACCTCTCCAATCTTGGGATGACGATCAGGATAGCGATTTGTTAAATCCCGACCAACCATGCCTTTTATGATCCGCTCTTCACTGATCGCATCGTTTTCTAATGTTTCGATCGTTTGACCATCTCGCAAGATCGTGATTCGGTCAGCTACTGCTACGATCTCATTTAATTTGTGAGAAATAATGATCGACGTGATCCCTTGATTACGAAACTCCTTGATCAATGCCAAAAGATTGGCACTTTCTTCTTCATTCAGTGCGGCTGTTGGTTCATCTAATATGAGCAAACGAACATTTTTGGAAAAAGCTTTCGCAATCTCCACCAACTGTTGATGTCCCACACCGATTTGTGAGACCAATGTATTCGGATCGACTTTCAGTCCCACTGTTTTTAATAGATTTTCGGTTTTTCGTTCAGTCAGATTCCAATCGATGACACCATGCTTTGTTTGTTCATTTCCTAAAAAGATGTTTTCTTTGATCGACAAATACGGACTCAAGGCTAATTCTTGATGAATGATCACGATCCCCTTTGATTCACTGTCTCTAAGATTTTTGAATTGGCATACCTCACCGTCATAGGTGATCTCTCCCGAATAACTGCCATAAGGATACAAACCACTCAACACATTCATCAGAGTTGATTTTCCTGCACCATTCTCACCACAAAGTGCATGGATCTCGCCTCGTTTGATTCGAAGATTCACATTGTTCAACGCACGAACACCAGAGAATTCTTTAATGATTTCTTTCATTTCTAAAATATAATCTGCCATTTTTTCACTTCCTAATCGAGGTTGTGACAGAAGTCTCGACTCCGAAAAACAAGCGTGAAAATCCGTCAACTGTTCTGCCAATCTCTGGTCCTTCACGCTTTTTTTCTGAAAGAGCTACTTCTAGAACACCGTGTATTCAGTTTCAGGGGTACAAGATGACGAATGCCCCAGAACCTATTTGCTGCTACTGACCTAAATCACTCTCACTGTAATACTCCGTATCGATCAACTCTTGTTTGTAGTTTTCTTTGTCAACAGAAACAGGATTTGCTAAATACGTTGGTACGACCTTCACACCATTATCGTAGGTCTCTTCATCGTTGACTGGCACTTCCTTGTCATTGTTAAGGGCTTCGATCATTTCTACTGTATTATCAGCTAGTACTCGTGTATCCTTAAAAATCGTTTGCGTTTGCTCTCCTGCAATGATCGATTTCACTCCAGCAATCGTCGCATCTTGCCCAGTAATCACCGGTAGTGGTTTATCACTTGAACCATATCCCACTCCTTTTAAGGAGGAAATGATTCCTAAACTGATTGGATCATAAGGTGATAGAACTGCATCTAATTGTTTATCTGTATAATTTGCACTTAATAAGTTATCCATCCGGGCTTGCGCAGTTGAACCATCCCAACGAAGTGTCGCAATCTGGTTGAATTTCGTTTGTCCTGATGAGACGGTCAATTGTTTGCTGTCGATATATGGCTGAAGGATGGACATGACACCGTTGTAGTTGATCAGTGCATTGTTATCATCTGGTGAACCACCAAATAGCTCGATCGTAAAAGGTCCTGCACCATCTTTCAAACCTAATTTATCTTCGATATAAGAAGCTTGTAATACCCCTACGCCGAAATTATCGAAAGTTGCATAATAATCGACATATTCGGAGTTCATCAATAAACGGTCATACGCAATGACTTTGATATCTGCTTGGTGTGCTTTTTCTAATACATCGGTCAATGCCGATCCATCGATCGAGGCAATGACTAACGTATCGACACCTTTTGTAATCATGTTTTCGATTTGTGCCACTTGATTTTCTACTTTATCTTCTCCATATTGCAAATCCGTCTTGTACCCTTTTTCTTCTAGTTGCTTAACGATATTATCCCCATCAGCGATCCAACGCTCCGCAGATTTTGTCGGCATCGAGATCCCTACAAATCCTTTTTCATCCCCGGCTGCACTTCCATTGCTACATCCGGCTAATGTTGTGACTGAGATCAATAAAAAGACAATTGCAACTAACCAATTTTTCCCAACTCGTTTCATCTTTGTCCCTCCAAAACTTATTTGATGGCTTTATTTTACTCATTATATAAAACGCTTTCATTGATTATCTTTTTATATTTCTATAAATTTACGCGTATAATTTCTTCAATTTTATATTTTTCTTCATTTTCTTTTGACAATTCTTGATTTTCTTACGAAATTGACAAACATGCTAATATGAGAACTGGTAACGCTATATGATATAGATAAAAGGGGAGAATGATATGAAGAACAACAGCTTTTTTATCCTGATTGCTTTTTGCTTATTTTTGACCGGTTGTGCTTTTAATGCAAATGAACCTGCAAAAAAAGAATTAACGATCGGCTTTTCTCAAGCAGGCACCGAGAGTAATTGGCGGAAAGCGCAAAATCAGTCCATCAAAGAAGCACTAGAAAAACAAAATTTTCAAGTCCTTCACCGAAATAGTTACTCTGATCCAAAACAACAGATCCAAGATGTGATGACATTTATCGCCTATCAAGTCGATATGATCGTGTTGTCTCCTATCGAAGAAACAGGTTGGGATTCTGTTTTGGAAGAAGCCAAAGAAGCGAATATCCCAGTCATCATCGTCGATCGTAACATCACAACGGAGAAACAAAATCTCTATTTGACCCATATTGGTTCAAGCTTCAAAGCACAAGGCAGCCGAGCTGGGCTCTATGTAACGAATCATTATCAGCAAAAGTCGCAGGAATCGATCCAAGTATTTGAGATACGTGGTTCAGAAAATACATCTCCTACTCGTTTAAGGTCGGACGGATTTTTAGAAACGATTGGACGTGATCCAAGAATCCATGTCACCCAAGTCATCAGCGGCGACTATATTCGATTGAAAGCCAAGGAACAATTCTCAAAAGCGATTGATGAGGGAAAATTAGACGGGATCGACGTCATTTACTCCCATAACGACGAAATGACATTAGGTGCTTTAGATGCCATGAAAGAAAAGAACCTTGAAAACAACTTCGTGATCGTCAGCATTGATGCGCAAAAAGAAATGATCGACCAATTAAAAAAAGGAAATGTCAATTGCGTCGTGGAATGCAATCCATTTATGGGAGAATTAGTCGCAAATACCGTCAAACGTTACTTCAAAAAGAAAGCGATTCCAGATGATATCTATGTTTCTGACACTGTTTTTTCAGATCAAAATGATTTTTCAACGATCCCGCCACGCGGCTATTAGGAGGAACACATGAAGAAAAATGAAAGCATCAAAGTCCTACTCCAACATACCAGTTGGCTGATGTTATCTTTAGCAATCGCACCTTTGATCATTAGTATTGCACTTTATACGCATTATCTATTTTCCTATGAGAAAAGTATCCATAATATTTCTATCGCCAATCAAATCGCCAGTACCGTCGAAGAAACCATTATCGAAGAGGCTTTGGGACTGACTTATGGACAGATCACTCCTGAAGAATTCCAAGATAGCAACCAAGTCAGTCGCATCAAAGAAGAAATCAGAGATATCAAGATCACCACTCAAAACTCTCAAGAACTGGCAACACTGAATATCGTTTTACGTTCACTGGACAACGTAACCGATTATTTAGATAAAATCATCGAGAACATCCAGCAAAAAAAAGCATTTGCAGAAAATCAAGCGCTGATGCTCCATGTCGAATCGGCGGTCAAACTCGCCCACGATATTTTACAAGACTTTGTTAAAATCGAAATCGATACGGCTTCTGTAAAAAGTGAAGAGGTTCGAAGTTCCTTAGTGATCCTCTCAACGATCGAAGTCATCATTATTGCATTGATTTTCTTATTGACGAGAAGGATCAATACAAAAATGATGTACCAAATCCAACAGCCGATGGATGAAATGGTCAAAATGGCTGATGCTTTAGCAGAAGGACACTTGAACCATCGAATCAAAACACCACAAAACAATGAGTTGAAAAAACTAAGCAATAGTATGAATGACATGGCTGATAATTTAGTGGTTTTATTAGAGGAAAATGCATTGAAACAATATAACCTTGCCCAAAGCGAAGTCCGAACGCTGCAAGCCCAGATCATCCCCCATTTTATTTATAATAGTCTAGATGCCATTTTAGTTTTAGCAGAAATGGGTGAAATCAAAAAAGTCAAAGAAATGACTTATGCCTTATCTGACTTTTTCCGGATCTCATTAAGCCAAGGAAAAGACTGGATCCCCGTCGAACAGGAAATCAGACATTGCGTCAATTACCTAACGATATTACAGATTCGCTACGGTGATGAGTTATCCTATCGCTTAGACATCGATCCAAAAGTCCAAAATCATACGATCTTAAAAATGATTCTTCAACCATTGATTGAAAATGCGGTCTATCATGGAACAAAACTTGTCCGCCGTCCAGGGAAAATCATCGTAAAAGCGTATATAGATGTAGAAGGATTGATTCATTTTTGGATCATTGATAACGGAAAAGGTATTACAGAAACCAGACTGAAAGAGATCAATCAAGAACTGGCAGATGGTTTAGATACGAATTTCCATAAAGGATATGGCCTCTTTAATGTCAATAAACGTTTACTTTTGTACTATGGATCCGATGCAAACATTACGATTACTAGCCGGATCGACCATGGAACAGTCGTCCATGTCATCCTTCCTACGAAAGACTTAGAAGGGAATGAAGCAGATGTATAAAATTTTTATCGCAGAAGATGAACATTTGATTCGAGAATCGTTGAAGAGAATGCTCACTGGATTTTCTAACTTCTTACCACTCGGACCGATTGGAGATGCCAGTGATGGCGAACTTGCTTTAGCAATGATTGCCGAACAGAAACCAGATATCTTATTGACGGACATTCGTATGCCTTTCATGAATGGGCTTGAATTAGCAAATGAAGTAAAAAAACTCCTGCCCGATATCCAAATCATCTTTATCAGTGGCTACGATGAATTCACCTATGCAAAAACGGCCATTCAACTTCAAGCAGCCGATTATTTGTTGAAGCCGATCAAGCCTGATGAATTACAAGAAAGTTTAGAACATATCATTCAAAAATTAGAAGCTGATTCATTGTTGAAACAGGCAAAAGAAACAACTAGTTATTCGCTAGAGGTACAAAAAAATTTCTATTTAAACGCCCTATTCAATAATCAGTTATTACTTTCAGAAGCAATTGATGAAGGTCGTAAGCTCGATCGGGAAATCGCAGGGAACAAATTCATGGTCCTTTTGATTGCCAATCATGCAAATAAATTCTTTTCAGATTATGATGTTTTTCATGAAAAGATGGCAGAACTATTTGATAACGACAAACACATGCTCTTCTCTTCCCTCTCTTCCCGTTTTATCAAATTGCTGATCTTTGATCAAAATGAAGAGATACTCCAGAAGAAAGCGAATCAAGTCGCATTGCTCTCCCACAAAACATTGAGTCATACGACAGATGATCTAGTTATCGCAATCGGTCATCCAGTGCAAAGAATCAGTGAAATTGCCCGTAGTTATGAAACAGCAGTCCAATTGCTCAGCTATTTGACGGTCGATCCTAACCTAAAAATCCTTTCTTATTTGGATTATGAAAAGAAACTCACTAGTTATGGACAAACATTTGACCTAAAAGAATCCATTACATTACTTAGAAAAAGCGAAATTCAACCGTTTATTGAAGAGTTAGTTAAACAGATCGACCAACATGCCGATCCGCTCCTTATTAGACACTTGATCATCAATGAGTTGAACCATCTAGTAAAGATACGTCAAAAACAAAGCAATCAAGTCGTTTCTTTAGCCTCACCAGAAGAGACTCCGGCGATCCTTTCAGAAACGCCACTATTCAAAAAATATCTTGAACAAATGATTCACTTTTTAAAGGAAATGGTCCTTGAGAATCATATGAGTCAATACAAAGAAGTACTCGAGCAATCGATCGAGTATATTGAAATTCATTATTCTGAACCAGAACTTTCATTAAAAGAAGTCGCCGATCATGTCCATTTAAGCAGCTCACATTTTAGCACGATTTTTTCTCAAGCACTGGGGCAAACATTTATTGATTATCTTACTGAACAACGATTGAGCATGGCGAAACGACTTTTGCGTGAGACAAATTTAAAACTATCTGCGATTGCTGCCGAAGTCGGCTATAATGATCCAAATTATTTTAGTTCTATTTTTAAACGAAAAGAAACTATTTCTCCTAAGGAATATCGAAAAATGAAACAAAAAGGCGGGTATTCACTACAAGAAAATAATTATTTAGTCAACAAATAAGCGATGAACAATAGAAATATTTTTTTCAGTTTACACTGAAAAAGTTGTTACTTTATTGTCCTAACTACTTGCTATAATTATAGAAATAATAGCAAAAAGAAAGGAATGCGCGTGTGAAAGCAGAAATAAAAAAATTACCCGTGATCATCGTTGGAATCATTAGTATTACTGTGGGACTAAACATGTTTTTACTTCCGCATCAAATTGCTTCAGCAGGCGTAGGATCAATTGGATTTCTTTTAGAAACAGCTTTACTGATTGATCGAACATTGATTGTTTGGGCAGTCAATATAGCCATGCTTTGCTTGGCTTTTATCTTTTTGGAAAGAGCAGTCTTTTTTAAAACATTAATAGGTAGTTTGATATTTCCAATCATTTTAGCCTACACACCGACTTTATTGATCACCCAGTTTTTCCCAGTCGCTTTAGTTGTCGGTAGTTTTCTATTTAGTTTAGGGATATTCATTCTATACCAAATCGGTGCATCAAATGGTGGAGTGACCGTTCCTCCATTGATATTCAAAAAATATTTTGGGATTGAACATGCCTTAGGAGTTTTATTGACAAATATCGTGATCATTGTCTTAAATCTTGTGATACTTGGAGTCAGACAAGCTGTGATTTCTGCAATCTCCATTTATCTGATCTCTTTTTTCATGAAAAAGTTATTGCAACTCCAAACGCAATTCTTAGCTATTAAGCCAGTCAAGTTGGCTAATGAAAGTACACCAATTCTAAATAAACAACCAAATGAAAATCTTTCTGAATAAACATTCAAACTAACAACCAGTCAAAATAACCCATAAATCCTAAAATAGTATTTTCCTATTTTTAGAGTTTATGGGTTATTTTTTTGTACATTATTTATATGATCGTAAGGAAATAAAATCATTTCCTCGAAAAATAAAGCGGAATCCATAATCGTAACTTTCATGGATTCCGCCTCATTGAGTCAGCTAGTCTTCTATCTAAATTTTATTTTTTATTTTCTTCTTCTTTTTCCTGTTCTTCCTCTTCTTTGATGACACGTTCGACACGATCTTCATCATTTTGTAAATCACGACGTTTGCGTTTGAAGAGTCCAAAGAATCCCGCAAAAGCAACGAGTATTCCCCCAATGAATTTGCCAAACACGCCGGAAGTTGAACCAGTCTTAGGTAATTGTTTACCTGACGCGTCTTCCGTATCATTTACCGTTTGCGGGTTAGCTGTTTGATCATTCTTTTGTTCATTGCTAGATGATTCATTGTTGGATCTATTATCACTAACTGCTTGATTTGTTGCGCCTAGATTTTCTGTATCAGTAGCCTCGTCTGGTGTTGCAACACTTGAATTTGTTTCGCCATCATCTGTACTTCTTCCTGCTTCTGATGTCGGTGTATCTGGATTGATTTCACCACCACTAGTGTTAGGATCTATTTCTGGCGTCGTTGTGCCGGGATCAGTGGTTTCATCACCTGTACTTGGATCGACTTCTGGCGTCGTTGTGCCGGGATCTGTGGTTTCGTCTCCTGTACCTGGGTCCACTTCTGGTGTGGTTGTGCCGGGATCTGTGGTTTCGTCTCCTGTACCTGGGTCCACTTCTGGCGTCGTTGTGCCGGGATCAGTAGTTTCATCACCTGTATCTGGATCCACTTCTGGCGTCGTTGTACCTGGATCTGTGGTTTCATCACCTGTACTTGGATCGACTTCTGGTGTCGTTGTACCTGGATCTGTGGTTTCATCACCTGTACTTGGATCGACTTCTGGTGTCGTTGTACCTGGATCTGTGGTTTCATCACCTGTACTTGGATCGACTTCTGGTGTCGTTGTACCTGGATCTGTGGTTTCATCACCTGTACTTGGATCGACTTCTGGTGTCGTTGTACCTGGATCTGTGGTTTCATCACCTGTACTTGGATCGACTTCTGGTGTCGTTGTACCTGGATCTGTGGTTTCATCACCTGTACTTGGATCGACTTCTGGTGTCGTTGTGCCTGGATCTGTGGTTTCGTCTCCTGTACCTGGGTCCACTTCTGGCGTGGTTGTACCCGGATCCGTTTGACCATCAGTGATTGGGTGTTACTGTATTAGGGTTACTTGGCAAAATTGGATCAATCTCAGGTGTTACTGTATTCAGATTTTTATCTGGTATTGTGATATCTAGCCCTGGGATACTTGCTCCAGGTTTACTTGGTAAGATTGGCTTGATTGTTGGGATATCTACACCTGGTTTATCTGGAATCACCGGATCGACCTCTGGCGTAATCGTACTTGGATCGGTTTGATTTCCACCACCTGTGCCTGGGTCGGTTTCGCCGCCGGTTCCCGGATCTACTTCTGGCGTCATTGTGCCTGGATCGGTTTCACTTCCGCCGCCGGTTCCTGGATCTACTTCCGGTGTCGTCGTGCCGGGATTGGTTTCACTTCCGCCTCCTGTGCCTGGGTCTACTTCTGGCGTCGTTGTGCCCGGATCCGTTTCTCCGCCTCCTGTACCTGGATCTACTTCTGGCGTTGTCGTTCCCGGATCGGTTTCGCTTCCGCCTCCTGTGCCTGGGTCTACTTCTGGTGTGGTCGTGCCGGGATCGGTTTCTCCGCCTCCTGTGCCTGGGTCTACTTCTGGGGTCGTCGTGCCTGGATCCGTTTCACTTCCGCCGCCTCTGCCTGGATCGACTTCTGGTGTCGTTGTGCCTGGTTCGGTTTCACTTCCGCCTCCTGTGCCTGGGTCTACCTCTGGTGTGGTCGTTCCCGGATCGGTTTCACTTCCGCCTCCTGTGCCTGGGTCTACTTCTGGCGTCGTCGTGCCGGGATCGGTTTCTCCTCCACCTGTACCTGGGTCTACTTCTGGTGTTGTTGTGCCTGGTTCGGTTTCTCCGCCTCCTGTGCCTGGGTCGGTTTCACTTCCGCCTCCTGTGCCTGGGTCCACTTCTGGTGTAGTGGTTCCTGGATCGGTTTCACTTCCGCCACCTGTTCCTGGGTCGACTTCTGGCGTCGTTGTGCCCGGATCCGTTTCGCTTCCGCCGCCTGTGCCTGGATCTACTTCTGGCGTCGTTGTGCCTGGATCCGTTTCTCCGCCTCCGGTTCCTGGATCTACTTCCGGTGTGGTCGTACCTTGATCGGTTTCTCCACCACCACCGGTTCCTGGGTCTACTTCTGGTGTCGTTGTGCCCGGATCCGTTTCACTTCCGCCTCCGGTTCCTGGATCTACTTCTGGCGTCGTTGTGCCTGGATCCGTTTCACTTCCGCCTCCTGTGCCTGGGTCTACCTCTGGGGTCGTTGTGCCGGGATCGGTTTCTCCGCCTCCTGTGCCCGGGTCTACTTCTGGCGTCGTTGTGCCCGGATCTGTTTCGCCTCCACCTGTACCTGGATCTACTTCTGGTGTTGTTGTACCCGGATCGGTTTCACTTCCGCCTCCTGTGCCTGGATCGACTTCTGGTGTCGTTGTGCCTGGTTCGGTTTCACTTCCGCCACCTGTGCCTGGGTCTACTTCTGGCGTCGTCGTGCCGGGATCGGTTTCTCCTCCACCTGTACCTGGGTCTACTTCTGGTGTTGTTGTGCCTGGTTCGGTTTCACTTCCGCCACCTGTGCCTGGGTCTACTTCTGGCGTCGTTGTGCCCGGATCCGTTTCACTTCCTCCACCTGTGCCTGGGTCCACTTCTGGTGTTGTTGTGCCTGGTGACGTTTGATCACCTCCGCCGGTTCCTGGATCTACTTCTGGCGTCGTTGTGCCCGGATCTGTTTCGCCTCCACCTGTACCTGGATCTACTTCTGGTGTTGTTGTACCCAGATCGGTTTCACTTCCGCCGCCGGTTCCTGGGTCTACTTCCGGTGTCGTCGTGCCGGGATCCGTTTCACTTCCGCCACCTGTGCCTGGGTCTACTTCTGGCGTCGTTGTGCCCGGATCCGTTTCACTTCCTCCACCTGTGCCTGGGTCCACTTCTGGGGTCGTCGTGCCGGGATCGGTTTCACTTCCGCCGCCGGTGCCTGGGTCTACTTCTGGCGTGGTCGTGCCGGGATCCGTTTCTCCGCCACCTGTGCCTGGGTCGACTTCTGGTGTTGTTGTACCCGGATCGGTTTCACTTCCGCCGCCGGTTCCTGGATCTACTTCCGGTGTCGTCGTGCCTGGATCGGTTTCGCTTCCGCCACCTGTGCCTGGGTCCACTTCTGGCGTCGTTGTGCCCGGATCCGTTTCTCCGCCTCCTGTACCTGGATCTACTTCTGGCGTTGTCGTTCCCGGATCGGTTTCACTTCCGCCTCCTGTGCCTGGATCCACTTCTGGCGTCGTTGTGCCGGGATCCGTTTCTCCGCCTCCTGTACCTGGATCTACTTCTGGTGTTGTTGTGCCTGGTGACGTTTGATCACCTCCGCCGGTTCCTGGGTCTACTTCTGGTGTCGTTGTACCTGGTGACGTTTGATCACCTCCGCCGGTTCCTGGGTCTACTTCTGGTGTCGTCGTGCCTGGGTCGACTTGCGGATTAGTTGTATCCGGTGTCGTTGTATCTGGTGAAGCCATATCTGTCATCGAAGAAGAAATATAAGCAAATTCTCCCCCAATTTGATAAATATTGAAGTTTGTATCTTTCACAACGATGGTAAAGTCACTACCGCTACCATTTGCCCCAGTTAAATAACCGGCGTATTGAACGCCATTGACCATGATCGGTTGAGCAACAAACTGATTATATGACACACCATCTACCGTAATATTGACTGTACTTATAACTGAAGAGAAATTCGTTTGAGAAACTTCTCCAGTTTTAACCGTTACTGCTGAATTGGCTGTGATCGTGTGTCCCCCATATCCGCCACCAGAAAATGTTGCGGTTTGATTCCATCCTGCTAAGCCAGCAGCATTTTCGGCAAGATTTCCATCCACTGCTCCTCCGGGACTGATTCCTGATTGAGAACCACTATATGTTGGTGTAGAGATTTCATCTGCATATACTGTATTTGAATCAGCTGTTTCTTGCTGATCTAAACTAACAGTTACATATTCGTATTTCAATGATTCGATCACTTGATCTTTTGCTTGGATCTCATAGTACGTTGTATCTTCATCTGCTAATTGATCAACGAAATTTACTTTTACGTTGATATTTGATTCTTCCGTATTCAACCATGAATCCGTATTTTCAAAACTTCTTACCCCATGTAACGATAAAGCGGTTTGCAAGCTATCGATCGTATCGCCAAACTGCACTGGAGAAACCAAGTAATGACCATTGATCTCTAAAGGCAATCCATGCGTTGATGAAGAAAAAGTAAAATAGCCATCTGCTTGATTTTTACCATGGTCGGTAGAAATCGATTCATCATGATAAACCGCATAATAGGTACTTCCTTCATAAGTGATCGAAAAATTCTTCTCCATCGAATCTTCAAAATCACTTTTGATTTGATCAGTCAACTTCGCTTGTCCATTTTCTGCTTTTACATTCAAAGAGAAGCCAGTATCGATTTTCATATTTCCTAATACTGCCCCATCATCAGCTGTAAAATTGGTACTTTCAGGTTTAGTTTTAGAAGAGAAACTCAATGATTTTTCTCTCGTACTTGCAACTACTTTTGAATCTTTCCAGTTCGCAGAATCTTCATAAGCCTTTTCTTTTGATTCATATAAATGAGGAGAGACCGTTTTATAGTTACCTTCTGAAGTAACTTTCACGTTGGGATTCGCTTTGATCAAATTTCGATAACTTGACATTTTCATTACTTGCGCATCACTTTTAGATAAAGTAGACGTTTGGTAATAGACATCGGCATCTTTGATTCCTAAAATCTGTTGGATATCATAAGCTGTATGACTATCACTGACTTTGATTCCTTCTCCTTCATACATGGATGAAAGTTTTTCTTTACTTGGTAATGTATCCATCAACTTCGCTACATATCCAGTGTTGGTTTTTACACTACTACTTTGACCTTTTTGTAAGGATTGGTTCAATTCATCGACCGAAGTATGCTCGATATCTTGGATCGTATCATCTTCAACGAGTCGTTTTTCAGACAAAGAGGCACTGTCCGCAGAAGCAGAAAGATTCGGGATCGTGACTCCGCCGATAAACGCGCCTGCGCCAACCGTCAACAGCGCGCCAGCTTCAATCATGCGCTTTTGTTTTTTTGACATCTCTTTGTTTGGTTTATTTAACTTCATCTGATTTTTCTTCTTTGCCATCGCGACCACTCTCTCTTTCTTTTTCCCTAACTAAAGAGGCTAATATTTTGGTAAACCCTAAAGGATTCTTATAGCCGTGTTCAAAAAAGAAATCTGTGTACTCTATTTCCGGCACGGTCACGTTTTTCTGGATTGCTAGACTGATGATATTGACGTACTGAGAAATATCAACTGTCCCCAAAACTTGGACTCCTAGGATTCTTTTCGTTTTCTTCTCATAAACAAGATAGATACTTGAATAATGACTTTTTCTACCTTTTTCTGCTGGTGCATATTTCGCAATCGATTCATGGATATATTTACCACCACGCTCTAAATAATGATTCTGATAATGTACCTCATCTGCATCATAACCATATTTTTGGGCTTGATTTAACGTGATTCCTGTATTGGCAATCTTAAATCCGTCCATGTTGAATTTATAGGTTCCAGTTGTCATTGCTACTTCCTGTTTTTTCTCATGGATATTGACAGCAGCAATCAGTCCTTGACGGAATGCATCTGAGGCATGTGGATTATAAATGTTCTCTCCAGTCAAGTCCATGTAAGTAGTCGAGCAATCACCAACTGCCAAAATCGAATCATCGGATGTGTACATATACTTATCGACCACAATTGCGCCACGGTCACCAGTTTCAACTTGTCCAGCTAATAAGAATGAATTTGGACGGAAGCCGACGGAAACAAAGACGCCATCTGCGCGAACTTTCTTCCCAGAAGAAGTTTCCACTTCGATTTTAGGACGGCTCCAAATCTTTTTCTCAATCGTGTGATAGCTTAACACTCGAGTACCAAGTAAAACATCGATACCTTCTTCTTCAAGTTGTTTTTCTACTTCGATTGCAGCGTTTTCATCTAAATATTTATCAAGGATACGGGCATTTGATTGGATCAAGGTCACTTTCATTTTCCGTTGCGCTAAGATCCGCGCAATCTCGACACCGACTAATCCAGCGCCAATCACCACCGCATGATGTGCTTCTGAGATAAATTTTTCGATTGCTTCCGCATCTTTACGCTCTTTTAAAAGAAACAGTGTTTCGTTTAATTTTCCGCCAGTTGGAGGAAGATTAGGATACGATCCAGCAGCCATGATCAATCGATCATAAGATATCTCATGCTCGTGTTGAGTTAAGACATTTCTAAAATTCAAAAGCTTTTTCTTCGCATCAATATTGGTAACTTCTTTTTGAATGCGCAAATCCACCCCTTGAGCAATAATTTCCTGTGGTGTGGCGTAATTTGCTTGGGAGTGGATATCTTGATGCCCCATTAGAAATAATGGGATTGTTTGTGAGACAAAGGTTATCTCGTCTTTTTTTTCGAATACAATGACCTCATCGTCTGGATATTCCTCGCGAATACGAAGTGCTGCGGCAATCCCCGCATGGTTTCCTCCAACAATTATAATCCTCATCAACTGCCTCCTTTAGTTATAAAAGCATGCTATAAATATACACATGGTTATTTTTAATCTACTATTTATATAAATTATATCACTTAGAAAGACTAATTGTCAGTTATAAAGGTCTATCTGGGAAGAGCCAATCAACACAACTATTCCTCCTCTTGCTAATCGAAATCGGTCCATAAAAGAATATAATCATTCTAGTTTCTATTCATAAAAAAACCGTTTATTTTTAGCAAATATCAATTGAAAATCCACTAAAATATTTCAATTTGTGTTTTAAAAACAGAATTATTTTTTTCTAAATATAGAAGAGATATTTTTATGCATAGGATTGGTCTCTTCGAATTTCCCATGCAATCGATCAATGTTTTTACTTCATAAAAAAATATGTATACGACGTTATATTAAACGAGTCATAAACTGGTCGTGACTGACCATTTTATGACTCGTTATTCTTGTTTATTTAAAGAATTTATTCCTCTGAATCTCCTAATGCTTTCACATTTTGGACGTTGAATGTACCTTCCCAATCTTTTTGAAAATTTGTTACCGCCTCTTGTATGGACGGCATACTAAATACTTGTGCAAAAATATCTGGTGACGCCGTCATACTGTGCGCCCCTTTACGGCAAGCTTGATTGACTTGTGCCACATTTTTAAAACTAGCGGCTAATACCTTGCTAGAAGAATGCGTCCGTTTGATTTCCGCTACTAATGCATCGATGATCGCAGCAGCATCGATATTCAGATTTTCCATACGGTTGTAATATGGAGCCAAATAATCTGCACCTGCGGCAATTGCTAAGTATCCTTGCATCTCCGAATAGATAGCAGTAGCAGTGACGTTCACACCCTTTTCTTTCAGTTGTTTGATGGCGGCTAAACCGGCTTCATTTACGGGTACTTTGATAAAGATGTCGTTACCAAGCTGATCAAGGATCGCTTGCGCATCAGCTAAGATCTCCTCTGTTGTTTCGCCGACTACTTGAACATGCAAGCTCCCTTTTCCAATGATTTCCTTGATTTCTTTCAAATGAGCAAATAAATCGATTTTTCCTTCTTTTTTGATGATCGAAGGATTTGATGTTACCCCAACTAAGGGGAGGATCGATTGGTAATAACGGATTTTCTCGATATTGATCGTATCTAACATAAACTCCATTTCATTCATCCTTTCAACAGATAGTTTTCTCTGTATGTTACTGAATACTGATCTTTGTCTTGATACCGATCTCTGCAATTTCTTTTCCTTCGACGTATAAAGTACCTGGAAGCTCAGGTGTTACCGCGCCATCGAATTTAATGGTGATATGCCCAAGCTCTTTTAGATTATCATTGACCAAACTTCCAACAGAGGTGATACGATAGCTTGTATCATCGACCATCAACTGTTGACCTACTTTGATCTCTCCATGGATGGGCTGAAGTTCGATATTGTAGCAATAAGCCGACAACATATCTGGTGCATCTTTGCCAAACAATATGACGATTTTCTCTTCTTTGAATAGTGCAGCTTCTGCACCGATCGAAGTTACTTTTGTTGAGTAAACTGACATTTTCTTCCTCCTGAATTTAACTATACATCCCAAAACTTGCTATCCACGCAACCAACACTCTTGGGACACCGTTTAAAAAACGTGAATATAAAACGGATGGGACGCCGACTTCCACTGTTTCCGCTTCTGCTTCTTCTAAGCCTAAACCGACCGGTATAAAATCACACGCATTTTGAGTATTGATCGCAAACAACGCGGGTAATGCGAGCTGTGGCGGAATATTGCCTTTTCCGATCTCCACGCCGATCAATGTCCCGATCACTTGACTGATTACTGCCCCTGGACCTAATAACGGAGATAAGAAAGGTAACGAACAGATAAAACCAATGATCATCAATCCCCAAATATTGCCAGCTAGAGGTGCCATGATGTTTGCAAAGAAATTACCGATCCCCGACCCTTGAATGATCCCGATCAGCAATGAAACAAACGCCATAAAAGGAATGACCGTATTGATCATCGTCTGAACACCTTCTCGTGCCGACTGGTTGAAAGTCGCCACTACTTTTCCCGCACCCATACCGATTTTAGCAATAAAATTCTGTTGTTCTGCTTTTTGTTCAGTAATTTTTTTGCTTGTATCGTATTTATATTCACGGACTGGCGCACTCTTGGTTTCCGGGTCAACAGAATCACTTGCTGTATTTTCTTCAGTAGTCAGTGTGATTTGACTGAGTCCGACTGCTGATACATAAATGTCTTCTGTGATGTATTGTGCTAATGGTCCACTTTTCCCTGTTGGCACGACATTGATCGTAGGTATCCCTTTTTTGGGGTAGATCCCACAGCGCAATGTTCCGCCACAATCAACGATTGCTAAAGCGATTTCATTATCTGGGATAGAAGTTTTGAAGCCATTGACTGCTTCCATACCTGTCAGTTCAACGATTTTATCGACGATCGCAGGTTTTTCTCCGCCACCAGTGATATAAATGAATTTATGTTTCTCTTCTGTTGGTGTGATCACTAATGGTCCACCGAATCCACCAGTTCCTTTTACCACTCGAATACTTTGATAGCTCATCTTGATGCCCTCCTTATTCTGTTACTGTTTCTACTGTTTTACTAAGGGTGATTCCTTGTTGTTTACACACATAAGCCGTGGTAAAGTCTGTTACCCAGCCCCCGATAAAATTCATAAGAATACCCACAAACATATAACGTACAGCTAATTCCATTGAATTGAGTCCTAAGGTTGTGATTCCTTGTGCGATACCTAACCAAACGAATAATTCACCTGGATTGATGTGAGGAAAGACTCCATTACTTGTATGACAAAATTGTGCCTGAGAAGCATAGTAGCTTGGCTTATAATATTCTGGCAAAAAGCGCGCCATTGTAAAAGACATCGGATTTCCTAACATGAACGCGGACAAAAAAGGTAAGATCAAATATCTTGTGACTGGATTTTTTGTCGATAGTTTGGCTACTTTAGTCACTCGTTCTTCACCTAAGAATGCAATCAGCGTGTTCATGGCTACCATTAAAATCAACACTACTGGAACGATTCCGGTCATCCAAGAGATAAATGTATCCGCACCAGTTTCAAATAAACCGATGAAGCCTTCTGCAAATTTTGTGATGTATCCCATTATTCAACACTCCTTTTTCTTGATAGATATTGTTTTTTCCATAAACTGAACTGAATGCCCAGCATAGTCAGTGGAGATGGTAGAGATTCTTCTTGATAATTTCCTAATTCGACTCGTAGATAAATTTCTCTAGCATTTAACATCGCTTGTTGGACTAATTTATTTTCGTTGCGGACAAGCGGATGATAGTTGTCGATGTAGTGGATATCTGTGCCAATGTATTGTGGCAATAAACGAAACTTTGCCAAGACAGTTACTCCTTGCATTTTTCGTGCTTCTATAATGAAGCCATTTTGATCCACAGCGAACATGACGATCGTTCCAGCTTTGATTTTCCCGGCTCGTCGTCCGATAGCCACTTTGCCTTTTCTACGCATTTGTACATAGATCTGATTAAAGTGCTTGATTTGCTTCATGCCGAATACTACTTGCAAGCCATAAGCAAGAAGTGCAAATGCACCGAACACATAAATGAAATTCATGTAATGATCCCCTTTCTTCTCATCCAACATTGCAGCCCCACCAAATCTTCCAAGCGACATAACTCACTTCTAAATTCAGGATCGCCAATCACAGCAAAAAGTTGGTCGTATAATTTTAACAATTCTTTTTCCTTTTTTATTGTCAGATCTTGAGGGATTGCCAACAACAAAACAACTTGGACTTGTCCGTTGATCGTCGAAAGTGTATTTCTAAAAATCCCCACCGATAAAATGATTTCAGCAGATTTTTTATTGATAGCATGAGGAAAGGCGATCCCATATTCAAAAATCGTGCTTTTTAGTTTTTCACGTACAAACAAATGCGCTATGAATTCCTGATCGACTAACCCTTTTCTTTCAAGAGACACAAGCATGTCCGTCAGATTTTCCTTATACGTTTTCTTGTCATCTAAAACTTCAAAATCTAGTTTTAAATGATCGTGGCTGGCAGCTCTCAATTTTTCGGCTTTACGCCATTCTTCTTGTAACCAAGTTTCGTTGAATAAATTGGTTAATCGGATGATTGGTGTATGTTTCTTCACATTTTTTAGAGGAATCGTTGTAAAAACAGCAAAATACTGGTCTAGATTCTCTTTCTGGTATTCTTCTTCAGAAAAATGCACCAGGTTTATCTGAGGACCTAAAACCCGTTCCAACTGACGACGGATGATCAACGCCGTGCCTTTACCAGTATTGCAGACAATGGCAATTTCTTTATGCTCGTTGGTACTTGTTTGTCTTCTTAATGCAAGTTCAAAATAAAAAGCAACATAACTGATTTCTACAGGTGGAATGGCTCGTTCTAACCGCTCACCGATCTGCTGTAGCCCGATTTTGGCTAGTTCGTAAGCTAAAGGATATTGTGATTCGATTTCACCGTAAAACAAATCTTGAAGCTCAACCCGGAAAATCAAACGATTCAACATGTAGCGAAAGTGGTCTCTTATTTCGTAATATAAGAAAGATTCATCAAGCTCTACTAATAAAGATTCGTGGACTTTTTCCATCATCTGTTGAAATAATCCTTCGATTTTTTGCTCATCCATGGACGTTTGATCCATACTATCGATCCCACTTAAATTAAGAGGGAAACTGAGAAATGCTTGCTCTGTTTGACTTAGCGTGATGCTATACTCATATTCCAAATGATGGATCAACTCGATAAAATCAGGATGCTCCGTCATAAGATCTATATACTCATGTGGCAAATCAACTAAAATATTTCCCTTGAGCAGTCGTTTCATTGTTATAGAGATCGTTTTTTTCAAGAGAAGTTCTTGCGTTTTAGGCAAACTAAAATTTTGAATCAAGTTTTCAACGTAGTGTTTCGTATGTGCTGATAATGGGTGTTCTGCAAAATATTCTTGCACATAATGAAGGTGTAAAAGTCGTAGATCAAGTTCTTGCCCAACCATACGCAATCCACGATTTGGCGTTCCGATCACTTCCACATTAAAAGAGGCGATCAACTTTTTCATCACTCGTAGGTCTTTGACAACGGTACTTCGACTGACTCCTAACGCCTCGGACAGATCATCGATCAGCACAAAATCTTTTTGCTCGATCAATTGTTTGACGATAAAGAACACCCTTTTACTACTAGAGTTGAAATCGCTCTTTCGTTTCAAACTGCCGTTCATTATCAGATCAAATTTTTCAAAGTCTTCAATTTCGATATGAAAATCATTTTTATGTTGAACGATTTCTGCAATTCCAATCAATTCTTCGTTTAAAGACTCAATGCTGGTTTTCACTGTTTGGGTACTTGCAATCAGCTTTTGTTTCAAACCGCCGATCGTCATTTCTTTGTGGGTAACCAGTAATTGCAGAATTTGATACCATCTGTTCACCAGCGTCATTTACTTCCCCCACTTTTTTATCCTCGAGTTTTTCCTCCAGCTACATTGGTCGTCACACCTGTGATATAACTCGATCGATCAGATAGATAATAACTGACTAAATCTGCGACTTCTTTTAATTTTCCACTTCGACCTAATGGAATCGTACTCGTTTTTGCATAACCAGCTCTAAGCTCTTCCACTGTGAGACCACGAGTATAAGCAAGGGCTTCTTCATAAGAAAGCGTGCGTAAGCCCGTCTCCTCCATGATCCCTGGAGCAACTCCTATTACCCGAACATTGGATTTTCCTAACTCCTTCGCCCAAGAACGAGTAAAGCTGTTAACAGCTGCTTTCGTTGCCGCATACGCACTTTGCCCCTCCGAACCTTCTAACCCTGATTCAGAAGACATGTTGATGATCACGCCTTGTCCTTTTTCAACTAAGATTCTACTGACTGCTTGAGTCATCAAGTACAGCCCTTTTTGATTGATTGCGATGATTTTATCAAATACTTCATCCGATAATTCATATTTACCATGTGCTTGCTTTTTATCCACTAATAATCGTGGAATATTGATACCTGCATTATTGACTAATCCATCTATCGTACCAAAGTGTTCCTTCACTTTTGCTACGCCAGTTTCGACTTCTTCCCGCGATGTTATGTCGGTTTTCACGAATAATAATCGTGGATGGTTCAATGTCGAATCTCTAATATCGAAATTTGCTACATTGACGTTTTGTTCCAATAAGCTTTCGACGATGCTTTCTCCAATACCCGAGGAACCTCCTGTGACAATAACCGTCTTATCCTCTATGTTTAGCCAATTTGTCATAACCTATCACCTCTTTTTTTGTTTACGCTTTCAGTATAGCTACGTATAGAGAAATAATTAAGTCAGACTTTTTTTGAGTTTCCAAAAAAAATCTGACTTAATGTATTTTTTATTGAGTGATAGCTAAGTGACTGACCATTTTCTTTGCTATTCTTCTGTAATTTCTTTTAACTTTCAATTTAGTATCGCTACTTACCTACCGATTTTTTTCGGTGAAACCAACTGATACCTACTGTCAAAACGATGGCCATACCTAAACCGATCAAGACATTTGAGTACATCGCTTGTTCCGCTGTTTTCGGAAGGTTACTTGCTTTTCCATGATGTTTTATTGGTACTTTTGTATAGGTGATTTGTTTTACTTTACTCACTATTGGCACTGCTTTAGTTGTTACTACTTCTTTTGTTTGGCTGATTGCTGAGATCTTCGTTCTTTCAGTGATTTTCGTTTTTTCTATTTCTTTCTTTCCTTCTGTTTCCTGAATAGGAGGTGTCACCGTTTCGCTGATTTGTGGTATTTTTTCCCACTGTGCAGTATAAGTCACATCACCATCCACAAACTCACTCACCGTTGGCGTCCAACCAAGGAATTTATATCCTTCTCTCGTTGGTGTTCCGCTAAAGCTAGGAGTTGCCATTCCTGCGCTTAGATCTGAGAATACTCGATCATAGAAAACGTTCTCATTTTCAACGCCATCCGTATAAATCACTCGATAAGTTATTTCTTTTGTGATTATCGGTTCCCAAACGGCTGTATAGGTTACATCTCCAGTCACTACATCCGTAACTTCCTTATCCCAGCCTTTGAAGATATAGCCTTCTCTCATCGGAGTTCCATTAAATGTTGGTGTCGCAGAACCAGCTGTTAAATCTGTAAATACTTGATCCGCAAAAACCTCTTCCCCAGGTACACCGTCTGTATAGCTGACTTGATAAGTCGGAATCGGTTCCCATGTTGCTGTATAGACAACGTCACTAGTGACTGTTTCGCTGACGCTCGGACTCCAACCAGCAAATGTATAGCCTTCTCTTATAGGCTCTGCGCCAAAACTTGGCGTAGCTGTTCCTGGTTCGATTCGGATAAACGTTTTGTCCTCAAATATGACCTCATCCTCTACTCCATCTACATAACTCACTGTATACGATTCGATTGGTGTGAATGAAACATTTACTGTGACTGAGGCAAGACGTGAGGCATTCGATGCTTCTGTAGGTAAAGAAACATGGATCTCAAGCATGTTCACATCACCAATCTCACCTTCGATTAGAAAAGGCACACCGATCATACGAACACTTGGATCTAGGTACGGGCTCGTATTACTGAATAGATCACCGACCTGATATTTCCCCAATGAGCCACCATTTAGAAAAACTTCCAACTCCATCTCACTAGGGTTTCTTCTTTCCGTATCCGTGTTATCCAGCGTAGATAAATCGACCATGACCATTGCCACACCGCTTTGTTGGTTTTGGGATAACAATCTCACTTGTGTTGAAAATATCCCAGGAGAATTTCCCGGGGTAATTTGTGCACCATTAAAATGCCACGGAATCATCGCATCTTCCCCGACAGAATAAAAATCAATACCATTTGCAGAATATGAAACCTCCGAGTTGACGATTGGCGTTGCTGCAAATACGTTTGGGCTAAAACCTAGAAAGACCAGAAATACAATAAAACAAGACACTATCTTTTTCATGATACTCCTCCATTCTGACATGAAGTCAAGAATCACATTGTGGTGCACTCCATAACTTTGCTCAATACCGAACAAAGCGAAGTACATGTGTTTATAGTTTATAAACCCTACCTTTTTTGAAACTATTTTAGTGATAGCTACTCAACCACCAATTTAATCTCCTACCTTCTATTTAATCGTGTTGTACTAGTTGCTTTTAATCTATTGTAAATATCATAAAAATATAAAAGCCGATTATTAATATTTAAAAACGTTATTATTATACTTTCTAATTGATATTTTTTAACTACCTTGAAAATCGATTATTAGTTTACTGTCAAGTTAATTATAGCAAATTTTACATTAAAATTGTATGAGTTTTTTATAAAACATGCTCAAAAACACTTAATCTATTGAATTAAATATCTTCAAACATTTCTTTTCTTCGTCTATCATTTTTGAATAAAATCACCTGTTATCTAACTTATTTCTTGCTTATTTTTTTGTAAATAGTTATAAAAAAACTCAATAACGTTATTTTATTTACAAATTTTAATTTACAATCACTTGCTATTTTCTATCTTAATTGATTATTTTGATCGAAAAAGTAAAACAAATGATTGCTCCTATATTTATAACAATTCACTTTTTTTCCAAAAACTCACAGAAAAATAAGCAACAAGATACGAAAACATCTACAGTTTCCTTATCTCGTTGCTTATTTATTTTAGCTAAGGCTTCGATAAAATTGCTTTAACTTTTCTTTTTCTTCTTTTGTTAAATCTCGTGCACGCTTGCCTTTCATTGCCCCTTCGATACCATAAAGCATTTGTAGACATGCGCCACTGTCCACCTTTTGTCGAATCTCAAAGAATAATTGTTCCGTCCCTTTTTCTTTGAGTTGTTCTTCCGTCGTCACACCAATCGTTCGTAAATTTTCTTCAAGCACTTTCCAGATATTCGGTAGATTTCCTAATTCTGTCATAGAATCCCCCTCTACACATGGTTACACCATTACGTCATATATTTTATAACTTTGTTTATTTGGAATTTACCTCTTTTATCCACTTTGACCATCGTTCCTGCCGTGATATTTCCAAGATAAAATATACTTATGATAAATATCAAACGATTAAATAATTATAAAACTATTTTATAGTGAAACCAGATTAGATGCCAGATTTATGTTAAAAATGGAAAACTATCATACAAATAATCAATAAAATGAAGGCTGCTAGCTATATTTTTTGACTCTTTCATCAGCAAGCCTATAACATGAAAATTTCGTACCTGATATTATTTTGGCGCTTGCTCTAACGTCCAAATAAGTGTCCCTTCATAATCTCCTACAAAATCTGATGGAGACATCACAATTCTAAATTTCCCTACATCTGACAGAGTGATATTTCCGCTTCCTGCATAGATTATTTGATTAGCTGAGTTAATATTTTTTTTATCATTATCAGTTAAAAATTCTATGCTATTTTTAAGCGATCGATTTTCTTTGCTTGTTAGCGGTGTTTCTTCCTTGACTGTTATTGCCCATTTTTCATCTTCAAGGCTACTTTCATCTTTGATTTGGATCTCTGTTTGATTGGCTGCTTCAACTGGCTTGTCATGACTGGGAATCTCTTGTGCACCAAAAGTTAGATGAGTGGGAATGAAGAGTTTTACACCTCCCTCTAAAATCAAGTGACGGGTTTCAATATTTGATTTTTCTCCTTTGTCATTTTCAATGTAAAAGTCCACATCTTTATCTATCCATCTTTTAGAAAAGTTGACAGTCAATTCGTTAGTATATTCTTTTGTTTCATTTGGAAAATCTTTTAGCGTTACTTGCTCATCGCCGCATTCAGCTATCAAATGAACTGTCTCACCATCATTGTGTGAAAAATGGATTTTCAGTTTCCTTTCTCTTTTAAAATGAGAGACTTTCATAGGATTTTCTGCATCAATTAGAGAAAAAGAGAATAAACTACCTTTTTTATACATGTGAGGAATGGTTTTTGGCTCCGGCGTATATGTTCCTTGATCATCTTTTCCTTTGATTGGATGATAACCATCAACTTCAGGATATTTTTCTGAAACATCAAAAGGATCAGTGATAATACCTCTAAAACTTTGTGTTGGTAGGAGCGATTCTCCTGTTTGTTGGTCCAAATACTCGACTGTTACTTGCCCGAGATAGTTCACAAATGTATTGGCTGTACTAATTGGTTTTACCTCATTATCCACTGTTGATTCCACTGAGAATGGAATTTTTAAATAATTATTCGCAAGCAAATCTTTGTCTACGGGGTTGCTTCCACTTCCAATCCACTCTAGCACTACTTGATAGTTTAAAACTGTATCGTACAATCCATTATTCCTAGAATCTTTTGCAGTCAATTGATAAATAGTATTACTTAATTGCTCTCCTTCAAATAAATCAGATACATCGGCACCATTGAATGTTGTCACTCTAAATTTTTTTACTTTATATTGAGGATGCTTTGTCTTATTATCCAAAGAAAATTTAATTTTTAAATTTTTCATTTCCTGACTTCTTAGAACACTCGGCACCGTTTGAATTCCTTGTAAAGAAACTTCATTTTGAGCGTCATCAACAATTGTTTTAGTTGCTGTTATTCCAGGAAATTCAGGCGTTGCGAGAAAGCCAGTTTCATATATTAAAGTAGAAGGAGTACTGTCTAAATTTTGAACGATTGTTTCTATTTTTGACACTTTTTTAGTAATCAACTGAAAAGCCTGAGTAGGGTGTCTCCATGTACGGTGCTCCTTATTTTCTAAATAAGTCCAGCTGTCATCCCCTTGATTTTCCGTAAAATAAGTAATATCTGTCGGATTGTTAGCAACTAAATATTTAGTTAACCCCCATATATTTTTATAGGCAATACGTTTGTTTACATTTAATCCCCCATGAGTAAACGTAGTTTCAACGGGAAGCTTGTTTCCTGTTTGATCTTCAAATTCATAGGTAACAAACATTTTACCTCGAATAGTGATTTCTAAAAAATTAGATGGGTTACTAATGGATATTTCACCGCCATCATTCGTTTCAATTACTTTCAAACTAATCCTTACATTAACCGCTGTTCCATTATAATAGCCGACATTTTTTATTAAAGCACTTGCATTAGGACTTGATTGTCTAACATACAACCAACCATTAGAATACATTCCCTGCACTTGTTCGACGGAACTGTTCTTGCCATAATGCATCTTAAATGTACTCTCTGCTGGTGTCTTTATGCTGTCTGCATAGTTGAAGTACGACAAATTAGTAATACTACCTCCTGCATGGACAATACTTGGATGGATAAATAAACAAAAAAATAGAAAGAACCCATATCCTATATACTTCTTAAGATTAGTTTTCATTTTTTATTCCCCTTTTCAAAAGGATAAACAAGCAACTAATCAAAGTTATAATGCCGAGAACTTTGAATAACCAACTACTTTCTCCATTTGTCCTTGGCAAATTAGAAACTAGATGATCGTTTTTCATTTGGCTTTTTTTAGCTGTTGAAATATCTACTTTTTTCATCGGGATCGTTTTATTTTCTGACTGATAAAACGTAATACCGACTTCACTCGTTGTTTCCTCTAAAGCAGATACAGGGGTTGTTGCCCCAATCAACACCCCCACTAATCCAATAAAAATTATTTTTTTCATCTCTAAACTCCTTCCAAAAAAGTCGTTTGTTCTAGATTGATTGCTTAGTTTACATCAAGCTTTATTTTACTTGACGACGCAATTTGGTTATATACCATATCAAGCTGAAAATAATTATTGCTGTAAGACCGAGCAACCAATAAATTAATGGATTTGATTCAGTGTTATTATTTACTTTTACAGCTTGTTTATTCAGTTTTTCATCTGTACCGTTAATCTCAAATGATTTTTTTAACTGCCATTTTTTGCCCTGTTCGTCTTTTAAATCCATAGCAAGTTCATATTTCCCTTTTTTTAATGGTTCGTTGTTCCAACTTAATGGTAGTTCAAATCTTGTACGCGGTGCAAAAGACACTTTCTTTTGAAATTCCTTAATCGGTTTTTCTTCCCCTTTTTTTGTTACGACTGCATGGACATCCATTTGACTTTTTATGACTGGTTCAACATTTGATAAAGTAGCAAAAATGGCTAAGTAGCCGTTCTCCAAACCTGGCGTGACTTTGTCTAAGGTAAACTTTGGTTTGATTTCTTTATCGGTACAAGTCAACTTGACACCTAAAGTATAAGCAAACTTATTTCTTAAACTAAATCCTTCCTTTTTTTCCTCATTATTACTTTTATCTTCATAGCAATAAAATCCACCTAAGATTGTGCCATCAAATCCTGTTTCAGGAATTTTCAAATGAAAAACTACTTCTTTTTCTTCAGCCGGTGCCAATAAAATAGTCTGTGATCCTGAAATCATCTCCTCAAAAGAAGGACTTCCTAGTAGCTTAACTCCACTTTTAGAATAATCAATGGCTCCATTTTTGTTTGTATACGCATTATTTGCTGCAATGATAACTTTAATTTGATTTGAACTCGTATTGTGTAATTTAAGTACAAGATCTTGTTTTTCACCAGGATTTACTTTCAAGTCATAATAACTAACATCTGATTGCTGATTTTCTGGTAAAACTGCTTCCGCATCGAATGAAACTTTATTTGACTCCGCATGAGCTGTTAAGGTGCCACAGAAAAACATGCAACATATTACACTAATAAAAAAGAGAGAAGAGTATCGACTCTGCCCTCTTCTAAAATTACGCCGGTGCATCAGTCAACACCCAAGTGATTTCTGCCGAATAAGCTTGTGCTTCAACACCCTCACGAGGTACATGAAGTTTTACATTTTTATTTTCCCCATCTTCTCCTCTGAATGTAGCAGCAAACGCCCCTGCGCCTTGTCCTTCTTTTGCTAACATCACATCTTGGTATTGTTCGTTCAAATCAAATGATTTTTGAGTAATTGTTGGTGCAGTAGATTGATTATTTTTTGTTACCACTTGACCATTAGAAAGCGTCATTTGCGCCCCTTTTAGTTCATGACCATTTTCTCCGACAAATGGCGAAATTGTTACACCTAAAGTCCATCCTTTTGCGCCTCCTCGCGTATCATTTACTTGAACGTAAGGACTTTTATTTAGCGCATAGTAATCTGCATCCCCTTGCTTGATTTCTTGTTGACCAAACGTAATATTCGATGCAAAAGGAATGGATAGAGAACCAGTATCTCCTGTACTTGGATCATCATCATGAGTATCATCTGGGACAACTGGTTCCACATCTGTTCCGGATCCGGCTGTTAATGTAACATTCGTTTTATTTGTTGATTCAGTAAATTCGGTTGCTTCTCCTGCATATGCCACCCCACCACAGACACTGGCTGCTAACAATGCAAAAGTTGCTGTTGTTATAATTTTCTTCATTTTAAAATTCCTCCTAAATAATAATCGGTTTAATCAAACCAGTGATAATTTTTACATGTTTCTTTTTTTAATTCTAGTTCAAAAAAATATCCAATCTTAGAATAAAACTAAAAGTCAAAATTTGGCGCAAAGAAAAAAAGCTAGTTTTCTTTAAGAAAGTTAGCTTTTTTATACGCAATTTTAGAAAGAAGTTCATCCAATTGTCGCCAATTTCGATTTGTAGGAATATTCTTCATCAATAATAGAGGTGTTTTTTCTGTATTTAAGTAATAATTAGAGATTACTAAATCTACTTCTGATACTTCTGTTTGATAATCATAAAAAGCAAAAAAATAGGCATGCCCATAATACGTTTGTATCTTATTCATCAACCATAATCGATGAGTATGGTGTAAATCGTCTTGAATCAATATTTTTATCGGATCAACATTACATAAAAATAAATCGTAATAATCTAAGATAAAATAATATGACAAAAACAATTGTTCCCAATTTTCTAAAAGAGCCGTTACCTCACTGTCTGATGTATTCTTAAGTATTTTGTGACAATCCTCCATTACGATTGATGCACGTAAGTTTTCTTCTTGAATTTCCTTAATGTATGAACGATTAAAAAAAAGATCCGTATTCCCAAAGAATAAAGAACTTCTTTCATGAAAGGCGACAAAATTAAAAATCAATTCGGGATCTTCTATATCCAACTTAAACTGAAATTGTTGTTCTAGCGCAACTGCTAAATTTAATACTGCTCGAAATGAAGGAGTATTAACTTTCTTATGGATTGTTGCGTGACTATTTTCATATTTTTTATTACCATCAATAATTCCGAAAGAATAGATGATCTGATAAAGAAAATACCGTTCATCCAAAGACAAATCCAAATTCATTTCATCCACCCATTGATTTAGATAACTAAAATTATAGTCATTATCAACAACTTTTCGATAGAACTGATTGATTTTTATTGCTCTTATTTTACTCCGCTCTAAATTGATTGTTAACCAATAGGAAAGCATCCGTCTTTGCAAAGAACTCAATGAAACCTGATAGATTTCTTCAAATGCATTGATATAGTTTTTTATAATAGACAATGATGTTTTAAATGGCCAACTTTTCTCACTATGTCTAGTAGAATTCCAATAAAAGTAATAAAAGAAACTGCGTACTGCAATTTCTTCAGCATTCAATTCCAATTTGAAAGGTTGGAATTTAAAACGATGTCTTTCAAAATAAGGTACTAATAGTTTTGCATAACGAAAAACTGTCGATACATTGGTATACTGAGATTTAGCAAAAGATTCAAGTGATTCATCGGGATAATGGTACATAAAATCAATCAATTGATAATTATAGGAATCCTTATAAAAATACAGATAAATATTGTAGATTGGGAAATCTTTCTTCTTATGTATCCAAAATTGTTTATTGTTTCTATTCTCCAGAGTAATATTTTCTCCATACTCTAAAAACAAGAGACTTAGTTCTTCAATATAATGAAGAATTGATTTTTCTGTAACAGTTAATATTTCTTTTAGTTCTTGCATTGAGCACCATGTGTCTTTTTCCAATAAGTATTCTAATAATATTATCTTTTTTTGAGAAATCTTTGTTAGGAAAGTTTGCATATTATTTCACCCCTAAATGTTAATAAGAAATTTACTAATCTGCATTTTAACACGTAATCAAAAGAAAAAATATTCATAAAATTTCTAGAATTTAGAAATAAATTTGTAGTGATACTTAACAATTGAGAAATGGTTATTACTAAATTTTACTTACTTTATTCTCACACTTGAACATCCATCTATTTTCAGATATGATTAACTAGTAACCGAATATGATTTTGTTTGCGGGGGGACGTTATTGCGTTGAGAAGGTAAAACCTGACCCTTTGAACCTGTTGGTTGATACCAGCGTAGGGAGCAAATGTCCTTTTTGTTGATGCGAAATCGAAACAATCAAGGCATTCTTCTATACTGGAAGAATGTCTTTTTTTCTATTTTAAGGAGGAACCTGATGAAGAAAGTACTAAGTATTGCCGGTTCAGATTGTAGCGGTGGCGCCGGTATCCAAGCCGATTTAAAAACATTTGCCGCTCATGGTGTTTACGGCATGTCGGTGGTCACCTCAGTCGTTGCTGAAAATACCGCTCGTGTGATTTCATATCAAGACATCTCACCGACGATCATCAACGAACAAATGACAGCTGTTTTTGAAGATATCTACCCAGACGCTGTCAAAATCGGGATGTTGTCTTGTGCAGATACCATGTTAGCTGTCGCTGATAGTCTTAAAGAATGGCAACCTAAACATGTGGTTTTAGATCCTGTGATGTATGCGAAAAACGGGAACGCACTGATGGAGCCTAAAGCGATCGACACATTGATTGCAGAAGTCTTACCATTGGCAACATTGATCACACCAAATATTCCAGAAGCAGAAAAAATCGTGAATCGTTCGATTTCTTCAGTGAAAGAAATGGAGCGAGCAGCAAAAGCCATTCATGAAATAAGTCAGAGTGCGGTTCTGATCAAAGGCGGTCATGGTTCAGGTGAAGCTACTGATGTCTTGTTTGATGGGGAAAACCTTTATTCCTACAGTTCAGCACGCATCCCCACAAAAAATACTCACGGAACTGGTTGTACCTTCTCTTCTGCAATCGCTTCACAACTTGCCTTGGGTGCAACATTAGAACAAGCAGTTTCAAAGGCCAAAAAATATATCACCATGGCGATCGAGCATTCACTAGAATTGGGCAAAGGACATGGTCCGACCAATCATTTTTATTCGCTTTATCGCGATGGCTTAAAGGAGGAGCAAAACGAATGAACACATTTTTAGGAACAGCTGTAGAGACGGTACGTACGAACAATCCTTTGGTCCACCATATTACCAACTATGTGACTGTCAACGATTGTGCAAATTTGACACTTGCAATCGGTGGCTCACCGATCATGGCGGATGAAGTGCTGGAAGTGATGGAAATCACAGGGATGTCACAAGCATTGGTACTAAACATGGGAACGCTGAACGAACGTACGGTAAATTCCATGCTTTTAGCTGGACAAACAGCTAATGAAAAAGGGATTCCAATCATTTTTGATCCCGTTGGCGCAGGCGCATCTGACTTCCGTAATGAAACAGCCAGATCGATCATTAATATGCTGAATTGTGCCGTGATACGTGGTAATATTTCAGAAATCCGCTTCTTAGCCGGAATCACAAGTTCCACAAAAGGTGTCGATGCCTCGGCGAATGATACAAGCTCGATTGAAGAAGCGCAACTGATTGCAGATCAATTAGCAACAGCGCATAAATGTATCGTAGTGATCACTGGTGCTGTTGATGTGATTTCTGACGGACGACGAAACATCTTAGTGCATAATGGTTGTGCTGAAATGAGTAGGATCACTGGTACCGGTTGTATGCTCACCTCTTTGATTGCTAGCTTTTGTGGTAGTTTCCCCGATCAACTCTTCTATGCAGCCACTACAGCTGTTTTAGCAATGGGCATTGCTGGAGAACTTGCTTTCGAACAAACAACTGGTACCGGAAGCTTTCGTGTCGCGTTGATCGATGAGATCAGTCGTATCGACCAACAAACATTGACCCAACGAGGAAATTATGTTGAAAAATGACATCGATTATCGTTTGTACCTCGTCACAGATCAGTCACTGCTAAAATCACATACACTTCAAGAAGCAGTGAAACAAGCACTTGATGGAGAAATCACCGTCTTACAGTTGCGGGAAAAAGCAGCCAGCTCACGTGACTTTTTTGAAGAGGCTCATCGTCTCAAAGAATTGACAGATCACTATGGGGTTCCATTGATCATCAATGATCGGGTAGATATTGCGTTAGCTTGTGATGCAGATGGTGTACATGTTGGTCAAACAGATTTACCTGTTGCTGTGGTGAGAAAAATGATCGGACCTGAAAAAATCATCGGTGCTTCCGTTCAGACCGTTGAACAGGCGATTTTAGCAGAAGAAGCCGGTGCGGATTATTTAGGTGTAGGTGCGATGTTTCCCACCTCTACCAAGTCAGATGCAATTGAAGTAACAAAAACTGAACTAAAAAATATTCTTCAACATGTTTCGATTCCGGTTGTTTTGATCGGCGGACTCAACGAACGGACGATTGCAGCATTCAAGGACTTCCCGATCCAAGGTTTTGCCGTTGTTTCAGCGATCTTGGCAAAGCAAGAAATCAAAAAAGCAACTCAAGAACTTTTCACCCAAATCAACAAATTCATCAAATAATAAAACAAAAAAGCAATCTGCGTAAACGTCCATATACATTTACACAGATTGCTTTTTACCTTGTGACTCATTTCAAACTTTTTAAATGATTTTCAACGAGATAAGCCGTTTCTTCAATCGATTTATCCGATACATCGATCACAAAATTGCCATAGCGATCGAAAATCTCTTGGGAGTATTCCAATTCTTTATTGATCGTTTCTAAATTATTGTAGCTAGACGTTTGATGTAATCCTAAAGAATCTAAGCGATTGCTACGAATTCTCACTAGATTTTCTGGATGGCAGATCAAGCCGACGATTTTCTTTTTGTCTACTTCTTCTAATACTTTTGGTAAAGGGACTTCAGGAATCAACGGAAGATTTGACACTTTATAGCCTTTATTTGCCAAATACATACTCAACGGCGTTTTTGATGTTCGAGAAACGCCAAGAAGGACGACATCCGAATCTAAGAACCCTTTTGGATCTTTTCCATCGTCATATTTAACCGCAAATTCGATGGCAGAGATCCGGTTGAAGTACTCTGTATCTAACTTATGAACAGCACCTGGTTCTTCAATCGGTTGCCTCCCTGTTTTTGCATGGATGATCTCAAATAGCGGATGCATCAAATCGATATAGAGTAAGCCTGTTTTTTTACTGAAAGCTTTGGCAGCTTCTGATAATTCCAGATTCACTAGTGTGCTGATCACGATCGCTTTATCACGCAATGCATCTGCTAAGATAGGTAACAGTTCTTCTTTCTTGTTCACAAAAGGAAATTTATAGTTATTATTGAATACCAAATTAGGATATTGAACCATCACAGCAGATAACAATTTTTGCGATGTTTCACCTAGTGAATCTGAGATAGAATAAACATTGACTTCATTTTTCATGTAAAAATCCCCCTATCGATTTCGTTCAGCATTCCTCGCTTGCTGAGTAATAAAATTCAATACTTTTGATTTAGTGATCTTCCCGATTACTTTGCTTTCATCCGCTTCATCGACAACGGGTAGAGAGTCTACTTCAAAATCTTGAAGAATCGTTGCCGCTTCCAATATATCGGTATGCTTCGTACAAGTTTTGATGTGCGGTGTCCGAGTCATACAAAGAGCGACAGGTGTGTGATCGATCTCTGTATTCAGTGAAGCACGCAATAAATCTTTTCGTGACAATACGCCGACCAATTGTTTGTTTTCATCAATGACATAAATCGAGCCGACATCATACACGAACAACGTTGTGATTGCATCTCGGATCGAAGTATTCAAATCGATCAGTAAAGGTGGTACCATGACCTCACTCACTTTTACTGTGAACGTTTTAAAGAAAAAAAGCGTTTCTAAGTCTGAACCAGTGTAGGTATAGCCGATCTTGGGCGTTGCTTCAAGTATACCGGCCATCGTTAAAAAAGATAAATCCGACCGTAATGTCGCTCTGGATACGTCTAAGAGTTCAGAAATTTTTTCTCCACTGACAGGTTGTGTTTTTTTGACGATCTCAATGACTTTTTTTTGTCGTTCACTTAATTTCATCTTAGCCTTTTCCTCCCTCCTTCGTTTACATTATTTATTATACACATATATAAAGCGATTTCAAAATAAATTTGCGTTTTATTTTTCTAATTGACAGATATATATGAGTCATATTAAGATGTATTTATACAAAATATGACTCACATTAAATCAATGGAGGCTTATCTCATGGAAAAATGGATTTATGATTTTAGTGAAGGTAGAAGTAAAGATAAAGCATTATTAGGTGGAAAAGGTGCAAATCTAGCGGAAATGACACACTTAGGCTTGCCTGTTCCTTCTGGCTTTACTTTGACTACGGAAAGTTGTATGCGCTATCTTAATGATGCTACTTTCTTTGAAAAACATTTGGCAGCAGAGCTTCGTACAGCGATCAAACGCTTGGAAGTTGAAACCAACAAAACATTTGGGAGCGACGAGGACTTATTATTAGTTTCAGTCAGAAGCGGTGCCGTCTTTTCTATGCCTGGTATGATGGATACGATTCTTAATCTAGGGTTGAATGATTCACGTGTCCGGACGCTCGCAGAACAAACCAATTTATCCTTTGCATACGACTGCTATCGTCGTTTGTTACAAATGTTTGGCGACGTTGTTTATGGTATTCACAAAGAAAGCTTCAATGTTCTACTGATAGAAGCAGAAAAAGCAAACAATAAATCTGTCGCTGATTTCAACGAACAACAACAAGTATCTTTGATCGAAAAATATAAAGAATTATTTAGTAAACATAAAAAAGTATTTCCTCAACAGCCAATGGATCAGTTGAAAGAAGCGATCCAAGCCGTCTTTCATTCTTGGAACAATCCACGAGCGAATGTTTACCGTGAGTTACATGGTATCGCCCATGATTTAGGAACAGCGGTCAACGTTCAGGAGATGGTTTTTGGCAATAGCGGAAATGAAAGCGGTACAGGCGTCGTATTCACTCGGAATCCGTCAACTGGTGAAAATCAGCTCTTTGGTGAGTTTCTTTTGGATGCCCAAGGAGAAGACGTGGTGGCTGGTATTCGTACACCACAACCGATCCAAGAATTAAGTGAGCGCCTGCCAGATGTTTATCAAGACTTCTTGCACTACGCACAAATGCTAGAAACACATTACAAAGACATGCAGGATATTGAATTTACGGTAGAAAATGGCAAACTATTTATTTTACAAACGAGAAATGGCAAGCGGACAGCGAAAGCTGCTTTAAAGATCGCGACTGATTTAGTTGCGGAAAAGAAACTTACAAAAGAAGAAGCTTTGATGCGCATGGAACCAGAAATGATCGATCAACTGATCCATCCAATTTTTGAACCCACTGCCCTCAAAAAAGCAACCGCTTTTGCACAAGGTTTACCAGCTAGTCCAGGCGCCGCAACGGGTGAGATCGTCTTCACCGCAGAAAAAGCAAAAGAACGACATGAACTAGGAAGTAAAGTCATCTTAGTTAGGCAAGAAACCTCACCGGAAGATATCGAAGGAATGATCGTGAGTGAAGCAATCGTCACTAGTCGTGGTGGGATGACTTCTCATGCTGCTGTAGTCGCTCGTGGGATGGGAACTTGTTGCGTAACAGGTTCAGAAGCCTTGACGATCGACGAAGAAACAAAAACTGTCACAACAAAAGACGTTCGACTAACCGAAGGCGACATCCTCTCGGTCAACGGCAATACCGGCGAGATTTATTTAGGGGAGCTTCCGACAGTCGTTGCAGAAAACAATCAAGATCTAGCTTTATTTTTATCCTGGGCCAATGAAGTTGCCGATTTGGACGTGCGTGCCAATGCTGAAACATTAACTGATTTACGAACAGCTCTTGATTTTGGTGCTACAGGCATCGGGTTAGCAAGGACTGAGCATATGTTTTTTGGAGAAGAACGTATTTTAGAAATGCGTCGTTTGATTTTAGCTGAGAATGCCCAAGAAATGGCAACCGCTTTGACAAAATTATTAGCATTCCAAGAAGATGATTTTTATCAGATGTTCCAAACGATCCAAGAGAAACCAATGGTCATTCGTTTGCTTGACCCACCGATGCACGAGTTTCTCCCCCATGATCCGCAAGACATTCAACAGTTAGCAGAAAAGTTGGGTCAGCCAGTCAATGAATTAACAACTAAAATCGAAGCCTTGAAAGAAACCAATCCGATGTTAGGGCATCGAGGGTGCCGACTAGGGATCACTACGCCTGAGATCTACCAGATGCAAGTCAAAGCGATCATTCAAAGTGCCATTCGCCTAAGACAAGAAGGTGTACCAGTTATCCCAGAGATCATGATCCCGTTGATTGCTGAAAAAGAAGAGTTAGTACATCTCAAAACGCTGTTGATCGAAACGATTGAAGCAACTTTCAACTCACAAAATAGTTCACTGTTTCCCTATGAGATCGGTACGATGATCGAATTACCTCGCGCTTGTTTGATTGCTGATCAATTAGCAGAACAGGCTGATTTCTTCAGTTTCGGTACAAATGATCTCACCCAAATGACCTACGGCTTTTCTCGTGATGATATCGGAAAATTTATCAATCGTTATCAAGAAAAAGCAATCATGACACAAGATCCGTTCCAACATTTGGATCAACAAGGGGTTGGTCAACTGATCAAACTCGCTGTCTCGAATGCTCGACGAATCAAACCAGAGCTGTCGATCGGCATTTGTGGAGAAGTTGGCGGAGACCCACAGTCCATTCCATTCTTTCAAGCGATCGGAATCGACTATGTCTCTTGCTCCCCTTACCGGATTCCCGCTGCTCGATTAGCCGTAGCACAGGCTGCGATCCGTAGTCGTCGATCTTAACGATTTGTTTCTTTACATTTGATTCCAAAAAAGTAACCACAGCCAACGCAGCGAACGTTTAGGCTGTGGTTACTTTTTTAGAGTTAGACTATTTTATTTCTTTTTCCTTTTATTCTGGAGCTTCTCCTTTTCACGGATTCTCTTTTCTTGAAAGCTCAACTCTTTCTGTAATTTCAAATAGTTCATATAGCGATTTTCTGATAGTTCGCCACTCTCGATTGCTTGTTTGATTGCGCAGTCAGCTTCTTGATCATGTCGGCAATTCCTGAATCGACAATTGAAGGAGAGTTGAACAATATCCTCAAATTGGCTATCTAACTGCTCTGCTTGGAATGGTTGGAATTCTCGCATTCCTGGAGTGTCGATCAAAAATCCACCGGTTGGTAACGCAAGTAATTCTCTATGTGTCGTGGTATGGCGTCCTCTATCATCTTCTTTTCTGATTGCTGACACGTGCATGGTCTCATTCTGCACCAATCGATTGATGAGTGTTGATTTCCCCACACCTGAGGAACCAACGAGTGCGCCTGTTTGCCCGTCTGCTAATAAGTCTGCGATTTGTTGGATACCTTTATCATCGCCAAAACTAGTAACAATAATATCTGTCGTTAACGCATACAGTGGAACGAGATATAGATCGATCGTCGAACACAGGTCAGCTTTCGTAAGAATGATCACTGGTTTAGCGCCACTTTGTTTACCAGCGACTAAATAGCGTTCGATTCTTCGTAGATTAAAATCGTTATTTAAACTACTCACAATAAAAAGCCAATCGATATTAGTTGCGATGATTTGTTCGTCGGAACGGTTGCCCGAGGTTTTTCTAGAAACTTTAGAGAATCGCTCTTCGACAAAATGAATGATGCCTTTATTATCCGGTAATAGTTGGAATTTCACCCAATCACCAACAACCGGTAATTCACTTTGCGAAGCCGCTTGGTGTCTCAGTGAACCCGACAATTTTGCTGAAATTTCTTCATCATTACTCAGAATATGGTAGGTACTTCCATAACTAACTGTAATCCTACCACGAGTAAGTGAAGCATGATGTTTGTTTGATGTCATATTGATACTCCTTTGATAGTTAGAAATAAAAAAACTTTATGACCCGCTCATTTGCGAATCACAAAGTTATCAACATTCCATCACTATCGTTAGCATTTACAATCAATACTAGACAACTATCCATGGTGAGTATGATAAATTCAAGTTCACAAAGAGCTTCGGTTGGTTGATATTTTTTTTCATTATACTCACCTTCTTTCATTTGATTTCACTTTTACTATAGCATAGCTGGTACCACGGCGTAAACAGATTTCTAACGACAAAAAAAGAACCCTTGAAAATTCAAGGGTTCTTCCTCTGTCTGATAATAAGAAATTAACGACGGATTTCTTTGATACGAGCTGCTTTTCCGTGTAATGCACGTAAGTAGTACAATTTTGCACGACGTACTTTACCGTAACGGACAACTTCGATTTTCGCAACACGTGGTGTGTGCAATGGGAATGTACGCTCAACGCCTACACCGTTAGAAACTTTACGTACTGTATAAGTTTCGCTGATTCCAGCACCACGGCGTTTGATTACAACACCTTCAAATAACTGGATACGTTCACGAGTACCTTCGACAACTTTCGCGTGAACACGTACAGTGTCACCAGGGCGGAAAGCTGGGATGTCAGAACGTAGTTGTTCTTTTGTTAATTCTTCGATTAATGGATTCATTGTTTTCTTCTCCTTATTCCAAACATTCTTATGAGTAGTTTCTCACAGCGGAACATCGTAATAGTTAAGTGTTTTTACACTCACCATAGAATATTATCACATTCTAAAGTGAGTGTAAAGAAAATTTTCGGTTTTTGTGACACATCATGCTTCTTCTTTTTTGATCTCAGAGAGCATTTTTTCCATTTGTGGGGTCATTTCGAGTTTTTCCAACATATCAGGGCGTCGCAAATATGTCCGACGTAAGGATTCTTTTAGTTGCCATTCTTCAATCAATTTATGATTGCCGTTGGTCAATACTTCTGGCACTTTCATGTCTTTGAATTCTGCTGGTCTTGTATATTGTGGATGTTCAAGTAAACCAGTAGAATGAGAGTCGGTTTGTGCAGATGTTTGATTTCCTAACACATCAGGCAATAGACGAACAGTAGCATCGATCATGACCATTGCGCCTAGCTCGCCACCTGTCAGGACGTAATCACCTAGAGATACTTCATCCGTTACAAGTGAGCGGATGCGCTCATCATAGCCTTCGTAATGCCCACAAATAAAGATAAGGTGTTCTTCTTCAGAAAATTCTTCTGCCATTTTTTGGTTGAATGGTTTCCCTGCCGGATCAAGTAGAATCACCCGTTTTTTTGTTTCTGGATGTTTTTCCTCGATTGCTTTGATATTGTCATAGATCGGTTGGACTTTCAATAACATGCCTGCCCCACCACCATATGGATAATCATCAACCGTTTGATGTTTGTTATCCGAATACTCACGGAAATTTGATACATTGATTTCTAGCAATTCTTTTGCGACGGCTTTTCCAATGATCGATTCGCCCATCGGCCCTTCAAACATTCGTGGAAAAAGAGTCAATACGTCAATCTTCATCATCGATCAACCCTTCTAATAATGTCACACGGACCAAGCCATTTTCAACATCGACTTCTTGAACAACGGAATCGATATAAGGAATCAGTGCGTCTTTTTTCTTAGGTCGTTGGATGACCCAAACGTCATTTGCACCAGGCGATAAAATTTCTTTGATTTTTCCTAGTTCTTTTTCGTTTTCATCGATCACCTTTAGTCCAATGATTTCATGGTAATAATACTCATTTTCTGTCAGTTCAACCAAATCTTCCTTTGAGACACGTAAAATGCCATCGCGGTATTTTTCAACATCATTGATCGAAGGATGATTTTCAAAGCTGAGTAAATCAAAGTTTTTGTGTTTTCGATGGTTCTTGACCGTTAATTCTACGGGTGCTTTTCCTTCTTGGAAGAGTGTCAAGATTGATCCTTTTTTATAGCGTTCTTCAGGAAAATCTGTGGTTGAGATGACACGGACTTCGCCTTTGATTCCTTGGGTATTTACAATCTTGCCAACATTTAGATATTCAGTCAACTTTTGTCCTCATTTCTTTCATGATTCTTGTCACTCTGCTCATTCGTTCTTCTCTTACTTTCAGTTCCAGAGTGCATCTACAGTTTCCTGTTTATTTTAGCATGCGGCACTCGGCAATTCTAGTCTTCTTTTATTGTTGTTCCATCGAAACAGCCATTTTTAGTGCATTCATTGAATCTTGGTTCGTGATCGTATAAACAGTGGTTGGTTTTTGCCAAATGATCCGCGTGTTTTGACTCGTCCCGTCGGTCATATTGATCTCAATGGTTCCGACTTTTTCTGGGGCTGGTAATCGTGCAGATTCTAAGTAAGTCACGATCTGTTTAGCCAAAGGAACGGGATCTTGCCCTTCTATATTGCTGGCACGTATACGTAAACGCCAATTTCCTTCTTGCCATTCAAGAATCGAAGAACCAGCAGCGCCTTGTTGATAACCGACGATATTATAGCCGAGATCGACTTGTCTGCCACCAGTATCGATCGTAAATGGCTGGATGGTATTCAGTGTTTCTTGGGAAGACGCGAAGCCATCTTGATAAAGATAAGAGGCGATTGGTTCTGCTTGATTCAATGATGCGTCATTCAACGGTAGTGCTTGCTCTGATTGATAGTATAAAACAGAAAAACCTTGTTTTGTCATGGTTGCTGCAATGTTCAAATGAGCTGACGCAGTTGGGATATCCTGCGGCATTGGTGTATCAGGATGTTCTTTTTTTAATTGCTCGAAGGCAGTTTGAGTCGAATTTTCTTGTGTACTTGTACTCGTTTCAGCTGACGAATCATTTGTCTCATTACTACTTGTGGAAGATGAACTCATTTCTTCATTTGAAGTACTTGCTTCTTCCTTTGAAGTACTTGTTTCTGTCGTACGAACACTTTCATTTGTTGTTTCTTGGGTCGTTTCTCTTGGTGCTTGACAAGCACCTAGTAAAGCGACTGCAAACAAACTGACCAAACCTATTTTTTTCATTAGAAACACACTCCTCTCTTACTATTAAGGATACGCTTTGTACCTATTTTTGCCAAATAAGACCTCTAAGGAATATAAAAAAAAACTGTTTCGCAAAAACGAAACAGTTTATTCCTTATTGTCGATGATATTCAAACGCACTTTTTTCGGTGCGTTGATCCGTACTCCGTAAACGATTGTGCGGATTGCTTTTGCAACTCGCCCTTGTTTACCGATGATACGACCAATATCTTCGGGAGCCACCGTTAGATTATATTCGTAAAAATCTTGCGACTCAACGACTTCTAACTGGACCTGATCAGGATAAGTAACTAACGGACGAACGATTGTTAAGACTAATTCGCTTAAATCTTTCATATCCGGTCACCTTATTTCTTTGAGAATTTAGCTTCATGATGTTTTTTCATAACGCCTTCTTTTGAAAGGATGTTACGTACTGTATCTGAAGGTTGTGCACCTTTTGATAACCAGTCAAGTACTAAATCTTCTTTTAAAACTACTTCTGCAGGGTCTTTCAAAGGATTGTAAGTACCTACAGTTTCGATGAAACGTCCATCACGAGGAGAACGTGAATCAGCTACGACGATACGGTAAAAAGGACTCTTTTTAGAACCCATACGTTTTAAACGGATTTTAACTGCCATTATATATTTCCACCTCCATTGTTTTATTCACAAGATGTAGTGTACCAGTTTTTTTTTACCCTGTAAAGCTTTTTTTCTTTACAGTCTGATTTTTTTCAACTTTTATTGTTTCTTGATACTGGTAGCAAGCTTTTCAATTACTTCTATAGTGATGGATTGAGGATCAAGAGCGCTTTCCTTTTCCTTCCAAATAGCCGATTTCTTAACTATTTTCTTACTTAATCTCTCACAATAAATAACCTAAGTCTTTTTATTTGCTCGGTTTACTTATTTTTAGTAAGATAAATATAGAAAGTTTGAAGGAGGAATTGTTTTATGACAAAGAAAATTGGTTTTTTCATCGGAAGTTTAAGAAAAGATTCATACAATAAGAAAGTTGCAGAAACTTTTGCGGACTTATTACCGGAAGGATACGAGCCTGTATTTATAAAAATCGATGACCTTCCTTTTTATAACGAAGACATTGAAACACCTGAGCAAACACCTGCCGAATGGACACGTTTCCGTGAAGAGGTCAAAGATTTAGACGGCGTGATATTTGTGACTCCTGAGTATAATCGTTCCGTACCAGCTGTATTGAAAAACGCATTGGATGTTGGTTCACGTCCTTATGGTCAAAGCGTTTGGGATAAAAAACCTGGGTTAGTAGTTACTGCTTCTCCTGGTGGCGTCGGTGGTTTTGGGGCAAATCATCATTTGCGTCAATCATTGGTCTTTTTAAATGTTCCAACGTTACAACAACCAGAAGCGTATATCGGAAATATCACTAACTTACTTGATGAAGATGGCAACATTATCCAAGGAACTGTTGATTTCTTCCGAACGATTTTAGATGCGTATCTTGATTTCGCTGAAAAATTGAACGCTTGATATTACCTATGTTTACAAAAAAACCACGAAACAGCTTTCAGTTTCGTGGTTTTTCTTTGTAAACAACGGCTATTTTTTTCGATAATGAAGTTCAATAAACTCACCAAAGCGTTTGGTGTCCACCAATTGATAACGCTGTACATAGTCTCCTTCTTGAAAAAGACGAATCCCTTTCCCAAGTAATACAGGAGCAATTTGAATGTACCATTCATCGATCAGTTGATGCTCAATGATCGGTTTAAGTAGACTTCCTCCACCAACTACCCAGATCCTTTGTTCGCTAGATTCCTGCAATTCTTTGATAAAACGAACAGGATCTTCATGAACGACTGTCGCATCCTCTAACTGTAATTCTATATCTGTCGAAAATACATAATTATTTTTTTCTGGATAGATCTTGGCTGTATCTAAATATTTTTTTGCTTCTTCATAGGTTTTTCTGCCCATGATCGTCGTATCGATCGTTTGGTAGAATGCATCATAGGTCGTTTTCTCTCCTGTTGGCGTATCAAAGAGCCACTGCAAGTCATCGTTGCTTGTGGCTAAATAGCCATCCAGACTGATTGCACCATAAAAAATGACTTTAGACATACATGCTCCTCCTTTAAGGTTTGACTTCTCCGTGACGGAAACAAGTCACTAAATGATCGTTGATGATCCCTACTGCTTCTAAAAAGGCATAGATAGTCGTACTGCCAATAAATTTGAATCCCCGTTTTTTCAGGTCTTTGGCGATACGATCAGAAAGTTCGCTAGTGGTTGGCACTTCACTTTGGTCTTTGTAATTGCCGGTGACAACTTCACCATCCACAAAAGACCAGAGATAATCAGAAAAACTTTGTCCGGTTGCTTGCATTGCTAGTACTGCTCGTGCGTTAGTGATCGCGGCTTCGATTTTCCGACGATTACGAATGATGCCTTTATTATCCAGCAATTCTTCGATTTTGTTGTCATCGTATTTGGCAACTTTTTCAAGGTCAAACTGATCATAGGCTTCATCAAACGCATCACTTTTATTCAAAATCGTTTGCCAGCTAAGTCCTGCTTGGTTGATATCGAGCATCAATTTGCGGTATAGTTTTTGGTCATCGTATTCAGGTACGCCCCAAACTGTATCATGGTAGGTGCGCATGTTTTCAGTTGATTCACTCCATGGACATCGTTTCATCGATTTCATCTCCCTCTCTCTTTAACATCTTAAAACAGTGGATAAAAAAACTCCGAAGACAAAACTAGATACGTCTTCGAAGCTTTTTTCTACGTGGTCACCGATTATTTCTTTTTCTTCTTTTTCTTTTTGTTTTTCTTCATCATGCGATTCATCGCCATTTTTCCTAATTTCCCTTTGACACCTGTGCCAAACATTTGGTCCATGCCAGGAATGTTCATATCCCCTTTAGACATTTGTTGCATCATCTTACGGGATTCTTTGAACTGCTTGATCATGCGATTGACTTCAACGACGCTGTTTCCTGAACCAGCAGCGATTCTACGACGACGGCTTGGATTCAATAGATCTGGATTTTCACGTTCAGCAGGGGTCATTGAATAAACCATTGCTTTTTTACGTTCCACATCTTTTGGATCGACCTTGATGTTTTCGATCCCTGGCATTTGATTCATTCCCGGAATCATTTTTAGCAGGTCTTCGATTGGTCCCATGCCCATCACTTGATCTAACTGTTCGATGAAGTCATTGAAATCAAATGAGTTCTCGCGCATTTTTTGCGCAAGCTCTTCTGCTTTTTTCTCATCATAGTCTTGTTGCGCTTTTTCGATCAGCGTCAACATATCCCCCATACCAAGGATACGACTAGCCATTCGATCTGGATGGAAGACTTCTAAGTCGGTCAACTTCTCACCAGAACCGATGAATTTGATTGGTGCACCAGTAACGGAACGGATCGACAGCGCAGCACCCCCACGAGTATCCCCATCTAATTTTGTGATGACGACCCCAGTGATCCCTAACTGTTGATTGAAGCTATCCGCAACATTGACCGCATCTTGCCCGGTCATCGCATCGACGACGAGTAAGATTTCGTTTGGTTGCGTCAAGTCTTTGATTTGTTTCAATTCATCCATCAATGTTTCATCGATGTGTAAACGTCCGGCTGTATCGATCAAGACATAATCATTTTTCTTTTCTTTTGCGAGTTCCATCCCTTGGCGAACGATTTCTACTGGACTAACATCCGTACCCATATCAAACACAGGAACATCTAATTGTTGTCCTAAAACTTTCAATTGGTCGATCGCAGCAGGACGATACACGTCACCGGCAATCAATAAAGGGCGAGCATTTTCGTTTTTCTTCAAATAGTTCGCTAACTTACCAGTAAATGTAGTTTTACCTGCCCCTTGTAAACCGGCCATCATGATGACTGTCGGGATCTTAGGCGATTTATTTAGTTCAACGGTTTCTGATCCTAAAGTGATCGTTAATTCTTCGTCAACGATTTTTACGATTTGTTGCGCAGGTGAAAGACTATCGAGTACTTCTGCGCCGACAGCGCGTTCCCGCACACGTTTTGTAAAATCTTTGACGACTTGTAAGTTGACATCGGCTTCTAATAACGCAAGACGGATCTCGCGCATCATTTCCTTGACGTCAGCTTCAGAGACTTTTCCTTTTTTTCGTAACTTTGACATCGCCTGTTGCAGGCGTTCAGTTAAGCTTTCAAATGCCATATTTTTTTCATTCCTTTTTGTTATTCTTCGATTTCTTGGATCTTTTTGATATATCCTTGAAGCGTTTGGTCTTCAGGATACTGTTCATTGATATAGTGCGTCAATTCCGTCAACAACTGTTCACGAACGACATAATCAGAAAAAAGATGGAGTTTTTTTTCGTAATTCTCCAAGATCTTGCTCGTACGTTTGATATTATCATAGACTGCTTGACGACTGACTTCATATTCTTCAGCTATTTCTCCCAGTGAAAAATCATCTGCATAATATAATTCCATATAGTTCATCTGTTTTTCAGTCAACAGTGTCGAATAAAATTCAAAAAGAGCATTCATCCGATTGGTTTTTTCAATTTCCATTCAACTCACCTCGTTGATCCATCCACTCTTCTTCTGAGCAGACACTGATTTTTTGTTGGAGAAAATAGGCGGTGGCTACGCCAGTGCCTTCTTTCAACGTTCCAGAAAAAGTGCCGTCATAAATGCTTGTCGAACCGCAAGAAGGACTATTTGCTTTTAGGATCAACGTTGAGATCTGTTTTTCCTTGAGTCGTTGATAGGCTTTGATTGCCCCACTTTTATACACTTCGGTGACATCTTCACCAGAGACCGTCAAAACTTTTGCCCGCTGATGCCAAACATCAAATCCATCACCGCCAACGATTTCTGCTGGTTCTCTTGGAATGGGCAAGCCCCCTGCTACTTCGGGACAGATCATGATCGCTTGACCTTCTGCCACAAGTTTTTTTAATGCAGGGATCGCTTTATCTCGACCATCATAACGACACAAAACACCACCTAAACAAGCACTGATTCCGATCATCGTACGTTTTCTCCTTTAACTGAGCAAATTGCTTTTATATTATACCATTTATTTAGCTGGTTAAATAGTCCTTGACCCTGATTCTGTGCTAAAATAAAAGAGATGAAATTTATCAAAAGGAGAATTTATGAAAAAAGTATTAGTTGTCGATGACGAACCCTCAATTGTAACATTACTGACTTTCAATCTTGAAAAAGAAGGTTATAAAGTAACCAGTGCCGCTGATGGTCAAGAAGGTCTTGATCTTGCCGTGGAACATTCATATGATTTCATTATTTTAGATGTGATGCTCCCTTCGATCGACGGAATCGCGATCACTCAAAAACTCCGTCAAGAAAAAAATGAAACACCGATATTGATCCTGACCGCTAAAGATGACCAAGTCGATCGAATCATTGGACTTGAGATCGGCGCAGATGATTATTTGACAAAACCTTTCAGTCCACGAGAAGTCCTTGCACGGATGAAAGCAATCTTTCGTAGGATCGAACCACGAAAAACACAACCGGATGAAGCTGAACCAGAATATTTATCGATTGGACAGATCAGAGCTGATTTGACGAACTATCAAGTCACGATCGAGGATCAGCCGATCGAACTGACGCCAAAAGAATTTGAACTGCTCGTTTATTTCATGAAACGCAAAGATCGAGTGATCGATCGAGATACATTATTAGATCGTATTTGGAAT